>NZ_JBVJMQ010000002.1:1144221-1234602 GCF_055584105.1 Kribbella sp. NPDC104218
GGTCACGGCCGTGAACCCGGGTTCAAGGTCCAGGGTCGCGTCCTCGACCACACCCCCCCCCCCCCCCCCGCCCCCCCCCCCCACCCCCCCCACCCCCCCCCCCCCCCCCCCCCCCCCCCCCCGTCCGACGTTTGCCGGTCAGTTGAGGGTCATGTTGGTCCAGAGCTTCTTGTGGTCGGAGTTGGGGGTGGAGACGACGGAGGAAGCGTTGGGGGTGAAGGCGGGGGCCTTCATGAAGACGTAGTCGATCTTGGCGCCGCCGTCACCGGTGGCGGGGCCGGAGCGGCTGCAGCAGCCGTTGGCTTCGGTGTGGGTTCCGGTCGCGCCGCCGCCGTAGGCCGGGCGGTACATGACGTCGAGGGCGTCGTCGGTCGGGGTGAGGTTGAAGTCGCCGCCGACGAAGGCCGGGTGGCCGGCGGTCGCGTAGTCGGCCAGGATGCTCGCCACCTTGTTGACCTGGACCCCGCGGGTCCCGTCGGCGTGGAAGTCGATGTGGGTGGAACACGCGATGAACCGCTGCGGGGACAGCATCGCACAGACCATCTTGCGCGGCTCGTGACCGTTCGGGTTCGGCAACGACCAGACCTTGTACCAGTCGCGGGTACCGCGGGTGACGAGCGCGATGCCGTAGTCCGAACCGTCGTCGCACTTGTGCGCGGTCGGGACGTGGATCACCTGGTAGTCGCGTGATGCCAGCTGATTGCGGATCCGGTTGGCTTGCCCGGCGCAGACCTCCTGCAGCGTCGCGGTCCGCGGGTTGCGGTTGATGATCGAGTCGACCACCTCGTCGGCGACGACGAGCCGGCCGTCGTTGCACTTGTTCCCGCAGAGATTGAAGCTCAAATTCCCGAACGTGTACGCCGCGGCGGCGGGCGCGGCACTCAGGCAGCTGGTGACGGCGACGGCGGCCGCGGCGACAGCGAGCAGGCGACGAATCATGATGAATCTCCTCGGGGCGGTTCGGAGTCACAGAAGGTCTCGCCGGGGAGCCTACTGCGAACGAGCGCCTCCGAGGGCCAGCTCGGCCATCGGCCGACCGCTCAGTTGGCGGTCGGCCGATGTGGTCGGGTCAGGCGCCGTAGCCCAGGAGTGATTCTCGTTGCTGGCCTTCGCAGTTGGCGTCTCGGCTGATGAAGTGGTCGCCCTTCCAGGGGATGTAGCAGCGGTAGATGGGGTCGGTGCCGGTGGTGCGGGCGTAGCCGACCGGGCCGAGGGGCGGGAGGCCTTCACAGTCGACGGAGCGGGTGAGGAGGTTGTGGGTGCCGACTTTGCATTCGTAGAGCGGGACGGTGCCCGGCTCTTGCTTGCGGAACAGGCGCCAGGTTGCTTCGGTGCTGAAACCGCTGGGGAGGATTCGGGAGGAGGCCCAGTGGCCGCGGGTCTGGTGGTTGCCGCGGGTGAGGGTGGTGTAGGGGAGTTTCTCGAAGCCGCAGCTGAGTTGGGCCGGCGTGAGATCGTTGCGGTTGGCAAGGGCCCAGGTGGTCCAAGCGGGTTTGGCGGTGCCGTTGGGGTTTCGCAGGCCGACGGCCAGACCGTCTTTGACCTCGTCGGCGTGGTCCTTCATCCGGTGGTAGTTGAAGTTCACGATGCCCGGGGTGCCGAGGACGTTGCGGAAGACGTTGCAGACGCCGGCGGCCTGCTTGGCCGGTGAGGACGGGTTGATCGAGTTGACGCCGCTCTCGGTCAGCTGGACCTCCTGCGCGGCAGGGTGGCCCGGGAACGTCTTGGCGAGCCAGCCGATCAACACCCCCAGGTTGCCGTGCGTCACCCACGGGTAGTCGTCCGGCCCGAAAACGTCGCTGACCAAGGGGTTCGAGTACGGATGGAACGCGATCCGCCAGTCGCGTCCACCGGCCCGGGCCGCGACTGCGCTGATCACAGTCGTTCCGGCCAGCTTGGCGTTGTTGCCACCCGCGGCCGGATCCTCCAGCTCGATCCCGAACTGGTGGTCGAGGGAGACCAGCACCTTCGCGGTCGACTGCTCGGCCTTGATCCGGTCGTACGCGGCGTTGTAGTTCGCGGAGATCTCGTCGAGCCATTTGGCCTTGTCACATGGGACGCCCTGGCCGCAGCCGATGTCGAACCAGACGTTGGTGTTCACCTCGTTGTTGATCACGAAGTCCGCGATCCGGCCGTGGCCGCGCAGCCCGTCGTACCGCTGGGCGAGCATCCCGGCGAACCGGCCGAAGTCCGCCGGATCGTTCGGCGTACAGAACCTCGCGAATCTCGAATCACCGTTGGCCGGCGAGCAGACCTTGCCCTGACGGGCCCAGGCCGGGGTGCCGTAGACGACCGCGGTGATGATCAGGCCGCGGTTGGCGTACTCGCGAATCTCGTCGTCGGTCTGCTGGTGGATCTGGTAACAGCGACCGTCGTACTCCTGCTCGCCGGTCGTACAGGGCGCGGACTTCACCGCGGGTTCCCACTCGTCCCAGATGACGTTGATCGCGACCCCGCCGGTGTTGTTGCCGGCGATCTCGTCCCGGTTCGGCCAGAAGTCGGTATGGATCGACTTGATCCGGTACGCGTCCCGGTCCGGGTACGGGAGCGCCAGCGGCGCCGCGACCGCCGGGTTGGCGGTGAGGAGGGTGGCGAGGGTGACCAGGAGCACCCCCACGCGGGTCATGGTCTGCCACGATCTAGCTCGCATCCGTCGATCCTTCCTGGGGTGTACTGCCAACGTTGCGGCTGGCACGCGGAGTCTCATGACCAGACCATGCATGGACGGACGGCGTCCGTCGATCCTTCTCACCACCGCCAAAGCGTCCGGATCCGGCCAGCCACCGACCGGCCACAGGGAGAAGGCGACCCGACGTGTGAATCATTCACCGGCCACCGGTCCGGTGCGGCTGACCCCGGCTGGTGCGCGTGGCCGGGAGCGGCCATCCGGGCTCGCTCCCGAGCGCCGGACGCCGGTCGGCGACCCGTCCGGCCCATTCCGCGGGCGCTATACTTCCGCGCCTTTCCGGGGAGTCATTGACACGTTTCAGTGACCGTCTGAGAATCGGTTCCATGCCCGAAACCCTGCAGGCCCGGATCCATGCTCTGCTGCCGGCGCTGAGCACCACTCAGGCGCGGATCGCCGACGAGGTGCTCCGGGATCCGGCCGCGGTCTCCGCCTCGACCATCGGCGAGCTCGCCGCGCGCTGCGGCACCTCCCTGCCCAGCGTGACCCGGTTCTGCATTGCCCTCGGTCTCGGCGGGTACGCCGAACTCCGGCTCGCCCTGGCCGCGGAGAACGTCCGGGACGCCGAACACGGCGCCGACGTCGAGATCGGCCCCGACGCCGGTATCGAGGAGGTCCTGCGGGTCCTGGTGAACACCGACACCCAGGCGATCACCGAGACCGCGGCGGGTCTCGATCTCGAGGCCCTGGACCAGGTCGTCCAGGCGGTGTCGGACGCGCGCCGGATCGACCTGTACGCGGTGTCGGGCTCGGCCTCGGTCGCCGAGGATCTCGGGCTCCGGCTGCACCGGATCGGCCGCGCCGCGTCGACCTGGAGCGACGTCCACAACGCGCTCACCAGCGCCGTCCTGCTCGGGCCGGGTGACGTCGCGATCGGGATCTCGCACAGCGGCGAGACCGTCGAGGTCCTGGAGCCGCTCCGGCTGGCGGCGTCCCAGGGCGCGAAGACCGTTGCCGTCACCAACTACCCGCGGTCTCCCCTGGCCCACACCGCCGAGATCGTCCTGCTCACCGCCGCCCGGGACCTCCCGCCCCGAACCGGCGGAATGGCCTGCCGACACGCCCAGATGATCATCCTGGAAGCGCTGTACCTAGGGGTGGCCCAGCGCGACCGGACGCTCGCCGAGCACTTCGTCACCCTGACCGCCGACGCGATCACCACCCACCGCGAGCCGACGTACTAGCTCTCACCTGCTGACGGCGAAGAAGTCGTCCGGCGTCGGGCACAGGCTGTCCAGGCGCCACGGGCACCGGCAGGCACTGGCCGCGATCGTGTGCAGCTCCTCGGCGATCACTCGCGCCAGCCGGATCTTGTCGATCCCGTACACCCCCGCGGTCGTGATCAGCTGGGCGGCGTCCAGCGCGGCGACGACGGCGTCCAGGACGTCGTCCGGTCCCGATGGACCCATGTTCAGCTGCGCAAGCGGCTCGGCGGCCCCCGCGCCGTCGATCCGGAGCACGGTCGCCAGCGCTTCCAGTGAGGACTGCCTCGGAGCGGCGATCCGATCACCCTCGAGGTTGCGGATCGTTCGGATGCTGACTCCGGACCGACGGGCCAGCTCCGCCTGGGTGAAGCCGCTGTCGGTCCGGGCGCGGCGGATCACGGCGCCGACGGTTTTCCTGCTGGACAGGTACGCGACCTTGTCATTACCAGCGTGAATCCACCAGGTGTCCGGCACCAGGCCACTCCCCCATCGTCGAACCCGGCTCGGCGTACGGCGTTGCCAGAACCCGCGGCTGCACCCCGCAGTCGCGTGTACTTGTCTACCGTGCCCGGGTTGTTCAGTTTCCCGTGGTGAACTCTGAACAACGGACTGTGAACGACGATCGCGTACGAGGGGTGGTTGGAGTGCCGGGACGCGAGAAGCCGCTGGAGCCAGGGAGTGAGCCCCTGGTCGGGATCGCGCGAGACCTGCGCAAGCTGCGCCAGGAGGCGGGCAGTCCCACCTATCGCGAGCTCAGCCGGCGTGCGCACTACTCGGCGGCGGCGTTGTCCGAGGCGGCGAGTGGACGGCGGCTGCCCAGCCTGGCAGTCACCCTCGCGTTTGTCGCGGCCTGCGGCGGCGACACCACGGAGTGGGAACAGCGCTGGCGAGAGGTCGAGTCCGAGACCTCGATGGCAGCGGCCGAACCGGGCGGGTCCGACGAGGAGGGCGCGCCCTATGCCGGGCTGGCCGCGTTCCAGGTCGGCGACGCGGATCGGTTCTTCGGGCGGGAGGGTTTGGTCGCCGATCTCGTCACCCGGGTTCGGGACCATCGGTTCGTCGGCGTGTTCGGCGCCTCCGGCAGCGGCAAGTCCTCGGTGCTGCGCGCGGGCCTGATGGCCGACCTCGCTCGTCAGGACCGCCTGGCGGTCGTGTTCACCCCGGGTCCGCATCCGATGGAGGAATGCGCAGTCCGGTTGGCCGGCGTACTGAACGTCTCGAGTACGACGCTGCTCACCGAGTTCACCGCCTCGCCCAAGAACCTCCATCTCCGGATCCGGCAGGCGATGGCCGATCGGGCGGACGACGCCGAGCTGGTGCTGGTGGTCGACCAGTTCGAGGAAGTCTTCACCTTGTGCCACGATCCCGACGAGCGGGCCTGGCTGATCACCGCGCTGACCACGGCAGCGTCCGTCCCGACCAGCCGCACCCGGGTCGTTCTGGGGGTACGTGCCGATTTCTACGGCCACTGCGGCCGGTACACGGAGCTGGTCGACGCGCTGCGGGACGCCCAGGTTCTGGTCGGTCCTATGACGTCGGAAGAGCTGCGCCGGGCCATCACCGAACCGGCGGCGCTCGCCGGTCGCAGGGTGGAAACCGCGTTGGTGACCGAGCTGGTCGCTGCAGCGGCCACCCACCCTGGGGTGCTGCCGCTGGTCTCACATGTGCTGCTGGAGACCTGGCGGCGGCGCCGGGGCACGACCCTCACCCTGGCCGGGTACGAAGCCGCCGGCGGGCTGCGCACCGCGCTCGCCCGCACCGCGGAAACGATCTACACCGGGCTCGCGGCCGATCAACAGGCCAGCGCCAAACACATCCTGCTTCGGCTGTGCGCGCTGGGCGATACGGGTGCGGTCACCAAGCGACGCATCAGCCGTCGCGAGCTGGACGCCGACGCGGACACCGCCACCGTTCTGGACCGGCTGGCCCAGGCCAGGCTCATCACCCTCGACCGGGACGGCGTGGAGCTCACCCACGAGGCACTCATCCGGCACTGGCCGCGACTCAACGACTGGCTGACCGAGAACCGGGACGGCCTACGGATCCACCGCCAACTCACCGATGCCGCGCAGACCTGGAACTCGCTGGATCAGGACCCCGGGGCGCTGTACCGGGGAACCCGGCTGGCGCTGGCCCGCGACTGGGCCGACGAGGACGGACACCAGAGCCGGCTCAACTCGGCCGAACAAGGCTTTCTCGATGCCAGCAACGCTGCTGAGGCCTCCGAGCGACAGACGAGCGCGCGACGCCAACGGCACTTCCGCTACCTGACCCTTGGGCTGACGGTCCTGCTCCTCGTGGTCACCGCTGTTGGGGCAGTCGCGGTCACGCAAGGCCGCGACGCCGTCCGGCAAAGCCGAGACGCCATCTCCCGCCAACTAGCTGCGCAGGCGCTGACGCTGGTCGAGTCCCGGCCCGGCAACGCGATGCTGTTGGGTGTGGAAGCCTTCCGCACGTCGCCGACGACCGAGGCCCGCGGAGCGCTGCTCAGCCTGTCTGCGCATCAGACGTACCAGACCGAACTTGTCGGTCATAAGGACCCGATCTCCGAGCTCGCATTCAGCCCGGACGGGAGCACACTGGCCACCGCCAGCCGAGACAAGACCGTCGTCCTGTGGGACACCCGGCAGCGCACCCGCCGAGCCACCCTGACCGGTCATGCGACCTGGCTGCGAGCAGTGGAGTTCAGCCCGGACGGACGGCTGCTGGCCACGGGTGGCGACGACAAGAACGTCGTACTCTGGGACGCCGCAACGGGCGCGCCGCGGGCCACGCTCACCGGGCACACCGCGACGGTGAAAGCCGTTGCGTTCAGTCCGGACGGACGCACCTTGGCCACGACCGGCGCCGACCAGACGATCCGGTTGTGGGATGCCGAAAGCTACAAGCAACTCGCGACTCTCACCGGCCATACCGGCGTCGTGCAGGCCGTGGCGTTCAGCCGGGACGGACGCACTCTCGCCACCGGCGGCGCAGACCAAACAGTCCGACTGTGGGACGCCGGGACCGGCGCTCAGCTGGCCAGCCTCACAGGGCACACGAAGTCAGCGGACGCCGTCGCCTTCAGCCCCGATGGACGCACGCTGGCCTCTGCCAGCCCGGACCGAACCGTCAGGCTGTGGGACGTCGCAAAGCGCACCCAGCTGGCCACCCTCTCCGGCCACACCGGCGACGCTCGAGCAGTCGCCTTCAGCCCGGACGGACGCACCCTGGCCAGCGCAGGACACGACCACTCGGTCATCTTGTGGGACGCCGCCAGTCACAACCTGCTGACTCGCCTCACCGGCCATCCCGACAACATCTACACCCTGAGCTTCAATCCCCGCAGTTCGATGCTCGCCTCGGCCGGAGAGAACGGGACGGTCATCCTGTGGGACCCCAGCGAGCGCCCGCTCGCCGGACACCGCGACTGGATCAACGACGTCGACCTCAGCCCCGACGGGCGCACGGTAGCCACCGCCGGTAAGGACGGCGCAATGATGCTCTGGGACGCCGACAGCCGGTCACGCCTGGCCACCCGCACCGCCAAGTCCTCGTCGATCAACGCCGTAGCGTTCAGCCCGGACGGCCGCACTCTGGCGGCCGGCACCGGCTCCGACACCGATCTGCCTACTGCTGCCAACTTCGCCGTCACCCTCTGGGACACCGCCAAGGACGCACCCGCGATCCTGCTCACCGGACACACCAATCGAGTCCAGGACGTCACGTTCAGCCCCGACGGCCGAACCCTGGCCAGCGCCGGCTTCGACGGCAAGGTCATCCTGTGGGACGTGGCCAGCCGGACCGCCGTCGCCACGCTCCCCCACGCCGATGGGCTCCACAGCGTGGACTTCAGTCCGGACGGCCGCACGCTGGCGACCGCGGGACAAGATCAGACCGTGGTGCTCTGGGACGTCGCAAAGCGCTCGCGGCTAGCCACCCTCACCGGCCACACCGGGGCGCTCAGAGAGGTCGCGTTCAGCCCGGACGGCCGCACCCTGGCCTCCGCAGGGATCGACCGGACAGTGATCCTCTGGGACGCCGGGCGCCGCACTCGATCCGCCGTCCTCGACGGCATCCCGGGGTCGGTGAACGCCCTCGCCTTCAGCCCCGACGGCCGCATGCTGGCCGCCGGTCTCACCGACCGAACAGTGCGGCTGTGGGACGTGGACCGGCGCGCGCATCTGGCCAGTCTGAGCGGCAGCCATACCGAACCGGTCCGAGCGGTCGCATTCAGCGCCGACGGCAGCACCCTCGCCTCCGCCGGCGCAGACCAGACCGCCACCGTGTGGACGACCGACCCGGAGCGCACCGCAAAGCGCATCTGCGACACCCTCGCCCGCAACCTCACCCAGGACGAGTGGCGCCAGTCCCTGCCGGAATCGCCGTACCGCGAAACCTGCACCTGACGCTCCGGCACCGGCGGCAACTTCCCGGCAACTTGCCGGGAAGGTCTGGTCGTCGGTGAGCTCCGGCTCGCAAACTTTCGCTGGCGCGGCCGCATGGGCCGCGTGGACGGCCGGGGCCGTCCAGATCCGGACTGGGGGAAGATGCGATGCGGGTTCGTCGATTCATGCGTGTGTTGACCACACTGGCAGTTGCTGTGGCAGTAGTAGGTCAGACCACAGTCGCCCTACCCGTAGCAGCCCAACAGCCGCCGCCAACGACCCCAACCGCCCCAACCGAGGTAGCCGAGCTCACCACCGAAGACCGGATCGTGCATGCACAGCCGGACGGGTCGATGCTGGCCACGCTGAACGTGGAGCCGGTGCGGGTCAAGCAGGCCGGCCGCTGGAATCCGGTCGACACGACGCTGACGCGCCGACCGGACGGAACCTTCGGTCCGCGCGCCGTCCCGGCCGAACTCGCTTTGTCCGCAGGCGGGACCGGACCGCTGGTGCGACTGGGGAGCGCGACCAAATCGGTCGAGCTGGCCTGGCCGGGCAAGCTGCCCGCACCGACGGTTCGCGGCGATACCGCTACCTACCCGGAGGTCCTGCCCGGCGTCGACCTGGTGATGCGGGCGGAGGCGAGAGGCTACGCCCAGCGGGTGGTGGTCAAGAACGCGCAGGCCGCGAAGAACCCGGCACTGCGCCGGATCAGCCTCGGCCTCAGCAGCAAGGGCGTCAGCGTCCAGCAGGCCGAATCCGGTGCGCTGCACGCAGTTGACGAACGCGGTACGCCGGTGTTCGAAGCCGCGCCGCCGTCCATGTGGGACGCCCCGGACGAGCTACCGGCCAAGACCCGCAAACAGGCCAGGGTGAAGGTGGAGCTGGGGCAGCGGAAGCTGACTCTCGTTCCGGACGCCGCGCTGCTCGCCGATCCGAACGCGAAGTTCCCGCTCACCATCGACCCGGACTGGAAGACCTACAGCAAGTCCGGCTGGACGAAGGTGTTCTCGGGTAAGCCGACCACGTCGTACTGGAACGGCGGCAACGACGTGGACACCTGGGCCAAGGTGGGCTACTGCGGGTTCGACTTCTGCAACGGCATCGACATCACCCGGGCCTACTTCCAGTTCGACACGAGCTCGCTGTCCGGAGAGATCCTGTCGGCCGAGCTGCGGACCACCATGGTCTACAGCCCCAGCTGCTCCAACGGAACCCAGCGGCACGAGCTGTGGCGGGCCGCCAAGTCGATCGGCTCCGGCACCACCTGGAACACCCGGCCCGACGGCCAGTCGCTGTTGGACACCCGGCTCGCCCCCTTCTCTTACACCGGTTGCGGCGGCTACCGATACCTGGGCTTCGACGTCGGCTCGTCGGTCAACACCAACGGCGTGTCCACCTACCTGCTCAAGGCCGATCACGAGGACTCCGCCCATCGGTGGGACTGGCGGAAGTACAAGGCCGGCGAGACCAAGCTGACGGTCAAGTTCAACCACCCGCCGCGGAAGCCGACCAACCTGCACACCGACCCGCCGCTGCCGGCGCCGTGCAAATGGTGCAACGACAAGAGCTACATCGGCGCTCAGTCGGACATCTGGCTCAAGGCGACGCTGTCCGACCCCGACGGTGACCAGCTGAAGTCCGTTTGGACGATCAACTACGGCGGCGGCGAGATCCAGACGCACCCGCTGAACAAGTCCGGCCTCGTGCGCGGTCACAATCTCGACCTGCGCGACAAGAACGGCAAGACGATCACCTGGAAGGTGCACGGCGTCGACACGGCCAACACCGCCGGGCCGAGCGCGACGGCGCCGACGTTCGCCGTGGACGCGACACGGCCGTCCAAACCACCGTCGGTGGCCGGTCTGCTGTATCAGGAAGGCGACAACCTCTGGCACGGCGGCATCGGGGTGCCGGACACCTTCACCTTCGGCTCGAACGGCGTCCCGGACATCAATCACTTCGAGTACTGGTGGACCGGCGAGACCACCAAGCGCAAGGTCTACGCCGACAAGCTGGGTGGCAGTGCGGTGCTGCGGACGGCGCCGCCGAAGGACGGGCCCATGACGCTGTTCGTCAACAGCGTCGACCGCGCGGGCAACCCGAGCGAAGAGCGGCAGTACGCCTTCAAGGTCCGGCCGGGCAACGGCGCGCTGGCGCACTACAAGTTCGAGGACGAGACCAAGAACTCCGCGTACCTGCCGGACACCTTGAACGACACCACCGGAGTGCTGTCCGGGACCACCAGCTACCCGGAGGGCGCGGTCGGGCTCGGCCTGCGGCTGGGCACTGACGGTCAGATGACTGCCTGGGCCAAGCGCGGTCCCGGCACGCCGATCAAGAACCTGGTCCGCACGGACAGCTCGTTCACCGTTTCGGCCTGGGTCAAGCCGACCGACCCGGCCGTCGCGCAGACTGTGCTCAGCCAGTTCGGTAACGCCGCACACGGGTTCCGGCTCGGAACCGAGAACGGCCGCTGGGTGTTCGCGATGCCGCAGTCGGACAGCCCCACAGCGGCGGTCGACAAGTTGCTCGGGCCTGACGCCGCGGCCAAATGGACGCACGTGACAGCGCGGTACACCGTCAACAGCAGCGGAGCCGGCGGCGTGATGACTCTGTTCGTCGACGGAGCCGAATCGGCCGTGAACCACAACGTACGGTGGCACTCCGCGGGAGAGTTCAAGGTCGGTCCCTTCATCGGCGACGTCGACGAGGTGAAGGTCTGGGACCGGTCCCTTTCCAACGGCGAGGCGCGGGCACTGCTCCGGCAGGACAACGTCCAGGCCGCGCACTGGCCGTTCGACGAGACGTCCGGCACCACCGCGAACAACGAGGTGATCGGTGGGAGCGACGCCGTCCTGAATCTGGGCGCGAGCTTCGGCGACGAGAAGCCCGTGGACCGCGGCTACCTCCGGCTCGACGGCGTCGACGACCACGCGACGCCGAGCACCCCGCAGCTGCGCACCGATCAGAGCTTCTCGGTGTCCACCTGGCTGAGCACGGACAAACCTTCGATCACCCAAGCCGCACTCAGCCAGGACGGCGCCTCGGAGGCCGGCTTCACCCTCCGCCTCCAGGACGACGGGCGCTACGCCTTCACCATGACTCGGAGCGATACACCGGATTCGGTCAGGGACACGGTGCTGTCCGCGGCACTGCCCAAGACAACCTCGGAGTGGCGCCATCTGGTGGCCGTGTACGACTCGGGCAGTGGCCGAATGACCTTGTACGTCAACGGCAAGGCGACCTCGGTGACCCGTCCGGCGCCGACCTGGAACGCCACCGGCGCCTTCCAGATCGGCCGGATGATCGCGAGCGGCGGTTACGGTACGCCGTGGTCCGGCAAGATCGACGACGTCCGCGTGTACCACCGGTCGATCTCGGACGCCGAGGTGAAGGGCCTGCTCGCCGTCGGAAAGCCGACGGTCGGCCACTGGAAGCTGGACGGAAACGCCGAACCCGGCGGCACGCTGAAGGGTGACAGCGCCCCCACCTGGACCGCCGGGCAGTCGGACGTCCCGGATCCGTCCGATCTCGCGATCAAGCTCGACGGCAGGCAGAAGCAGCATGTCGAGGCTCAGACGACGCTCAACACCAGCGACAGCTTCGCGGTGGCCGCCTGGGCGAAGATCGACAAGGCCGGCAGTGCCCAGATCGTGGTTTCCCAGGACGGCAGCCCGAATTCGACGTTCACCCTGGGCGCGATGCCTGATGCGAAGAACGTCACCCGCTGGGCGATGTCTCTCATCGGCACCTCCGGACAGATCAGCAGAGCGGTCGGCCCGGAGGTTCAGATCGGCCAGTGGACCCATCTGGCCGGGGTGTACAGCAAGGACCCGGGCAAGCTCGATCTCTACGTGAACGGTTCGCAGCAGGGCACGGCCGCGGTCACCGCACCGTCTGCCGGTTCCGGGCCGCTGATCATCGGCGCGCGCAAGTACGCCGGAGTGCGCGAACAGTTCTTCACCGGCGCCGTCGACGATGTCGAGGTCTACGCCAGGGAGCTGTTCTCGAACGAGATCGCGACGATGGCGGGCCGGGATCTCCGGTTGCGGCACAGCTGGCCGCTGAACGAGCCCGGCGGATCGACCACAGCGGACAGCACGGGCGGCCTCGGCGGCACCCTGCGCGGCGGCGCGGCCTTCGTGCCCGGCAAGTCGGGCAATGCGATCAAGCTGGACGGGGTGGACGACTCGGCAGGCACTTCGGCGCTGACCAGTATGCGCACCGACCAGAGCTTCACGGTCTCGGCCTGGGTCTATCTGGACGGCTACCGGGACGGCAGCTCCACGATGACCGCGGTCAGCGTGGACGGCGCCAACACCAGCAAGTTCCGGCTCGGGCACCGCACTGACGAGAACAACGGAACCCCTTGCGTCGAAGACCCGTTCCTGCCGTGCGGCGAGTGGCTGTTCGAGCTGCCGAGAGCCGACCGGGACGACGTGGCGACTTCGGCCGCGTTGAACACGAGGGCCGCCGAGGTCAACAAGTGGGTGCACCTGGTCGGCGTGTACGACCAACCAAGCAACCGAATCTGGTTGTACGTCAACGGAATGCGGGTCGCTCAGGCCGACATGAACTCTCCGTGGACCCATCCGACGACCGGTGGCAACGGCGGCGTACAGATCGGTCGCGGCAAGATCAACGGCTCGCCCGCGGAGCACTTCCGCGGCGCCGTGGACGACCCACGACTGTATGTCGGGGCGCTGAACCACAGCTGGGTCTCCGGGCTGCACAACTCCTACCTGACCGCGGACGCCGGTCCCGGTCTCGCGCAAACCGTTGTGGGGCATTGGAAGCTCGACAACGACGAGCTGGACTCATCCGGTAAGGACAAGGCGCTCACACTTGCCGGTACGCCGGAGTGGCGACCCGGTCGAGACGGTTCGGCTCTGTGGCTGTCCGGTGACGACCAAGCGTCGTCCAGCGAGCCGTTGCTGGACACTGCGGCTGCCTTCTCGGTGTCCGGATGGGCCAATCTGCAGGACAAGACGGCCAACCGAACCGCGGTCGCGCTGGAAGGCGCCACCGGCAACGCGATGAAGGTGTACTACGACAAGGCGAAAGACCGATGGGCTGTCGCAGTCGACAGCGGCGGAGTGGTCACCACAGCCCATTCCACCCTCCCGGTGCGTACGGACGAGTGGACGCACCTGGCGGCCAGCTACAACCCGACCAGCCACCAGGTGTGGTTGTACATCAATGGAACAGTGTCTGCGGCCAACCTGACGCCGGACCGGGCAGTGGTTGCCAGCGGCCACCTCCTGGTTGGCCGGGCGGCGGCCGGCGAGTTCTTCAAGGGTGGCCTCGACGACGTGCGGGCCTATGCGAAAGCGATCACCGCGTCGGAGGCGCGCACCCTGCACGACGAGCCGCCCGGGACCGTTCGGGACAGCTGGCGGTTCAACGACGGCACCGCCCGGGACTACTCGCGCGGCGGAGTCGACCTGACGATGTCCGGCGGCGCCACCATCGAGGACGGCGGAGTCGATGGCAAAGCGCTCCGGCTGGCAACCACCGGCGCACACGCCTCCGGTGCGTTCGGAGTGAGTACCAGGGACAGCTTCACCGCCTCTGCCTGGGTGAAGCTGACCAATCCGGGCGAGGCACCGGCCACCGTGCTCAGCCAGGACGGAACGCGCAACCACGGGTTTGCGCTGCAGTACCGACCGGCCGCGAACAACTGGGCGTTCACGGCGTTCGACCGCGACGCGGACAATGCCGATCCGCTGCTGGTGGTGTCCAACCAGCCGGCAGCGCTGAACGAGTGGGTGCACCTCGCCGGGGTGTACGACCATGCGGCGTCCCAGCTGCGGTTGTACGTCAACGGTGTGCTGCAAGGACATCTGGACGGCGTGACGCTGTGGGACGCGATGGACAAGCTGTCGATCGGCCGCGGCAAGGTGAACGGCAAGCAGACGGACTACTTCACCGGACTCATTGACGAGGTACAGGTGGGGCAGGGCGTGCTGTCCGACGCCGAGATCGCGGCCAACGCCGCCTGGGCACCTGCCCCGGCCGGCCAGCTCGGCCGCTACGTCAACGCGGCGGGCACCTGGCAGACGGCGAGCACCGACGCTCCGCCGTCCGGCTACCGGTTCGAGTCCAGCCTCGGGATGCCGGCGCCGGTCGGCGCGCCCAACACCAAGATGCTGTACGGCTGCCGAGTCGGCGTCAACGTGGTCACCACCGACGACCCGACCTGCGCGAACGGCCTGTACCCGAAGGCCGGCGACATCGGTCTCGTGTACATCAGTCCACCCGCCGGAGTCAGTACCGTGCCGATCAATCGGTGCAAGAAGGCCGGAGTGCACTTCGACTCGCGGTGGGACTCCTGTGAGGGCCAGGAAAAGGAGCTGATCCTCGGCTACGCGGTCGGTTACGCACCGATGGTGCGCTACGTCAGTCCGGCCGGCGACCACGACAACGGTGTCGAACGCGACCAGTGGTCCACGGTGGACGGCACTCCGCCTGGCTACCGGGTCGACGAGCTGCAGGGCTACCTGCCGCTGTCCGCAGCGGACGGACAGGCCGACCTGGTCGGTTGCCGAGCCGGAATCGACCAGTACTTGTCGCTGACCTGCGACGGCGCCGTACCGCTGGGCGGACAGGGCCGACTGTTCACCGACAACGTGCCCGAAGACCTCGTCGACGCGCGGTGTTCCGGTGCAGCGCCGGCAACGAGAAGTTCCTCTCGGTCGACGACGCCTGTGAGGGACGGCAGGTGACCGATCAGCTCGGTTACTTGCTGACCGTGCCGCCAGGTGGCGTCGAACCGGCCGAGAACTGAGCGAGGGGGAAACGAGAATGAGGAATCCACTGCGTGCGATCGCGGCCGGCGTCGGACTGGTTCTGGTAGCGACGCTTCTCGAAGTCAATGCCACACCGGTGGCCTACGCCGACGGCGGGCCGTCGGTACCACTGCCACAGGTTCCGTCGACGTCTGTCAGCGAGCAGACCCTGGGGTCGCGGCCAGCTGACGCCGCGACCGCGGCGGAGCTGACCGGCCCGCAGGCCGACACCGAGGCGCAGGCCGGCGGCGGTGCGCACACGGCCACCTCGCTGTCGCCTTCGGCAACCTGGGAGGTCGCCGCACGAACCGGCGACTTCACCTGGTCCTATCCACTCCGGGTGCCGCCGTCGGCCGGCGGGCTGGATCCCAAGCTGTCGCTCAGCTACGCGTCATCCGGAGTGGACGGACGCAACAGCGCGACGAACAACCAGTCCTCCTGGATCGGTGAGGGCTGGGATCTGTCGCCAGGTTTCGTGGAACGCACGTACGCCTTGTGTCAGGACGACAAGGGCGAGTACACACCGCCGGAGGGCACCGGGGATCGGTGCTGGAAATCGGACAACGCGACCGCGAGCTACAACGGCGGCGGCGGGATGCTGATCCGGGACTCCAGCACCGGAACCTGGCGTCCGAAGTCGGACGACGGCTCCAAGGTCGAGCGGCTGAAAGGCGTTGCCAACGGCGACGACGACGGCGAGTACTGGAAGATCACCACGGTCGACGGCACCCAGTACTTCTACGGGTCGCGCGCCGCGTCGGAGTCCACCTGGACCGTACCGGTCTACGGCGACGACCCCGGGGAACCCTGCCACGACAGCACCTTCGCGTCCTCGTCGTGCACTCAGGCCTGGCGGTGGAACCTGGACAAGGTGATCGACCGCAACGGCAACATGATCGTCTACAGCTACGAGAAGGAGACCAACTCCTACGGCAAGAACAAGCAGGACGACGCGGCGTCCTACGTGCGCGGCGGGTTCTTGCGCCGCGCCGAGTACGGCCTGCGCGCGAACGACGGTAACGCGCAAGCCGGTGGGCGGGTCGACTTCGAGGTGGACAACCGCTGCATACCTGGCCTGGATGCGGGTGAGTGCGCCTTCGACAAGCGCGGCAACTGGCCGGACACGCCGCTGCGCGACCGGTGTGTGTCGTCGACCTGTAAGGACAAGCACAGCCCGACGTTCTGGACGACGAAGAAGCTGTCCAAGATCACCACGAGCGTGCGTCGGGGAGCCGGCTACACCCCGGTGGACAGCTGGGAGCTGACGCAGAGCTTCCCTGATCCCGGAGACGGCTACAAAGCCGCCCTGTGGCTCAAGAGCATTCAGCACACCGGTCACGTCGGTGGTACGACGACGCTGCCGTCGGTCAGCTTCGAGGGCACGAAGTTCCCCAACCGGGTGGAACGAGTGGACGGCGTCGGTCCCCTCAACCGCTACCGCGTCACCGCGGTTGTGTCCGAGGCAGGCGGGGTGGTCGCGGTGACCTACGCCAATCCGGACTGTACGGCGTCCTCGCTGCCGGCCAAGCCGGAGACCAACACCAAACGCTGTTATCCGGCGCGCTGGCGCAAGGACCAGCACGCCGAGCGCACCGACCACTTCCACAAGTACGTGGTCGGCCACGTGTCCACGATGGACCTGAAGGGCACCAACCCCGAGCAGACGACGTACTACGAGTACCTCGGCGGAGCCGCTTGGCGCTACGACACCTCCGAGTTCGTCGCCGCGGACGACAAGACCTGGAACGAGTTCCGTGGGTACGAGCGGGTCCGTATCCGCTCCGGCGAGACCGACAACCCCTCTGGACCGCCCACCCAGACCGAGCTCCGGTTCTATCGAGGAATGGACGGCGACCGCGCCGGACCCGACGGCGGCACGAAGTCCGAATCGGTCGCCGACTCGGAGAACGGCCTCCGCGTCGACCATGACTGGCTCGCCGGTCAGCCGGTGGAATCGACGACCTACAACGGCGTCGGCGGCGCGGCGGTCGCCAAGAAGGTGAGCTGGCCGGACTACCAGGGGCCGACCGCCACCAGAGGATCGCTCAAGGCCTATGTGGTGACGAGCGGCACCGAGGAGAACTACACCGCGCTCGCCGCCGGTGGCTGGCGCGTCACCAAGCAGGTCACCGAGCACGACGGCTACGGCCTGCCGATCAAGGTCGACGACCTCGGCGATCTGGCCACTGCCGCCGACGATCGGTGCACCCGCACCACCTACGAGCGGGACGCCGGTCAGTGGCTGATCGACTTCCCGTCCCGGGTGGAGACGGTCGGCGTCCGCTGCTCCGCGGCCGCCGCGTTCCCCGAGGACGCGATCAGTGACACGAGGAACACCCGCGACCTCCGCGGGAACATCACCAAGGTCGAGCAGCTGAAGAACCGCACGCAGCAGGGGCCGATCTACTACACCGCGGGCGCCAGCAGCTACGACGGGCTCGGCCGCGTGCTCACCTCGACCGACGCGGTCGGGCGCGTGACCAAGACGGAGTACACGCCGTCCGGCGCCGGTCCGCTCACCCAGAGCGTGGTGACCAACCCCAAGGGGCACACGGTCGTCACGACCCACGACCCGGCTTGGGGCGCGCCGACCAAGACGGTGGACCCGAACCAGCGGGTGACCGAGACGGAGTTCGATCCGCTGGGCCGGAAGACCGCGGTGTGGCTGCCGAACCGCAGCCGGGTAAGGGAATCCGCCAGCCACAAGTACTCCTACAAGACCAGCAAGACCGAGCTGAGCACGGTCACCGCCAGCACAGTCGGGCCGAACGACAACCAGGTCACCGTCAAGACCCTTTACGACGGCCACTATCGCGAACGGCAGAAGCAGGTACCGGTGCCCGGCGGCGGCAGACTGCTCACCGACGTCCGCTACGACCGGCTCGGCAGGGCGTACAAGAAGACCGCGCCGTACTACAACAGTGGCGCGGTGGACGACCGGCTCTGGGTGGCCGCGGACAACCAGGTGGCCAGCCACACCGTCAGCGAGTTCGACGGCGCAGGGCGAGAGATCGCGACCGTCACCTTCGGTTTCGGCGTCGAGAAATGGCGTGCCACCACGAGGTACGGCGGCGACCGGGTCCACCAGACACCGCCGTCCGGCGGTATTGCGACGACGACGATCAGTGACGCACGGGGTCGCCCGATCGAGCGGCGTACACAGAGCGGATCGTCGCCGAACGCCGGATTCGACAGCACGTACTACACCTACGCCAAGGCCGGGCAACTTGAGTCGGTGAAGGACCCGGCGGGCAACGTCTGGCGCTACGGCTACGACCTTCGCGGTCACAAGATCCGGGTGGAGGATCCGGACAAGGGCCTGGTCACCAAGACCTTCGACGACGGCGGGCAGTTGCTCACCACGACCGACGCGCGCGGCAACACGCTCGCCTACACCTACGATCCACTCGGCCGGCAGACCGCCGAGTACGACGGCCAGGTCGGTGGCACCAAGCGGGCCGAGTGGGCCTACGACACCGCTGTGATGGGCAAGGGGCAGATCGCCTCCTCGACGCGCTACCTCAACGGAGCCGCCTATGTCAGCCGGGTCAGCAACTACAACCCACTGGGTAAGCCGCTCACCACGAGCGTGATCATCCCGGAGGCAGAGGGCAAGCTGGCCGGCAGCTACACCTCGTCGTCCACCTACAACGTCGACGGGAGCCTGGCGAGCACGCTCTACCCGGCGGCGGGCGACCTGCCCGCTGAAACGGTCAGCTACGGCTATGACAATGCCGGAAGGCCGCTGACCACCACCGGCGGGCTGTCGGGCACCACCGTGCCGTACGTCGGCGAAACGCTCTACAGCCGCTACGGCGAGGTGGAACGCGTTCTGATGGGCGATCCGAAGGTGCTCGGCGGCCGGGCGTGGCAGTCGTACTACTACACCGACGACACGCGCCGCCTGCAGCGGACGATCTTCGACACCGAGGTGTACCGCCCGATGCAGTCCGACGTCCGCTACGACTACGACCCAGCCGGCAACATCACCTCGATCGCGGACCGCACCCTCGATCAGCCGGCCGACGTCCAGTGCTTCCGCTACGACCACCTGCGACGACTGACCGAGGCGTGGACGCCGGGCTCGGACTGCGCCGCGACGCCGACTGTGGAGGGTCTGGCCGGGCCAGCGCCGTACTGGCACTCGTTCGGGTACGACAAGGTCGGCAACCGAACCAGCGACGTCCAGCACGCGGCCGCCGGTGACACCACCCGGACCTACACCCCGGTCCGGCCTGGTTCGCACCAGGTAGCGTCGGTCAGCCAGCCCGGCGCCCCGACCGACACCTTCAGCTACGACGAAGTCGGCAACACCAAGACCAGGACCGTGGCGGGCAAATCCCAGACGCTGACCTGGGACGCCGACGGCGAGCTCGCCAAGGTCACCGAGGGCACCACGGCGACCGCATTCGCCTACTGGGCAGGCGGCGGGCGCATGCTGCGCCGCGAGCCCGGCAAGACGACGCTGTACCTCGGCGCGCAGGAGCTCAGCCTGAACACCGCGACCGGCTCGCTGACGGCCACCCGCTTCTACAAACACGGCAAAGCCACCATGGCCTCCCGCACCGCGTCCGGCCTGACCTGGCTCGGCGCAGATCACCAGGCCACCCTCGACCTATCCGTCGACCGAACAACCATGAAAACCACCCGCCGCCGCCAAACCCCCTTCGGCGGCGCCCGAGGCCCAGCCGTCACCTTCCCCGGCGAAAAAGGTTTCGTCGGCGGCACCAACGACGCCTCCACCGGCCTCACCATGATCGGAGCCCGCTACTACGACTCCGCCCTCGGCCGATTCCTCTCCGTCGACCCCATCATGGACGCCGCCGACCCCCAACAAATGCACGGCTACACCTACTCCAACAACAACCCCATCACCTACTCCGACCCCACCGGCCTCTCGTTCGTCAGCGACATCTGGGAAGGCGCCGGCGATCTGGTCAACGCCGGCGCGGCGCTCGCTACCGACGCTGTCGAAGGGGTGGTCGAAATCGGTGAGGGTGTCGTCGATGTCGCCGTCGGCGCCTACGAGGCGGTCGAGGGCGGCGTCAAAGGCACCGCGGGGTGGATCACCGGCAACGACGAGGCGATGAACAACGGATGGTCCCAAGCCGGCGATGGTCTGCTCACGGCACACGGCGGTTTCCGCAAGATCTACGAAGGCGGCAAGAAGGTCGCCGCCTTCGGGAGCCTCGTCTGCCCGACCTGCCGGGTACTCGGCATGCTCGCTACGGGGCTGTCCGGCACCAGCGCAGTCGAGAACCTGCTGAACGGTGAGGTAGAGAAAGCCGGGTTCGACATGCTCGGTTTGGTCACCGGAATGGCCGGCGCTCGCGCCGGAACCGAAGCGGGCAAGGCGAGCCAGAAAGGCGCTGCGGCCCAGGACCGGGCGACGAGATTCGAGGACGCCGCTCTGGGCCCCGAGCACGCCAGCCTGGCAGTCAACCAGAAAATCGTGAACACGCATCTCGAAGCCATCCACCAGGCGAAGCAGGCGAAGCTCTACAGCCGATGGAACTGGTCCTTCTACGGGCTCGGGCTCACTGGCTCGCTGGCGGCCGGTGCCTACGAGAAGAAGCGCCCGTCGCTCGGCCCCCTGGGCATCCTCCAGATCGCTAGCCTCCTCCCGAAGCAGCCCAGTGGAGGTGGCGGTGGCAGTCACGGTCGCGGCAGTGGGGGCGGTGGCTCGGCGGGGGGCTCGGATGGGTGTCGGGTGCCTTCTACGCCGGGGCGGTTGGGGGGCCGGACCTGCTGACTGAGTGGTAGTTGCTGCGCCGTACGGGTTGTCCGTGCGGCGCAGCGGTCTGTGGTGGGGTCGTGAGCTCGAGGTGCATGGCGGCTGCCCGATGGGGTCGGTTGGGAGTGCCCCAAGGTCTGGCCTGGGGCACCGGCGGGGCGGGGCGGGGGCGGTGATGCTGGGACGGCGGTTCGATCCAGCCTCCCGCAGCCGAGCGAAGGTGACCAGATGTACGACCAAGAGACCGAGCGAGCAATTGTCGCCGTACAGATCGTGGGTGAGACGCAGGCCGAGCGGTGGTTCAACGCGGTTTGCGCCGCGTACGCGAATGCCGGCTCCGACTGGGATGGGGTGAAGCGCGAGCTTGCGGAGACGGCGTCGCAGTTCGACTCCAGTTTCGGGAGTTCGTTCGTGGAGACGTTCGTGGTCGCCGTCGAACGTCTCGGCAACCCGATGGGCGTCATCGCGGAGATGGACCGGATCGGGGTTGTCGAGCTGGCGCGCGCCTACCCCCAGTTGGTTGCCGCGGCGAGTCCGGCGCCACCCGACATGACGACGCTGTCGTGGGTGACCGAGGCGCAGCAGCGCAAGCTCGAGGCCGGGGTCGGCGGTATCTGGCCCGAGTTCGTCCGCGACGCACTGGACAGCAAGTACCCGGTCTGGAGGTCCGCGCGCACGACCGACCTGCAGAAGTTCCTCGACGACTGGTCCGATCACCTGATCGCCGAACACGTGCCGCCCGCGCCGCCCCCGCCCTCCGATGCCGAGACGCTGTCGTGGGTGACGGGCGCACAGCAGCGCAAGCTTGAAGCCGGCGTCGGCGGTATCTGGCCCGAGTTCGTCCGCGACGCACTGGACAGCAAATACCCGGTCTGGAGGTCCGCGCGCACGACCGACCTACAGAAGTTCCTGGACGACTGGTCCGATCACCTGATCGCCGAACACGTCCCACCAGCACCGCCCCCGCCCAGTACGACGAACCCCCGGTGGGTCGCGTTCCTGGAGCAGCACATCGGGCGCTTCAAGGGTGAATCGTCGTGGACGTTCTACCGGGGCTGGCTGCTCGCGGAGTCTCGCTCGCTCGGCTTCGGCACCGAAGCCGCCGCCTTCGTCGCGCACGCCGAGTCGCTGCCGACCAGGGCCGCAGCCTTCGCCGAACTCGGCATCCAGCCAACAGCCCCCGCCACGAAGGCTCCCGCCGAGGCGGCGCCGGCAACCCAGCCGGCCGCAGCCGTTCCCGAGCCGGCCGCAGTCACCGCACCGACGCCGACCGAGCCGGACGTTCCGGCCGAACCGGCCGCCGCGACCGCGCCCCCGTCACCCGGGCCGGATGCTCCGGCCGCACCGATCGAGCTCACCCTCGACACGATCCGTTCGATCGCCGACAAGCTCGAGTCCCGGACCGACCTGACGCCCAGCGAAGCCGAAGCCTTCGAGGAGCTGGCGGTCCTCGCCGGCCTCACCTTCGAAGACATTCCGTAACCACCACCGAACGGAGCATCTCGTGGTCGATCCATTCTCCGTAGGCCTCGGCGGCGCCGGCGCCATCGTCGCCGCCGCGGGGGCGATAGTCCAGGTCGTCAACTTCGCCGTCGGCACGAGCGGCTCCCTCGACCCGACGTACGGCACCGCCGCCTCGACCCTCGACGACGACCACCTGAAACGACTGCAAACCCGCTCGGGCGGCCAGCTGAACGTCGTCCACCTCGTCCGGCACCGGATCCCCTTCGTCTTCTTCCGGAAATCGGCTGCCAAGGCGCACGTCGACCGAGTGACCATGGTGCCCAAGATCATGGCACTGGTTGCCTACGGCACCGATGAGAGAGCCGCCACCGAGGAGTTCAAGGATTTCTTGCGGACGCTGGAGAAGTCCGAGACCCGGATCTCCGTTCCGCTGCAGCTGGAATGTGAGGTGATCGGATTCGAGTACCGCCGGGACGGCGACTTCGCGACCGAGTACCACGTCCGCTCGGCGATCGTCCGGCCCTGGCACGGTGAGCAGCCGTACCTGAACTACTTCCAGGAGAAGGCCAGTCTTCGGTTCAGCGCCCGGGGCAATCTCGTCAGCGGGCAGCACGCCTCGTACGTGGTGTTCTCGTGGCACTTCCGCAGCGAGGGCCGGCGATTCCGCGCGACCGGCGGCGAGAAGCAGGGCGACCTGAAACTGACCCTGAGCCGCGACGGACGACCGCAGCTCGAGCCGAACCCACGCAGCAACATCAAGATCTTCGACCATTTCGACGAGGAACAGCTGCGCATCGATTCGACGATCAGCCTCACCACGGTCAAACCCGACAAGGACGGCTCCGTACCGGTCCGCGACCTCTCGGCCGCCGCGACCTCGGCCAAGGTCAAGAGCTTCACGAAGGACGCCGCCGGCCCGGCCGTGATCGACGGTGTGCGGTGGGCTCCGGATCGCGAGAAGACGCGGGAAGCGGTTCGCCGATACGTCAAGGATCGCTACGGAGTGCCGATCTCCTACGCTCCGGCGCAACTGCGTCTGGACGCGATCTACGACCGCTATCAGCCCGCGCAGTGGATTCTCTTCCTGGCCCATCAGACCAGGAGCCTGTACAAGCAGCGATCGCCATTCCGCCGCAAACTCGTCGCCGCCGGGGTGTACCGCAGCGACGAGGAGGTCGCCGATCTGACCGGCCGGATGGACGCCGTCCTCGAGCGAGAGTTCGGATCGTTCGTTGCCGACCGGATGAAGCCGGCCGGCGACCCGAAGAACGCGCGGACGATCTTCGAGGACTACCGGGAAACCATCGAGGAACTCGCCGCGGGCGCCCGGACGGAGGCCGGATTCCGGAAACTGGTGCACGCGAGCAGGTCCGGACTCGTCGAGCTCGCCCGTGCGCTCGGCCGGGATCCGGAACTCGAACAGGAACGGGTCGCCGCACTGTTCGACCCGCTGGATTTCGCGCGGGACTGGGACGTGCCGGTCGCGACCTTCACGAGCGAGGCCCCACCGGATGTCCGGGGTGGCTGACCGATGCTGCGGCGCAACGAACGGAGACGACAATGACGAACGACGGCCCGGAGAGCGACACCCCCGCAGTACCGGCGGGCGAGGTGAGTCAGGAACTGCAGGACCTGCTGGCCGAGATCATCGGCGACGCCGATCCCGCTGACGAGGAGACCCCGGCATGACCGAGGTCGATCCGTTCGCGCAGGCCCAGAACGTGATGACCACGTTCGCCGTCCGTGCTCCGGCCGCGACGAGCGTGTTGTCCTTCGCGCTCGGCGCCGAAGGGAGCGGTCAGCTCGCGCCGACCTTCGGCCCGGACGTCACGACCCTCACCGACGCGCGCCTGGCGACACTGGACAAACGGGCCGGTGGGCCGGCCCGGATCACCAGCAGGATCCGGTACCGCTTTCCGCTCGCGTTCAGGGTCGAATCCGTGCTGGCCGGTGGGGCCGATCTGGCCGGCGGCCTGCTGGGCGTCCTGAAAACGGCCGGGCGGGTGCCCGGCTCGGCCCTGGGAACCGTCGTGGACGTCGTCCGGGGCAGGGACTGGGACAGCCGCCTCGAGAAGGAACAGGAACGCCTCAAGGAGTCCTTGAAGACCTCGTTCGTGCGGATCGCCATCCCGTTCCTGCTCGAATGCGAAGTCATCAGCAGTCCGGGCGGGCTGGACCTCCGAGCGCGCGTCGTTCCGCATCACGACGGTACGGCGAAGTTTCGCAATCTGTTCTCCGAGGCCGCCGTCTTCGGTATCAAGGGCTCGGCCTACGCCGCCTCGAACCATCGCCTGTACTGCGAGTTCGACTGGAGCTTCTTCGCGAACGGCCGCCGGATGCAGGCAATGGCCACCGAGGATCAGGGCCTGATCCGGATCGACGTCGACGAGGACGGAGTGGCCCAGCCGCCGAAGCTGTCCGGCGGAGGTGGGCGGCTGCACATCCTGGACGCCCTCGCCCCTGAACAGTTGCCGGTCGACGCGCCGGTCGTCAGCGCCCTCACGACTCCCGCTACGGCGGCGGCGGTCGCAGCCCCCGGAGACACGTTCCGGGGGAGGTGGCGGCCGGATCGCGGAAAGGTCCGGGAGGCACTGCGACTCCACCTCCAGGACCGGTACTCCCTGGCCATCGGCGACGCTCGCGGGCAGGCCTGGGTGAACGACATCTTCGGGGCCCAGAGCCCGGCGAACTGGCTGCTCTTCATGGCGCACCAGACCGGTCAGCTCCACACCTCGGTCGACCTGCGGGACCGGCTCGAGGCCGCCCAGATCTATCGGAACGAGGCCCAGGCCGCCACGCTGGCGCAGCGTCTGAAGAAGGATCTGGACGCCGCCTTCGAGGCGTTCGCGGCCGAGCGCGCCAAGACCACCCGCGGCCTTTCGGCAGCAGACCGGCGAGCGGCTGCCGAGAAGCTCTACCGCCGCTACCGCGATCAGGTCGAAGTGCTGTACGCGAAGTACCAGGGCCCCGGAAACAACCGGGAGCAGATCGGCATGCAGCTTCGTGAATACGTCCGCGATGCCCTGGTCGACGTCATCAGGGTTCACGAAGGGCTGACCGGGTCCGATCACGCCCGGCGCCGGTACGAGGCCTTCGTGCGTGACTACACCCCGGTCGACGGATTCCGGGCGTACGCCGCCGTCTTCGGCGAGCCCGCGGCAGCCGCGGGAGAAAAGGAGCAGGAGTCCTAGCGCGGGTCAGTTGTGGCCGTGGAACAGCTGCCGGCGAGAGGTGATCCGCAGTTTGGCGAAGATGTTGCTGAGGTGATACTCGATGGTTTTGGGGGTTACGTGCAGGCGGCCGGCGATCTCCCGGTTGGTGAGGTTCTGGCGAACCAGGTCGACGACTTCTCGTTCCTTCGTGGTGAGCGTGCTGGTGGGCGCGGCCGGGGGTTCGGCGGTAACGGCCGAGAGGTCGGCGGTGGCGCGGCGGAGGTAGGGCATCGCGGCGAGGGTGGTGAAGCACTGCCTGGCGGCGGTGAGCCAGCGCCTGGCGCCGGGGAGGTCACCGGTAGCGGCCAGGTGGCGGCCGTGGGCATGGAACAGTTGGCCGTCGGCAAGGCGCGGGCGCGGCTCGATGAGGGAACCGAGGCAGTCTTCAGTGAGCTCGACAGCGGCCTGGAGGTCTCCTTCGGCAACGGCCTGCTGGGCTCGGAGACGGCCGACGGTGCTGTGCATCACGGCGATGCCGTCGCTTCGCTCGACCAGCGCCTCCAGCTGGCGGGCCGCTTCGTCCGGACGACCGGCGTGCTGGAGGGCGTCGATGAGGAGCGGACGCCACCACGTACTCCACCATTCATGGACTCCGCCGGCCGACAGCCCGTCCAGCACGAGCCCCGATACGGCGCTCAGCTCCCGAAGCACGGTGCGGTGATCGTTGCGCGCGTGGTGCAGGACGGCGGCCGCGATCGCCGCGTACTTTCGGTCCTGGGGACCACCGAGCCGGCGGGCGGCCGCGGCGGCGGACCGGACATAGTGCTCGGCGGTGTTCCAGTCGCCGCGGGCGGACGGGACCAGCGAAGCGGCCAGATAGAGGATGACGTCGTTCATCGCGGGCTGGTCGTCGTCGGCGAGCATGGCCGCTCTTCGCATGGTGAGAACGCTCGCGTCCCACTCACCGAGCTGGAACTGCAGGGCGGCCAGGTAGCAGCGCGGTTGGACGCCGGACAACATCTGCGCTCCGGCCTCCTGGCGCCGGATGACCTCCGTGAGGTCGCTGCGGGCCTCCTCAGCCAGACCGACCAGGGCGCGCAGCGCGCCACGGCAGGCAAGTGACTCGAGGTCGTTGGTGGAGACGTCTGCCGGATGATCACTGAGGAAGCTCAGCGCCTCCAGACCGCCGGCCAGACCGGCTCGCCGGGACTCGGCCACTGCCTGCAGGCACACGACGTAATCGCGCAGAGTCCCCGGAACGCCGGTGGCTGCCAGCGTGATCGCGGCCAGCTCCAGCGCCTCGTCGATGTCACCCCGCCAGACGCTGATCCCGGTCAGGCCGGCGGCGGCCGTGCCGTGCACCCAGGACGAGGACTTCGACCGCGCGCTCTGCGCCAAGGCGTCGACGAGATGCTGCTCGGCGTCCCTGCGTTTCCCGCTGACGAACAGGTCGCAGAGCCCAAGGGCAAGCGACCGCAGACCGGACGGCGCACAGCGGCTCGCCCGTTCGTACAGGGTCGAACTCCGCCCGCGATCCGCGCTGAACATCAGGTGCACCATCGAGGTCAGTAGGAGCTTCTCACTCCGCGGCCCCCAGGGAGTCAGATCAGCCGCCCACCTCAAGAAGGTCGCCGCCGTCCCGTGACTCCCCCGCGCCGCTTCCACCGCCGCTGCGTCCTCGAGCTCGCCCGCCAGGACGGCGTCCGCCGAGTCGACGGCCGCGACCCGATGACGCCAGGCCAGGAACGGCTCGACGGTGGCCGCGGCCCGTCGATGCAGCTCGCTGCGTCGCGCCGGCGTCAACGCCGAGTAGATCGCCTCGCGTTGCAGCTCGTGCGTGATCGCCACGGGACTCGTGGCCTCGCTGCGGAACCAGGTGGCCAGCCCGGCATCGATGGCCGGACGCAGGGCCTGGTGAGCATGGTCGACACTGCCCACCTCAGCGGCCTGGGCCAGCGACGGCCGACCACCGAGGACAGCCAGCGCGCCAAGCAACGCCCTCGTCGGCTCAGGCATCTCGGCGAAGGCGCGCCGCGTCGCCGATTCGACCGACGGCGGTACGGCGGACCGCCAGTCGAGGCTGCTGAAGCGATAGGCCGAGATCTCGTTGAGCATCGTCCGCAGCAGCAACGGATGCCCGGCCGTGTACGAATGGAATCGCCGGGCCGCGGCCGCCGGCAGTCGCGGCCCGAGCGTGTGCTGAGCCAGGTCGATGAAATCGAGCAGGTCGAGGCCGGTCAGCTCGAGCTGGAGATCGGCGGGGATACCGCGGATCAACCGGTCCAGTGCGGGATCCGGCGGCGTCGAGGCGGGTGCCGGATGCGCCGATCGGGCGACCAGGACGACGAGGAGTTGCTCGGACCACATCCGCCGCAAGACGAACCGCAGCGCCTGCAGCGAGGAGTTGTCGGCCCACTGGAGATCGTCGATCACCAGGACGACCGGCGATCGGCGCTGCAGTTGCCCGAACAGATCGAGCAACTGACTCCCGACCGCTGTCGGGTTGGCCCCCGCCGGAGCCCGCGACGCGAGTGACAAGGTCTTGGCACGGAGCTCCGCGGGAGCCTGAGCGAGGATCTGCTCGACCAGGCCGAGCTCGAGCAGCGACTCGGCCTGGTCGCCGGTGGCCAGGAGGGCGGCGAAATCCGGCAGCCGGGCCAGGAAGTGGCGGATCAGCCACGACTTCCCGATGCCGGGCGCGCCCTCGATCACAACGGTCTGGTGTTCGCCGGCGCGAACCTTCTCGGCGAGCTCCGAGAGACGCGCCAGTTCGGCCGCCCGGCCGACGAAATCTCCGTCGTCCGAGCGGTGCAGCAGGCCAGAGGTCATGGCGCCTCAACTCCATGAACGGCGGCGTGGGGAGCACCGCGAACTCCTGCGCAAGACCGGGTCACCAGATTAACTGAGCGATCAGGTAAAAGGTTACGCGGATGCCGTGATCAGCGGGCGACGGTTTCCGGGATCAGCCGACGAGAACCTTGCCAGTGGCAATCAGGGTGCCGGTCGGGGCCGGCGCCGGGTCGTTGCAGGTGAGCACCTTGTCCCCCGCCTTCGCCAGCGGTTTCCCGTTGACCAGCACGAGTGGACCGAGTGCGATGACCGACCCGCGATTGTCCGGCGGCTTCTGGAACGTCCCCCCGGAGGGAACGTGCGGCGGCAGGTTCACGGCGATGCTCCCGTGCACAGCTGCCGGCTTCCCCTCGATCAGTACGTCGGTGCTGCAGCCGGTCAGCACCCGCCCGGTGAACGGAAACGATCTCGGCGTCGGTACCGGACCACCCGCACTGGGCACCATCACCACGTGCACATCGGTACCGACGACCTGATCACCCAGCTTCGCCGCGGGCTTGCCCATCGCGTCCCCCCTCGGTGATTCGCGCCGGCGGGCGCGGACGGCTCCCCCGGCCACCTGAAACCCTCGTACCGGACTGTGCCGCAATCGGTGTGGTCTCGACGCCGAGGTCAATCGATTCCGGCAGCCGGCTGAGGTCGCTTCGGGCAGCTACCGGGACCGGTGCGGTCACGACCAGCTGCAGGCAGATCCGGGGCGCGAGCTCCAGCGCGCGCCAGATCTCCGGCTGGGTCGACCCCGCACCGGCCCTGCCGACAACCAGCGTGACCGGACCGCGGGCATCGGCGAGTGATCCCGTCAGGTTGGTCCCGGCGATGACTGGCACATGGGCGACCGAACGCAGGATGCAGCCCAACAGCGAGAGCTCCAGCGTCAGGCTCGTCGACCAGGCAGTGACCAGGTAGTGGAAGTCGTAGCGGCGCTCAGGCGGCCGTCGGCTCACGACATGCCCGCCGCGATCGCGTTCCTCGCTCCAGAGACCGGCCGCTCCGCCGTCCTGGTTCTCCAGCACCTCCTGCAGGAACAGGCTCACGACGCCGGTCTCCCGGTCGTTCCACCGGGCGCTCGGCGGCTCCAGCACGACCTCCGTGCCGGCCGGCAGCACCTGGCCGAAGTGGGTGCTGATGGTCGCGCCCAGTTCGTCGAGCATGACCACTACTGTCCGGGCCGCGCGGGCAACCGAACAGGATCCTCCGGCCAGTGGTCAGGGCCGATCGGTTGGCCCGATGAGGCATCCGTTCGTGCACCGGCTCTTGTGGTGCGGCGGTCGCCCGCAGCCGCACAGTTGCGGCAGGCCGATTCGTCGGAACAGCTGCTCAGCCAGGAGGTCCGGATGCCGTCGTACCTGTCCCCGGGTGTCTATGTGGAGGAAGTCTCCTCCGGCTCGAAACCGATCGAGGGAGTCGGTACGGCGGTCGCCGCGTTCGTCGGGTTCGCCGCGAAGGGACCGGTCAACGAGGCCGTCCTGATCAGCAACTGGACACAGTTCGTGGAGACCTTCGGCCAGTTCGTCGAAGGGGCCCTGCTCGCACACTCCGTCTACGGCTACTTCCTGAACGGCGGCGGGACCGCGTACATCGTCCGGGTCGGCGGTGGGCCGGGCGCGACTCCGGGTCAGGGCATCGGCCCGGGCGACAGCCGGGCCGAGCTGCCGAGCCGAGGTGACGGCAAGCCGCTGGTGATCCGGGCGCTGGACGCCGCACCGGCCGGACAGCCGCTGACGGTCGAGATCCAGGAACCGTCGGAGCCGGGTGAGGACGTCTTCAAGCTGGTGGTCAAGGCCGGCTCGGAGGAGGAGGTCTTCGACAACCTGACGACCCGCCGCGGCGCGGCCAACGTGGTGTCCGCCCTGCGCAAGTCGAAGTGGGTGGTTGCCGAGGAGGTCAAAGGCGCGGCGATGGCAGTGCCGGAACGAGGGCGCTCGGCGACCTTGGCGCCGTCCGGTCCGGAGCAGCGCGCCGCGACGGTCGACGACTACGTCGGCGATGCCGACGAGCGCAGCGGGTTCTCGGGGCTCGAGGCGATCGACGACATCACCATGCTCTGCGTGCCGGATCTGATGACCGCCTACCAGGCCGGGACGCTCGACCTGGACGGCGTCAAAGCGGTCCAGCTGGCGATGATCGCGCACTGTGAGCTGATGTCCGACCGGGTGGCGATTCTCGATCCGCCGCCCGGACTCCGGCCGCAGCAGCTCAAGGACTGGCGGCAGAACGTGGCGGGCTACGACTCGAAATACGCCACGCTGTACTGGCCCTGGGTGAAGGTCGCCGACCCGAGCAGCGGCAAGCCGATCATGCTGCCGCCGAGCGGTCACGTGGCCGGCGTCTGGGCCCGGAACGACGAGACCCGCGGCGTCCACAAGGCGCCGGCCAACGAGGTCGTCCGCGGCGTCCTGGATCTGCAGTCCGGCATCACGCGCGGCGAACACGACCAGCTCAACCCGATCGGCGTGAACTGCCTGCGGTTCTTCCCGGGCCAGGGGATCCGGGTCTGGGGAGCGCGGACCTTGTCGAGCGACGCCGAGTGGCGGTACCTCAATGTCCGCAGACTGTTCAACTTCCTGGAGAAGTCCATTCTCGGCGGCACCCATTGGGTGGTCTTCGAGCCGAACGACCATTTTCTGTGGTCGTCGGTGGAGCGCACGATCAGCATGTTCCTGCGCCGGGTCTGGCGGACCGGCGCGCTGTTCGGCCAGACGCCGGAGGAGGCGTTCTACGTCAAGTGCGATGCCGAGAACAATCCTCCCGAGAGCCGGGACGCGGGCATCCTGACCGTCGACATCGGGGTCGCCCCGGTGAAACCCGCCGAGTTCGTGGTGTTCCGGCTGGCGCAGTTCTCCGAAGGATCGGAGCTGCAGGAATGACGGACCTGCTGGAGCCGTCGCTGGTCACCGCCCCGCGCTTCTTCGTGATGTGCGAGGGCTGGACGGCGGGCATCGGCTTCTCCAAACTGGCCGGTTTCACCTCCGAGGTGGAATTCCAGGAGTACTCGTACAACGTGCGGCTGGGCAACGTGCACACCAAGCAGTTCGGCCGGGTGAAAGCGCCGTCGATCGTGCTCGAGCGGGCGCTGGACCGCAACGGGTTCGCCCAGCTCTACGGCTGGCACCTGCTGGCCCGGCTGAACAATCCGCTGGCGAAGCTGCCGGCCATGTTCGACATCTGCACCAAGGCCGGCGATCCGGTGCTCTCCTGCCTGCTGGAGAACGCTTGGTGCTCCAAGCTCGAGCTCGACGCCGCGCAGGCAGGCGGCCCGGCGGTGCTGATGATGCGCGCCACGATCACCTGCGACGGACTGATTCAGCTGTGACGGCGACAACGAAGGGATCGACGACATGACCTCGGGCAGTCTCGAAGGACTGGTGATCACGGCGACGTTCGTGGTCGACTTCCCCACCACGCCGATCGGCCGGATGGACTTCGCCGAGCTCGGCGGGATCTCCTCCAAGGTCGGGGTCCAGGAGTACCTCTACAGCAATGCGAGCGGCCAGCTGGTGCACACCAAACAGTTCGGCAAGACGGATCCGCCGACCATCACGCTGAAGCGCGCCGTCGACCGGGCGGGCACCAACGCGATCCTGCTGTGGCACGAGATGGCCCGCAACGGCGATCCCCGGGCGCGCGCGGACGGGACGTTGAGCGTCTTCGGCGGCGACCCGTCGAAGCCGACCACGGTGTACATCGTCCACAGCGGCTGGCTGTCCGACATCAGCATCACCTCGCTGAAGGCCGGTACCTCGGAGGTGGCGATGATCGAGTGCAAGATCACCTGCGAGAAGATCGTCGGCAAACAATGACCGCGACGGGATTCGCGGCCGCGACCGGGATGCGCACGGAGTACCCGTTCGTCCTGCCGCGGGGGTTCGTCGACGAACACGGCGTCGTCCATCGCGAAGGTGTGCTGCGGCTGGCGACCGCGCGCGACGAGATCAGCACGCAGACCGATCCCAGGGTGCGGCAGAACCCGGCGTACCTGACGGTGCTGTTGCTGGAGCGGACGCTGGTCCGGCTCGGGACGCTCCCGGCCGTGGACACGCTCGTCGTCGAATGCCTGTTCGCCTCGGATCTCGCCTTCCTGCAGGACCTCTACCGCCGCGTCAACCACAGCGGACATACCGAGGTCGACGTGACGTGCCCGTCCTGCGGTCACGACTACGCGGTCGACATCGCCGGTGATCTGCCGGGGGAAGCCTGACGACGTACCCGACCGAAAGGCTCTGGGAAGAGGTCGTGTACGTCGCCTACTACCTGCACTGGTCGCACGCCGAGATCCTCGATCTCGAGCACGCCGATCGGGCCCGGGTCATCGCGGGCATCGGCAGTATCCACAGCAAGCTCGACCCAACGGATCCGGTACTCACGCCGGGCCAGACCTGGAGGTGAGCGATGCGCTGGCCGTTCGGACGCAGGTCCGCCCGCACCGGCGAGGCGCCGGTGCCCAGCAGACCTGTCAGGGCCTGGGCGCGAGGTGCGGCCTTGACGCCCGTCGTCGAGTTGCAGCCTCCGTTACTGAGTCCCTTCCTCGCCCTGCCCGCGGTGGCCGGCACGCAGGAGCTGCTGGAGCGACCGGATGAGCAGGTGCTGGGAAGGCTCGATCCGTTGCTGGGCAAGCCGATTCGCGGCGCAATGACCCGGAGAACTCGACGGCCTTGGCCCGACCTGCCGCCGAGACCACCACGACCCGGTACGACGTCGGCGCGCGCCGGTTCTCGTCCCCTCGCGAAACCGTCGGCCGGCGCCGCTGTCGCAACCGCCGGTGTGGACGCCGAACCTCGCCGCCGCCCACCGGTCGCCGAGCGACTACCCACTGAACGCCCTCCGCTGACGACAGTCAGCGCGGAATACGTCGGGGCACCGCAAGAGCCGGCTCAACCGTTCCGGAGCATCGGCGAGTTCGAGCGGATGCTGTCGGACTTCGACGCCGACGACGCGGCCGGGTTGGCCATGCTCACCGGTTTCTCCTCGGCGGTCTCGGCGCCCCCACCACCCGCTCAGCCGCAACCAGCCGTCGCGATCGCGCGGCCGGCCCGCCGTCCCAGCCTCGCGGAGAGCCGGAAAAGAGGGCTCAAGGCAACCACCCTGACCGAGACCCCGGACCAGCCCGACCCTGCCGAACAGCCGGAAGACGAAGACACACCCGAGCCACCCCAGTCGACCGACCGTCCGCTCGCAGCACCAGCACAAGCCCCCGGCCCAACCCCCACGGACCGCCAGCACCTCAGCGCACCCCCGCTCCACCCAAGCCAGAGCACTCTCCCCGCACCCCGCCCACTCAGCAACCGGCATCCACCCGCCAGACCACTCAGCGACGCCCGCCCCTCCCCCAGCTCACCCGGCGACCCCTATCCCCCCGCCACCTCACTCGCCGACCCGCAGCCCCCGACCAGCTCGCCCGGCGACACCCATACGCCGGCCAGCTCACCCGACAGCGCGCATCCCTCGGCCGGTCCGCTCGGCAACCCACAGCCCGCGTCCGACTCCCTCGGCGACCCCCATCCCCCCGCCACCTCACTCGCCGACCTGCAGCCCCCGGTCGGACCACTCGGCAACACGCATCCCCCAGCCGCCCCACCCCACGACGCATACTCGCCGGCCGGTTCGGTGCATGGCCCAAGTGCCTCACAACCCGCACGAAAGACCCGCAGTACGGCGACCGCACCACTCCGCTACCGCAGTCGCGCCACCCAGGTCACCACGGTGGCACCGAGCCACGTAGCGACCGCGGTTGGCAGGCGGTGGGGAGTTGCGCTGGACGACGTACCGGTGGTGCGGGGTCGACTGACGAGTGTCCGTGCCGGCGAACTATCGGCGCGGGCGTTCACCGCGGCCGGTGTCGTGCACCTGCCCGACGAGGCAGGCGAGCCGGACGACCCCGCCGTACAAGCGTTGTTGGCTCATGAGCTGACCCACGTCGCGCAGCAACGCGTACTCGGCCCGGCCCTACCATCGGCACATTCCGAAGCAGGGCAACAGCTCGAAGAACAGGCAGCAGGAACTGAGCACTGGTTTCGCTCCGGAGCTCTCATCCACAAACCGGCCGCACGCCCGTACGTCGCCTCCAGCAGCACCACGGAGCAGGTCCAAGCAGCACCGGCGACCACCGGCCACAGCTGGTCGCTCCCCCAGAACCTGTTCACACCAACCGCGCCCGAACAGGAACCAGCTAGCCGAACCGAAGCCACACCGGACGACGCGTTCGCATCGTTCTGGTCGCGGACGACGACCGTCACCGAGCCTGTGGTTCCGCAGCCCGCCTCCGACCCGCAACTGCTCGATCGGCTCGAACGGTTGGAGGCGTCGGTAGAGCAGCTCGGCGACCGCCGACCTGCTCCACCCGACGAACTGCTGCTCCGGCTGGACGATCCCTGGCTGCTCGGCCGGCTGGCCGAGCGTCTCTACAGCAACTTCCGGCATCGGCTGCGGGCCGAACTGCTGATCGACCGCGAGCGCCACGGCGTCCTCGCCGACCTGCGTTAGGAGCGAACCATGGCGCCGTCGCCACTGTCCGCCGGCAAAGGACTGGAGATGCTCACCGGTCAGGTGGGCATGTCCCACCGCTACGTGATCGACATCGACAAGTCCCGCTATCAGCTCGGCTCCTGGAGCAAGGCCGCCGGGCTCGGCGTCGGATGGGCGAAGCACACCTATCGGCCGGGCCGAACGACCCACGAGGTCGTGATCCCGGGCAACATCACCTACACGAACATCAGTCTGTCCCGCGCCGCCGGCGCGGAGTCCGGCCGGGTGCAGGACTGGCTCGTGGAGGTCGTCCGCGATCGTCGACCCCTGAGCGGCGCGATCTACCTGATGGACTTCCTCAATCTGCCCGTGGTGACGTGGAAGCTCAACGAGTTCTTCCCGATCGGCTGGCGGCTGTCGGAGCTCGACTCGGGCGGTTCGCGACCGGCGATCGAGACGCTGGAACTGGCCCACACCGGGTTCCTGGACGCCGAGACGAAGGTGGCCCGGTGAGCATCCCGGGCCTGTCCACCGGAGCCGCCGCACTGGGGACCGCCCTGAGCACGCTGCCGGGCCACGGGCGCACCGCGGAACCATCGCCGTACGGGATGACGATGTGGTTCGACGTCTGGGTTCCGATGCTCGACGGCCAACAGCGATCGCTGGGTCTGTGGTCGGGCTGCACCGGGCTGGACGTGAAGTTCACTCCGGAGGGCCCCTTCGACGAGGGCGGTAACAACAGTGTCCCGCACTATCTGCCGGGCAAAGTCACCTACGGCCAGGTGACGCTGGAGCGGGCGATCACCAAAGACGGATCGACAGCGGTCAAGAAGTGGCTGGAACAGCAGGCCGCACACTGGGCCAAGGGCGAGGTGCCGCATTGGAGTCCGGCCGGCAAGAAGCAGCTGCGGACCTCGCCGTCGAAGGTCGTGATTCGCTTGTACAGCGGAGTCGGCCGCGGCGACGCGTACGTCCAGGAGTGGGAGCTGGAGGACGCGATCCCGGTCGCCTGGTCGATTCCGGCGCTGTCCACGAGTGGCGGCGGAGTAGCACTCGAAAAGCTCTCCCTGGTGCACAGCGGGTTTCTGACTCCGGTCGAAACGCTCCACCATCTGGAGTTGGTCAACGGCACGACCAAGCTGAGCTTCCTGTACAGCCCGGCCAAGATCACGCTGAAGAAGGAACGCCGAGTCGAGACCAAGAACGCGACAGTCGATGCCAAGGCCGAAGTGGTCGATCCGGACGCTCTTGGCGTCACCTTGACCGACCTGCGGATCGAAGGCGTCTCGGAGGTCCGGGTCGCGCTGGATCTGTTGCAGCGTTGGCTGATGGTCAAGCAGCCGGCCGCGAGACCGTCCGTCGTACCGGCAAGCACCGAGGGAACCGATCCGAAGACCTGCCAGGCCTGCAACCAGGTCTTGTCGGCGCCCGCCGACGCCACCGCCGCGGGGATTCCCGAGATCCTCCGCGTCGAGTGGGGCGCGGCCCGCGGCGGGCTACCGGAGCGGATGATCCTCAAGAGCTTCGACCTCACCTACACCAGGTTCACCCCGTCCGGGGCGCCGAGCAGGGCGACGGTCTCGCTGACCCTGCAGCAGGCGCAGGCCGATACCGGACTCCGGTCATGACGATCGTCGCGGACTGGCGGCTCGAGGGCCGGGCCACGGTCAAGGCCACCGTGTACGTCGGACCGGCGCGCACCCCGCTGCCGGAACGGCTGGCGGACTCGATCGTCGCCGTGGTCGTCGACCAGAGCCGCGCCCTCCCCGACATGTTCGAGCTCGTGTTCGGCGACCGGGGCGCCTCCGACCAGCTGCTGCGCAGCCTCGCGATCGGCACCGAGGTGGGGATCGCCGCGCCGTCCCCGCTCCGGCCCGGCGATCCGAAGATGCTGATGACCGGAGAGGTGACCGCGGTCGAGGCCGAGTACGGCGAGACGGCACTGCTGACGATCCGGGGCTACACCGAGGATCACCGGCTGCAACGGATCCGCCGCAGCCGGACGTTCGTCAACATGTCCGATGCCGATATCGCCCGCAAGGTCGCCCGGGAGGCCGGCCTGCTGATCGGCGAGGTCACCGCGACCCGCACCGTGTACGAGCACGTCGGCCAGGTGAACCAGACCGACTGGGAGTTCCTGGTCGAGCGGGCGACGGCGCTCGGCTTCGACGTCGGCGTCTCGCACGGCAAGTTCTTCTTCGGCCGCCGGAGCGTCGGTGCGCCGGTCCCGCTGAAGCTGTTGTCCAACCTGGTGAGCTTCGCGCCTCGTGTCACGGTGGGCAATCTCGCCGGAGAAGCCGAGGTCCGCGTCTGGGATCCGCTTGCGGCCAAGGTGATCAGTGGCCGCTCGCCGATCGCTTCGGCTGCGGGCGGCGCCGGCCACGAGGTCCCCGCACTGGTTGCTGCTGGCAACGGCCGCCCCAAGGCTCCGGCCGCCCGAGCCACGTCGGCGGAGCACGGACCGGCGCCGTCGGAGGACGCGCTCGTCGTCGGCGATACACCGGGCGCCTTCGCCCCGACGCCGGGCCCGGCGATCCAGGAGCGTGCCGACGGACTGGCCGAACGGTTGTCGAGCACGTTCGCCGAGGCTGTCGGACAGAGCATCGGGGATCCGTGGCTGTCGACCGGCCGGGAGATCGAGGTCTCGGGCGTGGCCGCACCGTTCGCCGGACGGTGGACCGTGACGCGCGCCAGACACGAGCTGCGGGACGGCCGCTACCGGACCAGGTTCGAGGTGAACGGCGGCCAGGACCGGACGCTGCTCGGGCTGGCCGGCGGCGCCGGCGCGGCCTCTCGGCAGCTTCCAGGGGTGGTCTGCGGGATCATCAGCAACAACCTCGATCCGTTGCGGAAGGGCCGGGTCAAGGTCGTCCTGCCCTGGCTCTCGCCGGACTACGAGACCGGCTGGGCGAGCGTCGTCCAGGCCGGCGCCGGGGAGCGCAGCGGCGCGATGTTCCTGCCGGAGACCGGGGACGAGGTGCTGGTCGGCTTCGAGTTCGGCGATCTGCAGCGGCCGTACGTACTGGGCGGAATCGTCAACAACCGCAGCACCTACGGGCTCGGGGCCGACGCGGTCCGGGCCCAGGGCAACAGCGCGGCGGTGCAGTGGCGAGGGCTCGTCGCGCCGTCGGGATCCCGGCTGGCCTTCCACGACGAACTGACCGGTGGCAATCGGGTCGGCCAGGCGGAGATCCTGCTCGGCAGCGGCGACGGAAATCTCACGCTGCGGATCGACCAGGTCGCCGGGACGGTCGAGCTCCGGAGCGTACCGGGACAGCTGACGCGGCCGGGCGAGAAAGGCCGGCTCGTCATCGAGTGCGGCCCGGGAGGCGCGATCGACATCGTCGCCGGCAGCGGCGGCGCGGTCACCATCGACGGCGGCGCGGCGCTGAATCTGAAGGCTCAGCGGCTGAATCTGGAGGGCGCGCAGATCACCGTCAACGGCACCGGACCGGTCGAGGTCAAGGGCAAGCCCATCAAGCTGAACTGAGGCAGGAGAATTGATGATGACGCAGGCTGTCGCCGGGCTCCGGTTTCCCCTCGACTGCGCGACGACCGGGCGGTTCGGTCTCGCGCGGGGGGTCGAGAAGCTGGAGCAGTGCATCAAGCTGGTACTGCTCACCTATCCGGGCGAACGGGTGATGCGGCCGCAGTTCGGCAGCCGGTTGCGGGACTTCCTGTTCGAGGCTCCGACCCCGGCCACCGTCGTCCAGATCGCGAACGAGGTGGAGCGGGCGATCACGGCGTGCGAACCGCGCGTTCAGGTACACCGGGTCGAGGTGGTCCCGGACGAGTCCCTCGACGGGCTGCTGCACCTCGTGATCCGCTACCGGCCGCTGGAAAGCTCCGCGGTCCGGGAGCTCGCGGTGGACTTCACCACCGATCGGTATCCGGCCGGTTCCGCGGCGGTGGACTGATGGCCCTACCTGCGCCGAACCTGGACGACCGCCGGTACGACGACCTCGTCGCCGACTCGGTCGCCCTGGTCCGCCGGTCCGCGCCGGAATGGACCGACGACAGCCCGGCCGACGTCGGTATGACCCTGATCGAGGCCTCCGCCGGGCTGATCGAAGGTTTGTACCGGCGGCTCAATCAGGTCCCCGACCGGCTGCAGCTGAAGTTCCTCGATCTGATCGGCCTCCGGCTCGTGCCGCCGACCCCGGCGACCGTACCGGTGACGTTCTGGCTGTCGGCCCCGGCCGCCTCGGTCCTGATCATTGCCCAGGGCACCGAAACCGGTACGGTCCGCACCGAGTCCGAGCCCTCGATCATTTTCGCCTCGACCGGCGACCTGACCATTCCGCCGTGCTCGGTGAGCTGCGTGCTGACGCGGAGCGAGGACGCCCCAGATCCGGTCGAACACGACCTCGGTACGACGGCGGCGCCGGCTTTCACGACCGTTCCGCAGCCCGGTGACGAGCTCCTGATCGGGCTGGACGTCGCTGTGCCATCGGTCGCCGTCCGGCTCGAGTACGACGGGCAAACGGAGGGCCTGGGGATCGATCCGGACCGTCCGCCGCTGATCTGGGAGGCCTGGACCGGGTCGTCCTGGACACAGTGCGAGCTCGAACAGGACGAGACCGGCGGGCTCAACCGGTCCGGCTCGCTGGTTCTGCACCTGCCGGCCGGACATCAGCCCAGTGTCATCGGCGGCCGGCCCGCCGGATGGCTCCGGGCCCGTATTGTTGCTACCGACAACGATCAGGCCGGTTACACGGCCGCCCCGCAGATCCGGCAGCTGGCCGCCTGCAGTGTGGGCGGCACGATGGAGTCGGTCCAGGCCGAGCTGATCGTCGACGAGATCCTCGGAGCATCCGTCGGGGTTCCCGGTCAGGTGTTCGCCGTGCGGTCGGCGCCCGTGCTGGCCGGCTTGGGCAGTCCGGTGATCGAACTGAGCTCGGACGCGGGCTGGGACGAATGGGCCGCGGTCGACGACTTCGCCGCGAGTGGCCCCGACGACCGGCACTTCCGGCTGGACGCCGTACCGGGTGAGGTGTCCTTCGGGCCCGCGATCAGGTTGGCCGACGGCAGCCTGCGTCAGCACGGCGCCGTACCGGCCAAGGACGCGACCGTGCGGATCCGCGGTTACGCCACCGGGGGCGGCGTCCGCGGCAACGTGCCGCGCGGAGCGATCGGGAGCCTGAAGTCTTCGGTCCCGTTCGTGTCCGCCGTGCAGAACCTGGTGGCCGCGCAAGGCGGGACCGACGGCGAAAGCTTGGCCGAGGCGCGTGACCGGGCGCCGATCCTGCTGCGGACCCGGGGCCGGGCGGTCACCGCGGAGGACTACGAGGCGCTGGCCCGCGAGGCCGTGCCCGAGGCCGCGCGGGTCCGCTGTATCACCGCGGGCCCCGACTCGGCCGCCGTGAAGGTTCTGGTGGTCCCCGCGGCGGCACAGCCCGGCGGGTTGATCGCCTTCGCGGATCTCGTCCCCCCGAGGCCGTTGCTCGACAAGCTCGCGGGCCGGCTGGAGCAGGTCCGGCTGATCGGGACGCGGGTGTCGGTGGAACCGCCGCGGTATCGCGGGGTCACGGTGGTGACCCGGCTGGTCGCCAGACCGCGGGTCGACCGCGATCGGGTCCGGACCGACGCGCTCGAGGAGCTGTACCGCTTTCTCAATCCGCTGCCCGGCGGTGGATTCGACGGCGCGGGATGGGAGTTCGGACGGTCGGTCCGGGCCGGCGACGTCTACGCCGTGCTGCAGTCCGTCCAGGGTGTCGAGGTGGTCGAGGACATTCGGTTGTTCAGCGCCAATCCGGTCACCGGCGAACGCGGCGCCGAGCAAACCCGAGTCGATCTCGAACGAAACAGCCTGGTCTACTCGTTCGAGCATCTGGTCAAGGTGGAGGACCACTGATGCTGATCTGTGGTGAGTGTGGACATCGCAACGCCGAGCGCGACACCTTCTGCGGCTCGTGCGGCGAGTTCCTGGAGTGGAATGCCCAGCGGGTCGTCCCGGAGGCGCCGGTCGCCCGGGTGGCAGACCCGGAACCGCTGCCGCCGAAGGCCGGGTTGCTGACCCGCATCTCGCGCGCGGCCTCCGAGCTCGCCGGCGGACCGCCGATGCAGCTCCCCGCCCCTCCTGGTAGCGAGGCGCCTGCGCCGCCGGCCAGTCCCCCGGCCGTCGGCGCCGCCCCGCCTCCCCCACCGCCGCCGCCTCCCCCACCTCCACCACCTCCGCCTCCGCCCCCGCCGCCGCCCAGCCCGGCCGCGAAGCTGATCGCGCCGATCGACGACCAGGCGAAGGACCAGCCGGCGGAAGTCGTTCCGCAGGCGGTGCAGGCGCGACCGGTCCCGGTCCGGCGAGCACCGACCACCCCGCCGCGTCCCGGCGAACTGATCTGCGGCGATTGCGGAGAAGGCAACGCCTCGACGCGCAAGTTCTGCCGTCGGTGCGGTCATTCGCTGGCCGAGGCCGAGGTCGCGAAGGTCGGTTGGTGGCGCCGTCTCCGGCGTCGGCTGCGCCGCAAGCCGCGGGTCCTCGCCGCCGGCAGCCGGCCGGCCCGGCCGGGGGAGAACAAGAAGAAGCAGGTGTTCCGGTCGACGCTACGCCGCATCCGCGCCGGCGTCGGCGTCCTGATCCTCGCGTTCGGTCTCCTGGCCGGCTTCTATCCGCCGCTGCGCACGCTGGTGACCCAGCAGGTCGGCAACGTCAAGCAGAAGGTTCGCGGTGTCGCCGACACCGCGTTGACCCCGATCCGGCCGGTCTCGGTCCAGGGTCCGAAGAGCCCGGCCGATCACCCGCCCAAGGCGGCGTTCGACACCTTCCGGAACACCTCCTGGATGAGCGGCTGGAACGAACAGAAGCCGCCGAGCCTGACCGTCCAGCTGGACCACCCGGTTGCCCTCCGCAAGGCGGTCATCTCGACCGGGGACACGACGAACTTCGCCGGCTCGATGCGGCCTTCGGTACTGGAGTTCAAGTACTCCAACGAGAGGTCCGATCTGGTGCAGCTCAAGGATGTCCCCGGCCCGCAGGAGGTCGTACTCCGCAACGCGGTCGGCGTCGGCAAACTCACGATCAGCGTCGTCAACGTCTACCCGGCCGAGGGCGCCACGAGCCTCGCGCTGACCGAGGTCGAACTGTTCGGCATCGGCTGAACCGGCAGGAGGACAACTGTGCGAGGAATGGCGATCGGGCTGGGAACCGCCCGTCCGCTGGGCTCTTTGCTGCCCGCGGTGCTCCAGGAGGACCCGCTGCTGATGCGGTTCACAGCCGCGATCGACGACGTCCTGGCGCCGGCGATCAGCGCGCTCGACTGTCTGCCGGCCTACGTCGACCCGGCGCTGGCCCCGCCCGACTACCTCGGCTGGCTCGCAACCTGGGTCGGCATCGAGCTGGACGAGACCTGGCCCGTCGAGCAGCAGCGGGCCGCCATCACCCGCGCGGTCGCCCTGCATCGCGATCGCGGCACGGTGGAAGGGCTGCGCCGGCACCTCGAACTGGTGACCGGCGGCGCCGTCGAGATCCTCGACACCGGCGGGACCTCATGGTCGGCCGAGCCGATCGACGAGGTCGACGAGCAGCCCACCCCGACGGTGACGGTCACCGTCACCGGCAGTCAAGTGAGCCTGTCGGCAGTGGACGCCGCAGTCGACGCCGCGAAACCGGCCCACGTCGTCCACGAAGTGCGATTCACCGCCGGGACGTGAAACCCGGCGGCTGAAAGCTCCCCGGTACGACGAGGACCGGCGCCTGCGCGCGGATCGGCGTCCCGTCGACCGCTGCGACGACCGGCCACGTCCCGGCACTGGCCTGCGGGAACACCAGCAGCGGAGCGGAGAGCCGACCGTCCGTCGTGGTCACGACCTTCGCCGTCAGCTTCGTTCCCGGAGTGGTCAGGGTGAGCGTGACGGCCTTGGCCGGCGGGAAGTTCTGCCCGGTGATCGTGGTGACCCGATTCATCCGGACAACGCCGGGATTCACCTGCAGGGTCGGCGGCAGCGCCCGGCTCCGCAGCCCGACGAGCCTGCTGTAGGTGGGATCCCCAGCCGTCACCGCCAGTACGCCGTTGCGCTGCCCGCTGTTCTGCGGAGTCGAACCGACTTCGATCGTGCAGGAAGATCCCGGCAGCAGGGTGCGGCCGGCGCAGCTGTTCTTGCCGACGGTGAAGTCGCCGATCGTGAACTGCGGTCCGGTCAGCACGCCGACGGCGGTTATCGGAATCGGCACCTCGGCCGGGTTGCGAATCTGAACCACTCGCGAACCGAGGCCGACCAGCGCCGGACCGGATCCGCCGAAGTCCAGCGTCGGGGGCGTCACCACCAGCTGCCCACCTGGCCGCGGCCCTGGCGGATCCACCGGCACCTCGATGCCTTGAGCAACCAACGGCAGATCGGCGGTGGCGCCGTCGGACCGGCGGACGGCGAGGACCGCCTCGCGACGGCCCGAGGCGGTCGGCTCGAAGAGCACCTCGACACTGCAGGTCTCGGTCGGATTGAGGGTCGCACCACTGCAGTTCTGCACGCCGGACAACCGGAAATCCGGGCCGGACAAACTCAGTCCGCTCACCAGCAGAGGTCCGAAGCCCAGGTGCCGGACGACGACCACGCGGGACAACGTGGTGCCGAGCTCTGCCGGGCCGAAGTCGGTGGTCGCCACCTCGATCCGAGGTTGCAGAACGCGCGCGAACACAGCCCCCGCGCAGCAGCGGTCCGGCAGCAGATCGTCGCCGGCCGAGGAGAAGGCGACCACCGATCCGTCAGCGGCCAACCGTGGCGCGCTACTGGATCCGGCCGCAGGACACGGCGTCCCACCCTCGTCGACGCAGTCCGCGGACGGCGAGCCGAGCTCACCCGGCAATCGCGGCAGACCGGATCCCTCCCGCGCCGCATCGAGAGTCAGGTCGCGCAGGACGATCGCCTGCCGGCCACTCCCCGGCGCGCCGTTGTGCATGCCGTCCGCTGAGCTCTGGAAGCTCAGATAGCGGCCGTCGGCCGACAACGCCGGCGTCCGTCCCTCCTGCGCTCGGCCGTCGACATCGCGGGAGGCAATCGATGCCGACGGACCGCTGGGGTTCCGAGCGACGACCACCGCGGTCACCGGACCGGCGGCACCGGACCGATGCTCGTAGGCGATCAGCTGTCCCGAACCAGAGATCGACGGCCTACTGGCCTGCCCGGAATACCCGCCGTCCGGCAGGACGTCGACACGGACGGACCGACGCGCGGCCACCTCGAACACCTGGACCGTAGCCGTACCGGGGAGACAAACCGCCGAACAGTCGCCGGTCGCGAAGACCACTTGGCGGCCGTCGGCCGAGACCTGTGGGCCGTTCTGCGACACGTCTGCGGGCACCGGTCGCAGAAACGAGTCCGGCGACGGAGCTGTCACTCGCCCGGCCGCATCCTTGGTCAACTGCGCGACCACGACTTGGCGGCGAACGGCGCCGGGAACCTGCTCCAACCAGGCGATGACGCCGCCATCCGCGGAGAGGCTCGGCGCGGTGCCCCCGACCGGTCCGTCATCGTTCGGCGGCAGGCCGACGAGCAGATAGCGGAAGTCCATCGAGCCGTCCGGTCGCTGCTCGTCGAAGATCCCGTCGCCGTCGGGATCGCGGTCGCACAGGACGACGCGGACTCCCTGGTAATAGCCGTCGTACAGGTTGTTCGCCCAGCTCTCGAAGGCCACGTACCGGCCGTCGGCCGAGATGGCCGGCCGCAGACTGTCCGCGTTACCACCCTCTTCCGGGGAGACCGCCGGGCGGGCCGCAGCGGAGAATCCGCGCGCCGTGCCGAGCGAGGACTGACGCAGACCGCGGCTGATCAGGATCGTTCGCCCCGGTGAGCGCCGATCCCGGACGTAGATGTTGGTTGCCGGGTCCGCGCTCGGTACGACGACCGGATCCAGCGCGGCCGGTGATTCGAACGCGACCTGCCGACCGTCGGCCGAGATGGCCGGGGCGCTCGCGGTGCCGATCACGTCGTCGCCGACCGAGATGACCTCGGTCGCGCCCGGTGAGACGGCAACGGCGTACGGGCTGACGGCCGCACTCGAACCGGCGGCTGCCAGCAGCGCACCGACCAAGGCCAGACCGACCGAGAGATCTCTTCTTCGCGTCACGGCGCTCCCCTCCGCTGCGCCTAGATCGTAGCCAGCCGGCCCCGGCGTCCACTGCCCGATCGTCCTGGCGAAGAGGCCCGGCGGGATGCTCGATCGGGCAGGAAGTTCCTCGCGCCGGGCTGACCCGTTGAGGCTGCCTGAGTGGCGACGACAGACCCAATCTGGGGACATGGCAGCCACGATGTCCTTGTCGAGGGATTCCGTCCCGCTCGATCCGGGAGAGACCGGTGGGTGCGAGGTCATCGTGACCAACACCGGCCCCCTGGTCGACCAGTTCGCGATCAGTCTGGTGGGCGCCCTGCAGGACTGGGCGACGATCGAACCGGCCACGCTCAACCTGATGCCTGCGACCAGTGGCACGGTCACCGTCACCTTCACGCCACCGCGCTCGCCCGAACTGATCGCGGGCCGGCACTCGTTCGGCGTCAAGGCCGAGTCCCGGGAGGACCCTGGGACGTCGGTGGTCGAAGAAGGCACGCTCGAGGTCGCCGCGTTCACCGAGATCGTCGCCGAGCTCGTCCCGGCCAAACGCCGGGCGCGGCGGCGCGCCAAGTTCCGGCTCGCGGTGGACAACCTCGGCAACAGTCCGCTCGAGGTCGGCATCAGCCTGCGTGATGCCGACGACGAGCTGGTGCTGGAGACCGAGCAGGACTCGGTCACCACGATCCCTGGTACGGCGACCGTTCTGAAGCTGCGGGCGAGTCCGCAGCGCCGCTTCTGGCGCGGGGAGCCGAAGCTGCTGCCGTTCGAGGTCGTGACGGCGCCCGAGGGGCTCGATCCGATCCCGACCGGCGGCGTCGTCCAGCAGGAACAACTGCTACCGAAGTGGCTGCTGCCCGCCGCCGCGGCCGCGGCCGTTCTCGTGGTTGCCCTGGTCGCCGCCTGGTTCGCCCTGCTGAAGCCCGCCGTCCAATCGGTGGCGACAGAGCGGACCGAGCAACAAGTCGCCAAGGCGGAAAACGCGGCCATGCAGGCGAGTGGCGCCGCGGACAAGGCGACCGCGGCCGCGACGATGGCTGAGCAGGCGGCGGGGATCGGAACGACACCGGCACCGAGTGGACCGACGCCGGCGCCGACCCCGTCGAAGCCGGCCGGCACCGTCAAGCCGGGGGCGAAGCCGAGCGCGACCGGTCCGGTACCGCTGAGCTTCCGGGTGGCGACCCAGGCCAAGCTGGTCACGAACGGCGCCTTCCAGGACTTCAGCTATCGGGCCCCGCCGAAGAAGCGGATCCGGATCGCCGACCTGGTCCTGCAGAACCCTCGCGGTGACAGCGGCATCTTGCGGATCTCGATCGGTAAGGACGTCGTACTGGAGACCGGGCTGGCCAACTTCCGGGACCTGGACTACCACTACCTCGAACCCCTGTTCGCGGCTGAGAACCAACCTGTCGTCGTGTCGGTGAACTGCACCGCGCCGGGCGCCGGCGCGGACCGGTGCACGCCGTCGGTCTCCTTCTCCGGGCAGTTGTTCTGATCAGATCAGGCCTTCGCGCAAGGCATAGGCGACCGCGTGCGATCGGTTGCGCAACTGGAACCGGGTCGTGACCCCGTGCAGGACGTTCTTGACCGTCCGCGGTGAATAGCTCAGCCGGGCGGCGATCTCGTCGGTGTCGTAGCCCTCGGCAACCAATTTGAGAACGGCCGCCTCGCGCGGCGACAACCCGGCCAGCCGCAGGCCGCGAGGCGTCAGGACGTCGTTCTGCATGTGCGAGACCTGTCGGAACAATCGGGTCAGCAGGTCGGCCGGCAGCTCCGCCTCGCCGACCGAGGCCCGCTGGACGAGGTCGGCCAGCCGTACCGGCGTCACCTCGGAGCGGCGGATCAGGGCGGACACCCCAGCCTCGATGACCGCGATCAGATCGGCGTCGTTGAGCGTGGCCACCACCAGGATGATCTTGTCCACGCCACGGCGCCGCAGATCGGCCAGCGAACTGAGCATCGCGGCGTCCGGTGACTCGGCCGCGACCACGGCGACGACGCTGTCGTCCAGCCGGTCGTCCTCGACGATCCGGATCTCGGGCTGGAACCGCAACTGGCTCTCCACCCCCGATCGCGAGATCGAGTCGGCGGACAGCACACAGACCGGAACACGATGAGCCATCGTTCCTCCCTCACGCGGGTGACACTGCTGCCGTCCACGATCGGTGACCGCTCGGTCACGCGCCCTAGGGTCGGTCCCTAAGGCAGACCCCAGTGCCCGAAGGACTGGCCCCCTGGTCAGGCGCGCACTCGCTCAGAAGACGAGCGAGAGGACCCAGATGGTGAAGGCCAGCAGGCCGACGACGAACGTGGTCGTGACTACTACCGCGTAGGCGAACCAGGAGCTTCCATTCACGGGGCCATCCTGCCAGGTGTGGTCCTCGGGGGTGGTTTCGTGGGTGGGTGTGACAAGGGGCGGCGGTGGGTGCGTCTACGGGGTGTGGGCTACTGGACGGAGGGTGGATGAAGGGGATCGCGGAGTTCGAGGAGTTCGCGCGAGCTCGGGTCGGCGGTTTGTTCCGGATGGCCTGGCTGCTGACCGGGGACCGGCATCACGCCGAGGACCTGGTGCAGGAGACGCTGGCGAGCATGGTGAAGGTCTGGGGCCGGGTCGAACATCCGGAGGCCTACGCCCGGACGGCGCTGGCGCGGACGTTCGTGTCCCAGCGAAGACGCCGGAGCTGGGGTGAGCGGCCGACGGAGGTGCTGCCCGAACAGATCGTGGCGGCCGGCGACGTGGAGCTGCGGATGGCGTTGATCGGGGCCTTGAAGGAACTCGCGCCCCTGGATCGGGCGGTGCTGGTGCTGCGGTACTTCGAAGATCGCAGCGTGCAGCAGGTCGCGCTCGATCTGGGGAAGAAGCCCAGCCTGATCACCACCCGGACCCAGCGTGCGCTGGAGCGGCTCCGCGTGGTCCTGGGTGACGACGCCGTCCATCTGACTGCTCTGTGAAGGAGATCTTCGTGAACAACCTCCCGGATTTGATGCACCGGGCAACCGACGGCCTCGAGCCGGAGTCCGCCGACCTGGTCGAGCGGTCGCTTCGGCAGGGTCTGCGGTTACGACGCCGGCGGACGGCGCTCGCCTCGGCGTCCGGGGTCGTGGCGGTGGCCGCCAGCGTAGGGGTCGTCGCCGGCGCGATCCACGTGGTGGGGCGCCCGAGCAGCTCGCAGCCGGCCGGTGCGATCGCAAGTAGCCCCGCGCCCGGTACGCCGGCCAAGGCGACGCCGCCGGCGCCGATCGTTTCGATCACCGACCCGCCGGATTCGGGTGTCAAGCCGCCGGTGGCGCCCAAGGATCCGACGCTGAACACGCTGCGGGTGCTGCTCAAGGGCAAGGGAACGCTGTCGGCTCCGGAAACCTGGGGCAGCGCCGGCGAGGGCTTCCTGGGCGCGGCGTACGTCGTCGACGACGGGAAGGGCGGATCGCAGGTGCTGGTCATGCTCGGCCATCACGGGCCGCCCAGTTGCAAGGACGTACCGGGCTGCAGCTTCCGGCCGGACGGTTCGACGATCCGGGCACAGCACCCCGCGCCCGAGTACCCGGACGGCCGGAACGTGGACGGAGTCCTCACAAGCTTCGTCGAGATCACCCGGAAGGACGGCAAGCAGATCTCGATGACCACCTACAACGCCGTCGCCGAGAAGGGCTCGAAGGCCACCCGGCCGCTCCCGATCCTGACCGTGGCGCAGCTCACCCGGCTGGCCGACAGCAAGGAGTGGAAGTTCCCGGCGCCACCGCGCGGGGAGGGAACGCCCAAGCGGTGAGCCCCGCTGGGAACGGCGCCGGCCTGGGGAGGCCGGCGCCGTTCTGCTGTCAGCTGAGGCAGCGGGACGGGAGGTCGAACCAGCGCAGGTGGTCGAAGTCGGCGTTGACGGTGGCTTCGAGGTCGGCCGGCTCCTGGCTGGTCGAGAGGAGCTCGCGGGCCTCGGCCAGGTACTCCGCCAGGACCGACTCGGGAGCGGTGGAGTCGTGGCGGGGGTAGCGGAGCTTGCCGTCGGAGTCGTAGCCGACCTGGGACAGGCGCAGCGGGGGCTCGACGGCGCCGCGGTGATGGCGCCACAGGCCGGTGGCCGGGTCGAAGCGGTAGTCGGCGAGCAGGCGCCAGCCGTCCTGGGCGACCAGCTTGACCGCGGCGACGACGTACTCGAAGACGGCGTCCGAGATGAAGTAGTTGAAGTTGACGCGGACCCAGCCGGGTTTGATGCCCTCGCAGCCGTGCAGGATCTCCTCGGCGAACTCGTTGGAGCGCTCCAGGTCGATCCCGAGCAGCGCGTGCCCGTACGGGCCGGCGCACGAACACCCGCCGCGGGACTGGATGCCGAACAGGTCGTTCAGTAGCGCGACCACGAAGTTGTGGTGCAGGTACCGGCCGGACGGCGCCTTCACCACGAACGAGACGATCGACAACCGCTCGGCGTCCACGTTGCCGAGGATCTGGATATTCGGCTCGTCCCGCCAGGCCTCGACCGCCCGCTGGAGGTAGGCGTCCTCGTGGGCGCGGATCACGTCGATCCCGACCGCCTGCTTGAGCTGGAACGCCAGACCGGCCCGGATCGACCCGATGATGTCCGGCGTCCCGCCCTCCTCGCGGTGCACCGGGTCCTCCAGGTAGCGGTGCTCGGTCGGGTTCACGTACGCGACGGTGCCGCCGCCCGGGACGTCGGGCACCCGGTTGGTCAGCAGCTCCCGGCGGGCCACCAGCACACCCGGGGTGCCCGGGCCGCCGATCAGCTTGTGCGGGCTGAGGAAGATCGCGTCCTTGTACGACAACGGGTCCGCGTCGCGGCCGCCGTACATGTCGATCTCGATGTACGGCGCGGCGGCGGCGAAGTCCCAGAAGGAGAGGGCGCCGTGGCGGTGCAGCAGCGCGGACACCCGGTGCGTGTTGCTGACGATGCCGGTGACGTTGCTCGCCGCGGAGAACGAGCCGATCTTGAGCGGGCGATCGGCGTACTCGACCAGGCGCTCCTCGAGCTGCGGGATGTCGATGTGGCCGTCGGCGTCCTGGCTGATCATCACCACGTCGGCGATGGACTCGCGCCAGGGCAGCTCGTTCGAGTGGTGCTCGTACGGGCCGATGAAGACGACCGGCCGCTGCTCCGGCGGGATCTGGTCGGTCAGGTGGTGTTCGTCGTCCAGCTGGGCCGGAATGCGCAGACCGAGGCAACCGATCAGTTTGTCGATCGCACCGGTCGCACCGGAGCCGCAGAAGATGACTGCGGTCTCGTCGTCACCGCCCACGCTCTGGTGGATGATGCGCCGCGCGTCCTCACGCAGCCGGGTCGTCTGCAGGCCCGTCCCGCTGGACTCGGTATGCGTGTTCGCGTACCGCGGCAGGACCTCCTCCCGGATGAAGTCCTCCAGGAACGTCAGCGCCCGCCCGGACGCCGTGTAGTCGGCGTACGTCACCCGGCGCGGCCCGTACGGACCGGGCATCACCTGGTCGTCGCCGATCACCGAAGCGCGAATCCGTCGCAGCAGCGGGGAGTCCGGCGGTGCTTGGCGGCGTTCGTCCTGGATGGTCATGGCGTCAGGGTAAACGGCCCGCGGGAACTTGGCAGCCCCGGTACTCGGTGATACTTTGTACTGGTACTGAGTGACACCGAGTACCAGAGGGGGTCCGGGATGGACGGCCTGACCGAGATGCTGAAAGGCACGCTCGAAGGCTGCGTGCTGGAGATCATCGGCGCCGAGGCGACCTACGGGTACGCCGTCACCCGCCGGCTGAACGAGCTCGGCTTCACCGATGTCGTCGAGGGCACGGTCTACACGATCCTGCTCCGGCTGGAGAAGAACGCGCTCGTCGAGGTGACGAAGCGGCCGTCCGAGCAGGGCCCGCCGCGCAAGTTCTACACCCTCAACGACGCCGGCCGGGCCGAGCTCGCGACGTTCTGGGCGAAGTGGGAGTTCATGACGGCACGGATCGACAAGTTGAAGGAGGGCGGGAGATGACGTTCTGGGACACCATCACCGGTAACGACCTGACCCGGGAGTGGAAGGCGTTCGAGGCCCGGGCCGCGGTCCTGCCGAACGACTACCGAGCGGCCTGGGGCGAGATCACCACCGCGCTGACGTCGTACGGCAGCTTCACCGGGCGCAACCTGATGCCGATCTTCGACAGCGCGCTGGGGCTGCTCGAGGAGTCGGCGGCCGACGGCCAGACCATCTACCAGGTCGTCGGCGACGACATCGTGGGCTTCAGCGCGGCGCTGGCCGGCGGCGCGGGCGCCCGCAACTTCCGCGACAAGTGGCGCGCGCAGCTGAACGCCAACGTCGCCAAGAAGCTCAGCAAGCTGGGAGGCTGACATGGGCATCCGGGACATCATCGACGGCAAGAAGCAGTGGCGGGCGCACGTCGCGCGGGTCAAGGCGCTCCCGCCGGACTACCAGATCGTCTACCAGGAGATTCAGCGCTACGTCTTCAAGGTCGGTCCGGTCGACCTGATCGACGGAACGCTGCTCACCGACCTGGTGGACTTCTTCGAGGAGGGCGTCGCGGCCGGCAAGGGCGTCCTGGAGATCACCGGCGCCGATGTGGCCGCCTTCGTCGACGGCCTGCTGCAGGACACCCCCACCTACGCAGAGGTTTACCAGGATTCCCTCAGCAAGAAGCAGGACGGCCGATAGGGTCGTCGGTATGACGTTCTCCGGTGAGCTGTGGGACCGCGGTGGGGCTGCTGTGTACGGCGAGATCGTGCGACATCCGTTCATCACCGGGCTGACCGACGGGACGCTGGACCACGCTGCGTTCCGTTACTTCATCGTGCAGGACAGTCACTATCTGCGCGCGTACTCGCGGGCGCTCAGTCTGGTCTCGGCCCGCGCCACCGACGAGGACGCCGTCAGCATGTTCGCTCTGCACGCCGCCAACGCCATTGCGGTCGAGCGGGAGCTGCACAGCACGCTGCTGGGTGAGCTGGGGCTCACCACGGCCGATGTCGACGCCGCCGGGTCCAAGCCGACCACTACGGCGTACATGTCGTATCTGACCGCGGTCTGCGCGACCGGCACGTACGCCGAGGCCGTGGCCGCCGTACTGCCCTGCTACTGGATTTACCGCGACGTCGGCCGCGACCTGCTGAAGCGCTCGTCACCTGACCCCGTCTACCGGCAGTGGATCGATACCTACGGCTCGGAGGAGTTCGACGCCGTCGTGGAATCGGTGCTGGCTGTCACAGATGGGCTGGACGTCGGGGCCGCAGAGCGGGAACGCTGTCACCAGCACTTCGCAACGACGTGCCGCTACGAATGGATGTTCTGGGACGCCGCGTACCACCAGCTCGATTGGCCGGTCTGAACAATGGACTTCTACGACGTCGTGATCGTCGGTGGCGGGCACAACGGCCTCGTCGCCGCCACCTATCTGGCCCAGGCGGGCCTGTCCACGCTCGTGCTGGAGCAGCAGCCGCACACCGGCGGCGCAGCGGTCAGCCAGCAGGTGTTCCGCGGCGTCGACGCCCGCCTCTCCCGGTACTCGTATCTGGTCAGCCTGCTGCCCGACAAGATCGTGTCGGACCTGGGCCTGTCCCTGGAGCTCCGGTCGCGCAGCGTGGCGTCGTACACGCCCGTACGCCGTTCCGGTCGCGACCTCGGCCTCATGGTCGACCGGCCCGAGGGCGCGGCGACGCGCGAGTCCTTCGCCCGCCTCACCGGCAGCGACAGGGAGTACGACGCCTGGACGCAGTTCTACGGCGCCGTCGGGGAGCTGGCCGCAGTCATCGCACCCACTCTGCTCGAACCGCTGCCATCTGCTGACAGCCTGCGCTCCCGCGTGGACTCTGCCCTGTGGGACGAGTTGTTCGAGCGCCCCCTCGGTGAGTCCATCGAGCGGCGTTTCAGCGACGACACCGTCCGTGGCGTCGTAGCGACGGATGCCGTCATCGGCACGTTCGCCGGCCTGCACGACGAGTCCCTCATCCAGAACCGCTGTTTCCTCTACCACCTGATCGGCAACGGCACCGGCGAGTGGCGAGTACCCGTCGGCGGCATGGGCGCCGTCACCGACGCCCTGGCCGCAGCTGCGCGCCGAGCGGGCGCCGCGCTCGTCACCAATGCCGCAGTGACCAGCATCGAGGTGGACGGCGTCCGCGGCTCGGTCACCTGGCTCGGTGGCGACGGAGAGCGATCCGTCGACTGCTCGTGGGTGCTCTCCAACGTCGCTCCGGCGACGCTCGACGTACTGCGCGGCCGGGCGGTCACTGCGAAGCCGGAGGGCTCCCAGCTCAAGGTGAACCTGCTCCTCTCCCGGCTGCCGGCCCTACGCTCCGGCGACGACCCCGCCCGCGCCTTCGCCGGCACCTTCCACATCGACGAGGACTACAGCCAGCTCGAGACGGCCTACCGCACCGCCGCCGCCGGCGACCTCCCCGCCGTCCCGCCGTCCGAGGTCTACTGCCACTCCCTCACCGACCCCTCGATCCTCTCCCCCGAGCTGATCGCCTCCGGCCACCACACCCTGACCGTCTTCGGCGTCCACTTCCCCGCCCGCTTGTTTGCCGCCGACAACGAATCCGCCCGCGCCGAAGCCACCCGCCGCGTCCTCGCCGGCCTCGACTCCTACCTCGCCGAACCCCTCACCGACTGCATCGCCCGCGACGCCGACGGCAACCTCTGCATCGAGTCCAAGACCCCCCAGGACATCGAACACGCCATCGGCATGCCCGGCGGCCACATCTTCCACGGCGACCTGCACTGGCCCTGGTCCCCCACCCCCGCCACCCCCAACCGCTGGGGCACCGAAACCGACACCCCCAACCTCCTCCGCTGCGGCTCCGGCGCCCACCGCGGCGGCGCCGTCTCCGGCCTCGGCGGCCACAACGCCGCCATGACCATCCTCACCCCCTAACCGATTTCGCATCTCCCCAAAGACCCTGCTAGTCTTCTCGTCGTTCGCAAGCAAAACAACAGAACAACAAGCGCCGCTAGCTCAATTGGCAGAGCAGCTGACTCTTAATCAGCGGGTTCGGGGTTCGAGTCCCTGGCGGCGCACAAAAGCCCAGGTCACCAACGTGCCCTGGGCTTCTTCGTGTCCGCTGGTCACCTTTTACTCACCTCTTTGCGTTCTACGCTCACTGCCCGCTCCTTAACTTGATCGCAACTGTGCGTCATGTCACATCAGTTGTCAGCATTCCGGCCTTCGTGGATTCCGCACCCCGGAGACCGTTGAACCAGCTCTCCCAAGAGCTGGAGGCATGACATGGCGCGACCACCTCTGCAGGTCGGATCCTGGGGCAAGATCTCGACCCGCATCTCCAAGACCGACGACAAGGGCAAATCCGTCCAGCACACCGCGAAGGCCAACTTCCGCGACCACGACGGCCACGTCCGCGACGTCACCGCCACTGCCCGGACCAAGACTGCAGCCGAAGCCGCCCTCCTGAAGAAGCTCCAGGACCGCGCAAGAACCAGCCGCTCGACCGACGGCCTGAGCGCGATGCACAAGCTCGACGTCCTGATCGAGAAGTGGGAAGAGCGGTTCAAGAAACTGATCGCCGCCGGCAAGCGATCACCGACCTCCTACGACACCTACGAGCGCGTCCTCCGCAACCACGTCCGGCCGGCCATCGCCGAACTCCGCATCGGCGAAGCCACGACCGGCCGCCTCGACAAAGTCATCTCCACCATCACCGACAACGCCGGCCCCTCGACCGCCAAGACTGCCCGCGCCATCATCTCGAGCATGATGGGCATCGCCGTCCGTCATGGCGCCCTCGCCACCAACCCCATGCGCGAGATCGAAGCCATCGAAGCCGACCCCAAAAGCCCACCCCGCGCCCTGACGACCAGCGAAGTCGCACTCCTCCGCCGCAGCCTCGTCGCAGACGACCGCGCCGTCCAAGCAGATCTCCCCGACCTGGTCGCCTTCATGCTCGGCACCGGCGTCCGCATCGGCGAAGCCCTCGCCGTCACCTGGTCCCAAATCGACCTCGACGCCGCCACCGTCTCCATCACCCACACCATCGTCCGAGTCCGCGGCGAAGGCCTCCTCCGCAAAGCCCCCAAATCAGCCGCCGGCAACCGGCTCCTCCCCATCCCGAACTGGCTGATCGCCACCCTCCAAGCCCGCAAGAACGCCGGCATCCGCCTGGACGACCCCGTCTTCCCCGACTCGACCGGCGGCTTCCGCGACCCCTCCAACACCCGCCGCCACCTCCGCACCGCCCTCTCCCCCGTCGGCAGCACCGCCCGCCGCAACCTAGGCCTCACCCTCCGAGCCCTCCGCCGCCAAGCCAAACTCACCCGTCCCGAAGTCGCCACCCAACTCAGCTGGCCCAAAAATCGCATCGAACTCATCGAAACCGGCCGACTCAAACCCACCACCGACCTGGTCACCGAGCTCCTAACCGCCTACCGCATCCAGCTCGACGAACACCCCACCCTCCGAACCGAACTCGTAGCCGCCACCCAACCCACCGACTCCGACCAACTCGCCTGGATCCGCTCCCACGCCCTCCGCAAAACCACCGCCACCACCCTCGACAACGCCGGCCACACCGCCCGCCAAGTAGCCGACCAACTAGGCCAAGCCAAGGTCTCCATAACCCAAGACACCTACCTCGGCCGCAAAGTAGCCAACCCAGCCGCCGCCCAAGCCCTAGACGAAGCCTTCGGCGACCTCGAGCTGCCTTGAACCCGCCAACATGTTCCAGTTCTACGCCGAGAACCACGAACAGTTCACCCGGCAACCGCAACCTGGACGCCATTCGCGAACTGAACCCGCACCTGCAGAGCTTCCAAACCTGGCTTGACCTGCGCAAACACGAACTCAATGCCGCCGTACAGTAGTCGTCACCAAGCAGCTTCGCCCCCTCCAGAACACCCGTCGCTGCGCATCATTTGCCGGCCTTTGCGCTCTCTCACGGAGCAGTGACGGAGCAGGCCAGGACGGTTTCACCGCCACTGGAGGCCCGCCTGTAGGCACCGACATGCAGCCCGAGGGCACGATCCCCTCGGGCCGACAGAGCCTCGATGAGCGTCGAACAACCGGTCGTGATGGGCGCGGCGTCGCGCTACGTCGGCGGGTGCCGGACCGGCTGGGAGAAGGTGAAGCACGGAGGTCCCGAGATGTCGTGACTGGCGGAGCGATCGGGCCGATCGTGCTCCCCGAGGTCCTGGTCGCCGGCCCGTACCGAGGTGGCGAACAGATGGTCGTCGGCCCAACTATGCAACTGACCCCGGTTCAGTCGCGCGAGCTCGCAGCGGCACTAAGGCCGGCCGGCGTACAGGCATAGTTCGAGGAGTTGCCGCCGGAGACGGCCGGACGAGATCTTGTCGCAGCGCCCGGGACGGCCGGGATGCGAAGCCTCTGACCAAGGCCGACCCGATCGCGGCCGTGGAGCGCAGCGCAGGTGGTCGACGTCAGGCGGGATGGGTCGCAGATCGCCGCCGGAAACCCACTCGACGCAGCCGTTGACGTCGGTGAGCCGCCCCAGCCACTAGCGGCCCGCGGACCGCCACAGGGCCGGACGTCGGGCGCCCAGGCGTCGATCGTGCCCGCGGCCGCCCAGAAGGCCCGCTCGGGCGGAATCCGGACCGCGCCCAAATCGGCCACCGGCAGCGAGCTGGTTCAACTCAACCGCGAGCGCCCGCTTCCGCCGCCCGCCCAGATGCGCCCGATGTACACCAAGCGCCGATCAGCGAGTCGTACACGGCACATGCGCCATCCTCGTTACGCCGTACCGAAAACCGAACCTCCATGAACCAACTATCGAACCTACGTTCAATCAAGGGAAGGGTGGGTTCGCCGGTCATACGGAAGAGCGCCGTCCGACCGCCTACGAAAATCACGCTGTCGGGGCCTCGAACCGCCTTGTCCGACTCCCGCTGATTCTCCGGTGATAACGGTTGCTATCGCAAGGCGGCGCCCGGCCTGGACCAGGCACTGGCCTGGACCGGGCCGGCGACGCCCTCGTCACCCCCAAAGTCGACCGGCTCGCCCGATCCGTGCCCGACGCCCGCGAGATCGGCGACACACTCGCCGCCCGTGGCATCCGGCTCCCAGCTCGGCACGATGATCTACGACCACACCGACCCGATGGGCAAGATGTTCTTCAACATCCCGGCCACCTTCGCCGAACTCGAGGTCGACCTGCTGCGGATGCGAACCCGCGAAGGCATGACAATCGCCCGCGCCAAGGGCAAGCTCAAAGGCCGGCACCGAAACTGCCGCCAGCCAGGCAGGCCCACCTACTCAAGCTCCACGCCGCCAGAGAACACAGCATCGCCGAGCTGGCCGAACTGTTCGAAGTGTCCCGGCCAACGGTGTACCGAGTCCTCGAACGCCACCGCACCAACACCGCCAGTGCCCAGTGCTCCTCGTTTGCCGCTGGTGACACGTTTACCGGCCCCCTTAGGCGCGGCAGCGACTACTCAATGTAGCCAGTCTTTGGGTCGACCTGCGATAGGAAGTCTCGGATGGATTGTTCGTGATCGGCAACTGCCGACCGACGGCCGTCAGACGATGATGCGCTGAACCCGTAGCCGGAATTCGGGCCGGACAGCCACCTGTAATCGTAGGTTCCAGGCTCGTTCGAGCGCAGTGAGACTTCGAACAGCTCTCCGTCAACGTTGAACTGGAGCGGGTGTGCTGCGGCTGTCCTCGACTGTCCGGTGGCCTCCTCCTTAATCGCTTGGGGGGTGATATGACCAGGGGACGGTGCCGCGGCCGCGGCCGAGCTGATGCCGATGCCTGTGCCGATGCTGACGGCGGCGATCGCCGTCAGCAGCTTCTTCCGGGTGATCCGCATGACTGTGAACCTCTCTGCGAGTGAGCGCGCTGGCCTTCCATCGCGCTGGCCAAGCCCCAAAGACTTCGCCGGGCACAGCTCACCAGAACATCCGTGAAGAGGGCGTAAGAGAAAACGCTTATGATTTCCTGCGGTCTGCCGTGATCTGCTGTTCCACAGGCAGACCTGGCCAGCGTCTGCAATGGTTATCCTTGTCAATGAACGGGGGGCGCGCGATGCGCGTGCTGATTGTCGAGGATGAAGTCTTCTTGGCCGAGGCCGTACAGACCGGCCTGCGCCGGGAAGCGATCGCTGCGGATATCACCCACGACGGCGACTCCGCCCTGGAACGCATCAGCCACACGGCCTACGACGTGGTCATCCTTGACCGCGACATCCCGGGAACCCCCGGCGACGAGGTCTGTCGGCAAGTAACAAGCCGCTATCCCGAGGTGAAGATCTTGATGCTAACCGCGGCCCGTGGCCTTCGCCAGCGAGTGCGCGGCTTCGAACTCGGCGCAGATGACTACCTGGCCAAGCCATTCGAGTTCCCCGAACTCGTCGCCCGGCTGCGTGCACTGCATCGCCGACCTGCCGCGCTCATCCCCCCGGTGATCGACTACGCGGACATCATGGTGGATTCGTTCCGCCGCGAGGTCTACCGCAACGGCCGGCTGATCCGGATCAGCCGCAAGGAGTTCGCTGTACTCGAAATTTTGATCCAGGCGCGAGGCGGTGTGGTCAGCGCGGAGCAGTTACTGGAGAAAGCCTGGGATGAGAACACTGATCCCTTCACCAACACGGTCAGGGTGACGATCTCGTCACTGCGCAGGCGTCTCGGCGACCCATCCGTGATCCTTACCATCCCCGGTGTCGGGTACCGGATGGCGGAGTCAAATGAGCACTGCTGAGCTGCCGGCCCGGCGCGTCCGGCGGTTGGGACTGAGTGGACGGCTGACCGTGCGATCCCGCCTGGCCGCTACTTTCCTCGTTCTGGTTACCGGCAGCTGCCTGACGCTGGCCGGAGTGATCTACCTGGCCATGCGCTACCTCCCCGACTACCAATTTCAGCAGCCAACGCTCCCCCCGGCGACATCAGACCCGACGACCTACCCTGGCGCCACGGAACCGGCCTTCGCCGTCACCAGCCAGGCCGTTCTGCTCGATCTCTTGGTGTGGGTGTCACTAATCGCCTTCACGATGATCGTGGCCATTGGGACGTGGGGCAGCTGGAAGATCGCCGGCCGGGCCCTCAAACCGTTGCGGCAGCTCGACGAGCTTGCCCACCAGGCCACGGCCGGCCAGCCGGTTCGGCGGGTCGCACTGACCGGCCCGCCCGACGAAATCACTCGGCTATCAGCATCGTTCGACGCGATGCTGACTCGTCTCGACGCGGCATACCAGACCCAGCAACGGTTCGCGGCGAACGCATCCCACGAACTGCAATCCCCCCTCAGCGCGGCCAAAACAGTACTGGAAATCGCCGCGGCCGAGCCCGCCAGCGTCGACACACCACGCCTGCTGCGGCAGCTTCGCGAGCTCAACCAGCGCTGCATCGACACCGTCAACGGTCTCCTCGATCTGGCTGATATCGAAGCTCACCAGGTGCCGAACACCGCCGTCGAGCTAGCTCCGCTGGTGCTGGCCGCGGTCGATTCCGCCCAGACCGATATCGCTTCGCTCGAGCTGAATGTGACCGTGAACATCCGCGCCACCACAGTCATCGGTGACGCCGTTCTGCTGCGGCAACTGCTGGCCAACCTGGTACAGAACGCAGCTCGCCACAACGTCCCCGACGGCTCAATCACGGTCCACAGCTATGTGGCGCGAACCGGCATGGTCGAGATCACCATCACCAACACCGGGCCGATCGTCGGTCCCACCGACCTTAACGCCCTGACCGAGCCATTCTTCCGCGCGACCGGACGAACAGCCGGCCCAGGACACGGCCTGGGGCTGGCATTGGCACAGTCAATCATCGACGCCCACGCCGGCCACCTCGAACTGACCGCAAACCAACACGGCGGGCTGCAAGTCAGCGTAAGCCTCCCCACGACCCCCACTGAAAGCAAGACTGGCAGCGCTGCCCGCCCAAGAATGTGATACCTCTAACGCCAGTCTTCGTTCCAGTGCTCCTTACGGGCCAATGCCTATTCTGCCCGGCCTGGGTGGCTGTATCAGTCTTGAGCCGCATGGGGCCTTCTACGGCCGTGCATCGTCGATCACTCGATTCGCATGACGCGGGTGCTGTGCTGTGCGTTCGAGTAGCTTGAGCCGGCGCCGCCGATGATCCGGACCAGGGCGTGCCGGAGCCGTTCGACTTCGGGAGCGCCGATGATCTCGTCGAGATGCCGGTCGAACCGTTCGATAACTGCGACGCCGGCCTCGACAACCTGCCAGCCGCGAGCGGTGAGCCGCACGAGCTTGGCTCGCCGGTCCGCCGGGTCGGGGTTAACGGTCACATAGCCACGCTGTTCGAGGTGGCGAACCAGTTCTCCCATGGCCTGCTTGGTCATGCCGGCTTGTTCCGCAAGCACGTTCAGCCTGGTGCCGTCCGGCTCGATCAGCTGGAAGACCGGGGCATGTGCGGCGCGAACATCCGGGAAGCCGGCCGCGGTGATCCCGGCGTCTAATTCGGCGGCGAGAGTCCGTGCAGCTGCGGACAACAGGTTGCCTAGAGGGGCAGGGCGGCCCACCAGCGGATTAGTAAGGTGCTTGACCATTGTCCCCTCAACTCCTATGTTGATAAGGGACCTTACTATTCGAAGGGGTTGACATGCGTCTTGCTGCCCTCGGTTTCGCCGCCCTTACGCTGCTCACCGAGCTGGTTCGGCTGTTGTTTCTCGGCGGATCGGTTGACTGGATCACCGAGACAGCGGTGGTGGTGATAGGGCTTCACACCCTAACGATTGGGGGCTTCCGCATCCTGGCCGTCACTGTCCGGATCATCCTGGGCCTGCTGCTACTCGGTTCGGTGGCCGACCGATTTGGCGTGCTCGGCGGCCCGGGTAGCGATGGAGTGTCGTGGGGATCTTTTGCGGGCTTTATCGACTACACAGAGACGTTGCTACCCGACGCACTGCGTGGTCTCTCCACCACGGTCGGAATCGCGGCGACCATCCTCGAAGTCGTCCTCGGCATCGCCCTCGTCTGCGGAGTGGCGACCCGGCTGACCGCAGTGAGCGCGGCCGCGCTCCTGGCAATCTTCGGAGTGGCGATGTGGACCGCACTGGGATTCGTAGCGATGGCCGGCTACGCAGTGCCGGTCCTCGTCGCGGGCGCCGCACTGCTGGCCACCGCCGACGCGCGCACCGGCGGTGCACTCCTTAACGGGGGCGAGCCGGCAGTTCGCTGACTGCCGTCTGCGGTGATGCGCCTGTCCAACCAGAACCCCGGTCCACCTCGTCAGGCGCCACCCAGCGACCAGGACCTCCCTGGTGGCCCAAGTTTCGCGGCCTGGAAGCTGCCGCGGAAGTCGTCCTCGTGTCTACCGCCGGATCAGGCGTGGCTCCGCCCTGGCAGACCAGACCACCGACCGCCACCACAGTGCAGCGGGGGCGGCGGCTCTCCCCTCTCGGGGGCAGCAGTGGCCTATCCGTGGGGCTTGTTGGTGTTCTAGGTGATTCCGTGGGCGTTGGTGAGGTGTGGCAATTCGACGAGGGTGAGGACTTGGTCGGCGACGCTGCCGGCCGGTGCGAGCAGTTATAGCTGGATGCCGTTGGCGAGGCTGCGGGCGTCGGCTTCGTGAAGTACCGAGACGCCGGCGCTGGCCAGGTGGGTGACGCCGGTCAGGTCGATGATCAGGTCCCGGGTCATTGCGGCGCTGGCTGTGCAACGGCGGTCATGAGGTGCGCGGCGGTGGTGGAGTCGATCGGGCCACTGATAGTCAGGCGGCCAGCTTGATCTTGTTCGACGGTCAGGACGGTTCGTGCAGGGGCTGCTGTGGCCGGCTGCGGGGTGAATGCGTCGGCGGTGAGGAGCCGGGCTGGGCGTGAGAGACGGTGAACGAGGAACACGGCGGTGGCTCCGCCAGGGTGCTCGATGGCGAGTTCGTCGACCATTTGGGCTGCCATCCACAGTCCCCGTCCTCGATCTGGCCCGAGGCCGGGAACCGGCGCGTCGGCGGCGGCCGGTTCGTGCCAGCGGCCCTCGTCGCGGACTGCTGGCTCGTGCGTTGACCGGGTCAGCGCCCGAGACGAGAAGACGTTAGAAATCAGGCGACAGTCCGGGTTCCGGTGGTTCTGGTTGAGTGCTTGTTTCTCGATGTCGTCGGCCTGTTCGGCTATCAACGCGCTGGTAGTCAGCGAGCGGTCGGGTTTGTTGTAGCTCGTGGCGCAGTCGGTCGGGCCCGTTGTCGGCTAGCCACAGGTTGGTGGGGGTTTGGCCGCGGGGAAGCTTGACCGCTTGGACTCGTCTGAAGGATTGCGCCAGCTCAGGGTGGGGTTGGATCGCGACCTCGTCTGGTCGCCTGGCGTGTGGGAGGAGCACCATGACTTCGTCGGCTGGGGAGTGGGCCTTCAGGAGTCGCGCTTGGTCTGCGGAGAGGAGCATGTTGACGAGCGGGATGCCGGCCCAGCGGCCTCCGTTCGTGCGGCTGGTTCGCTCGATGGCGAGGGCGTCGAGCGGATTGTTGACCAGGACGGGGATGGCTCCTGCCTGGAGGAGGTCGCGTTGTTCAGCGAGGCCGAGCATGCTGTCGGCTCGGCGGTGGATCTGGGTATCGGGTGTCTTGGTGTAGTAGGTGCCGTGAGCGCCGTTTCGTAGGCCGACGAACCCTGCGACTGTTAGCTGGTGGTCTCTTGCCGGGAGCACCAGCTGATTGCGGAAGCGGTCGATCAGACGTCCGTCCGCGCCTTGCACGCCGAGGCCGCTGCGGCGGATCGCGTCGTAACTGTGGCCCTGCGATCTGAGGTGGTCGACGAGCTCTGATCGGGCGTCGGGTGCGAAGCCGGCGAGCCAGGCCGAGGTCGGATCCAGGACCTCGGTTGCTCCGCTGCGCTCGAGGTACTGCCATGCCCAGCCTCGTCGGGTCCGAAAGAGTTCGCGCCGGTAGAAGCGAGCTGCATCGAAGGTCGCCTCGAACAATCGGCGCCGTTCCGCCACGCTCAGGATTGCGTTCGCGTCGGGACTCCGCCGCCCAACGCCCTTCTTCCAGGCCTCGAGATGATCCATGCCTCGACGCTCACGTCGAGGCAGCCGAATCGTAACCCTGATTACGAATTCAAGGACTGTTGCTCTAAGCAACAGATGAACTATCCGAACGTCAGGAGCGGGACGTCGTACAGCGCGGGGTTGCGGTGGCGGGAGAAGGTTGGGCCGGCGACTTCGACGACGTACATCTCGGTGAGGAACTGGATTTTGGCGCCGAGGAGGTGGCTGGTGTGGGCGGCGGCCGAGTGGGCTTTGAGGCCGACGGAGACGTGGATGTGTGGCAGGACGGTGTTGGTGGTCTCGTCGTAGGCGAGGGTTCCGCCGCCGACGGCTTCGACGTTTTCGAGGTGGACGGAGCTCCAGATGGGGGCGTCTGGGTTTTCGAGCTTCTCGCAGGTGCCGACGAGCTGGACCTCGCGCATGCCGGCGATGAACATCGGGATGAAGCCCTGGCGGACGTCGTGCTCGGCGCAGAAGTCGGCCAGCGCGGTGTAGAAGTCGTCGCCGTGGTCGAAGTGGACCGCGAAGGTCCGGCCCATGGTGAGTTCAGCGGCGTGCAAAGTCATCTCCTTCGAGGACGTTGATGTGTGACAGGTAGGTGATGGCGGTATTCAGTCCACGGGTCGACAGTAGGCGGCTGCGAGGATGGCAGATGTCGTCGACACCCGAGCCGGCCAGCTCGACACTCCGGCGCAAGAGCCAGGCCCACGGCACCTGGAGGTACTCAGCGACCGCGGCCAAACGCGCAGCGGACGTCGACTGGGCTGTCAGCGAGTCGCCGCCGACCTGGCCAGCAAGTTCCCGGTAGGTCGCCAGGCGCGAAGTAGAAGCACTCGCCTCCACACACCACAGTCCCGGGCTACCCAGCCAGTTGGCCACGATCGCCCGCTCGGACAAGACGAAGCCTTCGACCTCGGTGTGGTCCGGCTCTGTGCTGACCTCGACGCGGATGCCGAACGCCTCCATCAGCACCATCGCGAGCAAGAGCATGACCCGCTCGTATCGGGGCGAGGCCTTCACCTCACTTTCCGGGATGCAGAAGCCGCGCCGCAGATCAGGAAATCGCCGCGAGGTCCGGCGGAGATAGTCGAACTTGTGTGCCCACAGCAACCAGGAGGCCGCTTCCTCTCCGCGCCGCTCACGAGTCCAGAACAGCGGGCTCTCCCCGATCTGATCCAGATGACGCAGGATGTGACCTGAGCAGAACTGCGACCCGAGCCAGAGGCCGGAGACCTGGTTGAGCGGTGGAAGCTCGTCGGGCACGCCCCGCGACACCGCTTGCTGCTCCTGATGCGCGATGTAGACCTGGCTGCGCTCGAGTAGGGCATCGTCCGCGAGCAGCGCCAGGTCTGCATTGGTAGTCGCCCAAATGATCCCGATCGTCAGGTCATCGACGAGATTCGCCGTCTGAAGCGTCCGCGGGCCATCTTCACGAGCGGCCTGGCTCACGAAGCGACGGCCATCGGCGACGTAGTACCGGCTCTCTTCATCAACTGCCACAACCATCGACCGTCGGTCCGGCCGGTTCAGCGCCAGCAGCAGCTCCGGCTCGGGCTCGATCATCAGAGCGACGCCCTGACGGTCGGCCTCCGCGTAGTGCGCGGAGAGCTCCGCACCGAAATACGAGCGCCCGCCCGGCACCTGCAAACACTCGACCGCTGCCGACGGCCTGCGATCGCTGCCGAGAGCGAGCAGACTCACAGACGCCGGCGATCGGGCCGGTTTCATCCGGCGCCTGTGGAACCCGAGCTCCGCGCCCGACCTGACCTGGAAGATCTCGCAGAGCGCGTCACGCACGTCATCACGCGGCCAGGTGTACCAGCCCCGCTCGTACGCCGAGATCATCTTCGAGTTCACCCCGGCACCTCGGCCCGTCGCGCGATAGATCACGGCATTGACCTTCTCCGCCAGCACCTCCTGCGACATCGATCCCCTGGCCGCACGGAGCCGCGTGTTCGGAGTCCGATCAAGGTCAGCCACGATCGGTTCGCCCAATTGCCGGCACGCCGCCGCGGACGCCGTCCCGGCGATCGACCCCGATGTACGCCGACGCGAGCACGTAACCACCCGCTCGATCCAGCAGCCGGATCCGTACGGCGGGGACGAGCCCTCGCGGCGCGCCGCGCCGCCGTCCGACCACGACGAGCCGACCACCGCGGAGCCGGCCGGTCTCCTCATGGATCCACCGCTCCGCGATACTGCGCACGCTGGCCTTGGGCGGCCGACTGAACTCGCCTTTTCCGGATGCCACCGTCGACCAGGAGCCGTCTCGGCTCCGGGTCGAGATCTCGAACGCGTACATCCTTCTGCCTCGCATGAGCCCTCCCAGGGTTCGTGCAAGCAGGATGCCGCCAGGCGCTCGGACAGGGTCACCGCGTGGTCCGACATCTCCAAGACTTCTCGGATGACTCCAAAATGTCCTGAAATGTCTTAAGTTAGGTCCCGTGGCTAACGAACGACTGCGAGCGGCGATGGCGGAGAACGGCCTGACCCATCATGCCCTTGCAGAGCAGCTCGATGTCAATGTGAAGACCGTCGAGCGCTGGGTCCTCAAGGACCTGCTCCCGTTCCCGCGGAATCGGCACGCGCTGGCAACGCTCCTGCACCGCGAAGAGTCGTACTTCTGGCCCAACGCGATCACCCGCGACCGCGCCGCTGCTGTCTCCGAGAGCGAGATCGTCAAGGTCTACCCACGCCGCTCCGACGTACCCAGCGACGAGTGGCGCACGCTCTTCGACGCCGGCGACGGTGACATCGGCATCCTGGTGTATGCGGGCCTGTTCCTCGCGGAGGACGCCGGGATTCAGCGCCTCCTCCGTAAGAAGGCGAAGGCCGGCGCCCGGGTTCGGATCCTGCTGGGCGACCCGGCAGATCCAACTGTGGCCAACCGAGGCGTCGAGGAAGGTATCGGGGACGCCCTGGCCGCCAAGATCCGAAACGCGATCGCGCTGTACGGCGACCTTCCGAACGTCGCCGGAGTCGAGGTCAGACTCCACCGGACAGTCCTGTACAACTCGATCTACCGCGCGGACGACCGGTTGTTCGTCAACACCCACATCTACGGTCTCCCGGCCGCGCAGGCGCCGGTCTGGTATCTCCGCAAGATCCCCGGCGGAGAACTCGCCAGTCACTACCTCGAGAGCTTCGAGAAAGTCTGGAACGACGCCACCCCAATGACGGAGGATTGATGCCCGGACGTATCGACTACTACGACGATCCCGAAGCTCCTGCCGCCAACAGTATGGTCCCGTCGGTCAACGTCGTGATCGAGAACGATGCCGGCGACATCCTGCTCATCGAACGCTCGGACAACGGCAACTGGGCGCTCCCTGGCGGAGCGATCGACCTCGGCGAGTCCATGTCACAGGCCGGAGTCCGCGAGACCAAAGAGGAGACCGGCATCGACTGCGAGATCCTCGACGTGCTCGGTATCTACACCGATCCCAAGCACATCATTCTCTACACCAGCAACAACGAGGCCCGGCAGGAGTTTTCGATCCTTCTCCGCGCTCGCGCCACCGGCGGCCGCCCGACACCGAGCCGCGAGAGCACCCAGGTCCACTGGGTCCCTCGCGACCAGCTGGCCGATCTCCAGATGCACCGCTCGATGCGGCAGCGCATCACGCAGTACCTCTCCCCCGGTTCGACTTTGTACTTCGATTAGCCCCGAGCTGTCGCTGTACGTCGTACGCCGCTCGGCGGATCGCCGGAGCTGATCGCGTGATCGACCGATGGACCACGTGCCCGTTGCCATACCGCATCAAGATCTCGCTGAGCCGTTCCTCGACACCGACGCGACACCCATCCGGGTCGGTCGTCACGTCGCAGTACGTGAGGGCGTCGAGTAGAGCAGGGTCGGGCAGTTCGAACTCGTCGGTCAGCTCCGGGATATGCCGCTCGCTAGCCTCGACCACGGCTCCCGTGTGGTGAGCAACCAGTCGGCACACCATGTCGTCCGCGACGACGACGTCTCGCAGGTACCGGGCGCCGTCCAGCGGATGGAAGCCCGTCGTCCGGATGATCGGCGAGTAGCCGATGTCGTGAAGCCAGGCCGAGACCTCGACGATCTGTGCCTGCTCCCCCAGAACGCCGCGCAGCTCGCTCGCCCGCTCGCCGACGCCTTGCGTATGCGCCCACCGCCGCGGCAACCGGTCGCGGAGCAGTCGCTCCGCGATGGATCGCGCTTCGTCTACACCCATCACACTTCGACAGTACGACGTCGCTCGGGACAAGTTGACCGCATCGACAGAAATCCTCGGCCCGGTAGATGTCGCTACTTGACCGCTCAGCCTGCCGTCGGCACGTTGCCCCGCGAAGCCGACCAGATGAGCTCGAAGCTCGACAGGTACGCGTCGTACAGCTCACTGTCGGCTGTACGTCGGTAGTGGAAGACCGGAGAGTCCGCGGCCTGGACGCCATACGAGTGCTGGTTGACCAGCAGTTGGTCGTCGGCGATGTAGAGCGAGTTGTACGGCGCTGCCGGGTGGAACCGGAGTTCGACGCCGGGCTCGGCGACCACCAGCCGTTCGAACGCGGCCGGGAGTTCGGCGGGCGGCTCCCCCTCAGCCACCTGATCAGTCAGCGGGGCGATGACGATCCGGACCCGGACTCCTGACTCACAGCGGTCGCGGAGTGTCTGAACGACGTCGTGGTCCGCGAGGAACCTGGTGCCGCTGGCGAGAATTCCGATGCCGGTCTCCGCGCCGGCCAAAAGGGCAAGCCAATCAGAGCGGCTGATCGCCGACGACCGCGGGTAGACGGCAACCAGGCCGGCGGGGCGGTCTGTTCCGGCGACCGACCGGTCGAGCGTCGGCCAGAGGACCGTGGCGTCGACTTCGAGTAGCTCGGCCAGGGCCGCGCGAGTGCCCGGATGCGGCACCTGACCGTGCATCCAGTTGCGGACGGTCTTCGGGTCAACCGTCAGCTCGGTCGCCAGATCGACCTCGCTCAGGCCGGCGTCGTACATCGCGCGCCGAAGCACCGTGTTCACGCTGGAACACCACCCCTACTCATGGGTAGATGCCGGTAAATGTCTGATCGGACAGTAGCACGAAATGTCCGCAAATGTCCGCCGACGCGGTTCTGCTGTCCGGCCTGTCGCCGACAGTCTTGGGGACACGCTCGGCAAGCCGTCGAGCAACCCGGCTACTTGATGGAGGGGTGCCGAAGATGCAGGACACCAAGGCATCTGGGCAGGAGCGTGTCCGCGTCTGGTTCGGGCGCTTCGCATTCGTCGACCGGACGTTGGCCGCGGCACTGGCCAAGCCGTATGCGGGTGCGATGGCGCGTCGGTTCAAGAGCCAGCCCGTCACGCTCAACCCGGCCGACCTTCCCGACCGCGCTCCCGGCCCCGACGCCAGATGGCTCTATTCGCCCGGTCACGACCGGAGTTCGTTGTGACCGCCGGATTCTGGATGCTTGCGATCGGGGCGTCCGTCTTGCTCGTCGTGATGATCAAGGACGTCGTCTACGACCTGTGGCGGGGCCGCAGATGACAGAGAAACGAGAGCTGTACGGATTCCTGGTCGAAGACGAGTTCTCCTCGACACGAGAGTCGTCCGACGCGCGAGGCCGAATGGCCGCCTTCGCACAGCGCTGGGGCTATCGCCTGGCGAAGGTGTACGCCGAGGAGTCCAGCTCGAAACCGGACCGCTTCAAGCAGCTCCGCGCCGCGCTGGAGAGCAGCCGAGTCGCTGTCGTCGTCCCGAGCGCTGCCCACCTGGCGCCGTACGGCGACGTCCGGACGATCGTTGCCGAGCTGGAGAGGCTCTCGGGCCACGCCGTCATGGCCTCCGAGGCCCACTGATGCGGCGAGCGGTCGGTGCGTTCGCGGCTACGCGGGACGGCGTCCTGCCGCGAACCGCCGGCCGCCCGCTCAAGTGCCCGGCGTCGCGCCACCACCTCTTGGCGCGACGCCGGGCGCCTCATCCCGGTGCGCGGGAGGACCGCGTGAGGCGTCTTCCCGCGCGCCGTTCCACATCTTTCGAACAAGGACGAAGAGAAGGCCGTGTCATGAGTAACGTCATCCCGCTGCGCCCACTGGTGTTGGGCTACGCCCGGCTCTCGCCTTTCGCCGGGCGTAGCCAGTACACGCTCGTGCACGCGCAGCTGTCCAGCTGGGCCAACGAGGCGGGCCTGCAGCTCGGGACCGTCTACATCGAGCGCACCGGCTCCCCACCGCTCTTCGAGCACGACCATGACGCGCCGGCCTTCGATGACCTCACCGCCGCGATCGAGCGCTGCGGTGCCTCGGGCGTCGTCGTCCCCTCGCTTGATGCGTTCGGCAACCACCAGGACGAGCGCATCGCCGAACTGGAGGACGAGCTCAGCGTCGTCCTCCACGTCGTGAGCGTCCACGACCCTTGCGACTGACTCACATTCCCATCACAGCTAGGAGCCCACCATGACCGCTGATCAGATCGCGGCGCCGTTCGGCGTCCGGCACCTCACCTCCCCGCCCCAGGCGACGAGAGCTGACCTCCCTGTGTCGTACAGCAGCAAACTTCAGCTGAATGTCGATGCCGGCGGTAACCCGTATCACGCCCTGGCGGCTTCACAGCCCGAGACGAACACCGAGACCGACACCGGCGACGGCCAGCGTCCCGGCTCAGACAACTCGACTGACAACTACTGACATGAGCACGGTCCTGGTGCTGAGCAATCGGAGCGACATCACGGCCGACGCGGTCGTCGATGAGCTGACGAGGCGTCGGGTGAGCGTGGTCCGCTACGACACCGCGGACTTCCCGGTGGCCTCGAAGCTCGCGGCGACGTTGGAGCTCCAGGGCTGGCGAGGAACCCTCGGCGGCGACCGCCGCATCGAACTCGAGTCGATCAGTTCGGTGTGGTGGCGCCGCCCGGGCGAGTTCTCGATCCCGACTGAATGGCCAGACGAGGCGCGCGCATTCGCGGCGTCCGAGGCGCGTGTCGGCGTACTCGGTGTACTTGGCTCCTTGCCGGCACGGTGGATCAACCACCCTTCCCGTGACTCGGCCGCCAACTACAAGCCGGTGCAACTCGCGGCTGCGGCACGGGCCGGTCTGGAGGTACCGCGAACCATCATCACCTCCGACCAGCACCACGCCGAGCAGTTCATCGGCCGCGACGACGTCATCTACAAAGGTCTGAGCGGCGGCGTCCTCACACCCGACCACCGCCACAGGTACATCCCGACAACCGTGCTGCGCGCCGAAGATCTCGATGAATCGGTTGCCGGTACTGCCCATCTGTTCCAGGAGAATGTGCCGAAGTCCTTCGAGGTGCGGTTGACCGTCATCGGTCAGCAGATGTTCCCGGTGGCGATCCACGCGCACAGCGAGGCGAGCAGGCTCGACTGGCGGACGGACTACGGATCACTGACGTACGAGCGACTCGAAACGCCGCCCGAGGTCGAGAAGGGCGTCCGCCTTCTCATGGACGAGCTCGGCCTGTTCTTCGGCGCCCTCGACTTCGCTGTGACGCCGGACGGCCGCTGGATCTTCTTCGAGGTCAATCCCAACGGCCAGTGGCACTGGCTCGCCGTGAAAGCCGGCGTCCCGCTCATCGACGCGATGGCCGACGCCCTACAACGAAAGGACCTGGACGCGTGATCGACTGGACCGATGCCAGTGAGAAGCTCGCCGCGGAGGTGACGGCCACCGCTCCGGAGTGGTACGAGGCGGTCGCCGCCACCCCGCGCCATCAACTCGTGCCAACTTGGTGGGAGCGTGATCTGACAGGCGGCGTCGATTGGGAGCTCACCACGCCGGACGTCGATGACCCGTGGCGCTCGACGTACTCCGATCAAACCCTCGTGACCAGAGTGGGACCACTCCACGCGGATCTCGCCAAGCCGGGTGACGAGGCCCGGGGCGCGCCGACGTCGTCGTCCACGATGCCCGGGCTCATCGTTCGAATGCTGCATCTGCTGGACGCTCAACCAGGAGAGGCAGTACTCGACATCGGCACCGGTTCGGGCTACTCCGCGGCGCTGCTAGCTCATCGCCTCGGCGACGAACTCGTCACGAGCATCGACGTCGACCGCTACCTCGTTCGAGCTGCACGGAACCGACTCGCCGGCTTCGACCGACGCCCGCGGCTGATGGTCGCCGACGCGACGCTCGATCTCCCGGACGACGAGTACGACCGAATGATCGCCACGGTGTCGGTACGCCCAGTCCCCCGGTCGTGGCTGGCCGCTCTCCGGCCGGGCGGTCGGATCGTGACGACGATCGCGCAAACCTCGCTGCTGGTGTCCGCCACGTTGGAGCCAGGCCTCATCGCCCGCGGCAACGTTCAGCGACAGCCGGCGAGCTTCATGCGAGCGCGCAGCGACACCGACTACGCGCCCCGGCTCGACTCGGTCTATGCGACTGCACGCGACGCGGACGGCGACGAAGTACGGAACCTGCGAACACCAGTGCCCGATCTGTGGACCGACTGGGAGCTGCGCACGCTCTACGAGCTCGACACCGCCGGCGTCGAACACCGATCAGCGACCATCGACGGACATGAGATCGTCTGGCTACTCGCTGCCGACGGCTCCTGGGCGCGTGCTGAGGAGGCCACCAGCAAGGTCCATCAGGGCGGTCCGCGCCGACTGTGGGACGACCTGGACCGCGTGCGCACTCGCTGGGACCAGGCCGGCCGCTTCCCTCTCCACGAACTAGCCGTCGAGTTCACTCCGGAGGCGACCATCGTCACGAGTCCTGACGGTCTCTGGACCATCAGCCTCTAGGTGTTCGACTGCCGCGCTCAGGTGCCGGGCTAGCCGTCAGTGAAATACTGACGGGGCCGATGCAGACGATCCGCAGGGCCGGCCGCCGGCCGGTCTCAGCTGCCGTCGTCGAGGTTGGCGAACCAGGCCATGACGTCGGAGGGGCGGTACCTCAGGTGGCGGCCGACGCGCCGGGCGGGCGGTCCGTACCCGCAGGATCGCCAGCGGTAGAGGGTCCGTACAGGCACTTTCAGGTAGGCCGCTACCTGGTCGATGTCCCAGAGCGGCTCGAGTTCACACCCCTTCGTCATGTCGGCGGGTTTCCGCTGCCGGGCCGGCGGGCCGGGACGACTGTCGCTCGCGATCGGCTTTCATGACCCGGCGGACTTGGCGTTGTGAGACGCCGAGGATTTCGGCGGTTGCTTCGGCCGATCCGCAGATCCTTGCGAGGTCAGCGACCGCCGCGTCGGAGGCCTTCTCGGCGGCCGCGATCCGTTCGTCGCACCGTGCGGCCGCGAGCGTCTTCGCGTCGACCGCGCGAAGCACACCGCTCGCTGCCGCGACCGCCTGAGCGGTCGCGACCTCGATCCTCGCTTGACGTTCTCTAGCCCGTCGCAACGCCGCGGCTCGCTCGCTGGCTCCCATGATCAGAGCCCCGGGCCGTCAGCATTGGATGAGGGCTCGGGCGTACTTTCGGCTGTCATGTTCGGTTCGGTTGCCGTCGCGTGTTCGCGCAGGTGGCGCGCGACGGATGACCGGAGACGTCGGGTGGTCGGTTTGGTTCGGTCGAGAAGCGTCTCGACGAGCTCTTCCGGGGTGTCTGGTTCGATGCTGGTCGCCCAGCGCTCGATGTCCTCGAATGGCGCTGATCCGGGGTGGAGTCCGTTGAACGAGAGTACGGAGTACGCGAGCAGTTCGGCCTCGATCTCTCGTACGGCGCGGGGCTCTTCGGCAGTCGCTTCGTCGATGCCGGCGTGGAGGTAGACGTGTCCGGTCTCGTGCGCCAGGCGGCCCACGGCTTCGACGTCGTTCAGGCGGTCGGAGATGACCACCCGCTTCTCGCGGTGCTGTGTGATGCCACGCCGGGGCGGCTCGAGTCTGCGGACGACGACCTGGTAGCCCTTGAGCTGCACGTGATGGACGAGCGCGTCCCAGAGCGTGCTGAGATCCGTCCGATGGTCCTGTTCGCGCAGCCATCTCGGCGAGACAGCTCGTTCCTCGGTGCCCATGAACTAGCGCCCCGGTCCGTCGGTCTCGGGTGTCAGGTCGTCATGCTCGGCCGACGCCGGCGGATACGGCTCGGGGTTGTGGAGCGTGTGCTCTCGCATCGCGTGGATGAGCTGCGCTGTCACGACTTCGAGTGTCTTGCTGATCTTTTCGACAACAGCCTCCGGGGCGTGCGGATCGATCTGGATCGCCCAGTTCGCGATGAACTGGATGGACGAGTCGGGGACGACGTGGTTGTGCAGGAGTACGGCGAAAGCGGCCAGTTCGGCCTCGACCTCGCGGGTCGCGTGGCTGTGCGGCTGTCGCTCGTCGAGATGCCGTGAGTGCATGTAGACGTGAGCGACTTCGTGTGCGAGGCGGGTCAGCGACTCGACCCGGTCCAGGTTGCTGTTGATGACGACTTCTTTGTCGGCGTAGTCGGTGAAGGCGGATACGAACTGGTCCATCTCCCGTACGACGACCTTGAACCCCTTGCGCTCGGCCTGGTGCGCGAGGGCGTTCCAGAGTTTCCGGTCGCTTCGCCTTGTCAGTGCGCGGTGATGCTTCTCGTTCATTTCATTGCTCATAGCAATCTCCTGTGATCTGGACGGGGTTACAGCCCTGGGCCATCGGGATCGGGCGCCGTCGGGTCGAGGTCTGCCGTGCGTGGGGGTGCAGGTGTTTCGCTGGCGTGGGAGTCGACGTACTGGCGGATCGCGGTGCAGAGTTCCTTGGTTGCTGGCAGCAGTCGCTGACAGGTGTCCGAGACCAGCGCCGCTGGCGATCGCGGGGCGAGATCGAACGCCAGCTTGGCGATGGCTTCGGCCGAGGCCGGTGCCGGCTGGACGCCGTTGCCCAGCAGGACTGTGCACGAGACCAGCTCCGCGTCGAGCTCGTTGCTGAGCCTGTCGCGTGGCGTCGCCGATCGCAGCGTCGCCGCGTGAAGATGCACATGTGTCAGCTCGTGAGCAAGGTGGGTCAAGGCGCCGAGACGATCGAGGGCTTCAGCGATCACGACCTGCTTGGCGGCGATGTCGGTGACAGCACGGATCGTCGGGCGCAACCGCCGTACGGCCACAGTGAACCCCTTGCTCTGCGCATGGTGGCAGAGCGCGTTCCAGAAGACACGGTCGCTCGTGGTCTGGAGAGCCGGATGAATCGGCTGTTCGTTGCTCACAGCATTCTCCTGTCGATGGGTTTCGTGGACGCTCAACGGTCTGGAGCGGTCGGTTCTGGGCCGGGGAGGATCTCCCAGTAGGGGGCCGGGCTTCGGGACGGGCCGCCGTAGTCAGGTCGTCGTTCCCGCGATGTCCCGGCCAGCCGGCGTGCGATGTCGGAGGCCGCCGCGAGATGGTCAGCGCTCCAGGCAACACATGCGGTGAGCTCCGAGAAGAACGCCGGTTTGGTGGTGCGAAGCCACCGGCCCTGCAGCGGCCTAGCGTTCGCCGGTGGTCGCAGGTACCTGATGTCCAGCTTGCTGGCTTCCTCTCGCGGGACGAACAGTCGCCCCTGACTCACCAAGGCCGCAACTGCGCGCTGCTGTCGCCGTGCCACCTGCTGGGCGGACCACACCAGCTCGTCGGTCGCCTCGACGATCCGCAGCGCGGTCGCCTGGTCCGGTACCAGCTGATCGGCGCCGACCAGCGAGTCTTCCGATCGCAGGACGCGGTCGAAGGCGTCCTTCAACTCGAGGAACGCCGCCTCGCCCGGAGTCCCGGTGGCTCCGTACAGGTCGGACAGTCGTCGTCGCCACGATTCGGCAACTCGCAGCGCGCCGGCCTCCGCGGCTCGTAGCGTCTGCTTGAGGACGCCGAGCTCGTGTCGATGTCGGCCGCTCAACTCCGCATGTGACGAGGCGAGCACCTGGTCGGTCAGGTGCCACACGTATCCGCAGACGGTTCGGACCTGGGCGGTGGTAGATCGCAGGTCGCGGGTCAGGAGCGTCTCCAACGCGAGCCCGTCGTCGGCCCGCTCCCAGCGAGACGCATACCGCGACAGCAGCGACAGGGAGTCGTCCGTGCTGATCGGCTGTCCCGTGGCAAGTCCGCCGAGTGCTCCGAGCCCGGGCCGGTCGACGTCAGGTTCGGCGAGCACCTCGAGTTCCTTGCGCGTCAGCTCCAAGCGACGTCGCTCCGGGGTCTTGCTTCGCGTGTGGCCCATGATGCAGTCGGCGCCGCTCAAGACGACGGCTGCCAGCTCGGCTCTTGCCGCTCGCAGGTCGTGCCGGTTGTCGAGATGCCGCGCGTTCGCGGCGTCCTGACTCGCCAAGAGGTCACTGCCAGCGCCGATCGCCTGCGCCAGTCGTCCGAGCGGCCGGTTGGTCTGGACGGGCGGTCCGTCGTACAGCTCGGCTGCTTTGAATCGATGCCGCAGCCACCGAAAGTGCATCGCGGACGCCGCCATCACCGCCGTCCAGTCGTCGACGGCCTGCGAGCGGTCGCGGTAGCGGGTCTGCGCGGCCTCGATCGCGGTACGGCGCGCGACATGCAGCAGGTCCTCATACGTCGCGCGCATCGCGCACCATCCGGATGTCACCGGCCGCCGCTCGCAGCGCATCACCGAGCGCAAGGCGCCAGCTGAGATCCCCGGCCGAGACGTCGAGCTCGGCGGCCAGTTCTGCCGCCTGCTCCAGGAGCGCGACCGGGTCGCCTTCCAGGTCACCGTCGTAGCTTCCGTACGGCAGGATCCCGAGCAGCTCACACAGCCGGTACCTGCCGAACGCAGTCATCGCCCACCGGCCGTCGCTCGTGTTCGCCTCCAGTGCCTCGACGACCGCCTCCGCGCGCGTCACCAGATCCACGATTCGCTGCCGTCCCGGGCCGTTCTCTTCGCTCATCGGCGTCCCTCTCCTTGACCTCGGTCCAGGTCCGATCGCCTGGTTCACCCAAATCAACGGATGCCGCCAGCAACTTTTCGGGCGCGGCCGCGAAGGGTGGGCACCGGCACACATCTGGCACTTGAGGAGCGGTCCGTCTGCCGACCCTCGCGATGGGCTTCACCTGGCTCACCCGTTGATCCCGGTTATGGAGTGCACAAGACCCGCCTGCAGCGGGGATTCCGGGAGGTGTGCAGAGTGCTGACCATCCACCGCATGACCGTCGGCGAGGGCTACAACTACCTGCTCCAGCACATCGCCTCAGGCGACGTCGACCGCCGGATGGCGACCCCGTTGACGGCCTACTACACCTCCGCCGGATACCCACCCGGCCGCTGGCTCGGCGGCGGGCTTCCCGGCCTCGGCGACGGGACCCTGACCGCCGGTAGCGAGGTCACCGAACCCCAGATGGCGGCCCTGTTCGGGCGCGCGGAAGACCCCCTGAACGGCCGCGCGCTCGGCCGCCCGTACCCCGTCTACAAGAGCCCGACGCAACGGATCACCGAGCAGATCCGCGCGCTCGGCACCGGCCTGGACGCCGCGGAACGAGACGCCGCGATCAAGCAGATCCACCGGACCGAGATGCGCAAGAAGACCCAACAAGCGGTGGCCGGATTCGACTTCACCTTCTCCCCCGCCAAATCCGTTTCCGCGCTCTGGGCGATCTCGGACGTCGGCATCCAGGAACAGATCGTGGCCGCCCATCACGACGCCGTCGACGAGGTGATGAAGCTCCTCGAGCAGTACGCCGCGTTCAGCCGCACCGGCGACCAAGGCATCGCGCAGATCGACACCCGCGGACTCATCGCCGCCGCGTTCGATCACTGGGACGCGCGCAGCGGCGACCCGCAACTCCACACCCACGTCGTCGTCGCCAACCGCGTCCAGGGCAAAGACGACGGCGCCTGGCGAACCCTCGACAGCCGCATCCTGCACCGCGCGACCGTGGCGATGTCGGAGATCCACAACGTCATCCTGGCCGACGGCCTGACTCGCCGGCTCGGCGTCAACTGGGAACTCCGCGACCGCGGCGAACGCCGCAACCCGGCCTTCGAGATCGACGCCGTGCCCGACGAACTCATCAAGGAATTCTCGGCCAGAACCGAACAGATCGAGTCCAATCTCGCCGCCCTCCTGGACGCCCGCGACAGCTCAGGTCGTCCGCCGAGCCGCCGCGAAATGTACGTGCTCAGGCAACAAGCGACGCTCCTCAACCGGCCGCCCAAACACCACGTCCGGCCGCTGATCGAGCTGATGACCGGATGGAAGAAACGCGCCGATCAAGCCGTCGGCAGCGACGTGATCACAGCTATCCAGCAGTCACTCGAACAACACGATGACCGTCCCCTTGCCGCGGCCGATCTCAGCCCGGAAGCCGTCGACGCCTACGGTGCCGCGACCGTCCTCACGCTCCAGCTCAAACGAGCTACCTGGACCCGCTGGAACCTCCTCGCCGAAGCCGCACGACAAACACGCCTCCTCCGATTCGTCTCACCCGGCGACCGCTTCGCCGCCCTCCGATCGATCGTCGCCGCAGCCGAGCAGCACTCGATCAGCCTGACCGCGCCGGCCCTCGTCACCACACCACTGACCCGCAGCAGCGGCGAGAGCGTCTTCACCGTCCACAACGGCCAGATCTACACCTCCCCCGTCATCCTCGGCGCAGAATCCGCACTCCTCGAACTCGCCAAAGACCCGACCGGCCCCAAACTCACCAACCGGCAGGTGCACTCGCACGACCTCAGCCCCGACAAAGTCCGAGCGCTTCACCGGATCGCCACCAGCGGCCAGAAAGTCGAGGCGCTGATCGGGCCCGCCGGCACCGGCAAAACCACCCTGCTCGCCGCCCTCGCCACCAGCTGGCAACAGACCTACGGCGAAGGATCGATCATCGCGCTCGCGCCCTCCTCAGCCGCCTCCACCATCTTGTCCGACGCCATCGGCACCCCCACCGAGAACATCGCCAAATGGGTCTACGAATCCGCCGGCCTCGGCGCCGAAACCCGCCGCCAACGCATTCACCACACCGAACAGGCCGTCCACCTCGCCCACCAGGCCCGCCGCAAACGCCGCCACCAAAACCTCACCGCCCAACTAGCCGCTCTCCGCGCCGAACACGACCGCTGGACCTTCAACGCAGACCAGCTCGTCATCATCGACGAAGCGTCCATGGCCGGCACCATGGAACTCGCCATCCTCGCCCGCGCCGTCAACGCAGCAGGTGCCAAACTCCTCCTCGTCGGCGACGACGCCCAACTCGGCGCCGCCGACACCGGCGGCGCCTTCCGCCTCATCGCCAAAGACACCCAAGCCGCCGAACTCAGCGACGTCTGGCGCTTCGCCGCGCCCTGGGAACGAGACGCCAGCCTCGCCCTCCGCGCCGGCGACCTCCACGTCATCGACGCCTACGACAACCACGACCGCCTCACCGCAGGCTCCGCCGGCCGAATGGAAGAAGCCGCCTACCAGGCCTGGCTCACCGACACCCGCAACGGCAAAACCAGCCTCCTCATCGCCGCCGACAACGCCACCGTCGCCCGCCTCAACGCCCGCGCCCGCCTCGACCGCATCACCACCGGCGAAGTCGAACCCGACGGCATCGAACTCCACGACGCCACCCACGTCGGCCTCGGCGACCACATCGTCACCCGCCTCAACAACCGCCGGCTCCGCCACACCACCGGCTACGTCCAAAACGGCAACCACTGGACCGTCATCCACCGCTGGCCCGACGGCTCCCTCACCGCCCAAAACCCCACCGGCAACACCGTCACCCTCCCGGCCTCGTACGTCCAGGAGTCCGTCGAGCTCGCCTACGCCACCACAGCCCACCGAGCCCAGGGCGCCACCGTCGACACAGCCCACCTCGTCGCCACAGACCACCTCACCCGAGCCCTGATGTATGTCGGCATGACCCGCGGCCGCGACTCGAATCGGGCGTACGTAGCCACCCACCAGTCAGCGGCAGACCTCCACGAACCCCGCTTCGAACAGACCATGCAAGACGTCCTCGAAACCATCCTCACCAACCCCGGCGTCGAACTCTCCGCCCACGAAGTCATGCGCCAAGAACTCGACAACGCCACCCGCCTAGACCGCCTCGTCCCCATCTACGAACACCTCTGCCAACTCGACGTCCGCCCCCGCATCACCAAAGCCCTCACCGCCAGCGGCCTAACGGCGGCCGACCAAGCCGCCGTCCAAGCTTCCCCCGCCTACGGCGCCCTCGTCGCCGAACTCCGCCGCGGCGAACACCTCGGACTCAACCCTCACGACCTCCTCCACAAATCCGTGGCCCAGGCACGCCTGACGGACGCACACGACATCGCCGCCGTCCTCCACACCAGAGCCAGCCGCCTGATCATGCGTCAAGCTCTGAGATCCGGGCAGCACCCCGCGACGATCGCCGGCATCGTCACCCCGGCCCGCCACGTCAGCGACCCCACTCTCATCGCACCGCTCCGCGAACTCGAAACTCAGATCGCACTCCGAGCGAACTCGCTCGCCGAAACCGCTCGTTCCGAATCTCCCGTCTGGTACAACGAGTTCGTCCGCCTCACCGCCGACCAACCCGCCCCACAGCGGACGAATCTTCTCCGCCAAGTTGTCGCCTACCGAGAAAGACACGCGATCCGATCCACGTCTCCGCTCGGCGACCCACCCAGCACCAGCACACTCGCGCGCGGTGATTACAACAGCCTTCGGAGCCGGCTCAGTCCGACAACATCAGGTCGAACGGCGCGAACCATTGCACAGCCCGGCCGCGGACAGGCCGACTCACCACAGCCGACCGCGCCCTAGCCTGCGCCCGTGACAAGGCGATCGCCCAGCGGCAAGGGGCCACTGACCGAATCGTTGCGCGAGCGCTCAATGGTGCTGGTCCGCGCTACGGTAGTCGACGGACGGTGGCCGGAGTGGGCAGAAAAGGTGCAGGAGCTCGGTGTCCGGAGCGTGCTCGACCTCCCGTTGACGACCGGTGCCGGAACCGTCGGTGTCCTTGGCCTCTACTCGGCACGGCCGGATGCGTTCGGCCCCGATGACGAGGCGGTCGCTCAGATCCTCGCCCGGCACGCCACAGTCGCCGTCGGCAGTGCCCGTCACGAAGAGACGATGGTGCAGGCCGTCGACGCGCGCAAGCTGGTCGGTCAGGCCATGGGCATCCTCATGGAGCGCTACGACATCGATGGCGATCGCGCGTTCGCCATCCTCAAGCGCTACTCGCAGGACACGAATACCAAGCTCCGTGACGTCGCCGCCGAGCTCATCGAAACTCGCAGGCTCCCGCACTGAAGTCGGTCACGCGCACTGGCTCGCAGCGCACGTGGAGTCAGCGGCCAAGCGCGCCCGCGCGAGTCACGGACTCCACGGTCTGACCAGCAGCGGCTGGTACGTCAATCTCACTGCCGACGGGAACGCGGCTGTCGCAAGCCAGGCGCTTACGCTGACTACCGGCGTACGCAATGGATCCGGACGAGTCCTCCAGGACCGCGGCCAACTCATCGCCGAGCTCACCGCGACCCTCGAACCTGACGCGGACCCTCGATCGTGTAGCGGATGCCGCCGAAGCGGCGGTCCGGCAACTTCACCACGTCATCGGCCGCGACGACCTGTAAGAGCCGTGTCGAGCTGCGTGTAGCAGGCCGCAGCAAGACCGTCAGCGCCAGCCGCGCCGGGTAGCTCACACTCGATGAACTGGTGCCTTCATCCAGCATCTGCGAGTGCAACACCGGGCCCGTCGCCAGGTGGTTGTTCCGGCGACGGGCCTGGGGAGGCCCCGCGAAGCAACCCGGAATTCCCCCGAGTTACTCCGGCACGCGTGGCTCTCGCAAAGTCAACGCGCATCAGCACGCGGTGGTTACGCAGTTGAGGAAAAGAGATACGAGGGACGCGCTGGACCCGCAGGCGTCGCCTCCTGCAACGCGTGCGTTGTGGCACCGGCCACTGCACACCATGCGAACGCGACTAGCGGTTGCTCCGGCCTCCTGGTGAAAGGTCGGAGCAACCGTCACCCACTATGCGACCAGCCAGATATTGCTCACGCGTTGCCGAGTTATGAAGCGATAGTTACGGAGACGCTGCTGGGCTGGTCACGCCAGCGAGAGATTGCTCGTGGGTACCGACTTATCGGTCCGCACCCCGGCGCACTAGGCGCAAGCGGGCCCGCCGCGGCCGAGCCGGGCAGCCCACTGCACCTTCGGCCGCGCGCGCCGCCAGTCATGGGCTGTTCGGCTGACTTTGGGCACAAGAGCCGGCCACCCGCTTGCACGCGCAATACCGGGAACCGGCACACAGGCCGGGGCGGCCGTGCTCCCGCAGATGGCATTCCACGGGGAAAGCAGATGAACGACGACACGTTGGCCGAGCAGTTGTCCACATCAGCCGCCGACCACGTGACCGAACGATTCGCCGACCGGCAGGCGCTCACGCGTGAGCGCTTCGGCGAAGCTGCCACCACCCAGTGCCAGAATCTCGGACGCTACCGACTGCCCCCGCTGAATGGCTTTCGACTCCAGTCGCGGGCAGCAACGCCGAGAAGCTCCGGAGGAGCCAGGCCTCAGCCGTTGCGAGCTTCTTGCTGCCGGCATCGAGGTCACGTATCGATCCTCAGGCCTACTCAATTCGGCCATATCCGCACCAGATCTGGCGAACCTCCTGTCGACGGTGGCTGGCGTAGCTCGAAGGACGCGCACCGGGGACGCCTTGGACGTCACACCGACGGTTCGGGCACCTACGCGCCGGCGTTGTCCTGCCCATCGAAGAACCAGACTGCCGGTCAAATCTTGACGATCTTGTCAAGTCAGCAGATCGACTTCGGGGCGCAGTGCACTGATCCGCTCACGATCCGTTGTGTCAACCGCGGCCGAACCATGTGGTCGCCACTTAGCCGGCCAGTCGTGCAGGTGGTCCTTCCAGCAGTCCATTGGCCGGACTGGTCCTGACCTAAGGTCGGTTGTACGGAACTCGTAAGCAAAGGAGCCTGATGAGCACCCACGACCACCACCGCGAACGCTCCGCGGACGGCAGCGCGGGCGACGCCGACTACGACCGGATCGGCGACGGATACACGTCGTACCGCCAGCCCGAGCCGGAGTTCGAGACCGCCCTTCGCAACGCGCTCGGCGACGCCCGCTCGGTGCTCAACATCGGAGCCGGTGCAGGATCGTACGAACCCCGCGACCTCGACGTCACAGCCGTTGAGCCCTCGGCCAAGATGCGCGCCCAGCGGCCCGCCGGCCGGGTCGCTGCCATCGACGGCACCGCAGAGCGACTGCCCTTTGCCGACAACACATTCGACGCCGCCATGGCCACCTTCACCGTCCACCAGTGGACCGACCTCACCGCCGGCCTCACCGAAGTACGCCGCGTCACCCGCGGCCCCGTCGCCGTCCTCACCTGCGACCCGACCCTGCTGCACACTTTCTGGCTCTACGACTACGCCCCCGAAGCAATCGACACCGAGGCCCGCCGTTACTCCTCCATCGACAGCATCCTGTCCGGGCTCGGAGGCGGCGAAGCGACCGCCCTCCCCATCCCTCTGAACTGCATCGACGGCTTCAGCGAGGCCTACTACGGGCGCCCCGAACGACTCCTCGACCCAGGAGCCCGCAAAGCCAACTCCGCCTGGAGCTTCGTCTCTCCCGACGTCCACGAACGATTCGAGCAACACCTCGGGAGCGACCTCGCCAGCGGCGCCTGGGACGATCACCACGGCCACCTCCGCACCCAACCGCACTTCGGCGGCTCGCTCACCCTGATCGTGTCCCCCGGCCACATCGCATGACCACAGCCGCACGCCCCTTCACACCTTCCGACACACCCCGACTGACAGCGCTCCTGCACCAGGCATACGCAGGCCTCGGCCGCCGCGGCCTAAACTTCACCGCCGTCGACCAGTCCGACGAAACCACCCTGCGCCGAGCCTCGAGCGGCAGCTGCTGGGTCCTCGAACTCGACGACGTACTGATCGCGACTATCACCATCAGCATGCCCCCAGAACCAGCCCTCGCCGAGCTCACCCAGCACGCCCGGACGCCGGACCGCGCCTGGCTCAGCCAACTCGCCGTCGCACCAACCCACCAAGGAACTGGCATTGGCGCCCACCTGTGGACTATCGGCCGCCGTGCCGCGATCGACCTCAGCGCCACCATGATCGGCGTCGACACCGCCGAACCCGCCACCGAACTCATCAGGCTATACCACCACTGGGGCTTCACCCCAGCCGACACCATTCAATGGCCTAACAAGACCTACCGAAGCACCGTAATGACGCTGAGTCTGTAGTCCGGTGGGTCAACCGCGTTCGGCCGCGCTCTGGCCGGGGGCTTCGTCGAGGACGCCGATGTCGTGCAGATGCACTCGGGCAGCGTGGATGGCCTCAGGTGTGCTGGCGAAGACGCGGCCCGCGGCCCGGAGGTCGTTGATGACGTCGAGCGCGTCCAGAGTTCGATGGTGACCCGGGCGAATGCCGGAGACGAGGACGACCATGCCACGGCGCTGGACTTTCTCGATAACGTCCTTGAGCACGAGGGCGCCGCTGGCGTCGATCGCGCTGACGGCCGACATCCGCAGGATCAGCACGGAGACGTGCGCGACCTCGGACAGTTCGAGCAGGAATCGGTGGGCGGCGAAGAGCATCGGCCCATCGATGCGGTAGGCAACGATGTGCTCGTCCAGGAGAGCACGTTCTTCGGCGGTGTGGTCGCCGGGCAGGTCGGGGTGCAGCGGCATCTGGCGTAGCCGAGCACTGCGGGCGACTGCCCGCAGCGCGAGCCCGCCGGCCACCACGAGGCCGAGAATGACCGCCTTGACCAGGTCGAGTGCCAAGGTGGCGATGGCGGTCAGGGAGAGCACGATCGCGTCGGAGCGGGTGGCGCGAGCCATCGCCCGGACCGAGCCGACCTCGACCATCCGAACCGCCGTCGCCAGGAGAACTCCGGCGAGCGCGGCCAACGGTATCCGGCCGACCAGCGGGGCCGCGGTGTAGACGATCGCGGCCAGCAGGGCCGCGTGCACGAGGGCCGCCAGCCGGGAGCCGGCTCCGGACCGGACGTTGACGGCGGTCCGGGCGATCGCGCCGGTGGCCGGGACACCTCCGAACAGCGGCGTGACCAGATTGGCCAGGCCCTGGCCGAACAACTCGCGATCCGGATCGTGCTTGTGACTGACTCCCATGCCGTCGGCGACAGAGGCCGAGAGCAACGATTCCAGCCCGGCCAGCGCGGCGACGGCCAGGGCCGCCCCGGCCAAGGACCACACCGCGGATGGATCGAGAAAGGCGACCGAGGGCGCGGCAAGTCCGGACGGCAATGCTCCGATCCGCGCGACATCGAGGCGGGCGACCTCGGCGACAACCGTGGCGGCGATGACCGCCACGATCGAGAACGGCACAGCCGGCCGGAACCGAGCGCCCACGACAATGGCCACTGCGACCGCCAGCGCCAGCCCGGCCGCCACCCAGTGCGGGTGTGCGACGAAGGCCGCGGCGGAGCGGACAGCGACAACGACGACCTGGTCACCCTCGGGCGGCGTGATGCCCAAGGCCGCCGGGAGTTGCTGCAATCCGATGACGCAGGCGATCCCCAGCGTGAAACCCTCGACGACCGGGGCCGGAACGAACGCCATGTAGCGACCGGCGCCGGCGACTGCGAGCCCGATCAAGATCAGCCCGGCCAGCAGTCCAACGGTCAGCACGCCGCCGGCACCATGCGCCGACATGATCGGTACCAGGACGACGGTCATCGCACCGGTCGGGCCGGAGACCTGCAGGTTCGATCCGCCGAACGCCGCAGCGACCGCGCCGGCGACCACCGCGGTGGTCAAACCTGCGGCGGCGCCAAGCCCTGACGAGATGCCGAAGCCCAGAGCGAGCGGCAGCGCGACGATGGCAACCGTCAGCCCGGCGACCAAGTCTCGGCGTGGCTGCCGCGTCATCGCGGCAAGGTCCCCACGAGCAGGTAGCAGTGCAGCCGCCCGGCCCCGGGCGCGAGACCAGGGACTCATCGAGGAGCGGCCTCGGCCTCTCGCAACTCGGCCAGCAACTCGTTCTGCCCGGCGATCAGCTCGGTCAGGATCCGGCGAGCGGTTCGCAGCAGCGTCGCGACCTCGCCACCGGCAAGCTCGTAGACGACACTCGACCCGACGCGCCGTGACTTCACGATGCCGTACCTGCGCAACACCGCAAGCTGCTGAGAAAGACTGGACGGCTCGATCGCGATATCGGCGAGCAGGTCACGCACCGGACGTGGCCCGTCCTGCAACAACTCCAGCACCCGAATCCGGACCGGATGACCCAGCATCCGGAAGAACTCCGCCTTCGCCTGATACAGCGGAACCGGCCCGCCGGTCATCGGTCACCGACCCGCTCGCCGAGGCCGCCACCGGCGTTGAGGTCGACACCGTGCTCCATTGCCAGCCGCAACAGACTGTCGAGCTCACCCGCGCGCACATCCACGGCGTAGAAGTCATCCTCGGCCTTCGCCGTGGCCAACGCCCGCTTCGCCTCCCGAACCCGTCGCCGAAGATCGCCAGCGAACTCACTCCCACCCATCGCACACCTCCCACGCGAACTGCTCGACAGCTTCAGCATCTAGTGAATTGAAGAATTCTGCAAGTCATCACAAACCATCACTCTTGGCGATTTCTGGTGACACAGAGCGCTGGCTTCGGTAACCTTTTCGTGATCTTTCGATGTAGCTGACTGCGAAACGGGGCCAGGAAGCGCATGTCCAACACGTGTGAGGCAGTATCCAGTAATCGCTCGTCCGAGCCACAGCGGTGACTGCCGATGAGGTAGAGCGACTGGTCAAGCAGGCGCAGGCCGGTGACGTCGATGCCTTCGCTCACCTCTACGACCAGCACGTCACCACGATCTTCCGCTACGCCTACGGCAAGACGTCGTCGCGCGCCCTGGCGGAGGATCTGACCAGCGAGACGTTCGTACGGGCGTTCCGAGCGATCACCCGCCGGCCGGAGCGCAGCCTGGACTTCATCGCCTGGCTGATCACCATCGCCCGCAACGTCGTCATCGACCACCACCGATCGGCGTGGAGCCGGCTCGCCGTCGTCACCGACGACTTCGATCCACAGGTCGACCAGGCCGCCGGGCCCGAGGAGGCCGCGATCGGCGTCCTCGGCGCCGAGGCGCTCCGCGCAGCTCTCGACCGCCTGCCGGCCGACCAGCGCGAGTGCCTGCTCCTGCGCTTCTACGCCGGCCTCTCGATCACCGAGACCGCCCAAGCGATGCAGCGCACCGAAGGCGCCATCAAACAACTGCAATGGCGCGCAACCAACAAACTACGCGGACAGGCCGCCGCCCACCTCGCCTTCACCGACGAACACCCGGAGCCACGGTCTGCGGCGCGTTGAACCGTCGGCATCGACATGGCTCTGCTTTGGCACTGTCGGCTCGTTGGTCAGCTTGGAAGCGCGAGGACTGGTGCTGGCGAGGCCGTCGGCGTGCATGCGCTCAGCGTGCGATGAGTTCGAGTTGAGCGAGGTAGACGTCGCGGGCGTCCGGATTCGCGTGCGGGGTCGCTACAAGTTCCCCTACGGCGACTTTCGACGCGTCCATCGGTGTGGCGTAATCAGCGCTGAGTCCAGAGCCGCACAGTTCGAGCATGATCGCCTCGCCGCGGCGCTCGCCGAGACCCACCTCCTGATCGACGGCGACCACGCCTAGCGCGCAGACCCTACTTCTGGGTGGTACCGGGCCGAAGAACCCTCGCCTCTGACCACCCCTCTCGATGACGAGCCGCGGCTAGTCATTTGTCGCGTGAGAAGCGGCGGTCCTCCGCGCCACTAGGAGAGCGTCGACGACGGACGCCGGAGAACGAGCACCCTCACCGTGATGGATGCCCTCCGCAGCGCGCCATGGGGGACGCGGATGCGGAGGGCGCACGGCCGGACCGATCAGAGGTTCGGCGGGTGACTCAGTTGAAGATGTTCAGCAGACCGTGTCCCCAGTGGCCGTGGCCGCTCCAGCGGGAGCTGATCTCGACGTACAGGCCCACGACGATGTTGAGGCCCGAGTGGTAGTCCATGGTTCTCCTTCGAAGAGGTGAATCGCCATCGGGTCCACGTCGCGGGTCCGGACTCGAACTTCCTGATCGGCGACGAGAGCAGCCGTTGCCCTCGGCTACCAATTCGGGGCCGCCCAGCATTCGGATGGGTGCGACACGTGAGGATTGCGCCAGCACGTCACGTTGGCCTGATGTGTTCTAAAGTTGGCGGACAGTGATCGAGCGGGAGGACCACGGAGTGCCGGCGAGTGTTTGTAGCGAGTTGACGTCGTGAATTCACGTCAGGACGATGGCCGGCGGGCGCGGTCCGCGTTCGACGAGCTGGGTCGGCTGTTGGCCGAGCTGCCCGCTACTCCCTCTCTTTCGGTATGGGCTGTCGAGGCGCCGGTAGCCGGTTTTGTGAATCGGACCGAGCTGGTCGACGAAATCAGCAGCTTGGCCAAGGCCGAGCGCGACGGCCCGGCCGTGGTGGCCGTCCACGCGCGGGCGGGCACCGGCAAGACGGAGCTGCTCAAGCGCTGCGCCGCGGTTCTTGACAATTTGTTCGACATCGCGATCTGGGTGGATCTCGAGGGGACGGTCAATCACGAAGCGGCCGCTCCGGAGGACGTACTGAACGGCGTCCTCGTGGACCTGCGGCAGGAGCCCGGCCAGATCCCGAGCGATCTCCGCGGCAGACACCGGCGGTTTCTGGCGCTGACCGCAGGTAAGCGCGTCCTGATGCTCGTCGACGGCGCAACGGACGCCGCTCCGGTGCGGATGCTGATCCCGAACTCAGCGCAGGCGCTGGTGATCGTCGCCGGAGAGGTTCGCCTCGACGAGCTTGCCGGCGCCGTCGTCCGGCCGCTGCTCGGCCTTGATGAGCTCCATGGACTCGAGCTCCTGACGGCGAGTGTCGGGGCGGATCGGATCACCGCCGAAGACGCAGCCGCCCGTCGCCTGGTTGCTCTGTGCGACGGCTCCCCGCTCGGCCTGACACTGATCGCGAACCGGCTGAAGAGCCGTCGGCGGCTGCGGCTGGCGGAGCTGGTCGAGGAGGTCGAGTCGCACCGGTCGGCTTTGGGCGAGCGACCTTCATTGCCCGGCACTTGGGCCTCCATGACGGCGGTCTTCGACACGGCTTACCACTGGCTTGACGACGGCGTCGCGCAACTCTATCGGGCCCTGGGCGACGCACCGGCCGACCAGTGGCCCGCTGAGGTCCTTGACGCCCTTCCTGGAACCGACGATGCGATCGACGTCCTGACGCAGCTCGATCTGCTGCATCCGATCGACGGTGGCTACTCGATGCCGACCCTGGTGAAGTTGCATGCGGCTGAGGCGGCGCTTGCCGAGGACGAGCAGGCCTCCCGTGAGGCGCGCCGTGCAGCGATCATCCGCGCCTGGCTCGCACTGGTGCAGGCCGCTGATCGTGCGATCGCGGCTGAGCGGTTCCGGGTCTCGTCGGCACCGTTCGGCGGGCACAGTCCGTTCAGCACCCCCGGTGCGGCGATGGAGTGGTTCGGCCAGTGGCATCGCTCCACTTTCGAGGTCATGCGGGAGGCGAGTGCGCAGGGGCTGAATGAACAGGTCTGGCAGCTGTTCGAAGGGAGCTGGCCGTTCTACAGCAGTCACAGCTATTACCGGGAGTGGCTGGAGGCCGGCGCGCTGGCCGTCGCTGCAGCGCAAGGTGACGACCGTGCCGAGGCCAGATCGCGCTGTCTACGCAGCCGTGCCTGGATCGAGGTCGAGCAGTACGACGACGCGGCGTCCGACATCGCCGCCGCACTGAAGCTCGCCCGGGCAACCGGCGACATCGCTCTGATCGCCTCGGTGCTCGACTTCGAAGGCCAAGTTCTCTATCGGCGCGGCGACCCGCGGGCTGCGCTTCCACGCTTCGAGGAGGCGTTGCAGCTGAGCGAGCAGCTCGATGATCAGCGTGGCGTCGCGTTGCAGTCGCAGTTCTGCGGTCGCAGTCTGACCAAGATCGGCCGGCACGGCGATGCCCTGCCGTTGCTTGATCGAGCGCTCGAACTCATCCGGCCGTTCGCCGACCACCGCGCCACCTCTCGCATCGAGCTCAGCCGGTCCGAGGCCTTGCAGGGCTTGAGCCGAATCGACGAGGCAGAGGCCGCGCTCCTGGAGTCCGTCATCAGCGGAGCGGCGCTCGGCAAAACCGATCTGATCATCCCACCGCTCGAGCGCCTGGCCGACCTGGCGATCGGGGCCGGAGACCGACAGACCGGACGCGAGTACCTGGAACGACTGCTGGCGGTCGTGACACACATCGGAGACTTCGATCGCGCCGAGCAGATTCAGGCGCGACTCGATGCCCTCTAGCTGGCCGCGAACTGCAGTCGCGCCAGCTCCCGACCGCCCACCCGCACAAGCACCTGCCCTGCCGATCGTCGGTGCAGCCAGGTCGCGACCACGATCACCGGATCCAGATCGGCGCCGGACGCAACGATCCGCCATGCTGTTTCGCTGAGCACGGCACCGTCGTAGACGACGCTACTTCCCGGATACCGCTCCAGTAGCGCCGTAGCTGACTCACCGGTGCTGATGATCGCGGAGGCACGCTGCACGAGCTTCTCGTCCGCGTCGGCGTAGGCCACGAGATACCTGGAACCACGTGGCCGTCCAAGAGCGGCCAGCGCGGCCGGGAAGCGCTCTACCTCGAGCACATCGTCCGTCTGGCTGACCTCGACGTGGAAGGCACGCACATTCCGGCCGAGTGGAGTCCAACCCGGCAGCTCCGGCCGCACGGGCGCCGCTGCCGGCATCAAGCGCAACAGCTCGTAAAGCCGTTGCTGGAACAGACTCAGCGACTGACCAGGAGCCGAGAAGACATCTGCAGCGGCCTCCTGAAGGAGTGCACGATCGGCGTCCGCGATCGCATCGCGGACCTGCGCTGTGAGCGATCGCTGACCGTCGAGCCGCGGAACGCTCTGCGAAAGCCGCCGTACGGCCGAATCGTCCGGCGTACTTTCGGTGGAGAAAGTACCCATCACCAGCGGGATCTGCAGGCCTGCCGTGTACACGGACAGGGAACCGTGATCGCCGACGACGCAGTCGGCGGCCGCGAGGCCAAGCAGCCATGGGCCTGTCGGCGGGAGCAAGATCAGGCCGCACGAAGTGGCCGTGCGCAGCCAATGCCTTACCTGCCACGGGCTGTAGGCAGCCCAGATGTTCGGATGCAGGACTGCGGCTACCCGGAACTCGTCCCACGGCAACTCGGCAATCAGCTGCGCCGGCAGCGTCGGCCAGCGCCCCATGAGCGACCCCGGACCCCAGGTCGACGTAACGGTCACCAGCTGCTGATGTGCTTCGACGCCGAGTGCCCTGCGAGCCGCGTCACGCCGGGCTCGGAGGTCGAGCAAGGTGTCGAGCGCAGGATCGCCCGCGACAAAGGTGCGGTCGGCAAGCTCTGGGATCAGGGCGCGCTGGTTCTCGTGCGACAAAGCGATTAGCGCGGGGACGACCTCGCCATCGTGCCACAGAGCGCTGCTGGTCAGCCCCGCGCGTTCGCCGGCCGCGTACGGAGAGAATTTCTGGAATCCCGCCCCATGGGGAAGCAGAACCAGCGGGCCGCGCAGCTCGTGCAGGTCATCGTGGTCGCTGGCGGCAACGATCAGGTCGAACTCCTGAGCAATCGCTTGCTCCCAGTCGATCATCAAGACCTCGAGGCTCTCCAGCACAGCAGGAACCTCGGCGCCGAACCGCGAGCCCCGGTTCACCACGAACACGACCTGCACCCGCGGATCGTCGGCGAAGACACCGACAACCTCGAGCACCCGATTCACCGAGGTCACGGTCCGAGCCACCAGCAATACCTTGCGCTCGACCCGCATCGTCTCCCACCGCCCGCTCACAGCACAGCCACCAACGGGCCAACGGGCCAACGGGCCAACGGGCCAACGGGCCAACGGGCCAACGGGCCAACGGGCCAACGGGCCAACGGGCCAACGGGCCAACGGGC
>NZ_JBVJMQ010000002.1:1234698-1671088 GCF_055584105.1 Kribbella sp. NPDC104218
GTCCAACGGGCCAACGGGCCAACGGGCCAACGGGCCAACGGGCCAACGGGCCAACGGGCCAACGGGCCAACGGGCCAACGGGCCAACGGGCCAACGGGCCAACGGGCCAACGGGCCAACGGGCCAACGGGCCAACGGGCCAACGGGCCAACGGGCCAACGGGCCAACGGGCCAACGGGCCAACGGGCCAACGGGCCAACGGTATAGCACCAGCGAGGGAGGGCTTCGGACGCACGGCGCGTGAACGAAGTGTAGTAAGACTGCAATGTAGAGCCCGCGCCGTCACCAGGCGGCGTTCACGACCTGGGCGGCAGTTCTCCGCGCGGAGGTGTTCCCGGCTCGGCTTCGGCACGCAACGAACGATACCGGCCCTCGATCTCCATTCCTCGCCGTACTTGAACGACGAACCGGTCCAACGCGTCCCCGAGCTGATCCCGCGCCGTGTCCACCTCCGCCCGGGACCGCACATCGACCGAATTAGCACGGCCCGGCGAGGTCGTCTCGCGAATCTCTCCGACGCAGCCCGCCAAGTCGGCAGCTGCTCGCGCTACTTCCGCCAACGGATCGCCGATCCGCTCGTCGGCGTAGTACGCGAGCCGCCGGGCCGCTCGCTGCACAACTCGCAGCAGTTCCTTCGGGTCACCCGTCTCGATCGGCCAGACCGAAAGCTCCAAGAGAGCCTCCGCCGCTTCCTCGACCCCGAAGAAGGCCTTCTCGAGCGCCTCCCGGTTGAGGCGCCGGCGGTCCGTACGCCGATTCGCATTCCAGGTCCACCAGTTCACGAAGGCCGCGAGAACCCCAACACCCAGCACGAACACGCCGCTACCCCACCATGGCGCCCCAGTATCCATGGCACCACAGCCTAGACCTCGTACACCTATACGAGCGGACCGAATCAGTTCGAGCTGAGCAACTGATTCAGGATGTCGGTGGCACCGTCGTATCCGGCGGCCGCAATGCGCTGCGGCACCCGCAGATCGCGGGCCGCGGCCGCACAGTGCGTCAGGAACTCTCCGGCCGACTCACAGCCTTCGTCGAGGAGTTCGTCCAGACCGCCACGGGCGAGCGGCCGGGCCTGCAGCCGCAGCTCGCTGCTCAAGTCGCGTTCATGACAAGTCGTCATACGCACTGCGACAACGGTCACAACGCCGGCGAGTACCGCCCCGAACAGGCCGTCGAGCAATACCGCCTACAACGATCCGTTTCTCCAACTAATCCCATGCCAGCGTGCCGCCACACGCGTGACGTCCACCTGACTGCACGATGCGTGACGGTGAGCTTATCGGGGACAAGTCGGCCAAGCGTTGCAGCAAGTCATCGCCCGGAATCCAACAACACGCCACGAGTTCATCTGCGCCACACTCTCGGGCCTGGTCGAGCAGCGACGACTATCTATCCGTGCAATCGCGTCGCTCGTCATCGGCCGTTCGCCGGCCACCCGGCCCAACGCGCCCTCAGTAGTCCTCATCGGCCGATCGAAGCGCCGCGCGGATCGTAGCTAGCGCCGACGCTCGTTCGCGCTGAACCTTCGATCGCGACGCTCCCAGCAGGGCTCCGATCTGAGTCATTGTCAGGTTGTCTCCGGATCGGTGCGACGTACCGGCGAGGTACTGCAACGTCACCGCATCACCGAACCCACAGTGCAGCCGCAAAATGGCTGCCTGCTCGTCACTGACCAACCCAAGCATGAATTCGACAAACTGGCGATCGACGATGGCCTCCTCGAAACGCGCCTCAGCCGCAAAATCAGCCATCACTGGACTGGACGTACTCAACGTCGGCGCCAGAGCATTGTGCGTTGCTAGAAAGGTTGCCGGCGCAAGCAGCTCATCGCGGCAGTTGTGATACGCGGCAGCCAGGTCCGCGCCGTACCGCTCCATCAGTCGTCCGTAGCGCGCTGCCGAGTTCTCATTGACCGAAACGAGGCTGGAGGTTCGAGACTCCCTGGAGACTCGCTGCAGCAGAACATTCGCAATCACGAAATGGAACGGCACGTCCGACGCAAGGTCGTGTCGTCTCGCCGCCGCAATGAACTCATCGCAGGCGATCGCGTAGGCATCCTCCGGGTCAAGCCGACATCTGGACCTCGCCGCCCGCAAGATCACCCCACGGAACGCATCGAGCAACTCCACCATCGCCGCCTCAGAAGCAGCGGTCTTTCCAAACCTCGAGATGGATCTTCCGTCACCGTCAAGCTCATCAGCCACCGGAACATCCTGAGCGATCACTAGTAACGCCTGTACTTCATCAACCGAGAGAGTCATGGCCCCAGGGTTTCAGCGGCATCGGTCGGCCGAGAATGGCGGCCATCGGTCTTGAGGACCCGACAGACATCGAGAATGACCAGCCTTCCGGTGAACGCAGACCACGTAGCGCCGAGCGGCGCCACGCGTCATGCGCTTCATCGGCACCTGCCTCCGCAGCGTGCACTAGGCCCGCTCGAGCGGAGCGGGCCCAGTGGATTGCGGCTATCTGGTTGTGAGGGGTGAGTGGGCAAGGTGTCCTCGGGAGGGCGCGTCGTCGTACGTTCGTTCGGGAACGAGATCAACCCACCAGTGTCATCATCCGGTCGGCAGCCGCACGCCAGCTCGATGGAGCCGCGATCGGTGGGCGCTGGACCCCGCCGGACCACCTTGACCATCAATCGCGCCCGGGCTCGTCGGACCTGCCGATTCGCTCATGACGAGCGAACGAGTTGATGCCGCCCCCTCATTAGCACCGTCCGGCGCGGTTCCAGGATCGACGGGCTGTTGAGAAGCTCGGCTCCGTACCGCACACCTAGATTGAGTGCATGCCGAGTACAGGGGACCACATTGATGCAGAGCTGGCTGCCGAGGTGACCGCCGCCAGCTTTGCCAACCAAGCGCTGGAGTTCGGCATCCAGGCGTTCCGTGATGGCGATTTGCTGCTGGCTGATTTCATGCTCCGGGTCGCCTACGGGCACCAGATCGGCGACAGCATCGTCTACCTGACCGCCGTACATCGTCGGCGTGGCCATGAGGCGGTAGCTGCGGCTTGGTGAACCCTTGCTCAGGCCGACGGGTACGCACAGAACGACCTCGACGCCGTGCTGGCCACCAGCCCGCGCTGAGCAGCGGCGATTCCGGGCTTGGACGTGCAATGCCCCGGCACGATGGCCTGGGGTGTGCCCTCATCACCTCCTCTCTCCATTCACACCGAAGAGGAGGTGATGAGGGCTCGCGCCGGCCGCGCGGCGGTGACCACCTGATGAGGTTCGCTGAACGTAGCGACCTTTGCCATCCGGCTGTGGGGCTCGATCGAGATGGTCAGTCTCGTCACCCTGGACAGGCGGCACGAGCACTGCGGCGCCATCGTCGCGGTGGCTATGACCTGGCGTGCCACTTCGACGATGCGTCCGCGAGAGTGCCCGGTCATCGGCTGTCGGGCCGGGGCCGGCCCTTCGAGCGCGCCGGCTGACAACCGGAGCGCATCCTGCACCGAGTCGCCTCACACCAGGCACCTACACGATGTAGGAGTTCCCGGCGACTTAGGTTAGGCCGCTTTGCTCGCCGTCGCCGTACCTAGGAGTAGCCTCTTCGAGCTTCAGGGCGTCGGGAGCGAACTCGTCATCGGTGGCTTGGGGCCAGGCCTGGCAGCACTGATCGGCCGTCAGTGACCTACGGCGTTGGTCCCCGAAGATCGAGTTCGAGCTCCAGGCGTGTGACTAAGGTGCGTGCTCGGCCTCGGACACGGAAAGACCCCGCGAGCTGGCACCGCCGCCAGGGCGTACTCCAGCCTTTGACGCGTTGTACTGATTCCACCCTCAGCCGACGATGTGGTCCGCCACCCGCAGGGCCTGCGGCTCAACAGGCTGCTCGGCGACGGCATCGCAATCACCTCGAATGAACTGGCGCGAAGCACACGACACCCGGAGTCTGAAGCTTCCGCGGCACTGGTCGAGCCTTCGTAACGCACGGAGCAACTGTTCGAGGGTTGGCGGCTGGGCATGGGTGACTTACAAGGGTGGCTTGCCAGCGCGCGTCGCGATGTCGTGGATTGGGAAGAATGGAAAGGCCCTGGGGTCGTGAGCGAGGTCGCCCGCTCTCAGCCCCCAGGGGTCACGTATCGCCGGTAGCGAAGACGGCTCAGTCGCGCCTCTCCCGCTGGGAGTTGAGGAGGACTGCGCTCACGCCTGGGACAGGCCTGGTCGGGTCGTTCGACGCCTGCGAGATCACGGACTTGGGCTTGTCGTAGCCGTAGGCGACGTCCGGCATCGAGCTGGACGGTGCCGTGGGTTCGGTTGTTGCGGTCGGGACCAAGTCATCGGCTTCCGACGCCTGGGTGAGCACAGTGCGCGAGGTTATGCCGAGGGGGAGGTGTGTCCGCGGGGTTGGCGGGCTGTGGTTAGGAGGCGGAGTGCGGCGAGCAGGGCCGACAGGATCACGACTAGGTGGATGAGCGCGGAGAGGTCGGGTGCCCAGAGGGTGAGTTGCGCGAGAGTTACGCCGGCTGAGCTGGGGAGGACGCCGACGAGTGCGTAGACGAGCGCGCTCAGGAGGAGCAAGGTTAGAGCTAGGCCGGCCCATCGACGGCGGGAGGGAGGGGGCGTTGACCGGCTGCGAAGGCGACGGGCGGAGGCGAGGATGAGGACGAGGAGGAGCACGGCGAGGACGCTGAGAGTCGTGAGCAGGATCGGGTAGATCGGGTCGATGCCGTGCCGCTCGGGCTCGGCGGCCGCCAAGATCGCGGCGGCACCCATGGCGGTGTCCATCAAGGCGGTGTCGTGGAACGGGCCGTAGGCGTTCTGCAGGACGACAACTGCTTGATCACGTTTGGGGAGCAGGACGATCGCCGCCTGGTAACCCGGCGCCGCGCCACCGTGCCACAGCATCGGCTCGTCGGTACCGGGAACCTTCGAGGTCCGCCATCCCAAGGCGTAGCCGCTGTCGTTGCCGACCATGACCTTCGAGGTGTGGAGGAGAGTGCGTTCCTTCTCATCCAGCACGGGACCTCCGCTCAGCTGCGTCCGCGTATAGGCCGCGAGGTCTTCGACCGAGCCCACCAGGTAGCCCGCTGGGACCGTCGCCGGGTCGACGCGCGACTCGAACGCCCGTGCGCTGCCGAATACGAATCGGTGGCCGGCGGGAAGCACTCGGTCGGTCTGGGCAGGATCGGCGAGTGGCGCGGTGATACCTGCGGGCTGGAGGAGGCGCTCGGACAGCACCTGGGCGAAGGGCTTTCCGGTCACCGACTCGACGACGGCGCCGAGCACGATGTAGTTCAGGCTGGAGTAGCTGTGCTTGCTGCCGGGCGCCGCGGTCGGCTCGAGGTCGGCAATGTGCGGGAGCAGCGAAGAGATGCTGCGGCCGGCGTCGTACCGGTCGGTGAGCTCGAGCCCTTCCGGTAGTCCGCTGGTGTGCTCGAGAAGCTGGCGCACGGTGATCTGGCCGGCCGAGGCGAAGGACGGAACGAGCTTCCCGACCGTGGCGTCGAGGCTCAGCAGACCATCCCGGGCAAGCAGCATCACCAGCGTCGCCGTCACCGGCTTCGAGACCGAGCCCCACAGGAACGGCGTCCGTGGGCCGACCAGCTGACCATCGCCGTCAACGCCGAAAGCACCCTGCAGTTGCACACGGTCGGCTTCGACAACGGCGTAGGCAGCCCCTGGCACCCCGGCCGCACGACTCTTCTGCTGGACGAACTCACCCACGGCGTCGGCGTCGACGCGGCCATCAGCCTTCGCCGGACCGGCGGCGAGGAGACACTGCCCGAGCACTGCGGTCAAGAGCACCACCGGAGCACCTCGCCTCAGCAATCTCAGCAATGTCCCATCCCTCGCTCCCAGCCCAACGGTCAGTAGTCAGGCCCAACGGTAGATTCGTTGTCCATGCCCGAGGCACCGGATGGCCGGAAACTGACACCTGCCGAACGAGCAACGCCTCGCTCCGGACGACCAGAGAGACGGATCAGGCAGCGCCCCCGTCGCCGCCGTGATCATCAGACCGCGAGGCGGCCGCCGTCCACAGGCAGTGTGACGCCGTGGATCATCGCAGCCTCGTCGGACGCCAGGAATACGACGCCTGCCGCAACCTCCGCCGGCGAGCTCACACGCTGGAGCGGCGTCGTCCCGGCAAGGCTGTCGAGACCGTCTCCCAAGACGGCCGTCCCTTCAGTCCGGGTCGGCCCGGGGCTGACCGCGTTCACCCGCACGCCAGCCGGACCGAACTCCGCAGCCCACGCCTTGGTCAACAGTTGCAGAGCTGCCTTGCTCGACCCGTAGGCCGCCATACCGGACATCCCGAACGAGGCAACCATCGTCGTCAGGTTCACGATCGCACCGCGGCCACGCGCAACCATCAACGGAGCGATCTCCGCCACCAGGTAGAACGGCGCCCGTACGTTCACCGCATAAACCGCATCGAAATCCGTGTCCGGCACCTCTGCGGTCAGCCCCAGGGGAAAGATCGCCGCGTTGTTGACCAGAACGTCGACCGTGCCGCCGCCGATCCCGATGGCCCGCTTGGCCAGCATCCGCACACTACTCAGATCCGCGAGATCGGCCTGAACGAACTCGGCGCGGCCGCCGGCGGCCGCAATCTCCGCGACCGCCTTCTCGCCACGGCCCCGATCACGGCCACTGATGACCACGTACGCGCCACGCGCGGCCAGGCTGTCCGCGACCGACCGGCCGATGCCACTGTTACCACCGGTGACCAGGGCCGTCCGCCCGGCGAAGTCCTTCGTCATGTCCAGCTCCCAAGCTAGTTGGAGTATTTGCTCCAATATTCGAGAGGCGAAAATGGAGTATCAACTCCAAAACGGTTAGGGTTGCCGGATGACGGCAGCAGACCCGACGCGACGGCCGCTCACCCGTAAAGGACAGGTCACGCACGACCGCATCGTGGCCGCGGCAGCACAGCTGATGGCGGAATTCGGCGTAGCTCGAACGACGATCGAGGACATTCAAGCCGCCGCCGCGGTCAGCCCTTCGCAGCTCTACCACTACTTTCCCGGCAAAGACGCGCTGGTTTCGGCCGTGATCGACTATCAGGCCGGCCGCGTACTCGACGTACAGCATCAAGGGCTGGGGCAACTCGACTCTCTGGACGCCCTGACCAACTGGCGGGACCTGATGCTGACTGTTGTCGCGGAGATGCAGTGCGTCGGCGGTTGCCCTCTCGGATCACTCGCCAGCGACCTCGCCGAATCGGACCCGGTCGCCCGAGTTCAACTCGCCAACGCCTTCACCTCCTGGCAGCGCCTGATCCGCGACGGCCTTGTCCGGATGCAGGAACGCGGAGAGCTCGCGGCGTCCGCTGACCCCGACGCTCTGGCTACGACCTTGCTGGCGACCGTCCAAGGCGGCTTGCTCCTCAGCCAGGTACGCCGCGATCCCGAGCCACTTCGGACCGCGGTCGACACCATGATCGAGCACCTACGTCTGCTCACGAACTCTTGACCAGCGAGGGCTCTCAGTGGCGTTGCTCGAGGCCGATCGCGTCGTGGAGCTTCTGGGTCGCATCTCGCAGCGCTGGATCGTTGCGGGCCTGTGAAGTCATCAACGCCCCGAGGGCCTCAGCAATGACATTGAGCTTTTCCTGAGCAGCCTCCTCGGAGCGCCGCGAGGCATTCTCCAAGAGCACCAACAGGAGCAATGTCACTACGCTTGCCACGGTATGGATCGCCACCTGCCAAGTCTTGAGATCCACCCACAAAGGAAGGCTGGCTGAGAACGGTTGCTCTGCTGGGGACCTCCGTCAGTTGCCTGCTGAACTACCGCAAGAGTCGGCGGGGGTGACCTGTACGTCGGCTATAACCTCCCAATGCGCAACTACTTGAGCTCCGAGTCTCCTTGGTGGCTACTCGTGCTGTGGGGTAGTGGAGTGTCCTTCGTGCTGAGTTTGATCGGCCGAGCGGTTCTGCCGTCGTACTTTCCGTCGTCGATCTGGGGCTCGGTGATCTTCAGCGTCCTCGTCGGTCCGTGCATCGCCCTCGGGATCCGGGCGGCGGGCGGCCCTCGCCGGCGCTCGAACAAGAGCGACCAGAGCTGATACGGATCAGCTGAACTACCGCACGAGCCGGCTAACGCGATAGCGGCAATTCTCGTCGTCCGTCGATCGGGCCTGCGATGAGACTATGGCCTTCGAACGGAACCGCTCGCCAGTTGACAGGCGTAGCCAGCCGTTGCCCTTCGCCTCTCACGTGATCGACCGGCCGCGGTGCATCCGGCCCTACAGACGTCTATCTCACTAGGATCGCCCTATGCCTGTCTCGATGCAGCTCTGCTTCGCCGGCTTGTGGGCGCTGTCAATCCTCGCGGTGTACCGGGCAGTTGACCGCTATGGTCAGCAGCGTCAGAAGCTGCAGAACCATCAGGACCGGCTGGCCGAGCGGGAGCGGGCGCGTAGCGTTCAGCGCGAGGTTGTCGTAGCTGGCGCCGCCTGGCTTCAGAGCCACTGGGCGTTGGTAGAGCAGGCGATCGCGCGCAATGAAGGGCCCGAGGCCGACACGGCTCGAACGGCGGCCGAGGCATTGAGTCAGTCGCGCTATGGGACCGTCCGAATTTCGGGTGACGATACGTCGATCACGCCGGAGGCCTGTGCGGCCGAGAAGCGGCTGTTCCTCGTGAGCTTGACGGCAGCGGAGCTCGTGCCTGCTGCAAGAATCTGGCAGGACGGACGCGGGAGGCTCGATTTGGGCGAGCAACTGAAGCGCGCCGTGCGAGACATGACCTGGGCGCCGGACCCGGGAACTCCAGGCGTGATACGGGACGCTGACGCGGCCGTCACGGAAGCCCAGGCGATCGACGGCTTCCTCGGTGCCTACGTCGACTCTATGCGCTAGCTGGTGCTGATGGCGGCAGGTGGTCTTGCGGCGTATCGATTCCCCCTCAACGAGAAAGCATCCCCAGCAATGATCGATCTCTCCGGGGTGTTGCCTGAGGCCACAACGGGACGAAGGGCCTTGCCAGGTTCTCGTCACTTGGCCGCCTGTTGGTGCCAGTCAACGATCAGTTGGGTGGTTGGCGTCGTGACGACGAATCGGTCCTCGTAGGGCGTCGTGGGCGCAGCTGTGTGGCTTCTAAGTTCGAAGCGGGCTTCGCAGCCGCGATAATCCCGGTTCCAGGTTCGCATCGACTCGCGCACCCGCGCGGCAAGATAGTCACCGCCAGGGCCGTGTCCGACCACTCCGAACTCCCACAGTTTTCCGCCTTCGAGGCTGCGATGTTCTGAGAGCCGCCGGGCCAGGTAGGCCAAGGCACCGCCTTCTGTGACCGCGGTGGAGCTGGGGTAGGGCTGCTCAGCCAGATGCGTCCGGGCCGCCTCGGCGCTGAACGTCATCCGGTTGAGGCCGCCAGGGAAGGCGCAGGTCAGCCAGAGTTCCATCCACTCCGGCGATTCATTGCCGCGGAAGAGCACGTCGGTCCACGCGATGCTGCCGGACCGGTCGAGGACCTCAGCGAGAGCCGCGGCGTTGACGGTCTGGCCGCTGTGGGTCTGCAGGCGCACCGACCCGTCGGCGGCGATCGGGATGAGGCGCCGGTCGTCGGCAGCAGCGCCGTCGCGCAGCGGCATGAAGCTGTTCATCTCGCTGCCGACCGAGACCCAGGTGCCGCGCCGGTGCTCGTAGCTGATCGAGCGGGACACACTTCCGCTGATTCTTTGCGGGACTACGAGTCGTCCGCCTGGTGCGACCTGGTCGAGCCAGGCGCGTGGCACGCCGTGGGCACCGACCGTGGCGATGATTCGATCGTAGGGTGCGGTTGCGGCGTGGCCGAGGGCGCCGTCGCCGCGGACGACGGTGACGTTGCCGATGCCGGCGGCGGCCAGGTGGGTGCGTGCGCCGGTGACGATGTCCTGGTCGACGTCGATGGTCGTGACGTGTCCGGTCGGCCCGGTCAGATGGCCGAGGAGTCCGGCGTTGTAGCCGGTGCCGGCACCGAGCTCGAGGACGTTGTGGCCGGGCGCGATTTGCAGCTGCTCCAGCATCATTGCCACGACACTCGGCTGCGATGCGCAGCTGATCACTGTTCCGTCGAGGGTGCGCTTGATGTCGACCGTCGAGTTGGCGTACGCGTGTTCGACGCTCGCATCTGGTACGAACAGATGGCGAGGCACCGTCGCCATGGCCGCCTTGATGGACGGCGTACGCAGCCAGCCCTCGGCAACGACTTCGTCGACAAGGGCAAGGCGCAGGCGGTTCGCAGTCGCCTGGGCGGCCGGATCGTGGCTCATCGCGCAGACGCTAGCTGGGGGCTCGGACATTTCCCGGCCATCCACCCCACCGTGCCGCCGCCGCGCGGGCGGTTCGTATGCCTCGCGCAGGAGAGCCGAGCAGCGGCCGCTACCCGGGCGCCTGCGCGGCTAGTGGATGCGGATGTCGAATGCTGACAAGACGGTGATCTGGAGGTGTTCGAGGTGGCTGGTTCGGCGTTTCAGTTCAGTGAGAATCAGCGGGTGGAGCGTGGCTGGGAGAGCTCGGATGGCAGGCGGGCGTTCGGACGCCGGGTCCGGCGAGGTGCGTTGGCGCCGCGGCTGACCGCGGTCCCGGTCGCGGGTGCGAGCGAGGCGTCGTGACCGAGTTTCTGCAGTGGCCGGCCGGGGATACGGCAACCCTACGTGTGTGCAACTCCGGTTGGTGGTGCCGTCGGCGCTGCGGCCTGCGCGCCAGCACCGCGACCCTGGTGTCACGCTGTTCCGCACCGACGATCGGATGTCGAGGCGATGGTCGACGGCTGGCATACGCAGATACTCGCCAAAGGTCTGGCGATCCCCCACGATCAAGCCTCGAGCGAAGAGGGTTGAGCGGTTCCAGCTGTTCACCGGGGAGTACCCGTGCAGCTCGGACAGCCCGTCTGCGGCACTCATCCATCGCACAGCTGATCGAGGCCACCAGGGCCTCCCCTGGGTTACGTCGAGCTTCTGACCAGGCACGCTCCCGGAACTTCAACAAACATCGATGCCAGCTCCGGCCGTCATGAGACGCGACGTTGTCGATCGGCCGCGACTACATAGAAGGCAGAAGCGCCAGAGCAGCTGTCGCATTCTGATCAGCGACGTCTTGCATGAACGATCGGTCGGGAAAGTCACCATCGAGCAAGCGCAGCGGACCGGCCACCAGCGACAGCCGCATCGCAAGCATGTACAAGTCGAGCCGTCGCGGATCTAGACCATGTTGACTCAGCGCCGCATACCGCTCGCCGAAACGGAGACGGAGAAAGACGTGCTCCCACTCGACATCGAAGTACATCAGCCCTTCGATGTCGATCAGCACCGGACTCCCATCGGCACCGACCAGCACGTGGTCCGGACCGAGCTCTCCGTGAACCAACCCGTATTGGGTTCGTGGATCCACCCGGCCGGCCAGTTCCAGTAACCGGTCGTGCAACGCCGCAGCGGCTTCCGCGATTCGCCTTTCGCGCCCGGCTGCCTCCTGCAGATCACGCAAAGCACGGGCAAGTACGCGTCGCTCACAAGAACCCTGCAACGCCGAGTCGCGTTGCCGCAGCAGCTCCACCTTGCCGTAGCGGGGGCTCAGGTGCCGGTGCATCGAGTCGAGCGCCCGCGCGAGCTCGGCCAAGGTCACCGCAGCCTGCTTCGGATCAGTGCTGAACAACGACTCGAGCGTACCTCCGACAACGTCATCGACCACCGCGACGTCCGCCTCGCAATGCCGCCGGCTATCGTCGGCGAAGATCACCCGCGGGGTGCGCACGTCAAGACATCCCAGAGCACGCCCTGCGGCCAGAAATGGGCCCAGCCCCGAGGCCGGAGTGAACGGATCCATTGGATCGTCGTCCGATGGCGTCTGAGGCCAGAAGTTCTCTTCAGTGGCCCAGCTATACACGACCACGCTGACGCGATCAGAACCCTCCACACCAATCCGGTACACCCCCTTCCTGGTCCCCCCGCGCAACCGCTCCACCTCTGTTACCCGAGCGCCCGATCCCAACGCATCCCGGATCAACCCCGACAGCCCATCGCCACCCTCAGAGATCAGCACACGCGAAACATAACCACTGCGACCAGCCCCCGCCAGGAGTTTCTTCCGTGAACCGGCCCCTCGCCGGATTCATCACCCCGGCGAAAGAACGCGGGAGTCGCAACTTGACGAGGAGCAGTCGGCGCCGCGCCTGCGGTGAAGGCCAACTCGCCAGTCCCCGCGATCATGGCCAGCTGCCCGGTCAGTGGCCACGTATAGACCTGACAAGCAAGCAGTTGCCGCATGAGAACTCGACGGCACGGAGTGCGTTTCTGATGTTGTTCGGGTGTTTGGAGTTGGCCCGTCGAGGACGGAACGATCAAGCGGAGCCCGGCTCGGTCCAGGCAAGTCAAGCGGCCGGCGGTACCCGATTCGGACGTGGTTGTCTGGCCCGAAAGGCAGTCGATGCCGTCATGGCAGCGCATCCGCCGCAGTTTCGTTTGGCCGCGAACGAGCCAGCCACGACCCGCTCGCCCATCGGGTCGACCGGGCCAGCCGGCTCCTGAACGACCAGGTCGTTGCCGAGCTGGGCCAGCGCACTCTGGGTTCAATCGCGGTGCCGCAGCCACTCCCCCACGACGTGATGAGCCACGTTTGTACAACCAGCGCCGCTCCCGGCGGGCCAGAGTCGCGTCCGCGCGCCGGACCGCAACCAAGAGCACCTCCTGGGCCAGGGGCCACGGCTCTGCTCGATGTTCCAGGTATGCCGCAACAAGTAGGCCACCACCGCGGCGCTGTGGACACGCCACAGCAAATCCAGATCAGCACCCTCAGGCATCGTCTTCACTTCCACACCTACTTCTTGGCCGAACCCGCCGGACGGATAGCAACTCAGCCAACCGAGCCGCGCCCAGTCCAAGCTCAGCATCTCCCGACCGGCGTTCAGCTGCCTGTCCTGACCGCGCTCAACCAAGAGCGCCGCGTACCTGAAGGGCTCCATGCCTGCCGTGCTGCCAGGCCGTCAGCGGCCTTCAGGGCCTGGTGGCTACCACACAGCCACAGCGTCTAGATGGCTTCAGTTGCCGTGTACTTCTGTGAGTTCGGTGATGTCGTCGATGTGGACGGTCGCGGTCGCTGCGGTGTAGCCGAGCTGGACCAGGGCGTTCACGGCGACGCGCTGTGCGGCGGCGGCCGGTTCGCCGGGTAGTCCGTTGAGGGCGGGGTCGGTGATCTCGACGTACAGCTGGTAGGTGAGTTCGTCGACCTGGACCACGCTGTCGCCGGTGATGAGGCGGCCGAACGCGCCGAGCCGATCGCTGAACTGGTTCAGGAAGTCCGGCAGGCCGTGGAACTTGGCGGGTCCGTCGGTGAGGGGATTGGAAGTGAAGTGAACGGGGATGCGGTAGGTGGACATGGCCGCATGTTCCCCGGGTGAGGCCCTGGTCGGCAAGTTGCGCGTGTCGATGGCAGCTGGCGCGACGCCAAGTGCCGTGCACAGGGCTCTAGGTGTTCACTGCTCAGCGGTGAGATGTCTGAGCTCGGCCAACCGGGCGGCCATCGTGTTGACCGCGGCGTAGATCCGGTCCTCGTGTTCGCCGTGCGGATCGAGGAACAGCTCGTCGTCGACGCGAAAGTACTCCAGGACTTCGTGGACGGCCTCGTTCAGGGCCATCGACAAGAAGTGCTCGAGCCAGTCGTCCTGGCTGATCTCATGGTCTTCGACTTCCAGCGGGGCTTCTTGGTACCACGCCGAGATCTGGACCCTGTCGGGACGGCGTGCGTCAGGGATGTCCGGCCCGCGCAGCTCATGCGGACGGACTGCGCGAGGCGCCAGCGTGCGTCCAAAAGTCAGCCGGTAGTCGAGCCTACGGACAGCTCGATCGACCGGCCATTGCAACGGTGCGGCGGCAGGTTCCTTGTCGGTCATCTCAGGATTCCGGGGTGTCGGTCGTTGGGGCAGGTTGCGAGGTGGTCAGCTCGGCAATCACGGCTGCCACAATCGGCGAACCGGTCCATGCCAGGTAGGCCCTGCCGGGAGGGAGCTCAGCCAGGCGATATTTGTCGTAGAGCCCTCGTCCTCGGCCGGTCAGTGTCTGACTGTCGCCGGCGATCAGGTCCAGCGCCTGTGCCATCGCGACATGTGCCTCGAATCCGCCGAGCGAGCCGAAGTGAGCAGTGACATCACCCTCGGCCGCTCCCTTGAGCAGCGCAACCGTGAACACGTCTGTTCGGCTCACGAACGGCTCTTTCCGGCCCCAGCCTCGGGGACTGGATCGATCATTCCTGTTGCCCGGTCAGGGCCCGGCCGGTGGATCGGATCGATGATGTCGGTGCGCACGCGGACGATCTTGGCGATCGACTGCTGCGCGGCCTGATCGGGGTCGGCGACGTCGCGCATTCCGTGCGCCGCGGCCTCGGCGCCCGACGCGAACAGGCGCACAGGTGATTCGTAGTCCCTGATCGCCTCAACGGTGTCTGCGCTGATCCGGCCGAACGCTGAGGCCAAGCGCAGTGCAAGCAGATTGCCCCCGTCGTGGCATCCGGCCCAACCAGCACAAACTCGCTTCCGGTCCCCCCTTTGGTCGACCAGGTGACACAAGAACAGCCCAGGCGGCTGTTCGTGCGTCTCGACGTCATACAGGGCCAGCTTGGCGTACTCCTCCGGATCCCACACGCCCGACGCCACGTCAGCCCGGTACGGACAGGAACCACACGGGCGCCGCGCCGGCGGGCCAAACTCACTCACCTACGCCTCCCTCGCTCCAACTCGACTTCTCGACACAACGTGGCGAAACGATACGGCCCCCTACCTGGCCACTGTCCAGCCACGGCGACACGGATGCTTGCCGTCCCCCGCCTGACGGACCATCCGAGCGTCCCAATCCGCCACCTGACCGGGGCTGTCGCGGCCTACAACTCCGCCCGGTCATTTCGGCTCACAGTCCTCTGCATTCGACAAGCTCTCCCGATCCGGGTCAGGTTGTTGTCCAGGCAAGGTCTGACGGACGAAGCCCGGCCCTCCATCTGAAGGAGGGCCGAGCTTTTGTGTTGTGTCAGTAGGTTATTGCGGCAACCACCTTGTCCGGGTCCTGAAGGAACGGCGCGACCGCCTTCAGGATCTCGGCCTTCGGTACGCCGACCTCGGTGGAACCGAGGTAGACGCCGCCTTCGGCCTTGAGGCCGAGCAGGTTGCCGACGACTGCCGCGTGCCGCGCCTCGACACCGAAGATGCCGGCCGCGGCTTGCAGGATCATCTTGTCCTTCACGAAGCCGGCGGCACCGAGATAGGCGCCGACGCCCTTGTTCTCGAACACGTGTGCCGTGGTCAGGTAGCTCTTGCGGGACTCGAACGAGCCGCCGAAGTCGACCGCCGGCGCACCGACCGGGTTGCCGCCGAGCTTCTGGATCGTGGCGGTCAGCGTCGCGACGTGCGACGCCTCGTCGGCGCCGATCTGCATCAGGTACTGCTTCTCCTTGCCGGTGACAAGGTTCGCCTTGTTGCCTTGCCGGTAGAACTCGGCCTCCAGGTACTCCAGCGTCAACGCGTAGTTCAGGACGTCGATGTCGCTGTTGAAGTCCTTGGCGGTGGTGACCTGGAAACCGTGGCTCAGCGCGCCGATCGCGGCGCCTGCCTCGACGTGCGAGGAGTTGCCGTGGACCAGATCCCGAATGGTGTCAGTCATTGTCTGCTCCTCGTCACTTCGCCAGGAACGGCATCGCGGCCTTCAGCACCGGCGCCATCCCGAGGTTGGCCTCGATCGGCGCCGGGAACGGGTTCCCGCCACTGATCTGGGCGATGATCGCCGCGTGCCGCGACTCGACCCCGGCGATCGACGCCGCGGCGGCCAGGATCGCGCCGTCCTTCACCAGCGGCACCTGACCGTGGTACGCCTTCACCCCGAGCTCCTCGAAGGTCGCCGCGGTCTTCAGGAACGACGCCCGGCTGGTGAACGTCCCGTCGGGGAACTTCACCTTCGGCTGGGCGACCGGCTTGCCGCCGAGATCGGTGATCGTCGTCCGGACAGCGGTGACGTGGTTGGCCTCATGCTGCTGGATCGGTTCGATCAGCTCGAGCTCGCGGCCCTTCAGCAGCTTGGCCTTCAGCCCCGCGGTGTAGAACGCCGACTCCAGATACTCCAGCGTCAGCGCATAGTTCAGGATGTCGAGATCACTCTTGGCGGCCTCACCGGCGTAACCGCGGTCCGCGGTCCCGAAGGCGATCGGGTCACCGATCCGGGACGCGACGTACGTGGCTCCGACGCCGATCAGTGCGGCGTTCCGCAGAAAACTCCGCCGGCTGTGTTCGTCGGCGAACTCGAGGACCGGACGGCCCCCGAAAATTGCCTTGATACCCATGACTCTCCTTGATGCCTCAGTAGTGGTGCAAGGGGTCGTTCTGGGGGCAGGCGACTTTCGACCTCCTCAGCCGGCGCGCGCCTGGACGACGATGCGTTGGTAGTGGGCGGTGATCGGGTTGCAGGCGAACAAGGTGAGCACCTTGTCGTCATCGCGGACCGGCTGCCTCAGGACGAACTTCACGTAGTCCGCCTGCGGCACGATGGTGGTCTTGAAGACCTTGTACGTCGTGGCCCGCGCTCCGACCGTGACCGTGATCGGGTCACCGGGCCGGAGCCTGTCCAGATACAGGAAGGGCTTCTCGTTGGTGCTCCGGTGGCCGCTGATCACCGCGTTGCCGGCACTGCCGGGCAGTGGCGTTCCGGGCCAGTGCCCGACACCGTGGACCAACGCGGCCTCGTCGACTCCGTTGTTGAGCTCGTCATCGAGCTTCAGCCGCGGAATCACCAGTCGCCCGAGTCGTAACTGCTCGCCCGGCTTGGCCTTGATCGCCTCGATCGGCACCCCATCGGCCGGATTGCCCTCACCCTGCCCGAACTGCGACTCGACCGGTTCCCCGTTGCGTAACTGATCGAGCATCCGGTTCACCATCGCCTCCGGCTCGGGCTCAGCCGGCGTGGACGACGGATCCTTCGGCGCCTGCCGTGCGGTGACCGGCTGACTCACTTCGTCACCGCCGGGTCCGAAAACGATCACCCCGATCGCGACGAGCGCCGCGAACGCCGTACTGGCCGCAAGCCACCGATAGACCGGCTTCCAGGTCTTCATATCGCGGACCATCTCCTCACGAGGACGGGTCGATAAGAAGCCTTCGCCACCGAGCGCCTCCCGGATCGGTCGTCATGGCCGCAAAATCGAGTAAGACCCGATTGCAGGCCGGATCTGACGGAACAGCGTCGCAAGACGCATATCGCGCAAATCTGTGGGTACCGGAACAAGTTCTCAACATCGTTCTCAGCTGTCGCGTCACAGCCCCGCGACACAGCTACAGCTACCGTCTTCGCACAGCACGCCCTCAAGCTCCATGAGGCACCGGGAGTCGACGCTGAAGCCGTTGCGATCGATGATGGATCACACCTCGTACTCGGCCTCGTCGTGCCGGTGCCGGCGCGGACCTGCATCGAGGTGAAATGGGCGTAGCTGGTCACTCTCGGCGAAGCACCCAGACCGGCAATCCCCGAACCGCGGCGCAGCTGATCATCGACCGCTACCTGAGACTTGCGAGGCAGATATGCGGCGGCATAGGCCGCAGGCACAGTGAAGGCATCCCTGCCGCCAGGCCTACTGATCACCCTGATCGTGTCGATGGCCACCGCCTGGTCGGATGGCACTCCCGAGCCGGCGACAGCCGCCGGCCGGTCTGCGATCGCGGCAAGACGCCGGGCAGTCGTCGAGGCGCTAAAACAGTTGGTCAACACCGACGGCGGACGCCCAGAGAAGAGTTCATCTCCGGACTGAGGCAGCTGCGCCGGGCCGCTATTTCTGAGCAGTCACGCCTCGCTGCGTTTTCTGAACGACGCGGACCTCGAAGCGACGTGGTCCCCGGGGACCACGTCGACCTCTGCCGTTCCGGTACCCCGGCGAGGTTGTGCCGATTCCTACTGCCGAGGAAGTTTGCGGGTATCAATCAGCTCCTGAGCCACGTCACGCAGTTTGCGGTTGGTGTCCTGGGAATAGCGTTTCAGGATCGCGAACGCCCGATCGCCGTCGAGGTCGTATCGCTCCATCAAGATCCCGATCGCCTGCCCGACCAGTTTGCGGGCATCCACGGCGGCCGCCAGGCTGGCCTCTTGCCGGGCCGTGGCGACGGCGACCGACACGTGCCGGGCCAGGATGTGCGCGATCGCCACGTCATCGTCGTTGAAACCACCCGGGACGGAACTATACAAGGCGAGCACTCCGACCGTGCGCGAGTCGTCTCCGAGTGTCAGTGGGACATCGAGGACGCTGCGGACGCCGAGCGAGGCGACCTTCGCGGACCACTGTGACCAACGGGTTTCGGTCGCGGTGTCGCTGATCAGTACCGTTGCGCGGTCGCGCATCGATTCGATCATCGGACCATCCTGACTTTCCAGCTGCAGGCCGTAAATCTCGGCGACCACCGGATCGGTGACCGCTGGGATCTCCGGACGGGCACCGCGGGTGTAGAGGGCGACGCCGGCGTATGTACAAGACAGCGCCTGCAACGCGAACTGCACAACTGTCTCAACCGTCTCTTCGACGCCTTCAGCGTCATGCATCTCGACCGCCAGCCGCGCGAAGGCATCGGCCGCTGCCTGTCCCGCCGGATCAAGCGCGACAACGTCCGGCTCTCCAGCTACCCCGTCTGCGGTACCCGGTAGATCTGTGTGACCCATGCAAACATCATCCACGATCTCCTATCGCGTGGCGATTGTGCTCAGCGGCTCGTCGGCACCCTTCCGCCGAGGAGCCGTCGAGAAGGGCAACTTCCGGTGAACCGGGTTCGCGGTGACGTCGTTGAAGGTTCAGGTAGTCGGCCGGCGCGTTCGTGCGTGAAGCGATTCCCGGTACGGCGGCGCCGGACGATCTGCGGCGGTCGACAGGTCCTGAAGTAGCTGGGCGAGGCCGGGGCAGGTCGCGGGGTTGTAGAGCGCGGACCACGTCGTCCCGCTGACGTCGTTGTAGGTGAAGGACTGCAACTCGCCGGTCTCCGCGTCGGTGATGACGATCGGACCGCGTCGAAGGCGTTCGACCAGGACCTCGAAACGCTTGCGCGAGTCGCCGGCTCCGCTCGGGAGCGATCGCGCCACTGAGCGGAGTCGCCGGCGGCATTTTCGGCGGGAGACTGACAGCAACAGGACATCGATCGCTAGCCAGGCGTTCGGTTGGGCAGGCTAGGGGGTAGTCACGGGAGGTAAGGGCTGGAGGTGTCGAGGTCGCGTAAGGAGAAGAGGCCACCGACGCGTGTGCGGCGGCGGAGTCGGCCTACGGTGGGTGCTGACCGTCGGGCCTTCTTGCCGGAGCACGATCCGCAGGACGAGCGGACTTGGGAGTTGGCTGCTGAGCGCGCTGAAGGGGCTTTTCGGATGCTCGAGGGGCGGGTTCGTCGGCTGGCTGGGGTGAGTTGGCCGGCTGGTACGTCGCCGCTGTTCACTGATGCGCGGGATACGCAACTGGCGTACCGGACGGTCGCTAGTGGGCTTGATCCGGACATGGTGCGTGAGATGCAAGGCGACGTCGACGCACTGCGGCGCGCTGGCAGGGCGGGCGCAAGGGTGGTATCGGTGACACCTGGCTATCGGTGGTGGGTTCACAGTCGGGTGCTCTACGACCAGCGGCCGCCGGACGCAGACGTGTCGATCACGTTGACCATCAACGCCAAGGGCGAGGCACAGCTTCGTTATGGGGACCGGGTGTTGCGGGCCACGGCGGGCAATTGGGAAAGGCTTGCCGCGCGCGCCGTGGCGGAATGGCCGGTGCCCGTGAAGCCGGTGCCGCCGCGGCGGCCGGCGGCTGCGCCTGACCAGCGGTGGCGGATCGAGACTCTGGTCGTCTGGCTCGTGGCTGGACTCGCCGTTGCCGCTTCGATGACCGGGCTGGTGCTGGCACTTCGAGCCCGGTGAAGGTCAGCGATCCACGGTTCGGAGTACGAACGGCTGAAGGCGTTCTGAACGGCCTGTCCGGAGGCCCTTGGGCGAAGCCCGGCTGGGCACCAGCGTCGCAGACCAGCGTGTCTCGGGCACGGGAAACATCGCCGGGATAGTCACCGGCGACAGTGACGACACCGACGCAGTGACCTTTCTGGTCTCGAACACCTCAAAGGTATAAATCGCCGGCTACACAGCCGTCGGCGCATGATCGACCCACTGACACGAATCACTGCCTTGGCGCTTGTCTGCCGAATCCCGGTCCCGCCGCCGGCGCAGTACGTCTGTGGGGTGGCGCGGTATGGCTGGCTCGGACCTGAAGACCCAGCACTGCGCAATGCGTGCATGAGACCTGGAGCACCGTGGGTACTTGGGCGGTATGAGACGGATCCGGATTCGCGCGCTGCTCCTCGCCAACCTGGGGCTGTTCGCGTTCTTCCTGATCGGCGTTCTACTCACCGGGCACGCCCACGAGAACGACGAGCTCCGCGAGCACGGGCAGCCGACGCAGACGCTCGTTCAGTACGCCGGCTCGTCGTCGTTCGGCGAGACCGTATTCGAGAACTGGGAGTCGGAGTTCCTGCAAATGGGAATGTACGTGCTGCTCACGACCTTCCTCGTCCAGAAGGGCTCCGCGGAGTCCAGACCGATCGACGAGACCGCTCCGCAGGACGAGGATCCCCGCGACCATCGCCACGATCCCCACGCCCCCTGGCCAGTTCGGCACGGCTCCGAACTGTCGCTCAAGCTCTACGAGAATTCACTGGCCATTGCCTTCGGCATCGTCTTTCTGCTCTCGTTCTGGCTGCACGCCACGACCGGAGCCGGCGCCTACAGCGAGGACCAGCAACAGTACGGCGGCAAGGCGGTCACCACCTGGCAGTACCTGCGGACGTCGCAGTTCTGGTTCGAATCGTTCCAGAACTGGCAGAGCGAATTTCTCGCGGTCGCCGCGATCATCGGCGGCTCCGTCTACCTTCGTCAACGCTCGTCGTCGCAGTCCAAACCCGTCCATGCACCCAACGACCAGACCGGCGAGTGAGCCGGCCGCCTAACCCGACCAACCTCCTCGAGAATTGGAGATCGACGATGAGCTTCGACCGCCCGAGTCCGGACAACGACCGGAAGACCGTGACCGACACCGAGCTGAACGATGCTTTGGAGAGCGGCGCGCTGGAGAAGGGCACGCTTGACTTCGACAAGGTCGATCATGAGGAGGGCGAGCGCGCTCCCGGCCCAGTGCCGCAGGAGGGACGCCGTCCGCCGCGGGACGAGGACGTCACCTCGGGAAGCGAGGGCCGCCCGGTGGAGCCGCCGGACTGACTAGGGGTGCGAGGGCTCCAGGTCTTTGAGGCCCGCGGCCATGAGCGGTGCAACCGTGAGTCGGCAGGTGGAGCAGGCGACCTCGCCCAGTGTGTGATCGCGGCATTGAACCGGCGCATCGCGGCCGGGCAAGTAAGTCCGGCTGGCTCACGGCGCCCGGGCGCGGTACTCCACGGGATAGACCTCGTTGTGTTTTCGGCCTCCGCGACACACCCAGCGCCGTCTGCGGTGCGCGTTGTCATCGTGGCCGTGGCGTCCACGGGCCGCACGAACCCATCATACGGTTCGAGTAGCGGCCAGGAGCCGTCCGCTATTGGCCGGAACATGGTTGTATCGGCTTCCGGGGAAGGGAACGACCATGTTGCGAGGTGTCTGTACCCTCGGCTTCTTCGCTGACGACGTGAATGCCGCTTGCCGGTGGTACGGCGAGCTGCTGGGTGTCGCGCCGTACTTCCGTGCGTACCTGTGCCAGGCATGCCAGCAGCGCGGCTTCGGCGACGATCGCTGCCCCGCCTGCGGTGTCGCCATGGAGCTGGCTTACATCGAGTTCCACGTCGGTGACGACCAGGTCGAGCTTGGTTTCCTGGACCGGCGTTACGCGCCAGCCCCACCTGCGAGCGCCGCTGCTGTCGCCTGGCACATCGACGACGTAAATTCCGCGATGACGCGGCTGCTCGCGATGGGTGCGACTGAGCACGAGCCCATCACAGAGCAAGGCGGCGCCGGCTCGGGGTATCTCACCGCCTCGGTCGTCGACCCGTTCGGCAACGTCCTCGGCATCTACCAGAACCCGCACTACCTCGAGATGCTCGCCTCTCGCACCAGCTCGTAACTCCACAGCGCCGGTGCCTCAGCGCTGTCAGGCACGCAGCACTGTCACTTCACGGCACGTTAGTTGTCGTCCCTTCCAGGCCGACCCCAACTACCGCTTCGCGCATCGAACGGATTGGCTAGCGACTACCGGTACGTCAGCACAAATGTGCCAAGACGCAGCACCACGAGCGCCCGCGGGAAGCTGCGCTATCGATCTGCAATTGCCACAACGATCGTTGACGAGAGCCAACACCAGGCTGACAACACAAAGGCTCAGGTGCCGGCACCGACGGTCTGCTTCCAGACTCCATGCGATGGCTCTGTCGACGCAGGGGTTCGTCCTGTCTCTTCCGGACGAGCGGTTCAGTAGGGTCACGGCATGTGCCTTCGTGCCAACCGGCTCGCGATGCTCTGCTCACGTGCGTCGTCCCCTGCAAGGAGTCGCGTGGCGTGCCGGACGGGTGTGCACCAAATGGACTGGGCCCGGAGTCCAAGCACGCATTTGGGTCTACTTGCGCGCGGACGCTACCTGCGCTCTCCGGAGACCTCGGGTCTCTGGAGCCTTCCCGTCCGATCATCGTTCGTCGCCGGTCTTCGGGCTGCCAATTCGTCAATGACGATAAGGCCGGAGCACCGCCACTACGTCCCAAGGTTCACTGCTGACGGTGCACCGTGCGGGAGCAGCCGAGTAGTGATGTCCAGTCGCGGAGGCGGCGCACGGCGAGGGTGAGGTCGCGGTGGAAGGCGAGGGGTTCGGAGGGGCCGGCGTCGTCTTGGTAGCAGGATTCCCAGAAGGTGCGTAGTGCGGAGAGTTCTTCGATGACGGCGCCGTGGTGGTTCCAGCACGGCGGCACGACCTTGTGGTCGAGACCGTAGCGTTCGGCGATCCAGGTGACCCATTCGTCGAGGCGTTCGAGCTCGTTCTCGATGTCAGCGCTATCGAGGTCGCGCCAGCAGACGATGGTGGGGTCGGTGGGTGGGAGGCTGAAGGGGTTGTTGGGGTAGGTCATGGGTGCTCGGTGTGGTGGGTGATGCTGTGGTGGATGGTGTGGGCGTCGGGGCGGGTGGTCCAGGGGGTCATGTTAAGGAGGATGGGTGGGGCGGTGCGGGCGAGGAGGATGCCGGTGCCGAAGGGGAGGGTGCGGATGACGTCGGGCGGGAGGATGGGGAGCCTGCGGGTGCTGGTTGTGGTGGTGCGGCCGCCGTTGGGGTCTCGGCTCCAGTTGCGGATTTCTTCGTCGCGTTCGCCGCAGACGGCGGCGAGGTCTTGGAGGTCTCGGGGTTGGGCGGAGCCGCCGAGGATGAGGCGCAACGTAGCTGCGTCCCACATGGCGGCTGCGGCTTGTTCGCCCCAGCGCTCACGCGCTTGGGCCAGGGACTGGATGACGACGTGGGTCGAGATCCCGGTGCCGCCGCCGTCGGCCATCAACCCCGGCAGTGACGGGACCGCGCAGAGGTTGGCGATCTCGTCCAGGACGAGAGCCAGGGGCGGTTCGAGGCGGCCGCCGGGATTGTGAGCGGCGATCTGCCGGGCGGACTCCGTGATGTCTTCGAGGAGTGCGGCGATGAAGGCGGAGGTGGCGGAGGCGCCGGCTCCGGTGCCGAGCAGGTAGATGGTGCCGCGCTCTTGGATGAAGGCAGCGGGGTCGAGGCCCTCACCGGGTGGTGGGTCGAAGGCGGTGCGGACGGCGGGGTCGGCGAGGGCGGATAGGGCGGAGCGGACTCCGGCCCAGATGGCGTCGCGGGTGCGGCCGTCCATGCGGACGATGCCGTCGAGGGTGTCGCCCCAGCCTTCGGCGGCGTCAGGGTCGCGGTTGAGGATGGTGACGGCTTCGATGGCGGAGGCGGGTTCGAGGCTCCAGCGGTAGAGCTGGGCGATGCCGGTGTCGTCGAGGGCGGCGGCATGGAGGAGGCCGCGGAGTGCCATTTCGGTTTGGCCGTGCCAGAAGGCGGCGTCGCTGACGTTGCCTTTGGCGAAGCCGGCGCCGGCGGCGAGGCCGGAGGCGCGGACGATGGCGGTGGTGGGGTTCTCGCAGCCGCGCACAGGTGACCAGCGGATGCCTTCGGTGCGGCCGAGGGCTTGGGGGTCGAAGACGGCGACGGGGCCGATGGCTCGGCGGAGTTCGAGGGTGGCGGCGAGGTTGTCGGGGCGGGTGGAGGTGGTGACGACGGCTCCGGGTGCGTCGATGATGGCGCCGATGATTTGGTGGAGGCCTTTGCCGGAGCGGGGTGGGCCGACGTCGATGCGGGAGTCTTCGACCGAGGCCCAGCATTCACGGCCGCGGGAGTGCCCGAGCAGGGTGCCAACCTCGTATGGCGACCCGGCAGGTGCTTGGGGCCGGGCGCTTCTCCCCCGGCGGATGACTTGGCGACGTCCGACGGCGACTTCGATTTCGCCGCGGGTGGCGAGTCCTGGGCGGCCGGCGACTGCGCGGGCGCGGTGGGCGGTGCCGGCTTTGCGGTTCTGCCAGATCTGCAGGATCGCGTAGGCGAGGCCGATCGGGACGCCGAGGACGACGGCGACGGTGGCCCAGTAGACCGTCGGCGGCATCTGTGCCGGTGTCATGCCGAACGCGGCGGCTGGGTTGGCGGGGTTGAGTGGTGCGCGGAGGGCGTCGATCCAGGGGGTGGTGACCCATTCGCCGGTGGTGAGGAGGCTGGCGATGCCGCCGGCGGCGTAGAGGACGCCGGTGAAGGCGAACAAGACGGCGCCGGCGATGAAGATCGTGTCGGTCAGGTCGTGTCCGGAGCGTTGATTCATCGGGCGGGTCACATCCGGGCGTCGGTGTCGAAGAGCTGGACCTCGCGGGCGTGCCGGACGAGCTGGACGACGAACGACCGACTCGGGAGCCGCCACAGTGCCCGGCCTTTCGGGAGCTTGGCGATGGTCGCGATCTCGACATCGGTGAGGCCGAGGAGACTGGCGGTCCGGGCGAGTTGGTCGGATTCTTGGCGGAGCATGATCCGGGTCGAACAATCCGCCAACAGTCCCTCAGCGAGAGCGCGGGCTTCGGAGCCGACGTCACCAACGGCGGCGAGGTCGGACAGCCGATGCACGATGAGAATGTTGGACACACCCCAGGCCCTCGAAAGCTTCCACTGTTCCTGCATCCGCCGCAGCAGCGCGGGATCGCGCATCACGCGCCAACCCTCGTCGTAGACGATGAACCGGTTCCCGCCGGCCGGATCGGCGACCGCGGCCTCGAGCCAGGACGACGCGCAGGCGAGGGTGAGGCGGAGTGCTTGGTCGTTGCCGCCGCTGCTCAGCCAGGACGAGTCGAGGGTGACCATCGGCAGGGCCGGGTCGAACTCGGTGGTCGACGGCCCGTCGAACATCCCGGACAGGTCGCCGTGGACCAGGCGTCGGATGGCGTGGGCGACTTCACGTCCGTCGGCGACCAGCGCCGCGCTCCGCAGCCCGGCGCGGTCGGCGCGGGCGGAGTCCGGGGTGAAGAGCGCGACCACGACGTCCGGGATCGTCGGCTCACCGGTCTGGGCGCACGCGGTTTCGAGGGCCAGGTCGAGAGCGGTGTGCTCGATCGCGGCGAGCGGCCGGCCGAGCGTCGACTCGGCGAGGGTGCCGAGGAGAGCACGGCGCCGGGACCAGACGACCCGCGTCCATTCGTCATCGTCGACGCTGCTCGGTTGGCGACCGGCGTCCAGCGGGTTCAGGCGGGTCGGCAGGCCGGGGCCGAGCTTGATCGTCGAGCCGCCCACGGCCTCGGCGACCGACGTCCACTCGCCTTTCGGGTCACAGGGCACGTAGGCCTTGTGGCCGAGGGCGAGTGAGCGGGTGATGAGGGCTTTAGCGGTGGTGGACTTTCCACTGCCGATAACGCCGGCCAGCAGGACGTTGGGGTTAGTGATGACGCGGTTCTGGTAGAGCACCCACGGGTCGTAGACGAACGATCCGCCGGAGAAGACGTCCGAGCCGATGTAGGTGCCGTCGGCACCGAGTCCGCCTTCAGCCAGGAACGGGTACGCGGCCTGCAGGACGCGGGTGGTGGCGCGGTGTTTGTCGACCAGGAGCTTCGGCGTCCGCCCGGCCGTCGATTCCAGCACCTCGGTGGTGCCGCGGTGGGCCGCGCGGGTGGCGCGTCGGGCGCGGTTGGCTCGTTGGGTGGCGCGGTCGACGCCGTCGGGTTCGTAGTAGGCCGATTGTTGTTGTTTCATCAGAGTCCAATCCCGAACGGGAGCGCGGCGGCCATGAACCCGTCGAGTTGCTGGCCGACGAGGCGGCGGACGTCGAGCAGGGCTTGGGTGGCGGCGATTTCGATCTCCATGCAGGCGTCGTCGAGGGCTTGTTCGGTGTCGCCGGACACGACGATCAGGCCGAGCCACCGGACGTCGCCGTGCCCGGCGGCCAGGTCGCGTTCGCGTTGTGCGACGTCGGCGTCGAGTTGGCGGTCTTCTTCGGTTTCGAGCTGGCCGATCTTGGCGCGGGTCGCTCGGTCGGTGACGCGTTCGACCTGGTGCCGGCGGGCGTCACGGAGGGCTTTGGACATGGGGATGGGTTGGAGGACGAGGGTGAAGGTGCGGCGGATGCCGGGTTTGAGGAGCAGCGGGCTGAGGAATGACGGGCTCGCTCGGACGCGCGGCCATTCGGTGATCACGTAGACGCGGTGGAAAGAGGAGTCCGTGCGGAGCTGGTCCCAGTCCTCGTCGACCGCCAAAGGTCCGGCGTCCGACGCGTCCAGCGCCTGTGGTGACGGGATGGTTCGGGTGGCGGCCGGGTCGAATGCCACGCGCAGGCTCATCGCGAGTTCCTGGGCGTTGAGCCAGCAACCGGCGACGCCGGCCGCTGCGAGCGAGGTCTGGAACGCGCGGGCTTCGGACTCTAGGACTGCGGTGGCGCCGAGGATGCCGCCGCCGTGCTTGCGGACCTCCCGCCCGGCCGCATCCAAGTCGATGGCCAGGCTGAATAGGGTCTCGTGCCGCGCGGCCGCCGGTGCCGCCTGGCGGAGCAGGTCGGTGTAGATCGCGCCGGACGGTGAGTTCGGGTCGACGTGACGTTGGTTGGCCCAGGCGGTGAGTTCGTCGCCGGGATCGGGCAGGGTCCGTTCGAGAATCTGTGCGCGGGCGATGCGGTTGCTCTGGCACAGGCCGGCGATCAGCTGCCCGTAGGCGGTGACGCGGCGGTCTTGCTCGTCGGTGTTCTGCAACAGATGCGCCGGGCCTTCAATCTTCGCTACCGCAATCAGCCGGCGCCGTCGCGGATCATGCACGACGCCGATGCCGGCGCTCGTGGTCAGCATCCGCAACACCCCGCCGCCGCCCGGCAACTGCAGACGGCCGTGCCGGCGCGGCTCCACGACATCCGCCCGGTACGAGCGCCGCCGTACCAGATGCGTCAGGCGCAGGAGCAGCCACCGATACAGCGGGACCTCGTCGGCGCGTAGAAGCCCGACGGCCAGGCAACCCGCGGCGGCCGAGAGAGCGGCCATCATGGGGGCTGTCGGCAACTGGTTCACGAACGCGAGGGTCGTGATGACGACCGCGGCCAGGATCAAACCGACCTGCACAGGGCGCAGGCCGAGGAGGACGGCGTTGCGTTCCGGGCGTGGGAATCGGGTCGACAGCGCACTCATCGCGATCCACCGCCGTCCGTGTCGGAGCCGCCCGCGGTGTCGGACTGCTGGGTCGGTTCCTGCGCGCTGACCGAGACCTGGCTCGTGGACACTGCGGTCGCCGAGCTCCCACCGCTGTCGTGATCGCTCCCGGACGCCGCCGGCGCCGGGACGCTATGGTCGACCACGACCACCTCTGCGCCCGGTGACACCGTCAGCCCGGTCTGCTCGTCCGACGACTTGTCGCCGTCCGCCGTATCGCCCACGACGGCCGCCGACTCGCCACCACCGCCGGTGGAGCCGCCGAAGTGGTGCGCCGCCCAGCCGTAGCCCTGTTCCGCGCGCTGCTTGAGCGACGTCGCACCGACTGCGCCCTGCTGGAACAGCTGCGCTGCGGCGCCGGCATGGTCACCGGCCCAGTGGACGAACGAGAACGTCGCCAACGGGGCGAACGCAGCCATCGCGAACAGCAAGATCCCGGTCAGGAACGTCCCGATGCTGGTGTCGCCGTCCACGGTCGCGTTGCCGGTGGCCGACAGGCCGAGGGTGAAGATCATCGCCATCGCGATCTTGGAGAACAACAACGCGGCGACGATCTCGATCCAGCGCCGCAGCCAATGCCTGGTCGCCGACCAGGTCCAGCTGATCATCGCGATCGGCGCGAACACCACGAACGCGACGATCGCGACCTCGCGGATCAGCATCACGAAATACAGCGACAACACGGCCAGCAGACCGAGCGTGACGGCGGTCATCATGCTGCCGCCCAGCGTCGGCCAGGCCATGTCGGCCGTCAAGGTGACCATGCTCTTGAGGGACTCGACCGCGGACGGCGTCCCCTGCAGGATCCCGCCGGAAATCTGATCTATCACGCGGCCGAGCGCGGCCACGACCGCGACCGCCAGCGGGACGCCGGCCGTGCCGACCAACGCACCGACGACCGCGTGACCGAGGCGTCCGGGCTCTCGGCGGACGAGCGCGGACAGGCACTGGAAGACGAACATCGCCACCAGGATCGGCAGCGAGATCGCGACCATCAGGCCGAGGTTCTCGCGCCACCACGCCTGATCGAACTGCGGTGACGTGCTCTCGCTGAACGCGGTGAACACGTACGTCGTCAGATCGGACATGCCCTTGGCCATCCACTGCACGAAGCCCTGCCACATCGACTCCGTCGCCGTCTCCGCGGCACCCGCGGCCACGCAGGCGCTCGGGTTCACCAAACACTGAAGCCAGTCCATGCCGGTCAGGCGATCTGGATGCCGCTGAAGAAGCGGATGATCCCGTTGGCCGAACTGATCAAGATCGCCGCACCGACCGCGACCAGGCACCCGAACTTGCCCTTGCTGGCGTAGCCGGCGTTGCCGTTGATGCTGCCCATCCCCCACGCCGCGGCGGAGATGACGAACACCGCGACACAGACCGCGAGACCGAAGGGCAGTAGCGCGCCGATCATGTGCCGAAGCGCCGGCAGGCCGGGCAGCCCGTCGGTGTTCGGTTTGATGCCGGGATCGGCAGTAATGAGAAGGCTGAGCACGAGAGGGAATCCTTCACTGATTCAGGGAGTGGAGTAGATCGGAGGGGACCAGCCGAGATACCGCGAGCCCCACTGGGCCTCGATCCGCTCGAACGGGACCCGGTAGACGCCGCCTTCGCCGGCGAAGCGGTCGCCGATGTCGTTGGACACGATCTGACCGCCGCCGATGTAGACCGCGACATGACCGAAGACACCGCCGGTGTCCCAAAACAGCAGCGCCCCGACCGGTGGACTCCGGTCGCCGCGGCGGGCCTGACCGGTCTCGACCATGTGGCGCCACTGGACGGCGGCCGAGTAGTAGCCCGACCGCGGGCGGCCCCAGATGTTCGCGGCCAGCCGGGCGCACAGCTGGTAGTAGCCGTGACCGCCGACCAGCCGCAGCGCCCGCGCCACCGCGGCGTCCGCGCCCGGCAAGGCCTCGGTGTCCGGTCCGGCCGGTGGTGGTGTTGTGGTGCAGCCGGGCGGGGGCGGTTCGGTGGGTGTTGCGATGCAGATGTCGGTGCCGCTGGAGTGGGCGGCGACCGCCAGGGGTGCGACGAGGCCAAGCGCGCTGGCGAGCAGGGCGCCCGCCAGCGTCAGCTTGACGATCATGACGAGATTTCGCCCGACCCGGACCAGAAGCTGCAGATCGACGTGCACACCACACTGACCGACGCGCGCCGCTCGATCACCGTCGACTTGTCGCCCGCGACCACGGACTGCTTACCGCGCAGGATGAACGCGCGCCAGCCCGCCGGCAGGCCCTGACGCAGGCGCAGGCTCTCGAGCTCCGGCGTGGTCGTGGCGGTGACCTCGAACACCGCCCCGCGGGCCTTCTGGATCGACAACTGATCGAACTCGGCCCACGTCGGCAACAGACTCCGTGCGACCGCGATCCCGCCCGGAGCGTTCCCCGCGAAGGTGCTCACGCCATCGCGCCAGTCGGAGTAGTCGTGCCGTGTCGTGTCGTAGGTCCAGATCACCTTCGCGAACGCCAACGCGTAAGCGTGCGGGTCCTTCGTGGCCGGCCGCTTCCACTCATCAAGCTGCCTCCCGCTCAGGTCGACGGTGCTGCCCGGCTCGCGCGAGCCGGCCGGGTAGGGCGGGTTCGAACCCGCGCCCGACGAACGCTCGCCGCAGCCGGCCAGCACCACCACCAGGGCGACGCCGAGGGCGATAGCGGTCGGAATCACGATCTTGGACCGGATCGGATGCTTCACGTTGCTTCTCTTTCTCTTGGGGACCTCGGTACGCCGCAGCCACGCGAACCCGGCCGACGCCAACGGCGGCGGCAGGATGCGCAGCGCGGACAAGACATGCAGGTTGAACCTGAGCTGCGCGCGGTAGTACCGAGCGAGCCAGTTGTGGCGGGGTACGTGAGAGGAGTTGTGCGTCATGCCCGGACTCAACGGATCAGCCCAGGAGACTTTTCTGGTCAGGCGGCTCTGAGCTGCCCCACATCGACAGTCCGGCGGTGGCCGAGGCGCCCGCCTCGCCCGAAAAACCGCAGGTCACGCCCCGACGCGGCCCAGATCCAGCGCCGTACGTCGGGATCGTCGAAAACTTTGCTCGGTGGCTGCCCGCTCGCCAGGCGAGCCAGCGCTGACGGACGTCCGGCACCGCCGCGGAGCAGCCAGCTGAACGCTTCTGCCTGCTCCCCTGTCGCACCGACTCGACGCAGCCGCAGCACCATTGCCGCCCGGTAGTACGGCGGGCCGTCGGCCGCCGTACGCACTAGATCGCGAGCGGTTGCCGGGCGCATCCCACGACGCTCGAGCTCTTCCACGATCCGGTCGAGGTGGTGACCCAGCCGCGGCGTCACGACCTCGTCCTCGGGGAACTCAGGCCACAGCGTCAGTTTGTGCCGACGCGCCAGCTCACTGCGCAGCATGTCGGTCAGCCGCCATCGCACGAGGTTGCCGAGGTAACCCCACGAGATACCGCGGGCCGGCGGCGCCACCGCCAGTTCGCGGCATCGCTCCCAGGCGATCAGCCGGGCCAGCTGCTCGGCCTCGTCACTGCCCAACGCCGTCCGCAACCGGCTCGACATCGGCGCCACGATCCGCTCCTCGATCCCCTCGGCCAACCGCCTGGACGGACCCTCCGCCCAACCCGAATCAGCCGCAGCGGCGATGAGTACCTCCAACTCCTCGTTCATGAGTCACTCCATCCCGGGGAAGGAGAAGCGGATCGCTCCGGCTCCTCTCGTCGTACTGCCGTGCCACCAATCTGCTGCCGCCGGACCGGACTCAACACCTCGTTTACGGATTCAAGGAGTCCTTGAATCCGGGGGCTCCGGATTCAAGGAGTCGTCATTTCCGCGGTCCCGGCCGCCGCGCGGACGGCGTCCGTGATCAGGCAGCGCAGGCGATACCACCTCGCGCGTCACGACCGCCGCTTCGATGTCCAGCCGCTCGGACAACCGGGTGATCTGCTGGGCGACCTGCGTGGCCGGCAGCCGCCGTATGAACGGCACCATCGCCCGCAGAGCGTTGACCTGACCGCTCAGGTGGTCCAGGACGCGGTCCCACTTCGCGAGCTCGACGTCGATCGCGAACTCCGGGAGCGGAACCGCCGAGGCCAAGGAGTCGCGTAGGCGTCCAGGCGCCGCCTGGAACAGCGAGGCAACATCGTGCCCTTCCGGCAACGTCGCTGCCTGCACACTCCCGAAGACCTGATCAAGCGCATCCAAGCTGCGCACCGCTCCCAGCCGACCGCCCAGATCGGGGTCGAAGGCCACCACGATCTTGTCGACCATCGACCACTTCCTGATCGTCGATGCCTGCTGCAACGACACCGCCGTCCCGCACGTCGAGATTCCGGCCCAGCCGCGGCCGAGTTGATCCACGGCATAGGCGTCCATCGCGCCCTCGACCAGAACCGGCGTCGCACCGGCCCGCAGCTTCCCGCGCTGCGCCGCCATCCCGATCGTCGCCTCCGACTTGCGATACAACCCGGTGTTCGCGGTGTTCAGGTAGCGCACCCGACCGCTCCGCGAACGCCCGGAGAACCCGACGACATCCAGGTTGGCGTTCTCGGCAGCGAACATGATCCGATCGCGGAAGCGGTCGACCAGATAGCCGTTCATCGACGGCACCGCCAGACCCACCCCGATCAGGCTCTCGTCAGAGAACCCCGACGACCGGAGGTGATCGGTCAGCGACGTCCAGGCGTCCGGCGCGTAACCGACCGCCCAGAACTGATCCTCGAGCGCCGCACCCAGACCGCGTCCCCGTAGATGGGCCGCCGCCCAGCCGTTCGGCCGGCTCAGCAACTGACGCCGATAGAACGCCTGGGCCCGCAGATGCAACTCCACCGCGATGGGCCTCACGACTCATCCCAGCCCGAGGCCGGACTCCGACGGGTCGACCTCCGTGGTCTGCAGGCGTCCGCTCCCCTCTTCGGAGACCCTGTACGTCACCACCGATCTGCTTCCCGAAAGAAGGTCACGCAAGGCGTCTGTCGCACCGCCACGTCGCATCGCCTCCGCGATCCCCATCGACATCTCGACCCCGTACATCCGGGAGAAGAAGAGGCCGAGATCGCACACGTATCCGGCCGCCCGTAGACGATCCGACGCGCTCGCAGCCGCGACCACGATGACCTTGCTCGTGCAGCTGAATCGTCGGAGCAGCCGCGCCTGCGCCGTCGACAAACCACCACCGCAAACCGGGACACCCGCCCACTGCGACTCCGACTCGCGGCTCAGCTTCGTCACCGCAATCGCATCCACCGGATCGTCGACGATCACCGGAACCGCGCCCTGCGCGAACAGATCCAGCTGCTCCTCGATCCCCGCCAACACATTCGTCGGCCGATGAAGCACCCCAGCCGGCGTCGCCGACCGAGCCCGTCCATCCGGCCCGATCCCGACGAAACCCACCGGCGACAACCGATCATCTCGTGTCACGAGCATCAACCGGTCGCGATGCCGATCGACCGGATCCCCATCCGGTGTCCACTCGACCAGCCCGGCTTTCACCAACGTCCCATAGTCGAACCCCTTGGCGCGGAGATGTTCAGTCAGTCCGGTCCAGGTGTCATTGGCGTACCCGACCTTCCAGTCCGAGCTGATAGTGAGTACCTCTTCCACACCTCGAGACCTCAGATACTCAACCGGCCAACCGTCCCGAATCCTCAGCAACTCACGTCGATAGAACTGCGCCGCCGCCTTGTTTGCCTCAAGCAACGGCCGCCTCTCCTCGGCAGACAACCTGTAACCAGACTCGTTCACCAGACCTCCACTCAGCTGTCGTGCATCGACAGCTACGAAGGTCAATCCGGCACAGCGCCGACAGAACCCCGATCACGAAATCAAGGAGTCACGGAACGTCGATCCCCCGTCGCTCCTCCAGCTCGTCCTCGTACGCCGAAACGTCGGGCTTCCGGGTCGGCCCGGGGCGCCGCGGCCAAGCCGACCGCACAACCGCCTCGTCGTCCGTCCAGTCGAACCGCAACCCCTCAGACCGCGCGAGCTGGGCACCCGCCGAGTCGATCGCCGCGTCAAGCAACTCGATCAACCGACCGATCGTCCAACTGGTCGGCCCACGAACCTCGTCTGGTGCATCCTTCTCGTCCATGAACTCGACGATCGACACCCGACCACCCCGGGCAGAACCCCGAATACGAATTCAAGGAGGTCGGTCAGAACGTCAGAGTCCAGGTCCGAGATCCCAGGTCGGGATCATCAGGTCGCCGGCCCCACGGGCGACCTGAGCTCTGTTGGGCCGAGCCGTCGTCAAGTGTCGATCGACGCCGTCGGCAACACGGTTGGCCACGTTGACCGCGCGGCTACCCAACGTCGCGACGAGTCGGGCCGAAGGTTGCGTCCCGAGTACCGCAACACTCGTACGGACCCGCTCCGACGAGACTCCATCGACCAAACAGCCGTACCGCGCTAGCAAGATGTAAGAAGCAGCCTCCGCCTCGAGTTCCAGCAACCCGTGACAAGCCCAACCTCTAGAGACCTTGTGCATGCGTAAATGCGCGACCTCGTGAGCGACCCTCGCCAGCGCTCCGCGGGCATCGAGTGCCGAACTCACTACGATCTGACGCCGGCGACCGTCGATCCAAGATCCTGCCTCGCGATCAAGCGCATGGTCCCATCGCACCTCATAGCCCAACTCACCAGCCACTCCCATCACGGCAGGCAGCAGCTCCCGCGCCTCCACCCTCGATGCCTCAACGATCGATGGCAACGCCACATCCCGGCCGTCCGTCTGGCTAACGTCCCAGACCATCTCGACACCACGAATCCCAATCTCAGACCGACTCGCCCTGATCGATCTCGGAGCAACGATGCGGATACCGGTCTGACCTCGTAAAACCTGACGGCCGCGGCGATGCCACACGTCGCGCTCACCTACCCAGGTTGCCCCAGGCAGCTGCAAACGGATCAAGATGACGTTCTTGAACGAGTGACCGTGCAGCACCGACGACGCATCCAGCCAACCCACCCACCGGCCCGCCGACAACCTCCGACCGACCTCAGCCTCGAAAACCCTCCGCAGATCATCGTCACTGACTCGAAGCCGACTCATCACACCTCCCGTTGTCCCTGTCGCAGGAATCAACGGATCGGCCGGCAGGACTCTGCAAACGTCACGCGGTGCCAGCATTGAGCCAGAGAACCTGGACTCCGTTCCAGGCGTGACGCTCCGACTCGGACTGCTCCCATGACGTCGCTTCGAGATGATGGTTCGTTCGACCCTCAGGACACCCGGGAGAACCGTGTCAGACTTCCTCACCTACCTTTGGTTCCTCCTAGGAATGGCCCTCATAACTGGCTACTTCCTCGGCGCTTTCGTGATGCTGTACCTACCCGCAGTCTTCGCGCTCATCCCACATGAACCGGCTATCGGCCCCGGCCCGGTCCGACAGGGAGACCCGTGGCAAGACCATCTACGGCACTGGCTTCGACTGGCAGGAGCGACCGGGCTGACAGCTCTGCTGATTGCCACCCTCATCGCGAGCGCGCTGGATGGATCGGTGCCCCGCTCGATCGCGATCACCATGGGCACCGAACTAGTGGTGTTCGGCCTTGCCGCAGCGATATACGCGTTCTTCGCCCTCCGGCGGATCAAGCGCACCGAGCTGCGATGGCTCAGCGCTCATTCCGTACCGGGTCTTGATCTCCACAATCTCGCCCGTTCACGCGTACTCGCCAACCTAACGGGAGCCACCTTCATAGCCTGCAACCTATTCCCGGTCGTATGGATGGTCGCATTGATTTGGGACCCCTCGCATCGCACGCCAGCCGCCTTCGCCGCCGGCGCCATCGCTCTGCTAGTGCTCGGCTGCCTCTACCTGCTTCAGGCGTTGATCATCGGCCCACTCAACCCGACCGACGCCCTACTCCGTGTCCTAGGACGCGCATGCACGGCCGACGAGGAACCGACGAGTCGATTCCCCCACGCCGGACGTCGAGCCGATCCCACCCGCAACACTCCGCAGGACATCTTCGACGCCGGCCTCAGCCCACAACACTCGGCCTTGCTACGAGCGCAGGTCCTACTGCGCGCCGTCCTCTGGCGCAGATTCCGACGGTGGCCGTGGCTCGACCGCACCGCCATCCTCCGGAGTACAGAACCGCTCTTCACCGACCTGACCCGGCTGGCCACCTCAGGCCTCCCGGCGTCCGCCATCAACTCGGACATCGCCATCACTCGAATCGTCCAGCTCGCCGTCCTGGGAAACCTCGATGTCCTTGGCCCTGATCGACTGCCACTCTCAGACCTCGCTGACCACCGCGCCTGGACCCTCCGGCGCCCCCACCTCACCACCAACAAGGCCATTGCGGGAGCCACCGCGATAGGAGTGCTACTCGTCACCTTCAAGGACCTCGTGACCTGACTGACGTGGCAATACTTCTGAGCAAGAGCCCCAGCGCCTCGCCACCTCGCCGCAACTCGTCGCTGGCCACGACCGCCAGGATCTCTCCACCGACCGTTATTACTGCTGGGCGCTCAACAGCGTCCAAAGTCAGGTCGATTCTCCGTAGGAGACGCCGCAAGCCGGTCATCGAGAAATTCGGCAACGTCTGCTTGTCCGCGCCGTTCTGTCTCACCATCGCGTCGAACTTGCGCGGTCCGGCCGGGGTCCGGACGACCGAGCCGCGGTTCGTGACCCACGCCTTGAGTCAGCGACCTGTGCCTACGTATCGCGTATCGGCCTAGTGCATGACCGCCCCTGCCGCAGCCGACGCCATCTCCGTTTCTTTCGCCAAGCTCTCAACACCCGCGAACGCCTTGTCATCGGCTGCTTGCGGAGCCGCCGTTAACCTGAATGACCTGGCCGGTGGTGAGGCCGACCTTCTCAGATGCCAGGAAGTGCAGGAGCCCGACTACGTCGCCTTCGCTCTCAGAGGTCAGCCATCTGCTCGACCTCCGAGAACGAAGGTTCGAAGACTCCCGCAACGTGATTCCCCGGGGTGAGCCGTCCCGACGGCTCACCCACCACCGGACGGGCGCTGCACCCGTACATCCCGACAAGCCAGTGATAGTGGCCGACCACTCGTCCGGCGGAGCCCAGCCGGATGATGCTGCCGCCCCTCTGGTTCACGCTGTTTCGTAGCTGGCTGACGAGCGTGACGACCATGAACAGCTCACCCACCATAGCCCGACCGTCCAGCACGAGATGGCTCACCAGCACGTGGGTATGGAGTAGATCCCAGGCTCTGTGTCTGCCCCTCTCGGCGGGCGAGGTGATTGTGCCCGGCAATGGCGATGGCTACATCGCGCGATACGGCGACATGAATGAACTCCATTCAAGATCTGGTGGTATCGGTCATTCCGGAGCCAACGGGAGGAGGTCCAGGAGGGTCAGTTCGCAGCGGGCGCGGTCTTCGGCGAGGTCTCGAAGGCCCTTTCGGACGGCGCTTCGGGCCAGCCGCCGTTCCCCGTGCCGACCGCCCGCCGCTGCTGTGCCGCTTGACCCTGCACAGCCCGGAGCCCGGCTGGATCGCCGCCGACGAGACAATCCCGTGCCTCCGGGTCCGGCGTTGCCGTCACGAGCTCCGCTCAGCGCTGATTCACCACTGGACCGAGCAACGCCCCGACCCAGCCTCGTGCGCCAGCGCCAAGACCTGCACAACCTGCGGCGAACAAGAACGTTCGACCCAGCACGACTTCCACAGATACGCCGGCGACCAACTGCCGGCGCTGCCTACTCCCCCGCCAGCTCGGCCCCACCTACGAGGCCTGATCCCCCAGCATGGCGAGATTTCACCGGCGATGCAGGCAGCGGGCCGGTGCGGTTGGTTCGCGGCCCCCAGCTTGCCAGGAGTTGCAGTGCCTCCGCGGACGGCGTGCCTGGCTCGGCGTGGTAGGTGGTCAAACAGAGGCCGGGTTCGCCAGGGAGCATCAAGGATTCCTGAAACAGGGTCATCTCGCCCACCAGCCGGTGCCGCAGCAGTTGGTAGCCGCCCGTCTTCGCCTTCACCTCATGTTTGGCCCACAGGCGTCGGAACGACTCGCTGTTCATCGAGAGATCGGCGACAAGCGCCTCGAGTGCCGGGTCGTCGGGAAATCGGCCGACGTCCATCCTGAGCAGGGCGACGACGTCGGACGCTTTGCTGTTCCAGTCGACGAAGAGCTCCCGGTAGGCGGGCGCCAGGAAGATCAGCCGAGCCCAGTTCCGCTCTCGCGGCTTCAAGTCGCTCCAGTCACCGAACAAGACCTCAGCCTGCTGGTTCCACGCCAGGAGATCGGCCCGCGGGCCGCCCACGTAGGCGGGTACGCCGACGCTGTCGAGCAAGAACCGCACTGACGGTCGAACGTGCGGCTGCATGGGCTGGGCTCGATCGCGGGGTCCACGGAGCACGAGATCACGTAGGTGCGCTCGTTCGGCATCATCCAGGCGCAGGGCCACGGAAATCGCATCCAGCACTTCGGGCGAGACATTGCGGGCGCGGCCCTGTTCCAATTGCGTGTAGTAGGCAACGGAAACGCCTGCCAGCTGTGCGACCTCCTCCCGACGGAGACCAGGAACTCGCCGACGGCGTCCGTACTGCTGCAGGCCCGCGTCGTCGGGTGAGATCCGTGACCGACGGCTGCGCAGGAACCTGCTCACCTCAGCGCTCGCCTCCGCTTCCATACCTCCAGTATCTCCGATACGTACCCCCTCATCCTGTTGCTGCCAGTAGTAGGAACGGCGAACGTACGAGAATCAGCGATCTTGGCGGGGCCTCGCCGGCGCGGCAAGCTTCACGATGTCCCCCCGATCAAGAGGTGAACTTTTCATGAGCAAAGTCGCAGCCTACGCCGCGCCGGCCGCCCGAGAACCGCTCGAACCCACAATCATCGACCGTCGTGAGGTGGGTGCTCACGACGTCCTGATCGACATCAAGTACTCCGGAATCTGCCACACCGATCTTCACCTGGTCGACGAGGGCTGGGGCGAGGGGATCTTCCCCATGGTCCCCGGCCACGAGATCGCCGGCGTTGTCGTTGCCACTGGCACCGATGTCACCCGGTATGCCGTCGGGGACCGGGTCGGCGTCGGGGTGATCGTCGACTCGTGCCGCGAATGCGACTACTGCACGGCAGGACTCGAGCAATACTGCGCACAGGGCAACACCATGACCTACAACAGCATCGACCGTCATGGCGAGGTCACCTACGGAGGCTATTCCCGCGGGATCGTGGTCGATGAGAACTACGTCGTCGGCATCCCGGACCACCTTGCTCTCGACGTCGCAGCGCCACTGCTGTGCGCCGGCATCACGCTGTACTCCCCACTCAAACACTGGGGTGCCGGCCCGGGTACCAAGGTGGCCATCGTGGGCATGGGCGGTCTGGGCCACATCGGCGTCAAACTCGCAGCAGCGATGGGCGCCGAGGTGACGGTGCTCTCCCAATCGTTGCGCAAGCAGGAGGACGGACTCGCGTTCGGCGCCCAGGACTACCGGGCGACCGACGATCCAGAGACCTTCAAGAAGCTCGCCGGTCAGTTCGACCTGGTGATCTCGACGGTATCGGCGCCCCTGCCGCTGGACGACTACCTCGCATTGCTGAGAACCGACGGCGTACTGGTCAACGTCGGCGTACCCGAAGAACCGATCTCGCTCAATCTGTTCAGCGTGCTGAGCCGCAAGTCGCTGACGGGGTCGATGACCGGCGGTATCGCAGAGATCCAGGAAATGCTGAACTTCTGCGCCGACCACGGCTTGGGAGCCGAGATCGAGCTGATCACCGCCGACCAGATCAACACCGCCTACGCACGCCTGCGATCGAGTGACGTCCGGTACCGGTTCGTCATCGACGCCACCACCATCCAGCAGCCCGGGGCCGTTGCGGTCACAGCGGCGAAGAATGACCTGTCAATGACCTGTTGATCGAGCGGTACGTACGGCGACACTCCCTCCGGTGCACTCTGCCCGTGAACGATCAGAACAGGATGTCTCATGCTTGACCGTGCCGTCGTCGTCGGAGGAAGTATCGCGGGACTTCTGACCGCTTGCGCGTTACGCACCGCGTACTCAGAGGTGGTGGTGCTGGAGCGCGACGAGCTGCCCGAGCACGCAGCACCCCGACGCGGCGTCCCGCAGAGCCGGCAGGTTCACGCGCTGCTGCACCGTGGGACTCGAGCCTTGGAAACGCTCCTGCCGGGTATCGGGCAGGACATGCGGGCGCGTGGGCTACCTGAAGGCGATGTACAAGCGGATTTCACCTGGTACCTCGATGGTCACCGCATGGCGTCGGGGACGGCCGGGCTCCCGGGTTTCGCCGGCACCCGCCCGACACTCGAACACCTCATCCGCCGGCGCGTCGCCGCACTGTCCGGCGTGACGTTCAGAACTCGGACCGCCGGACTGGACCTGGCCCTCGACAACGGCACAGTCAAAGGCATCAACACGATGACCGACGGCGGCACGGAAGAGTTCCTGGAAGCGGCACTCGTCGTCGACGCCGCAGGCCGATCGGAGCGAACGGCTCATTGGCTGCGCCACGCGGGCTACTCTGTGCCGGCCCAGAGCACTGTTCGCACCGACGTCGTCTACGTCACCAGGCTCTACCAAGCCGCCGACCTGTTGGACGGGCGCGGTCTCGGCGCCACCACAGTGCCCTTCCCCGGTAACCCACGCGGCAGCGTCGTCATCCGTCAGGAAGACGGCCTGGTCGCCGTGCTCCTGATCGGAATGCTCGGCGAAACCGTACCGACCGACCCTGCAGGACTGAAGGCCTTCGCGCAGCAGGTAGGCACACCCGAGGTCATCGACGTCGTCGAGCAAGCGATCCCGGTCAGCGAACCGGTCAGGATGCGGTACCCGGAGTCCAAGCGATGGCACTTCGAGACACCCGAACCCCGGCCGAACGGACTGCTCGTGATCGGGGACGCACTGTGCAGCTTCAACCCCATCTACGGACAAGGCATCACGGTCGCGGCCCTCGAGGCCGAACTCCTCACCCAACTACTCGCACCCGGAACCCAGAATCTCGCCGAGCGATTCCACCACTCCGCAGCGAAACTGATCGACACCCCCTGGGCCCTGGCCACCGGAGGCGACCTGCGCTTCCCCGCCGTCGAAGGCCATCGCAGCTTCACCGACAAACTGGCGGCGCGCTACCTCGATCGCTACCGAGCCGCCGCCTCCGTCGACCCGCTGCTCGGCCGGCGCTTCCTCCAGGTCGCCAACCTCGACCTCGAACCCTCCGCGCTACTGTCTCCGAGCCTCATCGCCCGCACGCTTCGCGTACGTCGCCGCCATCTCACACCCCACGACCTGTCCTGACCTCCGAACTCAGGAGGCGACGGTGAGGAAGCGCGACACCGCGTCGCGACAGCGCCCTCTGCACCCCCGACGAAGCCTTCGGCGACTTCGACCTCTCGTAACGGCGAGGCGGCTGGTGCTACTTGGTCATTCCGGAGCCAAGGGGATGAGGTCCAGGAGGGTCAGTTCGCAGCGGGCGCGGCTTTTCGCGAGGTCTCGAAGGCTCTTTCGGACGGCGCTTCGGGCCAGGACACGACCGAGGGGGCCGTCGGTCCGGTCACGGATGCTGGCGATGTAGTTGACGTCGGCCAGGGCCAGGTTCGCGGTGAGCGCGGCCGTCTTGAGGGCATTTTCGACAGCGTCGAAATCCGGTGGGGCTGCTTGCTTGGCCTCGAGCCGGGCGGTCAAGGACGTAAGGTCCTCGATCACGGTTCGGATGCGGACGAGCTCCCAGCGGCAGTCGTCTTGTGCTCTCTGCAGGAACTCCCGGTGATTCACCGTTGATCGGCCAGCTTCCGGAAGCGTTCCAGGGCACCCTCGACCGTGGCGGCATTGGTGTTGATCCGCTGAAGGTCCTTGCCGACGGCACGACGCTGCCGCACACGCGCCAGTGCTCCCGCAGGCTTCGCATTCAGCAGACCAGCCAGATGGGTCTCGTAGGCAGTGGCGAGATCGTCGCCGGCGGCCACTAACACCAGAGTGGCTTCGACGCGGGCGCGGTTCACTTCATCGAGAAGATTCGATGCATCGAGCTGCACGGCCAACGGGGTCAGCTCGGCACGGGCGGCGCGAATACGTACCAGGGCCGCTGTGCAATCGCGAAGCGCCAGCTCGAGGAAGTGGCGGTGTTCCAGGTAGCCCATCAAGGTCCCCTCGTCGGTAAGCAGACATAGTCTGCCGGAGCAACGCGGTCTTGGCGAGAGACTCGGTGGCCCAACTCAACCGGACGGCAGAGGAGCAGAGTCAGAGCGGGGGCGGGCCCGGCAACGGCGCTGGTGATCGTGGATCCGTAGCTCTGAGCATTGGTAGTGACACGGAACGCAGCGCGCGGTAACCTTTTTGTGATCTTTCGGTTTGTCGCTTACTGAGAAACGGGGCTTGGGAAGCACATGTCAATCCGCCATGCCATTTTGCGGTTCGCAATGGGTCGTCGACATGAGTGACGATCGGACGAGATGCAAAGACGAGCCGGCATTGGTCCGCCGAGCGCAGCAAGGCGATCCAGCAGCGTTCGGCCTGCTCTACGATCGATACCTTATGACGGTTTACCGCTACGTCTACAGCAAGGCGGGATCTCACGCGGTTGCGGAAGACCTGACGGGTGAGACCTTCTTTCGTGCGCTTCGGGCCGTCAGCCGGGACCCGCGACGAACCCTCAACTTCGTGGCCTGGGTCATCACCATCGCACGGAACGTCGTGATCGACCATCACCGTTCCAGCTGGTCGCGATTCACCCTCGTCACCGACGAGTTCGAGCCGCAAGTGGATGATGCAGCCGGGCCGGAGGCGGAGACCATCAGGAGTCTTGACGCCGCCGCTCTGCGGTCAGTCGTCGACCTGCTACCAGCCGACCAGCGTGAGTGCTTGGCGCTTCGCTTCTACAGCAACCTGTCGATCAGCGAAACGGCTGCTGCCATGAACCGCACCGAGGGAGCCATCAAACAGCTCCAATGGCGTGCCACCAGGCGGCTCCGCGAGCTTGCACGGCCCACCGGCGTACAGTCACGATCTGCTTGACTCAAACCGCCGCCCATTGGACGGATCGGTGGACTCGAGCGGATCAGCCGCCCGTAACCCTGCGCCTTGGCGACCGTTGTACGGACAAGCGCTGCGCGGACCGGGGTGATTCGGGGGAATTCCGGGTCGCGGAGCGCGGCGTCCGCTTGGTCCCGGCGCGCTCGACGAGCTGCGCCGGGGCTAGGTGTTGCGCTGGAGGTCCGTCTGCCAGTCCCATCGGTGGTCCGTTCATGAGGCCACTGACTGGACTGGTCCTACCGTAGGGTCTGCCTCAGGAACTCCACAGCAAAGGAGCCTGATGAGCACCCAGGACCCGACCGGTAGACGCTCCACGGACGGCAGCGCAGGCGACGCGGACTACGCGCGGATCGGAGCTGGGTACACCTCGTACCGCCGGCCTGAGCCGGAGTTCGAAACCGCGATCCGTAGCGCGCTCGGCGATGCCCGCTCGGTCCTCAACATCGGCGCGGGCGCGGGTTCGTACGAGCCCGCTGATCTCGAGGTGACGGCCATCGAGCCGTCCGAGAAGATGCGCGCCCAGCGTCCGGCGTACCGAGTCGTGGCCATCGACGGAACCGCAGAGAGCCTGCCCTTCGAGGACAACCCGTTCGACGCCGCCATGGCCACATTCACCGTCCACCAGTGGAGCGATCTCGCGGCCGGCCTCGCCGAAGTACGCCGAGTCACCCACGGACCGGTCGCTGTACTGACCTGTGATCCGACTCGACCCCGGAGCCCGCAAGGCCAACTCCGCGTGGAGCTTCGTCGCCCCAGAGGTGCACGAGCGGTTCGAGCGGCGCCTTCGCGACGACCTGGCTAGCGGCGTCTGGGACGACAAGTACGGCCATCTTCGTTCTCAGTCGCTGGTCCTCATCGTGTCCCCATGAGCCGGCTCATGACCACCGCAAGTCCCGTCGTCCGCCCCTTCGCCCCTGCCGACACGTCCCGCCTGACCAAGCTTTGCACGACGCGTACGCCGACCTCGGCCACCGCGGACTGAACTTCACTGCCGTCGACCAGTACGACGAGACGACGCTACGCCGAGCCGAAGGCGGCAACTGCTGGCTGTTCGAGCAAGATGGCGAGCTGATCGCGACGATCACCATCAGCATGCCGCCAGAACCAGCACTGGTCGAGCTGACCGAACACGCCCGTACTCCGCGCTGCGCGTGGCTCAGCCAGCTCGCCGTGGCTCCGCCCTATCAAGGCACCGGGATCGGCAGCCGTCTCTGGGAGATCGGCCGCCAGGCCGCAATCGATCTCTCGGCCCGGACGATCGGTGTCGACACCGCTGTCCCCGCGGCCGACCTCGTCTGTCTCTATCACCGCTGGGGGCTTCACCCCGGTCGACTCCGTCCAATGGCCCGGCAAGACCTACCGCAGCACGGTCATGACCCTCGACCTGACCAACCGCCATCCGGCCGAACAGGTGTGAGAGCCCACCCACGAGCCGCCCAGGGGTCAGTCGAGGAAGTGCGCTGCGACGTTGCGCGCGGTACTTCGCCACGTTCCCGCTCGTCGCCCATCTGCTTGCTCCTGGTGGCCAGATCCCGATTGCCTCGCTCCCGGTGCCTGCCAAGATTCACATCGAGCTCGAGTCTCGCTCCGGCGGGATCGTCCGGCCAGGCCAGGTCCGGCGGCGCTTTCCCCGGACGTCCCTCTTGGTCCGACGGTGCGCAACACCGTCTCTGGCTGACCTTCGGGGAGCAGGCCGGCTGTGGTGAACCCGAGGCTCGACGTCCGGGGAAAGCACGCGTTCGTCACGCCGTACGCGCGGTGGTGCACTCAGGAGCACCTCAGCGCTCCGGCGTGACGACCGACCAGCGGCTCCGGCCAGGCCTGCGATAGGCCGCGGGTGACGCACCGGCAGCTGGTCGATCAGTTCCCCGCGAGCCGGACTAGCGACTCGCAGGATGACGCAATCGCAATAGTTTCTCCTTCGACAGATACCGCACCTCGTCGCCGTTCAGGTCCTCACCGGCGGGTTCGCACCCGAACTTTGGCTTTGGCGACTCATCGCTTCTTCGGTGCCCTCGTCACCGCGGATAGGAGAAACCCAGCGGTAACCTCATTGACCGGACCTGCCGTCCTGACGTCACGTCAGGGCTACGGTGGCAGACAGCGGCAGCGTCGGTTCGATCGAGCCGTTCCGGGGCTCAACCGTCAGGCTGAATGCCGAGGCGCCGGCTACTCCGCCGGCGACGACCCGGAGCTGGTCGCTCGTCGCTTCGCCGCTCACAAGTCCGAGCGAGCACGCTGCACCGGTACGGTCGAGGAGCCTGAGCTGATAGACCCGATCCGTTGGCAGCCGTCGTAGTTCTCGCAGCCCAGCAGCGAGCTGATCAATCATCCCCGCATCAGAAGTCGCGGAGCAGGTTCAGCGCTGGACGTGGACCTGCACCGCGTGAATACTCCGAGAATGGCCGCCGTCCCCCGTGCCGACCGCCCGCCGCTGCTGTGCCGCTTGACCCTGCACAGCCCGGAGCCCGGCTGGATCGCCGCCGACGAGGCGAACCCGTGCCTCCGGGTCCGGCGTTGCCGACGCTGCCGCCACGAGCTCCGCTCAGCACTGATTCACGACTGGACCGAACAACGCCCCGACCCAGCCTCGTGCGCCAGCACCAAGACCTGCACAACCTGCGGCGAACAAGAACGTTCGACCCAGCACGACTTCCACAGATACGCCGGCGACCAACTGCCGGCCGCACCGACACCGAGAACTGCGATCAAGCGTCACACCTGCACCGAGATCGAGCTCTGCATTCGCTGCGGCTACGTCCAATGGCAAGGCTGGGACCACGACTTCACCGACGGCGCCCGCTGCCGGCGCTGCCTACTCCCCCGCCATCTCGACCCCACCTACGAGGCCTGATTCCGACGCCGGTAAGCCCTCCGGTGCTTCCGCTTACGCTGCCATTTCTCGATCGGCGTGAGCACCCCACTGAGCAGGGCCATCAACGCCAGCGTCACGAACGGCACAACCACCAGAACCGCGCCATAAATCAGCAACCCCTGCAACATTGCCCGCACGGTCGGCGACACTGCTCCCCCCAAATGATCACCCGGCCCACCGGACCGGAAGAAGGCAGCCATCGTTGCACCAACGCCCCTCCCTCAGCATCCTCGCGCAACAGTACGAACTTGACGACCACTTGCCCCGCGGACGGAGCCTACTTTGTGCCCGAGGATGCCGACGCGCTACGAGGAGTGAAGCGGGCCGGCTTGTGGCGCTTGGCGAGGCCAAGAATGAGGAGTACGAAGACGGCGACCATCGTCATCTCAAGCAGCGCGAACTCCCAGCGCAGGTCGGCTGCGGTCTCGAAGGTCAGACCGTCCTGGTACGCCGCCGACAGGGTCATCGAGGTCAGGTTGCTCGCAACATGCAGGGCGATCGCAGCCTCCAGGCCCCCGGTGCGGATGGTCAGCCAGCCGAGGCCCAGTCCGAAGACCGTGAGGGCCGCGAAGGTCCACGGCCTGCCCCAGCCATCCGCTGCCCCGAACAGCAGGGCCTGCGGGATGATCACCAGAATCGGCCGGCGGACGAACGAGCCGATGGCCTGCAGGAACCAGCCGCGGAAGATGTACTCGACGGCCGCGGCCTGCAACGGGACCAGCAGGACCAGTACAGCCAGGCTGAGCAAGAACGGCCCAATACCGACCAAAGGACCGCTCGCGTCGACCACCGACGAGACTCCACCGCCCACAATCGCCATGACGGCAAAGGTGAGTGTGGAGACGACCGCGGCAACGGCGAGGCAGCTCCCCAGCCAGGCAAAGCGCAGGCGGCCGGTGACCGAGGTGATCGATCCCCAGGTGCGCCGCTGTACCAGCCAGACAGTCAGCGCGAGCACGGGGAGCAGGATCGCGACCACGAGCGTGTCGAACACGAGCGCGGTACGGGCATCGAATCTGGGGAGCTCGTCATCCCCGAACGGGATCTTCAGCAGCAAACCGATCAGCGCCGACTGGCCGAGGACCAAGAAGGCCGCGACCATGAATACGACGACGATGACGACCGTGCCGACGATCGGCCGCCACCAGTTGTGCCGGCCCTGCACTCGGGCGAGTCGTTCGTATCCGACCTGCTGAACCTCATAGGCGGTTGTCATGGTTTCAGGATGCTGACGGACGGGCGTCGTCCGCGTCCGTCCGGAGCACGATCGGCGGCCTCTATCGCTGGGTAGAGAAACAGGCTCGGCGGGTAGAGACGCCTATGCTTTGGCCCTGATGGAACATGTCCGCAACTGGCTGCTGCCGATCGTCCTGGGCATCACCTGGATCCTGGTGTCACCCGGACTCGCGAAGGTATTCAACCAGCCGCTGAGTACTGCAGAGGTCGTCACCGGCGCAGCGGTGTCCGCAGTCACGGCTGCCGCGCTGGGCTTTCGGCGCCGCGCCCCGCTGGCCACCTTCGCGGTAGTGACCGCAGTCCAACTGGTCGCCTACTTCTCGATCACCCAGGAGGACCTGTTCCTGCTGCCGGCCGAGATCGTTGCCTTGTACTCCGTTGCGGCGCGCTGCCGACCGGCCATTGGCTGGTGGGCGGTCAGTGTCCAGACCGTCGTGAACACCCTGACCATGGCGGCCTCCCTCGGTGGGCTGGCGCTTGTCGGGGAAGCCACGCTCGGCCTGATCGGGTACGGCCTCGTTCTGATGCTTGGGTTCGGACGCCGGCCTCGCCTCGCACTGCAGGCGGAGTCGGCGCAGCAGATCCGCGCTGCCGAGGCCCGACGGGCCGATGCCGCTGTGTCCGAACGACGACGGCTCGCCCGCGAACTGCACGACGTGAGCGCACACCACCTCACCTCCATCGTGGTCAGCGGCGGCGCCGCCGAGCGCCTGGCCGCGACCCGCCCCGATCTGTCGGACGACGCACTGACGTACGCCGCCGAGACCGGACGGGAGACCTTGCGTTCACTGCACGAGCTCGTGGCCATCCTCGAGACCGGGGACGCTCATGAGGAGGAGCCGGTCGTCGGCCGGATCACCGAGCTGGCCGAGGCGTTCAGCCGGCTCGGTCAGCAGATCGTCGTCGACGTCACGCCAGAGCTGACCGGAGCGGTCGGCGAGGCCGTTTTCGGGATTGTCCGGGAGTCGCTGACCAATACGTTGCGGCACGCACCGGGCGCCGCCGTACGGGTTCTGGTGACGCGGACGGGCGACCAGGTCGACGTACTGGTCGAGAACGGCCGTGCGACCGAGGCGGCGTCCAGTCAGGGCAGTCGACGTGGGGTCGCCGGTATGAAGGACCGAGCCGAGGCGTTGGGCGGGACGCTCACCGCGGGCCCCGGGCCGGACGGCAGCTGGCGGGTGCAGGCTCGGCTGCGCTCCCCCTCGAATGGCTCGTTCGCGGCCGGATCGTCCGACGTTGGTTCGCGCGAAGGCATCGGGCGATGGCGGGATCGATGGTTGCCCGAGACCGGCGTCCTGCTCGCCGTCGCGACACCCGCGGTCGGCGGCACCGGCGCGATGCTCGCCGACGCCAAAGTCGACGCGGCGACGTTCAGCTTGGGATTGCTGGTAGCGGTGATCCCCAGTCTGCTCCTGCGCGATCGCCGGCAACGGCCATGGACCGTGCTGGCTGGTGTCGCCGCCGCGGGTTGGCTGTGGCCGTTGATGATCGGCCTCGAGTGGCTGTCCGATGCACTCGCCTCCGCTCTCGCGCTGAGCCTGTTCGCGTCAGCGGCCGCCGTTTACGCGGTGGCGGCGTACGGCGGCGTCCCGAAGCTCACCTGGCTGTCGGTGCTCATCGCCGCGGCCGGAGTTGGCCAGGCAGGTGGTGCGCTACTTGCGGTAGCTCCGGCTGCGGATGATCCGGACAGCTGGGCGTTCCCGGTCATGACGGGTCTGCTGAGCACGTTCGCGCTGGTGATTCCGCTCGGACTTTGCTGGATGGTCGGCGAACTGATTCGGCGACGACGACTCCGCGAGTCGGACCAGACGGGCGCCACACTCGCGGAGCTGGTGCGAGCGACGGCGTACGACGTCCACACCGAACGGCTGCGAATCGCCGGCGGCCTGCACCACAGCGTCCTGACCCGCACCCACACACTGATCACCCGCGCCGAAGCCGGCGACCTCCCCGGCACGACGGCCGCGGCCCGCGCAGCCCTCACCGCCATGCGTGAACTCCTCGAAACCCTCGACGACGGTTCTCCCGCGCCTCGCGCGCCAAGTGGCCAATGACGATCGGCGCCCCGACAGGAGTAGTGGCATCTTCAGGACAGGCGCGCTTGCGGGGGGTGACTTCGTTCTTACGCTGAGCGGCCTCGGGAACGTCCGTCCTAGCGATCAAGGACACCATGAAACGATCATTGAAAGCTCTCATCCTCGGAATCGTTCTGGCCCTGCTGCTGACCGTCGCTTCGCCGGCCGCCGCGGCCCCTGCCACCCCACGCTTCGGACCGAGCATCGACGCGTACCCGCCGAGCGAGCCGCAGCGCACCTGTGACCCGACGGCGAAGCCCGGCGTACTCGACTTCCGGGACCTGCTCAACCAGACCTACGGCAATCACACCGCGGGCATCGTCCGCGCCTGCGCCGATGGCGGCACCAGCGAGCACAAGGAGGGCCGCGCCCTCGACTACCACTTCAATGTCAACAATGCGACGGACGCTGCCAACGCCAATGATGTACTCGGCTGGCTGCTGGCAACCGACCAGTACGGCAACCAGTTCGCGATGGCCCGCCGGCTGGGCATCAGGTACGCGATCTGGAACCGGCGCATTATCGAGATCTCCGGCCCGGGCGCCACCTGGCAGCCCTACACCGGCCCGAGCCCACACACCGACCACATCCATTTCACCTTCAGCTGGGCCGGCGCGCGCAAGCAGACGACCTGGTGGACCGCCCGCCTCCAAGGTGACATCCCGATGATCGGCGACTGGAGCGGCGACCGGGTCTCAGATGTCGGTGTCTACCGCCCCAGTGAGAGCCGCTTCCACCTCCGGCGGCCCGATGCCACGACCTTCCACCTCAACTGGGGCGCCGCCGGCGACATCCCCGTCACCGGCGACTGGACCGGCGACGGCGTCGCGGACGTCGGCATTTACCGCCCCGGCGAAAGTCGGTTCCACCTCCGCCTGCCCAACGGCCAACCCACCTACTTCAACTGGGGCGCCTCCGGCGACATTCCTGTGACCGGCGACTGGAACGGCGACCGCGTCGCCGACCTCGGCATCTACCGCCCCAGCCAGAACCGCTTCCACCTCCGCATGCCCGACGGCCAGCCCCGCTACTTCGACTGGGGCGCGCCCGGCGACATCCCCGTGACCGGCGACTTCGGCGGCGACGGCGTCACCGACCTCGGGATCTACCGTCCCAGCGAGAGCCGGTTCCACCTCCGGCTCCCCAACGGCCAACCCACCTACTTCAGCTGGGGCGCGCCCGGCGACATCCCCGTGACCGGTGACTGGACCGGCGATGGCATCACGGACCTCGGCATCTACCGACCCAGCGAAAGCCGCTTCCACCTCCGCATGCCCGACGGCCAAACCCGCTACATCTCCTACGGCATCGGCCAATGACGATGAGCAGCCCCGGGCAAACGACCCGGGGCTGCCAGTCCGTCGACGGACGCCGGGATCGGGCTCGCCGGCGTTGCTGTCGTGATCGAACAACCGCAGCAGCCGGGGAACACGTTCTATTCGGACAGCACTTCGATCACCGGGAGCAGCGTGTCGGGACGCGCGGCGGGAACATCGATGACGATCGAACCCAAGGGATCCTCCGAGCGCGCATGGGCCGGATCGATCTCCACCCGGAACTTCAAAGCCTCCCCGGTCGTCACCAGCCGGACGCTGCGAACCCGACGGGCGGGGATACCGCGGACGACTGTCGTCTCATGAGGCCAGGCCGTCAGGTGAAGGAAGATCCGATTCGGCCTGCGGGTGGTCGGGCCGGCGAACTGCCAGGGTTCAAGTCCCGGACGCGTCCCGATCACGGTATCGCGGTGGACCTGCATCCAGTCACTGATCGCCGCAAGCCGCTCGACCTCCAGCTCCGGCAGGGCGCCGGACATATCAGGACCGACATTGAGCAGCAGGTTCCCACCACCTGAAGCGCACTCTGCCAGCGTCCTGACCATCGTTGCAGCCGACTTGTAGTCAGTGTCCTCCGGGCTCCAGCCCCAGGTCCCGTTCATGGTGATGCAGGTCTCCCACGGACCTTGCACAGGCGTCCCCGGCACCGCCTGCTCAGGTGTCGCGTAGTCGCCCACTCCAGGCAGCCGATTGTTGATGACGATATCGGGCTGAAGCGATCTGACCTGCTCCTCGAGCCGGCGGCTTCCCCATTCCTCTGGACTGCGCTCCCAGCCGCCGTCGAACCACAGCAGGTCGATCTGCCCGTAGTCCGTCAGCAACTCACCGATTTCCCCCTGCAGCCCGCGTAGGTAGCGTTCCCAGCTGTCCGGAGCCGGCCGCGGGTATCCCTCGAAGGAGTAGGGCTGGAACTCCGGCTGCCAGGCCGGATAGTCGGGGTCGGACCAGTCGGACAACGAGTAATACAAGCCGATCCGTAGGCCCTCCGCACGAAAGGCCTCGACGAAGTCGCGGACCAGATCTCCACCGCGGCGTCCGTACGGCGATGTCGCGATCGATCGGGTCGTGGCGCGGCTGGGCCAGGACGCCCAGCCGGAATGGTGCTTGGTCGTGAAAACGGCGTACCCCATACCCGCACACTTCGCCTGCCGGGCAACGGCCTGGGGATCCCAGCTCACTGGATCAAAGGTCGACTCGGTCGCAGCATAGTCGACGACGTCGACTCGGCGCGCGCCCGTTCCGTCATCGGAGGTCAGGCCGACCATCGGCCAGGAGAGATCGATCCCTTGCTGACTCGCGTGGTCGAAATGAATGAACAGCCCGAACGACGCGTCGCGGAACCACGACGGCAGCGAGCGGTCCGCGGATGGGATGGCAGCTGACATGACTCCCCTTCGAGACGACAATCCGAAACAGATCCGATGTATTGACAGGCTGAGGGCGCAACCTTAACCTCGGTTTTCAGCGTTAGGCAACCGGTTGCCTAACGGGTCTGCGTCTCACTACAGCCGCCCCCTGATCGCAAGGACATCGGATGACTCTGCACAACTCTCGCCACTGGATTCGCGGCATGGTCGCAGCAGGAGTCGTTGGCACGCTCCTGCTGAGCGGCTGCGCCCCACAGTCCGGCGCCACGAACGACGTCGGTCAGACCGTGCTGCGGGTTTACGGCTGGAAGGGCACCAAGGGCGAGCCGGCGAAGGTCGCCGAGATCAACGCGGCCTTCGAGCAAGCGCATCCCGGCATCGACGTCCAGTTCGATCCGATTCCGGCCAACGACGCGTACTCACAGCGGGTTCAGCCAGAGCTCCTGGCGGGGGACGCGGCCGACGTCCTCATGGTGGACAGCGGGCTGCTCGGGACCTGGGGCGAATCCGGTTACCTGGCAGACCTCTCGGCCTCCGCCTGGGCCGATCAGATCGTTCCTGAAATCAAGCCGTTCGCCAGTCACGACGGCAAGGTCGTCGCAATGCCGATGGAGGCGATCGGCGTCGGCCTCTACTCCAACACCAAGCTGCTCGCATCGGTTGGTATCAGTGCACCTCCGACTGATTGGCCCGGGTTCGTAGCCGCCCTCAAGAAGCTCAAGGCCGCCGGCCACACTCCGATCGCGCTGCCCAACAAGGGCGGCTGGACCGGATCCGTCGCATTGCTCAACGCTGCCGCAACCTTGGTCGACGCAGGCTGGGACAAGTCGTTCTACGACGGCGCCGCGGACTTCTCCGCCTACAAGCCTGCTGTCGAGCAGCTCCTCGAGCTCCAGCGACTCGGTCTGATCGATTGGAAGACCGCACTCGGCGAGGACGAGTGGAGTGCGGGCGCCGAGAAGTTCAAGGCCGGCGACACCGGCTTCTGGCTGCAGGGAGCCTGGAACCTGTCGGGGATGAAGAATCTCCAGACCCGCTTCACGGCTTGGCCGGGCGGTGCGGCCGGCGTACCTCCGAACGAGCTACTGTTCGTCGGCACCATGTGGGCGGTCAACGCGAGCTCCCAGGCCCAGGACGCAGCCAAGAAGTACGTCGACTTCTGGTCGAAAGCGGAGAACCTCGGTCAGTTCCTCGAGGCCGAGAACGCGATCTCTCCCTTCGAGGGTGGCAGGCACCCGACCACCGACGCGAACCGTCTCTTCGTCGCGTCGTACGTCGCGGGCAACTACCGCTTCATGCAGACGAACACCTGGATGGCCGGCGACGTGCAGTCGAAGTTGGGCTCCCGGCTGCAGGCCGTGTTCCTCGGCGATCTGAGCGTTGACGCCTTCCTCAAAGAGATGGCCACCGTCGCCAAGCGCGCAAACTGATCAACCGACCGCGCACGCCTTGACGCCTCCATCACATTCGAGGGCATTCTGTGATCACCAAACGTCCGCTGGCGGCCGCCGGCTTCCTGTTGCCCGCGGTCGCGGTCTACGGAATCTTCCTGATCTATCCACTCACCAACGGGCTCTGGTTGAGCTTCACCAACAGCCGCGGCGGCCCGCGGGCCGACTTCGTCGGCCTTGAACAGTATGCCCGGCTCCTCGGTGACAGCGAGGTCATCCGGGCGACGATGGTCACGGTGGTTTACGCCTTCGTCGTGGTGATCGTCCAGAATGCTTTCGGCTTCGTGATGGCGAGAGCTCTCTACTTGCGCCCCCGGATCCGTAAGACGGTGAGCGTTCTCGTCCTGCTGCCGACGCTTGTCGCTCCCGTCATGGCGTCCTTCATCTTCTCGGCACTGTACGCACCGGACGGCGCTGTCAATCGGATCCTGACCCAGGCCGGACTCGAGTCACTGACCAGGATCTGGCTCGGCGATCCCGACACCGCCCTGGGCGCGATCGCCCTGGTGAACATCTGGATGTTCAGCGGCTACTCGGCCGCGATCTTCCTGGCCGGCTATCTCGCCCTGCCAGGTGACGTCCTGGATTCGGCCGATGTCGACGGCGCATCCGGCTGGCGCAAGGTCTGGTCCATCGAGTGGCCGCTCCTTGCCCCCTCCCTCACCGTCAGCATCACCTTGTCGCTGATCGGATCGCTGAAGGTGTTCGAGTTTCCCTTCGTCATGACCAACGGCGGTCCCGCCGGCTCGACCACCACCCTCACCTTGATCATCTACCGAAAGATCTTCGGCGGCGCCGGAGAGTTCGCCTACGGCGTTACCGTCGCGGTGTTGTTGCTGGTCGTCGTCGCCGCGCTCGGGACCGTCGCCACCTCGCTTCTGCGCCTGCGCGAGAAGCGACTCTAGGAGCTCAACATGCCGCACTGGTACACGCTCAAGCGCCGCGCAGGTGACGTCGCGCTGCTGGTTGGGGTGACGCTGCTGATGCTGCCGTTCACCTTCGCTGTTCTCACGGCGCTTCGCCCGGCGGCCGACGTCGCCGCCGATCCGCTCGCCTGGCCGCGACGGCTCACCTTCGAGAACACCGTCGAGGCCTTCCGCCGAATCGACTACGCCCAGAGTGTTCTCAATACCGTCGTCATCCTGGCCGCCTCCTGCATTGTCACCATCGTCGTCGGGGCAATGGCCAGCTACCCGCTTTCCAGGATCACGAAGAGCTGGACCACTGCGGTGTACCGGTGTTTCATCATCGGAACGACCATCCCTGTCTATGTGCTGATCGCGCCGCTCTATCTTCTGATGCGCGACCTTCAGCTGCTCAACACCCATCTCGGCGTGGTCCTCGTCTACGCGGCGATGAACCTGCCGATCGCCGTCTTCTTCTACACCAGCTTCCTGCGGCAGGTGCCGACGGAGATCGAAGAGGCTGCGACTCTCGACGGGGCCGGCCTGCTCCGGACGTTCTTCACCGTGATCTTCCCGCTGCTCTCTCCGGTCACCGCGACGCTGTCGACGTTCCTCTCACTGGTCGTCTGGAATGACTTGATCGTTCCGCTCGTATTTCTCAAAGGCGAGCAAAATCGCACGATCATGGCCAACGCCTATGCCCTGATCGACCCGAATACCGTCGAGCCCACGACACTCTTCCCCGCTGCTCTGCTCGGTGCGCTGCCCCTACTGGTCGTGTTCTCCGTACTGCAGCGGTACGTCGTCGCCGGGATGTCCGCCGGCGCCGTCAAGTCATGAGCAGGTCAACGAAGGAGCCACTCCAGCACGTCGAAGGAGTCACCATGCCGGAACACCATCGAAGGTCACTTCGAGCCATTGCCACAACGGCCGCCGCTGCGGTCGTCTTCGGAACAGTCGCCGTCTTGGCAGGAGCATCGCCGGCGACGGCCGCATCCACCGCGTACTACGTCGACTGCTCCGCAGGCGCCAACGGAAACGGCACCCAGAACAGTCCATGGTCAACGCTCGCGGCTGTCGCCCCGCCAGGCGGCGCCTTCGGGCCGGCTGACTCGCTGCGCCTGAGGGCGGGCACCGTCTGCTCCGGCACGTTCACCGCGACAGGCAGCGGCACCGCCGGCTCTCCGATCGTCCTCGGCGCCTACGGCACCGGCGCCAAGCCGATCATCAATGGCGGCGGAACCACCGAAGCAGCGGTGCTGCTCCGAAACGTCAGCCACTGGACCGTCGACGGGCTCGAACTCACCAACATCGCGGCCACCGAGGGCAAGCGCAGCGGGCTCCTGGTCGAGAACACCGGCAACTCGGTTCACAACGGGATCCGTATCACCAACCTCACCGTTCACGACGTCACCGGGCGCTCCGACCGCAACGCACCGGACCGCTACGTCACGGCCGGAATTCAAGTTCGGCTACCGGCCAAGGCATCCGGGCTCACCGGATACTTCGACGGTGTCACCATCGAGAACAACACCGTTCGGGACGTGAAAGCCATGGGGATCGCCATCGTCGGCGCGCCCAACGGAGACGACACGATCAACCACAACCGCAATGTGTTGATCCGCGGCAACAGCGTGACCCGCGCGGCCGCCGACTCCATCCTCGTCGGAGTGTCCGAGAATCCACTCGTCGAGCGCAACACCAGCTTCGATGCCGGCTATGCGGCAGTGTTCCGCGGGGCAATCGCAGGGATCTGGGCCTACACCAGCGCCAATCCCCTCTTTCAGTTCAACGAGTCCGCCCGCACCTATCCGTCGCTCGACTCGATGGGATGGGACTGCGACTGGGGCATCACCGGTTCGTGCACCTACCAGTACAACTACAGCCATGAGAACACCGGCGGCTTCTACCTCGAGTGCCTGACCTGCTTCGGGCCAGGACAGACCGACGTACCGAAGCTGATCATCCGCTACAACGTGGCGCAAGGCGAGGGCCTCATCAACTCGGCCGGTGGCAACGTGCGGCTCGAGATGTACAACAACACGCTGTACAACGAAGGCCGGCCGTTCGACCTGCACTTCCCCGCGAACTCGCTGATCGCCAACAACATCTTCGTCGGATCAGGGCTGACCCGGTTCGACACCGGCCGTGGCATCGTGGTCGACCGCAACGTGTACAGCGGATTCAACGGACCCGCTGCCGATCGGAACGCAATCAACGCGGATCCGCGGCTATCCGATCCCGGCACCGGGGCCGACGGCCTTGGAACCGTCAACGGATATCGGCTGGCGACAGGTTCCCCGGCGCTGTCGACCGGCCGCCTGATCAGCGACAACGGAGGCCGGGACTACTGGGGCAACGCCGTTTCGGCGACCTCCAACCCGAACATCGGCGCCTACAACGGTCCGGCCGTAACGGCCACCCCCGCACCTGGCCCGCTGGTCACCAATGGTGGGTTCGAGAGCGGCCTGGCCGGATGGTCCGCGGCCGGAACCGCAGCTACCTCTGCAGGTGCCGCGCGCACAGGTGGCAGCGGCGCGAGTGTGGGTCCGGGCGCGGTGGAGCAGACTGTCGCCGGACTACAGCCGAATACGACGTACACGTTGACCGGCTGGGCACGAGCCAACGTTGCCGCCAACGGTCCCTATCTGGGAGTCAAATCCTTCGGCGGCCCCGAGACCTTCACCCAGTTCGCCAACACCACGTACGCCGAACGCAGCGTCGCGTTCACCACCGGGCCGTCCTCGACGAGCGCGCTCATCTACTGTTACCAACCGTCGGGCGCCGGAGCTTCCTGCGACGACATCTCGGTCGAGCCGCTGCTCCGCAACGGTGGCTTCGAGAGCGGTCGGTTGAGCCCCTGGGAGCACATTCGAACGGCAGCCGACTGGGATGACAACTTCGTCGTCGCCCAGGGATCTCAGAGCGGGCGATTCGCACTGCAGACCAGCCCCAACGGCCATCGCGGCCTGGAGCAGACGGTCAGCGGGCTCGTCGCCGGCGCGAGCTACGAGCTGACGGGCTGGGCACGGGTGGTGACACCGGGCGAGGAGGTCCGGATCGGTGTCTACAACTTCGGCGGCGCGGAACGGTACTCCGCGGTGACGGCCGGTGCCTGGACACGCGTTTCCGTGCCGTTCACGCTGGGGAGCACCTCAACCAGCGCGAAAGTTTTCTGCCTGAAGGAGACCGGTCTCGATGTCGGCTTCTGTGACACCCTGAGCCTGCGCAGGACGAGCTGACAGCACAGATGAGGACCAGGCTGCTCCGAAGACTGTTCGCTCTTCCGGCGATCGGCCTGCTGGCGATCACTCCGGCGGCGTGCTCCTCCGAGCGCGCCCCGGAGGGTCGTACCGAGCAACGCGCGCGGATGGAGATCACTGCTGCGAAGATTGCGGGTGTGGACGTCAGCGAAGCCGAACTCGTGTATTGCATCCAGCAAGTGCGCGCTGCTGCCCTCGACCAGTTGGCCAAAGAGGGAGTGCGGGTCAGCACGGCACACGGCCCGGGTGTGGACGATCTCGTCGAGATGCGGCTCGTGCAAGTCGGAGGCAAACGCTGTGCGGAGGGAATCGTGCAACGGCTCGCCGCCGTGCGACGTGGCATCCTGCCGGACCCGACGTTCAGCAGCTTGGTAGAGCGGTGGCAGACCGACCGGTCCACGCGGGCGGCGGCGTCCGAACGTGGCGACGTCCTCTACGGTCCCGTCAACAGGTCACTTGTGCAGTTCGAAGCGCTGGAAACTGCCAACGCCGCAACAGTCGCCGAGGCAGCCCTGGCCGAAGACCTCATCGATGACCGTTCCTCCTTCGCGAAGGCCGTCGCCGACCATCCTCGCGCGGTCACCGGTCTGAAGCTGACGGACGCCAGACAGCGCCAGATCGCCGCCGCTGCCCTCGCGAGGACAATGGTGGCTGACAGAGTTCGCGCCGCGGCCGGTGCGTCTCCCCTACAGGTGGATCCGCAGTGGTCGTCCACGGTCGACCTGATCAAGCTCATAGAGGAGACTGGCGAGCAGTGAGTGGCAAACGCGAGGCATCCGGCGATCGCGCAGGGTCGGCGACGACCCTGCGCGACGTCGCCAAGGCGAGCAACGTCTCGGTCTCGACGGCATCGCGAGTACTCAACGGCAACGGGACGGTGTCGGAGAGCACTCGGCGCCGGATCCTCGCCGAAGCCGAGAAACTCGACTTCAGGCCCAACGCGTTGGCCAAGTCATTCGCCCTCGGCCGCAGTTTCACCGCCGGCATACTGGCCCAGAAGGCCAGCGGCAACTTCTCCACCCCGGTGATCACCGGCATCATCTCGGCGCTCAGTCGGCACAACGTAGCCTCCCTGGTCTACGACGACAGCGACGATCCGAGCGCCAGGCCCGGGAACCTACGCAGCCTCCAGGCCAGGAAAGTCGACGGCGTCATCGTGGTCGGCGACGGCACCGACGTCCCCTTCCCATCGATCTCCGATCAGTTCACCACGCCGGTGGTCCACGTCTTCGGGATCTCGGACAATCCCACCGATACCTGCTTCCTGCCGGACGACGAGCAGGCCGGCCGGCTCGCGTGCGAGCATTTAATCAGCACCGGACGGCAACGAATCGCCTATGTGACAGCGATGGAACATTCACGGGCTGTGCAACAGCGTGGCAGAGGAGTCGCTCAGGCCCTGGCGGCAGTCGGCTTGCAGGCAGCGTTCGAACCCATGTACGGCGACTGGACGATCCCTTGGGGGTACCGCGCCGGACAGCAGCTACTCGACCGACTCGGCGAACTGGACGCCGTTGTCTGCGGCAACGACTACATCGCGCTCGGGATAGCGCGCGCGTTCGAGAAATCCGGCGTCCGCGTGCCCGACGACGTCGCCCTGGTCGGCTACGACAACTCTGCCAAGTACAGCGGCAGCCCTGATCGTTACCTGACCTCCGTCGACCCGTTGCTGAGCGACCTGGGGCACGCAGCGGCCGAAGCCCTCCTGGACAGCTCCCCCACGGCCAGGCCGAGCTCCGTCCGTCGTTTCCCCTGCACGCTGATCGAGGGAGCATCTTCGGGCGCAATCCCGCCTGACGATGTCGGCCTGGTCGTCCATCGCTGATTCACGCGATGGCAAGCACTTCGCCGGCTACTACCCGGCTTTGTTGACGTACGGCTCCAGAGCAGCGCGCATCTGCGCTTCCGACGGCTGACTCTCGTGCTCGGTGACGCTCTGCTGTTCCAGTTCGCCAACTACAGACTTGCAGGGATCATCGTCGGGCTTCACGGAGTTCCCGACGAACGACGTCCCCTCGACCTGCGACGAAGCAATCTTCCGGCCTGTTCGAGCCTCGTAGACCGAGATCTCGTGCAAGCCCCGGTACAGACTGATCACGTGTGCAACAGTCTTCGTCGGGTCGTCTTCCCGTACGTACTCACATTGCTTCACGAACCCGCCCCGACCGACCCGCTTCGCGCAGCTCACCAACTGCACGCTCTCGGCTCGCGCCGGAAACCAGACCTGGTCGTCGCGGTCATAAGACATCAACCCGCCCACGTTCTCGATGGGATGCGGCGGCGGCCCACCGTAGGCGGCCGCATCCGGGAACGGCTCCGGCGCCTGACACATCCGCTGGAAGTCGCTCAGCTCTAGCGGCTCAGGCTTCAACACCACATACCCGACCCCTCCGCCAATCGCCGCAAGAACAGCAACTCCGACCACCAGGCGACGACGCATATCCACCCCAAACGCTTACCAACACGGCACTCAGCAGAGTCCTCCATCTTACCGACTACGCCACGGTAACCACCTACCTGCGAGTCGACGAACAAGCTTCCGCCGAAGGTCAGATGAGCGCGCCGCGACCTTGGGTTGCCGGAGAGCAAACGGGCCTCAGGACGAGGCGCGAGTCCTCCGTGGTCGCGAGCATGGCGAAGGCGAAGCGATCCAACTCGACGCACAGGTCAACGTCATCGGGATCTACGCCCGCTCCGCCACGCAGCGCCCGCGCAGTCAGCTTTTGCGCGGCGATGGATTCACGCCCCTTCCTGAGGTACAGGTCTGGTGCCGGCTCTGTCTTCAGCAACCGTTCGGCGATGTACTCGGCGCAGGCTAGGTCTTCATCCGCACGGCCACCGTCACCGGTGATGACGAATGTTGCAGCCCGGTGCCCTCGCTCCAGTAGGTAGTCCGCGGTTGCACCGGCGACGACGAAGCTCGCGCAGAGGAGGACGTCCGCGTCGGAGGCGGCCAAAGCACCGACAGTACCGGCTGTCGACTTTTGAACTATGGTCCGGCCGCCCAGCTCCGCCGCCCTGATCACCGCAGGCGAGTTGACCAGATCGAACCCCGGCAGGGGCGCGCCGTCCTGCAGGGTGAGCCACTCCGGATGCAGTGATTTCAGCTCGCGTGCGTCATCGAGGCTTTCAGCGAAGACGATGCGCTCAGCACCTTTCGCGAACGCCCAGGCTGTCACGGTGAAGGCACGCATCACGTCGATCACGACCGCAACACCGGGGGCTTCATGTAACTCATCTGTGCCCCTGAACGTTGACTTCATCAGCACAGTGTCTCGTATCGAGACCTCGGAGCAACTCCATTTCCGACCAACTACGATCAGCCGTTAGCCGCCGCGCTGGACGGCCTGCTCGCTACACCAACGGGGCCAGATCGAGGTAGCCGGCAGCAACCACGGCGATCAGGTCCTCGATCCGGCGACCGGGAGACCGATGAAGAACGGATCCCGGATCAACCGACACCGGACGTAAAGCCAGTGGCGCACCTGGGAATTGTCACAGAACCGCCAGGTCGTTTTCCCCGGAGTCGAGCAGCGAGAGCAAGGTCTCGGCTTCTTTGACCGTCCTACGCCGCGCGCTTCCTGGACGAAGTCGGCGCCGAGCGGGGTCAGGCGAATTCCATCGGCTCCGCGAAGGAACAGTGCCCGCGGGATGTGAATAGTTCTCCTATAACTTTACGTTCGACATGAGCCCTTGACGCCTAGGTGGGTCAACTTCATGATGACTTCACGCAAAGACATTGGAGAACTTGGCCTGACAAGTCCTCCCTCGTCCACCACCCGCGCTGTGACGCGGTGCTGGTGACCTCATCTGCTTCTCAGTCCGGCGTGGGCTGACGAGGAAGGGCTACGAGATGAAGATGTTGAGATCGTCGGTCTGGGCCAGCGGCTTCTTGCTGTTGGTGGCACCTGTAGTAGTTGCCGGGTCGGCATCCCCAGCGGTAGCGGGTGTCACGGCAGTCAGCTACTACGTGGCGACCTCGGGCGACGACAGCTGGAGCGGCACTGCTGCCAGCAGAGGGTCCGGCAACCAAGGTCCGTTCCGGTCGATTCAGAAATGCGCAAGTGTCGCGGTGGCTGGTGACACCTGCAACATTCGCGCCGGCTCCTACTACGAGACAGTCAAACCACCGAGGAGCGGCAGTCAGAGCGGCCGGATCACCTTCCAGCCCTACAACGGCGAGTCCGTCACAGTTAGCGGGGCCGATGCGGTCACCGGATGGACGCAACATTCCGGGAACATCTACCGCGCCGATGTAGAGCTTCCCACCGACAAGCACAACCCCAGTGGCTTCTTGGCCAATCAGGTGTTCGTCAACCGAAACATGCAGACGCAGGCTCGCTGGCCCAACGCCGGATCCGACCCGTCGAGACCTACCGGCGCGATTGCCGACAACAGCACCACCCAGAACAAGGTCTTCGAGTCCACCCTTCCGTCCGGAGACTGGACCGGGGCGACTCTGTGGCACATCTCCAGAGGCCGGTGGATCGCTCAGTCCGGGACCGTCACCGCTTCGCGAGCGGGCCAGCTCGACGTGACCGGCGCCGACTACGGTTGCCCCGGGAACTGTCTGCAGGGTGATGAGCAATCCAAGTTCGCCATCAGCGGGAAGCTCGGACTCCTCGACACCGCCTCCGAGTGGCACTACGACGGCGCCGCCCGGCGGCTTTACCTCTGGGCGCCCGGCGGCGGTTCGCCGACCAACGTACTGGCGAAACAGCGGAGCTTCGCGTTCGATCTCAGCGGGAGGTCGTGGATCACCGTCAAGGGCATCGATGTCTTCGCCGCAACGATCCAGACCAACGGGAGCTCGTCGAATCTGGTCATCGACGGCATCGATGCGAGATACGTGTCGCACTTCATGACCCTCCCGCACGTCCCCGGACAACGCGGCATCGTCGGGCCCTACGGAGCACACACCACCGACACCGGCATCATCCTGAACGGCTCCCGGAACGTGCTCAAGAACAGCAAGATCACCTACAGCGCCGGCAACGGGATCTCGGTGCAGGGCAACAACAACGTCGCCGAGAACAACCTGATCCACGACGTGAACTACTTCGGCGCCTACACCGCGGGCATCTACATCCAGGGCAGCAATCAGCTGGTCAAGAACAACACCATCTACGACGTCGCCCGCGACGGCATCCTGGTCAAGGACACCTACGGCGGCGAACAGTTCTTCGACAACGAGATCTCCTACAACCGGGTCTACAACTTCGGCATCCAGAACACCGATCTCGGCGGAACCTATGTGTGCTGCCACATCAACGGCCGCGGAAGCAGCATCCACCACAACATCTTCTACAACGCCCTCACCACCGGGCCGAAGCTGCACCCGAACAACACCGCCAAGGGTGTCTACCTCGACAACGGCTCCTCGAATTTCACCGTCCACCACAACGTGGTCCACACCGTGAAGCAGGCCGCCTTCTTCGCCAACGGCGGTGGCGGAAACCGCTTCTACAACAACACGGTCGGCGGCGGACAGGCGACGACGTTCGCCGGCGGCGATCGAACCAACAGCTTCATCAACAACCTCGCGACCACCGGCAACTTCACCGCCACCGGCTCGGTCGACCAGAACAACATCAAACCGGGCACCAACCCGGGCTTCGTGAATGCGGGCGCGCACAACTACCAACTCACCAGCGGATCCGCGGCGCGAGATGCGGGCCAGGCCATCCCGAACATCACCACGAACGCAGTCGGCACCCCCGACGTCGGCGCCTACGAATTCGGCGCCACTCCTTGGACCGCTGGGTTCCGCGAGCCCTAAGTCAATCCAGGCCGGCGCCGTCACCACGAGCGGGGGTGGCGGCGCCTCTGGGTCTTGCCATCGGACTGCGTTGCCTGCTCGGGGCCATAGACGCGTATGGAGACCAGATGCGCGCGCGAAGCCCCATTGGTTGCCGTCACCCGGACCCGAATGCCGGAAAGACTGAGCGGGGTCTCGAAACCGTGCGTCCGGCGGCGCTGTCTGTTACCTGTCACGACAGCGACGGTCCGCCAGCTGCCGTCGCCGGCCGTGATCTGGACTTCGTAGTCTCCAACCAGGGTCGGGAGGACGTCGAAAGGGGTGCGATGGTGATGGAGGTTGATCAGATCCTCGTCGACGTCGTCATCGAACAGGACCACCACCTCAGCCACCTCGATCGGCCGAGCCCAGGCAAGCTCGATACAGGGAGCCGCATCCCGCACGAGATCGTCGGAGACCCACATTTGCGGACCGCCGTACGGGCGCGCGAACCCTCCGACCACCTTGTCCGGCGAGTAGGCATGGGACTCCGGCGCAGCACGGAAGCAGAGCCCGCCTCGCGGCAGGATGTGCTTCCATTCCAGAAACTGCTCGACGTACTCCTCGTCCGGCGCCGGGTTACGGCGTGCATAGCAGACAGTCCCCGGCATTCTCTGCTCCGCAACGTGCACTGTGAGCTGTTGATTGGCCTTCAGGACGACGACCGCGTTCTGAGGATGCTCCGGGCGCCATTCGACCTGCGTCTTCACCCACTGCTTCTCACCGGACTCGACTGTGACGGTCCACTCAGCGAGCTTCCGCAGCGGCAGATAGTTCTGTGGCGCGACCGGATCATGCAGCTCCACAGAGAAGGTCGTCGCCGCTGCAGCGTCGACCAGGAACTCGAGGCCCTCCAACGCGGGGTCAACAGGTACGACTACGGCCAGATCGGTCTCAAGACGCCAGGTGCCGGCGGACATGCTGACCTCGAGATCGCGCAGCGTCGAGCTCGCAGTCGCGGCTGCCGACAGCGCCAGATTCTCGGGATCTTCATCGGCCAGGCCCATCACAGCGGCGTCAGCACGACAAAGCGCCTTCTTGACCAGTCCATAATGCCGCGTTGCCAGATCCCGCGGCGTCAGTCCGGCCTGCACAGCAACAGCCGCGGCGATGCCGGCCGCTTCGCCGAGCACCGCACAGGTCGCCATCACCCGAGTCGAGCCGAAAGCGACATGGCTCGCGCTGATGTTCCTGCCCGCCATCCACATGTTCTCGACATTGCGGGAGTACAGCGTCCGCAACGGAATGTGATAAACGCCGGCCGGGTGCCAGTGCTTCGAGCCGCTCTCGGTGGCGTACATTCCACCGGGCGGGTGCAGGTCGATCGACCAGCCACCGAAGGCAACCCGGTCCTCGAACAGCTCCTGGCCGAGGATGTCCTGCTGAGTGAGAACGTGGTCGCCCAGGAAACGCCGGTACTCTCGTTTACCCGGCACCGACCCGATCCACTCCAGCGTGAGATTCTCGGTGTCGTACTCGCCGGAGTTCTTGAGGTGATCCCAGATCCCGTAGACCGCCGCCTGCAACTCGTCACGGATGAGCTCGTTGTCCTGGACGACGTCTAGTTCGCCGCCCCACTCGATCCACCAGTACGCGCAGCCGTAATGATCGGCTCGAATCACTCGCCGCTCCGGGATCGAGGTCTTGGTGATGTCTCTCGCGAACGAAGGTGGCACGAACTTGACCGGACGACCGGCGTCCTTGGTGTAGAACAGGATCGTGCTGCCGAGCGTGCTGTCATCCGGCACTTCGGGCGCCCAGCTCTCGCCGTACTTCGTCCGCGGCTCTCGCCCGGTCGCATGGTCCGCCCCTGCCAGGAAACCCACCAAACCGTCGCCGGTGCAGTCCACGAACATCGGGCCGGCGAAGGTGATCTCCTTCTCCGCGCCCATCTGCCAGCCCACCACGGAGATGATGGCGCCTTCGGCGGCATTGACGATGCGGACATCGGTGTTCAGATAGAGCGCGATATTCGGCTCGGCGCGCACCGCCTCGAGTACCACCAGGTCCCAGTAGTACGGGTTGCCGTCCGGGTTGCGGAACTGGTTCTCGACCAGCAGTTCGCCCATGATCCCGGTCTCCCGAGCGAAATGCTGGACGCCGTGCGCGGTCGCACCGCACACCCAGACCCGGACCTCACTGGACGAGTTGCCGCCGAGGACAGGCCGATTCTGGATCAACGCGACCGTACTGCCCTGCCGGGCGGCGCCGATCGCCGCGCAAACGCCGGCCAGGCCCCCGCCGACAACAGTCAGATCGGACTGGACGTGAAGCTGTTGCATGGGTCACCTTCGCGATGGAGTGTCCGGACGGACGACCGGCTGTGCCGGTCCGTCCGGATGGTTCGCTGTGAGATGGTCGGGGACCTTCTGCGCGACCAGTACGAACAACAAGGCTGCGACCAGGGTGTCGCTGGCCCGGCCCCCGAAGAATTCTGTCCAGGTGCTACCGACCGGCGTCCCGGTGTCGAAACAGGTGTCGACGGCAGTCCCGATCGATGAGTCCGTCACACCGGTGATGGCTACGGTCAGCGCACCTTCAGCTCGAGCACGGCGAACGAACTCGAGTGTCGACTCGTCGTTTCCGGCCCGCGAGATCACGAGCGCGACGTCCCGCTCGTCGAGCAGGCCCGCCCCCATGCGGGCCGCCTGCGGTCCATCGAAGAACCAGACGGGGATACCGATCCGGAGGAGGCGGATGTAGAGCTCGCGAGCCGGAACCGCATCCCCCCATTCCCCGTAGATGTGAGTACGCCGTGAGTTCGCGATCGCCTCGGCCACTCGTGCCGCCGCGGGGAGATCGACCGCTGCCAGCGCGTTCCGAAGTGCATTTGCCTGGGTACTCGCCAGGACGCCGAGCACCTGTTCCGGCGGATCGTCCGGACCGATGGCGAGACCTATGTCGTTGGTCCACCCGGATTGCAGATCGCGACCGACCTCGACGGCGAGTGCCGCCCGGAACGCCGGATAGCCGGCGAAACCCAACTGGGTCGACAATCTGGTCACGGTCGCCGGGGACGTCTGTGCCGCCTGGGCCAGCTTGGTGATGGATCCCCGGGCAACGCTGTCCGGATCCGACAGGATCTGCTCCGCCACCCGGTGCATGGCGTCGTTCAGCTGTGGGAGAGCCTGCCTGACCGTCTGCAGCGGGCTCGGGGTATCCGCTCGTTGAATCTCTGGTCCCATCTCGCGATCTTCACCCATGGGTGACCTGAGTCCTAACACCTCGGCCACTGCCCGTGGTCATCAGCACTCAGGTCTCCCTTCTCACTTGATGCCGGTATGCGTCATCGCCGCGATGAATCTGCGTTGCAGAACCACGAAGACCAGCAGAACCGGCACGATCGACACGACGGACGCCGCCATCGTCAGGCCCGGCGCGGGCGCGCCCTGCTCGTCGATGAAGGCAGTCAGGCTGAGCGGCAAGGTGAACCGCTCGGGAGTGCTGAGCAATACCAGAGGCGTCTCGTAGTCGTTCCAGGACCAGACGAACGCGAGGATTCCCAGGGCGCTGATCACGGGGGTGGCCAACGGCAGGTAGACCCGGTAGAACACCTGCCACTCGTTCGCGCCGTCGATCCGGGCCGATTCGGCAAACTCGTTCGGCTGACTGACGAAGAACTGACGCATCAGGAAGGTGCCGAGCACGGTGAACATGCCGGGCAGGATGAGGGCCCACAGCGTGTCGTAGAGTCCCACCTTCTGGAAGTAAATGAACCTTGGCACCAGCAGCAGCTGGACCGGGATGATCGCGGTGGCCAGATAGATCAGGAAGACCCGGTCCCTGCCGCGGAAGCTCATTCTGGCGAAGGCATAACCTGCCATCGTTGCGGTGACGAGTTCACCCGACACTCGCACCAGGGCCACCAGCACCGAGCGACCGAACGCCGGGAGCACGGACGTCGCTCCGGTCAGTACCGCCTTGTAGTTCTCCCATTGGGCGTCGTCCGGGATCCACTGCATGGGTACCCGAAAGGCATCCACATCCTGTTTCAGCGATGTCGACAGCATCCAGGCGAAGGGCGCCAGGAACGCCAGCGCGAGGATCCACAGCGGGATGCCCCAATACCACCGGGCCGTCGCCGCCCGAGTCTGACTCACGGTCCTAGTCATTGAGGGCCCTTCCTCGCTGTACTCGCCAGGTCACCAAGGTCAGCAGCAGGACGCCGGCGAAGGTCACCAGACCGATCGCGGAGGCGTAGCCGAAGCGGTAGAACTGGAATCCTGTTTGATACATGTAGTACGACACCGTGGTGGTCGAGTCACCTGGCCCCCCGGCGGTGATCAGCGCGATCAACCCGAAGCCCTGCGAGGTCCCGATGATCAGCGTCACCATCAGGAACACCGTCGTCGGTAACACCGACGGCCAGGTGATCGTGTGAAATCTCGCCCACGCTCCGGCGCCGTCGATGGACGCCGCTTCGTAGAGCTGACTCGGAGCATCCTGAAGTGCGGAGAGGTAGATCAGCGAGCAGTACCCCACGCCACCCCAGACCGCCATCAGGATCAGCGCCGGCAACGCCCAGTACGAGGACGCGAACCAGCCTGGCTGGAGGCCGAAAATGCTCAGCGTCTGATTGACCAACCCGGACTTCGGATTCATCAGCATCAGCCAGGTCATTCCGATCGCGACCGTGTTCACGATGTACGGAACGAAGAAGATCGCGCGCAGGATCGCCCTGCCGGGCAGCGGCCGGTTCAGTGCGATCGCCAACGCCAGGCCGAGCCCGACGGTCACCGGAACACTGACACCGACGTACAGGACAGTCAGGCCGACGGAGTTCCAGAAGCCAGGATCGCGCGCGATGGCGAGGAAGTTACTCAGACCCGCGAAGCGAATGCCGCGCAGGCCCGAGACCAGGTTCCACTCGGTGAAGGCCAGCGCGATGACGCTGACCAGGGGGATCAAGGTGAAGGCCAGAACCCCGAGCAGATTGGGCGCGATGAACGCCAATCCGGTCCAGCCGCGGGGCCGGATGCCGGAGTCGGCCGACCCCGCGCTCCGGGCCGGCTGCCCAGCGGTGGTCGGCGCCGGTACGGGTGAGGCTGAGATGGCCATCAGGCACTCCCTCGGTTGCGGGCGATCGCGGCGTCGGCAAGGCGGTGAACCTCGCGAATCGCCGACCTCGGGGACTTCTCGCCGATCCAGCAGAGGTCGCGCTGCTGACCGTAGGACAGACTGATCTCGGGTGTTCCGGTCAGCAGGGTGTCGGTCGAGAGCTTCGCTTCGTCGGCAAGGACCACGCGGCGAAACGAGTCCAGGTCGAAGTACCTGTCCGGCTCGTCACCCAGCAAACCGGTGATGAGCTTGTCCTCGGGGAAGGTTCCGAGCGCCGGGAGCTTGCCACCGCTGAGCATCGGCGCCGCACCTTCGGTGAGCCAGAACTTGACGAACTGCCAGGACGCCTCGGTCTTGGCGGATTTCGGATTCATCATGATGAAGTTGTTGTAGGCGCCGAGGTTCCAGTCGCCGCCACCCGGCACTGTCGGGGCCGGCGCGAAGTCCACCGTGAAGTCATGTGGGTACTTCACCGCGTCGCGCAGGTACCGCAAGCTGAAGGACGCCGTCGTCCACAGGTGGAACTCCTCTTTCAGGAACAGGTTCTGCGGATACGCGAGCAAGCGGCGGGCGAGCACCTCGGACCAGCGAAACGCGCTGCCGTCCTCGATCATCTCGCGTCCGATCGCCAAGGTGCTCTCGAACACCGGATGGTCGAAGTTCGACCGCCCGTCCGCGCGGTACCAGTAGTTCGGGCCGAGGGCGATCCTGGCGTAGTCGGGCACGATGAAGGTGCCCACCGTGCGATCGCTGGTGAGCTTGCGAGCCACCGATCGGAACTCGTCCGCTGTCCACCGATCGGGCAGGTCGACACCGGCGCGGCTGCGCAGCTTCTCGTTGAACAGGACGAAGTACGGTTCGCGCGCCGTTGCGAGAGCCTTGATCCGGCCGCGGTCGATATGCGCTCGAGGTTGGTCGGTGTCGAGGAACACCTGCAGGTCCGGATCGGCAGCCACGCGATCAGTCAGGTCCGCGGCCAGACCCGAACCCGCGCGCAACTCCAGCGCCGCCGGGGAGTAGGTGAAATAGACGTCGATCCCGAGGCCGCCCTGGAGGGCGGTGTCCACCTTCAGGTTGCCTCGGGCATCGTTGATGAACCTCGTGTAGTTCACCTTGTACTGGGGGAACTTGCGCTGGAACGCTTCGACGACCTTGGCCGGCCCCGAAGCCGCCGGTACGCCACCCCATACTTCCAACACATTTGAGTCCGATCTGCGTTCGCTACCCGAACAGCCCGGCACGAACGCCGTGGCGCCGGCCGCCCCCAAACCGGCCAGAAACCTCCTCCGCGGCACGTCTCTACCCACAGTCTCCGCCCTCTCGCTTGGCTCATCCCCGTGGTGTCGCAAAAGATTATCCACGTCAAGCAGTCGCAGCAAGAGATCGTGCAAATGATTTCGGGCGCATATGAGACACGGCTTTCATGCGCAAGTTGCATTGTCTGCTCTGGTCATGCGTTCAGCGCATGCTTACACTCCGTTCATGTCCATTCGAGAACCCGCTGCGCCGAACGACAGCGGAGCACTCAAGAACGGCCTCACCGTCCTACACCTGCTCGTCGAGGCGGACTCGCCGCTGACAGCCACCGAGATAGCTCGCCGGATGGGACTTCACCAGAGTTCGGTTTCGCGGATCCTCAAGACCTTGCTGGACGAGGGATTCGCCGTACGCCGCGGGCGGCGCGGGTTCCTGCCCGACTACGGGGTGCTCTCGCTGGGCGCGGCAGCAGTTGACAAGTTCTTCCTTGCGCACCGCCCCCGCGCCGCCCTTCAACAGGCCGCGGACGCATTGCCCGGCCTGGTCGCATCGCTGTCGGTTCTCTGGCGCGGGCAGATCATCTACTTCCTGCGAAGCACCTACGGTCAAGAACCGCGTGTGTACGACGCTGACGGCTGGCCGCTGCATCTGTCCGCTCCCGGACTTCGGCTGCTCGCCGAGCTTCCGGAAGCAGAGGCGCTCGCGCTCCTCGACCACTCCCGCCACCGCTTCGGGTGGGCGATTCCCGGCCACGACGCTCCGACCACACCGCACGAAGCTCTTGCGCGAGCGAGACAGAACATTAGTCACGATTGCCTGATCCTGGAGAATTGGCAGGCGCCAGGGCAACTATCGGCCGCGATCCGCGTCGAGCTGCCCGATCAACGATCGGCGGCGTTGTCGCTGGCCGGCGCGGCCGGCGTTTCGGACATCGAGTCCATCCGCCTTCAACTGCACAGCACCCGCCGTGAGCTGGAGCGAGTCTTGAGCTCACGACCGCTGCCAACCGACCTCCCCACCGACCGTGAGGACCTGCCATGACCGATTCGCACCCTGCGCCGATCGCCATCAGCGGCGTACTACCGCACCTGGCCGTCAAGGCGGAGCACTCGCCCCGGACCGAGACCGGCATCGGCGCTCTGATGCCTTGGGCGGAGCGGCTCTGGTTCGTGACCTACGTGGCGCATACCAAGACGTCCGGCGGCGGAACCGGACTGTTCTTCATCGACGACAGCCTGCGGCTGCACAAGCATCCGGCGAGCGTTGTCGGGACGTACGCGAACCGCTTGGTGCATCACGAGTCCGATCAGCTCTTCATCGGCCCACACGTGATCGACACCGCAGGGAACGTGCGGACCATCGAACCCCTGATCGACGTCCGGCTGACCGCCACCGCTCGGCATCTGGTCGATCCGGAGCACATGGTCTACGCGCTCGGAATGGAAGGCGAGTTCTTCGAGATCGACGTGGAGACCCTTCAGGTCACTCAACTCTTCGACCTGATCGACGTGCTGGACGTCCAGGGTTTCCCGCACTTCAAGGACTGCTTCACCCGAAACGGCAGAGTGGTGGTCGCCAACAACTCGTACTTCGAGCAGGATTTCCCGACCGGACAGAGCAACGGGCGACTCGCGGAGTGGGACGGCGACGAGTGGCGCATCCTGGCGAAGACGCAGTTCAACACTCTCGGCAGCGCCAACGGGATGGGCAACGCCCTGTACGCCGTCGGCCAGGACCGCGCGTCCGCCGTACTGTGGGTCCACCTTCCGAACACCGGCTGGAAGGTCTACCGGTTGCCGAAGTCGACACATACCCAGGATCACGCCTACACCACCGAGTGGCCACGGGTTCGCGAGGTGGAGTCCGAACGACTGTTGCTCGACGCGAGCGGCATGTTCTACGAACTGCCGTCGCTCACCTATGCCGATGCGGTCTGGGGAATTCGACCGATCGCCTCACATCTGCGCATCATCGGCGACTTCTGCTCGTGGAACGGGCTGCTCGTCATGGCCGGCGACCAGACGACACCGATCGGTGACGCCAATCCGCATGCCGGGCAGCCGCAGGCCGGCCTGTGGTTCGGAAAGACTGACGATCTGTGGTCCTGGGGCAAGCCGCAGGGCTGGGGCGGCCCCTGGTGGGACACCGCAGTGCGGGCTGGGCAACCATCGGATCCCTTCCTGATGACCGGATTCGAGCACAAGTGCCTGCACCTGACCTTCGATGCCGGGGCGTCGGTCGAAGTCGAGGTCGACTTCAAGGGCACCGGCGAGTTTCATCGTTACACCACATTGACCGTCCCCGGCGGAGGTGGCTACGTGAACCACACCTTCCCGCCGGGCTTCTCCGCGCACTGGCTCCGGCTGACCTCGGACAGCCCCGGCACGGCCACCGCGCAACTGGCATACACCTGAACCGGCATCGATCGGAGAATCCCCAAAAGTCATCCAAGGACTTCGGGAAATCGAACGCTTGACATCCCGATTGCGGCGGCAGATGATCTCGCCACTCGGAAGAGATCGGACGACTCCCCGTCCGTCGCCAGGTCGAACTGCCGTCGGCAATCGGAAGGTTCTCGTTGATCATCGATGTCCGCACGATCTGCTCCAGGCCGGAGTCACCCCGTGAACGAGTCGGAGGCAGCGATGGCAGAAATCCCTGAAGTGGCGCTCCCGACAGCCTGGGTGATACCTCCAGAGGCGGAGGTCCGCGCCCGCCTGACCTGGTGGCGCGATCTCAAGTTCGGTGCGCTGGTGCACTTCTCCGCCGGCAGCCAATGGCAGGGAAGCGAATCATGGAGTCTCTGCGGCGAGGATCACCGCTGGAACCGCCGTACCGGACCGTTCGCCGATGACTATGCGCGATACAAAGCGGCCTACGAACAGCTGCCGGCGACCTTCGACCCCCAGGCCTTCGATGCCGGCGAGTGGTCCGGTGCGATCCGGGCAGCCGGTATGCAGTACGCGATTGTTCCGACGAAACACCACGACGGTTTCTGCATGTGGGACACGGCAGAAACCGACTACAAGGTGACCGGTCCGCAATGCGCCTACAGCACTTCGGCCACCCCGGACATCTTCGGCGCCTTCACGAACGCGTTGCGTGCGGACGGCCTGGCCGTCGGCGCCTACTTCTCCAAGCCCGACTGGCACAGCGACGACTACTGGTGGCGCTACTTCCCGACCCCCGACCGCAACGTCAACTATGCGCCGTCCCGATACCCTGAGCGGTGGGACCGTTTCGTCAACTTCACTCACCGCCAGATCGCCGAGATCACCGGCAACTACGGGGAGATCGACATCCTCTGGCTCGACGGCGGCTGGGTGCGGCCGCAGGCCGACAACCTGGAGGTCGTCGACGAGCTGGCCGGTGAGCTCGCGAACTTCGCCGGCTCGGTCGACCAGGACATCGACATGGACGGCGTCGCCGCCATTGCCCGCAGACGCTGTCCCGACATGCTCGTGGTGGACCGGATGGTGCCAGGACCCTACGAGAACTATCTGACACCTGAGCAGGGTGTGCCCCGGACAGCACTCGCGGCGCCGTGGGAAAGTTGCATCACGCTCGGGCCCAGATGGCACTCGACACCGGGCGCCGTCTACAAGAGCGCCAAGGAGATCGTCACTCTCCTGGTCACTGTCGTCGCTCGCGGCGGAAACCTCCTGCTGGGAATCGGGCCGACTGCCGCCGGCGAGCTGGTACCTGACGTGCGCGACGCTCTTCGGCAGATCGGCGCCTGGCTGGACGTCAACGGCTCGGCGATCTACGGAACCAGAGCCTTGACCGTCTCGGAGCTCGGCGACGTGTTCTACACGGCCAGTCCCGACGGACTGACGATTCACGCTTTCGTCCCACTCGACAAGTTCGATGACGACCAGGCGACAATCAGCGTTCCGGGGACCGCGGTCGACGTCACCGTTCCCGCAGGACGATCGGTGAGCTGGACTGTGGGCGTCGGATCGCTCCATCTCCAGATCAAGCCTGCGGAGCACGCCGGCCCCTATGCCGTGATCAGTATCGACCTGGAGGAGCCGGCCACGCTGATGCCGGAGCCAGAGCGCACGGCTTGACGATCCGGGCCGGTGCAGATCAGCGCCGGCAGTTCAGGTTTGCTGTCGGGCACCGGACAGACCAATGACAGCGACGCTCCAGTCCCGGACGGCGCAGAGATGTTGAGCTGAGAGAGTCGGACTCCATGCAACAGATGCGCGACCGCCGACCTGCCGCAGATGCTTTCGCCGTCAGGATGTGCGATCAGCACGGAACTGCGCTCTTGTCGCTGGCAGGTGTGATGTCTGCCGACTCGGATCGGGCGCGGCGAGTTGTCGTCGACGTGATCCACGAGGCCAGCGCACACTCGAGAATCCAGACCGATCCCACCCGCTCGGACCTCGTACGCCAGATCTTCGAACGGTGCGGCGGAACCGAGACTGTCCGGAGGTGTACTGACAGCAAGCGACGCGAGATCGTACGAGACCTCGTACAGTGTGGCGGTCTCTCCTACCGGATGGTCGCCGAACTGACAGACCTGCAACCAGTGGAGGTCGCCACTCTCCTCGTAGCGAGCCTTCGGGATCACGTCCCCGCCTGACTCAGGGGTCCGCTTTCGTTGCCGTTGGCACGTTCATGCCATCGGAGGGCCGGCCGGGTGAAACCTGCGATAGTGCTCCTGCTTCCGGGTGATTGCTCGGCAGTGCGACTCAAGGAGCGACGATGCGTAGGGTGTTCAGACGAGTCCTTGCGGGCCTCGGTGTCTTGGTTCTCGTACTGGCTCTGCTCGTGACCGCACTGTTCGTCATTCCACTGGGATCGGATCGAGCCCGCGAGCCGAGGGCCCGGTCCATGTCGTTCGCAGAGGCCCGCGCGGCCGCCGAGGCAGCGGTGCAGCAGGATACGGCCGACCGGTCGGTCCTGGCGGACTGCAGGACCAAGCTCCTCACCCATCCTGGCCGAACCGCCAAGTCGGTGCTGATGTTGCACGGTTACACGAGTTGCCCGAAGGATTACGACGAGCTCGCCCAGTCGTTCTTCGACCGCGGGTACAACGTGTACGTGCCACGCGAGCCGCGGCACGGGCTCAACGACAAGCAAGCGACGGCGGACCTCACCGTCCACGGGTTACTCGACTACGCCGATGGCGCGATGGACATCGCGGCCGGCCTCGGCGGGGAGGCCGGCGTCGTCGGCATCTCCGGTGGAGCGGTTCTCGCCACTTGGCTGGCGCAGTACCGCACGGATTCGGTCTCGCGTCTGCTGGCCCTGTCGCCCTTCTACCAGCCCGGCCCCGCGCAGGCGCCGGCCATCGCCGTCCGGCCGATCACAGTGCTCTTCGGATTTCATCTCGTGCCGGATCGAATCAATGAGCGTGGCTTCTCGTTCGCAGCCCTGGCGCAGTACCTGAGGATCGTCCGCAACTACCCGGAACGGCCGGTCAACAGCAAGCTGGCAGGAATCGCCGTCGTCCGCTCCGCCAACGATCCGCTGATCGACCTTGACCAGGCCTACAAGGTGAGTCAGAGGATCGCTGCCGCCAATGGGGTGACAGTGCGAGAGCACGAGTTCCCAGCCGCTTTCGGATTCGAGCATGCGATCCTTGGCCGACCGAACCTGGGTCCGCGTACCGACAAGATCAACAACTTCTACCTGGATCTCTACGAAGGCCGCGAAACCGCGCGCCCCACCTGATCGGACGAGGGTGACGCCGTCTCCGCCGTCCTCGTCCGGACGGTCGAGTGAAGGTCATTGGATTGCCTTACTCGACCGTCCGCTTCGTGGGTGTGGGTTGCCTACGGCTGGGGCCATTCGGCCTCAGTGACGCGCCCGCTGACGACGTCGAGCGTCAGCTGGACCGGGCCGTCCGGCATCAGATACAGCTCGTAGCGGCCTTCGGGGACGTCGAAGAACACCGCCGAGTTGATCTGCCGGCCTTCCGGCGAAGTCCGTGCCACGACCGCCACGTGCGGGAACGCTGCCCCGTGGCCATGACCGTGACCGTGCCCATGGCCATGACCATGCGCGTGATGGTGTTCATGCACGTGGTTGTGGTCGGTGCCGACTGGTTCTTCGGCGGTCCAGCCGGCCGGGCGGCGCTCGATCTCGGCGTCTTCCAGGTCGGCCGGCATCGTGACGACGATGGCGCCGACGCCGTCGCCGATGTCGAGCAGGACCGAGGAGCCTTTGCCCGCATGCGGGTTCTCCTCGGCGTTGGTGAGGCGCCTGGCCGCTGCCGGCTCGGCTGATTGCCGGGTCATGAGACGGCCGGAATGCCCGGCGTGGAGGAATATCCGCCTGCGGGCGTGCCGAGGTAGGGGAACGTCTTGAGGTAGTCGGAGTTGGTGTTCGACGTGCCGTCCTTGACCGCGGAAGCGGCGGCGTCGGGTGTGTAGGCCGAATCGATGAGCGGGATCGTGAGGCCGGCGACGGCCCGGACCTCGACGGTAACCACATCGTCAAAGACCCGGCGGCCGTTGGGGAAACCGGCGGCGTCGCCGGCGACCAGCCCCAGTGGGTTCGGCGTCTTGGCCGGCGGGACGGCGACGTTGAGCCGCAGCATGTCGGCCTGGACCGGGCCGGTGTAGTTCTGGAAGCCCGGTACAACGCCCTTCGGGATACCGGTCAGCAGGATCGCGGCCAGGTCGGCACGCGGCTTCTTGTACGCGGCCAGGTTCGGGAACACGCCCGGGTAGAGGACAGGGAGCAACCCGGCGAGCTCCGGCTTGGTCACGTACTGCGCGAACCGCTTGTCCTCGTGCGGCGGCCGGCTGTTCCACTTGTCCTTCTCGGCCATCGGCACGATGACCTCGTTGAACAGCGGGTTGCCGAGCCGAGAGACCTGCTTGTACGAGCCGTGCCAGATCGGGATACCGAGCAGGTCGTCGAAGAGCTTCGACGACTGCCGACTCGCGGAGGCGTACACCCCGATGACGGACTTGGCGTCCATCACGTCTCTGGGCGTCTTGCCATCGCGGGTGAGGTCACTGATCGGGACCTGGATCGCGATCGTGTGCACGTTCGAGCCCTGCAGACCGTTCACGCCCATCGCCGCGGCCGACGGGATCAGGTGCGCGGCCTGGAACGGACGCAGCGTCCCGAGGTCGAAGATCGAGCCGAGGTCGGCGAAGAAGCCGTCCGCGCGCTGCCCGGCGAACACCTTGCGGTTCGGGCCGAACGTATGGATCGCCTCCCCGGCCAGCTTGGCGTAGTTCGGCGTACTGCGGACACCGACGTTCACCGGCGGCGCGGCCAGGTCGCGGGCCAGAATCCGGGAGCGGCCGTTCTCGACCCGGGTGACCGAGTAGAACTGCGGCCGATTCCAGGTCGGGTCCTTGATCGAGGAGATCGGCCCGGTGTTGTACAGGAACGTCTTCTTGTTCCGGATCTCGGCACGGAACCGGAACTGGTAGGAGATGTCGGCCTTGCCGTCACCACCGTTGGAGATGTGGATCTGGTAGAGCACGTCGTCGCCGAACTCGTAGAAGTTCGGGCCGCCGTACGGGTTCTGGAACGGGATGAAGTTGGCGATCAGCGTGACGGTGTCCGGCTTGTCCGGGGACACGAACGCGTACACGTCGGTGTTGTCGGCGACCGGGTCCTTCGAGATCTCCGGTGCTTCGCGGTGCGAAGACATGAAAGTTCCTCCAGCTAATGCAGTCGAGGGTCGAGCTCACAACGACACAGGCCGCCGGAAGGCGGTCCTGCCGAGAACCGAATGGTCAGACGGCCGTCACACCAGCCAGACGGGCGGCGAGATCGCGGTCGGTGATCAGCACCTCGCGCTCCCCGACCATGATTGCCATCTCGCCCTTCTGCACGTCCTTGACGTGCACCACGAACGACTCGGCACCCACCAGATCTACCGCCTCCAGCTGGGTTGCCGCGTCGACGGACTGATCGCCAAACATCTTCGGCACCGCGACCGCACCGACCGCGGCCGCGGTTCCGGCCCCCGCAAAGACCAGGAAACCGCGACGTGTTGCGTCACTCATAACCGTTCCTTCCCACTGTCCGGGATCGTGTGGGCGCCCCGCCCGCAGCCGGAGCGCGCTCCTGCACAAATGCGAAACAGTCGCATCTGTTGTGACCTGGATCACAACCACACCTGACTGGCATTCGGAACCGAACAGGTGCCGGATAGGTACGAGATCCGCGGCTTCGCGAGCGCGGTACACCGAACTGTCGCTGCGAGCGTGGTCGCCGGCTGTCTTCTCGCTCTCGTCCGCCCCCTCGGCACCGTTGTCGTCGGCCGGTGCGCCGCGTGGTCCGTCGTACCCGCGGCTCTTGCTGTTCTCGTCGGAGCGACGTCACGAGCTCGTAGACCTGATCTACTACGCCGAGAACGAAGATGACGCAAGGATCAAGATCGCTGCGTTACTCGACGTTGACGGCATAGCGGCCGGCGCCATCCTTGACCAATCCCTCCGTCAGATGCTGCCCGGCGGCCGCGCATATATTCAGCAGCTGCTCACCCAAGCGGACTGACCGAGGTCAGAGCCACACCAGCCACGGACTACAGATCCAACTCGAAGAACACACGGGACATTGGACTCACGGACGGGGGCAGCCAATGCGGCCGTTGGGTTCAACGTCCGCGACTTCGGCGGCAGTCGTAGGCGTTAGTGGGGGTCCTCTGACCGCGGGGAGGCCTGTGCCAATTGGTCGGCGAAGGATCGGGTGATGCTGGTCGGGTGGGTTATTGCGGTCCCGACGGCGACCGCGTAGGCGCCGGCGTTGAGGCAGGCGAGAGCGTCGTCGGGATCGCGGATCCGGCCCTCGGCGATGACCGGGACGGCGACACGTGCGACAAGTTGATCCAGTAGGTCGAGATCGGGCCCAAGGGTCAGTGGGCGTTCACCGGTGTAGCCGGACAGTGTGGTCCCGACGCAGTCGGCACCAGCAGCCACACTGTGAAGGGCGTCCTCAAGGCTGCCGCAGTCCGCCATCACCAGGGCACCCACCGCATGGACAGCGGCGACAGTTGTGGCGAGCGACCGCCCGTCAGGCCGGTCGCGGCGGGTGCCGTCAACGGCGACGATATCCGCGCCGGCTGCAGCACAGTCCACGGCATCGGCGACGGTCGGCGTGATGAAGACTCCGTCCGACCCGCGTTTGACCAGTCCGATCAAGCAGACGTCGACGAGTGGGCGGATGACCTTGAGGTCTTCGACGCCCTGGGCCCTGATACCTCCGGCGCCGCCCTCGACGACAGCTTGCGCGACAGCGGCCATTATGGTTGGCGACCGCAACGGCTCTCCGGGATAGGCCTGGCAAGACACGACAAGTCGGCCTCTGATCGAGGCGAGTCGCGACCGGTCGGTAGGCGCGATCATGCGCTCGTCCTCCTCATGACGTAGTGGGCTGCGCCGCGCATCGCCGTCTCGGCGCCGGCGTTCGAGATCTCGAGTCGCGTCATCGAGACAGAGGGAATCAGGTGGCTCTGATACGACGCCCGGACAGCCGACTCCCACGGTTCGCCGGCGTCCGCCACACTTCCGGCAATGACGACCAGTCCGGGATCGATGGCGTTCACCAGTCCACCGGCGGCCGCACCGAGCGCCTTGCCACCGGTGACCAGCGCTGCATGAGCCACCTGGTCCGCAGGTCGGCCGATCAGCTCGCGCGCGGTCGTTACTGCCGGATCACCACCGTGGGCGTGATACCAGGCGAGGATCCCGTATCCGCTGGCGACAGCCTCGAGATGACCGGTGCGGCCGCAGGGGCACGGGAGGTCAGCCGCCTCGACTGAAACCAAGTGACCGAAGTGCCCGCCGGCATGATGGACGCCGAGGACCGGGTCGCCCCCGAGGATCAGGCTTCCGCCGATACCCGTGCCTGCGACGAGGGCGATCAGGCCGGTCGCCCTGAACTCGAGCGACAGGCCAAGGCCGAAGGCGTTCCCGTCGCCGAGGACCCAGCTCGGCAGGTCGAGTCGGTCGGATATCAGGGCAGCCAGGCGCGTACCGCCCCAGCCCGGGATGCTGCTGGTCGCGGAGATCACGGTTCCGGTCGCGGTGTCGACCACTCCAGCTGTCGAGACGGCGACGACGACGTCCTCGGGCTCTCGAAGAGAGGTGAGCAACGCGACGGTCGCATCGACGACGTCGGATGCTCCTTGCCGGGCCGGAGTGGGTCGGTGACAGACGTCGGCACAGCGAGCGCCGTCCTGGTCGAAGCGGGTCGCAGCGATCTTGGTTCCGCCGATGTCGGCGACGAGGATCATCGTGTCGCCCCCGACGATCGGACGCGCGGCTGTGCGTCGCAAGCGTTGACATAGCACATGATCATCCCTTCACCGCTCCCGCCGACAACCCACTGACCAAGTACCGCTGCGCGAAGATCGCGAACAGCACCGGCGGCAGTGTGGACAAAACCGTGGTCGCCGAGATGTCACCCCAGCGGATACCTGTGCTGGTGACGAAGTTCGCGGCGCCGAGCGTGATCGGCGTCGCGTTCGATGACGACAAGATGAGCGCGAACAGGTAGTCGTTCCACGAGAAGATGAAGACCAGCACCGCCACCGCGACCACCGATGGGGCAAGGATCGGCAGCAGCACCGCATAGAGGATGCGGTACGTGCTCGCGCCGTCGACCTTGGCTGCCTCTTCGACCTCGATCGGAACATCGCGGAATCCTGCTGCCAGCAAGATGATTGCCAGTGGCAAGTTGAGGAAGGTGTTGGCCAAGATCAGGCCTGGCACTGTGTCCAGCAGGCCGAGGTTCGACATCAGCAGGAAGTAGGGAACGGCGAAGAAGATGGCCGGAAGCAATCGCAATCCACTGGAGGCGTTCATGATGAAACGGCCACCGAAGCCGAGCCGGGTCGCGGCGTAGGTGCTCGGGATCGCGATCAGCAGGACGAGCGCCACGGCGCCGAGCGCGATGAGACCCGAATTGAGGAAGAAGCGCGGGAAATCGTAACCCGCCGCGCCCATGGCATTCGCGTAGTGGTCAGCCGTGGGGCTGTCGATGACGACGGCGCCGCGGGAGATGTCGCCATCGGATCTGATGCTGACGAACAGCGTGTTGAACCACGGGATGTTCACGCCGACAGCGATCAGTCCCACTGCGATCGTCGTCCCCCACAGACGTTTCCTCCGGCCGTTCATCGACGTGCTCCCCCGGGGTCGGCGATCCGCTTGACGAAGACCGGAACGAACGGGAGCAAGACGATCATGACAATCGTCGAAGCGGCCGCCGCGACGCCGAACTGCCCCGATTCGAACGCGGTCTTGTAGATGTAGATGCTCATCGTGGTCGTCTTCGTCCCCGGCCCGCCGGCCGTGAGCACGTAGATCACGTCGAACGTTCGCACCGCATCGATGAGCCGGAGAAACACCGCCGCGAAGATGATCGGCTTCATGATCGGGACGACGATCGAGCGTAGGGTCCGCAAGGGCCCGGCGCCATCGACCTGCGCCGCCTCCAAGACCTCGGTCGGGAAGGATTGCAAACCGGCGTACATGATGAGAAAGACGAACGGCGTCCACTGGAGCAGGTCCAGCAGGGCCAGGAGCGGGATCACCGTGCCCGGCGCGAACAGCGAGATGTCCAGTCCCACGCTGTGCAGGATCGCGGGAACCAGCCCGATGTCGCCGTTGAGCAGCAGCCGGAACATGACTCCCAACAGCGCAGGGGCGATCATGATCGGCATCAGCAGCATGGTGAAGAGGACTCTCTTGCCGGGGAACTCGCGGTTGACCAGCAGCGCGAGGCCGAACCCCAGGACCGTCTCGACGGCGGTGACCGCCACGGCGAAGATCACGGTGAATCGGGCTGCGGCGCGGAACCCGGGATCGGCCAGCACGGTGGCAAAGTTGTCGAATCCGGTGAACAGGGCCACCGGGCTCTGCAGCGACAGCCCGTAGAAGCCCGTCTGGATCCCCTGGTAGACCGGGTACGCCACGAAGATCAGGGTGAAGATGATGAGCGGAGAACCCAGAACCCACCTTGGCACGCGCGCCGCGGGTGATGTACTCATGTCGTTCCTCTGGAAGTGGTCGTGAATCGTTCGGGTTCGGCGCCGAACTGCGTTGATCCGACGGTCAGCCGAGAAGCTTCTGCAGAGCCGCGTTGGCCGTCTTCAACGCAGTGGTGGCGTCCCCTTCTCCGACCCATGCACTGCTGAGGGATTCGGCGAGCTTGCTGTACGCCTCGAAGGTGCCCGGGAACACCGGAACCGAGTAGCCGTACTTGTCGATCGATTCCGCGATCTTGCCGAACGCCGGGTTGATCGAGGTGTTCGCCTCGAGGACGGCGGGCATCGCCGGAATGCCACCGGCTTTGGCGTAATCGGTCATCGCCTCCGGCGTCGCCAGGTAGGAGAGCACCTTGGTCGCCGCAGCCTTGTTCTCCGAGTACTTGTTCAGCGCCACAGCAAGTGCGTGGACATGAGTCTTGTGACCTGGCACGGGTGCGATGGCGATCTTTCCGGCCACCAGAGGTGACTTCGCCTTGTCGTCGAGTTCGGCGAATCCGGCCGACCACTGGACTGCGAAGGCGGTCTTGCCGGCTTTCAACGCAGCCTGCGTTTCAGGGAACTCGGCCTGTGAGCTGTCCTTGGAGGTCCAGCCGTTCTGGTAGATCGTGCTGTACACCCGGACCGCCTCGGCGGCCGCCGGCGTGTCCAGGTTGGCTTTGCCGTCCGCCGTGGTCCAGGACCCGCCTTGGCCCCACAGGACGTTGTCCCAGATCATGGTGTTGTAGAGCAGATTCTTGGCCTGCAGGACCGTGCCGTACTGGGTCGGCGACGCCGAGTTCGCGGACTTGCTGAACCAGGCCGACATGGCGATGTAATCGTCCCAGTCCCAGTCGTCGGCGGGCTTGGGGCTACGTTTCTCACCGATCGCTTTCTGCGCGACCGCCTCGTAGGCCGGCCACAAGTCCCGAGAGCCGAGAAGGGCGTCGATCAGATCCTTGCGGTACAGCAGGAAGTGGTTCGACACGTCCAACGGGAGCGCGTACTGCTTGTCCTGGTACTTCAGTCCGTCGACCGCCACCGGGAAGTAGTTGCCGGCGTCGACCGCGGTCAGCGGTTCCAGCGAGTTCGCGAACTGGCCCACGTTGTAGCTGGCAACAAAGTAGATGTCTTGCTGGCTCGACTTCGCCGCCATCAGAGTTGCCTCTTTGGAGAAGGTGTCCTGGCGCGACAACAGAGTCATCTCGACCTTGATGTCGTCTTTGGCTCCCTGGCCGGCGTTGTAGGCCTCGATCACCTTGCCCATGGCGTCACCTTCTGGGCCGGGCCACAACACCATCTTCACTGTGCCGTTGCCACTCCCCTGCCCACCGCCGACGTCGTCTCCGCTCGATCCGGTGCTTGGCGCACATCCGACCAGCGCTATCCCTGTGGCGAGGGCAATGAACGAACTTGTAGCTCGGGTTCTCATCTTCAGCTCCAACCAGGTATCAAATTCTTGCGTGCACGAATGATCAGGCCGCGTGCCGGCTCACAGCTGGCGGACAGCGGTGATCCGCTGGTTCCGGACGGACGTCTCGATCGCATCGACCACCATCACCGACTGCGCGGCCTCGCGCATCGTGATGGGCAGCGGCGCGCCGTCCAGGCAGCACTGCACGAAGGAGGCGAGCTCTTCCCGCAGCGGCCCTTGGGCCCGGCCGTACATCGGGGCTCCCGCAGGCATCGGGAGTGCGAACTGACCGGAAGCGATGTGAATACCACTGTCGTAGGAGTCGATGGACAGCTCACCGAGCGTGCCGACCAACCTGAACCGCGCGTCCAGATCGGTGGGGTTGTTCTCGGGCAGGGCCCAGGCGGCCTCGAGTTGGATCAGTGCGCCGGACTCGAACTCCAGGGTGGCCATGATCGCCGCCGCCTGCCGGCCGGACGCATCGCGGATCCGGCTTTCCCGCGCCTGGACGTTCACCACGTTGGCCGCTGCGATCCACTGGAGGGCGTCGATGTCATGAACTCCGAGGAAGTATCCGACACTCACCCTCCCGCCGGCCCGGGCGGCGACCGACACTTTGTTGTTTCGCCTGAGATAGCCGTGCACGAGCTGTCCGACTTCGCCTCTGCTCACGAGTTGACGAGCGTGGTGGTAGCGCGGCTCGAAGCGGAGGGTGTGCCCCGGCATCGCCACCAGCGGGGAACCTTCGGCGAGGGCCATGAGCGCCTCTGCCTGCTCCGGCAACGTCGCAATCGGCTTCTCGAGCAGCAGGTGTCGACCTGCCTCGATGACCTTCTTGGCGTCCTCGAAGTGGACATGGTCCGGGGTGCAGAGACTGACGGCGTGGATGCTGTCATCGGCAAGGACCTCGTCGAGTGAGTCCATGAGTTTCGCGCCGGGCCAACATCTGACGTCATCGGGTTTCGCGGCGGGATCGACGACCGCGGTGAGGGAGACGCCGGGCAGCGTGCTGTAGATGTCGCAGTGCTCCCGGCCGATGGCGCCGAGCCCGGCGACGGCCACGTTGAGGCTGGTCATGGGATGTGATGCTCCTGGTGAGTATTGGGGACGGCGATCACTTGACGCCGCCGAATGTCAGGCCGCGAGCCATGTACTTGCGAGTCAGCAGAGCGAACGCGACGATCGGCAAAGTGCCGATGACGCCCGCGGCGGTGAGGTTCGACCAGTTGGTCCCGACGAAGCTGAGGAAGCCCGATACGCGAACAGGCACCGTCTGGGTCTCTCCGTTGGTCAGGATCAGCGCGTAGAGAAACTCGTTCCAGGACTGGATCAGTGCCAGGACGAGAGTGGCGAAGACCGGGCCGACGAGGTTCGGGATCACACAGCGACCGAGGATCCGCCACTCCCCGATCCCGTCGACCAGACCGGCCTCACGAATCTCGCGGGGGAAGCCGACCAGAAAGGAGCGGAAGATCAGGAATGCGAGGAGCACTGCGTAGAAGGCGTGAATCAGCGTGATCCCGACGATGCTCTGCGACAGATGGATCGCGTAGAATGTCCGGAACATCGGCGTCAGACCGAGGATCGGGGGAAGTGTGGTCAGCAACAGCACGAGCAGCGTAACCCGGTCGGCTGCCCTCGACTCGGTCGGCCAGACCTGTGTGACCAGGTAGGCCAACGGCACACCGCAGATCACCCCCGCGATGCTGCTCGCGGTTGCGACCGTCGCGCTGACCAGCATCGCCTGTGACATACCACCTTCCTGCCAGGCGCTCAGATAGTTCTCCCACTGCGGAGTGAAGAACCACACCGGTTCCGGACTGAAAGCCTGCACATCCGATTTGAGCGAGGTACTGATCAGCCACAGGATCGGGGCTAGGCACCAGGCAAGGAAGAGGTAGACGAGCACTGGGCGAATCGCCCCTCGTACGGGGTTCACAACCGTCGTCCCCGAAGTTGTCCCGGTCGGCCGCCGACCATCAGCCGGCGGGCGAACGGGAAGATCAGCAGGACCAGGGCGATCGACGTGACCAGTCCGAGTGCTGACGAGTAGCCGATGTCGAACGTCTCGAAGCCGACCCGGTAGATATAGTTGCTAATGGCAAGTGTCGACGTTCCAGGGCCGCCCTTGGTCATCGTCTGGGTCAGTGCGAAGGTCTTGACCGCATCAATCGTGCGGAGCAGAACCACGATCGAGAGCACTGGGCCAAGTAGCGGGAGCGTAATGTTCTGAAGAAGCCGCCATCCCGTGGCGCCGTCGAGCTGCGCGGCCTCGAACGGCTCCGGAGGCAGCGACTCCAGACCGGCCAGCACGATGATCACGACGTACGGCGTGTTCTGCCAGACGTCGACCAGAATGACCGCGGCCAGCGCCGTTGACGGATCAGCCAGGAACGCATGGTCGGAGCCCAGGCCGACTAGCCCGAGTAGATAGTTGGCCGTGCCGGCCGTCGGATCCATCAGCAGGCGCCAGGTCAGCCCGGCAACCACCGGAGTGAGCACCATCGGGATAAGGACCAGTGATCTGACGATCCCCTTGCCCCAGAAGTGCTTCCACATCAGCAATGCCACGCCGACGCCCAGAACCGTCTCACACACCACCGCGGTGACGACATAGAGCACGGTGACCTTGATCGAGGCACGCAGTGCCGGATCAGTGATGGCGTGCCGGAAGTTGTCACCACCTGTGAAGGCCTTGCTCGAGCCGGGCTCCAGCAGGCTCTCACCGTGCAGCGCGATCCACAGGCCGCCCAAGGCGACCACGAGAACGAACGGGACGAGCAGCAGCGCGGCCGGCAAAGCCAACGTCAACCGCTGAAGTCGGCGGACGAACACGGGACTGTCTCCCTAGCCGGCTTTGACGCCGTCGAGACTCTTCGCCGCGGCGTCGAGTACAACTTTGGCTTCGGACTGGCCGGACAACACCGATGAGAGCGCCTGTCCGGTCTCGACGATGATCTTGTTGCTGTCCTTGCCGCTGGGCAGGTAGTTCACGTTGCCGGTCGAAACCTGCGCGAGCACGGCCTTCTGAAACGTGCCGTACCTCGCCGCGTAGGCCTCACCCTTGAGAACCTTGTCCAGGGTCACCCCGACGGACTCGACAGTCTTGACGGCGTTCGACTGGACCGCCTCTCCGGTGGCCCACGACATGAACTTGTAGGTCGCCTCCGGATTCTTGCTGAACTTGGACAGGTACAGCGCGTGCACGTTCAGGGAGTTGCTGGTGTTGGACGCCGGAGCAGGAATCGTGCCGGCCGCGTAAGGAACCGGGGCATAACCGACCTTGCCTGCGACGATCGAACTCTTGGGGTCTTCGTTGAAGGGGCCATTTGCGGTTGCATCGATGGTCATTGCGGCCTTGCCTTGGGTGAACGCGATGCGATTCTGCTCCCAGTCGAAGTTCGCCGCGCCCTTCGGACCGTAGTTGCGCAGCAGCCTGGCCCAAAACTCCGTCGCCCTGACCGACTCCGGCGAGTTGATGGCGATCTTGCCCGAGGCATCGAAGAAGTTGCCACCAAAGGAGCGCAGCAGGCCGGCCCACGGATACACGCTCTGGATCCCCGGCGCACCGCGCATCGTGATCCCGGCAATCTGCCCGTTCGTCCCCTCCGAGATCTTCTTTGCCGCAGCCTCGAGCTGCTCCGTCGTCTGCGGTATCTGCTTGATGCCGTGCGTCTGGAACAGATCCTTGCGAAACATGAGGAACGTGCTCTCGCCGTACACCGGAAGACCGAAGACGGCGCCATCGGACGACGTCATCGGCTTGACGTACGGCTGGTAGAAGGCGTCGAGCGTCCCGTACCGCGCATCCTGTCCGGCGAAGCGCTTGAGGTCGACGACATAGCCCGAGGCGAAGTAGCCGCTGCCAAAAACGTTGTCGGTGAAGACGGCGTCGTAGTACGAGGACTGTTGTGCGAAGTTCTGCAGAATCTTGGCTGACATATCGCTGTACGGCACCGTCTCGACGGTGACCTCGACACCGGTCTCTTTCTCGAACTGAGGCAGCATCGACTTGATGTTGTCCGTGTAGGAGATGTCCTCCATCAGAACGCGGACCTTCGTGCCGCCGCCATCAGGCCCGTCGCCGTCGCCACCGGAGCACCCCGCGGCAGCAAGCACTCCGACGACTGCAGCCGCCGTGACCGCCGCAAGCCACCGAACCCTTCTTCCACGCATGACGACCTCCGAAGTCAATATCCCTAGGGTGTTCGGATTACCCTAGGGTTGCTAGACCGTAGCAGAGCCCAGCTGGCCAAGCCAAGAGGCTCAGGGCCCTCGATTGCACTAGGGTTGGACTCCGGAGTTCGACTGAGGGGACAGCGCCAGTGGCACACAAGTACGAAGAGATCCTGCAAAGCCTGTCCGGGCAGATCGCCACACTCGAGGCGGGGACGCGGATCGCCACTGAGAAGGAGCTCGCAGCCGAGTTCGGCGCGTCGACCATGACCGTGCGACGCGCGTTGCAAATCCTGATCCAGAACGGCCAACTACGCGGAGTTCCGGGGCGGGGCACGTTCGTCGCGCACCCGCGGGTCACCAAGATGATGGGCAGCACCGCATCGTTCACCGACGCGATGCGCACCTCGGGCCGCCGGCCGAGCAGCCTGCTCGTGGAAGCCGCCCTGCGACGGGCCACCGCCGAGGAGATCCAGCGGTTCGATGCTCACGAGCGCGCGCAGGTCTACTCGGTCAAGCGAGTGCGGCTGGGAGATGGCGTGCCGATGGGATTCGAGGTCACAACTCTCTACGCACCGCTGTTCCCAGGGCTGCTCGCGGCGAATCTCGAGAATTCGCTCTACGACACGCTCACCACGCAGTACGGCATCACCATCGTGCGGACCGGCATCGTAGTCTCGACCCGCCTCCCACGCCCCGACGAGGCCACGCACCTCAACATCGAACCGACGGCGCCCTGCCTACAGACGATCGTCACCTCCGAAACCGGCGACGGCGAACCATTCGAGCACACCGTGTCCATCTTCCGCGGCGACCTGTACGAGATCTCTCTCTGACCTCAAAGTCGAGCACCACGGCCGGCCGGAAGACGGCGCGACCACGCGGCCTGCACAGCCCAGCCGACCAGACTGAGCACAGCCACGGCCACCAACAGCCCCATCGGCGAGAAGAACATCGACGTTCCCGTCACCCCCTTGCCGTCGACCACCGGGACAACATCCACTAGGCGCGGAATGCGGAGGTCGCCTGCGGTGCTCATTCCCCAACCGAGTAGAGCAACGATCCCAGCTGCTACCAGCGCAACGGCGACCAGGATGGGCTTGTCAAGTTTCCTCAACTTCAATCCCTCCTCGCAACAATTCACCAAGGTGATGTCGAGCGATGCTACTCGTCGGAGCCTCGCAATCCACTCCGGACGAGCGCTTACGCTCGTTCACGCCATGTCTCCATTGCGCCAATTCCAGATAATCAAGCACTTGTCTTGACACACAAATCAGGACGATCACACAATCTGAGAACGGGGATGGGGTACCTGGGCGGCACCCTGTTTGACCTGATTCATACCGGCACCTCACACCGGGCGTCAGGCATCCGTTCGGTCGGCGGCCCGTAAATCCCCTACGCGGCCGTCGACCCATTCCCATGCGACCCGCCCGGTCTTGCCTGTCCGGGTTCCACACATGGACAGCAAAGGTCTAACGTATTATGTTTGCGCCACCATTCCGCCTCATGGAGAAAGATAGAAGGTGGCCAGATGCATCTCAGGTATCGCGCACGCCCAATCACCGCCCTGCTCGGGGCGATCCTGGTTGCCGGCGCACTCAGCGCACCGACGCAGACAGCAACAGCGGCTGACATCGACCAGCATCGCGCGGCTGTAGCCCCTGCTCCGGGTGTGGTCGCCGGATCGCCGGCCGCGGCGCGAGCACACATTCGGAACAATCCCCGCGGCATGATGATGCATTACGGCATGGGCACCATGACCGGGCAAGGGTGGGCGACGCCCGGGACGCCGGTCTCACGTTTCAATCCGTCGAGGGTCGATCCGGCGCAATGGGCCCGAACCGCGAAAGCGTTCGGCGCGACCTTCGCCGTGCTGACAGCCAAGCATCACGACGGGTTCGCGCTGTGGGACACCGCGGCCAACAACTACGACGTCGCCGCCAGCCCGTACCGGCGCGACATCATCAAACAGTACGTCGACGCCTTCCGGGCCGAAGGAATCAAAGTCGGCTTCTACTTCTCTATCTGGGACCGCACCAACGCCCCACTCGACCCCCCGACCCCGGACCGCACCCAAGAGTTCCGCAAACGGGCCCGCGACCTGATCGCCGTACAACTCCGCGAACTACTGACCCAGTACGGCCAGATCGACACGATCTGGCTGGACGGCTGGTTCATGCGAACCGGCCGCGACCTGGGCGCCACCTACGAACAGATCCCCTACGGCCCAGTCCGTGACGTCATCATGTCGGTTTCACCGAACACGATCATCGTCAACAACGACAAGGACTACAGCCTCGAAACCACGGAGATCGTCACTTACGAGAACAACGTGGCGTTCCCCGAAGCCGGCTTGACCTACCCCACGCAGTTCACCGGCGGCAACGGGGCCGGCTGGTTCCGGAGCACCACCCGCCGAGACAGCAAGCCGGCGTCGGAACTGATTGCCGAGCGCAACATTTTGCGCCAGCGCGGTTACCAATGGCTGCTCAACGTCCCGCCAGGCCGCAGCGGCATCATCGAGCAGAAGTACGTCGACCCCCTGATCGAGGTCAACGCGACCCCCTGACCGGAGCCGGAGCGCCGCAGGCCGCGGCGCTCCGCCCCTGTCAGGGGATGACGTGTCGACATAAAAGGACCGCCGCGCTGCTGGGTTCGGACAGCGGGATGTTGCCGAGCAGGAACTCGCCGACCAATGGTGCCAGCAGCAACAAGACCAGCGCGGGATAACGTCGCAAGAGACTAATAACGCCCCCTTCCTGGTCGCCGCGTCGAACAGGGCAACCAACTCGTCGGCGTAGGCAGCGACGTCGACGAGTTGGTGGGTGTAGATCTGCTGCTGGGCTCCATCCAGCACCGAGCGCAACGCAACGGCCATCACCCGGGGATCGAAGTCACGAAGCTCGCCGGTCGCCTGACCCGCCCGGAAGATCCCGGCCACCTCCTCGTACTCCGGCTCGTGAACCGCGGCACCCAGCACCAGCTTGCCGTCGGCATCACGAAAGTTGCTCCAGATCTCCTGCAGAGCCTGCAGCTCGGGCCGATCCTCGGCGTACCAGTCGAGGCTGGCTCGAATGAACGTCGAGATCTTCTCCGAAGGGACCGCCACCGCGGCCGTCCGCGGCCAGATCGCCGCCTTCGCCCGGTCGATCACGTGCTCCACGATCGCCCGCATCAGATCGTCCTTCCCGGCAAAGTGGTAGGAGATCAGCCGGGTACTACTCAGCCCGGGCCTGGTCGGCGATCCGGGCATAAGACGCCGACCGAAACCCCTGCCTCCGCTAGGCACCGGATCGTGGCAGCCACGATCTGTTCACGGCGCACCTCCAGGTAAGGCCACTTCGACCATCTCTGTATGATGTAGACATTGGAGATCTTACGTATTATGTTTACGGCCACATCCCGCTCCTGAGAAGAAGGATGGAAGGTGCCCAGATGTACCTGAGGTCTCGAGGACGTCCAATCACCGCGCTGCTGTCGGCGATCCTGATCGCCGGCGTGCTCAGCGCACCGGCGCAAGCGGCGACAACGGTTGACAGCGATCAGCACGAAGTGGCCGCATCAGGTGCTCCTGGCGTGGCGGCAGGATCACCGGCGGCCGCGCGAGCACACGTGCGGAACAACCCCCGCGGCATGATGATGCACTACGGCATGGGCACGATGACCCAGCAGCAGTGGGCGACCCCCGGCACCCCGGTGTCGCGGTTCAACCCGTCCAGGGTCGACCCGGCACAATGGGCTCGAACCGCGAAAGCGTTCGGCGCGACGTTCGGAGTGTTGACGGCCAAGCACCACGACGGATTCGCGCTGTGGGACACCGCAGCCAACAACTACGACGTCGCAGCCAGCCCCTACCGGCGCGACATCATCAAACAGTACGCCGATGCCTTCCGGGCCGAAGGTTTGAAGGTCGGGCTCTACTTCTCGATCTGGGACCGGACCAACGCGCCCTTGGATCCGCCGACCCCAGCCCGGACCGAGGAGTTCCGCAAGCGGGCCCGCGATCTGGTCGTCTTCCAGCTCCGCGAGCTGCTCACGAAGTACGGCCAGATCGACACCATCTGGCTCGACGGCTGGTTCATGAACACCGGCGTCGACAAGGGCGCCACCTACGAGCAGATCCCCTACGGACCGATCCGGGACCTGATCCTGTCCGTCTCGCCGAACACGATCATCGTCAACAACGACAAGGACTACACCCTCGAAACCACCGAAATCGTCACCTACGAGAACGGTGTGAAATTCCCCGAGGCGGGCTTGACCTACCCGACCCAGTACACCGGCGACAACGGCGCCGGCTGGTTCCGGAGCGGCACCTCGCGTGACGGCAAGCCGGTAGCCACCCTGGTTGCCGAGCGAAACACACTTCGTGAGCGCGGCTACCAGTGGCTGCTCAACGTCCCCCCGGGCAGTAGCGGCATCATCGAGAAGAAGTACGTCGACAAGCTGATCGCGGTCAACGCGGCACCGTAGCGCCCATCCCTTCGAGGCGATTGCGGACTCAGTCGCCTCGGCCGCGCCGGAGCACCGTCGTGACGGTGCTCCGGCGTTCGTTCGTTGCACTACTCGAGCTCGTCCACGTCACGTTTTTTCCAACTGCGGTCGCGGCGGGGAGCGCGGTACGTTCCGCGTGGGTGCAGAGCCAAGAATCTGCCGGTGAAGGAGAATGTCATGCGCAACGGCGATCCGGGGCCGGTCTTGTCCAGCCGGCTGACACGGCGGCAGCTTCTTCAGCGCACCGGTGGCGCCGCATTGGTGCTAGGGGCCGGCGGGCTCCTCAGTGCGTGTGGTCAGCAGGATTGCGGCGAATCCGCGGCGGCCGGCCAAGTGCGGCGCGGCGGGACGCTACGGGTCGGAACGATCACCGGCGGTCCAGCGGAGACGCTCGCTCCGGGGCAGCTGAATCAATTCGTCGACTTTCTCCGGGCCGCGGCGCTGTTCAACGGCCCCATCACGCTCTCGGACAAGAACGTTGCCGAGCTCGACCTGCTCAGCGAGACCGAACGTAGCGCGAACGGGGCCGTCTGGACGCTTCGCCTCAAGGACGGGCTGCAGTTCCACAACGGCAAGCCGGTGACGGCTACCGACCTCCTCTACTCGGTGCGCTCGTGGTGCCAACCGGACAACTTCGGTAGCGCCAACCTCACTCGAGTCATCGACCCGCAGCGCGTCCGGAAGCGCGACAACCTGACGGTCGAACTCTCGCTTCGGCTACCGGTCGCGGACCTTGCCTCCTTCCTGGTGCTCGGCTGGACGAACGTCGTGCCGGACGGAATGACACAAGCACAGCTGGCCCGGAATCCGATCGGAACCGGCCCGTTCAAGTACGAGTCGTTCGTGCCCGGCAAGTTCAGCCGATTCGTTGCCAACCCCAACTTTCACGTCGAGGGACGGCCCTATCTGGACGTGATCGAGATCGATTCGAGCTACACCGACGACACCGCGCGCATGAACGCGCTCTCGTCGCAGACGCTGGATCTCGCTCCGCAGATCCCCAATCTGCTCGGGGCCAATCCGGCGGGCAACAACTTCAAGGTGCAAGTCGTAAAGCAGGCAAGCGCGATCCAGCCGCTGTACATGCAGATGGACAAGGCGCCGTTCGATGACGTGCGAGTGCGACAGGCGTTGCGGATGCTGATCGACCGGCAGGCATGGCTCAACAGCGTGTACTCGGGTCTCGGCACCATCACGAACGACGCGCCGATGCCGCTCACCGGCTACTCGAACCAGAGTCTCGAGCGTACGCAAGATCTCGACCAGGCGCGCTCCTTGCTACGGTCGGCCGGACGCTCGGACCTGGCGGTCACGCTGACCACCTCGACCGCCTATGCGGGGATGCTCGAGGCCGCCACCTTGTTCCAGCAGAACGCGAACGCGGCCGGAGTCAACGTCAAACTCGAACGGCGTGACCCGTCCGACTACTTCACCAGCTACCTCAACTATCCGCTCGGCCAGTCTCAGTGGTGGTCGGTGCCGACACAGGCTCCGTTCTACGCGGCCACGCTGATGACCAACTCGCCGTACAACGAGACGAAGTTCGGATCGAAACAGTCCGATGCGCTGATCATCGACGCGATCGGTGAACTCGACGAGGCAAAAGCCCAGGACAAGTGGAATGCGCTGCAGCGCCAGCAGTTCACCGAGGGCGGCTACATCATTCCCGCGACCTTCCCGTTCGTGGACGGACTTGCGCGCAACGTGCAAGGTATTCCCTCGTCGACCTCGGGATGGGTCGGCGGCGGCGATCTCAAGGGCGCCTGGCTCTCAGCCTGTTGACCGGTACGGAAACCTCGGAACGACCGATCGAGTCGTAGCAAACCTACTCGTGGCGAACCTCGAAGGCGCCGCCGAAGGAGAACGCTGGATGGATGGCGAAGGTATCGACTTCACCCGGGTGACCGCGGGACGGCACGTACCCGAGGCGACCGAGTACCTGGTGGCGATGCGCGATGGGATCAGGTTGGCGACCGATGTCTATCTGCCGTACGCCGGCACGCCGACCCAGACCGTTCTCATTCGGCTGCCCTACGACAAGGTCGGTCCGTACACAGTCATGTGGAAGGTGGCCTCCTATTTCACCGACGACGGCTACGCCGTGGTGGTTCAGGACATTCGCGGCAAGTTCCGCTCCGAGGGCGAGACCCTGCCCTGGGTCAACGAGGTCTGGGACGGCTACGACACGATCGAGTGGATCACTCATCAGCCATGGTCGGACGGCCGCGTCGGCATGTTCGGCGACTCCTACTTCGGCTTCACCCAATGGGCAGCTGTCTCCAGCAGGCACCCCGCTCTGAAGGCCATCGTTCCCCGCGTGACCGGGACGGAGCTGGACCGTGACGTCGCCGGCGAACCGCCCTGGGCATTCCATCCGCACTACCGGGCCACCTACTTCGCCGAGGCGGACACCTTCGAGTGGGAGCCGCAATGGCAACGCCCGTACATCGACGAGTTCGATCGTTTCTTCGAGAAGATCGGCCATCGGTCCGCCGCCTTCGATCTGGAGGTTCCCCATCCGATCGTCCTGCGCTGCTTCCCGAACGGTCACCCCTTCGATGCACCGCCGGTTCCGACGCTGTCGGTGATCGGCTGGTTCGACAATTGCGCCGGCTACCAGTGGCGCGATCAGCGGCGCCTCGCCGCGCTGCACGGCTGGGCCCGGACTCACCATCTCCGGATCGAGGCGATCGATCACGAGGGAAATCACGTCGACGATCTGCCGATCACCGAGGCAACGCTGCCGCTTCGCAACGACGCCGCGATGGACCGGGTGCTGACCCGTGCCGCCGAATCGGCCCTCGAGTTCTTCGACGCCTACCTCCGCGAGCGCCCAGGGGCGACGGTCCCGCCTCGCGTCTGCTGGGAGCAGGTCCACGACACCTGGTACGAAGCCGATCAGTGGCCCCCACCCAACGTATCGGCGCGAACGCTCCACCTCGGCGCGGACGGTCGGCTGGACGTCGAGCTCGACGGCGCCGAGCAAGCGATGACATGGACCCACGATCCCGATGACCTCGTCCCGTCTCCGCTCCTGAACACCTTTGCCTTTCTGGTGGAGTTCCCGGATGAACAGGCCGCAGCCTCGCGCGCCGACGTACTCACGTTCACCAGCCGTCCCGCAGCAGAGGCATGGGACCTGTGCGGCACTGCACTCCTGCAGGCCACGATCGGTTCCTCAGCTCCCGAAGTAGATCTGTTCGTCCGGTTGCTGGACGTCGCTCCGGACGGATCCGCGCACCTGATCGCGCGGGGCCAGATCTGCGTGGCGGTAGCGGACGAGCTCACTCCTGCCGAGGTCACGCTCACGGATCTCGGGTACCGCCTTCGCGTGGGGCACCAGCTCCGGGTGCACCTGGCCAGTAGCGATTCGCCCGAATACGTCGCCAGTCCAGGCACATCCGAAAACCGTTTCCTTGCCGCAACGACGAACAAGTCGACGCAAACAGTGCTGGTGGGCGGCAGCCGAGGAGCGCGCCTACACATCTCGGTCCTTCCTCAGCCGGTTCCACGATGACCTGAGCAGAGCGCACAGCGGCAACAACCGCAGCTCGCGCTGTGCGATGGCTCGAGCAACGAACATCCGCGCGGACATGAATGCGCTATCTCTTCGGTGCCGGAGCACTGGGGAGATTCTCGTCGGGGTTCTCCGAGGCGTACCGCGGCCCCGCGCTTCCGAGCTGGATCCTGCGCCGCAGGACCAACAACCACCACAGCACAGCGAGCCCGAGCAGGCCCGCGAAGACGAAGCCGTTGCCGGCGAAGACAGGTAGGAAGAGCAGTGCGGCCTCGACCACGAGGAAGGCGACCAGACCGATGCACAGCACCGGCGTCCGCGCCCTGCCCAGGTCGAAGGTCCCCGGCTCCGCCGCGGGGATCCGTCCCCTGCGGCCGGCGATCAGCAGGCCGATCGTCTGGAGTAGGTAAGTCGTGAAGAAGGCGAGTGTCGCGATGCCGAGGAAGTAGGTGAAGGCCTGCTCGTTGACCAGTGCCGACAGCAGCATCAGTACCGAAACCGCTCCAAGAGTGAGGATGGCGGTCGACGGCGTCTTGCGGACAGGTGAGACGTGTCGAAGGGCGCGCGAGAACGGCATCATGTTGTCGCGGGACAAGGAGTACAGCAGCCGTGTCCCGACCAGGACGTTGGCGAGCAGGCAGACGAGAATGTTGGTCAGTGCGATGGCGATGACGATGCGGGAGAACACCGGACCGAGCTGCTGGGTGATTATCTCCTCGATCGGAGCGGGCGAGTTCGCCAGTGCGCTCGGGTCCTTGATGGCGAGGACGTACACGAGGTACATCAGGAACTCGATCACGCAGGAGGTCGCGAAAGCGTAGAACATCGTTCGCGGGATCACCCGGCGTGCGCTCTTGGTCTCCTCGGCGACGTCCGCGACCGCCTCGACGCCGACCAGGCCGAAGAACGGACCGAGCGAGGCAGCGAGCCAGGCCAGAATGTACGGCGTCTGGCTGTCCGCGCCGGTCCCCTCGAAGAGAGATCCGAACGGTTGGGCGTTGCCGGGAACGGCGAAGGCAACGACCGCTACGACGAGAGTGACGCCGACCGTGACCACCAGCTCGAGAGCGACTCCGATGTTGTTGATCATCGTCGCGAGGCGAACGCGATAGGCGTTGATCAGAACACAGAGGGTGACCACGCCGATCGCGAGGAAGATCTGTTTCGGTTGGGTCAGCTCCCAGCCGAGGACGCTGCCCAGATAGCCGGCGAAGATGTAACCGAGGCTGGTCATTCCGCTGACCCAGCCGACCAACGCCGCGCATCCGGTGAACCACCCGTAACTGGGCCCGTTGAGCCGGCTGGTCCACTGGTAGGCGTACCCGGCGAGCGGAATCTTGGCAGCAAGATCGGCCGCGATCAGCGTCCACAGCAGAAACACCGGGACGGCCAGGAGAAGGGTCCAGATGAACGGCGGACCGGCGTTCGAGTAGCCGGCGCCGAATCCGGAGAAGACGGCGGTCGTCGCGCTGATCGTGGCGAAGCCGATCGCGAACGAAGCGATCTTGCCGACCGAGCGGTCGAGCTTCTGCTCGTATCCGAACTCGGCCAGCCGCGCGTCTTCGTCGGCAGCGTCTGCACCTGCCGGCGAGGACGGGTCGGGACCGGTGGGTAATACCTTGTCGCTCACGGGCACTCCCTGTGCTGACGGACTCGGACTTGCACCGAAGGGGTTGCCGAGCAGTGAAGCGTCTCGCGCCGGTCGACAGGAAATACCGAGGTTTTATCTGCCCTTAAGCGAAGGTTATGACGACGGCTGCGTCCGCTCGGGCAGGCGCCCGAGCATGTACTGCACGAGTTCCCGTCTGGAGGGCGAAAGACGTCCTGCGCGCCAGGCGAGGGAGGTGTAGCTGACCGGGCGATCCACGATGGGAACGAACCGGATCCCCGGCCGGTCGTACAACCGCATCAGGGACGAGGTCGTGAAGCTGATGCCGACCCCGCGCGCGACAAGCGTCGTCTCCGCCTCGTAGTTGGCCGCTTCGGCGGCGATGTTCGCCGGTCGCCCCTTCCGTGCATCGGTCGCCATCCAGTAGTCGCGCCAGCGCCCTGCTGAGGCCGGCGCGACGACGATCGGCTCGTCGAGCAGTTCGTCGATGCGCAACTCGGCGCGATCGGCCAGCCGGTGAGTACGGGGAAGGCACGCAATCCACGCCTCCTCGGCGACGACCACCATCTCCAGATCCGCCACATCCACCGGAGGGCGCAGCAGAGCGATATCGGAGGCGCCCGACTGCAGACCGGCCGTGGGGTCGGAGAAGTCGTATTCGGTGGTCTCGATGGACAGGTCGGGGAAGCTCTGCTCAACGCCGTCGAGCAGCTGGAACAACAGATCGGCGCCCATACCGGTGAGGTAGCCGACCCGGACCTGCGCCTGCCCCATGAGCTTCGCCACCGCGTCGATCGCGGAGTCGACTTCGCGCAAGGCGCCGCGCACGTACGGCAGCCATTCACGTCCCAGCGAGGTGAGCGCGACGGAGTGGGTGTCACGGTCGAACAGGCGATCCCCGACCTGCCCCTCGAGCTGGCGGATCGCTGCCGACAGCGCGGGCTGCGAGATGTACAGACGCTCGGCCGCCTTTCGGTAATTCAGCTCGACGGCCAGAGCTTCGTAGTACCTCAAAAGCCGAAGACTCACGTCAGGACGCACCGTACCTCCGCGGACTCGTCATAACCGTTGCCTATCTCATCATCGCAAATCTTCGCTTCCCTCTGCGTCGTCGCGTCGGCAATCTGATGGAGCCGATTCCACCGGTCGACGAGAGGAAGCCATGTCCGCCCATTTCGGATCTGTTGTGATCGAGACCCCTGCGCGGCAGGAGTTCTTCGATGTGACGGCAAACCTCCAGGAGTTCGTCGCCGGCTCGGGTGTCCGCGACGGCATGGTCGTCGCGTATTCGGCGCACACGAGCTGCTGTGTCGTCCTTCAAGAGGAGTCCGAGGATGTGACCTACTACGGCACCCAACTGCTCCTACAGGACACCCTCAACGTGCTGGCGACGATCGCGCCGCCGACCCGCCACGAGGGACAGTACTTGCACCCCGGACCGATCCACATCCGCAACGCAGGTGAGCTGCGCAGCGAGCTGCCGGAATGGGGCCTGAACACCGACGGACACATCATCTCCTCGATCCTCGGCCGCTCCGAGACGATCCCGCTCGTCGCCGGCGAGCTCGTCCTCGGTGAGTTCGGTCGTGTCTACTTCGGTGACCTCGACTCGGTCCGCGCCCGGACCCGCACCGTTCACTTCCAAGTCATGGGCACCTGATCGTGCTGATCTACGCAGTCGATCTCGGCACCACCAACGTCAAGGTGGTCCTGTTCGACGAGAACCTGCGCCGGCTGTCCGTGGCCACCGCGCCGTTCGGTTACCAGCGCGACGGCGGCCGCGTCGAGTTCTCGTCCGCGCAGCTCTTCGAGCTCGTCATAGAGCTGATCGATCGGTCGGCAAGCTCGGTCGCGAACACGCATTCCCACCACGCGATAATCTCGCTCACCGGTCAGGCCGAGTCGCTGGTTCTCAACGATCGCAGAGGTGACGCGGTCCGCCCCGCGCTCTCCTGGCTCGACGATCGCGCCGCGGCCGAGGCGATTGAGCTCGGGGAACGCTTCGGGGTGGACGACGCCTTCGCCGTCACCGGTCAGCCCAGCCCCTCGGCGGCCTGGCCGGCCGCCAAGCTGCGCTGGCTCGCGGCTCATGAGCCGCGGACGCTCGAGCAGGCGGCGGCCGTCCTGATGGTGAAGGACGACGTGCTTCGCCGCTTCACCGGAATCACGGCCGGCGAGATCACCACGCGCGGCTTCACTTACCTGTACGACGTACGCCGCGGCAGCTACTGGGACGAGATGCTCGAGTTCGTTTCCGTGGCAGCAGACTCGCTCGCCCCCGTCGTCCCGGCCGGAACCGACCTCGGAGACGTCCTGCAGGAGGTCGCCGACCGCCTGCCACCTGCGGCGTCGTACCGGGTCAACGCCGGGGCGCTCGACCACTTCTGTGCGATGGTCGGAACTGGCTCGTACGCTCCCGGTATCGTCAGTGAGTCTGCCGGAACAGTGCTCTCCCTTTCGCTGCTGCCGACTGATTGGTCGTTCGACGCCGCGCGCAAAGTGTCGTTCCACGCCGGACTGCGCCCCGGCGAGATCCTGCTGTTCAACGGAGTCGACAGCGGCGGGGTGTCACTGGAGTGGTTTCGTCGTGAAGGCCTGGCCGACATGGCGTTCGAGGAGCTCGAAACCCGGCTGCGGGCACGGACCAACAGCGATGCTCCGATCTTTCTCCCCTACCTCACCGGCGTGAACCCGCCCGACTACTTCGCCGATGCCCGCGGCGCCTTCCTCGGCCTCGACCTGGCCCACGACCGGATCGACCTGGCCTACGCCGTGGAGGAGGGCGTAGCCCACCTCCTGCGCCGTAACGTCGACGGTCTCACTCCCGAGCCCGTGCGCGAGATCGTGTCGACCGGCGGTGGGGCCTCCTCGGCGTTCTGGAATCAGCTGAAGGCGGATGTCTGCGGCGTCGACGTACTCGTCCCGGACGAGCACGAGGCCACCTGTCGAGGGACAGCAGCCCTTGCGCTCGTCGCCGCCGGAGAGATCGGCGGGCTTGACGACTCCAAGTACCTGAACCAGCCGTTGACCGTCTGCTACCGGCCGCGGCCCTCCAGCGAGCGAGACCTCAGGTACCGCTTGTTCGGCGAGTACTTGCAGCGCCTGTTCACCTGACCGCAAAGGAGATCCACGATGTTACTCGCCTGCTCCTCCCCGATGATCCCGGGAGAGTCGCTCACCACGAAGGCCGAACTCGCAAAGCAGTGGGGGTACGACGCCCTCGCAGTGTTCCAGCCTCTCAGGGATTGGAACGACGGCGTCCGGCGTGAGCTCGTAGCGCTGGAGCGCCGAACCGGGGTACGTCCGGTGGAGTTCGTACTGATCGACGACATCTACGGCCAGGCGATGTCCCAGGACGCAGAGCTTCGGACGCGCTGCCGCGCAATGTACCTGGACGCGGCGTCGGTCTGCGCGGAGATCGGCGCGGTGACCGAGATCGAGTTCGAGTACGGCGCCCGAAACCCGCTGCCGCTTTTCGAACCCTTCCAACAACTCGAGCCCCGGCAGAAGGACGAGTTCATCGACTTCTACCGCGACGTCCTGGCAGTGGTCGAGGGGTCCGAGGGACGGGTGCTGCTCGAACCGATCAACCGCTACGAGTGCCGGTACCTGAATCTCGTGGCCGACAATCTGGAGATCATCGCGGCCGTCGACCACCCGAACGCCGCGTTGCTGCCGGACACCTTCCACATGTCGATCGAGGAGGCAGATCCGGCCGCGGCCCTGCGAGCCGCCGGGGACCAGGTCGCCCATGTCCACCTCGGCGACAACAACCGCCTGTTGCCGGGGCATGGAAGGCTCGACTGGAAGTCCATTTTCGGCGCCCTCCGCGAGATCGGATTCAACGGCGCGGTCAATCTCGAATGCTCCACCGAGGGCGATCCGGCCCGCACTCTGCCCGCAACTGCCGTGCGCCTGCGCGAGCTGATCGACGCATGACCGTACCGATCACTGCGCCGTTCTTCGAGATCGGCCCGAAGAACCTGCTCCGCCGCCGCGAGATCGAGGCCCTCGCGGTGGCTGCCGGAGAGGCCGGGGCAGAACACGGTGTGACGGTGCTGCTCACCGTACCGACGGCCCTGGTCGCTCCGGTTCACGAGCTCAATGCCGGTGTGCTCGTGCTGAGCCAAGGCATGGACATCGAGCCACCGGGCGCCTCGATGAACCGGGTCACCGCTGAGTCGCTGGCCGACGCCGGCGCTTGGGGCGTGATGCTGAACCACGACGCTGATCCTCTCAGCGCCGTCGATCTCGAACTCGCAACCCAGCGAGCACGAGAGGTCGGCATCGCGACCATTGTGTGCGCAGGCACCCAGGAAGAGGCGGTCCGGTTCGCTGCTCTGGAGCCCGCTGCGGTGCTGTTCGAACCGCCCGAGCTCATCGGCAGCAGCGCGGCCGGAGAGCGCAGCTGGATCACCGGATCAACAGCGGCGATTCACCGGGCGGGGCACAGCGTCCTCGCCATGCATGCCGGAGGCATCTCGACGCCTGCGATCGCCACGGCAGTGATGGCCGCCGGGGCCGACGGCACTGGGTCGACAAGCGGAGTGCTGTCGGCCCAGGTTCCGGCAACCGCGGCACGCAGCTTCATCGCTGCTACCAGAGCCGGGTGGGACGCCGCACGTCGTCCCGGCCTCGAGCACAGCTGACGATCTTCCTTCGCATTCGTACCAGCACGACAACAGGGAGCAGACAATGAACAGCAAGCTGAGCGGCCGCACGGCGGTCGTCACCGGGGGCGCCCGCGGCATCGGCCTGACGCTCGCCCGCTCGCTCGCCGCCGCCGGCGTGAGCGTTGCCCTCTTCGACCTCCTCGACTCCGTTGAGGACCAAGCGCAGTCAATCGCCGAGGAGTACGGCGTCGCTGCCCTCGGCAAGCGGCTGGATGTCACCGACCAGGCCGCCGTGGCCGACGCCTTCCGCGTCGTCCGGGAGAAGCTCGGCGTACCGCGAGTGCTGGTCACCGCGGCCGGCATCGAGATCAATGGCGACTCGGTGCGGGTCACTGCGGAGCAATGGCGCAAGGTCATCGACGTCAACCTCACTGGAACCTTCTTCGCTGCCCAGGCGTTCGGCGACGGTCTGCTCACCGCAGGAATCTCGGGCAGTGCAATTTTCATCGCATCGATGTCGGGATCGATCGTCAACGTTCCGCAGTGGGCAGCGTCGTACAACGCATCCAAGGCTGCCGTCGCGCACCTGGGCAAGTCGCTGGCCGTCGAGTGGGCCCCCGCCGGCATCCGGGTCAACTCGATCTCCCCCGGATACGTGCTCACCGACCTGACCCGGGCGATCCTCGACAAGGAACCCGCGCTGCACGACGACTGGGTCGCCCGGATCCCGCAGGGACGGATGGCCGATCCCGACGACCTGACCGGCCTCGTGACGTTTCTCGCCTCCGATGCGTCGGCGTACCTCACCGCCCAGGACATCGTCATCGACGGTGGCTACACCGCGGTCTGAACCACGCCGCTCGAGCTCGCCTACTTCGTTCCGTAAGCGGCGTTGAACGAGGCACGATCCAGGTACATCCGCATACTGCGCAGCTTGTCGCCCTCACCCTCCGCGAACATGCAGTAGCGAATGACCACCCGTTCGCCGTCACTGACGCGAGTCGCCTCGACCTCGATCTCGACGGCTTGGGCGTCACCTTCGCGGACGGTGCGGAACGTCGGCGTGAAATCGCGGAAGTGCTCGAAGAACTTGGCATCGGCAGCGTGCAGCTCGGCCAGGGTGCGGCGGATACCCGACGAGCTCTCGATCACCTCCGCATCAGGGGTCAAGGCTCCCATGACAAGGTCGACGTCCCCCTCGCGGTAGGAGTCGAGAACCTGTTGCATTCCCGGCAGCACGCGGTCGGCGTCGTAGTAGTCGTTCATGTCCCACAGCCTTCTCGTTGGTCGAAGTGTCACAGCTCAGGGCTTCACATTCACGTTCCGGTGGAAGATGTTGTTCGGGTCGAGCCGTTGCTTGACCCGAACGAGCCGCTCGTAAGCGGCGCCGTAGATCTGCCGCGGGTGATCGCCGTCGACGTCCACCGCAGTGTTCGGGATCCGGTACGTCGGGCGCGTCTGCGTCCGCCGCACCTGCTCGTTCACTCGCCTGGCCCACGCCCGCTCGTAGGCGTCGTCCGCCTCGGCGGCATAAGAGTGCGGATGGACGCCCCAGCCGGCGCCGCGTCCCCCGAAGACGCCCTCGCCCTCGAGCTGTCTGGCAGCCACACCGCGATACGGCCACAGCGCAAGCAGCCGGGGAATGTCGACCGGGTGGCTCGCGGCCAGCGCCGGTAGCTCCATGGCCAAGTCCATGATGCTTTCGATCAGGCCGTCGGTGAGGTCGGAGACGATCTCCTCGTTTCCGCGTGGTCCGCCGGTCCGCTGCCCGGCGGCGAAGCTGTGGTCCACCCCGAACAAGCTGCTGTACCGGCAGGTGGTCACCGTATCCGCGACCGTCGGAATCTTTCGCAGCGCGCCCAGGTCGGACCGCGCTGTCACCACGTCGCCGAGGTGACAGAAACTCACCTGGAGAATCAGCTGCCCGTGCAGCTCGGCGGGCAGCAGCGTGTTCTTCGGTGTGCCGGTCGTCAGCAATGCGAAGAACGAGCCGAACTCGTCGGAAGCGTTGAGCGACAGATCGCGCAACAGGTAAAGGGCTTCTCTGGCCTGTTCGCCGGCCCAGATCAACTCGCCGGCCTCGACGAGGCCCGGGTCGGGCCGCAACCGGATCTGCAGTTCGGTCACGACACCGAAGTTCGCTCCGGCGCCTCTGAGTGCCCAGAGCAGCTCAGGGTCGCTGTCCTGGTCGACGTGGATGAGCTCCCCCTCCGCGGTGACCAGCTCCGCCGCGAGGATCTGGTCACAGCTGAGGCCATCGGTGCTGGTGAAGTAGCCGATACCGCCGCCCAGCAGCAGTCCGGCGCCGATATCCGGCATGTTGCCGGTCACCGCGCTGAGTCCGAACGGCGTCACCGCGGAGACCCAATCCAGGTTGCGCGCTCCCCCTTGACCTCGCGCCGTGAATGTCAGCGGGTCGACCTCGACCTGCCGAAGCTCCGACAGATCGATGGTCAGTCCGCCGTCGGTCAGGGCAAGCGCCGAGCCATGATGCCCACCGGAACGGACGGAGATCTCCAATCCGTGGGCGCGTGCGAATCGCACTGCGGCCTGCACGTCGTGCACATCTGCGCACCGCACGATCAGCGCAGGGCGCAGGCCTGATGTGCAGTTGAAGACAGTCCTAGCCTCGTCGTATGCCGCCGATGCCGGCTCCAGCAGCTCTCCGTGCAGGCGATCGCGGAGCTCCTGTTTGGCATCGGCCCATGTGTTCGACACGGCAATCAGGCTCAGCTGATCTGAGGGTTGGGCCGGATGCCGGACAGGTCGTAGAAGCGCGCCGCGATATGCCGAAGCTGCGTCTCCGGGTCCACCTCGGGAGTGGCCTTGACCCAGTCGCTCTTCCCACCGACCCAGCCGGCCGAGTAGGTGGCATCCCCGACACTCACCACCGGGATGTCGCCCAGCGGATCGTTGGGGCCGGACGCAAGCTGCAGCGACCCCTTGCCGACCCGCACCTCGCTGTAGTCGGCCTGCAACGTGTGGACGCCGACAGCCGGCTCGCCGTCGAGCTGGAAATCGTGGTTGATCCGGTTTCGCAGCACGATCAGGTCCCAGGTCTCCTTACCGCCCGGACGGAATCCTTCCTCGAAGTCCGCCGCCAGCGATATGACGCGGTGGTTCCGCCGTTCGACGAAACCGAAGGCTCGTTTGCCGGCCAGATGCAGCTGACAGGTCCCGATCTTGCAGGCCTCGAAAACCCAGTCCCGGGTCACCAACGACGCGATGTCGTGCTCCTTGAAGACGGCAAGCGCGTAAGTGCCGACGCGGTAACCGCCCTCGGGATCCGCGACCCTGGCTCCGACGACCACCTCGCCGAATCCGTCCTCCGTGCCCGCGATCGGGTTACCGTCGAAATCAAGAGTCCAGTAGCTCCCCACGATGGCGTGCGCCACCGGCTCGTCGAGCGGTTCCACCGAGGGCGGCAGGACCGACCGGACGAACTCCGGGGTGGTCAGGAAGTCGACCGAGAGCTGCTGCAGCCCGAGGCTTTCACCACGGACCACCCGCGCACGCAAGGTCGCGACATCTTCTGTCGACATGACAAAACCCATTGACTCTTCCCATCTCTTGTCTGGGCCACGATGCAACGCCAGGAATCTAGGCTGCCGGTTCGGGCGGGTCCATTGGAGGAAACACGATCCGGTCCGCTTCCTCCCGTGCGCGTCGGCTCAATCAGCCACGAAGAAGATCCGTTTGTTGGCGAACTCGTCCATTCCGAGCGGCCCGAGTTCACGACCGAAGCCCGAACCCTTGATCCCGCCGAACGGAATCCCGACCCCGTCGGCGGCCGGCGCATTGACATTGGCCATGCCGACTTCCAGTTGGTCGGCAACCTTCTGGGCCCGATCCGCGTCCGTGCTGAACACCGACCCTCCCAATCCGTACTGGGAGTCGTTCGCCAAGAGCAGCGCTTCCTCGTCCGAGTTGACCTGGTAGACGACGGCGACCGGTCCGAACAGTTCTTCGCTGTAGGCGCGCATTCCCTTCCTTACACCGGAAAGCACGGCCGGCGAGTAGAAAGCGCTGGGCGCTCCGCTCAGTACGCCCCCGGCGTGCAGCACCGCGCCCTTGGAGACAGCGTCGTCGACTTGCGCAGCCAGGTGTTCTGCCGCGGCTCGCGACGACAGCGGGGGAAACTCCTCGAGCGCGCGCGCCTTGGCCGCGAGCTTGGCCACGAAGTCGTCGAACAAGTCCGCCATCACGATGATGCGTTTGTTGGACGTACAGGCCTGGCCGGCATTCTCCATCCGGAACTCCCATGCCAGGTCGGCCACCGGGTCCAGGTCACTCGCGTCGAGCACGATCATCGGGTCCGAACCACCGAGTTCCAGCACACACTTCTTCAAGTACTTACCCGCCAGGGAGGCGATGACGGAACCTGCCCGCTCCGAGCCTGTCAGCGACACCCCTTGGACGCGCGGGTCCGCGATCACTGTCTCGATCTGTTCGTGTGACGCGAACAGATTGAGATACGCGCCGGTCGGCACACCTGCGTCCACCATCAGCCGCTCGACTGCCAACGCCGCCCCCGGTACCGACTCCGCGTGCTTGAGCAGAATCGTATTCCCCAGCATCAGGTTTGGCGCAGCGAACCGGGCGATCTGGTAGTAGGGGTAGTTCCAGGGCATGACTCCCAGCACAGGCCCGATGGGGAGCCGCTGGACCACCGCGCGCCCTGACGGTGACTTCAACTGCTGCTCCGCGACCAGGGCCGGGCCCTCGTCGGCAAAGTACTCGAAGATTGCCCGGCACAGCTCGGCCTCTTCCTTGCCTTGGGCAAGAGGCTTGCCCATTTCCTGGGCTGCGATCGCCGCCAGCTCATCGGCACGTTCGGCGAACAGCACCCCAGCTCGCCGAACGAAGACTGCTCGTTCGGCGATCGGCACGTCTCGCCAGGACCGGTAGGCCTGAGCCGAGGCGGACAACGCTACGGCAAGCTCCTCGTCAGACATCTGGTCGTAGGATCGGAGCACCTGACCGGTCGACGGGTCGACCGCTCGGTAGACGGGACCTGACATGACGAACTCCTTGCTGACGCCGACCGCGACGACGGCCGGTGGTCCGAGGATCGCGGCAACTACCTGCCGCTGGTCGGCCTAGCAGCGAGCGACGGCCGGCCGGGCGCCAGCGCCGCTGCGAAATCGTTGGTCTCTCCCAGCACTACCTGGGCAATCAGTTCCCCGGCTGCGGGCCCGGAGGCGACGCCGGAGGGATGACCGGCGTTCACGTAAATCCCGTCGACCAGGCCGACAACCGGGAGGCCATCGGCGGTTGTGCAATCAAGGCCGGCCCACAGACCGACGACCCCGAGTTCGCCGAGCCGGGACAAGCGCGCTTGAGCGCTGCCCACCATGGCCAAGGTCGCCGAGATGCTGATGTGCGGGTTCAGCGAACCGAGTCCGTCGATGCTGTTGCCGAAGAACAAGGCGCCTTCGGCGTTCTGGGTCATGACGTCGTCATAGCCGTCCAAACCAGACGGGCGCGCGAACACCTCGGGCCGGTACGACGGCAGATCGGTGATCGCTCCGCACCGGTCCACACCGGCGGGCCCGTGCAAGATCGGGCCGGGCTGATAGGTGACGCGCTCGGTGCGCAGGAGACCTGTGCGCATCGTGGACACGGGCAGCTCGACGCCCTCCGCGCCCAGATTGACCGACCAGGCGCCGGTGGCCCAGACCACTCCACCGGCGTGAACCTCGCCGCGGACGGTGCGGACTCCGGTCACGCTGTCGCCGCGCCTGATACTGCCGATCACAGCGGTGTTCTCGATGATGCGCACTCCTCGACGCACACAGGCCGCGCCGAGGGCGCGCGCGAAGGCCTGGCTGTCGATCTGGGCGTCCTCCGGAGAGAATACGGCTCCGGCAGCGGTATCAGGGAAGATCACGGACTTCTTGGCCGCCTGCCGCCGGGTGATCAGGTCGACTTCGATCCCCGCATCGCGCCGGTCGGCCACGTAGTCCTCGAGGACCGACCGCTGGTCGTCGTTCTCGTAGAAGAACAGCCCGCCGTTGCGGCGATGATCGAACCCGGTGCCCAGCTCCGATTCGTAGGCGGCGAGGAGCTCGGCGCCGCGACGCGCCAGGTCCAGCTCGGGTCCGCGCCGTCTGGTCTGGATCCACACCGCACCCGGGTTGCGGCCCGACGCTCCGAAGGCGAGGAAGCGCTGCTCCAGCACGACGACGTCGAATCCTCGTTTGCTCAGTTCGAAGGCCGAAGACAGCCCGGCAATGCCGCCACCGACCACCACAAGGTCTGCGGTGTCCAGGACATCCTTGCCAGTCATGTGGCCTCCAGGTCGGGATCTGCCGCTGTGTTCACGTTAGGGGGACTCGGAAGAGCCGGCCAATGTAAATACTCCAAAGATCCGCCGCGCAGCTCTAGACTTTCCCCAAGGAGCCGCCCGCCTGCCCGCAGTAGCCTCACGGAAAGAAGTTCCGAAGGCCTGATCGGGTCTGTCATGTCGCCCGGTCCAGAGCAAGGACGGTGGGACTCCGATGGTGGGACGCCACAAGTGTTCAGGACGCTGAGTCTGGCCGACCTGTTCGCAGACAGCCGGCTCGACTTCGTCTCGCCGGCGCCTGCTCAGGCCACGACCATTCGGATCGCGCGGTTGTCGGTCTGGAGCCCGCAGGTGCGGGTCGCCGACGGGAACAGCGCGCTGCTGGTCCTGCCCGGCCAGCTGACGGCCCAGCCTGAGCGCGCAGCCTTCAGTGAGCTGCTCGATGCCGCTCCGGCTCTCGTTGTGCTGGTCCGGTCGGGTGACTACGACGTGGACTCTTCGGGTCGTCACGACTTCTTGGCCTACTCGGACTCAACGGACCCCAACGACATCATCCAAGCGGTCGGCGAGGCGACAGGCCTCGCCGACTCCGGTCTCGCGCTCCGCCTCACCTCGTTGCAGCGGTCGCTGACCCAGGCGCTCGCCGCCCCCGAACCGCTGGACGACCTGCTGGCCCGAACCGCCAAGACCTGTAATGCGGTTGTCGCCATGATCGACAACGCCGGCCGCTCGGAGCACGGCACCGGCGTGCTCCCGCTCGCCCTGCTCCACGCAGAGATCTCCCGCACCTCGGCGCCGTCACAAAGTTTCTCGGTCGATGGATGGCAGGTAGTCGCCGCCATGGTCACCCTCGCGTCACCAGATGACGACCGGACGGGCTGGTTGGTCGCCGCAAGCCGACGGACGACGTTCCCCGATCCCTATTCGACAGCCGCCGTGCACGTGGCTGCTTCCCTGGCCGAGACGAGCTTCCAGATCGACCTGGTGGCTCGTCGGCAGGAGTTGGCGGTCCGCAGCTCCGTGCTGGAGCAGGCGATCGCCCTCCGCGCCGAGAGCAACAACTCCGAGCTCAGCGGCCGCATCGCGGACCTCGGCCTGTCTTTTCAGGAGGAGCTCAGGGTGCTCGTGGTGTCGCCGGCACGCTCGGTGCCCACTTCTCAGCACTCGGCCGTGGTCGCGGAGATCTTCCGGCGTCTGCAGAACGAGCTTGCCACCAAGGACGTGCCACATCTCCTCGCCATCCGCGACAAGATGCTGATCGGATTGATCCAGGCTTCGGTACCCGCCCTGAGCAGCTGGGTACAGGCCCACGCGGAGAAGTCACCCAGCGTCCAGGCCGGGATCGGTCGCGACGTCGCTGCGGTCGGCCAGGTCGTGGACTCCTTCAACGACGGCGTGCTGGCCATCCGGATCACCGGCCGGTCGCGGAAGCACGTGACGGTGACGAGCTACGAACAGTTCAACTTCGCGACCCGCCTGTTCTCCGACGTCGGGCTCGACCGGATGGGCGCCTGGGCGGTCAAGTTCCTGCGCCCCTTGGAGGAGCAGCCCATCCTGATGGAAGGGCTCCGTAGCTACTTCGAGCACGGACTCAACACGAACACCGCCGCCGAAGCACTGACGATCCATCCCAACTCGCTCCGCTACCGCCTGGCCAAGGTGGAGGAGTTGCTCGCCGTCAGCCTGCACGACCCGGCCGCGATCTCCTCCCTGTTCCTGGGCCTCACGGCTCTCGACATGGTGGCCGAACGCACCGGCTCACCCCGCTCCCCAGGCGGGATCCGCCCGTCCCGGCCGCGAGCCTCGGCCGGTCGGCAGGTTCACGTCGTCGACGCACCCAGCTCGCTGACGAATCCGGCGAGCGGCCGGAATCCCGATTTCGGCGCCGTCGGCGGTCCCGACCAGTAGCGCCGCCGGTCATCTCAGCCCGAGCTCGATGTCGGCAATCAGCATCGACAAGATCTCGTTGGTCCCCTCGCCGATCGCCATCAGCGGCGCGTCCCGGTAGTACCGCTCGACGGCAAACTCCGTGGTGTATCCGTAGCCCCCGAGAATGCGCATCGCCTGCAGCGAACACTCGATCGCCGTCTCGGAGGCGAAGACCTTGGCCATCGCCGCCTCCCGGACCCCCTGACCGGTTGCTTCGATCAAGCCCGCCGCGTTCAGGGTCAGCAACCTCGACGCTTCGACGGCGGTTGCCATCGTCGCGATCTTGAGTTTGATCGCCTGAAAATCCGCGATCGGGCGGCCGAAGGCCTCTCTTTCGGTCGCGTACCTGCGCGCAGCCTCAAGCGAGGCTCGGGCAATACCGGTCGCGGCGCCGGCCATGTAGATGCGCCCTTTGTCCAGGCCCGACAGCATCTGGTGAAGGCCTCGGCCTTCCCGACCGCCGAGCAGTTGCCCTACCGGGACTCGGGCATCCTCGAACGTGAGTTCGCACAACTCCACTCCGCGATGGCCCAGCTTCCCGATGTCACGACTCACGGAGTACCCCTCGGTTTGCTGCTCGACCAGCAGCAGACTCATCCCGTGATGGACCGGACTCGCCGTCGGATCGGTCCGGACGAGAAGCACCAGCGGTTCCGCGTGCCGGGCATGCGTGATCATCGTCTTGGTGCCGTTGACCAAGTAGTGGTCGCCATCACGCAGAGCCGTCATCCGGATGCCCTTGAGGTTGCTGCCGGTCGAGGGCTCGGTCATGGCGATACCGCTGGTCGTCCGGCCGGAGGCCAGGTCGGGAAGGTACCGTCGGCGCTGCTCGTCGGTTCCGAACTGAGCGATCAAGCCTGCTCCGGTCGACGAGCTGCCGACCACACTGGCGAGGCCCATCCAGCCGCGGGCCAGCTCCTCGAACACGAGCGCGAAGGTCACCATGTCGACCGCGGAACCGCCGTACGCCTCGGGAATCGACATCCCCATGATGCCGAGTTGCGCGAGCTCCGGAAGCAGGTCGGCCGGATACTCAGCGGCAGCCTCCCGGGCGGCGGCGGTCGGCACGATGCGGGCGTCGACAAAGCGTCGTACGACGTCGCGGTAGGCCAGCTGCTCCTCGGCCAGTCCCAGCACGCTCACTGTTGCTCCTTGACTTCGGTTTCGGTGCCGGCGGCCGGCGTCATTCGTCGGTCCAACAATCGTGAATCTCCGACAGCGTCGCGAACCAGACACCGTCGTGACCGCACAGATGGTCCAGCAGTCGCTCGAGCATCATCAGGTGGTGCGCCCGGCCGATCGACTGCGGATGAAGTGTCCACGCGACGACGCCGCCGGGGCACCGTGCATAGGCGAAGTCGAAAATGTCTTTCCAGCGCTGGTACAACACCTCGGTCGATTGCATCGCCGGATGCCGGGGCAGCATCTCCACCTCCGGAAAGTCGTCGAGATACCACGACACCGGAATCTCCAGTACTCCACTCGGCGGGCCGAACGTGTTTCCGCGTTCCCGGTCGATGCGGGTCACGAGGCGGGGCCGGTAGGCCTCGAAGTCACGCCCCATCAACGACGAGTCCCAGTCGAAGCCGTACTCTTCCAGCAGCCCGAGCGTGTTGTCCGTGACGTCGAAGGCCGGCGACCGATATCCGCGGGGCGTCCGCCCGAGCAGACTCGTGTGCAACTCCAGCTGCAGTTCCAGCAGCCGTCGTTCCTCGGGCAGATCGAGTTCGTGGACCGGCTCGTGCCAGACGCCGTGCGCAGCCACCTCATGACCCGCGTCCAAGATCTGGTCGACAGCCGGCCGGAAGGTCTGGATGGTGTGGGTGGGCACGCACCACGTGGTCGTGACCCCGAACGACCGAAAGGTGTCGAGCAAGCGCGGAACGCCGACCACCGCACCGAACTCGCCTCGGGAGAGGTGGCTCTGGGACGCGGACCCGAACGTTCCGAGCCAGACACTCTGAGCATCGAAATCGGCGCCCATCGAGACGGCAAGACGTTTGCCGGGTGGCAAGGTCAGCGGCATGGCACCCTCTCCACAGGAGCTCCGGACCGAATCCGCCGGCGCAGGTCCGGCCATCCGAGCCTAGGCGCTCGGGATCGGGCCACCGATTGGAGACATTCCGACCGAGCCTCATTGCCGCTGAGAAAGGCACAGCCGACGCCACGCTCACCTGGCCCGATACTGGCGTGCAGACCTAGCTGCTGAGGAGTACTTCGTTGCCTTCCACCTCTGAAGGGTTTCTTCGCGCTCTCCAGGCGGTGTGTCGCCGGGACGGCACAGCCGTGGCGATCGACGACGCCGCAGGCCCCATCTCCTACGAGCAACTGATCGAGCTGATCGATCGGCGAGGCGCCGAGCTGAGCCAGGCAGGTCTCCGAGCCGGAGACCGAATCGCAGTGGTGGCGGAAAACTCCAGCCACTACTTGCTGACCTGCTTCGCGGCGTGGCACGTCGGCGCCGCCGTCGCCACGATGTACCCGTCCACCAGCGCTCGCGATCTCACCCATTGCCTCACCAGCAGCGAGCCGGCCATCGTCGTGGTCGGCGACCGAAGCCATCCTGCGGTTGCCGTCGCCGAGAACCTCGGCCTTCCCGTTGCTCTGATGTCGGAGTCGTTTTCCGGGCTCAAGGCCAGATCTGGTACGCCGGACAGCGCGGTCGAGGATCTCGCGCTGATCTGCTTCACTTCCGGTACCACCAGCACCCCCAAAGCCGTCATGCACACCGGGCGCCGGTTGACCCTGGCGGCAGAGGCTTACCGGGACGTCTGGCACCTCGGAGCCGAGGACCGCACGATCGTGGCACTCCCGATGGCCTGGGCATTCGGGCTGGTCACAGCCTCGATGGCAACCCTCCTCGGGGGCGGCTGCGTCCTGCCGCTGCGGCGTTCTCGTCCTGACCTGCTCCTCGACGCCATCGCCGACGGCCGGGCAACCTTCCTTCCAGGCGTGACCACCATGTTCGTGAAGCTCGTCGACAGGCTGGAGGCCCTCCCCGAACCGCCGGACCTGTCCAGCCTGCGGCTGTGCATTTCGGGGGGCGAGCCTCGCAACGAAGCAGCGTTCGCCGACTGGCATCGTCGTACCGGCTGCCCTGTCCACGATGTCTACGCCGCGACCGAGTGCTTTCCTGCCGTCACTTACGACCCGCGACAAGACCCGGTCCCGATTCCAGGGGCCGCGGGGCGGCTGGTCCCCGGCGTCGAGATGAAGATTCTCGATGCCGCCGGCCACGAGGTCGCTCCCGGCCGGCAAGGCGAAGGATACTGGCGATCACCGGCGATGATGGTCGGCTATTGGAAAGACCCCGAGCAGACCGCCCAGGCCCTGACCGCGGACGGCTGGTTCCGGACCAGGGACCTGCTGCGGGTTGACCGCGATGGCTACGTGTTCGTCGAGGGCAGACTTAGCGATCTGATCATCCGCGGCGGCGCCAACATCTCCCCCGCCGAGGTCGAGTCGGTACTGCGGCAACACCCCGACGTCGCCCAGGCGGCGGTCTCGGGACTCCCCGACGCGATCTACGGCCAGCGAGTCGTCGCCGCGATCGTTCCGGCCGATGCGGGCACCTTCGACGCTGCGAACCTCGACAGTTTCAGCCGCGAACTGCTCGCTGCCTACAAGGTGCCCGCCGAGTTCGTTCCCGTCGAGTCCCTACCGATCAGCCCGACGACCGGCAAACTCGATCGGCGTGCTCTCGCGGCGCAGTTGCTGCGCTCAGGAGATACCAAGGGCGCTGATTCCGAGTGACCTTCACCTACCACCACCGCGTTCGGTACCACGAAACCGACGCTCAAGGAATCACCTTTAACAGCCGCTACCTCGAGTTCGCCGACGTGGCGATGACCGAGTACTTCAGGTATCTCGGCCGGCCGTATGCCCAGTTGATTGCCGGCGGCACCGACCCTTCGGTGGTGGCCTGCACCCTGAACTTCCACGAGCCGGCCCGATTCGATGAAGAGATCGAACTGACGGTCAGCTGTGCCAAGGTCGGACGTTCGAGTTTCGTTCTCGAGATGATCGTCAAGCGGGGTGAAACTGTCCTCGCGTCGATCGTCAACACGTACGTCAATGTCGATCCGGACTCAGGGAAGGCCCGCGTCCTGCCGGTCGACATCGCCGCGGCCTTGCGCAGCGACGAACCGCCTGCGGAGGGGATCAGCCGATGATGACGGGCTTGACGAAACCTGGCTCTCGCCCCGCGACCGCATCGAGCGCCAGCGGCGCTTCGTCGAGCCGATAGGTGCGGCTCACCAGTGGGGACGGATCGATACGTCCGGTCTCGATCATCCGCAACAGTCGGCCGATACGTTCGTTCCCCGACTGCTGGAAGGTACCCACCAGCGTCTTGTCGCCAACGCCCCAGCCCCAATCGGCCAACGGAATCGGCAAGCTCGCGTCGGGCGGTCCCGAATAGGAGCTCAGCACCACGACGGTGCCACCTTCGCGAACGACGGTGACGGCAGCCGGGAACGAACTCGTCACGCCCGAAGCCTCGATCGAGCTGTCGGCGCCGACACCACCCGTCAGGCGAGTGATCTCCGCCTCGACATCGTGCTGCTGGAGATTGATGACATGGTCGGCGCCCATCGCCAAGGCCACTTCTTCGCCACCCGGGCGGGCCTTCACCCCAACGACGAGCGCGGCTCCCAAGGATCGAGAGCCGGCCATCGCGGCCAAGCCGATATGGCCCTGTCCGAAGACCACGACCGTACCGCCCAATGGGATCCTGGCCGCCTCGGCCCCGGTCGTACCCGAAGCCAAGGTGTCGGTGACACACACCGCTGCGACATCGCTCACACCGTCGGGGATGGCAACCAGGTTGTGGCGCGCATCCGGAACCGTGAAGTACTCCGCCATGCTGCCGTCCCGGGACTTCCCGGAGGAGTAGCTGCCCCACATCTCACCACTGCAGTGGCCGTTGTAGCCCCGCTGGCAATTGGCGCACTGGCCGCAGGAGGTCGAGGACGAAACCGCCACTCGCTGCCCCAAGGCGAAGCCAGTCACGAGGGCTCCGATGTCGTGCACAACTCCGACGGCCTCGTGCCCGAGCACGGTCCCGTCCGCTACCGAGAAGTCGCCACGGACGCAGGCGACGTCACCCGAGCACAACGAAGCCGCGATCATCCGAACGACCACGTCCAACGGCCCTGCCGCCGGAATCGGCCTCCGCTCCAGCACCGCCCGTCCTCCTCTGAGGACCAACGCTTTCATCACATCGTCACCTCCCGACTCGGATGTCAGGCTAGCGCGGTGGTCGCCGCAGGGAGGACGCGGTGAAGGTCTCCGACCACACCGAAGTCGACAAGTTCGAAGATCGGGGCCTCTTCGTCCTTGTTGACGGCAACGATCGTCTTCGAGGTCTGCATGCCGGCGCGGTGCTGGATCGCACCGGAGATGCCGGCCGCGATGTAGAGCTGCGGAGAAACGGTCTTGCCCGTCTGACCTACTTGATAGGCGTGCGGGTACCAGCCGGAGTCGACCGCTGCCCGGGAGGCACCGACTGCCGCGCCCAGCGCATCGGCGAAAGACTCGATCGGGCTGAAGTCGCCGCCGGTACCACGGCCACCGGAGACCACTATCGAAGCCTCGGTGAGCTCCGGGCGTCCGGTAGCTGCCCGGGGACTGGAGTCGATGATTCGAGCCGCCTTGGCGGCCGCAGAGATCGTCACGGCCAACTCTTCGATCTCAGGGGCAGTTTCTGCAACCTGCGGCGTCGCCGCGTTCGGTTTGACCGTGATGATCGGCGTTCCGTGAGTGACCCTGGCCTGGACCGAGTAGTTGCCGGCGAAGACGGATTGGGTGGTCACCGGACCCTCGACGACGTCGACAGCGTCGGTGATCAGCCCGGAGTCGAGCTTCACGGCCAGGCGCGCGGCGATCTCCTTGCCTTCGGCGTTGGATGTGATCAGGATCGTCGACGCCTCCACCCGTGTCGCGATCTGCGCCAGCGCCTCAGCCTTGGGCGCCACGAGATACTGCGCCAGTTCGGGGTCGGTCAGCGCAATCACCCGGAGCGCACCGTACTGCCCCAGTGCAGGCAAGGCCTTGTGCACCCCGTCGCCGATGTAGACCGCGACCGGCTCTCCCAGCCGGCGGGCGATGGTGAGGAGTTCCGCGGTCGTCTTGCGGACCATGCCGTCGGCGTGGTCGACGAGAACAAGTACGTTCGCCATGCTTGTGCTGACCCCTCAGAGGAACTTGTTGGTTGACAGGAACTCGACGAGCTTTGCGGCACCGCTGCCGTCCTCGTCCATGACGATCGTGCCGGCGACGCGCGCCGGGCGAGCCGTCACCGCAACGACCTCGGACCACGCGGCCTGGCCGCCGACCTGGTTCGGCGAGAGTTCCAGATCGGCCAACGACCAGGTCGCGACCGGCTTCTTCTTGGCCGCCATGATGCCTTTGAAAGACGGGTACCGCGGTTCGCCGGACTGGTCGCTGACGCTCAGTACCAGCGGCAGCTCGCCGACAACGGTGTCGCTGGCAGCGTCGCCGTCGCGACGAATGGTGATTGTGTTGCCGTCGAGCGTCACCGACGAGCCCAGCGTGACCCCGGGCATGCCGAGCCGCTCGGACACCATCGCCGGGATCACCCCCATAGAGCCGTCGGTCGACCCCATGCCGAACACCACGAGATCCGGCGCGAGCTTGCGCAACGCCGTCGCCAGGACCAACGAGGTGGCCGGCGCATCGGACCCGCGCAACGAGCTGTCATTGATGTGGACGCCGTTGTCGGCGCCCATCTGGAGACCCTTCTTGATCGCCTCGGCAGCCTGCTCGGGACCGACCGTGAGCAGGGTGACCTCCGAACCGTCACCGATCGTCTCTTTGAGGGTCAACGCAGTCTCGACGGCGTACTCGTCCAGTTCGGACAGCAGCCCATCGACTCCGGCCCGATCCACCGTGTGGTCCTCGGGATGGAACCGACGATCCGCCGTCGCGTCCGGTACGAACTTCGCGCAGACAACGATCTTCATGACGCCTGGAACTCCTTCTGATCAACGGGAATCGGCAGGAGCGGCTGCCAACATCAATGCGCTCGTCGCCTCAAGGGCCGGCCGCAGGATCGCGACGATCTCGTCGATCATGTCGCGGCCGCCGATCAGCGGCGGAGCGAGTTGGAGGACGGGCTCCCCTCGATCGTCCATCCGGCAGATCAATCCGTCCTCGAAGAGCTTCGGAGACAGGAATCCACGCAACAGCCGGTCGGCCTCTGCTGTTGTCAGCCGCGTCTTGAGCTCCTGGTCTCGGACCAGTTCGAGGGCCCAGAAGTAGCCTGCTCCGCGCACATCGCCAACGATCGGAATGTCCCGAAGCCCGTTCAGTTGCTGTTCGAAGTACCCTTCGTGCTCGCGGACGCGGCCCGGCAGGTCCTCGCTCTCGAACAGTGCGAGAGCGGCCAACGCCACCGCACAAGCGACCGGATGCCCACCGAACGTCAGGCCGTGCAGGAAGACCTCCTCCCCTTTGAACTCCGCGCTCACCCGATCTGACACGAGCAGGGCGCCGATCGGGGCGTACGCGCTGGAGAGCGCCTTGGCAGTCGTAATCAAGTCGGGGCGGAGCCCGTAGCGCTCGCTGCCGAACCAGTGGCCGAGCCGCCCCCAGGCAGTGATCACTTCGTCCGCGATCAGCAGTACGTCGTACTGGTCGCAGATCTCGCGAACCCGCGCGAAGTAGCCGGGCGGCGCGACGATACAGCCACCGGCGTTCTGAACAGGCTCCAGGATCACCGCCGCGACGGTCTCCGGGCCTTCGAACTCGATCCGGCGCGCGATCGCCTCGGCGAAGTCCGCCGGGTCGTGACCCGCGGGAAGCCGGTAGACGTCCGTGTTCGGCACATGGCAGCCGCCGGCGAGCAGCGGCTCGAACGGCGTCCGCAGGCCCGGGATCCCGGTTGCGCTGAGCGGGCCGAACGTTGCCCCGTGGTAGGAGGTTTCACGGGCCACGATCTTGGACTTGGTCGGGTTTCCCCGCAGCCGGTGGTACTGCCGCGCCAGCTTCATGGCGGCGTCGACCGACTCGGATCCGCCCGACGTGAAGAAGACCCGGCCGAATCCCTCAGGGGCGAAACCCACGATCCGCTCGGCGAGCTCCGCTGCCCGCGGGTGCGTGTGCGACCAGAGCGGAAAGTAGCCCAGCTCCGCGATCTGACGCGACGCCGCGGCGGCGATCTCCGTTCGGCCGTGCCCCAGATTCGAACAGAACAGCCCGGACAGACCGTCGATGTATCGGCGGCTGGCGTCGTCGAAGACGTACCAGCCCTCGCCGCGAACGATCATGGGGACGTCCGAGTTGGCCGACAGCGGGGTGAAGTTCATCAGCAGCGTCTGCCCGGTCGCGGCCCGTGCAGCACCGTGGGTTGTCGCTCCGTGGGTTGTCATGGCCACAGTTTGACGCGGCACGGAATCGGTGAGGACCGTCCATTGCACAGACCCGGTCCGGAACCTTCTCGAATATTCCAAGCCGATCGCGCGCGAAGGTCGAATACGTTGACTGTGCCAGGAATCCGTATCTCCATCACTTTCGAAGGGCAGTGCCATGGGCGACCGACCCCGTGAGACCGTGCGTCGCAGCCCGGCCTTCTGGGCAACGCAAGTCACCGACGCACCCGAACGTCCGCCACTGACGGAAAGTCTCCAGACCGATGTCTGTGTCGTCGGAGCCGGCTTCACGGGTTTGTGGACCGCCTACGAGCTCAAACGAAGTGCACCGCACCTCAAGGTGGTCGTGCTGGAGGCCGAGACTGTCGGTTTCGGCGCTTCCAGCCGCAACGGCGGATTCGTGATGGCCGCCCTCGACGGTTCCAGAGACGCCTGGGCTGCGGCCTCGGGCCATGACTCCGTGGTCGCTCTGGGGCGGGAGATGCGAGCCACGATCGACGAGATCGGCTCCGTCGTCACCCGGGAAGGGATCGACTGCGGCTTCGTGAAAGCCGGTAATCTCACGGTCGCTCGAACGCCGCTGGAGATGCGGAGTCTGCGAGAACACTTCGCCGAAGACCTTGCCTGGGGCATCGACCGCGACGAGCTGCTGGACGCGGAGCAGACCAGCGCCCGAGTCGCGGTCGCCGGAGCTGTCGGCGGCCATTTCACACCGGACTCCGCCCGGGTGCAGCCCGCGCAACTCGTGGCCGGGCTTGCCGTGGCCGCCGAACGTGCCGGTGTGCGGATCCACGAAGGTACCCGAGTTGTCACCATTGCTCCTGGGCGGGTGACCGTCGCCGGTGGAGTCCGGATCGACGCCCGCTACGTGGTCCGCGCGACCGAGGGCTACACGTCGACAATCACCGGTGCCAAGCGCGACATCCTGCCGGTGAGCAGTGGGATGATCGTGACAGAGCCGCTTCCCGCCTCGATCTGGGCCGAGATCGGCTGGGCCGGCCGGGAAACCCTGGTCGACGCTCGCCGGGGTCACTTCTACGCTCAGCGCACTGCTGACGACCGGATCGCCTTCGGTGGCCGTGGCCGGCCGTACCAGCTGGGATCGCGGATCGATCTCGACGCAGGTATCCCGGAGCCGCTCGTCCGCGAGCTACGCAGCGAGTTGCGAGCGGCCTTTCCGGCCCTCGGGGACCTGAGGATCACCGCGTCCTGGGAAGGCGTCCTCGGCGCCAGCCGCGACTCGACCCCGACGGTCGGCCTCGACCAGCGCACCGGGTTCGCATGGGCCGGCGGATACTTCGGGCAAGGGGTCGCCGCGACCAACCTCGCCGGCCGCACTCTCCGAGATCTCGTTCTCGGAGAGGACACGGAGCTGACCCGGCTGCCGTGGGTTCAGCCGATGGGCCGCCGCTGGGAGCTGGAGCCGGTACGTTTCGTCGGCGTCCGATTGGTCGAGTCCCTGATGTACACAGCCGACCGCCGGGAAGCACGAACCGGGCGCCCGAGCCGGATAGGGAAGCTGGCCGATGCGCTGACCCGTCTCTGAGGACCCGCCCGCGTGCGGCATTGTCCGAATCGCGCAGCCACTGGCCCGCGCGGACCCTTGCAACCGACTGGAGATTCTCCATGGCTGGAACGACTGCGGCGTACGGCAGTACCGTGCGTTACTTCGACGACCTTCGAGTGGGCGATCTGTGGACTTCGCCGGGGCGGACCATCACCGAGACCGACATCGTCACCTTCGCCACCTGGTCCGGCGACATGCACCCGTTGCACATGAACGAGGAGTACGCCCGGCAAACTCAGTTCGGCGGCCGCATCTTCCACGGGCCGGGGGCCCTTGCCATCGCCTTCGGGCTCGAGATCGGGCTCGGCTGGAAGAACGGGTCGGCGATCGCCTTTCTCGGCCTGGCCGATTGGGTCATGACGCAGCCGATCCGGATCGGCGACACCATCCATGTTCAGGAGAAGGTCACCGACCTTCGGCCGACCAGCAAGCCCGGCCGTGGCGTCGTCACCACGCGGGTCCAGATCCTCAATCAGGACAACGTGGTCTGCCAAGAAGGCAAGTGGACGGTTCTGCTGTTGAGCAGGCCGGAATGACGGAGCGAACGGCGATGACGACGAGCGACGAGAGTCAGCGATATCTGACGACGAAGGTCAGCAAGGTGGAGGACAGCCGCGTCCTCATCCGCGGCTACGACCTCGAGGACATCATCGGCGGACAGTCGTTCTCCGCATCCTGCTATCTCCTGCTCCGCGGCGAGAACCCGACCGCGGCGCAGGTGTGTGCCCTCGACGCGGTGCTCAACGGGGTTCTCGACTACTCGCTCGCGAAGCCGGGGACCGTTGCCGCGCGCTACGCCGTCTCCGGGAATCCGTCGATGGTGGCGGGTATGGCGGCCGCCGTGCTCTCGGCCGGCTCGTACACCTTGGCTCCCGAGGAGGCCGGTCAGTTCATCATCGACGCCCATCGGTCGATGACAGCGGCGGGTGAGTCACTGGAGCAAGCCGCAGCACGAATAGTTGCCGAGTGCACCTCTCAGCGCGTCCGTATTCCCGGATTCGGACACCCGGTGTTCCGGTGCGTCGACCCCCGTGCTCAGAAGATCAAGACAGTTGCTGTCGAGGCAGGCGTCTGGGGCGCTCAGGCGCGGTTGTACGAAGCAATCCATTCGGTCTTTGCGACGCGGTCGGCCAAGACGGCCGCCATGCCGATCAACGACGTCGGAATGATGGCGGCCGTTCTCGCGGAGCTCGGCTTCACCCCCGTGGAGATGACCGGGCTGGTCGTCATGTCCACGATGCCCGGTGTCATTGCGCATATTGTCGAAGAACTGGCGACCGGGGTTCGGATCAGGGTTCTGCCTCCGGCGGTCGCCGGATACGACGGCAACGATTTTCGCGTCTTCAAGGAGATGTGATGATGTTTCACGGTTGGCTGTACGAGAAGTTCCAGATGAAGGCAGAGCAGGAAGCGGCGGACCGCGCCGCCGCCGAGCCGCGGGAAGCCTCGGCCGACCAGGACGCCGTCGATCCCGCTGGACCGGACGACCTGCCCGAGGAGCTCGGATGAGCTCGCCGGGGCGGTCCTCGGACGAGGCCGCCGACGTCCTGATCGTGGGCGCCGGGCCTTCGGGCGTGACGGCCGCGCGCATGCTGGCCGAAGGCGGCTTCCGAGTCACGGTTCTCGAACAGGGCGGCTGGGTCAACCGCGCTGACTATCCGAGTGACCGGCGCGAGCGTGACGTGCTGCTGGCAAGCACCTGGTCTGCGAACCCGAACGTTCGCCAAAGCCGCTGGGACTACCCCTGCGACGTCACGGATGCCGACGTCCACCCGCTGAACTTCAACGGGGTCGGCGGGAGCAGCATCCTCTACGGCGCCGAATGGCCCAGATTTCTCCCCTCCGACTTCCGCGTCCGAAGCCTGTACGGATTCGCGGACGACTGGCCGCTGACCTACGAGGACCTCGAGCCGTACTACGGTCTGCTCGACGAGACGATCGGCGTCTCCGGGCTGGCCGGTGATCCCGCTTACCCGGTCGGGGTCGAGCCCCCGATGCCAGGTGTGCCGATCGGACGGGTCGGCGTCAAGGCCGCTGAGGGGATGAACAAGCTCGGCTGGCACTGGTGGCCCGCGACCCTAGCGATCGCGACGAGCAGCCACGGCGACCGCGGCGCCTGCGCACGCTGGGGAACCTGCATGTCAGGCTGTCCGGAGGGCGCGAAGGCATCCTTCGATGTCGCGATGTGGCCGGCCGCGCTGGCGGCCGGCGTCACTCTGGTCACCGAGGCTCGGGTACTCGAAGTCACGATCGACAAGGCCGGCCGAGCCAACGGAGCCACCTGGATGGCCGCCGACGGTTCCGAACACCACACCCGAGCATCGGCAGTCATCGTGTGCGCGAACGGCGTCGGCACTCCGCGACTTCTGCAGCTGTCGACCTCGGGCCTGTTCCCCGACGGTCTCGCCAACTCGTCGGGACTGGTTGGAAAGCGGCTGATGATGCACCCGTTCGTCGGCGTGATGGGGGTCTACGAGGAGAAACTGGAGAGCTGGCTCGGCCCGTTCGGGGCCAACTTGTACTCGTTACAGTTCGCCGAGACCGACCTGAGCCGCGGATTTGCCCGCGGCGCGAAGTGGTCCGCGATGGCGATTCCCGGACCGATGGAGTTGCTCGCACGGTACGCGGAGCTTCCACTGGCCGAGCGCACCGGAACCGCGGGGCTGGCTCTCGTGGAACGTGGTCTCGGCCGGGCGTTCGAATGGGCGGCCTCGATCGAGGACCTGCCGGACGAGCACAACTCCGTCACCCTCAGCTCTCGACTCGCCGACGGCTCCGGTCTGCCGGCGCCGAAGATCAATTATCGGCTGTCGGACGACAGTATTCGGAACCTCGAGTGGAACGTGGCGCGGATGAAAGAGGCACACGAAGCGGCGGGGGCCGTCGAGACCACCGTCGTCCCATGGCTACCTGCGGTCGGCTGGCACATGCTCGGCACCGCGCGCTGCGGAAACGACCCGGCGACATCGGTCGTCGACGAATTCGGGAGGGCCCATGACGTGCCGAACCTCTTCGTCCTCGACGGCAGTGTCTTCGTGACCTCCTCGTCAGTGAATCCGACCGCGACAGTCGTCGCCTTCGCAGCGCGCGCGGTCGAACACCTGATGGATCACGCCGGCGACCAAGCGGTCCCGGCATGACGTCGGCGGAGCAGAGTCCGGCGCCTCTCGAGGAGTTCACCCGCCAAGGCCTCGCGACGATTCTGGACCTGGTTCTCCCCGGCTCATCAGCGCTTCCGTCGGGGCGGAGCGTCGGTGCCCACCTGGATCTGCTGGATCTGGTACTCGAGGCCAACCCGCAGCTGACGTTGCCGATAGCAACTGCCGGAAACCACGCCGCGCAGTCGGAGTCCTGCTCGTTGGAAGACTTGGAAGCGTGGTCGGGCGGACAGGTCGAGACGGTGATCTTCGCGCTGCATTCGGCGTACTACATGTCTCCACAGGTCATGGCCGGCCTCGGCTATCCGGGGCAGACCCGCCGACCGATAGCCAAGGCCACCGCCGACGAGGTCTGTTCCGACGACCTGGTGGCGCCGGTCTTGCGGCGTGGCCCTGTGTACGTACCGACCCCCGATCGATAGAGAATGCGAGCCACACGGTGACCAAGCCCAGAAGTGTCGTCATCACCGGAGCCGGCAGCGGAATCGGTGCTGCAGTAGCTCAAACCTTCGTCGCTGCCGGCGACCGCGTCTACCTGGCCGACCGCTCGACCGAGCGGCTCGCCGACACCTCGGCCGCGCTGGGCAGCGGCAATTTCAGCACCCATCAGGTCGATGTCACCGACCGGACCGCCGTCGAGGCACTCGTCGGCGAGGTCGTAGCTGAGCATGGCACGGTCGACATCCTGGTGAGCAATGCAGGCGTCTTCGACGGCTGCGCCGGCATCCGCGACACCACCCCGGAACTGTGGGACAAGGTGATCGCCATCAACCTCACCGGATCGTTCACCGTCGTCAAGGCCGTGACCGAGCCGATGCTCGCACAGGGGCACGGCCGGATCATCAGCATCGGCTCGATCGCGGCGCAGCGCTCGATGCCGGACGGCATTGCCTACTGCGCTTCCAAGGCCGCGCTCGAAGGGTTCGTCCGCCGCCTCGCATTCGATCTCGGCAGCTTTGGAATCACTGCGAACGTAGTGGCACCCGGCGTCGTCCGCACCGGAATCCGCGCTACCTCGCAGGAGATCCTGGGCGACGCAGTTCCGGACACGAACGTCGGCGTCGGCACCAACGGTGAACTGATGAACCTCTTGATCCCCGCACGTCGCAGCGGTGAACCTGGCGAAGTGGCGGCAGCGGTGTACTTCTTGGCAAGCGCCGGAGCCGCCTATATCAACGGTGAGGTACTCCACGTGGACGGCGGCTGGATCGCGACATGAGTCGACGCCGAATCGCGACCACGCAGGTCGAGCTGAGAGCAGAGCTCACCTTGGACGGCTTTCTGGATCATCTGGGATCTCTCGTCAGCGAGGCGTCAGCCGGAGGCGCCGAGGCGATCGTGCTCCCTGAACTGGTCAGCACAGGTCTACTGGCCGGCTTGCCCGGGCCACCCGTGACCGCAGCCACCGCGGCGGAGGCCTATCGTCGGCTGGCTCAGCAGACGCCGGCAATCATCAGCGGGTTGACGGAGCTCGCGCGCACCCATGAGATCCTGATCTTCGGCGGTAGTCACAATCGCATTGCCGGCGACGGCAGCCTGCGTAACACCGCGTACGTCGTCTGGCCGGATGGACGCGTCCGAACGCAGGACAAGATCCATCTCACCCCGCCCGAGCATGCAATGGGATCCCTCGGCGGCGACGAGCTGTTGGTGGTCTCACTGGGTCCGTTCACCGTCGGCCTGCTCATCTGCGCCGACATCCAGTACCCCGAGCTTTCACGTCATCTGGTCGAGCGCGGAGTCGACCTCATCATCTGTCCGTCGTTGACCTGGAACAGTCGTGGAGTTCACCGAGTCCGGCTGGGCTGCCAGGCCAGGGCGATGGAGAACCAGCTGTACGTCGTGATGTCCCCGCTGATCGGCCATAACGGACTGCCGACCGATGCTCCGCTGCGAACTCGCGGCCGTGCGATCGTGACCGGGCCGGTCGACAAGCTGATCGGCGTCAACGACGGTGTGCTCGAGGTCAGCAACACCTTCCAGGAGCAGGTGCTCTTCGCTGACCTCGATCATGAGCTGTTGATGGCATCGCGCGACCAACCGGAGACGCCGGGTCTGGCACTGCGTCGGCTGGACCTCTACCCGGAGCTGGCCGCCGACCGCCGTCACAGCAGCCGTGACTGAGCCGACCCGGAGATCGTGTAGTCGGCCTCCGTGGCATCGATCAGACGGCGTTCCCGGATGTACGGAAGGGGCTGCTCCGGGTTAGGACCGTCGATTTCACGCGCCAGGCGGTGACCTGAGAAGACCGCGTCGGCCAAGAAGCCCGGACGCAGTGAGTCACCGATCTGGAAGACCTCGGACAGTCCCGCATCAGCCCACTCCGCGTGCCGCCGCCGGAGCTCTCGGTACAACCCGTCGACCGCCACTCGCTGCCCCACGACCACGATGGTGTCGGCCGCCACGTCGACCGGACCCGCCTGGGTCTCCAGCACAAACTGGCTACCGGCAACGCCGCTCACAGCACTGCTCGGGTAGATCCGGACATCGCGTGCACGCAGATCGAGAGTGGTACGCACGGACTCCATCGTGTACTGAAGAAATCCACCGAAGGACGCTCCCGGCGTAGCAGCAACGACCTGGTGTCCGCGGTCGGCCAGGTACTCGGCGATGCCCGGTCCGACAAAGTAGCCGTCGGTGTCCCAGACCAGCACCCGGTGCCCAATTTCAGCCTCGCCGGCGAGCACCTGCTCCGGCGTCAGGACGGAACCAGTGAAGGACTGCAGGTCCAACGGCAATCTGTTGTACGGCGAGACTGCCTGAGCGTCGTAGCGGGATCCGGTCGCGATCACCACGATCCCGGCGCCGTAGTCGAGGACGTCGTCCGCTGTGAGCCTGGTATTGAGGATGGTGGTCACGTTGTCCAGCTTGGACAGCTGGAACTCGCGGTACTCCAGGAGATGACGCCACTCTCGGCGGCCCGGCAGCTTCGTGATCCAGTTCAGGCTCCCACCGAGTTCGCCGTCCTGGTCCACCAGGTGGACAGCTTCGAAGCCCCGTTTGCCGAGGATCATGGCGCACTCGAGGCCGGCCGGCCCGGCGCCGACCACCAGAACTGCCTGGTCCGGGTTCAGCGCGTGGCCTACCTCCTCCGGGTGCCATCCTCGACGGAACTCTTCCCCGATCGTCGGGTTCTGCGTGCAGATGATGCGGCCGTTGCCGGTGTTCGCTCGCGAGACACACAGGTTGCAGCCGATACATTCCCGGATGTCCTCGATCATCCCGGTCCGGATCTTCGCCGGCAGAAAGGGGTCGGCGATCCCTGCCCGGGCCGCACCGATGAAGTCGGCCTGCCCGGACGTGACGACTTTGACCATCGTGTCCGGACTGTTCAGCCGACCGACATTGACCACCGGCTTGTTGGTGTGGCGCCGGAAGTCTCCGGTGTACGGCGCCTCGTGGTTCTCGCCGGCAGTTCGCGACGACTGGGCATCCTGCCCCCAGTCGACGCCGCCGATGATGAGATCCCAGTAGTCGACGAGATCGTCGAGATGCCGGACCACTTGGACAGCCTCGTCGTGCGCTCGGATCCCGCGCTCGCCCAGGCCGAGTGGTTCACTCAGCGTGTCGACGCCCAGCCGCAGCCCCACCGCGGCCCGATCCCCGACGGCAGCCCGGACGCGCAACAGAGTCTCTTCCGCGAACCGGACCCGGTTGGCGAAGCTGCCGCCGTACTGGTCGGTGCGTGTGTTGTAGTAAGGGATCAAGAAGTGCGCCATCAGCGAGGCGGCGTGCCCGCAGTGCAACGTGATCAGATCGAACCCGGCCGCCACGGCGCGCAACGCCGCCTGCACGTGAAGCTCCTGGATGCGGTCGATATCAGCTGTCTCCAGCAGCGCGGCGGTCCCGGCGTAGGCCAGCGGCAGGGAGCCCTCCCCCGCCACTGCGTCCACACTGCGCGCGACGAGCCGCCCCTCGGGGGCGACCGACATCGAGGCGTGGTACTCGAGCTCCACCCCGGCAAGCGCCCCACCTGCATGAATTCGCTCCACCACGCGGCGCGAGTTGCGCACGTCGCCTTCGTCCCAGAGCCGGCCCAGCACGTACGGCACCTTGTCGGTCTCGGGAGCCACCGAGGTTGCCTCGGTGAACACCACGCCCCAGCCGCCGTCGGCCTTGGTGCCGCGATAGGCGGCATGCATGTCAGGGAACTCGGACCCGTAGCCACTGGCGTGCGGCGTGAGCCAGAACCGGTTCGGCGCGGTCTTCGGTCCGATCCGGACCGGCTCGAACAGGACTGCGTACTGATCGGTCATCGCGAACCCGCCTCGGCAACCTTGAGCATGACATGCTTGATCTGCGAGTACTCGTCGATCGCGTGCGCGGACAGTTCCTTGCCGTAGCCCGAGCGGCCGAAGCCGCCGAACGGCATCTCATTGGCCAGCACCAGATGCTGATTGAGCCAAACTGTGCCGAAGGCGAGTTCCCGGGTCAGCCGAAGGCTCCGATTCACGTCGTTCGTCCACAGACTCGCGGCCAGACCGTACCGAACACCGTTGGCAAGCGCGAGCAACTCGTCGTCCGACCCCGCGCGCTGGATGGTCACAACAGGTCCGAAGACCTCCTGCTGAACGATCTCGTCGTCCTGCCGAACATCGGTGATCACAGTGGCCTCGTAGAACCACCCTGGTCGATCCGCTCGTCGGCCGCCGATCCGCACCTGGCCGCCGGCGACACAGGCCCGCTCGACGAATCCGCTGACGCGTTCCAGTTGGCGTTCGGAGATCACCGGGCCGAAATGGGCCGATTCGTCGCCGGGATCACCGCAGACCAAGGCCGAGGCCTCCTGACAGAAGAGCTCCACGAACTCGTCGTAAACGCTGTCTTCGACCAGGATCCGGCACGGCGCCGTACAATCCTGACCGGCGTTGAGGAAAGCCACGGCTGCCAGCTCGGCTGCGACCGCGCCCAGCGGCGCGTCGGCAAACACCAGCGCCGGCGCTTTGCCCCCGAGCTCGAGATGTACCCGCTTGAGCGACGCGGCAGCAGCCGCGGCGACTCTCTGACCGGTGGCGACATCACCCGTCAGCGAAATCAGGTTGATCTGCGGGTGTTCGACCAGGGCCTGACCCGTCGAAGCGGCTCCGAGGACCAGGTTGAGGACGCCTTCCGGAAGAATCTCCTGGGCGAGCTGGACCAACAACATGGTCGATCGAGGAGTCAGTTCGGAGGGCTTGATCACGACCGTGTTCCCAGCCGCCAGGGCGGGCGCGATCTTCCAGATCGCGGTCATCAACGGGTAGTTCCACGGAGCGATAAGGCCAACTACTCCGACCGGATCCCGGCGAATGAACGACGTACTGCCGGCGACGTACTCACCGGCCGTACTGCCGGGTGAGATCCGGGCCGCACCGGCCATGAATCGCAGGACGTCGGCGTTGCCTGCGATCTCCTCCCGCGCCAGCGACAACGGCTTCCCGACGTCCTCGCTGTCCAGCCGGGCGAAGGTCGCCCCGGCAGCTTCCAGCTGATCGGCTATTGCCAACAGCAACGACGCGCGCTCGGCCGGTGTGGTGCGTCCCCACGCGGGGAATGCGGCCGCAGCGCGGGCAACCACGTCATCCACTTCGTTCGCGCCGGCAAGACGGAACCGGCCCAGCGACTCGCCTGTCGCCGGGTTGTCGACGACGAAGGCACCGTGATCGGCTGCCGTGGCGGCCCAGTGGTCGAAGACCGGTCCATCGGCGGGGGCGAGATTCATGAGACATGTCCTCCAGCAGCTTGCTGAGCGTCCGATGGGTCCGGCTGTGCGGTCGCGCGCCGTCGTCGGAGGGGCCGAGGACCTCGATCACTGTCCGGGCCGAGGCTTTGCCAGTAGGCGTCGGCGATGAGGTTCACCGAGATCATCAGCAAGGCGAGCAGGATCGCGGGCGCCACCACCGCGGCCGGGTTGATACCGATCACCACCCGGTTCTCCGACAGCATCAGCCCCCAGTCCGCGGCCGGCGGAGCCAGCCCGAGCCCCAGATAGTTCACCGACGCGATGATCAGGACCGAGTACGCGTATCCGAGACCGGCGCTCGCCAGTACGTTCGCTGCGATATTGGGAAGAATCTCTCGGAGCAAGATGCTGCTGGTCCGTTCACCTCGCCCGATGGCTGCCCGGACGAATCCACGGGTCGACACCTCCCGAGTCGCGGTGTGGACCAACCGAGCCACACCTGGCACCTGGACCAGAATGACGCCGAGCAACAGAGTTCCGGACCCGGTTCCGAGCCCCGCAATCAGCAGGAGCAGCAGAAGCAGGGCCGGAAAGGTCAGCAATACGTCGACGGAGCGCATCAGAATCGAATCGAGGAAACTGCGAGAGAAGCCGGCGACGAGACCGATACCCACACCGACCGCGTAGGCGCCAATGGTCGCGACCGTGCCCAGCACGATCACGCTCAGCCCGCCGTGGAGCACTCGGGAGAGTACGTCACGCCCGAGGAAGTCGAGTCCGAGAGGCGACTGCCCGCCCGGTCCGGCGCCCGGCCGGCCAACCGGGATCGCCGGATCGTGCGGTGCCAGCAGCGGCCCCAGGATGACGATCGCCAGCACCGCCAGGAGCAGCGCCAAGCCCACCTGGCCGGCTCGGACCTTGAGAAATCGCGGCACCTTCACGGAGGGATTCATGCGCTCTGTGTCCTCAGCTTGGGAACGAGGAGGACGATGAGTAGATCGGCGAGGATGTTGATGGCGGTGTAGGCAGCAGCCAGGATCAGCGAGATCACTGCGACCAGTTGTACGTCGCGGGTCGCCACCGCGATCACCAGCTGGCTGCCGATCCCCGGATAGCTGAAGACGCTCTCCACGACGATGATCCCTCCGAGCATGTACTGCATCGTGAGCGCGAGTACTTGCACACTCGGCGCGAGCGCGTTGCGCAGCCCGTAACGCCACACGACCCGGGATTCCTTGTAGCCGTTGAGCCGGGCCATCGCGACGTAGTCCTGCCGCAAGGTGTCGATCATCGCAGCCCGAATCTGCCGGGCTGTGTAGGCGACGTTGACGAGCAGAAGTGTGAGCACCGGCAGAACGAGAACTTGTGGATTGCTGAACGGTGTCGATCCCAGTGGTACGGGCGAAGTCGGGGGGAGTACCCGCAACCACCCGAAGAACACGACGATCAGCAGCGTGGCGGTCAGGAACTCCGGCATGGAGCTCAGCACGACCGAACTGGTCGACAGCGCGTGATCGGTGGCGCGACCCGCTCGGACCGCGGCCAGCACCCCCAGTGCAATCGCCACCGGCACGAGAACGAGCATCGCGATCAGCGCCAGAGTCGCGCTGTTGACGAGCTCCGGACCGATGATTCGCTGGACCGAGGGATCAGGGCTGTTCTGGGCCACCCCGACAGTCGAGTTGCCGAGATCGCCGGTGACCATCCCCTCCATCCAGCGGGCGTAACGCACGACCAGCGGATCATCCAGCTGGAGATCAGCCCGAAGGCGTTCGGCGGCCGCGGGCGTGGCATGTTGCTGCAGCAACACCTTCGCGACGTCACCGGGCAGCACGTTGACCGCGCCGAAGATCATCACCGACGAGACGAAGAGAGTCAGGACGGCGGCAGCCAGCCGGCGAGCGAGCATCACCACGAGGGGATACCGCCGGGAACGCTGCAGCGGCATGCCTGTTCCGCTGTGCAACGGTTCAGCCGTCTCCGTGGCGGGCATTGGAATCACCTCCCGACCCGGCGGCCAGTACCCGGCTGATACTGGGCGCGGCCGCGATCAACTTCTGCGTGTACGGCGCGGCCGGCTTTCGCAGTACGTCGACGACACGGCCGGACTCCTGAATCCGGCCGTGCTCCAGCACGACGACTTCCTCGGCAATCGAGGCGACGACACCGAGTTCGTGGGTGATGAACAGGACAGCGACGCCCAGATCGGCTCGCAGCCCATCGAGCAGCGACAAGATCACAGCTTGTACCGAGACATCGAGTGCCGACGTGATCTCGTCGCAGATCAGCACTTCGGGTTTGGCCGCCAGGGCACGAGCGATACCGACTCGCTGTCGTTCACCACCCGACAACTCAGCCGGATAACGTCGCGCCGTCGCCGCTGGGAGCCGTACCAGTTCGAGCAGCCGACCGACTTCGGAGTCGGCCTCCGACCGAGGCATTCCCAGCAACGATCGCAGCGGTCGTCCGACGATCGCGCCGATCGGCATCCGAGGGTTCAAGGCATCCGACGGATTCTGGAAGATCATCTGCAGTCGCCGCCGCTGGTCAGCTGTCCGTCGCCGGGCGGACGGTGCCAGCACCTCCCCGGCAAGTCGGATCGTTCCTGCACTGAATGGCTGCAGGCCCGCGACGGCACTCGCGATCGACGTCTTACCGCTCCCCGAGCCCCCGACGAGCGCCACACAGCCGCCCTTCGGAACGGACAGGCTGACATCGTCGACTGCGACGACGGAGCCCGCGTACTCGATCCGCAGGTTGCTGACGCTCAACACCGATTCCGCCGACCGGAGCTCAGGACGAGCCGCAACCTCACTCGGCAGCTCGCGGGGCGGGATGTCGGCAACCCGTAGGCACCGCGCGACGTGCCGCTCGCCGGCGGCTCGGAAGGCAGGAATTCCCTGGTCGCATTCGTCGACGCGCAGCGGGCAGCGAGGCGCGAAAGCACAACCTGACGGACGTTCCTCCACGCCCGCCGCGGTACCGGGCATCGGCCGCAGCGGCCGCACGACGCGGTGATCCGGGATGGTGCTGATCAGACCACGGGTATAGGGGTGTCGAGGATGGCGCAGGACCTCCCCCGCCGGCCCTTCCTCCACGACACGTCCGGCGTACATCACCGCGATCCGATCGGCGAGCTGACCGACCACCGCGAGATCGTGGCTGACATAAACCATCGCCACTTCGCACTCGCGGCGGAGACGCTCGAGCTCTTCGAGCACCATTGCCTGAGTCACGACATCGAGTCCCGTGGTCGGCTCGTCGAGCACCACCACCGGAGCGCCGCCGACCAATGAGATCGCGATGCACACCCGCTGTTGCTGTCCTCCGGAGAGCTGATGCGGGAAGCGCCGACGGAATCCCGCGGAATCGTCCAGGCCGACGCCGACCAGCGCCTCGACTACGGCGCTGTCCGTGGCCGAACCGGCGCGGTGCTCGCGCAACATGCTTCGGACGGCGTCGCCGATGCGGACAGCGGGATTGAGCGAGGTCCCCGGATTCTGCGGAACGTAGGAGATGACTCGGCCGCGACGCTCGCGCATCGCTGGCTCGTCGTCCATCTCGATGACCTTGCCCGGAACGGCCATCCGGCCCGAGACGATCCGGGCGTTGATCGCCGTGGCGCCAAGAAGCGCCAGGGCCATCGTGGTCTTGCCGGAGCCGGACTCGCCGACCACGCCGAGGATCTCTCCCGGCTCCAAGGCGATCGACACGTCCTCGATGATGGGCAGACCTCGGGCCGTGTCGACGCGAAGGTCCGTCACCGCCACGACCGAGGCCACGTCGTCAGCCTTCCCGTCGAGCGCGGAATTCGGCTTCACAATCCATAGGAGCACCGTACGGAGAGCGCTGACCCCGCACGATTGGACGAACGGCAAAGGCTCCCGGCCCTGGTTGTGCGCATCACGATGAGCGCCACTGGCGGCGCCCCAGCTCGTCTGGCTATACCCGCCATAAGCGAAAGGGGGATACTCCGGCCGGTCCGCGCGCAGGATGATCGACACGCTGGGCCTCCGCCGACGGTGAGGCCAAGCCGACTGGAGGACCCTGTGCTCGAACCCAACTCCGATCACCTGCTCAACTTCGTCGACGGCGAATGGTTGCCGTCGACATCAGGTGCGACACGGCCGAACCTGAACCCGGCGAACACCGACGACGCCATCGGAGATTTCACCGAGTCGGTCGGCAAGGATGCGGTCGCGGCGGTCGACGCCGCCGCCCGGGCTCAGCCCGCCTGGGCATCGATCGGACCGATCGAACGAGCGCGGTTCCTGACCACGGCGGGGCGACTGATCGCCGAGCGGCAGGAAGAATTCGCGATCGCGATCACCCGCGAGCAGGGCAAGCGGCTCGCCGAGGCGCGCGGCGAGGTGTCACGTTCGCTGGCGATCCTCGAGTTCACCGCCGGTGAGGGCAGGCGCCTGAACGGGGTGACCACGCCGGCCGAGGAACGTCGAACCATCGCGATGACTTTTCCTCGGCCGTTGGGGGTCGTCGGGCTCATCACACCGTGGAACTTTCCGGTCGCGATCCCGATGTGGAAGGTTGCGCCGGCGCTGCTGGCCGGGTGCTCAGCCATACTGAAACCCTCGCCGTTCACCCCGTGGACGGCTGCGTTGCTCGTGCAGGCGTTCGCCGATGCCGGCGTGCCGAACGGTGTGCTCAACCTGGTCCAGGGTGATCGCGAGCCCGGAGAGAGCCTGGTCGAGGACCACCGAGTCGCCGGCATCTCGTTCACCGGCTCGCTGCCGGTCGGCCAGGCGATCAATCAGGCCGGTGCGGAGCGGCTCCTGCGGACACAACTCGAGCTCGGTGGGAAGAACGCTCTGATCGTGCTCGCCGACGCCGACCTGGATGCCGCTGTCGATGCGATCGTGCACGGCGCCTTCGGCCAGAGTGGGCAACGTTGCAGCGCGACCAGCCGGATCGTGGTCGATCGCTCGATCCGCGAAGCGCTGCTCGAGCGACTGGTCCCGCGTGTGCAGGCGATGCGAGTCGGCCGGGGGGACCAGGACTGGGCAGATATCGGTCCGGTGGTCAACCTCGACCGGCAACGCGCCTGTCTCAGTGCGGTCCGGACGGCGATCGAGGACGGTGCGAAGGTGGCGTGCGGCGGGGATGAGGTCCTGCTTGACACCCCCGGCTACTTCGTCGCGCCGACTGTTCTCGTCGATGTCGCCTGGGACAGCGAGATCGCACAGGAGGAGGTATTCGGCCCGGTGCTGTCGGTGATCGACTGCGGCGGGTACGACGATGCCATGCGGATCTCGAACTCGGTCCGGTACGGCATGTCGGGAACCATCTTCACCCAGAACCCGGCGTACATGTTCCAGGCATTGCAGGACTTCGAGGCCGGCATGCTGCACGTGAACCGCCCCGGCGTCGGCGCGTACGCCCACCTGCCGCACATGGGGGCCAAAGCCTCCCAGCTCGGCGCGCCCGAGTGCTCTCCGGACGTCTGGGACTTTTACACCGACCTCCGCTCCGCCTGCATCAAGTACTGAGCCCACGGTCCGGCCGGTCCTCCCCACACCGGCCGGACCGTGTCCCAGGGTGGCTCGACGCCTCCCGAGCCACCCTGACCACCGGTGCTCGACCATCGGTGTACTGTCGCATCGAACTCGCAGCGGCTGATCGGGATCGGAGCAGACGAATGCCCGGGGAGGGTAGGACGACCGGCGACTCCGGTCATCGCGACCACAGGGCGACCCGCCGGGCCAACGATCAGATTGCTCTGGAGCTGTTCGCCGAGCACGGAGAACTGACCCGGACGCAGCTGCGGGAGCTGATGGGGATAGCACAGCCGACGGCCATCGACCTGATCTCTCGGCTGACGTCCGCCGAGCTGCTCTACCCCGCGGGTCAGGCAACCACTGTCCGCCGCGGGCCCCGACCGCTGGTGTACGCGCTGCGACCTCGACGGAACTACGTAGCAGCTGCGCAGTTCCTTGACAACGAACTGTCTGCCACTGTGTGTGACCTCATCGGCGGACCGCACCATACGATCGTCAGACCGGCGCAGGGGGACGACGTGCCGGCCCAACTCGTCCAGATGATCAGCGCCGTCGCCACCGAGGCAGGCTTTCGGGGCGCGTCGGCGTACACCGTCGTCGGTGTACCCGGCATCGTCGAGAGGACGACCGGCGAGCTGGGATTCACCTGGGACCTGCCGCAATGGCAGGCGAAGATCCGGTCGGTGACCCAGGACCTCCTCGGCGGACCGGTCGAGCTCATCAACGGCGTACATCTGGTGGGTCTTGCCGAAGGCAAGTACCTCGAACCCGCCGACCGTGCGCGGTATTGCTTGGTCTGGCTCGGAGTCGGGGTCGGCCTGACCGTGATCGAGGACGGCGTACCGGTCTTCGGCGCCGGTGGCGGCGCGGGCCAGATCGGCTACCTGCCGGTCCCCGGTGCACCTGTCGTTACGTTCGATCCCGGCAAAACCGATCCGGCCGGCTTCGGTGGGGGCTTCCAGTCGTCGGCCGGAGCCGGCGCGCTGATGAAACTCGGGCACGCCCACGGCTTCGCCGACCCGACGATCAAAGCCATGATCTCGCGCGCGGTCCAGCTCCGCACCGAACCGGCCGAGTGTTTCCTGGACGAGGTCTCCTATCGGGTCGCGCTCGGCATCGCAAGTATCGTCGCGGTCGCAGATCCAGGCCTGGTCGTACTACACGGCGAAACTGGCGTGACCGGCGGACCCGAGCTCTCCGAACGGGTCGAGCGTCATCTCGCTTCGATGGTGCCGACTACCCGCATCCGGCCACCGCGGTTCACCGACGGCCTGGACGCCGCGCTCGTCGGTGCGCTGTCGATCGCGCAGACCAACGGCCGGCGTTCTGTCTGGGGCGGCAAACCGAGCGCCGAGCAGTGATCCGATTTCCTATCGCCTTGGTGCCAGCTGCTCGATCAGCCGATCGCGGGTCATCCGACGGCCGAAGTCGAGCGCACCATTGATTCCCGCGCGCCGCAAGGTGAGCTGACCGGCAACGACTCGGGTCCGAACCGGTGAGATGCTCCCGACTCTGTCCTCTATCATCCGGGCCACCGCCGGCCCAGCCGCCAACCCGGTCGGGCCGTGCAGGACAACGGTCCCCGGGTCTGCTATTGCGGCGACGGCAGCGATCCCCAGTGCGACCCGCTGCACGAACCCCTCGGCGTACCGACGGGCGCTTGCCGACTCGCCTACTACCGCCTCTGCGGTCATCGACACCACAGGCGCCGACTCCAGTCCGCTCTCGACGCCGTACTGACGAAGGCCGGCCGCCCCGATGAGCTCTGCCAAGGTCTGGAATCGCCGTCCGCCCGGCTTCCCTGGCGTTCCAATGATCGGCATCCGGCCGATGTCGCCGGCAGTGCGACTCGTAGCGACGGTGGGTGTGCCCGCATTGCGGGTGACGGTAAGCCCCACTCCTTTGCCGATCCAGAGCAGGGCGAACTCATCCAAACCGTGCGCGGCGCCGGCCGCTCGCTCGGCGGTCGCGATCAGCTCGGGAGTTTGCATGATGCGCAGTTCGGTCCGGCGCTCACCGAGAACTGCGGCGAGGGCCTGCTGCCACTCTGCAAGGCGCTGACCGGCGTCAGGGGGCGCGTCGCCCGTCTCTTCCGGTCCCGGGAGTCCCAGCACCACCGCGCTCGGCCGGCCGTCGAGCCGATCCACCGTGGTCCGCACCGCGGCAACGACATCCTCACCGCGACTGCCGCGCCGCACGCGGTGAGACAACGTGACGGCGGTGTCCGGATCGGCGAAGTCTTCGACTCGCAGGTGAATCGAGTCGGCCAGCAGGTGGGCGCCAACGACCAGGTGCCGCCGGGGCGCCAGCCGGTAGCCGACCGGATTCGGGCCCGTTCTGATTCCGGGTTCCACACCGTCGGCCGCAATCAGATTCGCGCGTTCCAACTTGCCGAACAGATCGATCACGGTTGCTTGCCCGAGCCCGGTCAGTTCCCGGACCTGAGGACGGGTGAGCCTCCGATGGCGGATGAACAGGTCGAGAACCAGAGCGTCGGTCGCGGGACGCGCCGCCCGTGAGGACGGCATGCCAGGTCCGAAGGTCTCCGTCGGCACCGGTCCTCCCCTTCGCTGGTCGCGAGATCCAAACGTATCTCCCGTCCCCGGCAATCTCATCGGCACCTCGGCTGCTACAACAGATTCGAGCTCACCCGGCACCTGCGGATCGCGTGCAATCGAGCAGGTTGAGAACGCTGACGAACGCGCCGTTCGGGTCTTTGTCCCGGATTGCCGCAAAGATCACGCGATGATGGGCGGCAGCGCCATGAGCGCTGCTCCGGCAGCTGACATGTCCCGGCTGCATCAGGGCTGTGCGCGAGACAACTGCCATCCTGCCGAGCACCTCGTTCCGTGTTGCCTGCAGCAACTGGCAGTGGAATCCCAGCTCGGCTCTTCGGCGGGTACGCTCGTCGTCCCCGAAAGCCATGTCGTCAAGGTGCGTCCGGAGCTGGTCCAGGTCCTCCTGCGTTCGGCGCAATGCCGTCAGTCGGGCAGCGGCCGGTTCGATGATGATCCTGACTTCATGTAGGCGAGCGAGCAGAGCAACATCCCCGCGGGCCGTCATCCAGCGCAGTAGGTCGTGGTCCAGCAGGTCCCAGTCGGATCTCGCCCGGACAAAGGTCCCGCGCTTCGGTCGCGCGCCGATCAGCCCCTTGGCGTTCAGGACGATCAGCACCTCGCGGAGCGCCGCCAGGCTGAGGCCGAGCTCACCCCGGAGGGCCACCAGGTCGATCGTCGTACCGACGGGCAGCTCCCCGGAAAGAATGCGGGCCGCCAGCAGTTGGACCGTCTGCTGGTGGACTCCGCCGGGACGCCGAGCCGTCGGTACCGCACCTGGATTCACCACTTAGCAGCTACGTTCTCAATCGTACCTACTGGGCCCTTCTCGGCGAGAAGGGCCCTGGTCGCCAGGGCAGCACGATCGGGGTCGCGGTTCCGAACGGCATCAACGATCGCTGCATAGGCCGCTGCCGGATCGTCAGGGTCCACTGCCTGCACGCCCCGCCGATCATGAGCAACCGGCCCGACCTGAAGGAGTGCCTCGATCCTGACCAGCAACTCGTTGTGGGCGGCCGTCACGAGGGCACGATGAAAGGCCAGATCGGCGGCCTCGGCCTCGTCTGCTGCCGCCGACGCGATCCGCGCCGTCGCGGTCTCCAGTTCGGTAAGGTCGTTCACATCACGTCGCAAAGCGGCCAGCCGCGCCCAGGACGGCTCGACGATCTCGCGGACTTCGGCCAGGTCCGCCTGGAATGCCGGCCAGCCGGCACCGCTCGACCGCCAGCGGACGACATCGGGGTCGAGCAGTCTCCAGTCCCTGCGCGACTGGACGTACGTCCCCAGTTTCTGTCGGGCATCGATCAGCCCCTTGACCTTCAGTACTCGCAGCGACTCGCGCAGGACCGTCCGACTCACCTTGAGCTCGGTCACCAGACCGTCCAGGTCGAGAATCTCGCCCGGGCGGAAAGCGCCGGAGACAATCCGTAGACCGATCTCCTCGACCACTTGCCCCTGAATCCCCCGGCCGTGGTAGCCACGTGTGCGGACGTCGGTCTTCATCTGTAGGACATCTCGGTCAGGTCGGAAGGCCGACGGCCCGCTCGCCGCTTCGTCGCTGCTGAATCACGACGGCGGCCACCAGGAGAGTGCCCTGCGCAACGTTCTGCCAGAACGTATTGACCCCGACGACGTTCAAGCCGTTGTCCAACGCCCCCAGCAGAAGGACCGCCAGCAAAGTTCCGCCGATCGTGCCCTTTCCGCCCTTCAGAGCACAACCTCCGAGAGCGGCAGCTGTGATCGCCTTCAACTCCAGACCCTCACTGCCCGACACCGGCTGTCCGGAGCCGGTCCGTGCTGTGAGAATCACTCCGGCGACCGCTGCCACCGCGCCGGTCAGCACGAACACCGCGATGAGGTACCTGTTGATGTTGATCCCGGCCAGCCGCGCGGCGGTGTCATTGCCACCGATCGCGTAGATGTTGCGACCGATGTCTGTGTACTTCAGCAGGAAATGCAGTGCCAGCGACACCAGCACGAGCACCACTACCGGAACCGGGAGCCCGAAGAGCCTGCCCCGCGCGATGAAGATGAACAGATCGTTGTCGAGCACGAAACCCTGGGCCCGTCCACCGGAGATCAGCTGCGCGACGCCTTTGTAGGCAGCCAACGTGGCCAGCGTCGCGATCACCGGGTTGATCCGGCCGTAGACGATGACCACACCGTTCAGCAACCCCGCCAGCAGACCCACACCGATCGCAGCGAAGATACCCAGCAACGCATTCTGTCCGGTCGCCACGAAGGCCATCGCGGAAATCACCGAGGCGATTCCGGCCTGGGAGCCGACGGAGATGTCGAGACCGCCGCAGATGATGACGACGGTCTGGACGACGGCCAGCAATCCGAACACTGTCACCGCCTCGCCGATTCCGGCCAGGTTCGCGAGGTCGAGGTACCCGGGATTGAGCGCGCCGAACAGACCGACCACCACGACCAAGGCGCCGATCAAGCTGAGGTTCCCCGTCCCACCGATGTAGTCGATCGGTCTCCGGCTCCGCAGCTGCTCAGGTCGGGTTCTGGGTCGTGCGTCGTCCACCTGCGTCATCGGTCGTCCTCTGTGATCAGATCCTCGGCCATCGCGAGGGACAGGATTCTTGCTTCACTGGCGTCGGCACGCAGTAGCTCACCGGTGACCCGACCGCTCTGCATGACGACGATCCGGTCTGCCAGCCCAAGTACCTCGGGCAGCTCCGACGAGATCATCAGGACGGCGACGCCCTCCGCGGCGAGTCCGTCGATGATCCGGTAAATCTCCGCCTTGGCGCCGACGTCGACTCCTCGAGTCGGTTCGTCCAGCACCAAGATCTTCGGCTTGCGCGCCAACCAACGAGCCAGCACGACCTTCTGCTGATTCCCACCGGACAGTTGCCGAATCTCCTGCTCCAGATGCCGCGCGCGGATCCGAAGCTTGTCGACGTACGACTGAGCGAGCTGTCGCTCTTCGGCCCGCCGAACGATTCGAAACCGGCGCAACAGGGGCAAGGTCGCGAGCGTCAGATTGTCACGGACCCCGCGGTGCAGTAGCAGCGCCTGCGCCTTGCGCTCCTCCGGCGTATAGCCGAAACCTGCCCGTACCGCGTCTTGCGGCCGACGCATCCGCAGGGGCCGGCCGTCGACACGCACCTGCCCACTACGGATCGGTACGTCGCCGACCAGTGCCGCGGCGAGCTCCGACCGCCCGGCTCCGACCAGCCCTGCCAGCGCGACAACCTCGCCCGCACGGACAGTAAGACTGATGTCGGTGACGTCGTCGGTGCACACCGACTCGACCTCGAGGACGACGTCCCCCGGTACTTCATGGGTGCGGGCGAACAACGTGGACAGGTCACGGCCGACCATCATCCGGAGGATCTCGTCATCCGTGACCTCGGCCATCGAGCGATCCCCGACCAGCGCTCCGTCCCGGAGTACCACCACCCGATCGGCCAGCCGACGGATCTCACGCATCCGGTGCGAGACGTACACGACGGCCAGACCGAGATCCCGCAGCCTTCCGATCAGCGCGAACAGCGCCTCCGCCTCGTGATCGGACAAGGACGAGGTCGGCTCGTCGAATGCGATCAGTTTGGCATCGGTGGTGAGAGCTCTCATGATCTCGACCAACTGACGCTGCGCCGGCGTAAGTCTCGATCCAAGGACGTCGGGGTCGATAGCACCCTCGAAACCGAGCCGGGCCAGGTCGGCGCGCACCCGCTGGTGCAGACCTGATCGGTCGAGCCGCCGCCCCGAGAGTCGGGGCAGCCCGCCGAGATAGACGTTCTCGGCCACGGACACGTGCGGGACGATCTCAGGTTCCTGAGCGATCACCCGGACACCGGCCTTGCGGGCGGCCGCCGGATCGGACGGCGCAAACGGTGCTCCGGCCAGCGTGAGCTTGCCGCCGTCCGCCTGGTGGTCACCGCCGAGGATCTTCAGCAAGGTGGACTTACCCGCCCCGTTCTCCCCCATGAGAGCGGTCACCTGTCCAGCCGAGAAGTCGACCGTCACGTCCCGCAGGGCGGGGACACCGGCGAAGTTCTTCGCCAGCGCCTCCGCCTGCAGGCCGGTGCCGACAGCTCCGATCAGCCGCACTTCAGCCCGGCCTGCTGCCAAGTGTCCGGATCGACCATCTCGGTCGGCGCGAACGCCTCGGCCGGCATCGCCTTCCCGTTCTTGATGTTGTCGTACAGCGTTTGCACCGACAGCGCCCCGACGTCTTCGCCGTCGATGAACAAGGCGGCCTTGAAACCGGTCGCCTTACCTCCACGCCATTCCTTGCACGCAAGGTAGGCGCCGAGTCCCACGCCGAGGATCTTGTCCGCACCGTAGCCCGCGTTCTGGATCGCAGTCACTCCGCCGCTGACGTTCTCGTCGTTACATCCGACCACAACCCAGTTCTTCACCGCTCGGTTGCCGGCGACGGTCGCGCCGATCCGGTTCTGGGCATCCGAAGGAGTGTTGTCGGTGCCGACCTCGATCGACTTCAGGTCGACTCCGCTGGCAGCCTTGAAGGCCGCCTGGGCAGCCTCGACCCGGTCGCGGCAGACTGTCACATCTTGCTTGAGGGCACTGATGATCGCGGAGTCGGCGGCCTGCCAGCCCAGCTTCTTGAAATCCTCGCCCGCCCGCTTGCCGACTTCGGTGCCCATCTGCTCACCGCTGAAGCCGACCCTCGGCACCAACTGCTCCTTCGGGCAGACGGTCGGGTCCGGTCCGTTCGCGCAAATCTGGTCATCCGAGGTGAGCAGCGGTACGCCGGCTGCTTTGGTGAGCTGCGCCACCTGCGGACCCACCGAAGGATCCGGTACGACGACGATCACTCCGGACACCTTCTGGTTGATCGCGTTCTGCACCTCGGTGACCGCCTTGTTGGCGTCGTTGCCCAGGTTCACCACCTTGAGGTCGACGCCGAGCTCAGCGGCCTTGGCCTGAGCCCCTTTCGCCTCTCCGATGAAGTACTCCTGGTCGCCCTGCTTCTGGGCATAGACGATGCTGATCTTGCCGTCGGCCGCCTTGTCCGCGGGCGAGGCCTTCTGCTCCTTGCCCGACGAACAACTCGTGACGGTCAGCACCAGAGCGATGCCGCACCCGGCCATCCGCAGCCGGCCTCGACGATCCAACGCCATCTCTGTTTCTCCTTGCTCTGCGACCGTGGCCGCGACACTTCGACTGCCTGACTGGCAAGTCTTGATACATCTGGCTTCTCAGGCCGACGCGCGGTTCCCGCCTCTTCGCGAGAGGCGGGAACCGGCCGCCTCACAGGACGCTGTTGAAGGCCCAGCGTTGCGACGACACCTGGGCGCTCGTCGTCTGCGCCAGCGGGATCCCGGACGCGAGCGATCCACGGCCCAGATCGACGCTCTTACCGCTGTGCCGGCTCACCATCGAGAACCGGCCGTCCGGGCCTGGAACGAGCCGCCATTGCTGGTTCGTGCCATTGACGTCCGTCCACTGATCGAGCTCCGCACCCTCAGCCGTGGACATCCCTGGGACAGTCAGCGCCTTTCCGCTCTGCACGCTGATGAGTTTGACGTAGCCGTCCGGCATCTTGACCAGACGCCACTGCTCCCAATTGACGTACGACCGTTGATAGGAGATCACCGCTGCGCTGTTTGCAGTCGACCCGCCCGCAACGTTGGGTACCAGGTTGTTGGCCCCGTTCGACAGGACGAAGGTCCCACTCACGGGGACGTACCACCAGTCGTCGTCGGGGCGGTCCACCAGGGCTCTGCCCGCGGCGTCGGCGGGCACCCGTTCGTTGGTGACCCGGTTCGCGACTTCGTACGTCGTCCCCTCGTAGCGGTCGGTCAACCGGTCGACCCGGAAGTTGTCGAACTGGGCTCCGTGGTAGCCGTCCACCGCAATCCCTGCCTGCCCCTGACCGAGCGCGGAATCGGTCACGCTGGCCACCTGAACGCCGTCGACCTGAGCTGTCAGCGTCGATCCGTTGACCGCCAGCGACATGCGGTGCCAAGTGTTGATTCCAGGAGCAGCGACGGTTCCGCTCGCCAGAGTGGTGAACTGCCAGGAATTGACACTGCGGAGCAGCGACCAGGAACCGGAGTCGCTGACCCTCAGCCGATAGGCATCCAGGGCCGAGTTGTTCCTGCCAACCTGCCCGACCCTGGCCAGCACCTCGGCAAACCCTGCCCGCTCCAGCAAGAAATCGCTACTGACTCGGTAGTCGGCCCAGCCCAGATCGCCGACCATCGAATACGGCGCCCGGTAGGCCTCGCTGGTCCAAGCCCGTGGAGAGCCGACGGCCGTTTGCCGCAAGCAACGACCCGCTCGGCCGACCGCGCAGGGCGAGGTCTCGAAGGCGCCGTTCATTCCGACGAAGTACTTCGCCTCCCGATCGTTCGGGTAGCTCTCGAAGTTGTCTGCGTAGGGCAGGGTCAGCTGCGACCGCAAGGGCCCAACGGCCGTGCCCTTGCCCTGTCCGGACGTCGTGGTGAACGTGTAGACATGTCCGGGCTTCAGCGTCACCGTGAACGCTCCGCCCGACGGGGCGACATCGGCTTGGCGAGCCAGCTGCCTGGCCGGATCAGCCGACCGCAAATCGGTGGTCCAGACTTGCACCGTCCCCTGCGACACCCCGGCGAGCCTGAATGTCGCGTCCTGGTCGGCCGTGGCATCGACAGTCTCGACGACGGTGCTGTAGTTGCCATTGTTGGGCGACTTACGAGTCACGTAACTTCCGTTGAGGCGATCGCCGCCGAGGTAACCGACCGCGGAGTCGACGTGCTGCCAGCCAGGTTCGCTGAACCGGGCAGTGTGGGCCACGACCCAAGCAGACTTCCCCACGCTGTATTCGCCGGACCACGGCTGATTCGCGACCAACAGTCCGTCGAAGGAGAAGTGCTGGTTCTGCTGAAAGGCGCTGAGCAGAGCCCAGTTCGTGAAGGACGTCATCTTGGCGTCGATGTAGATCCGGTTCAGGTTCCGGGCCATGGCGAACGATCCGCCGTTGTTCTCCTGCGATCCGCCTTCGCTCTCCCAGATCGGTTTGCCGGAGGCGATCGCCGCGGGGCCGGCACCGCAGTTACTCGCCGCGGTCAGGTATCCGCAGACGTAGTGCGTACCGATCACGTCGACAGCATCGCGAAAGGCGGGATCGCTGGCCATGTCGTTGGCGATGGCTTCCTGATTGAAGGAGTCGTCGGCAACGATCTTTACGTTCCCGAATCCGGCCTGGCGCAGGGCCTGCTTGTACTTCACGTACCAAGCCTTGTCGTAGCCGTGCTCGTTCCAGCCGCCGACATAGTCGATGGTCAGGCCGTGCACCCGCCGCGCACCCTGCAACCACTTCAGGTGGTAGTCGACCATGGCATCGGTCCAGAAGTTCCGGCCGCCATCGGTGGCCCAGTTCGGACCGCCCCAGGCCAGCGCGGCGAGCTTGATCCCAGGATTGCGAGCCTTCGCCTCCTTCATCAACCACCACTCGTACCCGCGCTCGTAGTTCTCGTCCGTCGCGGTGTGCATGTGGCTGGTCTCAGCGCCATCGGTGCTGTTCGTGTCACCGCCGATCTCGACTTTGAGCATCTGCAGCGACGCGCCGTATCCGGGCTTGAAGAGGTAGTCGAGGATCTGGCTGCGTTGTGGTTCCGGATAGTCGATCAGCATCCGGCTACTGGCACCGGCGCTGAGAGCACCGATGCCGTCGAAGGTCCGACCCAGCTGGCTGCCGTCAACTGTGATCGTGGTGCTGACCGCCGCCTGAGCCGGCGCCGTCACCAGGACAGTCGAGGTCGGCAGCAGGAGGGCGAAGGCCGCCAGCAGGCGGCCGAGTCGAGTGGGAAATGAGGTCCGGCGGGGCACGGATAGGTGCACAAAGCCTCCCTGAGCGGACGCACGGGCCGCCGAGGCGGCCGACGCGGGGATCGACAAGGCACCGGTCTCGGCAGCTAGTCAGCCACCGCACCGGCGATCACCCGATGCTGGCGGCCGGAGCTAACCGAGTCAAGATAATTCATAAAATACTTTTAATTCTGATTACATCAGATGCGCCCTGAATCCAGTCGCCAGCCGACTGGTTAGGACGCCTGCCAGCAGGAAAACTGGACAAGAGCGTTACCCTCGCAGCATTATCTAGTCACCATGCGACTTGTTGCAGTGGCGATTGCGGAGCGTGGTCGTGATGCGGCAGCCATCGGGGTGGTCGTTTGGGCGACCACCCCGATGGCCGGGATCACGGGGCGTCGGCGATGTCGATCAATCGGTCGACGTACTTCTTCTCGATGATGCCGTTGCGGCTTGGCGGCACGTTGAGCAGCCACTGGTAGCCGCGGTCACGCAACCGGTTACGCTCGTGCAACATGGTCGCGAGCGGCTTCGGACCACCCATACCCGGGCCCTGGAACCAGCCGGCGCCGTTCGTCCCGGCGAACTGCACAGGGTAGGTCAGACCTGCTTCGGGGAACTTCACGCCGTTCTCGTGGGCAACGATCTCGGTGGTTTCGAGGGTGTAGTCCTTGTCGTTGTTGACGATGATCGTGCTGGGCGACACCGACATGATCAGATCGCGAACGGGCTCGTAGGGGATCTGCTCATAGGTGGCGCCCTTGTCGATGCCGGTGTTCATGAACCAGCCGTCGAGCCAGATGGTGTCGATCTGGCCGTACTTCGTGAGCAGCTCGCGGAGCTGGAAGACGACCAGATCGCGGGCCCGCTTGCGGAACTCTTGGGTGCGGTCCGGGGTCGGGGGGTCGAGTGGGGCGTTGGTGCGGTCCCAGATGGAGAAGTAGAAGCCGACTTTGATTCCTTCGGCCCGGAAGGCGTCGACGTACTGCTTGATGATGTCGCGCCGGTACGGACTGGCGGCGACGTCGTAGTTGTTGGCCGCGGTGTCCCACAGCGCGAACCCGTCGTGATGCTTGGCTGTCAGCACGGCGAAGGTCGCGCCGAACGCCTTCGCCGAGCGGGCCCACTGCGCGGGATCAACGGTGGACGGATTGAACCGCGCCACCGGCGTCCCGGGGTCAGCCCATTGCTTGCCCACCATGGTGCCCATGCCGTAATGCATCATCATGCCGCGGGGGTTGTTCCGCACATGCGCCCGCGCGGCCGCCGGCGATCCGAGAGCGACATTGGGTTGCGCCACGCTGTCCAAGTCGATCTCGACTGCGACCGCGGCCTGACTCGGCGCGCTCAACAGACCGGCAACCATCAGCGCCGCCAGCACGACACTGCTCCTGCGCACGCGCCCAAGACGTGCCCGATTCTTCGAGAACATAGGCCACTACCTTCCGTAGCTCGTTACTCAAGCGGAAATGTTGGCGAAAACATAATACGTTTGACCTTTGGTGTCCATGCCGCAGAGTGGACCGTTCAGATCGCGAAGACTCGGGGAGAAGGCCTTGCAGCAACCGATCGAGGTACCGGCAGGTGAGTTCTTGATGGGTGATGCGTTCGGCGAAGGCCACGTCGACGATGGCGAGATACCCGTCCACCGGGTCAGTTTGGCCGGGTTCGCCGTCGACCCGACCGCGGTCACGAACGAGGAGTTCGCCGCGTTCATCGACGCAACAGGGCATGTCACCGACGCCGAGCGGTACGGGACGTCGGCCGTGTTCCACCTTGCGATCGACGCCGCGGACCCGGCCGTCATCGGAGGGACCGCGGGGACCTCGTGGTGGAGAACCGTTCGAGGCGCCACCTGGGCACATCCGGAAGGGCCGCGGTCCGACCTCGACGGCCGGATCGATCATCCCGTCGTCCACGTGTCCCACCACGACGCGATCGCTTACTGCACGTGGGCCTCGAAACGCCTACTGAGCGAAGCCGAATGGGAGTACGCGGCCCGCGCCGGCACACCTGGGCGCAGATACATCTGGGGCGATCGCCTCACCCCGGACGGACAGCACAGGTGCAACATCTGGCAAGGGCCTTTCCCTTTCGAGAACACCCTCGATGACGGCTACCTGACGACCGCGCCGGCCCGCAGCTATCAGCCCAACGACTTCGGACTGTGGAACATGTCCGGCAACGTCTGGGAGTGGTGTGCCGACTGGTACTCGCCGTACTACTACAAGCGCTCCACCACCCAGGACCCGCGTGGCCCGGCCTTCGGCCTGGGCCGGGTGATGCGCGGCGGCTCATATCTGTGCCACGACTCCTACTGCAACCGCTATCGGGTGTCCGCTCGCTCCAGCAACAGTCCCGACTCGTCGTCGGCGAACATCGGCTTTCGCTGCGCCCGCGACAGCAGCGGTTCGCCGGCACCGGACAAGTGAGAGGTTCAGGCCACAGACCCACCCTGGGTAGCGCCGGCCGGTCGATTGGCCAGGTAATCGTCAAGCCATCGTCGCGCCGTGGTCACGTGGACGAAGGCCGCGGCCTCCGCGGCATGCGGATCGCCATCCTGCAACGCCAGCAGGATGTTCTGGTGATGTTCGATGGTCAATTCGGTGGCATTGTCACTGACCATCCCACCCCAGACGCGGAGCCGGACCGTCTTGCTCGACAACCCGTCGAGCAGCGTGATCAACGTCTGATTGTCAGTGGCCCGGACGATCTCGGCATGGAAGTCGAGATCGTTGTGCACCAGATCTTCGATCGTGCCCTGGTGCTTGTGACTTTCGTGCGCGGCGCGGATCCTGGCCATTTTCTCGGGTGTCATCCGCATCGCCGCGATCCGGGCCGCCGACGGCTCGAGCAGCTGGCGTACCTCCAGAACCTCGCGCAACGTCTCGTCCCGCATCATTTCGACCGCCAGCGAGATCCCGGCCAGCAACTGGTCGGGCTGCAGGCTGGTCACGTACGTCCCTGACCCGTGCCGGACAGTCAGCACTCGCATCTGCTCGAGCACCCGGACGGCCTCACGCAGGGAGTTACGGGAGATTCCCAGGAGAACGGCGAGCTCGGACTCCTGCGGCAACCGCTCGTTCGGCTGCAGCTTGCCGTCGATGATCAGCTGGCGGATCCGAGTGACAGCGTTGTCCATGACTGGCATCTGGTCGACCTCCGAGGCTGTGCGGTTGTCTCCATCATGTCATCCCATATGTGCCATCTCAGTCATCCCATGACTATGAACATTATCGAAGCCTTGACGCCAACTCAGCGTGTGTGAATGATAACCGAGCATCAAGATATCGGAGGACTTATCAAGTCCCGCAGTTGGGCCGATGGAGACCTCCTAGCTCCCTCCCGCTCCGGATACCTCTTCTCGCCGGTCGGCCTGCTCCCGCCACGACAGGTCAGACCTGCACTTGCCTGTGGCTTGCCATCCGGTCCTGGGGCGGATCAGCGCGTGCACACACGCGAGTCAGATCCGGTTTCCGGTCCGTTTCTGGGCCGACGAGGAAAGGCTACGAGATGAAGATGCTGAGACCATCGGTCTGGGCGAGCAGTTTTGTACTCCTGGCAGCGCCGTTGGCGGTCATGGGTTCGGCGCCGACCGCCTCCGCGGGTGTCGCCGCCGTGAGCTACTACGTCGCGACAAATGGAGACGACAACTGGAACGGAACAGCTGCAACGAGAGGCTCCGGCAGCCAGGGACCGTTCCGAACCGTTCAGAAATGCGCGAGTGTGGCCGTCGCCGGCGACACCTGCAACATTCGCTCCGGCACTTACTACGAAACGGTGCGACCGCCGCGAAGCGGAAGCCAGAGCGGCAGGATCACCTTCCAGCCCTACAACAACGAGAACGTGACGATCAGCGGCGCCGATCCTGTCACCGGGTGGACGCAGCACTCCGGCAACATCTACCGCGCCGACGTCCGGCTCCCTACCGACAAACACAATCCGAGTGGCTTCATGGCCAACCAGGTGTTCGTCAACAAGGTGATGCAGACCCAAGCACGCTGGCCCAACGCCGGCAGCGATCTGTCGAGGCCGGTCGTCGCGTTCGCCGACGACAACACGACGAAGGACAGGGTCTTCAAGTCGACGATGCCGTCAGGAGACTGGGCGGGCGCGACACTGTGGCACATCTCCCGGGGACGATGGATCGCTCAGTCCGGAGACGTGACCGCATCCAGACCCGGTCAGATCGACGTTGTCGGTGCGGACTACGGATGTCCGGGCAACTGTCTGCAGGGCGGCGGTCAATCCCGGTTCGCCTTCAGCGGCAAACTCGGCCTTCTGGACACCGCCTCCGAGTGGCACTACGACGGCGCCGCCCGGCGGCTCTATCTCTGGGCCCCCGGAGGCGGCGCTCCGACCAACGTCCTGGCGAAGCAGCGAGTCTTCGCCTTCGACCTCAGTGGACGTTCGTGGATCACGGTCAAGGGCCTCGGCATCTTCTCGGCGACGATCCAGACGAACGAGAACACCACGAACACCATCATCGACGGTATCGATGCGAGGTACGTCTCCCACTTCATGACCCTGCCGCACGTCCCGGGCCAGCGCGGCATCGTCGGACCTTACGGGGCACACACCACCGATACCGGCATCATCGTGAACGGCTCCTCGAACGTGATCCGCAACAGCAAGGTCACCTTCAGCGCCGGTAACGGGATCTCGCTCCAGGGCTCCAACAACCTGGCCGACAACAACCTGATCCACGATGTGAACTACTTCGGCGCCTACACCGCGGGTATCTACATTCAGGGCAGCAACCAGCGGGTCCGCAACAACACCATCTACAACGTCGCCCGCGACGGGATCCTGGTCAAGGACACCTATGGCGGCTTCCAGTTCGTCGACAACGAGATCTCCTACAACCGGGTCTACAACTTCGGCATCCAGAACACCGATCTCGGCGGGATCTACGTGTGCTGCTCCATCAACGGGCGCGGCACCAGCATCCACCACAACGTCTTCCACACCGCACTCACCACCCCCACCATCCTGCACCCGGACAACACGGCCAAGGGCGTCTACCTCGACAACGGCAGCCATCACTTCACCGTCAACCACAATGTGGTGTACGACGTGAAGCACATGGCCTTCTTCGCCAACGGCGGCGGAAACAACCGCTTCCTCAACAACACCGTCGGGGGCGGCCAACTGGTCTCGTTCGGTGGCCCCAACAGATCGAACAGCTACATCAACAACATCGCCGCCGCCGGCCGCTGGACAGCGGACTCGCAGGTCGACGAGAACAACCTCAGACCGGGAACGGACGCGCAATTCGTCAATGAGTCGGCCAACAACTACCAACTGACGAGCGGATCGCCGGCGCGGAACACCGGCCAGGCCATTCCTGGCATCACCACCAACGCGGTCGGCGTACCCGACATCGGCGCCTACGAGTTCGGCGCTCCGACCTGGACCGCGGGCTTCCGGGAACCCTGATCCCTCATCCCGAGCCGACGCCGTCGCCCCTCGGGGGCGGCGGCCTCGGCACGTACAGCTGATCCGCAAAGTTCTCCCATGACTTCACTCTCAACTGGGTTGACGCCTCGGATTTCACCCGCGATGATCAGCACTCTTGCTCAAGACATTGGAGAACTATCGGTGATCACTGATCTTCGCACGATCTGCGCCAGCCGACTGCACGACCGCGAGGAGCAGTGGTTCACGGACCGATATCGCACCGTCAAAGCCGACGTGACCTTGGTCGTGGTCGAAACCAGCGACGGCCTGGTCGGCGTCGGCGAAGCCTCCCCTTACGGCAATCCGCTGCAGATCGCGGACTGGGTGGAGTGCTACCGCCTCTTTCTGCTCGGCGCCGACATCTTCGACTACAGCGTCGTACCGCGGCCGACCGGCACAGTTCGGCGACAGCCCACTCGGTCGGCCCACGACTTCGCCGTCGCGGGTATCGACTGTGCGCTCTGGGACGTCCGCGGAAAGGCAACCGGCCGTTCGGTGGCCGATCTGCTGAGCCCTGGAGCCGGCGTTTCCACTGTCGAGGTCTATGCGTCCGGCGGGGTGCGGTACGACTGGTCGAGCGATCCGCAGACCCTCGTCACAGAGGTGAAGGGCTACGCCGATGCGGGCTATCGCTTCGCGAAGATCCGGCTGGGAACGGCCTGGCGTTGGGACGGCGTCACACCCGGGCGCTTTCTCGCGCTGTACGACGAGGTCCGTGACGCGGTCGGAAGCGAATTCGGACTGGCGGTCGACGCAAACAGCCGGCTGACTCGGCCCGAAGCACGCGAACTGGCAGAAGGGCTCGAAGAGCGCGGCGCCTGCTGGCTGGAGGAGCCGCTTCCGAAGGACGATCTCGAGGGATACGCCAACCTGACGCCGGCTGTCGGCCTCAAGATCAGCGGCGGCGAGTCATTCAGCACGATCGAGCAGTTCCGGCCGTGGATCGACGCCGGCTGTTTCGACATCGTGCAGCCTGACGCCGGCGTCTGCGGCATCACCGAGGTGCTACGGATCGGGCGTCTCGCCGCCGAGTCCGGATTGCAGCTGATCCCCCACTCCTGGCACAACGGCCCGATGCTGATGGCCAACGCACACGCGGTCGCGGCCCTGCCGAACGCTCCGATGGTGGAGGAATGCATGGTGCAGGGACCACTCAAGTGGGAAGCACTGAAAGAAGGAAACCAGGTGGTCGACGGCCGGGTCTCAGTCGCCGGCGTGGCCGGTCTCGGAATCTCGCACCGGGCCGGCCTCGACGAGATCTACCCTTACGTCGAGGGTCACTACGGCATCGAGGTCGTCAGATGAGCCTGCCGGAGAAGCCCGGTCCCGATGCCGGCATTCCCGACTACCGCATCGAAGGGCCGTGGCCCCTGCCGGTCCGCGGCCCCGAGATTCCGCCTCTTCCGGAAGGGCTGGTCGAAGCTCTCGCCGACGTCAGTGCGGCGACCGCTTCGGGAACCCTGCATCGGATGGGGGTGAGGAAGACGTACCTGCAAGGGCTGCGCAGCAGTCTGCCCGGACATCGAGTCGTCGGCCGCGCGGTGACCCTGCAGTTCATGCCGATGCGCGAAGACATCTACAGCGATGCCGGCGTAACTCAGGAGTACATCGAGCGATCGACTGCCTTGTGGGCGGTCCTCGACGCCATTCAGCCTGGCGACATTCTGGTCGCACAGGCCCACGGATCGCTACGCAGTGGTGTCATCGGCGAGATGCTCGGGCAGCATCTGCGGAACCGAGGAGGCGTCGCAGCGGTGATCGACGGCGGCGTTCGCGACAGCGGGCGCCTTCGGCAGCTGAATCTGCCGATCTGGTCGCTGGGCCCGACGCCGCACTACGCGTCACAAGGTGAGTTGCTGCCCTGGGGTTATCACGTTCCGGTGGCTGTTGCCGGAACCCTTGTCCTTCCCGGCGACGTGATCGTGGCAGATGACGATGGCGCAGTGGTGATACCGATCGGCAGGGCCGGCGCAGTGGCAGAAGCCGGTAGCCATCACGAAGCGTGGGAGGAGTTCTCTCGGCAGAAGCTGGCGCGCGGCGGCGCGTTGCGGCGCTACTACCCGTTGGACGACGTCGGCACCGCCGAATACCGGACCTGGGAAGCTGCCGGTCGACCACCAATTGCGGATTGAAGGGGAGCAGCTGACATGTTCTCTTTCACCCCGAGCCCGTCGTGACCGTAGCGGTAGTCACCGGTGCGGGCGGTGGGATCGGCGCGGCGATTGCCCGAAAGCTGGCACAGCGCGGACCGGTCGTCCTGGCCGACCGCGACCGGACCGCCGCCCTGCAGGTGGCCGACGAACTGACTGCACAGCATCTCACTGCGGTCGGAGTCGGCGCAGACGTCACATCGGCGTCGGACGTCGACAGAGTCTTCGCCTGCGCGCGAGATCTCGGTCCGATCAGTGTGCTGGTGAACAACGCCGGTACCACCTCGATGTCGCCGCTCCATGAGCTGTCCGAAGCCGAATGGACGGCGGGCCTGTCGGCCTGCCTGACCCCCGTTTTCCTGTGCACGCGTGCAGTGCTGCCGGACCTCTTGCACCAGGGGGACGGAGCGATCGTCAACATCGCTTCGGTCCATCAGCGGGTCGCCAGGCCCGGACTCGCCGCGTACACCGCCGCCAAAGGCGCCATAGTCGCCCTGACCAAACAGCTGGCCGTCGAGTACGGCCCTATGGGCATTCGCTGCAATGTCGTCTCACCCGGATGGATCCGCACGCCGTCCACTCAGAGTCGCCTCGCTGCTGGTGACGAGGCTGCCTTGCTGGCCGGACACGCCGCCACCCGACTTGGACTACCGGACGACGTCGCCGGCGCCGTCGCCTACTTGACGGCGCCGGAAAGCAGCCTCGTCAACGGCGCCGAGCTCGTCATCGACGGCGGATCCACCCTCATCGCAGGGGTTCACGTGCTCCGCCGGAAATAGCCGGCATCGACAACAGGATTGCCATGGAGAAACAGTTGCCTGCCGCTACCGTCGCCGCTGCTCGAGCGACCACCCCGCCAAACATCGTCGTGATCATGACCGACCAGCTCATCCCCATGCTGACCGGCGCCTACGGTCATCCCGTCGTCCGGACGCCGGCTCTGGACCGACTGGCGAGGAGTGGTGTCCGCTTCGACGCTGCCTACACTCCAGCGCCACTGTGCGCACCTGCCCGAGCCAGTCTGATGACCGGTATGTACACGTCGACCAACCGGGTGTTCGACAACTCCGCGCCACTCGGGTCGGATGTTCCGACCTTCGCGCACCACCTCACCAACGCCGGTTACGACTGTGTGCTCAGCGGCAAGATGCATTTCGTGGGGGCCGACCAGCTGCATGGATTCCGGACCCGTTTCACCACCGACATCTACAACGAAGAGTTCGGCAATCTCGACAATCGGCCGCCCTGGACGCTGGCTCGCGAACCAGAGCGGTTCGACCCGGCCGAGGGCGGCGCCGGAGATCATGCTCGCTGGTACGTGTCCGACAATGTCCAGGTCGGCCGTTGGCATCATCATCTCGCCTACGACGAGCAAGCACATCACCATGCCTTGCAGTACATCCGCGCCCGCGCTGCCTCAGGAGCGACCGACCCCTTTCAGCTCACCGTGTCGTACCACCATCCTCATGAGCCATTCTGGCCGCCCCGTGAATTCTGGGATGCGTACGCCGACGCTCCCGTGGAGCTCCCCGAGCTGCCACCCGATCTTGCGCAGCGCTACTCGGCGATGGATCGATGGCTCAACGCCAGTCACGGGGTGCATCGCCATCCGGAGCTCACCGACCCGGACAGCCTGCGGACCGTCCGCCGGGCCTACTACGCCCAAGTCAGCTACGCCGATCACAAAGTCGGTGAGATCATCGCAGCGCTCGAAGAGACCGGGCTGTGGGACAACACCGCGGTGATTTTCACCAGTGACCACGGCGACATGCTCGGCGAGAAGGGCATGGTGCAGAAACGGATCTTCTACGAGTTCGCCAGCCGGGTGCCGCTGATCATCCGCCTCCCGGGTGACCAGCAAGCCGGAACAACAGTCTCCGAGCCGGCGAACCTGGTCGATCTCCTGCCCACCATGCTGGATATCGCAGGGGTACCCGAGCATCAGCGGACGCCCTGCGACGGAGTCAGCCTGTTGCCGCTCATCGACGGCAGTAACGGCGAGCCGAGAACCACCTTCTCGGAAGAGCACGTGGAAGACGTCGCCGTTCCGTGCGTCATGGTCCGTCGCGGGCGTTACAAGTACATTCACATTCACGGAGTGGACGCCCAACTGTTCGACCTCGATGCCGATCCCGGCGAGTGGAACAACCTCGCCGGCCATCCGAGTCATGCGGCGGTCGAGCCCGAGATGAAGGCGGCGATTCACGAACGGTTCGACCTGGACGCCATCGAGAAAGACCTACGGCGCAGTCTTCGGGCGCGTCTGGTGATCAAGGCAGCGATGGAACGCACCGGTACCCGTTGGGATCACGACCCGGCACTCGATCCCGGGCTCGATGCCCTGCGGCAGTACCTCGTTGATCCGAGATGAGTGCGCCCCGGCTGCTCCCGGCAGAGGTTGCCCTCGACATCGACGCAACCTTGGGAGAATGTCCGCTCTGGGACAGCTGGTCCGGCCGGCTGTTGTGGGTGGATATCCCACACGGCCGAGTACATCGCTTCGATCCGTCCACCGGGACCGAGCAGGCATTCACCGTGGGTACACCGGTCGGCTCGGTCGCTACCAGGGCAGGCGGTGGACTGATTCTCGCAGTCCGAGCAGGGTTCGCCGAGTCCGGTCCAGACGGCGAGCGCCTCACAACGATCGCCGAGGTGGTGCCGGATGCAGAGCTGCGGATGAACGACGGGCGCTGCGACCCAGCCGGCCGTTTCTGGGCCGGTACAGCCGCCGGCAACGGGAGGCGTGGTACTGGGCGCCTGTTCCGCCTCAACCCCGATCGCACCGTCACCGTGGCTCTTGAAGGCGTGTCGACCTCGAACGGGATCGACTGGTCCCCGGATCGTAGGTCGATGTACTACGCCGACACCCCAACCGGCGGTGTGGATGTCTTCGAGTTCGAGCTGTGCTCGGGAGAGATCGGCCACCGACGCCGCCTGATCGACATCGATGGCGGCCGACCTGACGGCCTCACCGTGGATGCCGAGGGCGGCATCTGGGTTGCGATCTGGGACGGCTGGGCCGTTCGCCGATACACCCCGGACGGGCGCCTCGACACCGAGATCCAGCTTCCGGTACGGCGTCCGACCAGCTGTGCTTTCGGCGGCAACGCCCTGGACACCTTGTTCATCACGACTGCACGGCACGGCCTCAACGCCGGCGAACTCGCGGCGCAGCCGCGAGCAGGCAGCATCTTCCACGTCGCGCCAGGTGCTACCGGGCTCCCCCCGACACCTTTCGCCGGCTAGCAGCGAGGTCCGACCAGATGTTTGATGCATTCGGCTTTTCGTATATCGTATTTCTTCACTGCAGAGTTCGGAGGCGAACAGGTGAGGGAAGTACCGGGGCAAGGTGACCTGCCACGCGTGGTCAGGGTGGAGGCGATCCCACTCGTTGCCTCGTTTGCGAGGTCGTATCCGACCGGCGCAGTTCCGGAGTGGCTGGTCCATCCCGCCGCGAGCCACCGGACCCTGCAACGTACCGGCCAGTTCAGCACCTTGGTCGTCGTGACAGCCGAGGACGGGACCCAAGGGATCGGCGAGTGCTACGGCCTGCCGAGCCCGGCCGTCACCGCGACCATCGTGACCGAGATCATCGCTCCCCTGATCATCGGCGCCGATCCGATCGGGGTGGACTCAGCCTGGACGACGGCATTCGGCGCCATGAGCGGCGGCGGCCACCTGCGCGGCTTCTACCTGGAGGCGATGAGTGGTGTCGACATCGCCCTGTGGGACCTACGCGGCAAGTTGCTCGGCCTCCCGATCCACCGGCTGCTGGGTGGTCCGCACCGAACGCTGATCCCCGTCTATGCCAGCCCGGTCCCCCTGCGGACCGAGCCGGCAGAATCGGCGGAGATGGCGGAATTCTTCGTACAAGGCGGCTTCCGGGCGCTGAAACTCAAGCTCGGTCGCGGTCTTCGGACCGATCTGACCCACGCCACCGCGGTGCGCGAAGCCATCGGGCCGGACGTCGATCTCCTGGTCGATCTCAACTGCGCCTATTCAGCCGACGTCGCCCTGCGCGTGGGACTGGCGCTGGCCGAGCTCGGGATCACCTGGTTCGAGGAACCCGTCGCGGTGGCCGATCTCGCCGGCTACCGTCGACTGCGTCGGCAGCTGCCGATGAGTCTGGTCAACGGAGAGACGCTGTTCAGCCGGTTCGACTTCCGGGACTTTCTGACCGCCGATGCCGTCGACGTGATCATGCCCAACGTGGCACGAGCCGGGGGCATCTCGGAGTCGATGAAGATCGCTGCATTGGCCGAGACCTTCCATGTCGACATCGCTCCCCATGGAGTCGGCTCTGCCATCGGTGTGGCCGCCGGCCTGCACCTGTGCGCGGCGATTCCGAACTTCCGGATCTACGAGTTCAATCAGCTGCCGAACCCGCTCCGGGACACCATCACCTCGAAGCCCTTCCAGTTGTTCGGCGGCTGTCTACCGGTTCCTCAAGACCCAGGCCTCGGCATCGAACTCGACTGGGACCGGGTCGATGCCTTCAGGACCCACCCGACCTGACCACGAGCGGCTGCGGTCGGACTGCGAAGTGCGGAGCATCGCCTACGATCGGCCCATGAGTTCGGGTGATTGGGCAAGCAGGGTGCAGCCGCCGAAGAGCAAAGCAGAACTGGCCTACGACGCCCTGCGGTCGGCAATCGGCTCCGGCGAGCTCCGCCCGGGCGAGCGGATCAACATGGACGATCTGGCTCGCACCATGGGAATCAGCAAGATTCCGATCCGGGAAGCCATCAAGCGACTCGAGTCCGAAGGCCTGCTGTCGGCGCGAATCCACGCCGGCGTGGTCGTCGCCGAAGTCGACGAGACGGAGATGCGGGGCGTCTTCCTGGCCCGGCAGGCCATCGAGAGTTTGGTCGGCCGACTGGCAGCGGAGCGAAGCGAAGGCCAGACCATCGAGGAGCTCGAGGAGCTCCAGGCCGGCATGCGCACTGCAGTCGACAACGGAGACATCGACCTGCTGCCGGAGCTGAATGCGGACTTCCATCGGGCGCTGGCCGCCGCGACCGGCTACCGAATCCTCACAGATCTCGCCGAACAACTACTGATGACGGTCCGCCGATACCGCGTGACAACGCCTGTCGAGCGGAACTGGCGCTCGGTCGTCGACGAACACGAGACCATTCTCGGCGCATTGCGTGCCGGCGATCCCGATGGCGCGGCGGCGGCCTGCGGCTACCACGTCCTGTCTCAGGCCGGACGCGAAGCGCGGCGTCCGACACCCTGACTTTTCTGCGCCAGGATCGCGGAGTCTGCCGTATCCGAATTTTCGTATATCGGATATTCTGGGACTATCCCTGGAAGTCGCCAGCTCAAAGGAGACGCCCCTCCATGACTCCGACCAGCAGAAATCCTCGCCCCAGCCGCAGAGTGCTCCTCGGTAGCGCCGCCGCCGGTGCCGCGTCCAGCGTCATGCCCTTCGCCGGCCTCCTGGAGGCCCGTGCCGCCGTCGCCGGCGAGTACACACTGCGATTCGACAAAGCCCGTAAACAGACGATCCTCGGTCTGGGTTTCGAGATCCAGTCGGACTCGATCGGCTCCGGCAACGTCGGACTGCCTGACGAGGTCTCCGGCGTGCCCTACGACCTGACCGAGGCCGAACGCACCCGCTTCTACCAGCAAATGCTCAAGGGCGGCGGACCGAACCGTGGATTCCGCTACTGCCGGTTGGCGATGGGCCTCTACTATCGCGGACTTGACCCGACTCGCAGGTTGATGCGGGACCGGTACCCGGGCCAGGCCGCACTGCTCGCCGACATGCTTCGACGAGGTGGCGTCGAAGGTATGGCCGTCGAGTACTGGTCGCCGGCACCCGCCTGGAAGAGCAACGATGCCTTCATCGGCGGTCGACTCAGATCGTCCCAGCCGGCCTTCCTGTCCGATTTCGGCGATGCGGTCGTCAGCGACCTCGACTATCTGACCAGTCAAGGCGCCCCGATCTCGATGTGGGGACTGCAGAACGAGCCCCCGCTCGGGCCCCAGAAGTATTCGTCCTGCAGCTATACGGCAGACCAATACCTCAAGACCTTTGCAGCCGTCGCGCCGAAGGTCCGGGCCAAGTATCCCGATGTCCTCATCCACGCCAACAGCTGGGACGGCTGGAAGGGGGCACTCGGGCGCGCCGTCGCCAACGACCCGGCCGCACTCCGGTACGTCGACGCCTGGACCTTCCACCGGGTCGGTGCCAGCAGCAACGAGCAGATCAACACCGACTTCACCTCCGGGGCCCGCAACAGGCCGGTCTTCAACAACGAGTTCGAGTACCTCGACCGCAACACGACCGACGACCGCACACTCAACACAGCGCAGTCGATCATGAACTGGATGACCTTCCAGGACTCTCCCTCCTGGTTCTGGCTGCACGCACTCAAGCCGACGACCAACTCGGAGGCCCGCGGGTTCTCGCTCGGCTTCTGGCGCCCGCCGAGCGATCGGGACTTCTCCCGATTCCCCGACCTACCGGCCCGGCACTGGACCTGGAACCCCCAGAACTGGAACGCCATCGCCGGATTCGTCCGCTACATGCCGTGGGACTCGGTCCGCTACGAAGTGGACGAGTCCACCGTGCTGCAGAATCAGCGCATCATGGCCTGGAAGGCTCCGGACGGCAAACCCGGCTTCGTCATCACCAACCGATCGGCCACCGAGAGCTTCACCTACACAGTCGACACCCAGACCGCCGGTTCATTCCAGGGCCGCCGCTACGGGCCGGCGACCAACAACCAAAACGTGGCCGCCAAGACCGGCCCGGTACTCACCATCAACGTCCCGCCGCGCTCCATCGAGTTCTGGATCCGCGCCTGACGGGCAATGACAACTCCCAGCCGGCGCATCGTTATACGTATGACCTTGACCCCGTCATGGCCTCTCGGAAGTATCAGGGACAAATTATCCTATAGGATATTAGGGAGTTCGTGTAATGGCCATGCGTTTGCCGACAGCCTCCACGATGATTGCCGGGCTTGCCACCGTCGCTCTCGTGGCGACCGGCTGTACGACGAAACCCGCCGACTCCGGCTCTGCCGGCGGCCCGAAGGACGACGCCTCCACCGGTTCCAGCTCGGGACCGGTCACGCTGAAAGACGGTTCCCAGGTCAAGCTAGCGCTGATCCCGGGCGGCGCACACCCCTATTTCCAGCCCTGGAAAGCCACCGCGGACGTCGACAAGGCCGACTTCAAACTCGGCGACGTCACGTTCAACGAAACCGGCGAGTGGGACCAGGGCAAACAGAACAACGTGATCAACTCACTGGCCGCCCAGGGCTACAACGCGTTCGGCATCTTCGGCGTGTCGCCGACCGATATCAACTCCACCTTCGAGGACCTGAAGGCCAAGGGGTTCGCCGTCGGCTCACTGGCCTCCTGCCCGGCCGGTGACACGAACTCGGCCGACTTCTGCCTGTCCACGGATGTCGAGGCGGCGGCGTACAAGGCGGCCAAGGCGACGATCGAGGCGATCGGCGGCGAAGGCGCGATCGTGCACCTGACCGGGAACAACGTCGACTCCAACACCCAGCGCCGGATCGCCGGTGTGAAGAAGGCCGTCGCCGAGACCAACGGCAAGGTCACCGAGCTGCCGGTGATCACCGATATCGACAAGGACCTGTCCACCGCGCAGAAGGCAGTCGCCGACCTGCTGGCATCCAAGGGCAAGGACATCAAGGGCATCGTCACGACCGCGTACAACCCCGCGGTGGCCGCGGCCGACGGCGTTGCCTCGAGCAAGCTTCCGATCAAGGTGGTCGCGATCGACGACGACGCGAAGATCCTGTCCGGGATCAAGTCCGGCGGCGTCGCCGCGACCGTCACGCAGAACCCGGTCGGTCAGGCGTACGTCGGCGGCTGGCTGCTCGCGTTGCTGCAGTCCAAGCAGTGCACGATGAAGACCCCGGGCGTGATCGTCGACTCCGGCTCGTTCGTCGTCACCAAGGACAATGTGGACACGTACGACGACGAGCGCAAGGCGAAGACCAAGGAGCTCGAGACCGAGTTCGCCAAGCAGTGCACGATGAAGACTCCGGGCGTGATCGTCGACTCCGGTTCGTTCGTCGTCACCAAGGACAACGTGGACACGTACGACGACGAGCGCAAGGCGAAGACCAAGGAGCTCGAGACCGAGTTCGCCAAGCAGCTGAGCTGCCAGTGAGCGCAATCAGGACGATTTCAGAAGGGAACGCGTAACTCGGCTGCAACGGCAGCCGTTACACCACATGCCGGAGAAAACCCGGCCGTGGAGGAGCCGGCACGGGACCGCTTGTCCACGGCCGGCCTCTCCCTCAACGACTCTGCCGGAGCTTTCCGGCCGCTGGGGTTGCCGAGCCCTTTGCGGGCCGCAGTCTCCGGCGATGCCAAGAGTCGACGATATGCGCATCCATGGCGGCAGCAGCCTTTTCCGGCTCACCCGCCGTGACCGCCGCGCAGACCGCCCGATGAGCCTTGGTCGAGAGTTTGCGGTCCCTGATCCCGGAATCACCGATATAACGAAAACTGCGATACGCCTCGATGGTCAGATTATGGATTATCGCCCGGCCGAGTCGATTCCCGGAGGCAGCCATGATTGCGTCGTGGAATGCAATATCTGCCTGCTGATACCTCGCGGCGTCGTCCTCCGCGGCCTCCAGGTCAGCCAATCGCTGCGCGATCAGCTCTCTCTCCTCGACGGTCGCGCGCTCAGCTGCCTGGCCGGCCATTTGTGACTCGAGGCATCTCCGGACGTCGACGAGATCCTCGAGAATCTCGTTGGCCGCGTCCTGCTTGAGGAGCGCGGCCAACACAGTCGGGTCGAGCAGGTCCCACTGATGAAACGGCTGAACCGTCGTCCCGTGCCCCTGTTGGACCCTGATCAACCGCATCCGCTCGAGGGCTTTGGACGCCTCCCGGATCACGGTCCGGCTCACGCCGAAGGTCTCACACAGCACAGCCTCGACCGGAAGACTCTCCCCCACCGGGATCTCTCCGGCCACCAAACGGTCGACCAGGTCTTCGATCACTGCGACGGCTAGCCGTTGTGGCCGCGGCGGCCAGGGCAAGGTCGACTTGGTCAGCGACATGCGGCCAGCATACGTCACGTGTTCTTACATACTCCGGGATCCGATGACGACGCTCAAGGTATCTGCTCACCGAACGACAGCGGGGCAGTGGATTCCCGATGGAAACCACTACCCCGCATGGCGCGTGAAACAAGCAGCTGTTTATTGCGCGAAGATCGACGTGCCATTCGCCTTGGCAATCAGACCACGCAACTTGGCGCGGGCTGCTGCCTGGGCGGGTGTTTCGTGGGCTGTGGTGGGCTGCGCGAACCGGCCGGACTTCACCGGGCCGTCAACCGGATAGATCCGGTCCTCGCCCGGCAACGGCAGACCGCGGCAAACCACCTTGCCGGGATTTTTCCCGGTAGTCAGAAAGGTCAGGGTCAGATTGTTCACGCAACTGTTCGGCTGGGCCGCGAACTGTCCGTGCCCCACCTGGCCATCGATCGAAATCATGCCGACGCCCGGAGTCTCGGCCACCGCGGCCGCAGCCAACTCGTACGACGTCTGCGAGTCGAACTCACCTTGTACGACCAGGAGCCGGGAAGCGACCGAGGCAGGAACCTTGGGCAGTACCTGAGTGGGTGGTTCGTTCCAGAAGCCACAGACCTCCGAGAGCCCGTAGCGCCAGCCGATGATCGGCCACTTCGGCCCCTGGACATCGCTCAGTCCCTTCAGCTCCTGCGCGTCGGGATGGACTTGGTCGTTACAGGCAATCGCGAAGCGCGAGTACAACGGGAAGTCAACCAATGTCTCGGCGGCGCCGGTCTCGCTCTCGGCCGTGGCCTCGCGGATGCCCGCGGCAACTTTTGCGCGCTCGGCCGGCGTCAGCAGGCTCTGCGAAGGCCGCTGTGCCGGCCGAGTTGCCTCGCGGAGCTCGGACAGAATGCCACCGAGGACCTTCCACGAGCCGGGTTCCGCGAGCTGAAGCATCATCAGGCTGTCGAGATTGTCAGGCGACCGGCCCGCAGCCTGCACCCGGGCGCGAGCCAACTCGTAACTCAGCTTGCCTTCCCTGACCGTACCGAAGAGTTCGGGAAGCTCCCGGACGAGGTACGGCAGCAGAATCTCGTCGAAGTTGCGCTGGACGATCCGCGGGAAGTCCTCGAACGAGGCCTGCAGCCGCCCCTGCCAGTTCGTGGACGAGTCGAGCACCATTCGCCCGGCCGAAGTCGGGAACAGCGCCGCGTACTTCGCACCCAGCCAGCTGCCGTAGGAGAACCCGACGAAGTTGAGCTTCTTCTCGCCGAGCAGGACACGCACCAACTCCATGTCGTGGGCCGTCTGCCACGTCGTGATGTAGCGGTGCAGAGGATTCTTCTGGCAGCTCTCGGCGATGACCTTGCCGGTCGTCTGCTGTTCGACGATGCTCTCCGCGGACCGATCCCGAGCGTCCAGGACGCCGGTGGGAAACCGATCGACATCGATCGAGCAGATGAACGTATTCTTCGGGTCGTTGCTCCCGGCCGCTTCGAAGTGTTCGGCCTGGACCGTACCTCGTGGGTCCATGTCGATGAGGTCGAAGAGTTCACCCAGCGCAGGCAGCCCGATGGCCAACTGAGCGCTCACGCCTCTGCCGCTGGATCCTGGTCCGCCTGGGTTGGTGAGAACGGCGCCGATCCGCCGTGCGCTGTTCGCGGCCTTGACCCGCGCGATGCCGAACTTCAGATCGGTTCCCGCTGCTGGATCGGCCCAGTCTCGTGGGGCAGTGACCTGAGCGCACTCGGTCTTGGGTCGTCCAGCCGGCAACTGGTCGTCGATCAGGCACGGAGTCCAGACCAGCGTCTGCTGTGCATAGGATCCGCCGAACGGCACCGGGAGCTTCGGCGAGTCCGCTACTGGTCCTGCTGACACTGCAGGCAGGCCTACACTCGACAATGCGATGGCAGCTGTGACAGCCGCGATCCTTCTGACATCCCTTCGAACACGTAACATGCGTGCCTCCACGGCAATCACCTCGAGCAGGTGTAGATAGTGGCGTTGTCGAGCCACCAGTGAGCAGATGTCTCACCGGCAGCGACCTCGCCGTGTTCGCTCCACCGCAACATCACCTGCTTTCCAGCCAGTGACGACAGATCCACTCGACTGGTCTCCCAGCCACCGGAATTGCGATGCCATCCCGGAGCCGGATTGCCGAGCGGCGATTCGACGGTCGGGCCATTGGTCCACGGCAGACCGGCGGCGTCCTTCCACGTCTTGCCGCCGTTGACCGAGTACTCCATGGTCCCCAGCCCGGTGCGGAGACCGATCCCGAAGAAGCCCGAGAAGTTGTAGGCATGGGTGAAGCGGAGGTAGGTCCTGGGGGCGGCAATTCGGACGGCTTTCGCGGTCTGCAGACTGATGGAGTCGTCCGAGTCGCTGACTCGGCCCATCATCGAGTCGTCACCGTCGCGCGAGTACGCGGTCGGTACCACCGAGTCCGCGAGGCTCTCCGCTTTGCCGAGCACCCAGCCGGGACCACGCTTGATCTTGCCGTCCGGGTACTTCGCGAAGCTGGTGTGGAAGAGCTCGGCGGTCCGGCCGCCCGCCGTGTCGCAGACCGGAGACTGTGCCGGTTTGCCGACCGCAGGTTCCAGGTCCATCTCTGTGGCCTTGAGCGCTACCTCCACCTGCGCACAGTCGGCAGCGGTGGTTCCCCGGACGGAGGCACCTGCCAGTTTGCCGCAGGTGGCTCTGAGCGCCTGCGCAAGGTCGCCGTAGTCGGAGCCGGTTGTCAGGCTCTTCTGCGCACCGTGCCACAACGCTTCGGAACGAGGCAGACCGATACCGGTGAGAGTCTGCCCGTTGAACGTCCCGCCGTCCGCTATCAGGTACGCAGCCTTGTTCGCGACCCCGGAATTGAAGTGCACGCCGCCGTTGTCGGTGAAGTCTCTGTCTTCGGCCCAGTTGGGGCTCCGCATCCGGTCCGGGTCACCGAACTTGGTGGGGTCCGACATACTTCGCAAGGCGCCGATGATGGAGCCTTCACCGATCTGCCAGCGGTTGGCCGGGGTGTCGTCGGCGGATCCGTTGCCCAGGTCCACGAACTCACCGAGGATGTCCGACATCGCCTCGTTGATCGCTCCGGACTCCCAGACGTAGGCCAAGTTCGCGGTGTTCTGGGTGACACCGTGCAGCAGCTCGTGGGCAGTGATGTCATCGGTGCCGAAACCGTCACCGAAAGCCATCTGCTCTCCGTTCCAGAACGCGTTCTGGAACGGGCAGACAACCAGACAGACCCGTACGGTGGCCCGGAGCGCCTTCCCTTTGCCGTCGCCGTAGTCAACCCCGATCAGCTCGGTCAGATCTGTGCCGAGCTGATCGAACATGGACGACGTGTCGCCGAAGTAGTCGTAGATCTGGTCGACTTCCGCGACTCCTGACGCCGGCTGCCCCTCGGACCTGGTCACCGCAAAGGCCCTGCCGCACCGCACGTCTTCGCCGCCTTCGCGGAAGACTCCCCCGTTGGCGTCACAAATCGCGCGATTCAGGTGATTGTTCAGATTCCAGGCCAGCAGCACCTGCCCGGTGGGCGCGTGCACGACCACCTGCCAGCGAAGATGCTCGGCGCCGGTGACCTCGTACACGTAGGTCGGTACGGCGATCGAGTCGCGCTGCCGGCTGATCAGGCTCGGGTCGAACCACCGCGGCCCGACCAGCTCGGCCGACAGCACGGCGTCCTTCTGCTCGCTGCGATCGAGCACGGCTTTCAGCGCGGCCCGTTCTGCATCTGCTCGCTTGGGCTCAGCTTCACCGGCCGGCGGAAACACGCCGTACGTTGCCAGCGCGACCTCGCCATTGGCCGACTCCAGCGCCCCGGACCGATCCAGGTGGCTGACAAGTTCGCCGCCGAAGACAGGGACGCCGTCCACCACCTGTTGGAACCGGACTTGCGCGCCTTGCGGACCGAGGATGCTCTTGCCCACAACGAGGTCGGAACTGCGAGCGCCGAAGTACGGTGCAAGCTCTGCCATCTGCGCCGTTGCCACCGCTGCCGCGTCCGGCTTGCTGACCGCAGAGCGGCCGGCCTTCGAGCTCACCGCGGTCGGCGGCTGCAGCGGAACCGTCGGGCGGACTGATTTCGCGCGACCCGCCGCATCTCTCTTGGCGACCAGGCCTGGCGGTCCGGCGATCGGCGTCACGAGCGTCCTCAACTGCGGGACGGCGGACGGCTGCTGAGCGGCAGCGTCGCGGCCCGCGTGCCCTGGCACTGTCAGGGTGAGTGCGACTGCGCCGGCAGCCAGGCCGGCCAACCATTTGATGGGTTTCACGGGTGTTCCTCTCAGTCGGGCTATCGTCGGCGGACCTCGAGACGGGGTTCCGAGCGATTCCTGTACAGCACCGCGTCTCATCGGCCGGACGTCGCCCAGCTGATCAACTACGGGCAGGCAGGCCCTCCCGTAGTCGGGAGGGCCTGCCAACGGGGATGACTACGGGGTTACCGCGGTCTTCCAGAGGGTGTGGGCAATGCCATCAGCGGCCCGGTTGAGCATGGTCGGGCTGATGTTGGCCGTCGTGTCACAGGACCGGTGGTAGCAGGGGTCGTACGACCCATTCGCCGTACCGCCCCACTTCGCGGCCTGGGTCGCGGTCTTGCGAGCACTGGCACCAGCGGCGTACCCGCTGGTCGGGATACCTGCCAGGCGGAACGGAGCGTCGTCGGAGCGCCCGGCGCCCTCACGGTTCTCCTCCGGGTTCAGTCCGAGTGAGTCCCAGTACTCCTTGAGCGGCGCGGCGGCGGGGGTGGTGATGTTGTTGATGAAGTACCCGCCGTTGGTCGAGCCGATCATGTCGAAGTTGTAGTAGGCCTGGATGGCAGCGCGGGCCGAGGAGCTCAAGGTGTTGATGTAGAACTCGGATCCGTTGAGTCCTTGCTCCTCGTCGGTCCACCAGGCGAAGCGCACATGCTTCGTCAGGCTGGGCCGCGCGGCAGCGAACGCGAGGGCGTTCTCGAGCAGCGCCGCCGATCCGGACGCGTTGTCGTTGATACCGGGACCGGCGCTGACGCCGTCCAGATGGGCACCAAACATGATCACCTGATTGGCCGGGCCGCCTGGCCAGTCGGCGATCAGATTGTTCGTCTGGGTGGTGCTGCATCCACTCGTACAGCGCTGCTCGGTGACGATGAATCCAGCCGCCTGAAGCCGCTGCTTCACGTAGGCGAGCGAGGCGTTGTACCCAGCAGTCCCGGCGCGGCGGTTACCGCCATTGTTGTTGGCGATGGTGCTGAACTGGGCAAGGTGCGCCCGGATGTTGTCGACGCTGATGTCCGGCGCGGCCGCGACGACCGGCCCAGCCGGGCCGTCGCCGGCCGCCGGGGTGCAGGTGGGCTCACCGGGCTGGGCGCCCAGGCTGACCGCATTCCAGGCAGCCCGGACCTTGTTGAACGTGCCACACGTCCGGTCCAGGTTCCGGGCCGAGTTCAGCGTGGCGATCCGCCACTTCTGGTAGCTCATGCCCGACGTCTTGAGCAGCATCGCGTTGTACATCACGCGGCCGGCTTCCTGGATCCCGATCCCGGTCGGTCGGCTGTTGTCGCAGGTCGGGCTCGCCGGCTGGCCGTTGGTCGGGTTGCTGCCCTCTGCCAGCAGGTAGAACCAGTGGTTCATCGGCCCGGCTGCCGAGTGCACCGACCCCGGCAGGGTGGTCGAGAAGCAGTTCGGGTGACCGGCCCTCGACGGGTTGTACATGTAGCGAATCGCACCGCTGCCCGCGACGTTGGCGAGTTCGCCGATCTCGTAGTCGGGCCGGTCGTTCGGGTTGTTCAGGAAGTGCTCGGTGATCGTGCCGAAGATGTCGGCGACGGCTTCCTGGCTGGGGTATCGGGAGATGCCGCTCGGCGTATTGGCGTCGAGACCGTGCCCGTACTCGTGAGCGATCACGTCCGACGTCGTGATCCACTGGTTGTTGACGTTGTAGCCGAAGGCCACACCACCGGGGTTACCCGGACCGTCCCAGTACGCGTTGTTGTCCGGCAGCCCGACCTCGGCGTCTGCCCAGTTACCGCGGCCGTCCAGACCGTTGCGTCCGTACCAGTCCCTGAGGACGTTCCACTGGCCGGCGGCGGCGTACATGACATCGACACAGCCGGAGACCCGATCGGTCCGACTCGTGCTGCCCCAAACGTCGTCGGCGTCGGTGTACACGGTGCTGTTGCTGTAGTCGGCGCAGGACAACCCGGGACGTGCGGGGTCGCTCATCCGGAACGTGCTGCCCGAGCGCGTGGTACCGAAGGTCAGGCCGGCACCGTTCCAGATACCTCGGCCAGTACCTGCGGCGGTCTGCTCCGCGGTGTGCGCGACCTTGCCGCTGGATGCATCGACGTACACGAGCTCCCGAGTCAGCCGGTCGCCGTGGTCGTGGTCAGCGTGCTTGGCCTTGCCGACCACCGGGACTTCCCACGCCAGCACGGGCTTCGGCTGTCCGATGACCAGCACGACGAGTTGTCCAGCGCCCGATTCGGACACGGTGGTGAAGGCCTTGCGGGCCGAGCGATCCGCGCTCGCGGCGGTCAGCTTGGGTTTCGTGGCCACGGAGATCGTCTTCTCCGAGGCAGCCAGCGTGGTGAGGATGTTGCCCTCGGCGTCGGTCGCGACGACTGCGTCACCACCGATCACCCGCAGTCCTTGGTAGGACTTGTTGTACGAGATGTAGAACAGGTCCTGGGTGTCCGCGTCGCCACCCTCGAACACACCTTCACGAATGAAGGTCTCGTCTGCGCCTTTACGCAGTGCGCCGAGACCGGCGCCGACAGCGCGATCCGCGGCGGCAATCGCAACGGAAGTGGCGTCCGGGGGCGTAGCCGGAGTGGCAGCAACCGCGCTGAAGCTGTTGCTGGTCAGAGTTCCGGCGACCAAGGCGGCGGTCAGTCCGGTAGCAGCCGTCAGCCGGATGGCCCGGCGACTGAGGCGGTGTTTTGGCAAACTCACTAGGGAGCTCCTCACTAGGGGGACGAGATTGGGTCGGATCACGATCTGAGATCTCGAAGCAGCCGAGCGGTCAGGTCGTGACCGGCTCGGGTCAAGTGCGGTTTCGAGTAATCCGTGAGATCCAGCGCAGCGACTGCGGTAGGCATCACCTCCCTTCCGGCCAGGACGAAGTTCTCCATGTCGGTCGTGGGCGACCGCAGGAATACGTTGGGCCTGGTGCTGGCGACGTCGATGGAGAAACGGCGCAGCAACGCGGCACGACTTCGGTAGGGGCAGTAGATGTCGATGATTCCCAAGCTGAATGGGTCCTGACGTAACGCGCTCCCACCGCTGAGAACGACTCCCCGGACGGACAGCAACCGCCTGACCAGCGAGGCCGGGACCGCACCCGACTCGACGATTGCCCGGCCGCGGACCGCTGCGGACAAGGCCGTCGCATCGATACGCGACATCTCCGTACGGACCCGGCGGACGTTCTCGCTTCGGGTCCAACGGACGGGCAGCCCGGACAAGGTCCACAAAGCGGCCCAGGCCACCCGGGAAGGCCAGATCGTCCGCCGGCCGAATCGTTCGGCAACCAGTTGGCTGAGTGAATCCCCATCGATCGACCAGCCGCCGTAGCACTCGGCGCGCTCGGCCTTCAGCGCGCCGGCGCCGATCAGCCGCCGAACCTCTTGCGGCGGCACGCCGATGCGTCGGGCGGCACGAGCAACTGTGAATTCTTCAGCGATTCCGGGGGCGGGGGTTTCCGGATCATCAACTGGCATGTGGCCTCATCTCGGGCGGTGAGAAGATCCCGAGAGGATATTCATGACAAAAGCACCGCGCCGTCAAGCAGCCATTTCAAATGAAAAGAAACTGGCTCGTTCACGACATTACCCAGTTGCGCCATATCGGTCCGAAAACCTGCCGGCCCGATGGATCACCGGACCGGCGAGTCCCGCCAGGGGCGCACGAGTCAGGACGACTGGTTGCCCATGGCTACTTGTTTACCGAGTACCGATCGGCACGCCGTCCAGACCCCAGGCCGGGTCGACCGCGATGTTGAGGTGACGGAAGATCGTGGGGACGATGTCGACTTGACGCGCTGGGCGGGCCGGCCGTCCGGCCGGAACGGCGCCACCGGTCGCCAACGTCCAGACAGTCCTGGTCGTCGGCTGGTGCCCACCGTGGTTGCCGCCGGTGAACCCGTGGTCGGTCGACGCGAGGATCAGCCAGTTCTCGGCAGCCGGACGCGCCCGCACTGCCGCGACCAACCGACCGACGTTGCGGTCGAGCGCTTCGATCGTGTCGGTGTAGGCGGCCGAATCGGACCCGCGCGAATGCCCGATCTCGTCGGCGCGGTGCTGGTAGATGTAGATGACGTCAGGATCGTCGTTGCGGAGCGCGGAGACCACGGAGTCAACGCTGTTGCTGTCGCGAGCAGGTCCTCCATCCGGATCGAGGTTCACGTCGGCGCCGCCGAGGAGGAACGTGTTCAGCGGGTTCCAGTCAGCGGTGGAGAAGGTGTTCAGGGCCGGACGCAGCTGCTCCAGCCGCGTGAACAGAGCCGGGTAGCGCGAAAGGTTGTGACCACCGAAGGTGTTCCCGGTGACCCGATGCTTGGCCGGCCAGACACCGGTCAGCAGGTTCGAGTGTCCCGGGCCCGACATCGTTGGGACGCTGGTGTCGTCGTGAAGGTTCGACGGCCCGAACTGGCCAGTGGCCGCCAGCGCGTCAAGATTGGGCGTGTCGGCCGCGACCAGCTTGTCGTACCGCACCCCGTCGAAGTCGATGAACAAGACCTTCTGCAACCCGAGCTGCAGATCAGCCTTCGTCGGCACCGCTGTCGCCGCCGGTAGCGATGGCACGAAGGCGGCTACCAACAGCAACATCGAACCGACGGCAGCTGTCTTTCGAAGTTTCATGCGTGGCTCCTCTGAGTGTGTACGGGCGTGCTCTGGGAGATCGATCCCCGCAACACAAGAGATACAGCTGCCGGCCCCGCCAGGTAACTGTCAACCGAGCACTATCTGGCTATATGCGCCATAACCAAACAGACTGTCCGCGCGGACGCCGAAAGCCCCTCGAGCGGAATCGCTCTCGAGGGGCTCCTCGACGACACCCGAGATCAGCGAACGGAGGCCGCCTTCGCGCGCGGCGCGAAGTTGGAGCCGTCGGCCCAGAGCTGATCGATCTCCGCGCTCTCGTTGCTGTTCGGCGTTGCGATGGCACAGGACAGCGGCGCGTTGCCTCCCGACATCAGATCCGCGCAGCGCCCGGTCCGACGGTCCGGCAGGCCCAGGATGTGCCCCATCTCGTGGGCGACGATTCGGGTCCGGTCGAACTGCCGGGCCTGGGCGTGATCGATGAAGATGTACCCCGTCCCGTTACCGCCGACGGCCGCGAACGAGCCTTGACCGTTACCTTCGATCAGGTAGAAGTCATAGTTGCTTCCAGCAACCAGCCGGACGTTGCGGACGGAGGCGTTCCAGTTCTGCACGGCGCGGTTCACGTTGGCGGCGTACGTCGGCGCAAAGTTGGCGTAGGTGATCACGGTGACCGCCGCAAGCTTGCGGCCGGCCTTGAGCTCCTTGGCCTGCTTGGCGCGGACGGACTGCATCACCGCGGCCCGGAACGCGTCCGCGGCCTCGGCATCGTGATCGGTTCCCGTGTAGGCGGCGACCGGGCTCGGGGCTGCGACGGACCTCTCCGTCGCAGCGACGGAGACCGGAGCACCGACCGCGAGAGCCGTCAGAACTGCCAGCGGCGCGAGAAAGCGGAGAGGTTTCATGGGCGTCTCTTCTCTGCTCGACATTACCAGGAAGCAGTGGGCACATGCTCACTGCTTCCAACCTTGCAGGTCATTCGCGCCATCGCCTACCGGGCGGTGCAGAGCGACGGGAAAACCCGCGGCGATCACCCACCCGCCGGACCGGATTGTCGGGGATCCCCGTGCACGACAGGTGAGAAATCGGTCGGAATCTGCTATGCCCGAGGTGCGCACAAAGGCGGGCCGCGAAGGGAAGTCCGTCCCTTCACGACCCGCCCGGATCGTTGGTCAAGCCCCGAAGTTCTGCACCCAGTGCTTGGACACCTCACCGATACCGACCACCCGGAACTGACAGTTCAAGAGGTTGAGGCGGTACCCGAGGTTGTCCATCCAGTACCGGACAACCTGCTCGGGTGATTCCTGCCCCTTGGCGATGTTCTCGGCGGTGACCTCGCCGGCATAACCGGCGTCCTTCATTCGCCGATACGGACTGCGGCCGTCCTTCCCGGTGTGACCGAAGTAGCCGTTGGCAACCATATCGGCTGCGTGGCGTTCGGCGGCACGGACCAGCGCGGGGTTCTGCTCCAGCGGCCCGCAGCCGGCCTTGGCCCGCTCCTTGTTGGTCAGCGCCAGGACCTCGAGCTCCACGCCGGTCATGCCGGTCGGTGGTTTCGTGCTCGGCGTCCGCGATGGCGTCGCCGGCGGCCTGATCGTGGGCGCGGTGGGATCTGTCGGCCGCGTTGGCTGCGTCGTCACCGGAGATCCGGGCGTGCCAATCGACGGGGACGTCCACCTCGGGTCTCGACGTGTACCAGGTTCGGGCTCGGCTTCGGTTGTCCCCTCGTCACGCGCGGTTGGCGCGACAGTCGGGAGCATGGTGGGGGTACTGCTCGCAGGCGGCACACTCGGCGTCACCGGCGAGGGCTCGTCCTCGACCGGCAGATACTCCTCGTCCTGTCCCTCGTCCACCTGGAACGGCCCGTCGTCCGAGGAAGGCGAGGGAGGTACCGGACCTGCCATTGCCGTGTCGTCGCGCAGCACGGCCCAAGCGACGCCGCCGGCGCCGCTCAGCACCATGATCAAGACCAGTACCGGCCCGCCCCACCGGCGAATGAACGATACGTAGTAGGGGTTGAGATCCCGCATGCTCTCCGGTCCTTGTCTGTCTTCTGAGCAGCCGATACAACTACTTCCGGCCGATCGGACAGTAGCGGGCCGCAGCGCCCGGGGAACCCTTTTCCGGCGCCAATTCCTGATCTTTGACTTGTATTTAACAATGCTGAACGTGAATTGCACTTCTGGGTATCGACGCAACTGCGCCAATACCCAGGAATGCAATTCAGGTCATCGAGAGGGCGATGCGCGGGGACAACCCTCGCTTGGCTTCGGCGACGGCGGCGTCGATCTCGGCCAGGGGAAAGGGATGCGGGATCAGATCCCGGTACGAGTGCTGCGACGGCGTCTCGTCCAGGAAGCGGATGGCCTCGGCCAGATCATCGACTCGGTAGTTGTGACAGCCGACGATCCTGCTGAGATTACGTACGAAGCCGCTGGGCTCGAACGACACCGACGGCGCCGGTGAGACGGATCCCACCAGCGCGACCGTGCCATCCAGATCGACGAGATCGATCGCCGTTTGGACAGCCAGATTGTTGCCGGACAGCTCGAGGATGACATCGGCGCCGTGTTGGTCGACCGCTTTGGCCAGGTAGGCCGGACCGCAAGCGACGTCAGCACCGAAGGCGACAGCGAACGCACGCCTACTGCCATCGGGGTCGCAGGCAATGATCTTGCCGGCGCCGCGGGATCGGGCGTAGTCGACCGCGGTCAGGCCGAGCATGCCGCACCCCATCACGATCACGGTGTCTCCCGGCCTGAAACTTGATCGCCGGATCGCGCACACGACGGTTGCCGTCGCGCAATTGGCCGGTGCCGCGACTTCGGCGGCCAGGCTGTCCGGAAGCCGCACGAGCCCGGTTCCGGCGAGCAGATGGATATGGCTGGCCATGCCGCCGTTCAGCCGCCAATGCGCGTCCATCGCCTCGTGCCCGTACTTCCGGACGTCTGTGCACTTCTGCGGAACCCCTCGAGTACACCGACGGCAGGTTCCGCAGGAAGTTCCGATCGTCCAGGTCAGACGGTCACCGATCGCAACCGCCGACCCGTCGAAGAACGTGGCCACCCCTCCGATCCCGACGACCCGCCCGACGGCTTCGTGCCCGAGGACGGTCGGCAGCGGCGTCGGCCTGTCTCCCGAGAGAGTATGCAGATCACTGCCGCAGATCGTCGCCAGCTCGATCTCGACCAGAACTTCTCCCGCCCGTAGGTTCGGCAGGCTCTCGACCACTACCTCGAATCCTTTGTCGACGCCGTTCCACACAGCGGCTGTCGCGGTGCCCGGCTCCAGGCCCATCGTGTCGGTCATCAGCGTCCTCATCGACGAATCGTCAAGGCCACGAGCGCGCTGATGAGGCAGCTGCCCGCGACGATCGGAAAGATGTAGCCGGTCTGTCCGGTGCTGTCCATGACGTAGCCGACCAGCGGCTCGGCGGCTCCAGCGAAGAGGTACGAGAAGAAGTTCACTACCCCGGTCGCGGTGCCGGCCATCCGCCGTCCGGCAATATCCGGACAGAGCGCCCAGAACGAGGACTGCGGCCCGTAGACGAAGAAGCCGGTCAGGAAGAGAATAACGATCCCACCGATGATTCCCAGCGGAGCGAGGTACATGATCATCGCGAAGAGCGCGCCGAGAACCATGAACACCGCGATCGGTCGATCCCGTCGAGACCCGAAGAGCCGGTCGGAGATCTGGCCGTTGGTCAACGCACCTACCGCCATCCCGACCGGAAGCGCCACGGAGATCCAGATCGGACTGATCGCACCGCCGCCGGACTTCCAGTTGTCGCCGAGGAAGTAGACCGGAACCCAGATCAGCAGACCGTAACGAGCGGCATTCTGGAACCCGATGGCAATCCCGGTCGACCAGATCTTGGGGCTGGCCAGCACCGCGCGGTAGCGGTCGATCGACCGCTCTCCGGCCACGAGTTCCGGGCCTGAGATCGAGCCGGCGGCCTGGGCGTCGACGAAACTCTGCGGTGCTTTGACACCGGCCTGTTCGGGGTTCTCCCGGGCGATGAAGTAGAAGGTGATGCCGCCGACCAGCATCAGCAGCACCGGAATCCGGAAGATCCACTGCCAGTCGAGATCGAAGGTGTCGACGACCAGCGTCGAGGTGACGAAGGCCAGGACGGACGCCGAGCCGGCGGCGAACGTGTAGAACCCGAGACTCTTCCCGCGCTCGCGCGGTGTCCACCAGTTCGCGATCACGCGGCCGCCGGACGGCCATCCCATCGCCTGAACGAACCCGTTGGCGCTCCAGGCCACGGCCAGACTCTTGGTGCCGATCGCGAAACTCGTGCACCAGTTGAGGATCGTGGACAAGATGGCGCCCAGCGTCATGATGCGGCGGCCGCCGAACTTGTCGGCGAGGTTGCCGTTGATCAGCTGCCCGGCGGCGTAGGACCACAGCAGCAGACCACCGATCGCGCCGAGGGTCGTCTTGCTCAGGCCGAGATCCTCCTGGATGCCGGGGATGGCGAATCCGAAGGTCTGCCGGCCGGTGTAGAAGAACAGGTAGCAGAACATCGCGGCGAGGAGCATCCGATGCTTGAGGCGTCGGAATCGATCCTCGGAGACGGACTCCAGCTCGACAGCGGATTTCGGCGCGGGTCCTGTCACTGACATGTCGGTCAACCAATCGCTGGAAGGGATGACGACGCCTCGACCTGGGCGACAAGCGTCGTCGCGACCCAGAACGCGTCGTAGTTGTGGAGCCGGGCTGCCCCGCTGACGCACTCGCCGGCCAGGTCGGGCTGCGGAAGTACCCGGTTGATCAGGAACGGCACCGAGGTCTCGCCGAGCGCGCCGTGTGACCTCAGCGGCGCGTCGAGCTGGCTCAGATCGTGCCAAGCAACGAATCGGCCGAGCGCGGTACCGGCTTCGGCGAGGACGACGATGTCGCCGATGCGGTCGACAGGAAGCTGGAACTTGCGAGCAGCGTCGCCCCGGTTGTAGACGGCCTCGATTCCATCGATCGCGGCCAATCCCTCGATCACCGACAACTGATCGGCGTCCGGCGGCAGGTACACGCTGGCGAACGAACCGAGCGCGCCGTGATGAACCGTGTAGGGATCAGTGATCGGCAGCACCACTCTGACGTCGTCGGCCGGATCCCCCGGCTGACCGTCGAGCAGGGAACGGACCTCGTCCTCGACGTACACGACTCGAGGCTGTCCGTCGCCGTCCGACTTCGCGCTCATCCCATGATCGGCGGTGATGACCACAACCGCCCCGAGCTCATCGAGTTCCCGGGCGTACCGGTCGATCATTTCGTAGAAAGCGGTCGCCGTCTCGGTACCGGGCGCGTGTTTGTGCTGGATGTAGTCCGTGAGCGACAGGTACATCAGGTCGGCCCCGCTCGTGCGGAGGATCTCCACACCGGCAGCGAGGACGAACTCGCTGAGGTCTGCACTGTAGACCTCAGGAAGGGGACGACCGACCAACGCGAGCACCTCGCCGATGCCGTTCTCCTCGACCGTTGCCTGGTCGGCCTTCTCCGCCGAGAAACAGATCCCCCGCCGGCGCGGCGCCTCGAACTCCGGTCGGCCGGCAAGGCTCGGACCATCCTCGACCACTCCGGCTCCCAGCAGCCGGCGCAGCTTGTCCTTGGCCGTCACCACGACGACGTCGAGTCCGGCATCATTCGCGGCCGCCAACAAGGACGGGGCCCGAAGGAAGCGCTTGTCGTTCATCAGCACCTCCTCACCGGTCGCGGCGTCGAAGATGTAGTTTCCGCAGATGCCGTGCACCGCCGGCGGCCGGCCCGTGACGATCGATACGTTGTTCGGATTGGTCAGGGCCGGCATCGCGCATTCGGCCGCCCAGGACGATCCCCGATCACGCAACGTCTCCGTGAGCCAGGGCATCCGGCCGGCCTGCATCGCCAGCTCGTGGTATTCGGGCTCACTGCCGTCGACGCAGATCACCACGACCGGGCTCCCCGGCGTGATGTAGCTGCGACCGTTGACGTCGAACATCGTCGAAGGCACCTGGTCTCCTGAAGGTCGGCGGTGGCGGACACCCTCAGACTGGCGGGACACCCGACCGACAGGAAGAAGCTTTTGCCTTATAGGGGCTATAGCGTTGGGACGCCGAAGTCACCGAGGCCATGCGGCAGTGGCGCGCACCAACAACGCAAAGGCTTCCTCGGGCGGCGTCAGGAGGCGGTCAGCTCGGCGTACCAAAGTCACTTCACGACTTGGCGGCCGCGGCTCGATGTCCAGCCGGGTCAAGACCCCGGTCTCGATCTCTCGACGAACCGTGTGCTCGGACAACACCGTGAGCCCCAGGCCAAGCTGCACCGCTTCTTTGACGGTGTCGGAACCCCAGACCTCCCAGGTCTCAGCACCACGAAGATCCCAGCTACGAAGGGTCTGCTCCTGCAACCGCCGCGTACCCGAACCTCGCTCGCGAAACAGGAACCGGCTGGAGACGAGATCGGCGACCTCCACAGCTCGTCCGGCCAGCGGATGCTCAGCCGGCGCGACCAGAACCATGTCCTCGCTCAGTAGCAGCTCACTGACCAGAGATTCCGCGACCGGACGACCGGCGCACAGTGCCAAGCCGACCTCACTGTTCAGCATCCAGGCCTCGACGGTGTCACCGTTGCCGACTCGGAGCTGGCAGGTCACTTTCGGAGCCAGGGCCGTGAACTCACTCATGAGACGGGGCAGCAAATAGGTTCCCAGCGTCGTCGTACCAGCCACAGCGAGCAAGCCGGACTCCAAGTCACGATATCCAGCCGCCGCATGCTGCAGGAGTTCCAGGACACGGAAGACCTCTCGCGCATGGTCGACCACCACCTTGCCTGCCGGGGTGGGTTGCGCACCATGAGGGCCGCGCTGGAGCAGACTGACACCTAACGCGCGCTCGAGTTGACGAATGTGATTCGAAACGGTCGGTTGACTCATGTACAACGCCTTGGCCGCAGCGGAGAACCCACCTTCGTCCACCACTCTGACCAGCATTCCCAGCTGGACGAGACTAAGCATGAACTTGCCTCCTCAGGACAAAGGACGCCCTTTGCGTGTCGACGCGCAGGCGAGTGCTGCGCTGCATCGACGAAACTTATCCCGGCGACGCTGAAAATCCGCTTCCCGCGGGCCATTTAGTCACCTTCGCGACACGACTCATCCGAGACATTCGGTTGACCGGATTGTCGGTCCGGAATAGCTTTACGGCTCCCCGGAGGCCGTTCCCTCCGGGGCCCATCGCCGCCGGACCTCTCTCCGGCGGCGGCCGGAGGCCGTTGCGGGCACGAGCCGGCCACGCTGCGGAACGATCTGAGGCCCACAGATCTCGGAGACGGAATGTACGCGGAGTCTGGCAACAACCACCCCGGATGCCGTCGGCCGCACAACACCTGGGGCGCTTTCGGCCGGGCCGCTCGACCATTCGGCATCGACCGGCCGCACCGCCAGACATCACGGATCGGCCTCAGCACGCCCGGTTCCGCTCGCGCTCGATGGTCAAGTCGCGACCGGTGCCGCCTCAACCGGCATTGACGACACGCAACCTGTCGAGCTCGGCCTCCGAGCCCGCGCGGCCAGGATCAATCGAGCCCGGCGGGCTGACGAATCGCAGCAAAGGTCATACTATCTGTTTGCGCAAACATTGCGCCTGATCCCGACGAGAACTGAAGGGAGCTCGGGATGCCCTTCGCCGCCTCCACACCGAAGGACCGGTTGCCGGCCGCGGACCTGCTGTTCGCGACGACGGCAGCCGGACGCGTGTACCGAGCCCTGGTCGCCACGCCCGGCATGACCGAGAGCGCGATCGCACTGGCTACCGGATTGGCGCCTGCTGCCGTTCGCGACGCACTGGCCGAGCTGGCCGAGAGCGAGGCCGCCAGCCGCTCCGACAGCCACTGGGAGGCCGAGCGGCCGGACCGGCTGACGACGAAGATTCTGACGTCAGAACACCGCCGGCAGACTCAGATTCGCGAGGCTGAGGCCGAGCTGATCGAAATCTTCCGTACCGCTCGCCATCACCAGGGCAGCTACCACGGGCTCGAGGTTCTGACCGCGACCGAAGATGCCTGCCGACCGGTTCAACAGTTCCACACCCGCGCCGAGTTCGAGGTCCGGACCATCGAGAAGGCGCCTTGCGCCACCGTTGGCCACCGGCATGTCCGCGAACGGATCCGGCAGGATCGCATCGCCAGGGGCGTTCGCTACCGATCGATCTACCAGCAGAATCAGCTGACAACCACCTGGGCCTCGAGTGCGTTGCTCAGCTCGACGAGGTCGGGCGAACGGGCACGCGTCCTCCCGAACCCTCCGCTCGCACTCACTCTCATCGACGAGCATGTCGGCTTCTTGGTACTCGCCGACCAAGTCGAACCTGCCGCATCGACCACTCTCATGATCAGCAGGTCCGCCCTCCTGACGACCCTGGGAGGCGTGTTCGAAACCCTCTGGCAGGTGGCCGCGCCGGCCAGTACCAGCACCGACCAGGTCGACGGCAGGGATCGGGAGATTCTCACACTGATGGCTACGGGCGTGACCGACGAGAAGATCGCCGCACAACTCGGACTGTCGCGCCGCACAGTCGTTCGCCGGGTCAGCCTACTGATCACCCGTCTCGGCGCGTCGACCAGATTCCAGGCCGGAGTGCAGGCGGCTCACCGCGGCTGGATCTGACCGCGCCACTTCCCAGAAGTGACAACAACCGAACTGACCAATAGGTGACAATCCGCACCCGACCGTGGACACAGTGTGATCGACGTCGGTACTTTCGACTCAAATCGGTCTCCTGACCACGGGGCAGGGGGCCGAAGCAATAAAGAATGAGAACGAGTCACTTTTGCTTTACCTTGCTCAATTGCGTCATCTGTCGAATATTCAAACGTATTACTTGACAGCTGGATAGGGTCTCCAAGATCATTTCAGCAAGGAGTCGGACTGCACCTGAGTCCAGTCCGATTCCGTCGCTGATCCCGACTTCAGGTGTGAGCCGGGATCACCATGACCCGACAGGCCGGCGTCCCATCCCCCCATACGGACGCCGGCCTGTCGTGGTCATTTACGGTATTTCGGTCTCCGGAGGTGGCGCCGTACTTGCCCGCTGGAGCAATCGAGTCGGCACCAGTTGTACGCCCGGTTCCGCCGGAACCCCGGTAGTGATCTGGCGAAGAAGCTCCGCGACGCAAAGTCGTCCGAGTTCGGCGAAGTCTTGATAGACCGTGGTCAGTGGAGGAATGAACGCAACGCCGTCCGGTACTGCGTCGAAGCCCACGACGCTGACTTCTCGCGGAACGCTTCGGCCCTTCTCGTAGAGAGCAAGCAGCACCCCGAGGGCCATCTGGTCGTTGGCCGCGAAAATCGCCGTACACGACGAGTCGTCAGGCAACTCCAAGCCGGCCCGATAGCCCGACTCCGCAGACCAATCACCGCGAACCAACTCGGGAACTACGCAACCGTGCTTCTCCAACGCCGTCCGCCAGGCATCGGTCCGGCGCCGGCTGGATGCCGCGCCTGCGGGGCCTGCTACGTGCCATACCGTCCGATGGCCGAGCTCGAGGAGATGATCGACGGCCTGCTGGGTACCGCCGCTTTGGTCCATATCGATCGCGGCGTAGTCGGCTCCGGCGTCTGCATCGACAACGACCACCGGAAGACCTGGTGGCAAGGAGACCGAGATCTGCTGCAACAGCTGGGTCTCCAAGACCAGGATGACCCCATCGACCGCCAGATCGGCCAACCTGCCAAAGGCGCCTTCAACGGCCTCCTGGGCGTTCACCGGGATCAGCGTGATGGCGTAGCCCTCGCGCGCGGCCTCAACCGCAATGGCGTCCAGAGTCCGGTTGTTCCCGACGCTCAAGAGCGTGAAGACCACCACTCCGAGAGTGCGGTACTCACCGCTTTTCAGTGCCCGGGCGGCTCCATTCGGCCTGTATCCCAGCTGCTTCATCGCAGCCAGAACCTGCTCGCGCGTGGTGTCGACCACCCCAGGAAAACCGTTCGAAACCCGCGAGACGGTCTGCGACGAGACACCGGCCAGCTTCGCGACGTCAGTCATCGACGGACTGCGACGACGGCCACCCGGCGGGCGTGGCAACTTGTCACGGACTACGGGCTCATCGGACACGGCTCCTGGACCCTCCGCTCACCACTCGTCGCAATCGTCACGCAGCTATGTTTGCGTTAACGCGCTTCGGAAGCAAACAAGTCTGGTGTCGTTGACACCTCCGCGCCATACGTCTCGGGCCGGATTGGCAACGGCGCGCGCCGACTCGACCCATCAGCGGAGGGCAACGGAGATCACCTTCCCCTCGATCAGGTGCTCCAACCAGCGCTTGACGTCGGACGGGCCGCCGACGGGGGCGAAGTGATGGAGGCTTGGAACCAGGACCGCAACGACGCCGAGCCTGGTGACCCGCTGCACCAAGCTGCCGAAGGCGTCCAGGTCGAGCGCGTGCCCCTCGATATGAGTGTGTATCAGGTTGTAGCCCTGCTCATCCGCGAAGCGGCTCAGACCTCTGCAGGCCTGCTCCAGCGCGGAACCGGTCACGAACAGACCCGCATTGACATAGGCGACGGCCGCCGGCCTGTCGGTCATGCACCAATGACCCTCTCGTTGACCCCGGAAAGACTTACACCGCTCGTACCCGCTGGAGCCAGCCGACGTTCTCCCGGACGTCGCAGGCCTCATGTGCGAACCGCCCCGAGGAAAGAGTGCAGTCCAAAGGCGCATGAGTGACGATCTGCTCATCGACGCTGCCGCCCATGGCACGAAGTCTGGTCGCCAACCGATGCGCATGCCGAGACGCCTGGCCAGGAACGACGGTGTCCGCCGGCGACCACACCAGGCGCACGTGGACAGTCGCCAGCGCTTCGACGTAGTGCAACGGCGACCGCATTGCATAGGCCTCGACCGCCGGGCGTAAGCCCGCGCCGACCTCCTGCTCGATCAGCTTGTGTACGCGCGTCTCGAACAGGTTGTCCTCGGTCCGTCCGGCCTCGATGTCTCGACCCCATTCCTGGACGTCGATGATCGGGTTGGCCGCCCAGACAGCTCGGACGACCTCTGGATTCCGCCCGGCGAAGACGAGCGCATCGAGCCCGCCCATCGACAATCCACCGGCCGTGACAACGCTGGCGCCGGTCAACCGGCAGGCCTCGTCGATACAGGCCCTGACCGCGTCCAGATGAGCAGCCCAGGCCAGTGACACACCCGGTAGCACGCGTCCACGGGCACGCGGAGCGACAACCGCCATGCCGGCCCCGCGCACCGCCTCCACCATGCCCTCCAGAGGCTTGATGAAGTAGGCGCCGGCGTCCTCTCCGAACAGCACCGCCTCAGGCGTCGATGCGAAGGGATGGAACAGCACGTGAAGCTCCTGAACGCCGCCTCCCGGATCCGCGATCAGGCACTCCCGCACCGTTCCCACGGCATCTGTCATCCGGACCTTCTGAAGCCGCACAGACGGCGGGGCGGGCCGCACGGACATCAGCTCGCCACTCCCCGAGCTCTGCCGACGCTCTTATCGATGGATCGGCCGAGGCCCGGCTGCATGGCAACTACCTTCCGCGGGGGCGCTCCGCATCAGCCGAGCCGAGTTTCAAGGATCATCTTCAGCCGCAATTCCGATGTCAAGACTTCATTTACAACATCTCACCCAGCGATTCAATGATCCTCTTATGGCGCATTGGAGACGGTGCACAATTGAGCCAATCTGGACAACAGAATTTCATTGACAGGTGCCATCAGATTTTACTTGACAAGCGCGGACGGCACCCAGAACATTCCGCTATGGGAGTTAGCTGTGGGCGGATTCCCAACCCCGGGCTCGGCATCGCTGCACCTCAACGCAGAGACCTGAGCCAACGTGAGGTCGGCGGCCAGTCTCCCGACGGTCGCCGACCTCCAACCAGCGCCGGTCGAGACCTCAACGCCGGCTACTCCTGGCCTCTCGATGCGCCGAATCCACCATCGCGAGAACCCTTTCGATCGCACGAGATTCGGCCTCCAACGCCCGCATCCAAGCCCCGACCAGTCGGGGATCCGGGATCACCGTCGTGGTTTCGATCCGACTGACCTCGGACGGACTGATTCCCAGCCGCGCCGCCAATTGCCGCCCAGTGATCCCAAAGGCTTGGCGCAGCCGCCGCAACTCCCCGGCCAGCGCCGCTCGAGCCTCACGCCCCGGCGAATCGATCGCATTCACAGATGCGAAATTAGCCGGTGGCCAACACCATTCTCAAATCACCCTGGCTCAAATGCGACACGAGCCCCGCCACTCCCAAATGAACCGAACCGCTTGTTGCAGGATGATGCAACTCACTGGACACCACTGTTTTCCGATGAGGTACTTTGTCCGGAACCGAGGGCCAAGGAGAAACCCGTGCGGCGACAGTTGACGACCATAGCCGTCACCGCGGGCTTGGTGATCTGCAGCATCACGGTGGCGTCCGCGTGTTCCGCGGACAGTGGTACCGCCGTGCTGGATGAGTCCGTGGTCGCCCACGGCACGGTCAAGACTGCCGAGGGGAAGGCTGCAGCGAGGGTCTCGGTGGTCCTGTACGCGTGGCCGAGCAACGACACGAGCGAATCACCAAAGGTCGGCGACGAGGGGAAGCTGCAGCAACTGACGGAGACCACCGCCGGCCCGGACGGCTCGTTCCAGCTCAGAATGACCGACTGGTCGGTCCTCGCACCCGTGACTGGACCGGACGGCATCGTGAACTTCGAGATCGTTGCCGGCGAAGGTCAGTCGGCAGCACCGTTCAGCTTCCCTCGCAAGGTGGTCGACGTCGCCGGAGAGAAGACGCTCGTCGACCCGGTAGCCGCAGCGCCACGAGGCGGGCCGGAAGAACTTCCCCCGCTCACGGTCACTCTGGCGACGCCCTAGACAAGCTCTCCAGCAAGATTGGAATAGACCTGGACGCCGGTGGCGTGCGCGCGCAGTCCCGAGCAAAGGAGTTCTGCCGCGTCCGCGGCAGGTAGCCGCAGGACATCTGCAATCTGTCGATAGTCCAGCTGCCCGCACTGCGCCAAAGCCACAGCGACCGCCTGCTGATGCCGCATCGAGGTGTGCTCCCTGCGCGAGCATGATCGATGCACTCTACGGGCAAGTTCGCGTCGCATCTGCGGCGCAGGCATCGGCACCGCCATCGCCGCCCTCGGAAAGGCTGTCGAGATCACCTCGACCACGGCCGCCTCAGCAGCCACTTGGTCAGACAACATCACCTTCGCCAGCGCGACCATGGCTCCGCCGTGTTCAGCGCAAACGTTGACAGCCTCCGGCACCGCATCGATCTGGTCATCGGTGGTGGCGCCTGGACGTACATCGCGCCGTACCCGCACTGTGAGCATGAGCCCTGACTCCTTTGCGCAGCCCACCTTGCAGGTCCCTCGATTTCTTGTTGTCGAGTGAGGAGCGCCTGAGAGCCACTAGGCAGCAGAGAGTACCTCGATGACTACAAGCCGCATCACCCGGCTCGCCAAACCAAGGCCTCAGCTGAGGTCGTAGGTGTTGGTGGCCGTGGTGGTAAAGACAGCCGATTGCTCGGCTGGCGTCAGCTGGGCGGTCAGGGCCTCGGCCGCGGCAACGACGGCCGGGTAGTCCGCGGCGAGTAGGCAGACGGGCCAGTCGGAGCCGAACATCACTCGCTCCGGTGTGAAGGCTTCGAGGACCGTCTGGGCGTACGGCTTGAGGTCGGCGACGGTCCAGCTCAACCAATCGGCCTCGGTGACCAGGCCGGAGAGTTTGCAGGTCGTGTTCGGGAGGGCAGCGAAGTCCCGGAGGTGGGTGGCCCAGGGATCAAGCGGGCCGCCAATGACCGGTTTGGAGAGGTGGTCCAGGACGAAGGTGAGCTGGGGCAGGGCCTGTGCCGCCCGGATGGCGGCCGGCAGGTGCGGGGTCCTGGTGAGCAGGTCGTAGACCAGCCCGGCCTCAGCCACCGCTGCCAGGCCGCGTTGGACGTCGGGGCGGAGGAGCCACTCCGGGTCAGGCTCACCTTGAACCTGGTGACGAACGGCCTTCAGATAGCCGCCGTCCGGCCGGGCCTGCAGCTCGGCCAGGACGTCGGCGACATCGGGCGCGGTCAGATCGACCCAGCCGACCACGCCCGCGACCAAGTCGTTGCTGTTGGCAACTTCAAGGAACTCGCGGGTCTCGTCGAGGACGCCGACCGTCTGCACCAGCACGGTCGCGGTGATCCCGGCCGCGGCCACGAGTGGCGCCAGCTCGTCGATCCCGAACCTGCGCCGGATCGGGGCGAACTCCGCGCCGCCCAACCAGGTCTGGTCGCGAACGCTCAGATCCCAGACGTGGTGATGCGCGTCGACTCTGCTCATGCCGCTGTGGTCCCTTCGGCGTGGATGAGGCGGATGACTCAGTCTTCCTCCTGGTCCCGAGCGCGCTGCTCTGTGGAATCAGAGTCCTTCCGTCTGGTCAGGAAGAAAGTTACAGCGATGGCCACCCCGAAGAACCCCCATTTCAGCCACCGGAGATTGCTGGACCATCGGTCACCTTCGGACGGACCGGCCATCGGCAGCGGGTGCTGGAACGTGCTGTGTACGTCCTGCAAAAGAGATTGCAATGCGAGCAAGGTGTTCATCGTGAGCGGGTCTCCTTCACGCCGACCGGCCCAACAGTCGGCAGGCCAAGACAGGTGCCGACAAATGCGGCATGGACGATGACTCAAGGATCGTCAGAAGCCGCTGGAATCGCCTCAGCCCGAAGGATGATCGCCTTCTCTATCGCTGGGTAGAGGTCCCGAGTGCTGCCCTCGGTCGTGACCTCTGATGAGGCCCGCAGGCAAGCGCGGCGCTGCCGAGCTACTTCCTAACGAGCCATCCGACCAGACCAATCACCAGACCGACGTTCGTGATGGCGACATCCCGTCCACCCGGCGATTCTTGAGCAACTCGACGTGCCGGGCCTTGGCCATCGCGGAATCCTGGGCGATCTGCAGCGACAGCACGTAGCCCCGCGGCTCGAGCGTCTCCTCGGCACCGCCGATAAACGCCCCGAAAACGGATCCGCGTCCATGACGTCGAAGTCCCACTCGACGATCAGCCCGGCCAGGAACGCCGGTTGGTCGACAGGCTTCCGGCCCCACAACGACGCGACGTGCCCCGAGCTCACGAGCGACCGCCACCACCCGCCGCCGCGTCGCCTCCGAGACAACGGGCCGTCCGTTCAGCGCTGCGGAAGCGGAACTGATGGCAACGTATTGTCGACGCGCAAAAGAGTCCTTCGCGATTCTTCACCAACCCGGACGTCGGGCCTTGGCTGCTGTCTCTGCCGCGCGGTACGCCGCATCTGCGTCAGCATCAACACCTGCGGCGGCCGCCCATCCGGCAGGACGTGCGGTGTAGGGATACCATCGGCCGTCTCGCCCGAGTCGAAGCTGGATGCCCAGACCCTCGAAGGTCACGCGGTTCTGCTCGCAGGACGCGGATCGCCGCGACCCAGCGACCACGGCATCGATCGCGGCCTTCTCACGCTCGTCTGGCGTGAACGGGCGGAGGCTCACATAGGCGCCTTCGTCGCCGCCGTACCTAAACGCCTGCATGAGGTCGCGCAGCTGGCCGACACTCAGGTCAGCGCGCTCTGCCACGTCACTCAACGGCGGCATCTTCGTCCCGAGTAACTTCACCAACAAGACCAGTGGTTCCACTGGCGGTTCGCCCGCGAGGAGGGCCGCAGCCCGCTCGGATGCCTCAGAGATCATGTTGGCGATATCGTGATTGGTCATCCCAGGCCAAGGGATGTCAGGAAGCTGCGAATCGGCCAGTGCCGCCCGCGGCGTGGCCACTTGAGAGGGATTCATACTCGGCCGGCTCCAGACAGCTCCTGCAGGCGCACGTAGGGCTCGGACCGCAGGCTGGTTGCCCACTGGTGCTGTCCGAACGGAACGAGCTGTTCGGCCGTCGCCAGCTTCCTGATGTTCATCCCGTTAATATGTCCTTCGATACTCTGCGGCGAGATGAACCGATGCACGTACACCGGCCTCCGCTGGCCGGGGCGTGTCACGCGTCCAGTCGCCTGGATCTCGACCGCCGGGTTCGGGTGTGGATCGAAGTGAATCACGTGGTTGGGCCGGGTGATGTTGAGCCCCACACCGCCACTCTTGCTGGTCATCACGAGTGCCAGGATTGTTCCTGACTCAAGCTCACCGAGAGCCCGAGTCTGAGCCGCGGCTGACATACCACCGTGATAGATGTCCGAGGTCAGGCCCCTTCCGTTCAAGTAGCGCGAGATGATCACGGCTGCCTTGGCGAAGTTCGTGTAGACCAAGGCACGTTCGTCCGTCCCCTGAAGCGGCGTCAGGATGTCGAGGAGGAGCTGCAGCTTCGGCGCCTCAGCTGCGGCCCGGTCCCCGTCCTCGAACGCATCGTACGGCGGCGGCGACTCGAATTGGAGCGGGGTGTTGGCAATTTTGCGCTCTTCCGTCACCAGAACCAGTGTCCGCCCCGAGGCGCCACCCGGGTTCAGCCTGATGTCGTCCTGGACGTCGCGATAAACACCTTCGTAAAGACTCGTCTGCAGCAGCGAAATCGGGACTTCATGATTCGTGTGAGTGATCGGCGGAAGCTCTAGTCCCACTGCCGGATCGTCACGGCGGCGGCGCAGGATGAACGGGCGGACAGTGTCGAGGCCGGCCTGGTCGTCCGAGAGCTGCTCGACAACCACACTTCTGAAGGCGCGATAGGAACCCATCAGACCAGGACTGCACCAGTCGAAGAGCGCCCAGAGCTCGTGGGGCCCGTTCTCCATGGGTGTACCGGACACGGGCAGCCGCGAGCCGGAGCGGAGGCGTCGCACCGCCTTGCCAATCTGTGAGTCACGGTTCTTGATCGTCTGCGCCTCATCTGCGATCACCAGCCCCCAGTCGACCTTGGTCAGATGATCGGAATCTCCACGAAAGGCCGAGTAAGTCACGAAAACGAGGTCGGGTGCATCGACACTCGCGAAGTCGACCGAGCGATCGCCGATGCGATGCTGCCACATTCGCTGTCCGGGCACCGCCCAAGCCACTTCCTGCTGCCATTGGTCGACCAGCTTCTGGTTCGTGCAGAAGACCAGTGTCGGGCGACTGCGCCCTCGCCGCTCCTCGGACAGATGGAATCCGAGCGCCGTCAGTGTCTTTCCGACACCGACGTCGTCAGCGAGGATCCCTCCGAGCCCGATCGCGTCGAGAACTTGCAGCCAGGCGACGGCCTGCAGCTGATGCGGCCTCAGCACGTCGCGCAGAGGATGATTGTCCATCTTCGGAGGTTTGGCGATGGCCGAGCGCAGCTGCTCGATCAGCACGGCCAAACCGCCGCCGGGAGTACAGGCGTAGCAGTGATCGCCGATCGTAATCGTGCCGCTCAGGGCAGGGAGGAGTGATTGATCGATCAGCTGATCATCCGGAATGCCGCGATGACGAGCTCGCTCACGCAGCTCGTCCGTCACGATGATCCACGAATGATTGAGACGCACCACCGGCAGGACGGACGACGCCAGCATGGCCAACTGCGCCTCGCTCAACACAACGTCGTCGAGCTGCACTCGCCAACGCCGGTCCAAGGCTTCGCTGAGGCCTAGGCGCCCCGCTGATGTCATCGCCGCCGGCGGCAGAGATGCCTCGACGCTGTATGTGATCTTCGTACCCCAGCCAGGGGCCCATTCCAGTCGGATCTTCCCCACCAAGGGCGACTCGGTGGAACCACGGAGGGTGGCAATCTCAGCGAAGCTCATCAAGATCGAGTCCGGACACGCTTGGTCGGCCAGGCGGGTGAGCGGAGCGAATGCCTTCGCCGCCATCCGCAGGGTGCGCTGGCTTCGCTGCGCGAAGCGTCTTTCGTCGCCTGCCACCGGCCCCTTGCCGTAGGCAAGCGTGATGTCCGCGGTCGCCCCGGATGAGTCAGTCCACAGAAGGTTCGCCCGGACCGTGCTCGTCGCATCATCAGGCGGGTGAATTCTCAGTGTGAGGGCGAGATTCGGGTCCGGGTCCGCAGCCATCTCCAGTGCATCGAGCCAGTGCTGAAACGGCTCGACCGGATCCGTCACGGTGGCGGGGGCAACCAGCGGGACGCTACCGTGGATGGCCTGCCTCGCCGGCGATGTCATCAGGCAGTTGACAGCCAGATCCAGACCACCATCCAGCAGATCCTCCGGCGTCGGGACCTCGCCGGATTCTGGCACACACACCGGCGCCGACCGGAGTTGCTGAAGGAGGTCGGCCCTTGCCTCCCACGTCACGGATTGACGTCGCAGAGGCCGCCAACTCAGGACGGCAGCTTGCCCGCGACCAGGACGTTCGAGGGCCGGCAGGACGTCGCCGGCCTTGACGAGCTCAGCTGCCATCCGACTCACGCCCGCCCAAGTAGCGGCGGATGACGACCATCCCTCGGTCTCGCCCGAGATCATGAGCTGCAAAAGATCGAGCACGTCGATCCGCCAGGTCATGAAGTCCACGAGTTCGCCTCCATCTACCAGGAGGGTCCGAGGAACGCCAGGCAGATCCAAGCACTTGGAGCCGACCGGACCGATGGCACCCACGAAGCCACCAACCGGTCCGTCCTTCGGATCGAACAGCACGTGCGCCCCAGCGCCGAGTGCACGTTCGACGAGCCGTGGCGCGAGCAAGTCAGGCGGCGTGTAGGAGACGAGTCCAGCAGGCCGCACGACGGGTACGCGCCGGCTCTCGGGAATCGAAGCATTGATCGGCAGCGACGACACGGCAGCCGCGGTCCGCGCGGGGGCCACGACGAGTGCGTCAGGAGTAGTAGCAGCCTGAGCCGCCACCGTCGCCGCGTTGATCGCCAGCAGAAGCGCTTCGGCAGCCGCCTCGCGGGCTCCCCCTTTCCCGGGTCCGCAACCCTCCGCTGAGATCGATTTGCCGTCAACCTCGACGGTCAGCGCGCACGACCAGGCCCCCATCGACCCCTGCAGGTACTCCGGCTCACCCAGGGACAACTGACCTGAACCTTGCTCTGCCCGCAGCAGCGCTCGCAGGGCACTGCGCTCTTCGCCGCAGACGATCAGCCCGTCAGGCGCCTCCAACTCGGCCAGTTCCAGCTCCGAAACTTCGAAAGCAGATGCCACCCTCTGGAGCTGTGACGTGACGTCTGCCTGCGCGGTAAACGAGCTTCCAGGACCGCGCTCCCCATCGGCTGCTCCCTTCCGCGCCAGCTCGATCTTGGCCAGCTCGATCTGGGCCAACGTTCGAATCCTCAGACTCGCACTCCGCTGAAGCGCTGACATGGCGGCACACCTCGCCGACCGCCATACCGGTGCACGCTGCTCAAGGATCCCAACGATCTCTCGCGCATCGGCCAAGCCGCTCAACGCCCGCAACCGTGCCCGCTCGATCATCGCCTCCGACGGCACCGCATCCAGCGAACGGAGTGGGGCTACATCTGGTCGCGAGTCCGCAGACTGCGAGATCGACTCCGTCAGACCGGCAAGCTTCGTCACCAGGCTCAAGTTCGCCTGATGCAACGCTCGTGCTTTCGTCTCGGCGCTCCGCTGAGAGCCGGCGACTTGGCCATTGGGGGTCAGCAACGCAGCTCTTGCCCAGAACGGCAGCGGGCCCTCGCCGAGGCCCTCGGTCAGGGTCGGGCGGGGAAGTCGTTGCTTGAGGCAATAGCTGTGGAGAAGACTGGTCGCGTGGCACGGGTCTCGCCGGACGACCGCAAGAGCAACTGCCTTGAGGTCCGCGACCTCACCTTTTAACGAGCTCAGCAGCAGGGTGCGCAGAGCACCCAGCGACAACGTACTCGCCCCGGCCGCGGCTGCCACTTGCTCGCGGATCCGGTCAGTCACCACACCAGTGCGATCCAGCTCTCTCAACCAATCCGGCCCGTCGGCCACCGCAAACCCCATTTCTGACCGCCCAACGCTGGGCACGAACGAGGTCGTATGCTACCGAGCGTCATGTAGCAAACTCGGAGTGTGACATGCCGGATCTGACAGATGTCTTCCACTACTTCTGCCGTTCGTGCGGCAAGACCGAGCGACAGGCAGGTGTCCCGGAAGGCTGGTATCTGATCGAGCGATCGCTCGGCCACCGCCTTCCCCATCGACAGCTCGGTCTCTATTGCACCGGCCGCTGTCTGGAACGAGCGCAATCACGCATCCAGACCGAGGGTGCGAAACATGCTCTGCTCCTGGACTGGGAGGACGACACGGCAACACTGCATCGACGTACAAAGGAAGTGTTTCAGTTGCTCGCCGAGGGGCTGACTCTCAAGGACGTCGCCTCGTCCGTCGGGGTCTCCCCACGACATCTGCGTCACTGGCTCGATTCCGTCGGCGTCTGTCTGTCCGCGGACGGCCGCTTGGACAAGCCCGCCGCACCCGGCGCCGCTCGTCCAGACCGTCGAGTAATCCGTGCTTTCGCTTCGCTCACCGCCGACAATCCGATCAGCGCGCTCAACGAGCTCGAGCAGGTAGGGATCATCGAGAACATCGACTGGCAGGAGGACATGGTGGGCGCACCACACCAGCCAAAATTCCACTGCGTTGCGTCGGCCGTTCTCACCGGATCCAGCACGATCAAGATGACCGTCGGCACCGGACGAACCAAGAAGGAGGCTCGGAGTCGGGCGGCAGAGCAGCTTCTCAGCGACCTCCGTGCCGCCGCACTCGGCGAAGACAGCGGTGACGAAGCTCCTTCGGCGCCCCAGGGCTGACCGACTCGCCGATCATGAACCGATCAAACGCACAGGCGCAGAGGTGAGAGCAGCCAACACGACGTTCGGCTGCGTCAGGAGCGCCGTCGTTCTCGCCCACCGATCCACGAGATCGTCAACAGTCAGCTCATCTTGAGCCGCTTCCCACCTGACCAGTGCACCGAACAACGCCTCCTGCACCGAAGCGGAGATCCCCGTAGACACTGCGTAGGTGAGCCGCCCTCGTGCTTCTGGATCGATCTGCAGGACACGATCGCCACAGAGTCCGGGATCCTGCCTGGGCAGAGGCTGCGCGACCACCTCAGCCGGATCGCCGCCGAGATCGACGGTGCCGTCGACTCCGGCCTCGAGGACTGGCGCCTGCGCCTCGCACAGCATCAAGCACCCCGATCGACCGGACCACGACACGCTGACACTGGCCAACACCGTCCGCGAGAGCCGGCTTGTCTTCCGCATCTGGGTCGCCCGCCGGCTCGGCGTACAAGCAACAACGCTGCGACGCAACCTGCGCGTCATCCCGATGAGCCGACCCTACGGCCCGTTCTGACGAGACCTACTCCTGCAGGTCGTTCCGCCTGCGCAGCAGGTCATGGAGGTGGTCTTCGGCGTGTTTGGCCCCCGCGGCCACTGCCGCTCGGTACCAATGCTCCGATTGCTCAAGATCGGTCTGCTCCTCCAGCAAAACAGCCAAATTGTGCATCGCGGGCGGCTCCCCGGCAGCGGCCGCCAGCCGATACCAGGATTCGGCCTCAGGTATCTGATCGCGTTGATGCAGCATCGATCCCAGATTGCTCATCGCCTTCGAATCTCCGCGATGGGCAGCCTGTCGATAGCAGCTCTCGGCATCGTCCGCGTCGCCCCGAACCCTCAAGAGGTTTCCCAAGTTGGTCAGCGCGGGGAGGAAGCCGGCGTCAGCCGCGGCCCGATACCATCGCTCGGCCTCGTCCACAGATCCCGTCTGATAGAGCAGGACGCCGAGATTGGCCATCGCCTCGACGTGGCCGGCTTCGGCCGCCGGTCGATACCAACGTTCGGCCCCGGCATCATCGCCGCGTTCGCGCAGCAACGTGCCCAAGTTGTACATCGCATCGAGATGACCGGTCTCAGCGACCCTACGGAACCAGGTTTCCGCCTCTGCATTGTCGCCCACCTGATAGAGCAGCACCGCGAGGTTGTACATCGCATCTTCTATGCCTTCCTCAGCCGCGCGACGGAACCACCGCGCCGCCTCGGCCACCTCCCCGTTCTCTCCCAGCAGGACGGCAAGGTTGTTCATCGCATCGGCATAGCCTGCGCGGGCTGAGGCCCGGTACCAGCGTGCAGCCTCGGTATCCTCACCCCTCTGCCCCAGTGCGACGCCGAGGTTGTACATACCCATTGCGCTCCCGCGCTCCGCTGCCGCGCGGTACCAGCGTCCAGCTTCGTCGGCGTCCCCTCGCATCGCCAACAAGTAGCCGAGGTTATTCATCGCTCTGATGTCACCCGCAGCGGCGGCAGCGCGATAGAGCGGCTCGGCCCTTTCGACCACACCGCACTCGTAGGCGGCCCGCCCGAGCATTGCCTGCTCTGCGGGCGACCCGGACAGCTCGTCCGCGAGCAGGTCCCAGACCGGCACAGGGATCTTGTCCAGCGCGAGCTCCGCACTGTGATCGAGGTAGTAGTCGTGAACAATCAGGCCGCTGCCATCAGTAAGCCGTGTCACCACGCGCGCTCCTGACATCGGCACGCAGGCCCAGTGCAGACCACTGTCGAAGGAATCCAGCAGCGAAGCATCGTCAGGAGGGAGATATAGCGGGAACAGACGCCGGATGAGATCAGTGGGCGCCGGACGAGTCATCCCAACGCTGAACCAGTCAGCAACGGCCCGCACGACCGCCACACCATCTGGCGGCGGATCGCCTCCATCGACTCGCTCGACAAGCTCCGGCCCCGCGACTAGGTATTCGCCGAGTCCCATTCCCTTCCTGAGTGCCGTCACGACCTCGGGCCGATCCGTGTACCGCTCGACAGCCTGCGTCCGATCAGCGTCGTCCCAGCTCGCGAACTCGATGAGGCCACCTTGTGCTCGAGCGAGGTCGAGGACATCGGTGCCCTCCGACCGCAGTTTCCCCTGCGGCTTGAGCCCTTCATAAGCGGCCGCGCGAATCGTAGCCACCACGATGACCCGATCCAGCGAGATCAACGACCTGAGCAAGCCCATATCGACGCCAACGCCGATGTGACGCTCCAACTCGTCGAGCCACACAATCGTGCCTGCTCGAACCACCTCCGCAGCCAGCAGCTCACTCAAAGCCCCAGGCCGAACCGCTGGCACCACTACCACCCGATCGCCATAGAGCGCCCGCGCCGCCTCCGCGACCGAACGAGACTTTCCCGAAGCAGACGGTCCGTGCACAAGCAAGAACCGGCTCTGCTGTAACGCATCGCGCAACCGCGGATCCATCTCGTGCCGCGGCGCATACGGCAACTGCTCAAGCGACGCGCTCGCGCCCCGGCGTGGCACCCGCACCCCAAGAACACCCAGGTCGACCTGCCCGAGCTCAGGCAGCTCTCCCCGGTTACTCCCAACCGAGAGCTGGCTCGCAACCAACCGCATCTGCACCCGCTTCGACCGCACCCAGCGCACCAACACAGTGCAGCCACCCGAAACCAGGGCAACAACCGCCACGATGGTTCCGAGTATCTGTGCAGAGTCGACCGGATCTAGTGCGTCGCGGCGGAGCCACAAGAAGCCCAACGCCCCTGCACCCAGCAGCACTAACAGGCAGCCCAACACACCCGCCACCGAGGACCGCCACCAACCCGCCACCCCATAATTCTGCCGTATCGAGCATGCCCGGGCCGTTTTGCCGCAACGAGTCGTCAACAAGACATCAACGATTCCGTGCTTGTCTGGTTGTGCCGCGGCCTTTGGAACGCGATCAGTTGTTGACCTCTTGGAGTGCGGTTATCAGGTGGGCGGGTGCGGTTCGGGCGGCCTGCTGGTCGGCGGCGATCAGGCGGGCCCGGGCGATTCGCCGGGTCGCGTCCGCGGTCAGCGGAATCGGATCGACCAGCGGCTCGGCGGGTACGGCGATCGGGGCGCTGGCGCCGTCCGCGTCGTGGAAGCCCAGCGAGATCGCGGCGAGCAGAAGATCGGCCGGGACGACTGCGGCTCGGCCGTGCCGGACCGCCTGCCTGCGGGCTTCCGTGGTCAAGAGCACGATCTCCCGGGTGTCGATCGGGTTGCGGCGCAACAGCCGTCCGAGAAGACCGTCGGCGCCAACCGCAGTACGGTCGGGTGCGGTGCCCGGCGTGAGATCGAGGTGAGCCGCGGCCGCGACGATGTCGACCCGGTGCAGCCGCAGAGCCTCGACGGCGCGGCAAACCGGCTGATCGAGCAGACCGGCCAGGAGATGATCGGCGGTGACGGCGTCCTCGTCGCCGCCGGTCAGATCCAGCGCCCTGCGGACACAGCCCCGCAAGGCGGGGGTGACCGGTCGAGCCGGCCAGCGACGGCGACCGGCCCGCCACTCGGCTTCCCGGAGCAGGGCTGTCACCGCCTGCTCGGACTCCGGCGACCCCGGGACGTCGTCGTCCCGGGCTGCCCAGTCCTGCGGGTCGTGCGCGGCGAGAATCCCCTGCAAGGTCCCCGTGGACGTCGCTCGGGGCGCGATGAACTTGGTTGCGGAGACGTCAGCCGCCAGCAGCACGAACAGCAAGTGGTCGGTACCCGTCACCTGCTGATCGAGACGGACCGCACGACTCAGTGCCTGGGACAACAATCGGACGGCGGGAGTAAGGAGATCGCTGGTCATGGCAACAGCCTAGAATTCTTCGCGGTCCGGCCGAGTCTGCCGATCGGCTCGATCCAACAGCCGATCGGCTTCCGGACCAAGCCGGTCGGAGGGTGCGGCCGGGCCTAGCGATCGCACCGACAACCTGGTGGATGCCTCACGATGGGAGCATGTCCATGACGTTGCCCCGATCCGTCGTCCTGCGGGAGTCGGTTCTCGCGTTGCTGGTGCTGGCGACCGCCGCGGTACAGATTGTTGCTGGCGGCCCCCATCAGGTCCTGGCCGCGGTCAGCGCGTTGGCGGCGGTAGCGCTGGTGCTGGCCAGATCTCGTGCCCCGCTCAGTTGTCTGGCCGGGTCAGCGTTGCTCGAACTGCTGCCGACGTTCGCTCCGCTGGTGGCCACGCCGATCATCGCCTTCGAGGCAGGCAGGCGGTCGCGGCCGCTGTGGCGGGTGTGGACTGTGCTTGCCGTGACCGCCATTGCCGGGCTGGCCGGATCGCTGGCGCTGGATCCCGAGGCCGCCCAGGCATCGCCGGGATTCTTGGCGACGGCAGCGATCTCGAAGCTGCTGCTGGTCGGCGTCCCGGCGCTGGCCGGCGTCCTGCTGGGCCGACGGCGGCCCGAGTTGTCGATGCTGCGGCGGCGCAACGACTACCTGGAACGTAGCCGGTACGCGACCGGCCTGCAGGCCAGGGCAGCCGAACGCACCCGGATCGCGGAGGAGATGCACGACTTGCTCGGCCACCGACTCAGCCTGATCGCCGTACACTCCGGAGCCCTTGAGCTGGACGCCCGAAAGCAGGCGCCTGAGCTCGCTGACCAGGCTGAACTCGTCCGCGTCATCGCCGGTCAGGCAATGACAGAACTGCGTCAGGTTCTCGGCATGCTGCGCGTCTCCGATGTCGGCGGGGACGACACGTCCGGCGAGCTCGGCCCCACAACCGGCACTCGGTCCGACCTCGCCGTGCTCGTCGACGACTCCCGGACCGCCGGGGCGCGGATCGCGTTCGACTGGACCGGACCCGATCTTGCCGGGGCCGATCCACGCGTCCGCTACGCCGTGCATCGGGTAGTCCGGGAAGGTCTGACCAACGCCCTGCGCCACGCTCCCGACGCGCCGGTCTCCGTTGCCGTCGACAGCGGCCGAGAGATACAGGTGTCGATCGCCAACGCACGCTCCACCCAAGCCGGAGGCACTGGAACTCAGCGAGGGCTGGCCGGTCTGGACGAGCGCGCCCGGCTGCTCGGCGGGTCCGTCATCGCCGGCCCCACACCGGACGGCGGATTCCGGCTGGCGATGATGTTGCCGCTGGCACCGGAACCTGTCCCGCCCGTTCCTCTGCCGGTCGTCTCGACCGTCGAACCTCCACTGGTAATCGGCTCCGAGGTGCTGTCCTGGCGCCGGATCGCCATCGCGGGATGCCTGCTCACGCTGCTGGTGGTCCCGGCGCTCGCCGCGCTAGGGGTGTTGATCGCGGCACTACTTCTAAGATGACCGGGTGATCACAGTCTTGCTTGCCGACGACGAGGCGTTGCTGCGGACCGGCGTACGTCTGATCCTCGGTCATGCCGACGACATCGAGGTGGTGGCCGAGGTCGCCGACGGACCGGCCGCAGTTGCAGCGTGCCGGGACCACGACATCGACGTGGCGCTGCTCGACATCCGGATGCCCGGCGGCGACGGCCTGACAGCGGCCGCCGAGATCGCCCGGTACCACCCCAAGACGAACGTGCTGGTCCTGACGACCTTTGGCGAGGACCGGTACGTCGCCGAGGCGCTGGCCGCCGGAGCCTCCGGATTCCTGCTCAAGGACACCGCTCCCCCGGACCTCATCCACGCAATCCGAGTCGCCTCCCGTGGCGAGCCCGTGCTGGCGCCAACGATCTTGCGAAAACTGCTGCAGCAGCACCTCGCCAAGGACCGGTCCGAGGCCGCCGCCGCACAGGTCGCGACCCTGACCAGCACCGAGCACGACGTCCTGCGCGCCCTCGGCACCGGCGCCTCGAACGCGGAGATCGCCGAGTCCCTCTTCATGGGCGTCGGAACCGTCAAGACCCACATCGGACGGATCCTCACCAAACTCGGCAGCAGCAACCGCGTCCAAGCCGCCATCGTCGCCCACGAGGCCGGCCTGCTCGACACCCCGGACCCGGACTGACCGGCAGTCCCGGGCCGGCCGTCGCATCACCGGCTCAGGAGGCCGGCAACAGAACTGAGTAGTGTCACTCAGGACACGCTTCTGGCGGTAGTGCGATGCTCGACAAATGAACAAGAGGCCACAAATCACGGGTGCCGCAGCACTGGCAGTCGCCACGGTCACGACCTGGTACGGCTGGCTTGGCTGGGACAACGAGCCGAACCGCGCCGACGGCAACAGTCTCCTCGAGCCATGGCAGATCGTTGGCTGCGGCATCACGCTGCTCGCCGTGACAGTCATCGCCTCGCTGCGATTGAAGGCGCCTGTCGTGATCAGCGTCGTCTCGATCGTCTTCACCGTCGTATGGTCGCTGTGGGCGGCGCCGTCCGACGACTCGGGGCTATGGGCTGCCGGTGCGCTGATGCTGCTCGTCGGGCTCGCGATCGGCACAACCATTGTCACAGCAACGACGCGCTTGATCGCCGGCCGAGCCGGCAAACCCGCTTAGACGGTAGCGGGGCCGGATCGACAGCGAGGGACGGCCGATCACGAACGGCACCGTACACAGTATCCCCACTTGTTGACCACGCCCGATCTGGTGGTGCGCGATTTCGAGGACCTCGCCGCGCCGCTCGGCGCGTGACCGTGCGCGCGCAGATGCCTCCGTGGACCGCTAGATTGGCGTGCTATGGCTGTCTCTGAATCAGACCCACCCCCAGCCACCGCGACGGTCACCGCGCTGCGCGCCGCAGCTGAGCGCGGCGACGGCGATGCCGTCGCCGAACTACTCGCGCCCGATGTGGTGTTCCACTCCCCGATGACCTCGCGGGTCGCGTTCACCGGCCGCGAAGACGTCACGGCCTTGCACCGCGACATCTTCGCCGTCCTCGACGACGTGCGCACCACCGAACCGCTGGCATCGGGCCTGCGGCGATCGTTCACCTTTCACGCCACCGTCCGCGGCGTCGAACTCGACGCCGTCAATCTGGTGACCTGCGATCCGCAAGGCCAGATCACCGAGATGACGATCTTCGTCCGGCCACTCCCCGCGCTCGCCACCTTGTTCGCGACCCTTCCACCCCGCGTCTCCACACGGCTGCGCGGCCCCCTGCTCGGCGCGGTCGCAGCCATCCTGACCCAGCCGCTCGCGGTGGTGCTTCGCGCCGCCGACCGCCTGGTCCCCAAGTTCCTCTGATTGCGACAGCAGCCGGGTGCCAGCCCTAGGGTTTGCCCGCGCGAAGGTGAGCTACTTCGGCGAGTTGAGCCAGGCGGTGCGCTCGGGCCGACTCGGCGGGCGTGAACGGCTCGCCGGGCCGGGCGAAAGCGAAGAAGCCGGTCCACGGCGACGGGATCTTCAGCACAGTCCGGTCGCTCGGAATTGGATTGGACAGCACCGCGCGATCCGTGACCAGCTGAGCGCCGAGCAGTTCGGCGACGGCGTGCGGGAGCTCAGCCGGATCGGCGACCACCCGCGCAGACAGACTCAGAGCCTTCGTCTGGCCGTCGACCAGCGCCAGCGCGGTCGTCGGCCAGATGCGCGTGCCGCGACCGCCGGCCCGCTCGACTGCCGCCCGCAACGCATCCGCGTCGATGAAGTCCGGCGTCGAGACGACCAGCTCGTCCCGGACGCCGTCTTCCACGGGGTGAACATGCAGACCGAGGATGTTGGCACCGACCTCGGCCAGCCCACCGGTGAGCGCCTCCAGCGCGCCGGCGCGGTCCTCGAGCGTGACACGGATCCGCCAGAGAGTGTCACGACCAGCGGCCAAACGATGACTCGGCTTGTGCAGCCAAGAACGCAAGAGATGCATCGTTGACGGCTCGACCACCCAGATCACCAGTACCGTCGTCACAGTCGTCAGCACGGCAACCGAGATCAGGTACGGCGGATGGATCGCGAGCACGACCGCATGCAGAGCCAACTCGACAGGAGCGATCGCCAGCAGCTTCGCAACCGTCAGCCGAAATCGCCGAGGACGCGGAAAGCGGCCACAGACGTCACACGCCGTCCCGGCGGCCAGGGTCGTACCGAGAGACTCCATGCCGACAGGATCCCCACCCGACATTGCCCACAGATTGCACAGTCATGAAGTTCCACGCTGTCAGAAGCTGACTCGCGAACGATTCGGCCAGGGCATTACGACGGCTCCCTGGCGCGTCGCGCCGCGGCTCTCAGGCTGGAGTTCGGGGTGCGTAGATGATGACGGCGACGCCGACGAGGCAGACCGCGGCGCCGGCGACGTCCCAGCGGTCGGAGCGGAAGCCGTCGACGAGCATGCCCCCGGCGAGGGAGCCGGCGACGAAGATACCGCCGTAGGCGGCCAGGATCCGGCCGAAGTTGGGATCGGGCTGGAAGGTGGCGATGAAGCCGTAGGCACCGAGCGCAAGGACGCCACCCGCCATCCACAGCAGCCCTTGTGTTCGCGCCAGCCCTGCCAGGCACCGCCGATCTGTAGTGACACCACCCCCAAGCTCAGAAGCGCGTGTTTCGCGATACCAGGTATGCATACGGCGGAGACCTGGCTCTCCCCACAGATTGAGTCCCGATAGTGAAGCGCGGTCGCCGAGCTCGTCGCGGACGAGGACGCGGCCACCGCGCGATCCCTCGAGTCAACTAGACCCGGGCAGTCCCGGCCGAGTTGTTCCGGGGCCACCGGGCCGTCAGCATCGCCTATCGCCCGCACGACGAGCACGGTGAGCTGACCGATCTTCGGACCGAGTAGGCCATCTACGACTTCGCCTCGCCCTGCTCCAAATGAACGTCCTGGACCGGCAACCCTGGACCAACCGGCACCAACGACGCCTCGCCATCGTGTCCTGGATCGAAACCACCTACCACCGACGACGCCGGCAATGCCGCCTCGGCAAGCTCACACCCATCGAGTTTGAGATAATCCAACCCGTCGTACTCGCGGCCGGAACCACCAAACGCCGCTAGTAGACTGTACTCGGGGCAGTCCCCGGGCTCCGGTCAGCACCCATGCGATCGAGTGTCCGGACGGCGTCGCCAATCGAGACCGATTCCTCCTCGTGTACGACGACCTCGGGATGACTGGAGTACGACGCTGGGCGCGGCCTCGCGGGCATGATCTATTTGGTGAACACTCCAGATGCTGCACTTGCGGACACCAGCAGAAGCCCGTCCGACTGGTGATCCTTCGGTGCCTGACGAAGTTCCACCACACACCGAAGGCGCATCGCTCAGAGCATTGGGCACTCGATCTCAGAAAGAACGATTCGCGATGATTCCACCGTCGCGGTCTCCGGATCGAGTCCCACCTGCTCGAGCACAGATCGCACAACGCCTTCCGCCGCGACCTCGTCGAGCCGCTCCTCGTGAAGTTTCGCCGGCCGCCCCGCGACTGGATCCGTAACGTTGACGGCAAGCTGTCTGAGGCTGAGGTACGAGAGGCCTGTGCCATCGACCTGCATAGGCTCCCACGGGGCGAAATCGCCGCAGTATATGCCCAGGGCATCGAACAGGCGCCACACGAAATCCATGATTGCATTAGTGCCCTCGAGAACCGGTCGTCGAGGGCAACGAGCACCCTAACGCTCGTCCACGGCGAGAGATCGGGATCATTCGCCGCGTTGCAACGACATTGCCCCGGACTGTCCTCAAGGAGCTGGGCAGCCGCCGAGCGTACCTGGCGGTCGTCGTCCGTCCCGAAAGCGATCGCGTCCTGCCGTGCGGTTCCGACACACAACGCGGTGTGTTGGCGAAGCAACTGGTCGAAGTAGTTGTGCAACTCGTCCCAGCCATCGCCGCCATCACGGCTGAGGCAGACCGCAGCGACCCGCGGATCCGACTTCAGCCGACGCGAAGCAGCCGAACTCAACGATACCGATTCCACCTGCGCTCAAGCGACTCGAATCGCGTCGGCGCGTCACGACGCGAGATTCTTTACCTTCCTCGACGGATAGCCGAGCCGTGCAACCAGGTAGGCATGATGACCAGCGCCAGCATCCGGCTGAAATTTCGTCGTCTTGAGATTTCCTCCACGTGCAGCACTCACGGCCGACGGCGTCGACACCTTTGGCCACAGTGTCCCCTTTGCAGACGACCAGCCCAGTGGGAGCCCCAGCGATCCATCACAGAACTGCCTCAGGTCGTGTCGACCTGGATCGGGACTGGGATCGAGAGTTCGTTCGCGATGGGGGTGTACAGGTCGATGCCTTGCGCCGCGGTGCGCAGCGACACCAGCAGCGCATATCGAATCGGGAGATCGGAGCGATCTTTCCGCCGGTTGTTCTTCCACCATCCACCGACCGGGAAGACGGCGATAGAATTGCAGGCGGCAAGCTCCGCGCCGGTTCCATACCAGTCGTCCTGGTGTAGCGAACCAAGGTGTCGCTGGTTAGCGCCTACCAGCCAGCGGTCCGAGGTGGTAGCTGCACCGGCGCCGCTGCCCTCCTCAGCTTGGGCGTCGCGGTTAACCCGCTGAACAAAGGCCTGCTGTGTCTCGAGCGTCCCCTGGAGGTCGAACCTCAGCCCATGTGAGGCGTAGGCGTACCGCTGCCGCCAGCCACGCCGCGAGGCGGACGGTTCGACGAAGTAGGAGAGGGTAACGCGGAGCCGGACCTCTTCCTCTTCGAGCGAACGGAGTACGTCACTCGGCCAGGGCAGTGTGTGGAGACGGAAACGCCGCACCCGGAACTCATCGCCTTCGAAGGGCACGAACTCGTCCTGGCTGACCATCGTGACGGCCCGGCCGCTCGAGTTCAGCACGGCCTGCTCGGACGGCACACCCCATCCGAAGCGTCGGAGCCGATGCAACTTCTCCCGCTTGAGATTGGCGGCATCGAGCTCACCACGCATTCTCGGGGTCCAGTCGGCGGCATGTACCAGGAGGGCGCGCACGGTTTCAGGCCAGTAGTCCGGGTAGCGCACCATGGCCTTCGCGGCCAATCCCGCCGCCTGCGCGGTCGCAGCACTCGTGGCATTTGCCGAGGTGAGCGCAAGGTCGTTCGTGGCGCCGATGCTGCGCAGCGACAGGAGCGGATGGCGAGGTTCGAAGCCAGTCGTACCGTCGGTCAGGACGTTTCCGCCCTCCATACAGATGTCAGGCTTGATGGGCCACTTGCGGTGGTCAAACAGGAGCGACGTACGGCTATGTGGCGAGAGCTCCCCTGATTCTGCAAGCGGCGTCCATCCCTTGTACTGCGGGTCGATCGGCACATCGACCATGTCGGTATGCGCGCCGACGGTCAGCACGTTCCAAGCCTGCGCTGGATCGTCGATCGCCGAGGTGTCCGACTCGGTGCGATAGTCGGCCGCGAAGTTGTTGACGTTGCCGGCAGCAACAAGGACTAGGCGGGCCGCTGCGGCATCGGGAGTGGTGATCAGCTCAAGGTCGTCCCCGTCCCGGGTCACAACCGTACCGACCGCCAACGCATCAGTGGTGGCAGACCAAAGAGTCGGTTCGCCAGCGCGATCCGGTCGAGTACTGATCGGCATACAAAAAACGCGCCGACGCTTGGCTGTAATCTCTGGGAGCGTCACCGCCTCCACCGTCGCGGTACCGTAATCACGCGGATCATGCTGCGGTTCGTTCTGGCCGGGCATCATCTTGACTGATTCGAGTCGGTGGCTGAGCTGGACAACTTCATTGCTGATCAGCAGCTCGTCGAGGTTCGCACCAAACAGCGCCAAGCCCGCCATCATGGTGCCGTGTCCCTGAAGGTCATTGCCAGACGCACCGATGATGGTGTGATGGTCAGCCGCGTCAAGTGAATCTGCCAGTAGACGATGATCTCGATAGACGCCGGTGTCGAGGTGACAGACAGCCGGAGCGTGCTCGGGGGCCGGCATAAGCCGGTCAGCAAGATCGTCGACGTACTCGCCCTGCTCGACGGCGGACAGATCTTCGATCGTGTCGACGAATTCGGGGCGTCGGATCTCCGCGACCGGAATGTTGGTCACGGGCAGGAGCTCAAGCTCGGCCCAGGTCGACTCGACCCAAAGCACACGCCGGTCACGCAGGACGATGGCACGCGGGACCGACCGCAGCTCGTAGGTACGGATGAAGACTTCGATAGTCTCGTGATTCGGGCGCGTTGTATCCAGCCACAGCTCCCACCATTGCTTTCCAGCACGCGGCGGTTCACCCTCGGACGTCCACAGGTCGTCGAGGAAGACCCGGCGGATCCGGGCGATGTTGGCGACCAGCTCTTGATTGCGTGGATTACCTCCGTTGCCGTTCTTCTCCAGGTAGTCGTCAAAGAGTTTGAGGAACTGGAGCCGGTAATCGTCGGACACCCAGACCGTGGCCCGCTCGGGCTGATCCTCCGTCGCGGGATGGACCGATAACAGCAACCACTTGGGACGTTTGGCCGTCTTTCGGTGCGTGCTCATCGACGTCAACGAGTCGACCTTGAGCGGATAGGAGACATCCGCTCCCTCGAGCACGATGATCGTTCCGACCGCCCGCAACTCCTCAAGATCGAGCGCGGCGTCGCGCCGCATTTCGAGTTCCTCGCGCAGAACCACGTCGAGCTCGCCGTACAACGCGAGACCATGTGCTCGCCGTTCGACTGGACGGATCCGCGGATTTCCCCCGCCTCGGCGGTAGAAGTCCTCGTCAGCGGCGTGCTCGATGACGAGAAGGTGATCGAGGTGCCGCAGGTCCTCAGCCAACGCTCGAGGAGCGTCGGGCGGCCAACGCCGCGATGAGATCGTCTCTGGTCACATGGGTCTCATCGCGCATCAGCACGGCCTTCGCCGCCGCCTCGGCGGCCTTGACCAGATCAGCATGGCTGAGACCGGCACAGTACTCACCCAGCTTGGCCAGGCTGGTGCCCTTGGCCAGCGACCCGAGGCGAGACCGGATCACCGCCACCGCCTGTTTCGCGTCCGGGCGAGCGTAAGTCAGGACCACATCGAACCGGCGAAACAGGGCGTGATCAAGGATGGCGCGGTGGTTCGTGGCGGCCACGACCAACGATTCTGGGCTGGCGTTCTCCAGGAAGACGAGGAAGGAGTTCAGGATGCGCCGAGCCTCACCGACGTCGTTGCCTGCGCGATCCGCGCCCAGAGCATCGAACTCGTCGAACAGATAGACCCCGCGTCGAGTTGCGACCTCATCGAAGACCATTCGCAGCTTGCCGGCAGTCTCGCCCATGTACTTACTCAAGAGCGAATCCAGTCGGACGGTGTACAACGGCAGAGCCAGCTCGTGAGCAAGCACCGAGGCCGTCATGGTCTTCCCTGTGCCTGGCGGGCCTTCCAGCAGAAGCCTGTGCACCGGCGAAAATCCACTATCAAGCAGACGCTTGCGCTGCCTCTGTTCTGCGATGACCTGCTTAAGCTGTGCCGTCAACTCAGGCGCGGCGACCATCTCGCGCAGGCCGATCTCGGGGTGGGATGTGATAATGAGATCTGCCAGGTCACCCCGCGGCGGCGCGAGCCTCGTGACGTTACTGCGTGGCGTCGCCTGCCGCGATGCATCGACAGCCTTCTTGATGTCTGCCGCGAGAGTGTGATGCCCCTGTCGCGCCTCACGAGCCGCGATCTGCAGCGCGATCGAATAGAACACAGAGTCATCCCCCGAGGCGTGGCTGCGCACCATCGCGGTGATGTGCTCCCCCAGCCCGGCCACCGGTCTCCTCCTGGTTGCTGACTCCGTACGCCATCTCAATCTTACGGCCCCGACGGTCACGGCGGCGGTTGACCGCACGTCACAACCGCCACGCAGATCATCACAGTTTGTATAGATAGTCACCAAGCTGCACTCTGCAGTCCCTCACTAACGGCCTGCTGGACACTAGGCGCACCGCCCAGCTGTCGACGACCGACCGAACCACAGGTCTGTAACTTCGCACAGGTAGCTGTCTCTGTCGATGGGTGGTCGCTTCTGTCGATGCCCGGGTCATCAGAGCGGGCCGTCAGGACCTGTGATCGCAGTGACTGTTCGGTACCGCACCGCGGCATGCGGGGCGGCGTTGAGGTTTGCAACAACAGACCGGCTCCTCGGCGCGCCACCGCGCATGTCGCTATGCGGCACTGAACAGCATCACCACCGGGGTCATATCGGCGACGCCGGTCGTGCCGGCTCGATGGCCTATCGCCAACCAGCATCGCGGCACCCAGGCGAAACCTTCCCCGACCGGGCGCTGATCATCACCGCACACCTCTTTACGCACCTCAATCAGCGCGAGAAGATGGTCAGCAATGACAACTCATGAGCCGGACCTTCTCGACAATTCCGTTACCAGTAAGGGAAATCGCGCGCCGTTGAGAACTAGCGGTCAGTCTCGAGTGGAAATCAGCGGGTTCGGGGTTCGAGTCCCTGGCGGCGCACAAAAGCCCAGGTCACCAACGTACCCTGGGCTTCTTCGTGTCTGCCGCGCACCATGTCCCCATGCCTTTCCGTGGCCCGATCTTCACGTGATCGTGATTGTGCGACACATCACATCAATTGAAGTTTCAGTTCGCAGGTTGAGGAACCGGCCGCCTCATGCGGAAGGCGGCGCCGGTGGCGAGTCATTCGGAGACGCGGGCGCAACACCGAACGGGTTGTCGATCACGTAACGCCAGACGCCGTCCTCACCGCGCCGCGCGACGTCGGTGGCGGTTCCCGCGATGTCGACCACCGCACCGTCAGGCGTCTCCCCAGAGATGCTCCAGTCAACGATCAGCAAGGCGATGTCGCCGGCTACGTAGGTATGGCGCGGCCGCACCTCGATCGGCAATCCGAGCGCCGCCATCCGGGCATTGGCCGCCCTCCGCTCCGTGCCGGTGACGCCACTGCCCGGTTCACGGACGAACACTCCGCCCGGCTCGTAGACCCGCTCGATCGCATCAGCATCACCGGTGTTGAACGCCGCCGCGAACACGTGTGGCTGATCCTCGGGCCGGACGGCCAACGCGAATTCAGGTGGGACAATCTCTTCGTTCATCCCTACAGCGAAGCAGGACGCCCAGTGACTCACCAACCGGTAAGCCCCCGGTGGGACGAAGAGCTGGTACCAACCCCCAGCGGCCAAACCCAGGCACCCTCCCCCCAGTGCCCCGTGGAAGTCTCCCTCGCCGCCATCTCCGGCCGCTGGACCACGCTCGTCCTCCGCAACCTGATGTCCGCCGAGTCCCACTCCTACACCGAACTCGCCCACTCCCTACCCCAACTCAGCGACAAAGTCCTCACCGACCGCCTACGCCACCTCATCGAAGCAAACCTCGTCGAACGCCTCGCCACCCCCAGCTTCCCCACCCGAACCACCTACCGCCTAACCACCCGCGGCCAAGCCCTCCGCCCCCTCCTCATCGAGCTCTACCGAACCGGCCTCACCCTCCAGCAGGACGAAACGTAGACGCTCCGACGGCGCCTGAACGCCGTGTGTCGAATAGCCGCTGCTCGCGCTGTGGACTCGGCGCCGGATTCTCCAAAGCGATCTCTGACGAGATGCCGACTGCCGGGCTCCTCGGTGAAATGATCGCGGACCGCCTTGTATCCAACGCCATACCGGCCCGATAGATCTCCCGCTCCAACGCCAACTATCTTGGTATCCGCGCGCTCTGCCGACACGACTACGGCCTCGGCGAACTGTGGATCAATCTCGGCTTCCGGCAGCGGGGCAAGCGGCCGGGTCGTGGCAAAGACGCAGCACCCCTCATTGACTGGTGGCTCGACCACGGCCCGCTTGCTTGGAGAAGATCCAGTCGCTCAGCCCCGCACAGCGCGATGCTCAGCGCTACGCCGAGGTTCACGAGGTCCTGCAGATCGACGCAGCTCGGCGGGTTCCTGGGTACCCGCTGAGTACCCAGGACGTGCTCGATCTCCGGCACGTCGCGTCCGCAATCGCCGGCGGGCTGAACGTATTCGTGACACTCGACGCGAACCTCGTCGCGGCGCTCGATGGTCAGGGCGGCGACGGGCCACGGGTCGATGCCGGACAGCGGCATCGCGGTGACATGCCGAACGGTGAAAGCTCGTTGAACGCCGCGGGGAGATCGAGTAGCGCGCCGAACAGCCCGAAAACGACGGCGTAGGCGACAGCTGGCTGGCAGAGCGCTCACCGGGCACGCCCACGAGAACGACGAGCTCCGCGAGCACGGTCAGCCGGCGCAGACGCTCGTCGAGTACGCCGGTTCGTCGTCCTTCGGCGAGACGACGCCCCAGGACGAGGATTCTCGCGATCATCGTGACGACCCGAAAGCTCCCTGGCCGGTCCGGCACGGTTCCGAGCTGCTGCTCAAGCTCTAGGAGAACTCGCTGGCTGTCGCCTTTGGCCTCGTCTTTCTGCACAAACCTCGCAGTTCTGGTTCGAGTCGTTCCAGAACTGGCAGAGCGAGTTCCTTGCGGTCGCCGCGATCATCGGCGGCTGAGGCGACCGCGGTCAGCTGGGGAGCTTGCGGGTCTCGATCAGTTCTTGGGCGACGTCGCGGAGTTTGCGGTTGGAGTTCTGCGAGTAGCGCTTGAGGACGGCGAACGCGCGATCGTCGTCGAGGTCGAAGGCGTCTTGCCGGACCGCGTAGAGCCCGAGAATGCCGACTGTTCCGGTGCCGGTCGCCAGGGGGACTCCGTCAGCGGGCCGGGGCTCGAAGCACTCCGCGCCAGCCGCCGCGTGGTCGAACTCCTGACCGGCGCCCGCTGTCACATGATCCGCCAGGTCCGCGAAGAAGGCTCCAGCTGGAGCCAGGTCGGCGGCGCCATGGGCACCAGCAAACAAGCGGCGTACGACTTCTACCAGCGCAAACTCGACCAGCAGGACGCCTCCCCCGCCGAAACCGACAGCACCGCCCGCTCCCGCACCGCCCAAGGCCCCACCCCCAACGACTGACACCGGCGAGGATGGAACACTCAAAGTGATCCTCCCATCACCGTGGGTGGTCCGGGCGGCGGAAGTGCGGCACGCTTGCTGTCGAAGTGGGGGATCGACAAGTGAGGACCTGAGTTCATGCGTAAACAACTCTCCGCCCTGGCCTCCGTAACCGCTCTGCTCCTGGTGACAGCCGCGCCGTCCGCGGTTGCCGCCGTGCCACCGACGCCCCGGATCACCGGGACGGTGGCAAGTGGGTTCCAGTCCCCGTGGGGTCTCGCCGTCCTGCCGGACGGCTCGGCGCTGCTTTCGGAGCGGGACACCGCACTGATCAAACATGTCACGGCGGCCGGCGTGGTCCGCCAGATCGGCCGCGTTCCCAATGTCCGGCACGGCGGCGAAGGCGGCCTGCTCGGGATCGCGATCGCGCCGACCTTCGGTACCGATCGACTGCTCTACGCCTACCACACCGCATCCGGCGACAACCGGGTCGTCCGGATGACCTACGACGGCACGACTCTCGGCGCTCCGCAGACCGTCGTCACCGGGATCCCGCGGGCCAATATCCACAACGGCGGCCGGCTCGCCTTCGGGCCCGACGGCTTCCTCTACATCAGCACCGGTGACGCCGCGAACACCGCCAACGCGCAGAACCCGAGCTCGCTCGGCGGCAAGATTCTCCGGGTCACCCCGACCGGCAACCCCGCCCCCGGCAACCCGAGCGGTACCCGCGTCTACAGCCTCGGGCACCGTAACGTCCAGGGCCTCGCCTGGGACGAAGGAAACCGGCTCTGGGCCAGCGAGCTCGGCCAGAACACCACGGACGAACTCAACCAGATCCGGGCCGGCGGCAACTACGGCTGGCCGACCTGCGAAGGCAGTTGCACCGACAGCCGCTTCATCAACCCCCAGGCCACCTGGACGACCGCCCAGGCATCGCCGTCCGGTCTCGCCTTCGCTCGTAACACCATGTGGATGGCCGCTCTCCGCGGCCAGCGCCTGTGGGCCATCCCGGTCAACGGCGGCGTCCGCGACGGAAACGCGGTCGCCAGCTTCACCAACCAGCAGGGCCGCCTCCGCACGGTGGCCAACGCCGCCGACGGCTCGCTGTGGGTGGTCAGTGAAACCAACAACAGCATTCTCCGAGTGACCCTCGGCTGACCACTCAGGCGTGCCGGGTCAGCACCCAGGACCCGGCACGCCCGCTGGGTACGACTCAGGTTGACGGCGGTTGGCCGAGGGGTGGTTCGGAGACGGTTGAGGCGTGAGAATCGAGCCGTGCTCCGGATTCATTTCAGTACGGCGGACCTCGGGCGGGTGACGTTCCTGCCCGAACCCGAGCCGCTTCGCCAGGTGGCGTTGGCTGCTCGCGCGCTCAGCCCCAGCCAAACCTCCACGGCGACCCGGCGGTGGCGGCGAATGGCCGGGAGCCGGGTTCGGCCGACGATGGGGCCCCTGCTGAAGCTGATCTCGCCTACCGGGCAGTTCCCCGGCTTCCTGACACCGACGGTGGACAGAGCGGGGCTGGAACCGGCGATCGAGCGCCTACTGGAGACACCAGCGGACCTGATCCGAGCCGAGCTCGGACCGCATCTACCGTCCGAGATTCATCCCTACATGCGCGCGCTGCTGGGTGGCCGGGCCGAGGCGCGCCGAGCGCTGGGCGGCGCCGTCCGCGACTTCCACCGGCACGTACTCGGACCGTCCGCGATCGAACTCGGACGCCTTCATGCGGCCGATCTGGCGATCCGCTCGCGGACGGTCCTTGCAGCGGGTGGCGAAGAGCTGCTGGCGACTCTGCATCCGAAAGTCAGCTGGCAGGACGACATCCTCACGATCGCGACGCCCTGGGAGTACGACGTGCGGCTGGCCGGCCGCGGCCTGCGGCTCTGCCCGTCACCCTTCGTCGCGGACTGCGTGACCTTCGACGAGCCCGGCCAGACACCCTTGCTCGTGTACCCAGCTGTCGACCTGCCGGTGGTGGACCCGGCCGAGCGAGACTCGGCCGATGGCCTGGCCGAGCTCCTCGGACGTACTCGCGCTGCTGTGCTGCGAAGCCTCGTCTCCCCCGCCGGCACCAGCCAGCTGGCGCGCCGTCTCAACATCTCCAACGCCTCAGCCTCCGAGCACGCCCGCGTCCTCCGCGCCGCCGGTCTCCTGACCACCGACCGATCTCGCGGCGCCACCCACCACTCGCTCACCCCGACAGCCGTCCAACTCCTTCGCTAGTTGAGATCCGGTACGACGCTCACCGTGTACGGCGGGGTGCCCGGCGCTCGGTCGAGCTGACTGTTGACCCAGAGCAGCCGCCCGCGATCCCGCGCGATCGTCGTCGGCGTCGCCCCGGCGTCGCCCGGGGCCGAATCGGCGAGGATGCTGGCCTTGGACCAGGTCCGGTCGAGCCGGGCCATCCGGGTGATGTATCGCCCGTTGCCCGCGTTGTGAACGACGTACAGGCGGTGTCCCTCGAGCAGGTACCCGTCACCCGAGAGAGTCCCATCGGACTCGACCGGTCGCACCGCGCGGGACGCGATGTCGACACGGTAGGTGAGGTCCTGGCCTTGTTCGCCGACGAGCAAGGTCCGACCATCGGGCGTAGCCACGATCCCGTTGAGGAAATACGGCTTAGGGCTGATCCGGTCACGCGTGATCCAGGGCTCGAGTTCTCCCAGCCCATCGCGAGTGATCGACGCACGCCAGATCTGGTTGTGCGCCGAATCGGTGACGTAGACCGCGTCCCTGGTGAAGGCGAAGTCGTTCAGGAACGAGCCTTGTGCCGCCGACCGTGATGCCAGCAACCGGCCGCGAGCGTCGTACCGGAAAAGCTTCCCGGTGCTCGCGCCGGCAACCAGGACCCGGCCCCACCGATCCACGTGTACGCCGGTCGCCTGCGTGCGGCCGTCGGAACCGGCGGGCAGAAACAGTTGAAGCCGCGCGCTCCGCACGGAACCGCGGTAGACCGCGCCGGTGCCGACACTCGTGACGTACATGATCCCGTCGCGCGTCACCTCGATCCCTTCCGGCGTATCCCCTGGCGTCTGCGACACGACGTACGTCGACGGTCGATGCGACTCATGCCGCGGATGCGCGGCCGCGGTCGTCGTGCCGGTCACCATGATCGCCAGAACTGCAACACCAATGAGTCTCTTCATCCCCCCAGCCTCGATTGCCGCTCGCCGCCCGGCGACCGCTTTCGGCCCAGCCCGAACGCTTAGTGCATGGACCGGCCAGACCGCGGCGGCATGACCCAATGGTCCACAAGCTGTTCAAGATCCGACACGCGGCTCCAGACGCGGTACGGCGTAACGGAGGGTAAACCTCTGGACATGTCAGGTGATGACTCACCATTGGCGCCGGAGATCGAGCTCGTCACTGTGCATCCCCACGACCATCAGCTCATCGACGCGGCCATCGAGCTGGGGAACGCAGCGCGAACGACCCTCGGGCACCTGCCGTTACTCACACATCTCTGCGTCGATCCGGGTGCGCGAGGGCGAGGGATCGCTCGCCTGCTCGTTACGGAAATCTCTCGGTCGAACGCCAACTACTCGGGAATACGTGCGCTCTGCCGACGCGATTACGGTCTCGGCCCGATGTGGATCAACCTCGGTTTCCGGCAGCGGGGCGAGCGTCCAGGCCGGGGCAAGGACGCAGAGCCCCTGACCGGCTGGCGGCTCGATCACGGTCACGTCGACCTTTACGCCGCCGACGTCGACTCGGTTCTGGTCAAAGCCGCGATCGACACGAACATCCTGCGCAACTGGATCGAGTCGGGTCGACCGCGTCACCTGGATCCATTGCTCTGCTCGAGGATCATCTCGCTGATCGGCTCCAGCTGTCAGGACGCAGGCCCTGGACGCTGAGATCGATGCCATCCAGGGTCCCCTCAGGAAGGCTTGCCTGGAGAAGGTGCAACCGCTGAGCACCGCGCGGCGCGACGTAGTCCGCTATGCAGAGGTTCACGAGCTGCTGCGGGCCGACGCAGACCAGGCTGTTCCCGGGTACCCCTTGAGCACCCAGGACTCGCTCGATCTCAGGCACGTCGCGTCGGCGATCGCCGGAGGACTCAACGTCTTCGTCACGCTCGACGCGTAACTCGTCACGATTCTCGGACCGGAGGCTGCTCGCCACGGGATGTCCATCCTGCACCCGACCGACGTCATCGTGCGAATCGATGAACTCGCCAGGGCCGAGGCCTACCGTCCGAGCGAGCTCGAGGACACGCAGTACACACAGCGCCTCCTCGGCGTCGGCGAAGATCACCTCGTCGAGTCACTCGCCAACCGCGCAGGCGGCGAACGTCCCAAGACGATCCTGAGCGCCGCGCGCCGGATTGCCGTTGACGGCGGTGAGCGCGTCGGCATGTTCGGCCCGAACGGAGACCTCACCGCGTATTACGGCCTGCGCGAGTTCGATCTTCGCAGAACGGCCAGGGCACGAGGAGTACGAGTCCTCAGCATCGACGGCGAGTATCTCCAGCCGAAAGTTCGAGCGGCGGCCGTACACGACGGATTCCGCGGGCACGCCGGACGCTTGGTGGCCTTCGTCCTCGACGCCGTCGGTGACGCGCGATCGATCGGACAAGCAGCTACAGCATCGGCGCGTATTGCGGGCCTCGAGGCGCCCTCCTGGATAAATCGAGGATGCTCGCCATCCCGGCTGCTGAAGTGGAGCACAACTGGTGGCCCGCGAAGCTCATCGACTCGGAGCTTCCGACGTACCTTTGTCCCGATTCGGCAAGCCTTCTCCTCGAGCCTCCTCCGCGTACCTCCCGGGCTGCTGCGGCGTGACGATGCGCTGGGACTGAACCGCGAACATGTCTACTACCGAAGCCCCGGCACTCAACGTCTGGAGACACCGGCAAGAATTCTTTGGTACATGAGCGCCGGCGGCAAGTCGGTCGCACAGCCCTCCGCCGTCATTGCCTGCTCCCAGCTCGATGCCGTTCATGTCGATGTACCCGAGGCACTGTACGACCGCTTCCGACACCTTGGCGTCTGGCGCCTGACAGACGTCGATCAGGCAGCGCGTCGCGGCCTTACGCAAGCACTGCAGTTCACCGCGACCGAGATCTTCACCCGACAAGTTCCGCTGCGCCGCCTGCGCGAACTCGCTGCCAGCTTGGGCCAGTCCGGTGAGCCGCCGCAGAGCCCCCGCGCCATATCATCCGAGTTGTTCGCCGCGATCTACCGCGAAGGATTTACCCCGTGACCGACCGAGCCCTGGTGCTCTCACTCCGCCACCGCTTCGCACGGGCAATCATCGACGGGTCCAAGACTGTCGAGCTTCGCCGCAGGCCGATCAAGGCGGCGCCGGCACAACCGTAATCCTCTACGAGAGCTCGCCGACAATGGCAGTCGTCGGCACCGCGAGACTCTCCGACGTGGAAGTACTGCGCCCACACACAGCCTGGCGTCGCTACCGCAGCACGCTCGGCCTGACCTGGGCCGAATTTGTCGCGTATCTCGACGGCACCGATCACGCACACCTGCTGCGGCTGGATGACGTCAAGGAACTCACCGCCCCCCTGACGCTGCAGGCGCTACGTAGATCGGGCACGTTCCACCCACCACAGAGCTTCCGCTATCTCGGCCCAGACGACCCTCGTGAACTTCACCAGCTGATCCGCAGCTGAAGGCTGTAGAGCTGCCGCTCTGGTCGGCTGTGACGCCACCGGCCAAGAGCCTCGGCACCAGCCCCTAGGCAGCACTCTCCTATGCGCCGGCGGCCCGGTCGGCGTAGTAGGCGGAACGAGAGAGCTGCAGCAACTCACACGCACGCCGGACGTTGTGGCTGCCTTGTTTCTCTGCCTCGATGGACGGATAGATATTCACCGGGTCTCCTTCACGAAGAAGGCCCTGGCCCGCTTGAGTATCTCGACAGCGTCGAGTTCGGCTTGCTTCACCCAGGCCCGGATCGCGGTCTCGGTCAGATCGAAATCCTTCGCGATCTGACCAACAGTCCGGTCGCTCAACGATTCGGCTTTGAACTCAGGCGTGAACGAATAGCGCTTGGCACACTGAGAGCTCAAGCAAGCCAAGCTTCCACGGCCCCCTCCAGGCTCCGCACCATCGACCTCGACGGCAAGGACGCCCGTTCAAAGCTCCGCAACGCACCTCTTTACGCACCTCAATCAGCGCGAGAGGATGGTCGACGGTGAGAACCCATGAGCACCCGAAGACCGCGAGAAGCTATACCAGCAAGCGATTCCATGCACCAAAGACAACTAACGCGAGCTCTCACGCGGAAAACAGCGGGTTCGGGGTTCGAGTCCCTGGCGGCGCACAAAAGCCCAGGTCACCTCGGTGGCCTGGGCTTCTTCGTGTCTGCTGCACACTCAAGTGGTCGTGTCGGCCGGGTCGGTCTTGATCTGATCGTAACTGTGCGCCATGTCACAACAACGCTCGTCGTCGTCGACCGGCCCGGTTATTGGGGGTGCTTGGCTATTCGGGAGCCAAGGGGATGAGGTCCAGGAGGGTCAGTTCGCAGTGGGCTCGGCTTTTCGCGAGGTGTTTAAGGGTCTTTCGGATGGCGCGACGGGCCAGGGCACGGCCGAGGGGGCCGTCGGTTCGGTCGCGGATGCTGGCGATGTAGTTGACGTCGGCCAGGGCCAGGTTTGCGGTGAGTGCGGCCGTTTTGAGGGCGTTTTCTACGGCGTGGAAATCCGGTGGGGGTGCTTGGTTGGCCTCGAGTCGGGTGGTCAGGGCGGTGAGGTCTTCGATCACGGTTCGGATGCGGACGAGCTCCCAGCGGCAGTCGTCTTGTGCTCTCTGCAGGAACTCCCGGTGGTTCACGGTTGGTCGGCCAGCTTTCGGAAGCGTTCCAGGGCGCCTTCGACCGTGGCGGCATTGGTGTTGATTCGCTGGAGGTCCTTGCTGATGGCGCGACGTTGTCGCACGCGCGTCAGTGGTCCCGCGGGCTTCGCGTTCAGCAGACCAGCCAGGTGGGTCTCGTAGGCGGTGGCGAGATCGTCGCCGGCGGCCACCAGTACCAGGGTGGCTTCGACGCGGGCGCGGTTCACTTCGTCGAGAAGGTTCGATGCGTCGAGTTGCATGGCCAATGGGGTCAGTTCGGCACGGGCGGCGCGAATACGGACCAGGGTCGCCGCGCAATCGCGAAGCGCCAGATCGAGGAAGTGGCGGTGTTCCAGGTAGCCCATCGAGGTCCCCTCGTCGGTAAGCAGAGACAGTCTGCCGGAGCGATGCGGCCTTGGCGAGAGACGCGGCGCCCCCAAGTCGATCGGAGCGCATGAGAAAGGGTCAGTAGCCGAGCTGGGTGGCGTTGCGCCGGTAGTGCATGAGGGTGGCACCGTCGCGGTTCATCCAGGTGGCGGTCAGGGTCGCGGGGCAGACGGTGGTGTCGGCGACCAGTTTGAGGAAGGTGTGAGGTTCGACGACGCTGTTCACCAGAGCCGGGTGCGGGATGTTCAGCGACGGGATCGTGCGGTTGTGCAGGGGGCTGACGATGAACTGCACGAGGTCGTAGCCGACGCGCGGTCCGTAGTTCAGGATCCGGGAGCAGTGGATGTCCCCGCCGAGCAGGAAGCAGCCCTTGATGTTCTCGCTCCTGATGAAGTCGAAGATCGCCTCGCGTTCGTAGGAGTAGGTGCCCCAGTCGTCGGACTCGCGGTTGCCCTTGTCGTCCCAGATCATGCCGGTCGCGATCGCCTTGAACGTCGCGGTACTCGCCTTCAGGCCGGCTTTCAGCCATTCCCATTGCCGCCCGCCGATACACGTGGTCTGGCTCGGGTCGGCCCAGCTGGGCTCGGTCCGGCTGAACCAGCGGGGGTCGACCAGGAACACCTCGATCGGCCCACGCCGGAACGACGTGTAGATGCCCTGGCCGGGCTCACGTGAGGTGCGGAGCCGGCCGTCGGCGTCGTGACCGAAGGTCGCGTTGGCGCGGTAGTCGACGAACGCCTGCCGGGTGTTCGCCTTCGCGGCGAAGTCGCCGTGCTTGTCGTTGCCGCCGAAATCGTGGTCGTCCCAGGTCGCCCAGACCGGACGGGAGCTGATCAGCGCCGCCAGCTCCGGCGCCTGCAAGAACGCCCGTTGCTTGTCCCGGGCAATCGTCAGCTCACCCGAGTCGATGTACGGCGTGTCCCCGAGCATCACGAAGCTGTCGCAGCCCTCGGAGACGATCCGGGACCAGATGCTGTTCGCGCCGTCCGGCGCACAGGACCCCAATCCCATCGTGACCACCGCGGGCGCGCCGTTGCGGGGCGCGGTGGTGAACGAGCCGGTCAGCGGCGTGAACGGCACTCCCGCCTGGCACGGAACGATCGCGAACGTGTACGCCGTACCGGATCGCAGCCCGCTGACGTCGAACACGACCGTGTCGTCGTTATCCGCGGACAGCTTGGCCCTGACCACCTTGCTCCCGCGCCCCGAGCGAACCGTGCACTGCCAGGTGCCAAGTCCGTGGTGGTCGCTCCCAGGACGGACCCAGATCCGGGCCCTGGAGGTGTCCACATGTCCGACCAGCGGGCCGGTCGCCATCTCGGTGCCCGGGACGGCCGGCGAGTCCTCCGCCAGGGCGGCTGCCTGGGACGTCGTGGCCAGACTCACCGCAGCGGCGGCGCCACCACCCAGCAGCAGGCGGCGGCCGACGGTTCCGGACGGGCGGGGATCGTTGTCGGTCATGAAGTTTCTCCAAGGGATTCGATCGGGGTCGGACCCAGAAGCAGCCCTCATCGTGGGCGACCGCGAAGGCCGCCGCCATGGCTTGATCCCTTGCCCGCATGGACAATCCGGTCGCTGCCGGCTCCGGGCCGGCCACCCGCAACGACGTCGACCTGGACGAGCCGGGGACCCGCCGGCGCAACGGCGAGGTACGCGCGCAACTCGTCCGCCGACCCGGTGCGCACCGCCTCGACGCCGTACGCCGAAGCGATCCGGGTGAAGCCCATGCCCGCGGCGCCCTGCGTGCCGTCGCGCAGCAGCATCACGGTGATCGGCAACCGGTGCCGAGCCGCGGTCCACAGCGCGGTGATGTCGAGGCTCGCGGAGGCTTCACCGGTCACGCCGACGACCGGCCGACCCGGCTGCCCGAGCGCGACCCCGACGGCAGTCGGCAACCCTGAGCCGCCAGACGCGGAAACGTAGCCCGCACCTGGGCGGCAAAGATCCAGTTGCCGCCGCCACGCCGCGTCCGCCGGGGTGGACTCGAGGACGTACGCCGTGGCCGCGGGCTGCGTCTCGCGCAGCAAGGCGAAGACCTCCTCCGGATGCAGCCGGCCCCGCGAGCCACGAGCCGGCGTCGGCACCGGCCGCTGCGGGAACGTCATCGGCGGTGCCCAGATCGCAGTGAGCAGCGCATCGACCGCGGCCCGCGGATCCGCGACGATCACGTCCCGCGCCGGTCCGCCGACGGCCGCGGCCAGATCGTCGGTGATCTGGACAACCCTGGTCCCGGCCCGCAGGCAGCCGCCGATCCGCGGGTCGTGATCGCGAAACACCGCGGCCCCGAGAACCAGCACCAAGTCGTGGCCGTCGAAGGCTTCCACGGTGGCCGGTGTCCCGTCCTCCAGAACGCCGCGAAACAGCGGATGCCGATTCGGGAACGGCAACCTGAGCGGCACGGGAGCCGCATACACCGGCGCGCCGAGCCGCTCGGCCAGCACGACCGCCTTGCCGAACGACCCCGGGCTGCCGATGTCGCCGCCGAGCACCAGCAGGGGACGCCGCGCGGATCTGGCCTGATCGATCAACCAGCGACGCTGGTCGTCGCCAAGCCCGGCCGAGCGATAGAGCCGCCGGTCGGCCACCGCCGCTACATCCGGCCCGATCTCCGTCCCCCAGTCTTCAGACGGCACCGACAGGTACGTCGGCCGCCGTTGCAGCCGTGCCTCGAAGATCGCTCGCGCGAGCTGGAGCGGGACGTCTCGAGCGCCGGCCGATCGATCGGATTGCCCGGACAGCACGACCAGCGGCGTCCGGGCCGCCATCGCGTTGCCCACGGCCCCCATTTCGCAGGCGATGCCGGCCGCCGCGGTCAGGTTGACCAGGGCGGGCCGGCCCGTGGCCTGGGAGTATCCGTCGGCCATTGCGACGACTGTGTCCGCGCGCAGGCCCGTCACGTAGCGGAACGGCTCCGGCAGCTCGGCCAGAATCGGTAGTTCGCCGAAACCCCGGACGCCGAAGATCGTCAGGAGCCCGTGTCGGCTCAGCAGGTCGTGGACGACGCGGCGCACGGTCGGCACGGAGATCCTTTCACTGGGAAGCTGGTTCGCAGACGGGCCTGGAATCCCTGTACAGCAAGGGTTTCCCGGCACCTTGATTGCCGTACGATGAGGTTCGTGATCGAAGCAGAGCTCGGCGATCGGGTCGCCGACTACCAGGGGCGCTACCCGATGTACGGCTTCACCGCCGAGACGGCTTCGGTGCGGGTCGTGCTGCCGCCGGCGGGCGTCGCGGTGGCCGAAGGGCTGCCCTGGGTCTGGCGCGCGGAGTTCCTCGGGGCCTTCGACGCCGTCGACCGGTTGATGCTCGACGCCGGCTGGCCGTTGGCGTATGTGGAGATCCCCGACCGGTACGGCGATCCGGTCGCGATGGCCGCCTGGGCATCGGCGTACCGCGTCCTGGTCGGCGAGGCCGGGTTCGACCCGCGGCCGAGCCTGATCGCGCTCAGCCGCGGAGCGATGTACGCGACTGCCTGGGCAGCGCGGCACCCGGACGCCGTCAGCTCCATCTACCTCGACAACGCGGTCTGCGACGCCCGGAGCTGGCCTGGCGGTTTCGGCACCGGGACGGGTGCTCCCGAACAGTGGGCCGAGTTCCTCGACGTCCACGGTCTCACCGGCGACGATCGGGCCGCCATCGATGCGCTGAGTCCGCTGCACAACCTCGGCCCGCTGGCCGCGGCCCGGATCCCCCTGCTGGTCGCGTACGGAGACCGCGACCGGTTCGTCCCCTCGCCGGAGAACTCCGAGCTGCTGGTGGCGAAGTACGCCCAGCTCGGCGGTCAGGCGACAGTGGTGGTCCGCCCGGGAGCAGACCACCACCCGCACCATATCGACGACGCCCTGGGCGGCCCGGGGCTGGTCCGCGACTTCTTCGTCGCGGCCCGCGCCGATGGGGAGCGCTAGCTACCAAGCGCGGCGACGAGCGCAGCGTGCCAGCGTTGCGCCATCCACTGGTACCCCGCGGTGTCCGGGTGCAGCCCGTCGGTGAAGCCGCCGCCGTAGCCGGTGTTCAAATCGACCAGATGGACTTTCTTGCAGAGGGCCCGCAATGCCGCGACCTCTTCGGCGATCATCGCGTTGTACGCGTCGATCCGCACGTTCCCAGGAGTCGTGTCTGGGCCGCTGTACGGCGTGATCTGCGCGACGAAGATGTCCGCGTTCGGCAGCATCGTCGTGTACTTGTTCAGCAGATTCCGGTAGTGCCGGCGGCCGACGTTGCCCTGGGCATCGGTCTGCTGGTCCCACCCGAGCCGGTCGACGTCGTTGGCCCCGACCAGCAGCAGGACGACGTCCGGCGCCAGTGCCGGGCGAGGCTGGGCCGTGAAGGTCCCACGGCCTGGAACGGTGTAGCTGAACGGCGTCGTGATCCCGGTCAGCCAGTGCCCACCGTGCGGATCGCGCGCCCAACCCTCGCCGAACTGCGCGAACGTCTCGGTGTTCAGACCGTCCAGATTCCGGTCGATATCCAGTGCGGTGTACGACGCGTGTCCGCCGTGCCCCCGCTGAGCTGCCGGCAGGACGCCGGAGTTCTGCTGGGAGTCGCCGACGAACCGGAACCCGGACGCCGAGCCGGCCAGCAGGTTCGCCAGCGGGCCGCGGTAGCCGGCCGTGGCCGAACCGCCGTAGGTGATCGAGTCCCCGGACGGATAGATCTCCAGGTCCGGGGGCAGTTGACCGGTCGGCGCCACGCTTGTACTCCGCTCCTCGGGCGCCACTACGGCGGACGCCGGAGCGACGTGAACGACCGACGCCAAACACAGGCCGATGAACAACACCAGCGACTTCATCGGAACCCTCACAGGAACCGCCTTTCTCGAAGGTCGACCGGACAGGTGGGCGTGGACCTCGCCGGCAGGTCATCGCGACAGTCGTTGCGTTCCGCCCCGAAACGCGTGACTGCGGTTCATCTGTGGGCAGCGGATGAACCACCCTGCCGGCGAGGCCGTCGTGCGACGGCGTGATCGTCAGGCCCAGTAGAAGAGCATCCCGACGGCGCCGTCGATCGGCTGATCGAGCTGGTAGCGGTTGTTCCCGAGCGAGGTCAGCGCCGGTGTCGTCACCGCGCCGTCCGCCGGATCGACCCGCCGTAGCGCGCCTGGCGTGCGGCCGCTGCCGGCCAGATCGAAGGTCAGCCTGATCGTCTGCCGCATGCTGGCCGACTCGCCGCCGGGTGACGTCCGGCTGAGCTTGTCGTTCTTCGGCCAGCCCACCGCGTTCATCACCATGAAGAAGGGCGTGTCGGCCGCAGGGACGAAGGAGCCGCGCTGGGCCGCGGTCAGCTCCGGGATCGGCCGATAGGTGCCGAGCAGGACGTCGGTGCGGTGACCGCCGTTGATGTCAGCGGCCGGCAGTACCTCCAGCCCGGTCAATTGCGTCCCCGGATCAGTGCCCGCACCGAACACCGGGATGTTGGTTCTAGCGGTGGAGACCCACGTGTTGGTCAGGTACTCGCCGTTGATCAGCGCGGCGTTCTTCGTCCGCAACCTGACCAGGTACGGGCTCAGGTTGCGGACCATCGCGCTCAGCTTCGAGTACTGCTGGTACTGCGGCGTGAGGTTGCCGTTCTCGTCCCGCAGCAACCAGATGTTCTGGCCCGGGTTCCAGTGGTACCTGAACAGGTTGAGCCATTTGCCGCCCAGGCAGAGGGTGACGAACGTGGGCATGAACAGCTCGGTCTCCGAGACCACTCGCAGTCCGGTGCCTGCCGGATTGGGACCGGTCCGGTACCCCAGGGCGTACTGGCCGAAGTTCAGCGGTGAGCCGCCGATACCGTCCTGCCCCTCCAGCGCCAGCCGGCGGATCCGCCAGGTGTCGTTGTAGAGCGGCGTGACGCTGCCGGCGTGGTAGTGCCCGCTACCCGCCGTGCCGAAGTAGTAGGCGTCGTAGGTCAGCAGGTCCGGGTGTGCTGCGGCTACGTAGGACCGGTACTGCGCGTCCGACCATTGGTCCGCGAACTGGTTGTTGTGCAGCAGCGCGTTCGGCGCCTCGGTGCGGGCCAGCGCCGTCCAACTGGCAGCCCAGGCCTGCACGTCCGGCGAGTAGTACTCCTCGTCGCCCAGACAGACCGAGAACAGCGTTCCCAGGTTCGCGGTCTGGTCGGCACTGAAGAACTTCTCACCGGGGCTCGGGGGCCGCGTCAGCTGATCGGCCCGTGGCGACTTGGCGAGTGCCCAGCGGCTCCCCGCTGGGAGCGACGCCATCAGGTTCGGGTTCCACTGCGGCGGATCGTAGAACGTCGGCATCGTCATGCCGGAGCCCAGGAACTCGGCGGCGCTCGGCACCCACGCGGTCTCGGAGTCGATCCAGGCGCCGAACTGCAGGCCGTGGTTCAGGAAGGCCGCGTCGGCCCGGGACAAGACGCCGGGGCTGCAGGCCCAGGCCGCCGTCCCGCCGGTCGCCTGGAGCAGGGCCGGCGCGGCCAATGAGGTGGCCGCGCCGGCCAGGAGCGTCCGCCGGCTGACGCCGGAACGGGGCGCTGCCGAGTCCGGCGGACGAACGGGGGAATCGTCGTTGTGCTGCATGGTCGCTTCTCCTTCGGGCGGTGGTTCAGCGGGTGGCCTTCATCGCGTCCGTCTGGATCTTCAGGTAGCTGCGGACGCCGATCTGCTCGAGTTTGTCCTTGTAGGCCTTCCAGACCCCGTCGTCGCCGATGTCCTGCTTGCCGAGGCAGAACTCCGCGACCGACTGGTCGAGGTGGTTGGTCAGGTTGGTCTCGATCTCGCCCAGCTGCGCGGCCTGGTCGGCCGTGTAGACCGGCTCGGCGAAGTACCGGTCCTTCGGGACGGCGTACTGCTCGTAAAGCTTGCCGGCGGCAAACAACCGGGGCTCGCCGGTCTGCTTGTCGTCGGCGGCCTGGGAGTGCCGGAAGTCCTTGACGTTGCAGATCGGCCCCCAGTTCCACCAACTGACGTTCTTGTCGTCGGCCTTCTTCGTGACCGTCTCCCAGACGGCCTGCCGGCCGTCGACGCCCTTCGCTCCGGGCTTGGCCCAGCCGAAGGTGTTGGTCTCGGTGCCCTGCGGGCCCTGCCAGCACGACAGGCTGGACAGCAGGCTGATCTGCGCGTCTCCCCAGCGCGCCATCGTGACCGGATCCGTGCACTTCTTGGTAATCACCAGGCCGTGCGCGGTGTAGGGCTGCCACTCCCACGGCACGTGGCACTTGCCGTCCGGGCCGGTGACCGGCGCGAGTGACACGTACCGGTTGTAGAGCGCGTCCCGATCGGCCGACGGCACGTCGACGTTGCCGTAGGCGTAGATCGCGCCGTACAGCGGGCCGCGGGAGTTCTTCAGCCGCCGGTCGAACTGCTCCCGGGTCTGGGTGAACGAGTTCGGGTCGATCAGCCGATCGGCGAACAGCCCGCGGATGAACTTCAGTCCCTCGCGGTAGGCGTCCTCGGCCGGCGAGAAGATCAGCTCGTCGCCGCGCTTCTCGATATTCGAGGTGCTGCCACCGGGATAGCAGAAGGACTGCAGCAGGTAGTTCAGCATGCCGCCGCCGCCGTCGGCCTTGCGGACGTCGCTCATCGGGAACGAGCCGGGCAACCCCGACGGGTTGCGATCCCGGAACGCGACCAGCATCGCGCGCAGGTCGTCCGAGGTCTTCGGCTGCCCCAGACCGACGGCGTCCAGCCAGCGCTGGTTGACCCACATCCGGACCGTCGCGCTGTTGCAGTGGTAGCACTCGTTCAGCCAGCCCATCCCGTACATCGCGCCGTTCGGCGCGGTCAGGTAGGGGCGGAACTCCGGCCGCATGCCGAACAGATCCAGGTGCTCCGGGCAGTACTCGTCGATCAACTGATCCGTGGCCTGGAAAAGCCCTTGCTGGCCGTAGAGCGCCACCTCGGAGCGGCTGAAGTACTGGTTGAGCCCGTTCAGGAACACGTCCGGCAGATCGCCGGAGCTGATCATCGCGTTGATCTTCGGCCGACCCTCCGCGCCGGCCGGAACCACCTCGTACTCGACCCGGACGCCGGTGGTCTGCTCCAGCCACCGGCTGTAGGCGTTCGCCTTGTAGTCCAGCCCGGGGTAGCTCGGACCGACGGCGCGGAACACCTTCTTGCCGTCACCGAACTTCTCGATCGACCGGAACTTCGGCGCATCCCACGGGACGGGATAGTTCACTCCGGTCAGCTCCGCGCCGAGCGGCACTTTCAGCTTCGCGCTGCCAGGCGTGTAGCCGGCCCCGTTCGCGGCCTTCTGCGCCGCCCCGGAGCCGCTGCAGCCCGCCAGCGCCGCAGGTCCGGCGGCGCCGATCAGACCGGCGGCTGCGAGGTTGCGCAGCATCCGGCGCCGAGTGAGTTGCTGGTGACCGTACATGGGTGGTTCCTTTCAGGGGAAAGCGCTCAGAACAGCCCGGTCCTGGTGAGCCGGCGCGCCAGCGCGTTGACACCGAGCAGCAGGATGATTCCGACGACGCTGTTGAACAGGCCGATCGCCGTGGCGTAGGAGTACTGCGGGATCGGCGCCTCGAGCCCGACCTGGTACACGTAGGTGCCGATGACCTGGGAGACGTCGAGGTTCAGGGGGTTCTGCATCAGCAGAACCTTCTCGAAGCCGATGTTCAGGATCGAGCCGATGTTGAGCACCAGCAGGATCACCGCGATCGGCATGATGGCCGGCAGGTCGATGTGCCAGATCCGCCGCAACCGGCCGGCGCCGTCGACCGTGGCGGCCTCGTGCAGCTCCGGCGGGACCGACGCGAGCGCCGCGAGGTAGACGATGGCGGAGAAGCCGGCCGTCTGCCAGACGCCGGAGAAGACGAACAGGTGCCGGAACCAGTCCGGCTCGCCGAGGAAGTTGACCGGTGCGGCCCCGGCGAGCCCGGTCAGGTGGTTCACGACGCCGGTCTGCGGGTCGAGCAGCATCGACATCATGCCGACGACCACCACCACCGAGATGAAGTTCGGCGCGTAGGTGACCAGCTGGACGACCTTGGCGAACCGGGCCTGCCGGACGGCGTTCAGGAACAGCGCCAGCACGATCGGCGCCGGGAACGCCAGCGCGAGCTCGTACAGGTGCAGCACGATCGTGTTCTTCAGCACCACCGGGAACTGGAAGCTCGTGACGAACCGCACGAAGTGGTCGAGGCCGACCCACTGACCGCCGCTCAGTCCGCTCACCGGGCTGAAGTCCCGGAAGGCGATCTGCACGCCGTACATCGGCCAGTAGCAGAAGATCGCGACCCACAGCAGCGCCGGCGCCAGCAGGACGTAGAGCCGCCAGGCGCGTACCATCCGCAGCCCCAAGGACATGGTGTCTCTCCTTTCCGGTCGGATCGGGTTCAGCCCTTGAGGGAGCCGATCATCATTCCCTTGACGAAGTGCTTCTGCACGAACGGGTAGGCGGTCAGCGGCGGGATCGCGGCGATCAGGATCAGCGCGTACTTGAGCTTGGCCGCGAGCTCCTGAGCGGCGGCGATCCGGGCCGGGTCGACATTCGTCATCTTGACCGGGTCGAAGGTGTTCTCCAGCAACAGATTGCGCATCACCAGCTGCAGCGGATAGAGCTGCGGATCGCTCAGGTAGATCAGCGCGTTGAAGTAGCTGTTCCAGGTCGCCACCGCGAACAGCAGGCAGTTCACCGCGATGATCGGCTTGGCCAGCGGCAGCACGATCCGGAAGAAGAACCCGAAGTCCGTCGCGCCGTCGAGCTGGGCGCTCTCCAGCAGCTCCTGGGGAACGGTGACCTGGAAGTAGGTCCGGGTCACGATCAGCTGCCAGACGCTCATACAGCTCGGCAGGATCATCGCCCACATCGTGTTCAGCAGGTTCAGCTGCTGGATCACCAGGTAGAGCGGAATCATGCCGCCGGAGAACAGCATCGTGATCACGAACAGCAGCGTGAACACGTTCCGGCCGGGCAGGTCCTTGCGGGACAGCGCGTACCCGCCGGCCGTCACCATCGCCGTCCCGAGCGCCATCACCGCGAACGAGTAGACCAGCGAGTTCAGGAATCCCCGGACGATCTCCGGGTAGTGCAGGATCGCGTCGTAGGCGTCGAGGTTGAAGCCGATCGGCCACGCCACGACCTCACCGCTGTTGACCGCGGCCGGATCACTCACCGAGGCGCTGGCGATGTAGACGAACGGATAGATCACCGACGCCGCGATCGCGACCAGGACGACCACCGAGACCAGGTTGACGAGCTCGTCGGACCGGGTTCGCCCGATCTGGCGCGGCACCGGCCGGCGATCGCGCCGGGTCGCCTGGAACATCAGACCCGTACCCCGTCCAACTCGAAGACGGCGGCGTGCGGCGTCGGCCGGTCGGCCGGCACCTCGAGGACGGCGGCCAGCTGATCCTGCCCGAACCCGATCGGCTCGTCGCTGCCGAGCAGCCGGACGCCGGTGATCCGGCCCGGCTCGGTGCCGGCGGACTCGCCCAGGGCGGGCAAGCGCACCGGACCGGGCGCCGGGTTCAGCACGGTGACGTACAACCGGCCGTCCGCCGTCGTGTACCGCACCTCGTCGTGGGGATATGGCGGATCGGTCAGCGTCCGCTCGTTGTACTGCTCCTCCCCGGCTCCCGCGACGGCGTCCAGGTCCGCGTTGTCGATGTTCCGGCCTCGCGCCGCGGACGACAGGTTGTCGCCGTACACCCGCCACGGCCGGCTCCCGTGGATGGCCGCGCTGTTGATCGTCAGCCAGCGGCCGAGATCGTCGAGGTACGCCTTGTGCTCGGGCGGGATCGTGCCGTCGCCGCGCAACTCGACGTTGAGCAGCAGGTTGCCGTTCTTGCTCGCGGCGTCGACCAGGATCTCGATCATCGTCCGGCCGTCGTGCCGGCTCGTCACGTCCTCGCGGTAGAACCAGTCCGTACAGGTCAGCGTGGCCTGCCAGACCGTCGGCCGGATGGTCAGCGCGACGCCCTTCTCGATGTCGTCGACGATCGCCGGCTCGTCGTCGATCTTGGCCACGATCACGGTCTCGTTGGTTTCGTTGACGGCCAGATCGCGCGCGTAGAAGTCCCGGCAGACCTCGACGCCGTGGTCGCCGTACGGGAAGCCGATCCCGTCGAACCACAACAGGTCCGGCTGGTACTTGGCCACGAGCTCTTTGTGCCGCAGCTCCCAGTTGGCCTTCATCGCGGCCTCCCACTCCGGCGTCCGGCGCTGCGGCGGCGGCCCGTACAGGTCCGCCGGATCGAAGCCGTCCCACCAGGTGCCGATCCCGTCGGCCACGGTCAGGTTGCCGTCGTAGGGAACCCCGGCCAGCGGGCCGTCGGCATCGGAGTCGAAGGCGTGCTCGTAGTACATCAGCATCCGGTCGTCGTGCGAGCTGACGCCGAACGGCAGCCCGGCCTTCCGGCTCGACGCGGCGAATTCGCCGATCAGGTCCCGATTCGGGCCGACGGCAACGGAGTTCCACGGGTGATGGCTGGAGTCGAAGTTGTCGAAGTGGTCGTGATGGTTGGCCATCGCGACGAAGTACCGCGCGCCGATCGACACGAAGTACTCCAGCAGCGCGTCGGTGTCCAGGTGCTCCGCGCGCCAGCTCTTGATCACGTCCTTGAAACCGTGGGTCGAGGGATGTCCGTACTGCTTCTGGTGATAGCTGTAGGCGCCGGCGCCCCAGTCCTCCGCGCCGGTGTCGGGCATATAGAGGTGCCGCGCGTACCAGCCGCCGCCTTGTGGCGGCTGGGACTGCGCTCCCCAGTGCACCCAGATGCCGAGCCGCGCCTCGGCGAACCACTGCGGAACGCCGACCCGCTGCTGGATCTGCGCCCAGCCGGTCCCGGTCTCCGGCTCGTCGTTGGCAGTCATGTCCCAGTCCTCTCGTACCCCAGCACGCTGACGAGTGCTTCGCAGAGGCCAATAGTGCGCAACCCACACGGCACAGGGGCATGGCGTGATCGGCGACGATCATGGACGATCCGACATCCAATCGGATTTTGTTTCGCAAACAAGTTGTCTTGCGCAACGACGGCGTCGGGACGCTACCGGCGGGTCCGGCAGGACGGCGGACGCTGGGCCTGCCGGTGCGCGTGGACGGCGTCCAGCGCGCCCAAGATCTGCCGGCGCTCCTGCCCTTCGACGGCGCAACTGTCGAGCCAGCGCTGGACGAGCTCGACCCTGGGGACGGAAATCCCCGTCTCCACGCGACTGATCGTCGCTTGGCTGACCCCGACCCGGACCGCCAGCTCCACCGCGGTCAGCCCCGCGCCGACCCGCGCGGAGCGCAACGCGGCGCGCAACTCCGACGGAGCTCCGGATCCACCGGCCTGCTGCGGCATCCGCATGCTGACTCCCCGTTCAGTCGGTGCCGACGGCACCGGTCGACGACCGTGCGGCGATCATGCCCAGGTCGCTCCGGGCTCGGCAACCGGCATCGGCCCGGGTCGGCGCGAACGACCTGATCGTCCATACACGTCAAGCAAAAACCCATGTCTCCGGTCCGGCCCGAGCCTTCACGATGAGTCCGATCCGGCGGGTCACGTCCCGCTCGCGCCACCCATCATCCGGAGGTCACTCGATGTCTCGTTGGCCCATGCGCAGCACGCTTTCCATCGTGCTGGCTGCTGTTCTCCTCGTTCCGGCAAGCCTCCCCGCGCGCGCCGCCCCGAGCGCCGCCGGCACCAGTTGCGATCCCGCGGCGTCCGGTCTGACGCCGGTCCTCCAGGTCGAGCTGCCCGCCACGGCGGGCCTGTCCGGCACGGAGCCGCCCGCCGTGCTCGACCGCCGTGCCGAGATCGGGGCGAATTTCGACCGGGTCGGCTACTGCCTCGAGCTCGACGGCCCGAGCGGTCCGCAGTGGGTGTGGACCGCGATGGAACCGTTCTCCGCCTCCGCGACCGGGATCGGCCTGCCGACCCGTACCGGACACGTCGTACGGCAACGCGTCGAGGACCTCGAGGTACAGTCCAACGTGCCCGGCGTGACCGTCGGCGGCGGGCAGACCGGCTACCTCGAGATGTGGCCGAACAGCTACGTCCCAGGGTCCTCGCTGCAGGTCGCGAACGCGTCGTCCGCCCGGTTCGACGCGGACGACAGCCCGACCGAAGGCCCGGGCGTTTACGGCTCCTTCCAGGTCGCCCAGGTCGGATCGACCCGGCCCTCGACCACGGCGCCCAAGACAGTGCTCGCGATCAACGGCTTCAACCGGGCGGCGGACGCCCCGATGACGCTGGGGATCGGCAACCGGCCGACCGGCGAGCCCGACTGGACCTTCGCCGACAACGCCGCGAGCTACACGCAGCGGCGGCTCACCGCCTACGTCCGCCCGGCGCTGGTCTCGCTGACCGAGGCGCCGCAGGATCTGCAGCTGTACCCGCGCGACGCGGCCAACCAGGCCAGCGTTCCCGTCCGCGGCCAGATCGTCGACCCCGCCGTCAGCGAGGTCCAGCTGCGCGTCACCAGCAACGGCGTGACGCAGACCTTCACCTCGTCGGCTCGGACGTTCCAGTTCAGTCCCACGATCAAGGCGGCGCTCCAGGAGTACACCTTCGAGCTCCGCGCCGTCGGCACCGGGATCGACCGGGTCGTGGCGCTCCGGACCGGGATCGTTGCCGGCGACATCTATGTCGTCCAGGGCCAGTCCAACGCGGCCGCGCCGAACTTCATCACCAACACCAACGGCGTCGACGAATCGCCGTTCGTCCGCAGCTACGGAAGCGCCACCGGCGACGCCGCGCTGTCCGGCGCCGATCGGGTCTGGCACCACGGGACCGCCGATGCGCAGCTCGAGTCCGGCGCGATCGGCCAGTGGCCGACCCGCACCGCGCGCCGCATCGTCGACACCTACCAGGTTCCGGTCGCGATGATCAACGGTTCCCGCGGCGCCGAGGCGATCGGTCACTTCCAGCGCGACGACGCCAACACGCCGAACCTCGCCACCAACTACGGCCGGCTGCTCAGCAGGCTGCGTACGGCGGGCCTGGTCGGTCACGTCCGCGGCGTGCTCTGGTATCAAGGCGAGTCCGACAATGACGACGGCCCCGGCCACGTCGCGGGCTTCACCGCACTGCTGGCCGACTGGAAATCCGATCTCGGCGCCGCGATCCCCGGCGGCTCCCGGTACTACGTGCACCAGGTGCGAAACGCCCCGTGCCCGTTCCTCACGGCGATGACCCTTCGCGAGGCGCAGCGCCGGCTCGGCGACACGACCGGAGTCACACTGCTGTCCACGAACGGGATCAACGCCCATGACGGCTGCCACTTCGCCTATGCCGGCGGGTACCGGGAACTCGGCGACATCAACTTCACCACCATCGCCCGGGATCTGTACGGCGGCAGCGCGGCCGGCGTCGCCGCGCCCAACCCCACCACGGTGCGTGCCAACGGCAACCAGCTCGTGATCGACCTGCGCTCGACCGATCCGCTGAGGATCGATCCCGGCGCGGCCGCGGACTTCCGGATCACCGGCTCCGGTGTCACGATCACGTCGATCACGCAGCCGCCGGGCACCGCCACTCTGGTGCTGTCGCTGTCGGGGCCCGCGACCGGCGCCACGACGCTGACCTACCAAGGCCACAATGGTGCCGGACCCTGGATCACGAACGCGATCGGCAGCGGCCTGCTCGCCTTCCGGATCCCCATCACCTGACGAACTGCCGTGATGGGCCGGCGTTCGGTGGGTGCCGGCCCATCACGGTGTCCGGCGCCCTCAGGACGCCAGCTTCTCCAGCACCCGGCCGCTCCGGTCCACCGCGGTGACCGTCACCGGCTCGGCGGGTGCCGGCCACCAGGCCAGGAAGTAGCCGTGGGCAACCGATGCCGTCACCACCGTGCCGTCGGCCGTCTCGACCGTCACGGCGGCGACTCCGGCCGACACCGGGCCGAACATGTACCGCGCGCCGCCTTTCTGGACCGATCCCGCGTTCGCGGCCAGCGCCATCGAGCTACCCGACGGGAGCTCGATGGCCGGCGCTCGCGCGGTCGTGTGGTGCCGCTGGTCGTAGATGCAGACCACGAGGGCGCCGCCGTCACCGAGGAGCGCCGCCGTGGCGTCGCCGCGCACCTCACCGACAATCGGCCGGAACCGGCTGAAGTCGGCGTCCTGGTTGCGGGCGGCGGGCTTCGGCGATAGGCACGGTTCCAGCCCAGGACTGCTCGCGGGAATCATCGCCGCTCGTGGCACCGCCGTCCACGACGCGTACGTCGAGGGCGGGCGCAGCACCTCGTGCGCGACCAGCCCGGCGGCGCCGACGGTCACCGCGGCGACCACGCTCCGAACCGCCAGAGCGCGCCGATGGCGACGCTGAAGCCTGGCGGCGCCGGCCAGCGCGGCCCCGCGAGCGCGTGACTTCGCCGCGCGATCGAACCGTTCGACGGTCAGCACGGACTTCTCGAAATCGATCACGGCGCTTCTCCGATCACCGGCTCGCGGAACATGCTTTCGGCCGCGTCGGCGATGTGGCGACGGACCCGGGACAGCCGGTTCCGCACCGTCCCCACCGAAACCTCCAGTAGCTCGGCGGCCTGTTCCGGCTCCAGCTCGGCATACACGCACAGGTCGTACACGTTGCGATACATCGACGGCATTCTCGCGACCTCCCACCGCAGCCAGACGCGCCGGTGCTGTAGATCACCGGCGGTCGCGTCGCCGTCCACGAGACGTGGACGCGCCATCGGCTCCACGCCGATCGGCCGCAACTGCAGGCGCCGCGTCTGCTCGGCCACCCGCCCTTGCCGGCGGATGACTTGTTTCGCGATCGCCAACACGACCGGGAGCGCCGAATCCTGGCGCACCACGAACGAACGCCGCAACCGCCAGACCTCGACAAATGTCTCCGACACCACGTACTCGGCATCGGCCGGGGACACCGCCGTCCGGCGGCAGTAGCGGTGCACGCGATCGGCGTACCGATCGAACAGCACTCCCAGCGCCGTGGTGTCACCGCCGCGCATCGCCTGCCATTGCGCGGCGTCGCTTGTCAACCGGTCGGTCATGAGTAGTTCATACCGGAGCCGCGCCGAACGTCCCAACCTCGCGCAAAGACCTACCGGGCCAGCGACTCCAGCAGGCCGGACTCGACCCGGCTCAGCGCCGAGCGGACCGCGCCGAGCACGACCGCACGGTCGCCCAGCGAGGACGGCTCGATCCGCGGCGGGAAAGCGATGAGCTTCGCGACGCCGGAACGCACGGCGTCCAGGAAGCCGGCCTCCGCCCCGGCGCCTCCGATCACTACCAGCTCCGGATTCAGGACGCCGGCGTACGCCGCGATCGCCCGGACGATCGGCGGAACCCTCCAGCCCGTCTGCCCGGCACCGGGCCAGCCCTGGCCAGTCGGCTCACCCGCCGCGCCGTCGTGGCCGGGTACGACGTTGCCGCCGACAACGATCCCGGCGGCCGCGCGGCCGCGGACGAGCAGGCAGACCACGTCGGCCGATGTCCGGGCCGCGCCGAGCCGGACCTCGGCGAGCGCCGCCAGATTCGCGTCGTTGCCGAACTCCAGACCGCGCGGGAAAGTGCTGCCGAGCGCGCCGCGCAGCCGCAGGCCCGCCCACCCGGGAAGCGCGCCGCACGAGGTCACGACGCCACTGTGAGCATTCACCACACCCGGCACCGCCACGGTCGCTCCGCTCAGGGCGCGCCGGGCCACCCCAGCCTCGGCCAGGCAGGACCGCGCCGCAGCACGGACCAGCTCCAGCCGCGCGCCGGCCGGTACGGCGGGCGCGGCCGGAACCACGGTCTCGGCCCGAACGGCGCCGCCGAGGTCGGCCAGGATCACCCGGACCTCGACCACGCCGATGTCGACGCCCAGCACGTGCCCCGCGTCGGCGCGTAACTCGATCAGGCGCGCCGGACGACCACGCCGGACGCCGCGCCCGTCGTGCAGGAAGGCGATCAGGCCGAGCCGCGCCAGGTCGTCCGCGATCGCGTCGGTCGCCGCGCGGGACAGCCCGGTAGCGGCAGCGACGTCCCTGATCCGGGATCGGCCGGACACGCGCAGGCACTGCAGCACCAGCGCCGCGTTCGTTCGTCGTGACGACGGCGGCACTCCGCTCTCCGCTGTCATGGATCCGCCCTCTCACCCAGCCACTTTGCGCAAAGTGTACCGGGCAGCTGAGGCCGCGTAGCCCTTGTCCTGTTGATGATTCGCTTTTATTTTGGGACTGGATTTATTGCCGGCCGACGGCGGAGGTTTCGTGGTGAACAGGCTGCTGAACGTCTTCGAGATCACCACCAGGACCAGGCTCGGCGTCCCGACCTTCGCCCTCGACGGCGGACTGAGCGCCGAGTACGCCGTCCAGGAGGCGCTCGCCGGCCTGGCCGGCGGCGTCGGGCACACCTGGCGGGTGCAAGCCCCCGGACTGGGCCCCAATCCGGTGCTCGGCAGCCCGTCGTTCCTCACCGACTCGCTCGAGGCCACCGTCGCCGCCTACGACCGGCTGCTCGGGCCGGCCGCGGCGCTCGACACAGTGGTCCTGGGCACCGGCGTCGCGGCCGCACCGTACGTCGCGCACGCGCTCGGCGCGCCTTTCCTGCCTGCACATTTCCTGGTGAGCACGCACTCGGTCCGGGCTGCCGCCCAGGTGCTGGGCGCGGCCGGCAACGACGGGCTGCGGGCCTACGCCACCCTCGGATACGAGGAGTCGATGCCCGGCCACGCGGTCGCCTGGGTCAAACTCCTCGCCCCGCCGCCGCAGTACCAGGACTTCCTGCGCCGGCACGCCGTCCGCACCGTGATCCTGATCGGCGCCCGCGCGCTCGGAGCGCAGTACGGACGGCGCGTCCTGCGTGATCGCCGGCCCGGCGCGCGGATCGATGCCGGCGAGCTGTTCGTCACCTGGCCGGACGGCGGGAGCTCGCGGGACCGAGTCTGGTTGCATCACACGATCCGCGACCTGGCAGCGACGGACCTCGAGCCCCACCGGCGCTACTTGGCCGACTGGGAATTCGGGTTGTCCGACGAGCAGGTCGAAGGACTCGTCGGAGGCCTCCAGGCGCTCGCCGTCGACGTCGCGCTACTGACCGCGCCGACCCATCGGACGCTGTGCGATCTCGCCTCGCACCTCCAAGCGGCGCTTTACCGCGTCAACCAGGTCCGCGTCACCGGGATCTGCCTGAATCCGCACCTGCTGTCACATCCGGTGGCGGAGACCAGGACCGGCCGGCTGCCCTTGCTCTACTCACAACTCGATCCCATCGCCGTCACGACGGAGCGCGTTCACGGCGTCCTCGGGCAGGCCGCCGCCCGATCGCTGCCTCGGTTGCGCGAGCTGCCCGTCGTCATCAACTCGACCCGGAACGTCGGCGCGCCGGGGCCGGCCGCGGAGCTCCGGAAAGCCCTTGTCCGCCGTGGGTTCGGCTCGGTCAGCGTGTCGGCGACGACGGCGGACGAGGTCTTCGACACCGACTCCAGCGCGCCTTGCTGGCAGGCGGTCCGGGCGGTCGCGGCCGCCAACGGCAACAATCCGCTGCCTGCCTGGCGGTCAAAGCTGCGCCGCCTGACGCTCGGCGAGCTGCGCGAGGCCGTCGCGGCCACGACCGGGGTCTGCCTTGGCACGCCTCCGGCGGCCGTCGGCTTCTGAACGACACTCCCGGACCCCTTCCGAACAGCACGGTGCGAGCCTCGCCGGACGAGCGAAGCCACGTCCATGGTGGCTGCGCCGATTCGGCGTGCGCAATGGCATGATCCGTTACATGTATGGATAATCCGGTCATGACCCCAATCCGCCCGGACACCGCCGAAACGGTTGTCAAACGCAATCATCGGGTGTTCTGCGGCCGGTTCGTCCGCCACGCGCCGTGGCGAACCATCCGGCCCGGCGGCACCACGGACTGGGTGCTGTTCGTCACCGTCGACGGCGCCGGGCACTTCCGCTGGGACGGCGAGCACGACCTCGCCACGCACCGTGACCAGATCACCCTGGTCGAGCCGCGAACCCCGCACGATTACGGGACCGATCCGACGACCGGCCGCTGGTCACTCTGGTGGGCGCACATCGACCCGCGACCCGAGTGGCTGCCGCTGCTCGACTGGCCGTCGGTCCGGCCCGGCGTCCGGCAGCTGCCCGTCACTTGCGCGGTGCGCACGCGGGTGGTCGACGCGCTGGATCGCGCGATCGCCGCGCAGCAGGACGGCCTGCGGCACGGGGGCCTGCTGACCGCGAACGCGGTCGAGGAGGCGCTGCTGTGGTGCGACCAGCCGGGCTCGCGTGACGTCGTCCTCGATCCGCGCCTGCATGCGGTCGTCGCGCATATCGAGCAGAACCTCGACCGCCCGCACAGCATCGCCTCGCTCGCCCGGATCGGCGGCCTGTCCAGTTCCCGGCTCACGCAGCTGGCCAAGTCGCAGCTCGGCAGCACGCTGATGAGTCATATCGAGCAGCGGCGGATCGATCTCGCCCGGCACCTGCTGACGCTGTCCGACCTGTCCGTGGCCCAGGTCGCCCGGCAAGCTGGGTTCTCCGATCCGCTGTACTTTTCCCGGCGCTTCCGGGCGGCGACGTCCGTCTCGCCGACCCAGTACCGCGAGCAGAGCTAGGAGTACTGGCCGCGGGCAACAGCCCGGAACCGTCCGTCTGGTTATGGCGGTTATAACCGAAACGGGGATTCCCGCGCCGTTCCGCGGCACAGCATGCTCGATGCGCCAGGTGTTCCAGCAATGACGGAGGCGCGAACGTGGCGACGAGTTTCAGTGTGAACGGCAGGCTTTACGCGGTACCGGCCGCCCCCGTGGTCGTCATCTGCATCGACGGCAGCGAGCCCGAGTACCACGAGCTGGCGGTGGCCGGGGGCCACATGCCGTGGCTGGCCAGGACGCTCGCGGCCGGAAACTCCTCCTGGCCGGCGCATTGCGCCATGCCGGCCCTGACCAACCCGAACAATCTCTCGATCGCGACCGGCCGGCCGCCGGCCGTGCACGGCATCAGCGGCAACTACCTCTACGACCCGGAGACCGGCGACGAGGTCCTGATGAACGATCCGCGCTTCCTGCGGGCTCCGACGATCTTCGCCGGGGCGGCCGCCGCCGGGTGGCGGGTCGCGGTCGTCACCGCGAAGGACAAGCTCCGGCGGCTGCTCGGCGCCGGTCTGGTCGCGCCCGGCCCCCGCCTCGACGGCGCCGAGGGCGTTCAGCCCGCTCAGGGCGCCGGTATCTGCTTCTCGGCAGAGAAGGCGGCCGAGGCGACCGAAACCGACAACGGGATCACCGACGTCCTGAGCCTGGTCGGCCGAGCGGCGCCTGAGGTCTACAGCGCCGACTTGAGCGAGTTCGTGCTCGCGGCCGGGGTGCGGCTGCTGGAGAGCCGGCCGATCGACCTGATGTACCTCTCGCTCACTGACTACATCCAACACAAACACGCGCCCGGGACCGAAGTCGCGAACGCGTTCTACGCGATGATCGATCGGTACGCCGCCGCGCTCGATGCGCTGGGGGCGATCGTCGTGATCACCGCCGACCACGGCATGAGCGCCAAAACCGACGCCGGGGGCCACCCGAAAGTCGTCTACGTCGAGGACGAGGTCCGCGCGATCGTCGGCGCGGCCGCCGAGCTGCGGGTGGTCCTCCCGATCACCGATCCCTACACCGTCCACCACGGCGCCCTGGGCTCGTTCGCGAGCGTCTACCTGTCCGAGGACGCCGACCACGAGCAGGTCGCGAAGGCGCTGCGGCAGCTCCCCGGCATCCAGGAGGTCCGTCCGCGTGCCGAGGCCGCGGTGCGCTTCTCGCTGCCGTCCGACCGGATCGGCGACCTCGTCGTCCTGGCCGAGGCGGGGACGGCGCTCGGCCGCTTCGCCGCGTGGCACGACCTCAGCGCGCTCGACGCGCCGCTGCGCTCACACGGCGCCCTGGGCGAGCTGGCGATCCCGTTCATCGTCAACCGCCCACTCCCCCGGCCCGAGCCGCTCGACTCGCCGCTCGATCCGCAGGCCTGCGTGCACAACTACGACGCGTTCTGGGTGGCCACGACACTCGTTTCCGGACCCGAGGACAGGTAGGCCCGCCATGTCGACCACACCGAAACCCGCCGTCGGTGATCCTGTCACGGAGGAGGCCTTCCAGCGCCTCAAGTGGCGGATGCTCCTGTCGGCCATGCTCTGCTACCTCTTCTTCTACACCGGCCGCCAGACCTTCGGCTTCGCGATCCCCGGTCTGCAGGCCGACCTCGGGCTCAGCAAGACGACCCTGGGCGCGATCAGCGGCATCCTGCTCTGGTCCTACGCGGCCGGCCAGCTGATCAACGGCAACCTCGCCGACAAGTTCGGCGGTCGCCGGCTGATGGCGGCCGGCGCGGTCTTGTCCACGGTGCTCAACTGGTGCACGAGTTTCAGCGTCGGCGCGAAGTCCCTCGGCTTCTTCTGGGGCGCCAACGGCTACGCCCAGTCACTCGGCTGGTCGGCCGGCGGCCGGGTCATCTCGAACTGGTGGACGCCGCACGAGCGGGGCAAGAGCTTCGGGTTCTACACGTTCGCCGCCGGCATGGCCTCCGTGCTCGCCTTCGTCACTTCGACGATCGTCGTCGGCGTCCTGCACCTGGACTGGCAGTGGATCTTCCGCGTCCCGGTGCTGCTGATGCTGGTCGGCGGCATCGTGTTCTACGTGCTCGCCCGGGACACCCCGGCCAAGGCCGGCATCGTCCCGCCGAAGTCGCACACCGACGACACCGAGAGCAGGGAGTCCGTCGGCAGCTCGTTCCAGCGGTACAAGGCGGTGCTGAGCAACCCGCGAATCTGGTCGACGGGGATCGCGATCGGATTCCAGAACACCGCGCGTTACGGCCTGCTGATCTGGGTTCCGGTGTACTTCCTCGGCGACAACTGGAAGTCCGGCGACAGCCCGATCAACCCGATCTGGATCTCCGTCGCGCTGCCGGTCGGGATGGCGGTCGGCGCGCTGACCAACGGGCAGATCTCCGACCGGCTGTTCGGATCCCGCCGGGACCGGCCGATCGTGCTGTTCATGGTGCTCGGCGCGTTGTTCGCGCTGGCCATGTATCTCGTACCGCTCGGCATCGGGACCGGGATCGCGTTGCTGTTCCTGACCGGCTTCTTCGTCTACGGCCCGCAGTCGTCGTTCTGGGCACTGTGTCCGGACCTGGCCGGCAAGGCGATGGCAGGCACCGCGACCGGCACGGTCAACTTCTTCTCCTACCTGTTCGCCGGCGCGTCGGAGCCGATCATCGGTCACCTGATGGACCGCACCGGCCAGACCAGCCTCATCTTCCTGCTCGTCGCCGGAGCGTGCGTCTGCAGCTCGCTCGCCGCGCTGACGATCCGGCGTTAGGAGCCCTCGATGTCCTTGACCGCGGCAGTGTGGAACGGGCCCGGGACCGGGTTCTCGCTGCGTGCCCAGCCCGATCCCTTCCTCGACGACGGTGAGGCGCTGGTGCAGATCGAGCTCGCGACCATCTGCGGCAGCGACCTGCACACTATGGCCGGGGACCGCCCGACGCCGGTGCCGACCGTACTCGGCCACGAGGCGGTCGGCCGCGTCTCGGCATACTCCGGGAAGCTCACGACCTTCGACGGCCGGCCGCTGAGCATCGGCCAGCGGATCACCTGGACGATCGGCACCTCGTGCGGCACCTGCCGCCGCTGTATCCGCGGATTGCCGCAGAAATGCACCTCGGTCCGCAAGTACGGTCACGAGGCGATGACCGGTAACTGGCAGCTCAACGGCGGTCTGGCGACCCACTGTCACCTGGTCGGCGGCACCGGATTGGTCGGCGTCCCGGAGGAGGTGCCGGCCGAGCTCGCCGCGCCGGCGAACTGCGCGACCGCCACCGTGGTCTGCGCCGCGCGGCGCGCCGACCTGCAGCCGGGCGACGCCGTTGTCGTCATCGGCTGCGGGATGCTCGGACTCACCGCGGTCGCCTACGCCCGCGACCGCGGCGCCGAGCACATCATCGCGTGCGACGTGGATGAGCACCGCCGCGAGCTGGCACTCGCCTTCGGCGCCGACCTCGCGTGCCCGCCGGAGAGCCTCACCGACGCGGCCGGCCGGCACGGCGCCGACGTCGTGTTCGAGCTGTCGGGCGCCGCTCGCGCCGTCCAGACCGCGCTCGGCATCGCCGGGATGAACGGACGAGTGGCGCTGGTCGGGTCGGTCTCGCCCGGTCCAGAGGTGAGTTTCGAGCCGAACTCGTTCGTCCGCAACCTCACCACGGTGGTCGGCAGCCACAACTACCGCGTCGACGACCTCGCCGAAGCCATCGGGTTCCTGGTCCGGACGCCGTATCGCGAGCACCTGCGCGGCCTGGTCTCGGAGCCGTTCGCCCTCACCGACATCGACAATGCCGTCGCCGCGGCGCGGAGCGGCATCGCCCCGCGCGTTTCCGTGCGACCGAGCTGACTGGAGGACTGTCCGTGCTACAGCCCAGATCCGAACACCTCCTGAACTTCGTCAACGGCGCCTGGCTGCCATCGGTCTCGGGGCAGGTCCGGACGAACCTCAACCCGGCCGATACCGACGACACGATCGGGGAATTCACGGAGTCCGTCGGCAAGGACGCGTGGTCGGCCGTCGACGCGGCGACGGCGTCGCAGGCCGACTGGGCGGCGCTCGGCCCGATCAAGCGGGCCGAGTACCTGACCGCGGCCGGGCGGCTGATCGCCGAGCGGCACGACGAGTTCGCGTTCGCGATCACCCGCGAACAGGGCAAGCGGTCGCGCGAGGCGCACGGCGAGGTCTCGCGGGCCCTGGCGATCCTCGAGTTCACCGCCGGAGAGGCCCGGCGGCTGAATGGCGTGACCACTCCGGCCGAGGAACCGCGCACGGTGGCGATGACCTTCCGGCGGCCGCTGGGGGTGGTCGGACTCATCACACCGTGGAACTTTCCGCTCGCGATCCCGATGTGGAAGGTTGCGCCGGCGCTGCTGGCCGGCTGCGCGGCAGTCCTCAAACCGTCGCCCTTCACCCCCTGGACGTCGGCCCTGCTGGTCCAGGCGTTCGCCGACGCCGGCGTGCCGAACGGCGTCCTGAACCTGATCCAGGGCGATCGCGAGGCAGGCGAAGCGCTCGTCGGCGACGCCCGGGTGGCCGGGGTCTCCTTCACCGGCTCGCTCCCGGTCGGGCGAGCGATCAATCTGGCGGGCGCCGGGCGACTGCTGCGAACCCAGCTCGAGCTCGGTGGCAAGAACGCCCTGATCGTGCTCGCGGACGCCGACCTCGACGCGGCCGTCGACGCCATCGTGCACGGTGCGTTCGGGCAGAGCGGACAGCGGTGCAGCGCGACCAGCCGGATCGTCGTCGACCGTTCGATCCGCCCGGCTCTGCTGGAGCGCCTGATCCCCCGGGTCCAGGAGATGCGCGTCGGCCGCGGCGACCAGGAGTGGGCCGATATCGGGCCGGTGGTGAACCTGGAACGGCAGCGCGCCTGCCTTGACGCCGTCCGGAGCGCAGTCGAGGCCGGCGCCACGATCGCCTGCGGCGGTGGCGAGGTCACCCTCGACACCCCGGGGTACTTCGTCGCCCCGACCGTGCTCGTCGACGTGGAGTGGAACAGCGAGATCGCCCAGGAGGAGGTCTTCGGGCCGGTCCTGTCGGTCATCGACTGCGACGGGTACGACGACGCCATGCGGATCTCGAACTCCGTCCGCTACGGCATGTCCGGCACGATCTTCACCCAGAGCCCGGCGTCCATGTTCCAGGCTCTGGAGGACTTCGAGGCCGGCATGCTGCACGTGAACCGGCCCGGCGTCGGCGCCTATGCGCATCTGCCGCACATGGGAACCAAGGCCTCACAGCTCGGCGCGCCGGAATGCTCACCGGAGATGTGGGACTTCTACACCGATCTGCGCTCCGCCTGCATCAAGTACTGACCAGCAGGCCTGGCCGGCTTCAGAGCGGCCAGGCCGCAACGCTCTGGACCATCGCGACGAAAGCCTGCTCAGGCGGCGTCAGCACCCGATCGGCACGCCGGACCAAGGACACCTCGCGGCTCGGCGGTGCCGGCTCGACCGTCAGCTGCGCCAGTACCCCGGTCTCGAGCTCGCGCCGAGCGGCATGCTCGGACAAGACCGCTATCCCTAGACCGTTGTAGACAGCTTCTTTCACTGTTTCGGCGCCCCAGAGGTCCCACTGCTCGGCCGTCTCGAGTCCCCAGGCCCGCAGTGCGCGTTCCTGCAGCCGCCGCGTCGCAGAACCTCGCTCGCGCATCAGGAACCGTTCGCCGGCCAGATCTTCGGAGCTGAGCCCGCGCCCGACCAGCTCCGACGCCGCTGCGGCGACCAGGACCATCGCCTCCTCGAACATCGGCTCGGCCAGCAGGTGTTCGTCGCGGGGGTTGTCGACGCACAGCCCGACGGCCACCTCGCCGCGCAGCAGCCAGCCCTCGACCGTCTCCTCGTTGCCGACCCGGATCTGACACGCCACCCGCGGGGCCCGGTGCGAGAAGTCGCTCACCAGGCGGGGCAGCAGGTAGGTCCCCAGCGTGGTCGTCCCAGCGACCACGAGTTGCCCGGCTTCCAGCCCCCGGTACTCCGCTACCGCCTGCTCGAGGGAGTCGAGCAACTCGAACATCCGTCGTCCGTACTCCGCGACCTGCTCGCCGGCCGGCGTCGGTCGAGCCCCCTGCCGGGTCCGGTGCACCAACTGCACACCGAGTGCGCTCTCGAGGTTCCGGACGTGGTTCGACACCGCGGGCTGGCTCATGTACAGCGTCTTCGCCGCACCGGAGAACCCTTGCGACTCGACGACCTTCAGCAGCACTTCGAGCTGTACCAGGCTGATCACGCCAGCAGCCTCCCATGGCCCCGGTGACGACACGATCCGCGCCGCGCGGACCGTCTCGCCGGCAGTGCCGGCTCCACTGTGGACGACGGCTGACGCCGTCGCCATGGAATCGACCGCTGTCGGCATGGACGATTCCGTCATCGGTCGCCGACGGCAACCTCCTGGAGACGAAACTCGCTCGGCGAGCGCGACGTCGCCATCCGGAACCGCCGGGAGAAGTAGAGCGGATCGGTGAAGCCAGTTTGCCGGGCGACCTGCGCCACGGACAGATCCGAGTGGGCCAGCAACTGGCCGGCGACCGTAATCCGCCGCCGTTCGATATGCGCCATCAACCCACACCCGAGCTGGAGACGAGCCAACTGGCCCAGCCTGGAGGCCGACAGACCGCCTACCCGCGCGAGCGAAGCGACGCTGTGCGGAAGACTCAGATCGTTCTCGATGTGTTCGACGACAGTCAGCAGCCGAGGGTCCAGTCGCGCGTTGCTCGCGTCCCGCTGGTCGCACCACAGCAAGGCCTCCTCGACAGCGTTCGCCGCGAGCGGCGCGCTGTGCCGGCAACCGCTGTCCTGTACGGAGATCGCGCGCTCTAGGGCAGTCACCGCGCGGGTGCGCGCCATCGGGGCCAGCGGCAACTGCCGGACGCCGGGCAGGACCAGCGGCCAGTCCAGCAACGGCAACCACTCCGGCCGCGGATCGATATGGGCCCACCACAACGACCAGTGGCCCGCTGCCGGATCGGTTCCGTAGTCGTGGGGTGCCGACGGCTCGACGACAGTGACCAGCCGCGGCCCGGTCAACACCTCGCGGTCCTGATCGCGGAGCAGGCCCGCGCCGTCGACGGTGACGAGCAGCAGCCAGTCAGCCGTCCCGCCCGCCCTGGTCATCCGGTACCGGTGGTCGCGCGCAAGCCGGCCGCACCGCACCCGCTGGTTGCTCTTGACAACTTTCTCGGGACGAACGATCGGATCGCTCCGCACGACGCCTCCCCGCGCTGATGATCAGATATCCAGCAGCATAGATACTATAGGATTAAGCCTTAAAAAAGAGGCGGCCATCGGGCCGCCCTCGGGTGGAGTCAGCGTGACGCGTCGAGCAGCAACTTCATGACGCCGCCCGACCGAAGCCTGTCGAACGCCGCGGAGGCCTCGGAGAGCGGGCGGATGCCGCTGATCAGCGCGCCGACCGGCACCAGGCCGGAGGTGGCCAGCCGCATCGCGGTCTGGAAATCGTCGCGGCCGTACACCCGTGGCTCCACGATCTCGAGTTCGCGGCGGAGGATCCGGATCAGGTCGACCGATCGCGGACTCGCATGGACCGCCACCAGGCACAACCGGCCGTACAGAGCGAGCGCCGCGACCGCCGCCTCGAGCCCCGCGCGGTCGCCGCTCGCCTCGAAGATCACATCCGCCCCCGCGCCGCCCGTCCACCGGTCGACGGCCGCGGCCAGCGCCCGGCTGTCGGCCGGGATGGCGCCGAAGCCCAGCAGTTCGACCAGTCCACGACGAGATGCGTCCGGCTCGACGATCCGGACCTCCGCGCCCGCCGCATGCGCGACCAGGGCGATCGACAAGCCCACCGGTCCGGCGCCGATCACCAGGACCCGCTCCCCCGCTCCGACCGCGGCCCGGCGGACGTCGTGGACGGCGACGGCCACCGGCTCGACCAATGCGCCGTGGTCCAGCGAGAGATCGTCCGGCAGCCGAATCAGGCAATCAGCCGGCACCACCCACGAGTCCTGCATCGCGCCTGGCTCGTCGGCTCCCAGCACGATCGGCCGATGACAAGGACGCCCGCCACCGACCCGGCATGGCACGCACCCGCCGCACGCCTTCACCGGCAGGACCGTCACCCGGTCGCCCACACTCCAGCCGGTGACCTCCGCGCCGATCTCCGCGATCACCCCGGAGGCCTCGTGGCCGAGCGGCAAGGGCGTCGAGATCCGGCCGTCCAGGGCGCCGTCCAGGATCCGGAGGTCGAAGCCGCAGAGCCCGACGTAGGCCACCCGCACCCGGACCTCCGCCGGGCCGAGCAGTGGCATCGTGGCGATCCGGTCGAGAAGCCGGCCGGCGCCGGCGTAGCAGACCTGCCGGACCGAAGGGGCCAGCGGGTCGTGATCCAGCCTCATCGCTGATGATTCTCCTTAGTTTCGGACAATGCCACGGCCCTCCGGCCCGGACGCCGGAGGGCCGTGCTGCTTGCAGAGTCAGCCTCGGGTCAACGTGACTCCGTAGAACGCAGCCGCGTCGACGACCGGCTGGTAGAACGAGTAGGAGCCGGTAGCCGCGGCGCCCCGGTTGAAGCCACAGTCGTGGCCGTCGTTCGGACCGCCCGACGTCATGCCCTGGGCGGTGGTGCCGGAGATGTAGGCGCCGCCGGAGTCGCCGCCTTCGGTGCAGACGGTCGAGCGGGCCAGACCGCTGGTGCGGGTGATACTGCCGCCCGTACCGCTGTAGTTGACGGTGAGGTTGTACTGCGTGATCGAGCCGCAGGTCCAGCCAGTGGTGTTACCGGCCTTGCAGACCGTGGACCCGACTGGAGCTTTGCTCGAGCCGGTGATGCGGGTGGTCCGGCCGTTGCGATTGTCGATGTAGCCGCGGCCGACGTTGTTGCTGTCGATGTCCATCAGACCCATGTCGACACTCGGCGAACCGGTCCGGAACCGGGTCGCCACACCGACGCCCAGACGGACGCCCGAGCGATTCTGCACGATCGGGTTGCCCTCGACGCAGTGACCGGCGGTGAGGAGCACGTTGTCGCCGCCGTTGCGCGTGCCGGGGAATCCGAGCGAGCACCAGGTACCGGGCACCAGATCCATGATCTGGCCGCCGATCACGTCCGCGGTCATCGACAGCGTGGTGCTGTTCGTGCTGACGTCGACGCCCGGGATCGCCCTCAGCTGCTTGACCAGGGCAACGGTCTTCGCGGACTGCTTACCCGGCTGGAGCACGACCTGCAGGCGGTCCGTCGGCAGGTCGGCGCCGATCGACTGCACCTGCAGCGAGCCGGACTTGTCGGCCAGCGCCTGCACTTGTCGCTGCAGCTTGGCCAGGGCCTTCTCGCCGCGCACGACGCCGCGCGGCGTCAAGCCGTGCTCACGGGCTGTCTGCGCGGCCTCGGCCGAGTGCACGTTGACCACCAGCTGCCCGGCCTTGTCGAAGAAGGCGCCATCCAGGCCGGCCTTCACGGTCTCGAACGCGGCAGCCTTGGCATGCTCTCCGTCGAGCCGGACCTTGGCCTCGGCCGGTGAGACTCCCCAGCTCTTGCCGAGGACGTCGTACACGCCGTCGACAGGCGCCGGGATCGGAGCACTGGTTGCCGCCGGCATCGGGACCAGCGCGGCGGCCGCCAGACCGCCGGCCAGCGTCGCACCGAGGAAAGACTTGCGGATTCGGGTCGGAAATCGCATCAGTCACATCTCATTCCGCTCGGGCGGCCTGCCTCACAAGCCGCATGACGAGAATCGTTGAGCGCCACCCAGGGCTACCACAAGAGGACGCTGAGTCATTCTGCGCCGACAAGGGAAAGCCTTCTGGGCTGTCACTTTGCGCACAGCAGACATTCTTTTCGCAAAGTCAGCGCCTGCTACCGGACTGCTTGTTCTTGCTGCTTTCGGAATTTCCGTAGCTGCCTGCAGACAGACCCTGGCGGACCGGTCGCGGTGGGGGATCTGCGACGGGTCCGCCAGGGAGCACCAGGCTTCGGCCGCCGAGCGGCCAGGCGTTTCAATCGTCTCTTGCGGCGCGACCGGCAGGTATAGCCGCGGCGACAACAGGTATGGACGATTCGATCGGCCGCTCCGCCGCAAGCTGCTCGGCCATCGCCACGCCGGCCGCGCTGCGGTCGCCCGCCAGCACAGCCCGTACAACCCGATAATGCGTATCGAGCTCGACCGGTGGGTGCGTCGCCACCAGCGGCCTCAGCATCGCCAGCAGCAGCGCGACGACCGGTTCGCGAGCCAAGTTCGCGATACAGCGATGGAAGTAGGTCGCTACGTCCGAGCGGCTGACGGCGCCGGCGGAAAGCTCGGTCACCGACCAGGACAGCTCGTCGGCGGTCGCCTCTCGGGTGGCGACCCGCGTGGCCGCGGCGTCGACAAGCGTCAGCTCGAGCATCTTCCGGACTTGCCGGACCTGCTCGGGCGACCACCCGTGCCGGCTCGCGACCGCCGTCAGCATCTGCTGGAAGGCCGCGACCGACGGCGTCGCGACCTTCGCCCGCTGCCCCTGGGTCGAGGCCAGAATCTCCCGCGCGACCAGGTAGCGGATCGCGTCGCGCGCCAGCGGCTTGCTCACCCCGTAGCGCTCGGCCAGCGCCCGAACAGACTCGATCTCGTCCCCCGTCCGCAGGCCGCGAGCACGAATGTCGTCCGCGATCCGACCGGCCAGACGTGCATAGTCCGCTTCGGGGCCCAAAATCACGCTCCATTTCACGATGCCTCATCGGGGAGTTTTGCGACAATCATCGTCCCGGACCGCACCTGCCCGACGGCATGGCATTTCCCGTCACGTCCATGGACAATTCTTCAGCGCCCCGAATTTTCGGCCCCGCGATGCCGACCGGAACTGGACCCACCGCATTCCCGCAGGGATACTCCAGGAATGCCCGCCGACCGCCCGCCGCTGCTCTGCCGCCTCACCCTGCACAGCCCGGAGCCCGGCTGGATCGTCGCCGACGAGGCGATCCCGTGCCTCCGGGTCCGGCGTTGCCGGCGCTGCCGTCACGAGCTCCGCTCAGCGCTGATTCACGACTGGACCGAGCAACGCCCCGACCCAGCCTCGTGCGCCAGCACCAAGACCTGCACAACCTGCGGCGAACAAGAACGTTCGACCCAGCACGACTTCCACAGATACGCCGGCGACCAACTGCCGGCCGCACCGACACCGAGAACTGCGATCAAGCGTCACACCTGCACCGAGATCGAGCTCTGCATTCGCTGCGGCTACGTCCAATGGCAAGGCTGGGACCACGACTTCACCGACGGCGCCCGCTGCCGCCGCTGCCTACTCCCCCGCCACCTCGACCCCACCTACGAGGCCTGACCTGCCGGACCGAACTCCGCGGCCCACGCCTTGGTCAACAGCTGCACAGCAGGTTCACGATCGCACCGCAGCCACGCGAACCTATCAACGGAGCGATCTCCGCTACCAGGTAGAACGTCGACCGTGCCGCCGCAGTCAGCCCTTCGACTTTCAAGGCGGCTTGCTCCTCAGCCGGGTACGCCGCGATCCCGAGCCTCTTCGGACCGCGGTCGACACCATGATCGAGCACCTACGTCTGCTCGCAAACTCTTGACCAGCGAGCGTTCTCTCAGTGGCGTTGCTCGAGGCCGATCGCGTCGTGGAGCTTCTGGGTCGCGTCTCGCAGCGCTGGATCGTTGCGGGCCTGTGAGGTCATCAACGCCCCGAGGGCCTCGGCAATGACGTTGAGCTTTTCCTGAGCAGCTTCCTCGGAGCGCCGCGAGGCGTTCTCCAGGAGCACCAACAAGAGCAATGTCACTACGCTTGCCACGGTGTGGATCGCCACCTGCCATGACTTGAGATCCACCCACAAAGGGAGGCTGGCCAGCCAGGCGACCACGATGCCCACGCAGACGAAGAAGAACGGTGCTTGGCTGACCCTTAGATAGGCGGCCTGGACGAACCGATCGAACAGCGACCTCCGGTCTCCGACTTCACGCGTCCGCGCTGCGCCCGTCCGCTCCGTATCATCCGCCACGATCGCCCCTCGGTGTGCGCATGCGCCAGTTCGACGACGCGAGTGTACTGAGCGCGTGAGACCCCGAGCGTCGGTAGCTTTCGGTGGATGCGCACCGAAAGCACGGACAACCACGAGGGACGCCGGTTACGGCTGCTGTTGATCGTCGGCGTCAGCACCGCCGTACTGGCTCTCGTCTCGCTCGTCGTCGCGATTCTCGACTCGGGGTGGCAAGGCTGGCTGAGAACGGTTGCTCTGCTGGGGACCTCTGTCAGCTGCCTGCTGAACTACCGCAAGAGTCGGCGGGGGTGACCTGTACGTCGGCTATAACCTCCCAATGCGCAACTACTTGAGCTCCGAGTCTCCTTGGTGGCTGCTCGTGCTGTGGGGTAGTGGAGTGTCCTTCGTGCTGAGTTTGATCGGCAGGGCGGTTCTGCCGTCGTACTTTCCGTCGTCGATCTGGGGCTCGGTGATCTTCAGCGTCCTCGTCGGTCCGTGCATCGCCCTCGGGATCCGGTCGGCGGGCGGCCCTCGCCGGCGCTCGAACAAGAGCGACGAGAGCTGATATGCAGTTCTCGTCGTCCGTCGATCGGGTCTGCGATGAGACTTGCATCTGATACCTAGGTACGGGTTTACCGTCGAGGTATGAGTACCGAACCGATCGATCTGACTGAGCCGGCCGGCTGGGTGCCGCAGGCCTGCACGTTGCCGACTGCGGAGCAGCCATTGCGGACCGCCGAGTTCGACGACTTGTTCCGCACTGGGCTGCTCGGTCTTGAGCGGGACGCGCCGACGGAGCTGCGGCTGCTTCTGGACTCCGAGACTGAGGCGATCGCACGGGATCTGACCGGCCGGGAGACCAGCTGCTGCTCCTTCTTCACGTTCACCTACTCGGCAACGCCGGGAACGTTGGTTCTTGAGGTCGCGGTGCCACAGGGCCAGGTCGGGGTGCTCGACGCGTTGGCGGTCCGGGCCGCAGCAGCGGCGGGGTTGGCAGCGTGACCGGCGGATTGCGCAGCGGCCAGGTCGCTGAGGCGGCCGGGGTCAATTTGCAGACCGTCCGCTACTACGAGCGGCGCGGACTGCTGGCCGCTCCGGAGCGCAGCCCGGGCGGGCATCGGCTATATCCGCCGGAGGCGGTCACCGTGCTGCGGGTGATCAAGGCCGCGCAGCGCCTCGGGTTCACCTTGGACGAGGTTTCCGACCTGCTGGAGGCGGGCCGGCATCGCCACGGTGGGCGTCCGGATGCGGGGTTGCAGGGCCGGGCCGAGGTAAAGCTGGCTGAGGTCGAGGCCAAGATCGCGGACCTGACCGTCATCGCCGCGGCGCTGCGCACTGCTTTGGCCGCCGGTTGCGATGACCTGATCGACTGCGCCCACCAGCCGCATTGCCCGCTGCCGTTCGCTGATCTCGCAGCTGGCCCACCCCCTGTACTCCCGCTGGCCGATCGAACGGGAAACCGCGATGGCTGCTGACCGCATCCCACCGAGGACCGGAGTACGACGGTCATGGCGGCGCGTCGCGGCCGTGGGTGCGGCCGTGGTCGGGGCGTGCGCTCTGTGCTGCGCCGGGCCATTGCTGGCTGTATTCGGCGGCCTGTCCGTGGCATCGCTGGCCAGCGCCTCCTGGGTGCCCGCATTGGCCGTGGTCGCCGCTGCGGCGATGTGGCATCGTCGGCGTACCAGCTGCGTCACTTCGGCCGGGCCGGTCGACCTCGGGCTTCCGGTCCCGCCCGGAGATGCCCGCCGGACCGACACTGAGCCAGGCGATACCGTCGGTCCATGACGGTCGTCAAGTCCATCGCGTTGTTCGTGCTCGCCGCGATCGCCGAGATCGGCGGTGCCTGGCTGGTCTGGCAGGGCTGGCGCGAACACAAGGGCCTCTGGTGGATAGCAGCCGGCGTCCTCGCGCTCGGCGCCTACGGCTTCGTCGCCACCTTCCAGCCCGATCCGAATTTCGGCCGCATCCTGGCCGCGTACGGCGGCATCTTCGTCGCCGGCTCCCTGGCCTGGGGCATGCTCGTCGACGGCTTCCGTCCCGACCGGTGGGACGTCGCCGGCGCGGCGATCTGCCTGATCGGCGTCGCCGTCATCATGTACGCGCCCCGCAGCGCCTCGTGAGTACGCAGCTCAGCCGACACCGACAGGCCCGTCGCCGCCAGGTCGCGACGTACTGCGCGTAGCCGCGCCGCAACCCTGACGGCCGGGACGTCGAACTGACCCCGGGTGAGCGGTACGACGTCCTCGATCTGCTGGGCGAACAGTACGCGCCGATTTCGACGATTGCGTAAATATCGTGAGTTGACCGATCTGGGCGGTGTCGGGTGCCGAAGACGGAGAGTCGGCGGTTCGTCTGATGTAGGCGTGCGTCGGCGTACCGCCGCGGCTGTCTGGCCGGGCGGAACTCGAATCTCGGAGATGAGATGTTCGACAAACTGTTCATTCGCAATGCGATCGACCGCAGCGCCGAGAACGGCGTCGATCGGCGCAAGTTCCTGCGTGCGGCCGGTGTCGTCGGTGCTGGTGCGGGCCTGGCCGGCGGCGGTCTGCTCGCCGGTGGCGCCTTCAACGCCGCGTCGGCCGACACCAACGGGTTGGGACTCGATCTCGACCTGAACCTGGGCGAGGAGCACAAGGCGGGTCAGCCGAGCGACGGCGCGGTGCTGAACTTCGCGCTGAACCTGGAGTACCTGGAAGCGGAGTTCTACCTGCGCGCGGTCCGTGGCTACGGCCTGTCCGCCGCGGAGGTCTACGGCAAGGGCAAGCCGGGCGGCGTGCGCGGTGGCCGCAAGGTGAAGTTCCAGACCAAGGCCGTGAAGGCGTACGCCGACGAGATCGCGGCCGACGAGCTGGCGCACGTGAAGTTCCTGCGCAAGGCGCTCGGTACGGCGGCGGTCGCGCGGCCGGCGATCGACATCGACGCGGCGTTCACCGCGGCGGCGACGGCCGCCGGGCTGATCAAGCCGGGCCAGAAGTTCGACGCCTACGCCAACGAGAACAACTTCCTGCTCGCCGCCTACGTCTTCGAGGACGTCGGCGTGACGGCGTACAAGGGTGCTGCTCCGTTGATCAGCAACAAGACCTACCTCGAGGCTGCTGCCGGGATCCTCGCGGTGGAGGCGTACCACGCGGCCAACATCCGCACCTCGCTGGTCGCGAAGGGCCTGGAGGCGCCGTCGGTGGCGATCTCGAACGCCCGGGACAGCCTGGACGGCAAGACCGACCTCGACCAGGGGACGACGTACCGGGGCCGGACGAACATCGTGCCGACCGACGAGAACGGCATCGCGTTCAGCCGCGGCGCCGACCAGGTGCTGAACGTCGTCTATCTGACCCCGAAGAAGGCCACCAAGGGCGGCTTCTTCCCGGCCGGTGTGAACGGCGCGATCAACACCAGCCGCGCCAACTGATGTAACCCCGGTGGCCGGCCGTCCTCACTCGGCCGGCCACCAACCTCCTCGACGTCAGAAAGCAGGTACCGGCATGTTCGGCATCGGGCCACTCGAGTTCGTCGTGATCGCGATCGTTGCCATCGTGGTGTTCGGCCCGGATCGGCTGCCGGAGTTCGTCCGGACCGCGGGACAGCTGCTGGGGCAGGTGCGGCAGCTGGTCGGTAAGGCCCAGAACGACTTGCGCGACGAGCTCGGACCGGAGTTCGCCGACCTGGAGCTGCAGGACCTGAACCCGCGCAACTTCGTCCGCAAGCACCTGTTCGAGGCCGGCGAGGATCCCTCGGCCGCGGACGCCGTCCTGACTGACAACTCACCGCGCCTGCCTGCCGGTCAGCGGCCGCCGTTCGATCCTGACGCCACGTGACCACTCCCCGACCGTCAGGTGTGCGGTGACTCAATCGCTGGTGCGGTTCGACGTCGCGGTGGTCTCGTCGGTCAGCTCGCCGTCCTTCTTGCGCGGGCCGACCTCCTCCTCCCAGACCTTCTTCGACTTGCCCAGCTGACGAACCAGCTGCGGCAGCTTGGCCGATCCGAACAGCAGTACGACGATCCCCAGGATCACGAGCAATTCCCCGCCCTGCGGCATATTCAACAGCGTCAGCATCGACAGTCCATCCCGTCTTGAGTGGTTACCTGGTCTTCGGAGCCGTAGGCGTTCCGGATCAGTCACCTCTGAACCCATCCACTCCGGCGCGGGCACCGAAGCTTGGGCATGTATGCACCGGCGCCGTTGCGGCGGCAGTTGAACCGGTCCGGGCTGTTGCTGCTCGGTCCGGCCTTCGTCGCGGCGGTCGCGTACGTCGACCCGGGCAACTTCGCGACCAATATCGCGGCCGGAGCGACCTACGGGTATCTGCTGTGCTGGGTGGTCGTCGGGGCGAACCTGATGGCCGTTCTGGTGCAGTACCTGGCAGCAAAGGCGAGTATCGCGACCGGGCGCACACTGCCACAGCTGTGCCGTGACCACTTCAAGCGGCCCACCTCCACCGGCCTGTGGGCCCAGGCCGAGCTGGTGGCCATCGCCACCGACCTGGCCGAGGTCGTCGGCGGCGCGATCGCACTGAACCTGCTGTTCGGCATCCCGCTGCTCCTGGGCGGCGTGATCACCGGCGCCGTCTCGTTCGGACTGCTGATCTACCAGTCCAAGCGCGGGCAGCGCCCATTCGAGGCAGCGATCATCGGACTTCTGGCCGTCGTCCTGGTCGGCTTCGTGGTTTCGACGATCCAGTCACAGCCCTCCGCCTCCGGCGTGATCGGCGGCCTCGTACCGCGCCTCGACGGCACCCAATCGCTGGTTCTGGCCGCCGGAATGCTCGGAGCGACCGTCATGCCGCACGCGATCTGGCTGCACGGCGCACTGGTCACCGACCGGCACGGCAAGACCATCCGATCGAGCGCCGGCAAGAGCCGGGTCCTGCGCGCCACCCGCACCGACGTAGCCATCGCCATGGCACTGGCCGGCGCGGTCAACCTCGCCATGGTTGTCCTGGCGGCAGCAGCGCTGAACGGGAGCGGCGCCGACTCCCTCGACGCGGCCCACGTCGCCATCGGCGACCGGCTCGGCCACTTCTCCGCGCTCCTCTTCGCACTCGCCCTACTGGCCAGCGGCTTCGCCTCCTCCTCGGTCGGCACCTACGCCGGCTCTGTCATCCTGGACGGCTTCTGGCAGCGCAAAGTCCCACTCTGGGCACGGCGGCTGATCACTCTGATCCCGGCCCTGGCCATCCTGGCGATCGGCATCGACCCCACCCGGGCACTGGTCGTGTCACAGGTCGTCTTGAGCTTCGGTATCCCGTGCGCCCTGTGGCCGCTGGTCCGATTGACGGCCTCTCGGCGCATCATGGGCAACCTGGTCAACCGCAGAGCGACCACTCTCGCCGCATGTCTGGTGGCAACCGCCGTCACCGCGCTGAACGTCGTACTGATTGTGCTGACCATTCGGGGCTGACGAACGCCGGCGAACCCTTCGATACTGCAGATCGCGAATGTGGTCTCGCTCTACCGATTCGCGGATCAGGTGGGCCACGAGGCGTCTCGACCCGGCATGAGGTAGTTGGTGAGGATGCGGCGCTCGGCGGCGTCCAGGTCGCGTTTGCTGTGGGTCTGGAGGTTGACGGCGACGAGGACTGTCGAGGCGGTGGCGTGGATCGACTCACCGCTGGGGTGGGAGGTGGCGATGCATGATCCGAAGACGCACGACGACGTCCCGAGCGTGTCGATCCAGACGTCTACCGCGGGCTCGTCGCTGCGGGCGATCGGCTCGAGGAATTCGATCTTCTGGCTGGCCAGGACCACGGGCGAGCGTTGGAAGAAGTCGTTCGCGCCGATGCCGAATGCCTGCGCCATGAGGGCGATCCTGGCTTCCTGCAGGTAGTCGAAGTAGGCGTCTTCGCTGACGTTTCCGGTGTCGTCGAGGTCGGTACGGCGTACCGTCACCGGATATCTGAAGGTTGTCATGAGGCCACCAGCGCGGAGAGCTGATCGTACTGCTGAGGGGTCAGGGGCGCGTGGGGGTCTCGGTTGATCAGGCGACTGCGTGCTCGAGCATAGGTACGTCGTCCGCGCTGATCGGTCAGCTCGTACTCGATGGTGACTGACTCCTTTCCGAGCTGACCGATCCAGATCTCGACTCGAACGGGATCAGGCCGGAAGACCAGCGGCGCAAGATACGTGATCTCGTGTCCTCCCACCGCCAGCTCCTGGACGGCGCTTGCGCCTGGCTGTGCATGAGCGAAGAAGTCGAGCCGGGCCTCCTGCAGGTAGCTGAGGTAGCGGGAATTGTTGACATGCCCGAAGGCGTCCATGTCGCCCCACCGCAGCTGGCAGTAGTAGGTCCACCGGCCAGCGGCTGCGTCGATACTGCTCATCGAGGTCAGAGCTCGAATCGGGTGCCGGTGAGGCGTTCGCTGTCTTCCCACAGCCGTCCGGCATCGTGTGAGTCGGCGTCTTTCGGTACCGCGAGGGCTTTCGGTGTGCCTGAGGTCTGGTCGTTGCCGGCCGGTCCGTAGAAGCCGCCGTTGACGACGTCCGGACTCGTGGCGGCGTACAGCGAGGGCCAGGCGGCGCCTTCGGGCGATCCCATCACCGAGCGCCGGGTGAGGGCGATGACCGCTCGCGACAGGGCGCCGGTGCTATGGCGCTGCAGGTTGGTCAGGGCGGATCCGGGGTGGACGACGACAGACGTGAGACCGGTACCTTCAGCCCGGCGGGCAAGCTCGCGGGCGAAGACAATGTTGGCTCGCTTCGACTTGGCGTAGGCCGACATCGCGCCGTACCGCTGGATGCTTTGCAGGTCGACCAGCCGGCCGGTGCGCCAGGTGCCCGCGATCGCGCTGACGGTGATCACCCTGGCCGGTCCGGTACGCCGCAGCGCGGGCAGGAGTCCGGCGGTGAGGGCGAAGTGCCCGAGATGGTTGGTCCCGAACGTGAGCTCGAATCCGTCAGCTGTGGTTCGCCGGTCCGGTACGTTCATGACGCCGGCGTTGTTGAACAGCCAGTCCAGGCTCTCCGTAGCGGCGACCTGTTCGGCGGTCTCGCGGATCGAGGTCAAGGATCCGAGATCGACGACCGAAGTGTCGACCTGGGCGTTGAGGACGGCGGCGCGGAGGCCGTGGGCGGCTTCGTCGAGCTTGGGCCGACTGCGGCCGGCCAGGATGACGCGGGCGCCGTGTCCGACCAGGACGAGTGCGGTTTCCCAGCCGATGCCGCTGTTTCCGCCGGTGATGAATGCCGTGCGTCCGCTCAGATCGCCGATCGTGTGGGGGCTCCAGCTGGTCTGGCTGGTGGTACGGCTCATGAGGTTTCCTTACGGGAGTTGGTGACTCGGGCGTGTGCGGCGCGGAGGTGATCGCCGATCGAGAAGATCGCTTCCCGGGCGATGGCGACCGGTTTGTTGTGGGTGAAGCCGTGGTCGACGCCGGGGAACTGCCGATGAGTGACCTGGACGCCGAGCTGAGTGAGCTTGCCGGCGAGCTCGTCCATCTCGTGCCGGAGGGTGTCGTGCTCGCCGGTCATGATGAGCGTCGGCGGGAACTCGGCGAGCCGCGGATGCAGGGCGACCGAGACGCTCGGATCCAGGGGGTCCGCGCCCAGGAAGTAGGTACGACGGGCTAGTCCGATCATCTGCTGTGACACGATCGGGTTGCTGATCGCTGTGGTTCGGGTGTGGTCGGGGCGGGACAGGTCGGCGCAGCCGAACTCCGAAGTCAGCGCGAGCGGTACCGGTACGCCGTCCTCAATGGCCTGGGCGACAACGTTCATCGCGAACTTGCTGCCGGCACTGGCGCCGCCGATCGTGAACCGCGACAGGTCCCAGCCGTAGGCGCGACCGTTGTCGAGCATCCACCGGTAGACGTCGTAGTTCTGTTCTTCGGCGACCGGCCAGCGTACGTCGGGAGCCGTATCGTAGTCCGGGACGACGACCACCGTGCCGACCTCCGAGGCCAGGTACCTAGCGATGCTGCCGTCCTGCCACGGAGCGCGGATGATGAAGGCCCCGCCGTGGATCAGCAGATGGACGGGCGGTCGGCGTCCGGCCCGTTCCAGGGCCGCCAAGTGGGACGCCGTCGGCGCGTAGACGAGCGCACGGACATCGCCGTGCCGGGTTGAGATCGTCAACCGAGTAGGCCGGGCAATCCGCTGAGTGGCGAATTCGAGCTGCCGGCTGGACCACAAGAGCCGCATCATCACGGGGAAGATCCGTTGGAACCGGCGGGCGCGGCGAACATCGGATCTACGCATCGGCTCTGGACTCATCGACTTACCTCGTCGCTCTGGGAACTGGCCGCGAACGCCAGGACACACCTCGCGGGGCGGCCGGTTGAACGCCCGCGGCAACTAAACTAGCTTGTAACTAACTAGTTAATCAACTTTAGAGGTGCAGCATGAACGAGTCCGAACAAGATCCCACTCGGTCGGCAGACAGCCCCGCCGTGGCAGTGGTCATGCGTTTCCTGCAAGAAGTGGTGAACGGCGGGCGGATCGACCTGCTCGGCGAGTTGTGGCACGAAGACCTGGTCTGGACCGGTGGCAGTCTGGGCGAGCATCACGGCCTGCCAGCGTTCAGGAAGGTCCTCGGAGGCGCGGACGGCGGCTGGATCGGACTTCACCTGACGGTCCTGCAGGTCTTCGAACGGGACGACGTCGTCGTGGTTCAGTTCACGAACAGCGGACGTCGCACCGGCAGACTGCTTCGCATCTTGCCTTTCACCAGCCGGCACGCGACCTGGAACGGGGTCGGCGTCTACACCGTGCGCGACGGCAAGATCGCCCATGGCTGGTTCGTGGAGGACGTCGTCGCGATGCTCAGAGGCCTCGGCCTGCGCGGCGCGCTGGACCTTCTCACTCGACGCTGATCCTGCGATCGGACGGGCGGCGAATTTCCGTTGCCGTGACGCCAAGTTCCGGCCACCCGCCGGTCGATTCGATTGACAGCGAGGAGCCGGATTCTTATAACTAACTGGTCTGTCAATAACCGATCGGAGGCATCGATGCACAAGCTCAGCTGTGAGGTGGTCGGCTCAGGGCCACCTCTCGTGCTGGTGGCGGGGACCAACAGTACGGCGGAACAGACGTGGGGTGCGAGCGTGCAGATGCTTGCCGAGAGCCACACTCTGGTGCTGCCGAGTCTGCCCGGTACAGGTTCGAGCTTGTTACCGCATTCAGATCTGACCGCAGCGGACGTCGCCGACCAGCTCGTCGAATGTGCGCTCGACGCCGGGTTCGACCGCTTCGCGATCGCAGGAGCCTCACTGGGCGGACCGCTGGCACTCAAGGCAGCAGCAGCGCATCCCGAACATGTCACGCACATCATCACGCTGTGCGGATACGCGGCGGCGCGGCCGAGCCTGCGCCTGCGTCTGCAGCTTTGGCAGCAGCTGATCGGCTCCGGCCCGGAGGTGATCGGAAGGCTGCTATTGATCCTGGGCATGCCCGACGCGACGGCCGCATCACTCCCGGAGGCGACGCTCGAGGCCATGATCACCACGATCGGCAGTGACCCACAGCCAGGAGTGCGGGAGCAGCTGGCGCTCGCGCTGTCGCTCGACATCCGCGACGACCTGGCCGCCATCGACGTACCGACGCTGGTCATCGCAGGCGCACAAGACAATTTCGTCGACCCAGCTCACTCGCAGGTCATCGCCGACACGGTCACCGGCAGCGAGTTGCTCCTGCTCGACGGCAGCCACGGATTGGCCCACGAAGTCCCGCAGACGGTGGCGGCCGCGATCAGTCGGCTGGTTCGCTCGTGAACAGGAGCTCCCCCATGCCCACGCTGCCTTCCGACCGCGCCGTCCCCTATCCGGTCCCGCCCGGCAGCTTTCTCGAGGCCGTCGGCGTCACCCGCGTCGAGATGATCATCGACGGCATCCACAGCGTGATCAGCGGAACCTTGGAGGTCGACGAGCGGCATCACACGCCCTGGGGCGTCGTCCACGGTGGATTGTGGGCCACCGCGGTCGAGTCGGCCGCGAGCCTGGGCGCCTCGATGGTGGTCAAGGACCGCAACCAGTTCGCCGTGGGCATCAACAACGTCACCGACTTCCTACGCCCGGTCCGCTCCGGCCGGCTCGCCGTGACCGCCTGGCCGGCCGACATCGGCCGGACGCTGCAGCTGTGGGAGGTCGAGATCGGCGACGAATCCCGGCGCCTGGTCGCGCGTGGCCGTGTCCGCCTGGCCAACACCGACTTACCAACCCGCTGAACCGCGGCCCACTTACCTGGATTGCTGACCCCAAAGACAGCCTGGCAGGATGTGCGGCCGCGCATCCTGCCAGGCGCGACCGGAAAGACGATCGATGCACGACTTCAGCGGCAAGACCGCCTTTATCACCGGCGCCGCCAGCGGTATCGGAGCCGCGACCGCGACACTGCTCGCCAGCCAGCGGGCAAGCGTCGTCCTGGTCGACCGCGACGGCGACCAGCTCGCTCGCGTCGCCACCGACATCGCACGGCAGGGCGGCCGCGCCTTACCGATCGCAGCCGACGTGAGCCAGGCGCCCCAGATCGAGGAAGCCGTCCAGCGCGGCCTCGACACCTACGGCGCCCTGCACTACGGAGTGAACAACGCCGGCATCACCGGCCGATTCCAGCCCAGTCACACCCTCACCGAACAGCAATGGCGCGAAGTGATGGCCGTCAACCTCGACGGAGTCTTCTACAGCACCAAGTACGAGCTGCCGGCGATCCTGGCCTCCGACGGAGGCTCCATCGTCAACATCTCCAGCGTCTACGCCGACCGCGGCGGCCCCACCGCCGACTACCCCACCGCCAAGCACGCCCTGCGCGGCCTCACCCGATCACTCGCGATCGAGTACGCCCCGCAAGGAATCCGCATCAACGAGCTCCAGCCAGGCGTCATCGACACCGGCATGACCCAAGCCAACCCCGAGGGCACCCAGGCCGTCGTCGAGCAAGGAATCCCGCTCCGCCGAATCGGCACCCCCCGAGAAGTAGCCCACGCGATCGCATTCCTACTCTCCGACGAAGCCTCCTACATCACCGGCGCACACCTGGCCGTCGACGGCGGCTTCCTCGCCTGACCCGCACTCACGGGCGCCGGCACAGCCGTCCGCCGGCGAATCCATCTCGCTACAGAAGAGGTTCTTCGTGCCGAGAACCACCCGTCCGCATCCGACCGTTGCCGACTCCCCGACAAGCCAGCTGTACGTCGAGCTGTCCCGCAAAGCCGACAGCGTCCTAACCAAACGGTTGACACGGCGGCGTACAGCTCACATCATTTAACTAACTAGTCAGATATGTGCTGCTCTGTCGATCTTGGTCGGTGGTCAGCACGCTGTAAGAAGTGAGGGAATTCGATGGGTAACGTGATGTCGAAACGCCGTCGCGGGTGGCGCCTGATCGGCATTGCCGGCGCACTGGTCGTGACCGCCTCGATGGTCGCCGCTTGTTCGTCGGCGAAGGCGGATCCGCAGCCGGCCGCCGTTGAGCGTCCGCGCGTCGGCATCATCCTTGGCGGTGGCGGAGAGACCGGGGTCGCGTGGCAGACCGGCGTACTGGCCGCTCTCGCGAAGGAAGCGAAGCTGACCCCAGACGCGGTTGACGTCGTGGTCGGGACATCGGCCGGAGCGCTGGCCGGCAGCTACTTCAGCGCGCGACTCGACCTCGACAAGCTCGTCGAAAAGGAGCGCTCCGGTGACGTCGCGACCGCGCCTCTGCCCGCAGGGAAAGGGATGAGCGCCATCCCCAAGGAGATCATCGCGGCGCTGACCTCGACCCAGGGAACCGTGGAAGAACGGGGCCGCACCGTCGGACAACTGGCCATGAAGACCAAGCTCCCGATCTCCAGCGCGGACTTCGTCAAGTACGTCGGCACGATGCTCCCCAGCGCACAATGGCCGGCCCTGGACTTCCGCGCCACATCAGTCAACGCCCAGACCGGCAAGACCGTGCTCTGGAAGCAAACCGACGGCGTCCCCCTCGCCGCCGCGGTCGCATCGTCGGTCGCCGTCCCCGGCTTCCTGCCCACCGTGCAGATCAACGGCCAGCACTACACCGACGCCCCGCGCGTCTCGTTCTCCGCCGGACTCGTCGCGGAGAAGAAGCTGGACGCCATCGTCTACATCGGGATGCCGACACCCAACCTGTCGAACACCATCGAGGAAGACGAACTCACCAAGCTCGAGACCAATGGCCTAAAGGTCGTCCGGATCACCGGAGGAGCCGGCTCCGACATCGTCATCAAACAGGCGCTCGATCCCAAGTCCGACCTCAAGCGGCCGAACTCGGCCTTCGTGACGGCGCCGCAGCGGCCGACGCGGTCGCGAAGATCCTTCGCCCCTGACCATCACCCTCGATCGGCGACTGCAAGCCAAGTACCTCCGCGATTGCCTGCCAGGCGACCACGGAGGTACTTCGCGTTTTCGGCAGGGCTCAGTTCGCGCTCGGCTTCGCCTTTCAGCGAGACGGTCGGCGGCCGTCGCCATCCGCCAACACAGCACGGACCGACTCGACCAGCACCCGCCGGCGGTGCCGACGAGAACTGACGGCGAACTCGCTTTGCAGTTCCGGAAACACGAACGCCCACAGAAACGTCAGATGAAGAACCAAGTTCAACAGGTCGGCCGGCCGATAACGAGAAGTCAGAACCCCCTCCCGCTGCGCCCTGCGAATCTGTTGCAACTCATCCCGCAGCGTCTCGGACAGCACCGCGACCCCTGCGGCCTGCGCCGGCATCTCCAATCGATACCAGACAGCCAGCCGCGCCACCGCCGGCCTGTCCTCGTACACGTCGAACAGCCGACCGGCATACCCCGGCAGATCCTGGACGTCGATGGGCACGTCACTCGCCGTACGGCTGACGATCAACTCCATCACGGCACTGAAGAGGCTCTCTTTGCTGCCAAAGTAGTGATAGATCTGCGCCTTGTTACTCGAGGCCGCCGCGGCGATCCGATCGACCCGCGCCCCAGCAATCCCATAAGCAGAGAACTCGTCGACAGCCGCGTCGAGCAAACGCCGCCTGGTCGCCTGAGCATCCCGAACCATACAACGATGGTAATAGACTAACTGGATAGATAAAAGAGTCGTACGAGCTTCCCACGCCGGCCAAGCATCCGCCGTCCGAAGATCGTTGCCGGACCAACCTTTTAGGATCGAGACACGAGCCGCGAATCAAGCTGACGCAGGCCGCCCCATTCAAGGCCGCCACCGACGAGTTCGCTCAGTACGGCGTGTCCAATTCCGACCTCGCCGCAATCGCGGCCGCCAATGCCGCCAAGGTCAAGTCATTGTCGGCGGCACAGACCGCAGGCACAGTGAAGGCGACCCAGCCCCCAGGCCTACTGATCACCCTGATCGTGTCGATGGCCACCGCCCGGTCGGAAGGCACTGCCGACGACAGCCGCCGGCCGTTGTGCAGTCGTCGAAGCAGTAAAACGGTTGGTCAACACCGACGACTGACGCCCGAAGGTCAGTCGGGCCCGCTCACGGCGCCCAGGCGCGGCCTCTCGCGACCTCGTTGCACTTGTCGGCCAGCGCGGCTCACGCGGCGCCGTCTGCGGGTGCCGGAGTCCGTCCGCTACTGGCCGAAAGGATCGTATCGGCTTCCGAGGTAGAGAACAACCAAGTTGCGAGGTGTCGTCGCGTCAGCTCGCGCCCGCCCTACGGGGCAGTGTCCCCGAGGTCTGAAGCGCGACAGATGCAAGGACCGGGCCACGGAGCCAGCCCGGTCCTTTCACTGGTTGCCGGTGAGCCCGCGCCGACAGGGCCGGTGGTAGCTGTTGTTGTCGCGCTGGAAGCTACGAGGAGTCCTTGTCGTCGAGCGTGGCTGGCAGCGGGACGATCCATCGGATCTGGGTTTCTGTCGTTTCCACGTCGACACGCTTCAGGGCTTCTTCGGACAACAGCCAGCGAAGGTCATCTTCATACCGATCGATCGCCGCATCGACTTCAGCCGGACCAGCCTGCGGGAGCTGCCGGGCGATGATGTAACAGTCCCCCGGCTCCTCGTAATAGAACAGCAACTCCTCACCCGGCGGACGTTCGGGAGCCTGCTGCAAGCTGGTCCCCTCGCCGACCGATGGGATCGGGCCGAGCTTCTTGCGGTCGCCGGCCACCGCAAATGCCTCCATCACGACCGGCTCGAGCGCGACCTCGATCTCTTCCGGGCTCGCGGTCTCCAGATCGGGGTAGATCATCGAGACATCCACGCCGAGCACCGATCCCTCGATGACGACCGATCGAAGTTTCCGCTCCTTGGTCACCTGGCGTAGCTCGATGCCGATACTTATCTTGCTGAACCCGCCTTGGCCGAGCCACGCCCTTCCGTCGAACTTCGGTTCAAGCCGCGCTGCGAGCGCTTCGGCAGCTCGATAGGCTCTGCTCCCGGCCTGGCGGCTGAAGACATGCTGGATCTGGTCGTTCAACGACACGATGGTGCCCACGTCCAGCCAAGGTTTTTTCATCTGCATGATCGAGCTCCCGGTGGGCATTTGCCCCAGATGGCACGGTAGGCGGCAAAACTTCTCTTCTCCCAGGCGAGAGCTTTCCTCCTGCCACGGAACCTATACACCCTACTGCTAACGATGCACTCGGATACCATCTGACGTCGACACTTACCCAGCTGTGATCTCGGGCGCGCCTGCCATGGGGCCACAGCTGTGATCCCATACTTCCAGATACGCAAACGGCCGTTCTTCGCGTGGTAGTAGATGGTGTAGCCCCAGACCGGCCCTGGGTAGTCCCTGTTGTTCTTGTGGATCTTCTTCTTCGGCTTTTTGGCAGCCTTCGAGGACTTGGTTGACGTCTGGGCCGGCCGGCGACTCTGGCCGATCCTGATACTTGGCCCGTAGGTGATGACGGGTTTCATGCCGCTGCTGAAGCCGTAACTGCCGCCGGTGCTTCGTCCGGCCCAGTTCCGCACGTTCATGCGGCCGTCGAGGTCGAGGTCGTTGACCGGGTCGGTGGGGTAGGTGTAGGCGTTGGTGTTGCCGCCGGGGACTGGGTCTTGTGAGGTGAAGAGGCCGGTGGCTGGGTTGTAGAGGCGGACGCCCATCAGAAGGAGGCCATTGTCGGTGGTGGCGCGTTGTTCTGCTCCGAGCCAGCCGTACTTGATGTCGCCGGTCGTGGCGCTGTTGGAGGTGCTGGCGTTGCCGTATTCGTCGTAGTTGTTCCAGCCCGCGATGGAGGTGGCGGGTGTTGTGGGTGAGGGCAGGTTGACGGTGGTGACGACGTCGCTGTGGTTGTTGGCCAGGGTGAGGTCGGCGTTGCCGTCTTGGTCGACGGTGAGGGACAGGCTGGATCCGACGAGTTCGGTGTAGCGCTGCGAGGTGGTGCCGGTGGTGGTCCAGGTGGGGTTGTCGGAGGTGTCGGTGTAGTGCCGGACGGTCTGTGTTGATCCGCTGGCGTCGGTGCGTGTTTCGGTGGCGCGTCGCTGGAGCGCGTCGAGTGTGAACGAGGTCGCTGTGGGGCCTTGGCTGATGGATTGGGGTAGGTCGTTGTCGTAGTAGGCCAGGGTCGCGTTTCCGGCGGCCGGGTTGGGTGTGTCGGCTGCTGGGAGCGTGGTGGTTCGGCCGAAGAGGTCGTAGGCGTAGCTGCCGGCTCCGTTGGCTCCGGTGGTTGGCCGGTCGGCGGTGTCGAATGCTCGGGTGGCGGTCGTGCCGCCGGTGGTGGTGCAGGCGCCGTTGGCGTCGGCGGGTGTGGTGGTTTTGGTGAGGCGGTTGTCGTTGCGGTCGTAGCCGTAGCGGCGGGTGATGCAGTCCGGTGCCTGTGCGGGGTCGGTGACGTCGATGCCGGTGGTAGCGGCGGTGCGGTCGCGGACCTCGGTCAGGCGTCCGGCGATGTCGTAGCTGTAGGCGCGGTCGTAGGGGATGGCGTCTCCGGGGCCGGCGCCGGCCGGTCCGGTGAATGCGGCGCCGTCGGGTGTCCATTCGCGGGCGACGTTGCCGTTGGCGTCGTTGTCGATGGACCAGGACAGCCAGTTGCCGTTGGGGTCGACCGTGGTGCTGCCGTCTTCGTTCTGGGTGGTGATTTGGCCGGTGTAGCGCAGGCCGATGAGTTCGCCGGCGTTGTCGATCTGGTTGATCTCGGTGATGCCGCCCGGCAGTTTCTGGACAGTCATTGCTTCGGCCGCGTCGTAGGCGCCGGTCGAGGTCCACGTGGACCCGGCAGTGGTTACGTCGACCTTGGTGGCCAAGCCGCGTCTCTCGGTCTTGCCGTCGGCGTCGGCGCCGTCGTAGGTGTACGTCGTTGCCCCGTTCGCATCAACGACTGAGGCCACGGCGCCGGCCGCGTTGTAGGTCGTGGTGGTCGGCTGCTCTCCCGAGGGTTGGTAGGTGACCGGCCGGCCCCACGAGTCGTATCCGGTGGTCACATTCGCCGTGGTTCCGCCGGGCTGGGTGACGGTCTGAATCGTGGGCAGGCCGGTGGCGGCGTCGTAGGTGATTCCGGTCGAGCCGTTCGGGGTGGAACCGGCGAGACCTGTGGTGGTGACCTCAGACGTCTGGAGCCGACCGTCGGCCAGATAGCTGTACGTGGTGGTCCTGCTCGCCGTGCCGGAGCTCTCAACCGAGGCCTTGGCGACGAGCAGATAGCTGTAGGCCGAGCTCGTCGCAGACGGCAAGCCCGGTGTCGTCCCGCTGCTGGAGCTGGGGACGGCCGCCGGGCCGCTCCAACAGACCTGGCCGGCCCATTCGGGCTTGCCGCCGCAGTGGGCCGGGGTCGTCGACCCGGCGGTGTAGTAGACCGTCTTCGCAGTTCCGGCGTCGGCGCCGTTCGACTCCGGCTGTCGTGTCTCGATCACGCGCCCTTCGGCGTCGTAGCGCGCCAGCGTAATGATGTCGGTTGCGGGGTCGATCGCGCCGTTGAGGTTGACGTCAACGACGGTCTTGCCGATCTGGCTCTTCGCCCAACCATCCGCGTCGCCTGATACCGGCGGGCCGTAGTTGCTGAGCGTTCGCGACATGACCTCGAGGTCAGTGCCCGTGCCGGGATCGAACACTGAGGTCGTTTCAGCGGTAGTGAGCCGGTACGGCAGGGTCGTGTCGGGGTTGATGCCGGCGTTCGGCGCGTTCTGGTCGAAGTCGGTGTGCCCGTGGGCACGGACCCAGGCGACCGTTCCGTCCTTGAGCGCGGCGAACCGAGCAGGGCCGAAGGTGTCGGTGACCAGAGTGCCGGCCGGCGTTACTACCGTGCCCTCGGCGTTCTTGATGTCTGCGTTGTAGACCGTCAGTGAGGCGAGCTGGTCGACTGCTGCACCGCGGACTGTCGGGTCGTCGATGACTCGGCGCAGCGCACGCTCGTCTAGCTCGCGCACTTCGTTGCCCTGGTCGTCGTAGTCGACGGACGTGTACTGCCACTCCCCGGCGCCGTACTGGGCGTCGTTGACGGTGTAGCCGGCGGCGTCGACGTACTGCAGATCGGCGTACTGCCAGTCCCCCGCACCGGGGGTGCCCGTGACAGGGTGGTCGGGGCCGAAGACCGCGACGCCGCGGCTGGGTGCCGACTTCTGGTTCCATCGCCCGACGGACGCCGCGGTCAGGTCGGGCAGGCCGTCACCGGACAGCGGCACGTCGTAGACGTACTTGCCGAGTGTCGCCGTGCCGCCGGACGGTCGCTCGCGAGTGACCGTGTCGAGCTTGGGACGGTCGCCGACGGTGACGTAGTTCAGCTGGAACGGCACCTGCCCCGGCGGCTTGACGGTCGCGATGTCACCCGCAGAGTTGTAGGTGTAGTCCGTCGCGAGATTCGAGCGCGGATCGGTAACCTTGATCAGTCGCGCGTTGCTGTCGTAGGTGTAGGCCGCGACCTTGATCGAGTCCATCTTGTTGACGCCGGACTTGTCGGGGTTGTAGATGTCCAGCCACGCCGCGGACAGGCGCCACTTCGTGCCGATCACGGTGTAGTCGAAGTGGAGCGCTCGGCATCCGTGGTTCAGCCCCGCCAGCGGGTCACTGACATTGAAGGCGCCACAGGTGACGCCAGGGGGCGGAGGAGCCAGAATGCGAGTCGGGCGACCACCACTGTCGTACGAGAAAGTCGTCTTGCCAGCGACACCCACCTCAGAGATCCCCACAGCTCGGAACAGTTTGTCCGTGGCTGCCGACGGGGTGGTCGGGCTGGTCCAGGTCGTGACCGTTCCGTCGTCCTCGATGAAGGACAGGACGGCGTTCGCGCCGGTCCCGGTGACGGTGAGCTTCGACCCTTCGGTCTCGGTCTCCTCGTCGACTGGCACCCAGGTGCCCTGGGCAAGGTCGGCACCGGTACGTCGTTGCCCGTTCGGCGCCTCGTAGACCAGCGTCGAGCCGTCGTCGCCGGTCAGGACCAGCGTGCCGTCCAGGCGCGTGGAGTCGATGACCTGCAGGCCCGCAGCACCAGCTTCTGCGCCATCGAACTGTGCCGACCAGCCTTCACCGAAGACACCAGTGATGCTGTTACCCGGCGACTCGTACGTCATGTGGGAGCGCGAGATCGACAGGTCACCGGTATAGCCCGGGACCGAAATGTCGCTGGCCGACATGTTGAATTCACCCGTCCACAGGGCCACCTGGCCGGGGCCGGCGTCCGAGGTCGGGTAGTTGTTGCCGAAGGCGTGAGGCAGTCGCTGGATCGTGGTGTCGGAGGTCTGGGACCAGGTGCATTGCTCGGTGCCGCCGTACTTGAAGCACACCTGAAGATCGAGCTTGACCGGGACACGTTCGTTCAAGGTCGTCGCCTGGATCCCAGCCGTCGCCGGGTCGGAATCCAGGTGCTGGTCGATCTTGGCGTTGTTGCTGTCCCACAGCGTGTTCACCGTGACGCCGCCGGCACCGTTGTCGGTCACCGGGAGCAGCGTCGAGTCCTCGTTCCAGCCGACCAGATCGTCCGCGCCGCCGTACCCCGAGACGCGCCACTTCACGCGAGCTTCGACGCTCGAGGCAGTGCCCTTGGGCGGGCCGGCGGCGGTGATCCGGACCGCGTCTGCGGTGGTTGTGAGCGGATTGGCGGTCGGTGATGTGAGCGAGGTTCCACCCCAGCCGAACTTGTAGGTGACGCCGGTGGAGAACTTGCCCGCCGGAGTCTCCGCTTGCGTGACGATCGTGCGCAGACCGGCCTTGTCCTTCGGGAACGTCACCGTCCACTTGGCGACCGCAGGGTCGCTCGACGGAGTGATCTTGATCTGCCCTTCAGCACCACCGGCCGGGCTTGCGGGCGGGCGCTTACCGTCGATGATCACCCGCAGGTATCCGGGTGCGTTGTAGCCGGTGCCAGTCGCGGAGATCGTGCAGGTGACGTTGGCGGTCGGTGCGGTGTCTTGCCAGGTGTTGTTCGCGTAAGGAGCGGGGCACGACACGGTCGGCGGTGCCGGTGTTGCTGCGCCGGTGCGGAGTCGCTGGTTGTAGCTGACCCACGGGCCGTCGAGGCGGCCGTCGTTCGCTTTCGCGCGGATGTAGAGCAGCGTGTTATCCGGCAGATCGGTAGCGGGCCGACAACCCGCAGTCGTCCCGGAGGCATACACCGACGACGTACAGGTGCCCTTCACGCTCAGCGTCGAGCCAGAGCCGGTGTAGAACTCGAAGACGTACTTGACCGTGTTGCCATCCGGGTCCGTAGCCTTCGTCCGAACCCACGGCCGCAACGACGCCGAGTACAACGACGAACTGGTCTCACCAGGAGCGGCGTAGGCGACAGCTTCGCTGGGCTCGACGGTCGCCGGCGCGTTCGGCGGCCGGTTCCAGGTGAACGACACGAACGGATCGGTCGCGGACTCGCTGGACCTGAACCGCTTCCAGTATGCGGCGTCCGATTCGCTGGATGCCTTGAGTGCGACGCCGACAGTGCCGGCCGGGGTGGACGACCAGTACTGGGCGAGGCTGGTCATCGGGATGCTGATCCGGCCCGCCGCGCACGAGCTCGAGAAGCCCTTCGCTGTCGTCGCGGTTCCGGACAGCGTGCTGGAGATCGTCGGCTGATTCGCCCAGGTCGTCGACGTGGACGCCGGCGACGAGCCATACAGGTTGACCGCGGTGGCGGTGCAGGTCGTGGAGCCGTCCTGATAGAGCGACAGGGAGGCCGAGACGATGTCCTTGCCCTGGAACGATGCCGACCCGAAGTTGAAGAACGTGCGTTCCTGATGTGTACCGTTCTTGCCGACCCGCAGCTCCGTCATCGACGAGAGGTCTGTGCCGACGCTGGTCTGCACGAAGGTGTCGAACGACGGTGAGGCGGTCGCGGCCACGTACGTCGGGTCCACCGTTACCGGGAACACTCGCTGCGGGTCCAGGAACCAGTCTTTGTCCGGAGCCACCACCAGCGTCGCCTCGCCCGGCGAGATCTGCTCGACCGACACATCCACCAGCGCCTTGTTCACGACATCACCGGTCGCCGGATCCTTCACCGCATCCCACATGTACGCCGCCGGGATCCGGCCCTGGACCACGCTCTTCGCATCGACGAACTCGATCACCCCGCCCTTGCCCACACGCGCGGTCAGGCCCTTGGTACGTAATGGGAAGCGCCACACCGGCGCCACGCCGTCCGCCGGTCGCGTCTTCACCACCATGTCGGATTCGAACCCGGAGCGACGCGCATCAATCGTCAGGTCAACGCCGGCCTGCACATCGCCGTACGTCACCGTCGTCCCATCGAGACTCGGCTCAGGCAACTTCCACGGCGCCAGCCACTCCACCGACTTGCCAGCCCCAGCGGCGGCCGACGCAAACACTCCACCCGCAGCCGCAGAGCGCTTGCCCAGTTTCAAACCGAGCTTGTGACCCTTCGGCGCGACTGTCCCATCCGCCGCCTTGGCGAGTTCGAGGTTGACCGAACGCCATTGCCCGGCAGCGTTCTTGAACCGCACCGGCGCCATGTGCGCCTCGGTCGTCAACGTGCCATCCGGGTTCGCCCACGTAGTCGCGGTCTCCGACCGCATCGCCTCCACCTCGACCCGCGATCCCTGCGACCGCGCCGTCACCATCGCCGACACCAGATCCGGTCGGGACGCGACCTTCACAGCCGGCGGCGCCGGGTCAGCCACAGGCGCAGCCTGCGCCAACTGCTGGCCCTCGAGGCCTGTCACCAGTAGCGAGAACGCCACCACCGCGGCCGTAACCCGAGGAGCCCACTGCACACGTGTCGACTGCGAACGATCCAAGACGAACATGGCGATACACCAGCCTCACGCCGGCCATGAAGGGACAGCCACCGACAGCAGGCGGGCTCTCGGTGGTGGCCAGCACCGGCAACATCGCGACGCGACCCGATCGCGTTACGCGGATTGCACGAAGATGAAAACATCGCCGGCGTGTCGCATCATTGCCCATAGCAACCCGATGCATTTCGTCGATCTAGCCCCGCGAGGGTCACTGTCTTGCTACTGCCGGTGCACTGTTCAGGTACAGCCGAGCAGCGATGTCCAAACACGTAAACGGCGCACGGCGAGGGTGAGGTGGCGACGGAAGGCGAGGGCGTTCGGTGATGGCTTCCGACAGGGCGGCGCCGGTCGCGGTTGGGGGTCAGGCTGCGTTGGGGGTGGGGAGGGGTTTGGTTAGGCGGATGGCGGTGGGTGGGGTTTGGCCGGGGGTTTGGTGGTAGCCGGCGTGGGTGTAGAGGTGTTGGTTTTGTTTGCTTTGGGTGCCGGTGAAGAGTAGTGCGGTGGTCAGGGTGGGGGGTGCTTGGTGTTCGGCGTGGGCTAGGAGGGTGCGACCGAGGCCGGCGCCGCGTTGGTCGGGGGCGACCATCAGGCGGCTGATGTGCCAGTGGTCGTCGTCCGCTTTGGCGCGGACGGCGGCGATCAGGCGGCCGTCGCGGCGGAGGATCCAGGTTTGCCAGGTCGAGAGGCTAGACCGGACGTCGCTTTCGGATTCGTGGAGCGCGGGGAGGGCGAGGGTGTCGTTGGCGATCGCCTCGTCGACCCAGCAGCACCGCTGGAGAACGAGTAGTTCGGCGACGTCCGCGTCGGTTGCGGGCACGATGTCGGGCTGTTGGCGCGGGGATCGCAGCGGGCGCAGGAAGTCGGCTGATCGGGTGAGTTGTCGCAGCGCCGCCTGCGCGCGCTGTGCCAGTACGTCGTCCTGGACGACGGAGCCGTTGGCCATCTGCTCGGAGATGCGCAGGAAGATGTCGCCGCCCACGGCGAGCATCCGCAGGGACGCCGTCACGCTGCGCGCCATCTGGACGCCGCGCGTGCCTGCCGAGGTGTTGCCGTAGCCGATGAACCAGCACGGTTTGAACGCCCATTCGCGGTACAGGAAGTCGAATGCGTTCTTCAGGGTGGCCGGCATCGCGTGGTTGTACTCGTTCGTCACGAAGACGAAGGCGTCTGCCTCATCCACCCGGCGACTCCAGTCCCGGGTGTGTTCGTGGACGTACACCTCGCTCGACGGATGTTCCGGCTCGTCGTAGAACGGCAGGTTCAGCACCGCCAGGTCGCCGATCTCGACCTGCACCCCCAACTCGGCCGCGGTCCGGGCGGTGGCCTCGAGGAACCAATCGGCCACCGCCGGTCCGAGCCGCCCGGGCCGAGTACTGGCGACGACAACAAGAATTTTCTTTGACATGTCACAGATCATGCCCGACTTCTCTTTGACATGTCAAAGACGTACGATCACCCCGTGACCCGGACCAAATGGCTGAGCCCCGACGAGGAACGCGCCTGGCGGGCGTTCCGCCGGTTGCTGACCGTCCTGCCGAGCCGCCTCGGCCGCGACCTCGGCCGGCTCGGCCTGTCCTCGGCCGACTACGAAGTGCTCAGCACGCTGTCCGAACAGCCGGACCGGCGCTGGGGCCTGAAGGACTTCGCCAGCAAAATGCAGTGGTCACGCAGCCGCCTGTCCCACCACGCGGCCCGAATGGAACAACGCGGCCTCATCGAGCGCGAACCCGACCCGGACGACGCACGCGGCTCGATCTACCACCTCACCGACGAAGGATTCGACCTCCTCGCCACCGTCGCACCAGGCCACCTCCAGTCCGCCCGCGACCGCTTCATCGACCACCTGACCCCCCAAGAACTCGCCACCCTCGAACAAATCGCCACCCGCATCGCCAACCTCCCCGACTGACCGCTGCCCAGCTCACGGGCGGGTCAGCGGTAGGTGTAGCTGAGGTGGCCGGCTTTGGGGTGGTGGATGTTGGTGGTGTTGATGAGGGATTTGGCGGAGTGGGTGGACCAGGGGGCGAAGGTGTCGGTGTAGCCGGGGGTGGTGTTGGTGGTGGTGAGGGGGAGGTAGGGGGGTTCGGTGGGGTGGGTGCGGCGTTGTTTGCGTTGCCAGTCGGCCCAGATTTTGTCGACGTAGGCGTGGTGGAGCCAGAAGGTCGGGTCGTTGGGGGAGCCGGCGCTGCCCATGTGGCCGCCGAGGGCGACGTGGGGCATGCCGTGCTGGTCGGATTCGAAGCGGGACGCGAAGACGTCGTAGGTGGTGGTGTCGAGGACGTCGAGGAGGCCGAGGCCGCGGTCGCGGAACCATTCGCCTTCCTTGGCGCGGCGGGCGTTCTTCTCGGCTTCGGTCTCGCGATGACGGAAGGGCAGGCTGGCGCTGAAGGGCAGGTCGAACTCGCGCATCAGGAACGGTCGCTCGTCGACCACCTGGTGGACGAGCCAGAGCTCCTTGAGGGCCGGCGGCAGGTCGCGGAGGTTGGTCTTGAGCTCGGCCCAGATGGCGTCGCCCTCTTCGTACGGGAGGTCCCGGATCCGGCCGGCCGCGCGCAGCTTGGTCATCGATGCCTCGGACAACAGTTCGGCCAGCCGGGAGTCGGGGACGCCGAAACGTCCGGTCTGGACCTGGCCGAGCAGACCCGTGCCGTTGCCGCCGAGCCACTCGGGCACCCAGGGGCCGGACGCCGGGTCCTGGTCCTCGATCCAGTTCCAGTAGGGCACCGAGATGAACGGCTTGCCGCGGGCAACGGTCGTCCGGTTGAGCGCGATCTCCAGCTCGATCAGGAACTGGCGGTGCCACGGCAGAAAGTTCGGCGAGCCGTGCGCGACCCCGCTGAAGAACGCGTCGTAGTGCAGTGCGACGAAGTCGCCGTAGACGGTGCCGTGGCTGTTGGCGGGATGCGGTTTCGGGGACGGCTTCTTCTTGAGTTCCAGCAGCGCGTCGAGGAAGCGGTTCCGCTCGGCGGGCGTGCAGTCGCGATGGTTCTTGCGGACGTACGTCGGCATCCCCCCTCACCCGCCGTGGTGGTGATGGACGACGGTGAGCTGGGCGCCGTGCAGTCGATCGACCGCCTGCCGAACGACATCGTGAAGACTGGTCGCCGGCTCGTAATGGACGACGGAGCTGGCGTAACACCCGTCCGGACGCCGCATCACGTGCAACGGGCGTCCGTCGATCTGAGCCGCCGACATCGGCAGATGCCCGACGGCCTGATTGTGCGCCACCGACCCCTGGATCCGCCGTCCCCGATACATCTCGTCGAACGACTCCCCCGCCGCGGCCGCAGGCCGGCTGCCCCAAGTCACCGCGACGGTCCCCGTGACAGCGGTAGCTCCGACCGCCCCCGCGACGCTCAGCAAGGTCCTGCGACTGATCTGACTCAAAGATCCACTCCGCTCACATCGTTGCCAAATTCATCCGATCTCTCCCTAGACGATCACCGACCGCAATCGGTTGACACGATCGCGCGACCACAGCGCTCGAGGTTCTGGTGTCTAGCGTCAAATGACTTAGCCGCGCGCTCCTCGACGGTGTGGTCGCCGCTGGACGCCGATCCGGCGGCCTGTCATCCGCGCGTGCGCCGCGTCACCGGATGCGTGGCGACATGACTGATGTGCACCTACCGGCCGAGTCGGCAAGGTGGGCTCGGATCTGTACGACGGAAGGACCTGAGACCCCCATGGTGACGGTGGAAGAGCTACCCCTGGCTCGAGCGGCTACCGGATCTCCGCAGTTGAGGTTCGAGGTGCTCGGCCCGGTCCGGGTCTGGCGCGACGGGCAGGAACTCGATCAGGGTCCCCGGCAACAACGACTGGTCCTCGGCCTGCTGCTGGCCCGCGCCGGCGACGTCGTGGGCACCACCGAGATCGTCTCGATGTTGTGGGGCAGTCAGCCGCCGCCGAGTGCCGTCAACATCGTGCACCGGTACGTCGGCAACCTGCGCCGCGTGCTCGAACCGGATCTGGTTCCGCGGATGCGCGGGCGCTGGATCGCTTCCAACGCCGTCGGCTATCGCATCCTGGTCGCCGCCGAGAGCTTGGATCTCTTGCGCTTCCGAAGGCTCGTCCTGGACGCACGCGCCGCGCTCGATCGCGCCCGGCCGGATGCGGCGATGACGGCGTACGTGGCGGCGCTCGAGCTCTGGCGGGGGTCGTGTGCGGGCGCTCCCCAGCTGGTAGCGGAGCAGTCCGATGCGTTCACCGCGGTCGATCACGAGCTGGCCAGACGGGCCTGCGAGGCGGCCGACCTGTCGCTGAGCCTGGACGGCGGTCGCTCGGCGCTCACGTTCCTGCGACACGTGGCGGCGAACCATCCGTTCGACGAAGCGCTGCAGGCCAGGCTGATGCTGGCTCTGTCCGCGGCCGGCCAGCGAGCTGAAGCCCTCGCCGTCCATCAGTCGTTGCGGCGCCGGCTCGCGGAGGAGCTCGGGGTCGACCCTGGCGCCGAGGTCCATGCCGCCTATCGGCGAATCTTCCACGGTCCGAGCACCCCACGCCGGACGCCCGAGCCGGCGGAGAACTCTCGGCCGCAGGCCGACGGCGTCACGCACACCATGACGCTCACCATCAGCAGCGACGACATCGGCACCAACGGCCAGGTCCGGAGCTCGAAGTACCTCGACTACTCGATCCAGGCGCGCTGGGCCGCGCTCGCCGATGCCGGTCTGTCGATCCGGGAGCTGGCGGCGGCCGGCGTCGGGCCGGTAGAGCTGGACGTGTCGATCGAGTACCTGCAGGAGCTGGTCCTCGGCGACGAGATCGAGGTCATGACCCGCTTCGAGTATCCGTCGCCGAAGATCGTGCGGCTGGTGCAGTCGATGGTACGGCGATCCGACGGGGTGGTGGCCGGTGTGGTGACGAGTGTGACCGGCTTGCTGGATCTCGCCTCGCGCCGCCTGGTCGAGGACGCCGCCCAGTTCTGGGCGGGTCTGTTACGCGATCCGACCGTCGTCGGTCTCGCGGCTCCCACGACGCCCGACCGGCTGCCCTGACAACAGGTCGGCCGGACGTCGGCGTCGGGGCTCAGTCCGCCGTGACGCGCAGCTCGTCGAGCCCGTGCATCAGCGCGCTGGCCCGCCAGCGTGGGACGAAGCCGTCGGCCAATCGCAGCTCAGGCAAGCGCGTGACCAAGCTGGTGAACGCGATACGCGCCTCCAACCGGGCCAGCGGCGCGCCGAGGCAGTGATGAATACCGTGGCCGAACGCGAGATGCGGACCGGGCGTCCGGACCGGATCGAATCGCTCGGGTTCGGCGTACTGGCGATCGTCGCGATGGGCCGACAGCATCGAGAGCAGCACGGTCGATCCGGCCGGGATGACGTCGTCGCCGTACGTGAGGTCCTCGGTGGCCAGGCGATGGGTCGCCAGCTGCACCGGGCTCTCGTAGCGCAAGGTCTCCTCGACGAACTGCGGCAGTCGCTCGGGATGCGCGCACAGGTCATCCCAGCGCGTGCGGTCCTCGAGTAGTAGCCAGGCGCCGTTCCCGATCAGGTTCGCCGTGGTGTCGTACCCGGCCAGCAGCAACAGGTAGACGGTCGAGACGAGCTCGTCCTCGCTGAGCTGATCGTCGCTGTCCCGCGCGGAGATCAGCTCGGAGATCAGGTCGTCGCCCGGCGCGGCGCGTTTGGCGGCGACCAGCTCGCGAATGTAGCCGACCATCGCGGTCATGGCGCCGGGCACCTCGTCGCTGCGGTTCGCGCCCGAGGCGATGATGTTCGCCCACTCCACGAAGTTGCCGCGCTCGTCCGCGGGGACGCCGAGCAGCTCGGAGATCACGGTGATCGGGAGCGGGAACGCGAGCTCCGTCACGAGATCGTGCGAGCCCGCCGTCCCGAGGCCGTCGATCAGGCCGTCGGCGATAGCGGTGATCGCGGGCTCCAGACGTGCCATCCGGCGCGCAGAGAACGCTCCTTGAATCAGCCGCCGCAGGCGGGTGTGGTCCGGCGGATCGACGCTGAGCATGTTCCGCGCCGTCGCCGCGTAGATGTCCGGCGGCAGCTGCGGCCGGAAACCGAGCGGAGACAGCAGGCCGTCCTTGACGAGACGGGGATCGGTCAACGCCTGGCGGACGTCGTCGAACCGGGTCACGAGCCAGCCGGTCCGTCCGTCCGGCAGCCGGAGCGGCGCGACCCGCCGCTGCTCGCGATACTCGGCCAGCTCGCCATGGACGTCACCACGGAAGAAGCCCAGGAAGGTTTCCTGGGCGGATGATTGCTTGATGTCGGACTCCATACTGTTGTCGACGCGCGAGCGCCCGGCCGGTTCAATCCGGGATCCTCGGGCCCTGCTCACCGGGCCCGAGGAACGCGGACGTCAGGGCCGCCGGAAGTTGACGGTCGGACCGTTACGGTCGAACCAGCCCTTGAAGCCCCAGTTGATCCAGCCGCCGTCACCGTGGTTGGTGAACTCGCCGGAATCGAAGATCCACAAGCCGTAGTGGATCCGTTCGTAGGCCACGCTCGCGTAGATCTGAACACCGGCGGGTCGCGCGGTGTAGTTGTTGTTGAGGTTCATCAGCATCACGTTGTAGCGGCTGCCGGCCTGCTCGAAGGCGACGTCGACGGCCCGCCGGACGAACGGCTCGCGGTTCATCCGCGGCAGCCCTTCGAGGGCCTCGCCGAGCGCGAAGCCGCGGCCGATCTTGTCGGTGTGGATCCGGACCTGGACCTGGTCGGACTGCACCTTGGCCGTGCTGTCGGCGGCCGGCCGGTGATCGGCGGCCTGGGCGGTCGTGGCGCCCGCGCCGGTCAGCAGCAGGGTGGACACGGCCGCGGCGGCCAGGACGATTCTGCGAAACATGGAAGTTGCCTCTCGTGGTGGGATCAGGGCTGCCGGAAGACGACTCGGTTGCCGTCGCGGGTGAACCAGCCCCGGAAGGCCCAGTTGATGAAGCCGCCGTCGCCGTGGTTCGTGAACTCCCCGTCGCGGAAGACCAGGATCCGGAAGCCGCCGTGGTAGCCGTTGGCGGTGGCGTCGTACATCACGCCCCGGGTCCGGTTGTCGTACCTGTGGTCGGCCTTGATCACCATCACGTTGTAGCGCTGGCCGGCGTCGTAGAAGGCGCCTTCCATCAGCGACTTCACGTAGCCGCCGCGGTTCTGGTTCGTCTCGACCGCGTCGTTGATGATCGAGTACAGCTTCGCGGTGATGTCGATGAAGTTGACGGTCACGTCGATCGAGATGGCCTGCTGCTTGCTGACGGCCGCGGGCGGCGCGGCGGGGGCGGCGGCGGCCTGGGCGGCGGCGGGGAGACCGACCGCCAGCAGGGCGGTGGCGCCGACGAGCGCGGCGAGTGGGCGGGCCCGGAAAGAGCGCATGGTGGGACTCCAAGGGTTTCGGGAAGGGGGGACTCAGCGGGGCGGATGTACAGCGGGAAAAGCGTTACCGGCGGAAGAACTTGACGTGGGTGTCATTGCGTTCCCAGACGCCGTAGAAGGCCCAGTTCCGGTAGCCGCCATCGCCCTGCCGGGTGAAATGGCCGTCCCGGAAGACCCGCCAGTGAAAGGTGGTCTCACTGAACTGACCGCAGGCGAATTCCTTCTCCTCACCGCGATGGATGACGCCGTTGAACTGGGAGTCGCGCATCGCGCCTTCCTTCCAGACAACGATGTTGTACTTGTTCTCGCCGTCCCACTGCCGGAGTTCATCGACCTTCTTGCTGAGGTCGCAGGCGTCGATGGCGTGGGCGGATTGCGTACCGGCGAAGGCCAGGGTGCCGGCCACAGAGAGAAACGCGGCTACCTGGGCGGCGGCCTTCTTCCTGGTCATCATGGACTTTTCCTTTCGGTTTCGCTGCCCTGTCATCGTGCCGCCGGGCCCGCGGCGAGCACGTCCGTACCGGCTACGTGATTCGGCCGGTCCGGACGGCGTCCGGCTCCGTGCCACACCGCCGCCGGGCGGGCTCGCCTCCGTGGTCACCACGGAGGCGGAAGGTGAACAGCAGAAGCGCGCACGCGAAAGAGCCGGCGCCCTGTGGGGGCGCCGGCTCGGTGGTCGCGGATCAGGTCAGAGGGTGTGCCGCAGCCAGACGGTGCGGAGCTCGCGGCGGCTTCGGCTGCCGGTCTTGCGCAGCAGGCTCGACACGTGGGTCTCGACGGTTCGGACCGACAGGCACAGGCGGTCGGCGATCTCGGCGTTGCTGACCGCCTCGCCGATCAGCGCCAGCACCTCCAGCTCACGGTTGGTGATCCCCAGCCGAACGAGCTCGGCAGGCATGTCCGCGCGGCCCGGCTGTGGCACCGGTACGCCGGCCTGGCGCAGCAGGACCCGGCACACTTCGATCGGGCCGACGCTGCCGGACGCCTGGTACTTGGCGAGATCCAACCGCAGTCGCAGCGCCGGATTACCCCAGCCCTCAGAGCTGGCCGACATCAGCATGGGTAGGCGGAGCAGCCCGCTGATCCCCGGGTACGACTCGGTGGCGGAATTCGCCCACTGCAGCAGCGCCAACGCGTCGTCCTCGCGTCCCTCCCGCGCCGCGAGCACGCCTTCGGCGTAGTCCGACCCGGCCACCGCCAGCGGGTGCAGGTACTTCTGCCCGCGCCGTGCGGACAACAGCCTGGCGACGGCGTCGTACTCCTTGGTGACCGCAGCCACGACGTGCGTCAGACCGATCAATGGCCCGGCCAGCACGCTCGGCATCCGCAGATTCGCCAGCCCGGACTCGAGCGCGGCCACGGTCCCGTCCAAAGAGCCGGTGGCGACTCGGCCGACCGCGCGCAACAGATCCGGCATCGGCGCCAGCTGCGGCGGAATCGAACCATCCTGCGCCACCGTCGCGAGCGATCGCTCGAGCCGCTGCCGGTCGCCCGCTACGGCAAGAGCGCAACTCCGCACCAGTTCGGCGTGCGCTGCCAACTGCCGATACCCACTGGCCTCGGCCAGCTCCCGAGCCTGGACGGCGCGCTCCTCGGCCGCAGCAGGCCCGATCGTGAGCAGTTCTAGCTGGGCAAGCAAAAGGTCAGCCCTGAGCACATAGCCCGGCAGGTCGCGCTCAGCCGCGAGCTCGCGCGCCGCGATCAAGGACGGCGCCTCCGGGCCGAGCATCATCTCCGCGCCGCCGAGCTGGATCAGGGCAGGGATCCGCAACGTGACCAGGCCGTGCTCGGCCGCGAGGCGCCGCGCCCGGACGAACGCCTCGGCGGACCGGACCGGGTCCCGACCGAGGTCGGAGACACCGGTCGTGAGCTCGGCGAGAAAGCGAACCTTCGGCGGCGCCGACTCCACAGCGAACGCGGCCAAGGTCCGCGCGTACCGATCTGCCGTCTCCTGGTCACCGATCAGCATGGCCAGTCCCGATCGGATCGCGGTCGCGAGCGGATCGTCGGCCGCGAAGTTCCGCAGGAGCAGCCGGCAGCGCTCGGCGTCCGCGGCGCCGAGGGCCGACCACGCCAGGACGTACGCCAGCTCGTGATGCTGATTGCCGACGGCGTTCTCGAGCAACTTCTCGCCCCGGGTCAGCGCCGCGTCGTGATCTCCGCTCATGGCGGCCAGCCGGACGTGCCCGACCATGACCTGCAGCGGGGACATCCCGCAGCGACCAGCCGCTTCGAGATAGGCCTCCCCCGCCGGGCGATCGCCCTGATCGGCCATCAGATGGGCCAGCCGGAGGTACTGCTCACCGGCCAAGGGCAGCTCGCCCCCGGACTCGTACAACTCCGCGGTCCGGGCCCACCAGGCGGCCATCGCGAGCGGCTCCGCCGCCTGCTCCGCGCGCTCCAGCATGACCGCGGCGGCCCGCCTGGTCAGCGCCGACCGCCGCCAGGCCGCCATCGAGCTCAGCAGCTTCGCGCGGGCGTCGAGCGGCCACTCCGCGCTACCGTCCGCGGGCAGCAGGCCGAGGTCGGCGGCCGCCGTCAGCGCCCTGAGCGCTTCGCCTTCCGAGACGTCGGCAGTGGGCAGCAGCACGTCCCAGTCCAGGGAACCGATCACCGCGGCCGCCTCGAGTACCTGTCGCTGCGCGGCCTCCAGCTCCATGGCTCACCCCGTTCCCCGTGGCAGGCGTGGGCGACGCCGCCATCTCAGGCGATCCTCCTGTCAGTAGTTGCTGTTGACAACCTCAGCCGGAGGTTCGAGCACGGATTGAGATGTTGGCCCGGCGGACGCACAACGAGGTCACTGAAAGGTCAGTAGCGCTCCACTGGCCGCGCCTAGGCTCGCGCCCCGACGTGCCGAATCGACAACGGGCTGAGGATGACGATCACGATCGACCACCTGCCGGCGTCCGAGCGACGCTTCCAGGAGATTCACCTGCACAACAGACGAGCACTACTCAGTTTTCTCCGGAGTCTGGTGCCGCAGGGCGCAGGCCACACCGCGGAGGATCTGCTCCAGGAGACCATGTTGCGGGCCTGGCGGAGCCTGGACGCCGTACCGACCGAGCCGGAGTCGCAGCGCCGCTGGCTGTTCACCGTGGCCCGGCGACTGGCCGTCGACGCGTACCGCAGACGGCAGACGCGGCCGCCGGAGCTCAGCCTGATCGGCGTCGATCCAGCCGGTTCCGGAGACGAGTCCCCCGACGCGATGATCGCCCATCTGACGCTGCATCAGGCCATCACGCGGCTCAGCTCACCACATCGATCCGTCCTCGTCGAACTGCATGTGAAGGGACACTCGGTGGACGAGGCCGCCCGGCGGCTCGGCGTCCCGGCCGGCACGGTCAAGTCGCGCGCCCACTACGCGATGCGGTCGCTGCGGGATGCGGTGTACGGGTTTGACACTCTTCCGGTGCCGATCGTGCAATAGGCTCGTACGTCGAGGTGCAGCAGCGCAGGAAGTCACCGATCGGGGCAGTGTCATGCGGGATCTGTTCGGCCGGGACGCCGAGCTCGCACAAATCGAGCAGTTTCTGGCGTCGGTGCGCTCCCGCGGCGACATTCGCATGGTGCGTGGGGACGCCGGCGTGGGGAAGTCCGCATTGCTGGCCGCCACGGCGGAGCTCGCGGCCGGCCAGGGTATGCGGGTGCTGCGAGCCACCGGTTCGGAATTCGAGGCAGCCATCAGCTACTCGGTCCTCCATCAGTTGCTGGCGCCGCTGCAGACCGAGATCCAGGGGCTGCCACCCGGTCTGCGGGCGGCGCTAATGGTTGCCCTAGGCCTCAATACCGGCGCCCCGCCGTCCGTTCTGCTGGTCTGCAATGCCGCTCTGTCGTTGCTGACGGCCGCCGCCGAGCGGACGCCGATTCTGCTACTGGTCGACGACATGCAGTGGGCCGACCGGCCGAGTGCCGTCGCCCTCGGATTCATCGCGCGGCGGATCGAGCGCGCGCCGGTCGGCGTTGTGGTGTCCTCGCGCAGCGGCGCCGGCAGTCATCTCGATTGGCGCGGCCTGGCCGAGGTGGAGGCGCGGCCGCTCACGATGGCGGCATCCAGGCGGTTGGTCGACACCCGCTTTCCGGAGCTGCCGAGGGACGTCCGGCAGCGCGTGCTCGAGCTGGCCCAAGGCAACCCGCTCGCCCTGGTCGAGCTTCCGGGCACGCTGACGCGATCGGCGTCCGCCCGCGGCTGGGAGCCGACGGCGGTTGCGCCGCTCAGCGAACGGCTCGAGCAGCTCTACTCCGCGCGCATTGCGGAGCTGCCGCCGGCCACCCGCCGGCTGCTCCTGATCGCCACGTTCGAGGGTCACGGAGATCTGCGGTTCCTGCGCGGCATCGCCGACGTCGCTGATCTCGCTGCCGCCGAGCGCGCCCAGATCCTGACGGTCGACGACTCGACCGCGCAGGTCACGTTCCGCCATCCGCTGATGAAGTCGGCGGTGGTCGCGTCGGCGACACACGAGGAACGCCGGCTGGCCCACCTCGCCATCGCTGCCGCGGTCGCCGATGACGAGGAGCTGCGCACCTGGCACCTGGCCGCGGCGACCGACGGGCCGGACGAGACAACGGCAGCGTTGCTCGAGCAGGCGGCCCAAGGGATCTTGCGCCGCGGAGATGTGCTCGGAGCGGTCGCCGCGCTGGCACGGGCAGCCGAGCTGAGCACGACCGAGGACGACCGGGCCCGCCGGTTGGTCGAGGCGGCCTACCTCGGGGCCGCGGCCGGTGGCGCCGGGAGCAATCCCAGCGAGCTGCTGGCCGATGCTCTGGCGGTCCGCCCGAGTCTTGGCTCGTCGCTGCGGGCGGCAACCGCGGCGGCGCTGCTGATGCTGGAGAGCGACGGCGACGTCCAGACTGCGTTCCGGTTGCTCGCCGGCGCGATCGAGCTCGGCGAGCACGCCTGGCGCGGGGACGATCCGGTGCTCGACGAGGCCTTGCACACCTTGCTGGTGCTCGCCTGGTACACAAGCGTCCCCGAGAACTGGGCGCGCTACCAGCGGCTGCTGGACCGGCTCGAGACAAGCCCGACAGATGTGCTCGCGGTAGCGGTCGGCGCGGTTCCCGATCCGGTCCGCACCGGTGCGGCCGCGCGGCCCGCGCTCGATGCCCTGCTCGCCACCCTCGCCGACGAGCGGGACTTCGCCCGGATCATGCGGATCGGGATGACCGCGATCTACCTCGACCGGCTCGGCGACCTCCGCGACTCGGCGTGGCGTGCGGTGCGCTACGGCCACGAGGGCGGCGTACCCCGCCTGCAGGTCGGCGCGCTGATCTTCTTGTGCCGGGACGACTACCTCGCGGGCCGCTGGAACGAGGCCGAGAAGCTGGCCGCGGAAGGACAGTTGCTCTGCGCAACCAAAGGCCTGCAGTTCCTGATGTTCAACTTCCAGTACAGCCGGGCGCTCCTGGCCGCCGGGCGCGGGCGCGTCGACGAGGCGCTCGCGCTGGCGGACGAGCTGACCCAGTGGGCAGTGCCACGCGGGGTTGGTCTCGTCGTCACCACCGCTTATCACCCGCGGGTGCTGGCCGCCGCGGCCCAGGGTGACCACGAGGCGGCGTACCGCAACGCCAGCGCGATCAGCCCGGCCGGTGTGCTGGCGCCGTACGTTCCGGTGGCCACGCTCGTCATGTTCGATCTGGTGGAAGCGGCCCTCGGCACCGGCCGGACCGCGGAGGCCCGCGCGCATGCCGACGCCATGCGGGCTGCTGACGTGTCGGCGCTTTCGCCCCGGATGGCGCTCCTGCAGCGCGCGGTCGACGCGCTGGTTCTCGAGGACGAGGACGCCGGCCGACAGCTCGAGGAGGCGCTCGCGGACCCCATCGCCGAGCGGTGGCTCTTCGAGGCGTCGCGCATCCGGCTCGCCTTCGCGAAAAGTTTGCGGCGCCGCAGAGGCCCCGCGGCCGCCCGGCCCCACCTCCTCAACGCGCGGATCGGCTTCGCCGCCATGGGAGCCGAGCCGTGGCTCGCCCGGACCTTGCAGGAGCTCCGCGCCGCCGGACACCGGCACGGCTCCGACCAACTCGAGCAGACCCCGCTGACCGCGCAGGAGCGCGAGATCGCGGAGCTGGCGGCCGGCGGGCTGAGCAACAAACAGATCGCCGAACGCCTTTACCTGTCGCACCGCACAGTCGGGGCCCACCTCTATCGGATCTATCCGAAACTCGGCATCACGTCGCGTGCCGGGCTCCGGGACGCCCTGACCAAGCAGGCGCCGGGCGGCTAGCCGACCGCGTCGGGCAGGCCGAGCAGGCCGGGATCGCGCAGGAAGCGGCTCCAGACCTGGGCGGCGTCGTCGACGAGTTTGCGCTCGGCCAGGTCCAGGATCCCGGTCGTGCTGACCACCTCGGCCGCCACGACGCCGTCGGAGCGGCGGGTGGCCGACTGGATCACCTTCACGTAGCGCGGCGCGGGGAACTCGACCCGGGTGTCGACGTCGATCTCGTCGCCCAGCGTGAGCTCCCGCAGGTACTTGATCGAGACGTCGAGATCCACCGGCCCGAAACCGGCCGAGGTGATCTCCCGGAGCGAGAGGCCGGCCTCGGCGAGCGCCGTCCAGCGGGCGTGGACGGCGTAGTTGAGGTACTGGCCGCCGCGGACGTGGCCGTTGGCGTCGATGTCGTCGCTGCGGACGACGATCCGCGTCGTGTGAGTCATGCTGCCTCCGCTGATCGGGCTCTCGGCTGAGAGTCACTCGTAGGTCCAGACGCACGAAGGGCCCGCCGGTTCAGAACGGCCGGCGAAAAGTGACCGGAGAGACGGATGACTGATTCGCCGGGGGCTGGGCGCGGCCGAGAGTAGGCGCATTACTGGTGGGCAGAAAGAGGTCACTGTGAGCGCCGAAGTGAAGGTCCTGTCGGTCGGCTACCTGGGCGAGCGGATCGCGGGAACCGTCTCCCTGGTCCGCGACGGCGATTTCATCGCCGTGATCGATCCCGGCATGGTCGCCGACCGGTCGCTGATCCTCGACCCGCTCGCCGCGGCCGGCGTCACCCCCGATGCGGTGACGGACGTCGTGTTCAGCCACCACCACCCGGATCACACGCTCAACGCGGCCCTGTTTCCGGATGCGCGTTTCCACGACTTCCAGGCGACGTACCAGCACGACCGCTGGGTGCCTCGCACGTTCAGCGACGGACCGGGGGTGAGCAAGCTGTCCGGCGCGGTGCGCCTGCTGCGGATGCCGGGCCACACCGCGCAGGACGTCACGACCCTGATCGATACCGCGGAGGGTCTCGTGGCGTGTACCCACCTCTGGTGGTCGGAGTTCGGCCCGGTCGACGACCCGTTCGCCGCCGACCGCGACGTCCTCCGAGAATCCCGGGAGCGCGTGCTGGCGCTGCAGCCGATCCTGATCGTGCCGGGCCACGGCGCGCCGTTCGCGCCGGGCATCCGGAATCGGTTCAGCTGTGGCTCCGGTGTCTGATCGCCACAGTTGACAATCGTCGGCTACGCTTGCAATATATTGCATGTTGCGTTGGGTGAGCCGGAGGTTGCGAGCTTGGAGCTGTTCGGGCGCGAAGCGGAGCTCGCCGGGATCGCGCGCTTTCTCGAGTCGGCGCGCCGCAGCGGCGACGTCCGGATCGTTCGCGGCGAACCGGGGATCGGGAAGTCCACGCTCTTCGCCGCCACCGCGGAACTCGCGGCCGCGGCCGGGATGCGGGTGTTGCGCGCCTCGGGCTCGGAGTTCGAGGCCGATATCAGCTACTCGGTCCTGAACCAGCTGCTGCTACCTGTCCACAGCGAGATCGAGCAGCAGCCTCCCTGGGTGCGCGAGGCACTGACCGTCGCCTTGGGTTTCGGGCCGGGGGCGCCGCCGCCCGCCTTGCTGGTCTGCAACGCCACGCTGTCACTGTTGTCGACGGCCGCGCGGCAGGCGGCCGTGCTGGTGATCGTCGACGACGTGCAGTGGGTCGATCGACCGAGCGCCGTCGTCCTCGGCTTTCTCGCGCGCCGCGTCCAGGGGACCTCGATCGGGGTGGTCGTGTCCTCGCGCATCGGGGCCGAGGGCTTCCTCGACCGCCGCGGCCTCACCGAGGTCGTCGTCCAGCCGCTCAGCGAGGACGCCGCCGCCCGGTTCGTCGCCGCGCGTCACCCGGAGCTGCCGCGACCGGTTCGGCAACGGCTGCTCAACCTTGCCCAGGGCAACCCGCTCGCACTCGTCGAGTTGCCCGCCACCTTGGCAGAGGCCGACGTCCCCGCCGTCCTGTCCGACGCGGGCACGCCTGCCTCCGACATCGTTCCGCTCAACAGCCGATTGCAGTCCGTCTTCGCCGCGCGGGTCGCCGGCCTGCCGGACGCCACCCGACGGTTGTTGCTGCTCGCAACCTTCGAGGGCAGTGGCGAGATCCGCACCCTGCGAGGGATCACCGGCCTGGACGATCTGGCGCCGGCCGAACGGGCCCAACTCGTCCACATCGACGGGCCGACCGGCCGGATCACCTTTCGGCATCCGCTGATCCAGTCGGCGATCGTCGCGATGTCCACTCACAAGGAGCGCCGAGACGCCCACCTCGACCTCGCCGCCGCCCTCCCCGCCAACTGGGAGCGCCGCGCATGGCACCTGGCCGCCACGGCGATCGATCCCGACGAGACGGTCGCGGCCATGCTCGACGAAACCGCTCGGCGGGTCATGCAGCGCGGCGACGTCCTCGGGGCTGTTTCGACGCTGGTTCGCGCCGCGAAGCTGAGCGCCTCCGAGGAGAACCGCGCGCGCCGGCTCGCGCAGGCGGCCTACTTGGGCGCGGAGGCCGGCGGCGGCGGCGCTGATCTACCCACCTTGCTCGCCGATGCGCACACGGCCGACCTCGAGCCGTCCGCGGCGCTCAACGCGGCCAACGCCGCCGCCTTGCTGATCCTCAACGGCGACGGTGACGTCCACACCGCCCACCGGCTGCTCGCCGGCGCCATTGAGACCGGTCAGCACGGCTGGCGCAGCGACGACCCCGCGCTCGACGAGGCGATGCACACCCTGATGCTGCTCTCGTGGTACGCAAGCACTCCTGAGTACTGGGCGGTGTTCCAGCGCGCGATGGAACGGCTGGTTCCCGGTCCGTCGGACCTCCTCGCGGTGGTGGGGAAGACCTTCATCGACCCGGTCCGCACCGGCGCGGACGCGAAGTCCGACCTGGACGCGCTGATCTCCACGCTGTCCGACGAGGACGACCTCACCCGGGCCATGCGCATCGGAACCGCCGCGATCTACGCCGATCGGCTCGGAGAGGTCAGGGAGTCGGCCTGGCGACTCGTCCGGCAAGGGCGCGCCGGCGGCGCACCACGTCGTCAGCTCGGGGCGCTCATGCACCTCTGTCTCGACGACTTCCTCACCGGCGAATGGGACGAGGCGGAACAGCTGGCCAGAGAGGCCGAGCAGGTCTGCGCTGACGCCGGTTTCCCCTTCCTGGCCTGGTACTTCCAGTTCAACCGCGCGAGCGTCGCGGCGGCGCGCGGGCGGACCGACGAGGCGTACACGCTCGCCGACGAGATCACCCGATGGGCGCTTCCGCGCGGAATTGCGGGAGCGGTGGCCGTGGCCCACTATCCGCGGACACTCGCCGCGGCGGCCGAAGGCGACTTCGAGTCCGCCTATCTGCACGCCACCGCGATCAACCCTCCCGGAGTGCTGGAGCCTCGTGTGCCGATGGCCTTGTGGGTCGTCATCGACCTCGTCGAAGCCGCGCTGCGGACCGGCCGGACGACCGAGGCCCGGGCCCACGCCGACGCCGTACGGACGGCGGACATCGCTGCGATCTCGCCGCGGATGGCGTTGGTCCAGTACGGCGTCGAGGCCCTGGTCCGCACCGACGAGGAGGCCGACCGGCGACTCGAAGAGCTCCTCGACTCGGCCGACGTACAGCGCTGGCGTTTCGAGATCAGCCGGATCCGGTTGGCGTTCGCGGAGAAGCTTCGCCGGCGCAAGGCCTTCGCGCGGGCCCGCAGCCACCTGCTCGAAGCGCAGGCCGGTTTCGCCGCGATCGGCGCCGAGCCGTGGCTGACGCGCACCGTGCAGGAACTGCGCGCCACCGGTTATCGGCGTCCCGGACCGGGTGATCCAGAGGCAGCAGGCAAGCTGACCGCTCAAGAGTTCGAGATCGCCCGATTGGCGGCGAGCGGCCTGAGCAACAAACAGATCGCCGAGCGGTTGTTCCTGTCCCATCGCACGGTCGGCGCCCACCTCTACCGGATCTACCCGAAACTCGGGATCTCCGCCCGCGCCGGTCTCCGCGACGCGCTGACCGACAGCGGCGACTGATCCAGGGCGACCTGCAGCGCATAGAACCGGGTCGTCTGGGTCGGGCTGTTGTTGTCGTCGGACAGCAGGTAGAGCTGCCGGTCGCCGTTCGTCAGATAGCCGCCGAGTGCCAGCGACTCGACGTTGTCGAGCAGCGGATTCGGCTGCGGCTGCTTGGCGACGGCGCCGGACGGCGGGCAGTCCGCAAGGTCGAACAGCAGCGTCTTCTGCACAAAGACGTTGCTGGGGGCATCGACCAGGGATGCGCGCTTCGTCACGTCAGTAGCACGGGCGAGCGAGACCGTGAAGACGCGGACGGTGTTGCCGACGCCCGCGGTGAAGCCGCGCTCGAGGGAGATCAGCTGGGTCGGGCTCGCCCAGGCGAGCTCTACCAGGGACAGCCGCGGATCGGTCCGGTAGGCGAGCTGGGCCGCGACCTGATAGTCCCGCCCGGTCGTGCCCTTGTAGTGCAGGATCCGGTTCCGTCCGCGCCCCTCGGCGTCCCGGCCATCGGGAGCCAGCGGGTCTTCGAGGCCGGCGAACAGCGTCTGGCCGTCGGGGCTTGCCGTCAAGGACTCGAAGGTTCCGTTCGGGGCCGCCTCGCCGGCCGGGGCCACCTGGAATCGCGCCGGCACCGGGAGCGAACCGACCTGCAGACCATCGGAGAGCCGGAACCGGCGGATCGACGGCTCTCGCTCCGACGTCGCCAGGATCGTGCGCCTGCCGCGCTCGACGACGAGCGCTTCACCGTCGAAGTCCTGCCCGTTGTAGGCCGCTCCGTCCGGACGCCGCAGGACCGTTACCCCGTTGACGGCGACGGTCGCCGTACTGGTGATCTTCAGATCGAAGACCCGGGCAGGCGTCGTCCCGACGTTGTCGACCAGGGTGACCGCATTGCTCGGCCCCGTCATACTCAACGCCGACAGGCCGGAAACCAGCTGGCCGTCGTACGTCGTCTTGTCCAGCGAGTCGGAGAACCCGAGGAACTTCGCGTTCGGTCCGCAGGCCTTTCCGGCCGGCCGGTGACCAGCCGCGGCCGAGACCGTGAGCGAACTACTGAGCGCAGCGGCAACTGCGATCGCGAGTGGCTTCTGCCAACGCATGAGAAATCTCCTTGGTTGAAATGAGCTGAGCCGGCCGGGCTCACAGATCGAGACGGAACCCCAGGCTCTGCGCTGCTCTGGTCGGCACTGGGTCGTTCCACTGCGCCAGCAGGGTGGCGATCGTCGTGAAGGAACGTGGCTCGGCCTTGTCGAGGTAGACCGTGCCGTAGAGGTGGTCGACCTCATGCTGGACGATCCGCGCTTGCCAGCCCTTGAAAATCTGCTTGCACGACTTGCCGGTCCGGTCCACGTAGGAGGCTTCAACCGTCAGGTACCGATTGACGACGCCGGCCCAGCCGGACATGCTCAGACAGCCCTCGTAGAAGCCGCGGCGCTTCTGACTGACCGCCCGGTACTGCGGGTTGATGGCAGCGAAGAACTCGAGCGGATAGCGCTGCCGCGCGGCGGCCACCTCGGCCGAAACCGTCGCCGGATCCTCCAGCACAGCAATGCGGACCGGCACGCCGATCTGCGGCGCCGCCAGCCCAACGCCGGGCGCGGCCTTGTTCGTCCGGCGCATCAGCTCGACGAAAGCATCTAGTACGGCGTCATCGACCTGGCCGTCGAACGGCTCCGCGATCCGCCGCAACACCGGCTCCCCGAGCTGGACGATCGGAGCGACGCCGTCGTGGTACTTGTCGACGAGCTCGACGATCCGGTCCCTGATCGCGTGTCCACCACCCGCGGGCCGACGCTCCGCCGCTGCGGCGGTACCGGCGACGGCGACCACGGGAACCACCGCGCTGCCGGCGAGCAGGGTACGCCTGGTCAGTCTCATGGCATCCAATCCAGTTGTCTCGGGCGGGAGCTTCGCGACGATCCTCGCCGCCCGCACTTTATTTTTTGTGGACACCCGCTGCCGGTCTGGACCAGCAATATATTGACTTGCTCCACTCATGGGCGAGGAGTCCCCAGATCGTTGACAGGATTTGCAATATATTGCATTCTTCTCCTGCTCGAGCCCTCTGGCCGGCCCTTGAAGGAGTCCTGAAATGTCAGCCCAGTTCCCTGTCCGCGCCACCGGCGGGCCAACCGTGTTCTTCGAGTACGGCGGCCTCCGCTTCCTCGTCGATCCGACCTTCGACGGAGCCGGTGAGTACCCCACGCCGGGTGGCCTCCTGCTCAAGACGGCGCCGTCGACCCATACGGCCGCCGAGTTGGGTCCGATCGACGTCGTCCTGCTCTCGCACGACCAGCATCCCGACAATCTCGACACCGACGGCCGGGCGCTGCTCGCCGACGTCCCGCTGGTCCTGACTACTCCGGCAGCCTCCGAGCGCCTGGGGCAGAACGCCCAGGGCGTGGCCGACTGGGAGCGCGTCGAGCTGGACCGGCCTGATGGCGGAACCGTCAGCGTGACCGGCGTGCCCGCCGTGCACGGACCAGGTCCGCGCGAACAGGTCGAGCGCTTCCTCGGGCCGGTCGTCGGTCTCGTCCTGACCGGCGACGGACTGCCAACCGTCTACGTGAGCGGGGACAACGCCTCGTTGGACCTCGTCAAAGAGATCGCCACTCGTTTCGCACCCGTCGACACCGCCATCCTGTTCGCCGGCGCGCCCAGGCTGCCCGCCCTCTTCAACGGCGAGCCGATCGTGCTCAGCAGCACGGGAGCCGCCGAGGCGGCCGGAATCCTCGAGGCCCACCGCGTCGTGCCGGTCCACTACGACTCCTGGTCGCATTTCACCGAGGACCGCCAGGACCTGATCAACGCCTTCACTGCCGCCGGCCTGGCCGACCGCCTCGACTTCGGCATCTGACCACATCTACCCACCAGCAACTGCGAGGACTAGATCATGAGCATCAAGAACGTCGTACTGGTACACGGAGCGTTTGCCGACGGCTCGGGCTGGCGGGGTGTCTACGACATCCTGACCGCGCGCGGCTTCCGGGTGACGATCGTCCAGAACCCGCTCACCTCACTGGACGACGACGTCGCCGCGACGACGCGGATCCTGGACCAGCAGGACGGCCCGACCATCCTGGTCGGGCACTCCTGGGGCGGCACCGTCATCACCGAGGCCGGCGTCCACCCAAACGTCGCCGGACTGGTCTACGTCTCGGCCCTCGCACCCGACGCCGGTGAGACCACGAGCCAGCAGTACGAGGGCTTCGCCGCCACCCCGGACTTCGTCATCGACGTCACCGAAGACGGCTACGGCTTCCTCAACCACGACAAGTTCAAGGCCGGCTTCGCCCACGACGCGACCGACGCGGACGCCGCCTTCCTGCGCGACAGCCAGGTGCCGATCAACATGGCCGCGTTCGCCAGCTCGGTGACCGCGGCGGCCTGGCGCGACAAGCCCACCTGGGCCGTCATCGCGACCGAGGACCGCGCCTTCGACCAGGCCATGCTGCAGCACATGGCCGCCCGGGCCGGCGCCAAGATCACCAACGTATCCGCCAGCCACGCGCTCTTCATGACCCAGGCCGCCGTCGTCGCCGACACCATCGACGAAGCCTCGCGCTAGTCCCCCGGCGCCTGACCTCCCCAGGTCAGGCGCCGATCATCACCAAATGATGGGAAGGCAGCGTTCCACCGGGGAACTGCAGCAGGGGCGATCCGGTGGCCAGCGGACCAAGGTCGATCGCCGCGAAGCCGAGCCGGTCGATCAACGCCGCAACGGTCTTTCGGGCCTCGGCGTCGTCCCCGGTCAGGAACAGCACGCGCCGGCCACCCCGCCCCACCGGGTCGGCGGTCAGCAGGCCCGGCAGCAGATGCGAGAAGGCCTTCACGACGCGGGCGCCCGGAACCATCGAGGCGAACACCTCCGTCGACGTCCGCCCGCCCAGATCGAAGGGCTGGAACAACGGCGCCTCGAGCGAGTTGTTGGTGTCGATCACGATCCGCCCGTCCCATGGCGGGAGATCCGCCAGCGCCGTGGGCAGCTTCGACCAGTTCACCGCGACGAACACGACGTCCTGCCGGGCGGCCTGCTCGCGCGATACCGGGTGCACCCGCGGGCCGAGCCGCGCGGCCAGCCCGGCCAGCGTCGACGGCTCCCGGCTGTTCGCGATGTCCACGTCGATCCCGGCGCGGGCCAAGATCTCCGCGATCGCGCCGCCGATCGCGCCGGCGCCGATGATTCCGATGCCCATAACAACCTCCGAATAGTTGAGCGAGCATTCCCAAACCCGAAGTTAGCCGTTTGAGAGCCGCCGTTCAACTACGAGGTACGCTGACCGGATGGGCAGACCTCGCAGTTTCGACGAACACGAGATCGTCGGCCGCGCCATGGAGCTCTTCTGGACGAAGGGCTACGAGGCGACCTCCGTCGACGACCTGACCACGGCCCTCGGCGTCCACCCCGGCTCGCTGTATCGCGTCTTCGGCGACAAGCACGGTCTCTTCCGCCGCGCGCTCGCGCACTATCGCGAGCAGCTGGCCGACCAGCTCGCTCCCGACCTGCTGACCGGCGGCCCTGTCCTCCCCCGCATCCGCGCCGTCCTGATGGGCGCGATCGATCTCGCCGTCCAGCAGGATCAGCCGCGGGGCTGCCTGATCGCCAACACCGCCGGCGAGTGCCTACCAGGCGACCCCGAGATCGCCGCGAGCATCGCCTCCACCCTGACTGCCGTCGAAACCGGCTTCCTCCATGGCCTCCGCCTCGCCGCCGCCCAGGACGAGCTGGCCCCCGACCTGGATCTACCTGCAACCGCGGCAATGCTCACAGCCCTCCTCGAAGGCCTTCAACTACTCGTCAAAGCCGACCCCGACCCCCGCCGTCTGGCCCCCGCGGTCGACGCCGCCATCCACTCGATCAGCGCCCGATCTTGAGGCGCGTGCTCAGCCGGCCCAGCGGGCGGTTAGGTAGGTGAGGGCGAAGATGGTGGAGAGGGGTGGGATGAGGGTTAGGTAGGTGGTGCGGATCAGGGGGTGGCGGGGGGCGGCGAGGGTTAGCCAGAGGGGCCACCAGAGGAGGGTTGCTCGGGGGATGGACATGTACCAGTAGGAGGTGGCCAGGGCGGTGAGGTTGAGGGCGATGTAGGTGGACTCGGCCCATTGGCGGCGGATGAGCAGGGAGATGAGGAGGGTCATGCCGATGCCTAGGGCAACTAGTTCAGCTTGGAACATGTAGGCGAAGCCGGTGAGTTGGGTGTGGCCGAAGGCTGCTTCCCAGGTGGTTGTCCAGGTGTGCCACGGGGTGGTGGCGGTTCGGTACCAGCCGCGTTCTTGGGCGTGTTGCCAGGCTTGCGGGTCGCCGGTCATTTCGAAGAGGTAGAGGGTGTAGCCGAGTGCTGCGGTGAGGGGGACGGCCAGCCATGGTGCGGCGCGCCAGTTTCGGTGGGCTCGCGCATCGACCAGGAACTGTACGGCGATCGCTGCGGCCAGGAAGAGGCCGCTGATCCGTACGGTGGTCGCTAGCGTGCACAGGATGGCGGCCAGGGCCCACTGGTGTCGGCGGGCGGCCAGCCAAGCCGGAAGGGCCAGCGCGAGGAAGAGGGCTTCGGAGTAGCCGACGGCGAGGAAGATCGCGCAGGGCGAGGTCAGGAGGAACAGGACGGCCGTACGGTCGGTGTCCGTGTCCGGCCACTGGAGGCGGGCGATTCTGGCCAGTGCCAGAACGGCGACGCCGCCGCTGATGAAGGAGATCAGCAGACCGGCCCAGACCCAGTCGCCGACGACTGCGTGTACGGCTCGCAGGGCCAGGGGGAATCCGGGGAAGAACGCCTCCCGGTTGTCCCAGTCGTCGCTCCGCGGTCCAGCGCCGTCCGGGAAGTAGCCGTCGCGGGCGATGCGGACGAAGTGGATCCAGTCCCACTGGACGAACGCCGTTCGGATGTCAGCGGGCTGCTGCGCCTTGCCATCGGCCGGAAACAGCCAGACCGCCGCGTACGCCGTCAGCCAGATCGCGACCCGGGTCAACACGTAGATACCGAGGACGGCGCGATCGGCCGAGGACAACCGGACGGCGTTCGCCGCCCGCATCAGGCGGTGAACGGGCGGGCGGCGTTCGAGAAGCATCATCGGCCTTCCAAACGAGGGGCATCCACCTCTTCGTTGCCCGAAGCCCGCACTCCCCTTCTCGAGCTGCGGCCGCCACTGCTGCCAGCAACTTTTTTTCATGGCCAGTCGATCCGGTCGTGACTACCATGCAGCGATGAGCAGTCTTCGAATTCGTCTCCTGGGGGTGTTCGAGGTCGCCGTCGACGGCCGTGTGGTCGATGTCCGCGGCGCCACGCTCCGATCGTGTCTGGCACTCATGGCACTGCGCGCCGGACGGCCGGTGACAGCGGAGACACTGGTGGACACGCTCTGGGCCGAGCGGGAACCGAAGCACGTCCGGGCGGCTCTGCATTCGATGATGGCCAAGCTCCGGCGCCTGCTCGGACCTACCGCGATCAGTCGCGACGACGGCGGTTACACCTTGGATGTCGCTCCCGCGATGGTCGACGCATTACGGTTCGTGGCGCTGCTCGACCAAGCGGAAGGGGCCCGCGAGCGCGAGCTGCTGGACCAGGCCCTCGCGCTGTGGGGCGAGCCGCTGGTCGGCGGCATCCTGCCGGCAATCCGGCAATCACACGGCGCTTATCTCACCGAGCGCTACCTGAGCGGCCTGGAGCGCCGTATCGATCTCGACCTCGCGGCCGGGCGGACGAGCGGGGTTCATGACGATCTCCGGACGCTGATCGATACCTTTCCGCTGCGGGAATCGTTGTGGCTTCGGCTCCTCCAGACCCTCGCTGCCGAAGGACGAAGACCGGAGGCGCTCGAGTCCTACGAGCGGATGCGGACGCAGCTCGCCGACGGGCTCGGGGTCGATCCTTCCGCTGACCTTCAGGCGCTCCATCTGCAGCTGCTGCAGGACGACGTCCCGGTGCACGAGCTGTCGACCTCCGCTCGCCCACCCCAGCGGGAGCAGGAACCCAGACAACTCCCCTTGGATCTGCGGCGCTTCGTCGGCCGAGCAGCACAGCTCGAGGCCTTGGATCGTCTCCTTTCGTCCGACGCCGACGCGGCACACGTCGTCGTCCTGCACGGAGAAGCAGGTGCCGGAAAGACCAGTTTGGCCGTCCACTGGGCGCACCAGGCGAAAGAACACTTTCCCGACGGCCAGGTGTTCCTGGGGCTCAACGGATACGGCGCGGGCGAGCCGATGACCACGGACACGGCACTCGACACGATCTTGCGCGGTATCGGCGTCCCCGGCGCGCAGATCCCGCAGGACGTCGAATCGCGCAGCGCGCTGCTCCGCACCGAGCTCACGCGACGCCGGCTGTTGCTGATCCTGGACGACGCACGGAGCGCGGATCAGCTCAGACCGCTACTGCCCGGCTCGTCCGCCCGGATGATCGTGACCAGCCGGCGTCGCCTGAGCAGCCTCACGATTAGAGACGGTGCGGAACAGATCGCCGTACCGGTCCTGACCGGGCCGGAAGGCAGGGTGCTGCTCCGTCAGTTGATCCAGAGCCAGCCGGTGGACGAACCGACGCTCGACGAACTCGTGCGACTCTGCAGCGGTCTTCCACTCGCGTTGGCGATCATCGCCGAGCAGCTGAACCGGTACGCCGACGGCGCTGAATCGATCGTGGAGCGACTGCGCAACCTGGCCGATCGGATCGACGTCCTCAGCAGCGGCGACAGCCCGGGAACCGACGTCCGAGCCGTTCTGTCCTGGTCGTACCAGACGCTCGACCCGACGGCCGCGGCGATGTTTCGGGCTCTCGGCGCAACGACGGTGGAATCACTGCAGCTACCGGCGATCGCCACCATGACCGCCCTGCCCGTCGCCGAGGCACGGCGGACGCTCGCTGTTCTGATCGACTTGCATCTGGTTCGCCGGGTGAACGCGCAGCAGGTCGGGTTGCACGACGTGATGAGGGCCTACGCGCGGGAACGATCGGAGGTCGAGGACGAGCCGGAGGCTCGCAACGCGGCCGCGAATCGGCTGGTGCATTGGTACCTCGCGGCGGCGGACCTCGCTCGCGGCATCCAGGGCGGCCCGGGGTTGCTACCAGCGCTGGTCCCGCCCCCGGCCACCGCCGAACCACCTCGGATCAACACCAGTTGTGAAGCACGTCGGTGGTTCGAATCCGAGCGGCGCACGATGATCGCACTCGTCGTCGGGTCGGCCGAACGGGGCGAGCACGAACTCGCCGCTCGACTGGCCGTCATGCTGTGGGACGACCTGGAGCGAAGCCATGCGCTCAACGAGAGTCGTCTGGTCCAGGCCACGGCGGTCACTTCGGCGACACTCGCCGGTGACCCGCTCTTGCAGGCGGTCGCGCTCAACCAGCACGGCGCGACTCTCGGCATGGCAGGCGACGTGGAGGCCGCAGCATCCGCTTTGCGCGAAGCTCTGGAGCTCTTCCGCGAGCTTGGTCACGACTACGGCGTCCGGCTGGTCCGCGGCAACCTGGGTATTGCCCTGCGCCTGCTCGGTCAGCCGGACGCGGCGATGGACCAGCTGCGACTGGCGCTCGACGGGGCATCGGACCTCGAGCAAGAAGCGACCCTACGCAACAACTTGGCCATGGCCTTACTGTCGGTCGGACGCTCTACCGAAGCAATCGCCTCAGCGACCGAGGCACTGCGGCTGCATCGGATAACGGCGGACGTACGGGGCACCGCGTACGCAGCGGAGACACTGGGACAGGCCCTCAGCGCTGTCGGCGACCATCGGTCCGCCCTCGACGCCTTCGCCGAAGCCGTCCAGCTGAACGAACAGCTGGACAATCATGGCGGGTTGACGACCGCGCTCGTTCGGCTGGGCGACTCCCAGCTCGAGGTCGGCTCACCGGTTGAGGCCCGGACGACGCTGCTCCGGGCTCAGCAACTACTGGCCATCTCGGAGGATTCCGAATGGCGCACCGATCACACGAACCGAGTTCATCAGCTCCTGAGCAAGCTGCCGCCTGTCCCGCCGCTGTCCTGAGCGCGCTCGACAAGGCAGGCCCCCGGCAGCGGCCGGTGAAAAGATCGAATCCGGCGGCGGCAACGACTGGCATCTGCCGCGCCGGCGATCACGAAGAACTGAGAGGAACTCAATTACCATGCGTCGTCTTGCCCGGGCCGTGGGCTGCTTGACCTTCGCTGTCGCAGCGGTTTCCGGCATCAGCATCCCCGCCGCCGCAGCACCTCAGCGAGAGACAGCCTCCTGCGTTGAGCGCGATACCTACGTCGGCGGACGCTGGCTGACCGTCGAACTGTGCAACGACGGCACCGCTCGGGGGTTGTCCGGTTTCTCCGAGGAAGCGATCTACCTCGACCGTGCGACCAGCGCCAAACCCAAGCGCTGGGACGGCTGGATCGGGACGCGGTACAACCACTGGCTGACCGGAATCGTCGCCCGCGGCAACTACTACTGGCGAGCCTGCGTCGCGAACAGGGGCAAGTTCCACTGCTCCACCTGGCACCGATCCTGACCCTGCACCGCCTCGATGTCGCCGCTGGTTACTGACTGTCCACCTGCGATTGGTTGGGGCGGGTAGCGAGGTGGTTTTGGAGGAAGTTGTGGCGGAACTGGTAGGTGGGGCCGGGTTGGCGGAGTACGCCTCGGTGGTAGGCGTCTTCGAGGAAGGCGATGGGGTTCCAGGGGAGTTTGCCGGTGAGCGGGAGCCAGAGGCGGCCTAGGACGAGCCATTGGCCCCAGGCGGTGAGGATGAGGCCGCAGGCCAGGGCGAAGCAGATGCCGCCGGTGATTCCTACTACTAGTTCGTAGCCGGGTTCTGGGAGGAGGAGGCCGCCGGTGGTCACTTCGGGGGCCACTTGGCGGACTCGCTCCAGGACGAAGGTTCTGAGCGGGATGCTGCCGATGGCGAGGACGATTCCGCCGGCGAGGCCGCAGAGGAGCATCTGGCGGAGGGCGGTGGAGCGGTTGGCGGTGAGGAAGCTGTTCACGTCCGCGGCGGTGTCGAGCTCGGCGGGTGCGGTGAACCAGGAGACGAGGGCGGTCGCGGTGGCGGCGGCGACACCGATGACGAGGCCGCCGGCGGCTGTCTGGCCGAGGACGGTGCCGAAGGGGACGTCGAAGGCGAGCGCCGAGGCAAAGGCGGGGCCGGCGCCGAAGGCGAGGCCACAGAGGAAGGCGATGAGCACCCGCGCGCGGAGGTCGGCCAGGGGAATCGCGCCGGGTGGGCGGTGCCGGCCGATCCGCAGCCGGATGCGCGAGGGCGCGAGCGCGGCGGGACGCTTCCAGCGGACCAGGCCGTAGGCGAGAGCGATGACGGCGCCGGCCAGGAAACCGTTGACGATGCTGTTGAAGGTCTGCAGCCGAATCGTCGTCAGCGGTGGTTGGTTGCCGAAGGCCACTGCGATCGGAATGGTCAGGAGGGCGCAGAGCACCGTGATCGTGAGCGCGGAGACCACTCCGACGACCAAACAGCGCGTCCACAGACTGACCGCGGTACCGATCTCCCACCAGGCCAGGTGAGTGGTCTTCAGGTCCTCCGCGTGCCGGGCCAGGTAGCGCAGGTGTCGATCGGTCCGCTCGGTCGGTCTGAAGGTGCGGCCGCGCTCGACCGTGCCGCCCGGCTCGTCCCGGTACAGCGAGGAGACGTAGCCGGTGACGAGATGTTGCTCGATAGCGGCCGAGTCGGGGAATCGCCGTTCGTCCAGCAGTTCGGCGGGCTCGGCGTCCAGCGTGTCGGAGTAGGCAGCGCGAGCCAGGCAGACCATCAGCGGCGTGTCGAGCGCCGCCAGAATCCTCGGGGACGCCACTCGACGCCACACCGCGGGCGAACCGGCGGCGCCGAGGCGGATCGCTGCGGGCAGGTAGCTCGTCACGTCATCGCCGGCGAGCGGAGCCAGCTCGACCACAGTGGCACCGGACAGTCCCTGGACGGCGTCGGTGTATTCGTCGGGCCTGCTCGTCAGCACCATGGGCAACGAGGTGCGGTTCAGGGCATCCAGGGCCGCGCGCCGAAGTCCGGACGGGATCTCGTCGAACCCGTCGAGAACCGGCAGGATCGCACGGTTGTCGACGAGGACGGCGGCCAGCGTGAGACCGCTCCCGGTCATCGCCGCGAGGTGCGGGTAGTCGCGGATCAACTGACTGCTCAGCCAGTCCTTCGCCCTACCGGCCGTCGGATCCCAGGAGCCGACGGCGAACAACACCGGCAGCGGGTCCAGCGAGTCGCGGTCGCCGAGCAGATCGAGGACCATCCGGATCGCCAGCATCGTCTTTCCCGAGCCCGGACCGCCCAGCACCACCAGCCGACCGGACGGCGCCTGCCGGTAATAGGCGCCGGACCCGGCGAACTCCCCCACCAGGTCCGCGCCGGCCAGCTCAGCCGCGGGCTCGATCCGGCGCCATCGAACCGGCAGTGGGAACGGATCGTTCAGCTGCTGGTGCTCGTACTCCCGCCGCCAGCGATGCCCCACCGCCAGGGCCAGATCGTCCAGAGCCGGGGCGAGCCGCTGGAGGATCGGGTCAGGCGCGGAGGTGATCACCGGCCCCTGATCGGACGCCGAGGTGACCGGGCCGACCAGCCGCTCCTCGGGCAAATCGAGCGCGTTCGCGAGCGACCGGATCGTCCCGAGCCGCGGGTTGACCTGGGCGCCGGACTCGAGCCGCCCGAGCGTCCGCAAGCCGATCTCCGCCCGCTTCGCGAGCTCCTCCTGGGTCATCCGAGCCGCCTCCCGCAGCTCGCGCAGCCTGTTCCCGAACTCCGTCATCGCACTCCGTCCTGCTCGGCCGAGCGGCCACTCTAGCGACGGACCGGCCCTATATGGCCGGTTCGTGGCCTGGCTCCGGCCGCCGCTTCGCAGTCACGGTGGATGGGTGGAAGAAGAGACGAAGTCCGCGCTGATCGACCGCCTGTTCGTTCCGGGTGAGCGCTGGGGCTGGGAGCACTGTGAGCCGGCGCCGATCGGCAGGTGCCCGGAGGCCGACCTCGAGCCGACCTGGGTGGAGCCGCCGATCGGGCCCGATGTGGCGCGCTGGGAGCACCAGCTGGCGACCGGCCGGGCCCGGATGGGCAAGCGGATCGCGATCACCGTGTGCGCCTGGCTGATCGTGATGCTCGTCGAGCCGATCCTGGCGCCGCCGGTCGGCGCGATCGGCGCGGTGCTGTCCTACGTCCTCCCGGTGGTGCGCCCCCGGCAGAAGATCAAGGCGGCCTGGGCCTCGGCGATGACCGAGCGGGAGGCGCAGTACCACGAGTTCCTGCGCGAGCATCAGCAGTGGCGGTGGCGGGTCGACGCCTTCGACGAGGGCGAGCGGCTGCGCTGGGCCGGCAGCCCGCGCTGGCACCCGATCCAGCTGGACTCCGAGCCGAGCCGCGTGGACGTGTTCGGCGGCACTGGGGACGGCTGGGCCAGCCTGCTCGCCACGCTGGGCTCGTCGCTGATCGAGTCCGGCGTCGGTGTGACCGTGCTGGATCTCAGCGACCGGTACGTCGCCGGCGGACTGGCCGACTTCGTCGCGTTCCGGGGCGGTCGGGTCGCCGAGCTCTGGCTGCCTGCGGACCTGGCGGCTTTCAACGTGTTCGCCGGGCTGGAGCCGGAGGAGACCGCCGATCTCGTGGCCCAGGCCGTGAGCACCCTGCGGTACACCGAACAACGGGCGGACGTCCGCACGCTGACCGTCGACCTGCTCGACACGGTCGCCGGTGCGCTCGTCGAACCGCCGACCTTCGCCCGGCTCGCCGCCGGGCTCGATGTCCTGCGCCGTACGTACGACGAGGGCCCGCTGACAATGGCCGAGGTCACCGCGCTGACGGCCCGAGTCGATCTGCTCGGCCAGAGTGAGCGCACCCAGCAGACCCTGCAGCATTTGAGCAGCACGCTGAACCTGCTCGGCAAGGACGAGCGGCCGATCGACCCGGACGCCGACCCGGCGTCCATCTGGCTGCCGCGCGGTCTGACGATCGTGACGACGTCCAGCCTGCGGGTCCGGCGCAAGGAGATCCTCGACCGGGTCGTCTTCCAGCGCCTGCTCCGCGACATCCGGCACCAGCGCGCGGGCCGGGACGGCGTCCTGGTCGTCGCCGGCGCGGACCACATCGGCCTCGACGGCGTCGAATCGCTGGCGCAGGAGGCACGGCGTTCCGGCGTCCGGCTGGTGCTGCTTTTCGAGCGGCTGCGCAACGAGCTCAAGGAGATCCTGGGCAGCTCGGACAGCGCCGCGGTCGTGATGCGGATGGGTAACGCCCAGGACGCCGCCGCGGCGGCCGAGTTCATCGGCCGGGAGCACAAGGTCGTCCTCAGCCAGCTGACCGAGCAGATCGGAAAGACGTTCACGACCGGGACGGCGCGCGCCGAAGGCGGCTCCGACGGGACGAGCACCGGCACCGGACGGAGCACTTCGTCGACAACAGGCTGGAGCACCAACTCCGCTCGCTCCGGCCCCACCGGGCTGTTCGCTTGGGCCGACAACCGCTCGTCCGGGCGGGGGACGTCGGGATCGTCGGGCGTCTCGGAGTCCGAATCGTTCACCGAGACGCGCAGCCGATCCTGGCAGGACACCGTGAACCAGTCCGAGGCCGACTCCAGGACGGACGGCCGGACGCACTCCCGCGTCTACGAGTCGATCGTCGAGCCGACGACGATCCAGGCGTTACCGCCGACCGCGTTCCTGCTGGTCGAGGCCTCCGCCCTCGGCCGCCGAGTGGTGACCGGCGACTGCAACCCCGGGATCGTGCTCCTCGATCAGGTCGGGCCGACCCGGGAGATGACCGCACAATGACGCTCCTCGACGGTTTCGGCTTCCACGAGATCGCCTCGGTGCCGCGGCAGCCGGAGCAGGGCGAGCAGCTGTTCGGGGCCTTGACCGGCGCACACGCCGAGCTGCAGCGGGAGCGCGATGCCGGGATCGCGGTCGCGTGGTATCGCCTGCCCGGCGCGGAGCGGCTGCGGTTCGTCGCCGGCGGCCGGCCGCACTTTCCGTTGACCACGGGCCGCGACGGTCTGCTGTTCCCACCCGGTGCCCGCGGGACGCAGCTCGGCGTCGCGGACGTCGCCGCGGAGCTCCGCCGGTTGCCAGTCTGGGTGGCCTGCCCGGGCCGGGTCGACGCGCTCTGGACCGGACGCACCCGGCGCGGCGGATTCGACGACTACGCGGGCCACCTGGCCCGTCCCTTCGGCTGGCTGGTGCTCGCGACGCCGCTGTCCGCGGCCGCGGTCGACGAGGAGTTGCTTGCCCTTGGCATCGAGATCCCGCGGCTGCGGAACCGGCCGAACAACCCGGACCAACAGATCACGCTCGAACGATCCGAGGCGCGCTATCGCGAGCTGAGCCGATCCCGCGCCGACGGCGCCTGGCGGATCCGGGTCCTGGTCGGCGGCGTGACGGCAGCCGCCGTCCGGCAGACGGCGGCGGTGCTGTGCGCGGGCAGCGATCTCGGCGATCTGCCGTACGTGATTCAGCCCGGCGCCCACCCGGCGCCGCTCGCCGACGCCGCCTCGGCCCCGCCGTTCACCGGCAGTACCGAACTTCTCGCGGCGATCGCCCGGCCGCCGCGGACCGAGCTCGCGGGCATCCGGCTCACCGAGCCGATGGGCTTCGACGTCACCCCCGAACGCGACGGGCCGATCCGCCTCGGCGTCGTCCTGGACAACGCCGACCAGCCCGCCGGACCGTTCGGCGTCGATCCGGAGACGCTGAACCGGCACACCTTCGTCGCGGGGGCCACCGGTGCCGGCAAGTCGCAGACCGTGCGGTATCTGCTGGAACAGCTCCACCAGGCAGGCGTTCCCTGGCTGGTGATCGAGCCGGCGAAGGCCGAGTACGCCGCGATGGCGGGACGGATCGGCGACGGCGCGGTGACAGTCATCCGGCCGGGTGCGCCGGGCGCTCTGCCGGTGGGGCTCAACCCCCTCGAACCCGAACCCGGCTTCCCGATCCAGACCCATCTCGACCTGGTCCGCGCGCTCTTCCTGGCCGCCTTCGAGACCGAAGAGCCGTTCCCGCAGGTTCTCAGCCACGCGCTGACCCGCTGCTACCTCGACCTCGGCTGGGATCCGGTGCTGAGTGAGTCCCGGATCCGCGGCGTCGTCCCGCGGTACCCGACTCTCGCCGATCTGCGGCGCACCGCACTGGAGGTGGTGGACGGCATCGGCTACGGCCGGGAGATCACCGACAACATCCGCGGGTTCATCGACGTCCGGATCAGCTCGTTGCGGCTCGGGACGACCGGCCGGTTCTTCGAAGGCGGTCATCCGCTGGACGTCGCCGACCTGCTCGAGCGCAACGTCGTACTGGAGATCGAGGACGTCGGCAACGACCAGGACAAGGCCTTCTTCATCGGCGCCGTGCTGATCCGGTTGCACGAGCACCTCCGGACCAGGCGGCGCGGCGGAGCGGTCGAGTTGCGCCACGTCACGGTCGTCGAGGAGGCCCACCGGCTACTCAAGCGCGCCCATCCCGGGTCGCCGGCGGCGCACGCGGTCGAGTTGTTCAGTGCGCTGCTCGCCGAGATCCGCGCGTACGGCGAGGGCATCGTCGTGGCCGAGCAGATTCCCGGCAAGATCGTCCCGGACGTCCTCAAGAACACCGCACTGAAGATCGTCCATCGGCTGCCGGCCGCCGACGATCGGCGGACGGTCGGCGCGACGATGAATCTCGACGAGGCCCAGTCGCGACAGCTGGTGAGCCTGCCGCCGGGAGTCGCGGCGGTCTTCGCCGACGGGATGGATCGGCCGATCCGGATCGCCGTACCGCTCGGGGAGGATCGGGAGGCCGTCGGCCGGAACGTGCCGCCGGCCATCCGGGAGCGGCGCAGCGTGGCCTGCGGCCGGGAGTGCTCGCGTCGTCCTTGCACGCTGCGGGAGCTGAACGTCGCCGGTCGGCTCGCGGAGGAGCCGAGGATGGTCCTGTGGATCGAGCTGTTGACCGTCGCGCATCTGGTAGGCCGACCGGCGCCTCGTCCCGATCGTGGGTGGCTTCGCGAACTTACGGCGGACGCGGATCGGCGTACCGTCGAATGCGCGATCACGCACCGGGTGCAGGCGGCGATCGACGGCCGGTATCGCGGACTGTCGCCGTACTACCAGCCGGAAGCGCTGGCGACGCACCTCGCGGTGAGCGCGACCGCCGCGCTCGATGGTGAGCCGGTGGCCTGCGATGGGACGGAAGTCGAGTGGCAGGCGGGTGCTTACCGCTGGATCGACGTCCTCACCGCGCTCCGCTCCCCCGGGCTGAGCCCGGACGCCGCGCATCCGGCGACGGCCGACTGGGCAGCGCGCGGGCTGGAGCTGAACGGGAACAGTGCAGCGCAGCTCGCACAGCTCCGCGGCCATCCGGACATGTGGCTGCCGCCGGTTTCCACGATGACCGGCGTACCGCCGCGGTTCGAGGCAGCCGTCGCGAGGTTGAGCAACTGGCCCGATCCGCGGCGGCGGTTGCTGGCCGCGGCGGAGTACCTCGATCTGGCCAGCGACTGGCCGGTGCACGTCCTGGGGATACCGATGGAGGAGGAGAACTGATGGCGATGGACAACGAGTCCCGGACGCCCGAGCGCGCAGCGGGCGATCGTCCGGCCCGACAGCCGACCGCCAACCCCGCGGAGCAGCTGCTCAACGGGGAGGCGCCGCTGGCTCGCGAGGTGGCCGAGGTACGGCCGGATCGATCCTACGAGCGAGTGTCCAGGGAGGCCGCCGGTAGTCAGGAGGCGCGCTATCAGGTCGCGCGTCTGGCCGATTCGGGTGGGACGATCGCGCGCCGGATGCAGAAGGCGGTGGAGGGGACGCCGACGTCCGAGCGGGTGGACGTGCCGGTTTCGCGCCCGCAGGAGACGCCGAACGTCGATGCGGGTGGCGTGTTGCCTGCCGTCCTGCTGTCGGCGACGTTGGCCGGGATGGCCGCCAAACGCGCCTTCAGCCGGGGTGGCGAACAAGGCTCCGCAGAGGGCGGTACTGGCGAAGGGGGCGCGGACGGCGGTGGATCGGCGGACGGCGGCTCGGCTGGGCATCAACCACCGGCGGCTGGTTAGTGGATTCGACTCGGGGGTGGTGACATCTGGGAGCGGTTAGGGTGCTTTCCGTGATGGAGCGGACGCTGGCCGGGGGCCGATATGTGCTGGGCCCGGAGCCGCTTGGCGCTGGTGGGATGGGGACGGTGTGGAAGGCGTTCGACACCGTTCTGCATCGGGAGGTGGCCGTGAAGGAGTTGCGGCTGCCGCCGGGGTTGAGCGCTGCTGAGCAGCGGAACCTCCACGATCGCGCATTGCGGGAGGCTCGGGCCGCGGCTGGTCTGAACGATCCGGGGATCGTGACGATTCATGATGTGGTGACCGAGGACGGCCGGCCGTGGATCGTAATGCGGCTGCTGCCGGGTGAGTCGCTTGCGCAGACTGTGGGCAGCGAGGGGCCGTTGTCACCGCGGCGGACGGCGGAGCTCGGGCTGCGGATGCTGGCGGCGTTGACCACCGCGCACGACAACGGCGTCCTGCATCGGGATGTGAAACCGCAGAACGTGATGCTGGACGGCGACGGCCGGTGGATGCTCACCGACTTCGGGATCGCCTCGGTCGCCGGAGCGACCGGAACGCTGACCGGCACCGGCATCATCACCGGAACCCTCGGATACGTCGCACCGGAGCGGCTCTCCGGCGCGCAGCCCGGGCCCGCGGCGGATCTGTGGTCGCTGGGCGCGACGCTCTACTACGCCGTCGAAGGACGACCGGCCTTCGACCACGACGATCTCCCCGCGATGCTCGCCGCCGTGATGACCCGCGACCCGGCCCCGCCGCGCAACGCGGGCGGGCTCGCCGCGGTCATCGCCGGCCTGATGACGAAAGACCCAGACTCCCGCCTGGACGCCGACGCGGCCCGCACCCAGCTGGCCGCCATCGCCAACGGCTACCCAACCTTCGAGAACGCCCTCACCCCCGCCGACCGCCCAACCGAGAAACTCGGCAGCGACGGATCCACCAAACCCCTCCCCACCGAACAGCCGACGGCCGACCCCCGCCTGCTCGCGCTACGCACCTGGTTCTCGGGCGTCCACTCCTGGGCCGTCGGGGTCTTCCTCGTCGCGCTCGGCTACAGCGTGTACGACGAGTTTCCGCTGTGGTTCTTCGGTGTCTTGGCCGCCGCGCTCCTGGTCGGCGGCGCGATCGGCGCCGCTCTGGCGCCGGCTCTCGACCGCCGCCTCGGCCCGCCCGCCGCACTGCTCTGCAGCTCCCTGTGGCTGGGCGAATCCCTGCTCGGCGTCGGCTTCCTGATCGTCACCGAAGATCTCATCAGGTTCCTGATACCCGCCGTCCTCGCCGTGGTGCTGGTCGGCATCTGCTTCCAGATACCCAAGAGAACCAGCCCGAACGCCGCAGCTCCCACCACCGCCCGAGCCGGCGGTCTGCTCCTCGGCGGCATCACGGCAGGTATCTACTTCAGCCTCTTACAGATCCCCAACTTCTTCCAGCGACACCACCTCTACCTGGCCGATGACGACGTCTACGTCGACACGATCCTGGTCGGCATCGGAACCGTCCTGTGCCTGGCCGCCCTGGCGGTCACCTCGAAAGCCCGCGCCGCCGACCCGCGCAACCCCGCCCCCGTCGTCCTCCTGAGCCTCGTCATCCCCGCCTTCCTCATCCTCCAGACCCTCGTCAAGTAGCCGAATAGATTATGTCCAACATGTATTGTTGGCGGCACAGTACGGATCGCAGAGGAGTGCAAGCATGCCGTTGCAACCGGAGTACAGCGCCGCTGAGCTGGCCGACGCTCTGACCGAGCTGTTCCAGCGGGGTAATCGCGACCCGGTTCGGCCGATGTTGCGGGACGACCTGGTGACGCGGCTGCCGGCCTCGTTGCCGTACGGCGGGGAATTCAGCGGGATCGAGCCGTTCGAGAAGCTCTTCGGCGGGCCGCCTGGCGGGGATGCTGTGTGGGAGTCGTTCAGGATCCAGGTCGACGAGATCATCGAGGCCGACGGTTATCTGGTCGTCAGGCTGACGAACACGGCGGTGCCGAAGGCGACCGGGGTGGCCAAGGTGATCCAGAACCTTTGGCTGTTCGGAGTCCGGGACGGCCGCATCAGCAGCGCTCAGTTGTACGCCGACACGGCCGCCGCCACCGGGGTTTGAGGCCTCGGTGGCGGCGGGGTGGGGTTACTTGAGGGTGTAGGCGTTGAGGGTGGTCAGTTCGGTGCTGTTGCCTTGGGCATCGATGACTTGGGAGCGCAGGGAGATGGATGCGGCGTTCTCGGGGGTTGGGAAGGTGGCTTGGTACTTGTCGGCGCCTTGGGGGGTGACGGTGGCTCGGTGCCAGGTTTTGCCGTTGTCGCCGGAGATGTCCAGGGTGACGGTTCGGAGGGCGGGGACGGGGGCGCCGGGCTGGGTGAAGACGGTGAAGGGGAGGACGGAGATCGGCGTCCGCTCGACGGCGTTGCGGAGGTCGACGTTCGGCTGGTAGCGCAGGCCGACGATCGGCAAGCGGGTCTCCTTGGGGGTGGTGTCGGATTCGAAGGTCCAGCGCAGGTCGGTGCGGGTGCTGACGAACGAGTAGGAGTCGCGGGTCGTCGACGTCTCGACGGTGTACTTGGCTTTGCCCGGGGGCAGGTTCGTGGCCTCGACGGTGCCGAAGAAGGGCGACTCGGCAACTACCTGGCCGTTGCGCAGGAGTTTGCTCGAGGCGGAGTTCGAGAGCATGCTGCCGAGGTTGCCATCGGCATCTGTCCAGCCGGCCAGGTAGACCGTCAGGTCGTTGCCGGTGCGCCCGGCGTACGTCGGGGACGCAGCGAAGACAGCGGCGTAATTGCGTTCCCGATAGCACTTGGCGGCTTCGTAGGTTCGCACCGGACGCCGGACGAAGCCGATGTGGTCGCCGTCGCTGTTCCGGTCGCCGATCTGGCTCGACCAGCTGACCGGCGCGGCCTCGACGTACGCCGTGGTCGTCGCCGGCTGGTCGAAGGGGATGCCGGCCGAGAGCCCGCTGTTGGTGTAGCGGCCTGCCCCCTTGAAGAAGACCCAGTACTGCCGGTCGGTGCTGATGGCGTTCAGCTGCAGGTCGATGCGCGCCATGTCAGCGGTCTTGACGTTCCGCGTGAAGCCGGTCGGGTACCGGCCGGGCTGCTCGTCCAGCGTCGCGTACAGGTACGGCGAGTTGTAGAACCCGGGCCGGGGCGCCGACGGCTTGGCCCAGTACGTCGCGACCTGACCAGTCAGCTGTTTCGGCGGTAGCGCCGGTCCGATCTGACCGGAGTACGCGGTCTCGTTGTCCCAGACGGCCATCGCCGAGCCGAAGGTGTAGTCGCCGCTCGCGGACGTGCGCTGGTAGCCGACCAGGCCGAAGGCCTGCAGGGCATCGCGGTGCGGGACGGTGAGTTTGACGGGTTTCGCGATCCGCAGGTCGAGATCGGTGACGGTGTCCTTGGTCAGCTGCAGCGCCGGCTGGACTACGGTGTAGAACCGGTACCGCTCGGGATCGTTCGGGTCCGGATCGGCCCGGGCGACCTCGACGCTGTACAGGCCCTTCGGGAGCCGGTAGGTCACCTGCTCCTGCTCGCCGTTGCCGAGGAAGTACGACACGCCCGTGTCGACGTTGGTGATCGCACCGAGCGGGCCGGACGGCTTCCCGTCGAGACCGGTGGACTTGACGGTCAGGTCGTAGCTCTCGATCTCCTTGGTGACAGCGACCGCGGCCGTCACCGACAGCTCTCCGGCGGTCGCGGTGACGCGTCCGGTGTAGCCGCCGTCCGGCCCGTCGTGTTTGGTGACGACGGTGACCGCGACGTCCGCAGTACTGCGAGCCGGCACGACCAGGGTCCGCGCGCTCAGGCCGATCGAGCCGACCGCGCCGTTCGGGCCGGTCAGGGTCGCGGCCAGATCGAGCGTGACGGGCTGGGCACCGGTGTTGCGGTAGGTGAGAGTCTTCACGATCGGTACGTCGTCGTCGTGCGGGAACCGGGCGACGCCGAACGACAAGCTGCTCGGCTCCGCGACCACCGTCTGTTTGATGCCCTTGGCAACATCTACCCGGCCCGCGCCCTGCTCGAAGACGGTTTGATCGGCGGCCGGCTTCGCGGATCCCATCAGCGCGCCCTTCAACGTGGCCGGGCTCCAGTCCGGGTGTTGCTGGGCGAGCAGCGCCGCGGCGCCGGCCACGTGCGGCGTCGCCATCGACGTCCCGTCGAGCTCCAGGTAGTGGTCGCCGACCGGCGTCCCGATCGTGGCGTCCTTGGCCTTCGCCGCGACGATGCCGACGCCAGGTGCGGTGACATCGGGTTTGATGCCTTCGTCGCCGACGCGCGGGCCGCGGCTGGAGAACTCGGCGAGCTGGTCCTGCGCGTCGACGGCGCCGACGGTCAGCGCGGCCTCCGCGCTGCCCGGCGAGCCGACCGTGCCGGTACCCGGGCCTTCGTTCCCGGCGGCGATGACGAACAGCGAGTCCGTCGCCGCGGACAGCCGGTTGACCGTCTCCTCGATCGGGTCGATCCCCGGCGAGTCCAGGCCGCCGAGCGAGACGTTGACGACCTTCGCCTTCACCTCGGTCGCCGCCCACTCCATCCCGGCGATGATCGCGGAGTACTGGCAGTCGCCGAAGTTGTCGCAGACCTTGCCGTCGTACAGCGTCGCGTCGGGCGCGACGCCCCGGTACTTCCCGCCCGAGGCGGCCGCCGTCCCGGCGATCGTCGAGGCGACATGGGTGCCGTGCCCGTTGCCGTCGCCGTCCGGATCCGCGGTGAAGTTCTTCGCGCCGGCGACCCGGGTCGACAGGTCCGGATGCGAGGCGTCGATCCCGCCGTCCAGGACGGCGACCTTCACCCCCTTGCCGGTGTAGCCGGCCTGCCAGGCCGCGGGCGCGCCGATCTGCGGGACCGACCGATCGAGCGTCAGCTTCCGCTTGCCGTCCAGCCAGATCTTCTGGACGCCGGACGCGCGTGCGCCCAGCGCAGCACCGAGGAACCCGGCGGCGTCGTCCTTGCCGACCTTGAGCGCCGACGCCTTGGCGAGCCGGCGCGTCACCTCGGCCCCCTGGACCTCGGGCGCCTGACCCGAGTAGGTGACGAGCACCGGGATCGACATCGTCGACTTGTCGTCGTACTTCGCCTTGATCAGCCCGGCGACGTCGAACAACGCGCGATCCAGCCGGCCGCTCGCGATCTCGCGCTCGGCGTCGGCCGGGACGACGTACAACCGGTCCTTGTCCCGGAAGGTCCGGAACCCGGTCCGCTTGCGGCCCTTGGCCGGCTCGACACCGACCAGCTCACCGCCCTGCACCGTTACCCGGTCCCCGGTGAGGAGCGTGACCTGAACGGCGGCCGGCTCCTTGGCCGCGACCGGTGGCGGTGCGGCTGCGGCTCCCGGTGCGTTCAACCCCAGGGCGGCGAGTACGGCGACACCAATCCTCCATTGGCGCACAGATACCACGAGGTTCTCCCATCGCTAGTCCTGGCCTGACCTACTGGGTCACCCCGGCCAGGGGTTGCACGAGAACCTTCGAGGAGTTCGGACTCCGCTTCCGCGGCCGATCGTTGCGCACAGCCCCTTTAACCCTTTGTGACGCTACGATCCGTTTCCGTGATGACCAAGACACTGCTGAAGAACCTGCCCGTACAACAACTCCGCGCGGGCGCCGCGCTGATCGGCGCCGGTGTGCTGGCCGCCGTGTTCGTTGCCGGGTGCAACAACGGCGACGACAAGCCGGCGGCCCAGCCGAGCAACTCGACCAGCGCACCGGCGACCAACAAGCCGACGCCGGGAACGGCTGACGTGACGCTGACGCCGACGCTCAAGGGCCGCGAACTGACCATGAAGATCACCGTCGCGGGGACCGTGCTGGTGCCGCTCGGCGCCGAGGACAAGAAGCCGTTGCCGGACGACACGGACCTGGTCGACCTGAGCCTGGGCTCCGACTACAACTTCGGGGACGGCACGCAGCCGGGCGGCGCTGACGGTGGCAGCGTCGTCTGCGAAGGCGCCACGAAGGAGAAGACCAGCACCCAGACCTACGAGCCGTCCGACCCGCACACCTACGCCAAGCCCGGCACCTACACCTTCACCTACAACATCACCTTCTGCGGCGGCCAGACCGGTGAGACCAAGACCACCAAGACCGCTCAGATCGTCGTCTCCTGACACCGGGGCGGCCGCTCCGGCGGCCGCCTCAGGCTGGGGTGATCTTGAGCAGCTTGTCGTCGTCGCCGTTCGAGGTGGTGACGTACAGAGCGCCGTCCGGGCCGGTCCGCGCGGCGCGCAGCCGGCCGTAGGCGGTGTTGAACTCCGGCGGGGTCGTGACGGACAAGACCTTGCCGTCGGCATCCAGTTTGTACAGCAACACCTTGGCGCCCTTGAGCGCCGTGACGACCAGTGCGCCGTCCAGCTCACCCCACTGCGATCCGGTCAGGAACGCGGCGGCGCAGATCGCCTCGGTCGTCTCGCCGGATTCCCAGATCGCCGGGACGGCGTCCGGGAACCGCTTCAGATCGGTCATCGGGACGCTCTCGTCGTAGCTGTCCTCGGTACCACCGCGGGCCGGATCCCAGCCGTAGTTGCGCCCTGGGGCAATCAGATTGACCTCGTCGTTCTGATCCGGACCATGCTCGGCCGTGAAAACCTGGCCGCTGCCGGGCCGGACGGCGACGCCCTGCACGTTGCGGTGACCGTAGCTGTAAACCCGCTGCTCGTTGGCGTTCGCCGCCCCGGCGAACGGATTCCCCTTGGCCGGATCGCCTGTCCGCAGGTCGAGGCGCAACACCTTGCCGCCCAGACTGGTTCGGTCCTGCGGGTGCGCCGCGATCGCGGAATCACCGGTCCCGACGAGTAACGCGCCGTCCGCGGCAATGGTCGGCCGACAACCGGAATGCCGCCCGCCGCCCCGCGCGATCGGCAACCCGGACAGCAGGACGCCGACCCGCTCCGCGCTCGCGCCGTCCGGAGCGAGCCGCCAGCGGATCAGCCGAACGTCCTTACCCGCGCCGTTCTCCTGGTACGTCTGACAGGTGATGAACTGCCGCGTCCGCGCGAAGTCCGGCTCGAGCACCATCCCCATCAGCCCGCCCTCCCCCGCCGCCAGCACGTCGCCGAAGTCGGCCCGCACCTGGCTGACCTGCGCCCCCGGCTGCGTCGAGGACACCAGCGACAGCCGGCCCCGCCGCTCGCTCACGAGCACCTTGCCATCCGGCAAGAACCCCAGATCCCACCCGTGCTCCAACCCACCCGCCACCGTCTCGATCCGCAGCCCGGACGCCGAGGCGTTCGGGGTCGCCGGGAGCTGGCCGTCGGTCGAGCAGGCACTGAGCAGCGTCGCGGCGGCGAGCAGAGCGACGGTACGGCGGACTGGTGCGGTCATCGGAGAACCTCGCAGGTAGGCAGCGACGACGAGGGCGCCCGCCTGGAAACCAGACGGGCGCCTCGAGGGGTGTTACGAGACTACTTGGTGAGCGGTGAGAGCTTCGGGTCGTTCGCGTAGGCCTCGGCCGCGTTGGCCTTGGTCACGATGACCGGGGGCAGCAGGAAGGACGGGACGACCTTCGTGCCGTTGTTGTAGGTCTCGGTGTCGTTGACCGTCGGGGTACCGCCGGTCTGCAGGGCCTTGACCATGGTGATGGTCTCGGCGACCAGCTTGCGGGTGTCCTTGTTGATCGTGGAGTACTGCTGGCCGGCCATGATCGACTTGACCGACTCGACCTCGGAGTCCTGGCCGGTGACGATCGGGGTCGGCTTGCCGGCGCCCTTGATCGAGGTCAGGATCGCGCGGGCCAGGGTGTCGTTCGGGGACAGGACGCCGTCCAGCGTCTTGGCGCCGGTGTAGGTCGAGGTCAGCAGCGAGTCCATCCGCTGCTGGGCGCCCTCGGCCTTCCAGCCCTGGATCGCGGTCTGCTTGATCTCCTTCTGGCCGGAGCCGACGACGACCTCGCCCTTGTCGATCAGCGGCTTGAGGACGTCCATGGCGCCGTTGAAGAAGACCGCGGAGTTGTTGTCGTCCGGCGAGCCGGAGAACAGCTCGACGGTCCACGGGCCGGTGGCCTTCTTGGCCTTCATCCCGTCCAGCAGGGCCTGGCCCTGGAGCTGGCCGACCTTGAAGTTGTCGAACGCGATGTAGTAGTCCAGGTCGCCGGTGTTGGTGATCAGGCGGTCGTACGCGATGACGACGGCGCCGGCCTCCTTGGCCTGCTTGACCTGGGTGGACAGCTGGGCCGCGTCGGTCGCGCCGATCACGATGACCTTCGCGCCCTTGGTGACCATCGCCGAGATCTGGGCCTGCTGGTCCGCGACGGTGGTCGAGGCGCCGGCGTACTGGACGTCGGACTTGAAACCGGCCTCCTTCAGGCCGTTGGTGAACAGGTCACCGGCCAGCACCCAGTTCTCCGAGGTCTTCGACGGCAGCGCGACGCCGATCAGCGAGTCGGCCGCGAAACCCTTGGCCGGCGCGTCGCCGGTCTGGCCTTCGCCCTCGCGGTTGTTGCCACAGGACGCGGCGCCGAGGGCGAGCACGGCAGCGGCACCGACCGCGACCGCCTTGGTGAGGAACTTGGACATCTTCAATACCTTTCGTGAGCTACCGCCAGCCTGAGCCTGGCGGGAGTTGCCGCCCTCGCGGCGTTCGGGGGATGCCTCAGCCGGCGGCCGGGGTCTTGTCCGTCGGCCGCGGCGCGGCGGCCGGCGGCACCGCGGCCGGCGGCTCGTCGCGACGGAACGGACGGGTGATCGAGTCGATGATCGAGAATCGGCCCTGACTCTTGTTGTAGACGTCGATCGCGACGGCGAACAGCAGTACCAGGCCCTTGATCATCTGGACCAGGTCGACGCCGACGCCCATCAGCTGCAGACCGTTGTTCAGCAGGGCCATCACCAGACCGCCGACGATCGAGCCGCTGACCGTGCCGAGACCGCCGGAGACCGCCGCGCCGCCGATGAAGACGGCCGCGATCGCGTCCAGCTCCCAGCTGAGGCCGTCCTGCGGGCCGGACGCCGCCGAGCGGGCGACGAAGATCATCCCGGCGAGGGCGGCCAGGATGCCCATGTTCATCATCACGAAGAAGTTGACCCGCTGCAGTTTGACGCCGGACAGCTCGGCGGCGCGGGCGTTCCCGCCGACCGCGTAGATCCGGCGGCCGGAGACCGTGTTGCGGGTGTAGAACGAGTAGATCAGCACCAGGCCGATCAGGATGATGCCCGAGACCGGGAGGCTGGTGCCGACCCGGCCGCCCGCGAACCGCAGCGTGGCGAAGATGATGACGCCGACCATCACGGCCAGCCGCAGCCCGGAGATCCACAGCGGCGCGGGCTCGGCGCCCATCTCCTGCCGGGTCTTGCGGGAGCGCCACTCGCGCCAGGCGACGGCCAGACAGGCGATCAGGCCGAGCAGCAGGGTCAGGTTGTTGTAGCCGGTCGCCGGCCCGACCTCGGGCAGGTAGCCGGCGCCGATCGTCCGGAACCCCTCCGGGACCGGGACGGTGTCCGCGTTACCGATGAACTGGTTGCCGCCGCGGAACAGCAGCATGCCGGCCAGCGTCACGATGAAGGCCGGGACGCCGACGTACGCGACCCAGAAGCCCTGCCAGGCGCCGATCAGCGCGCCGACCACCAGGCCCAGCGCGATCCCGAGCGGCCACGGCAGGTCGAAGTTCTGGATCGCCTTGGCGACCACGATCCCGACGAAGGCGGCCACCGAGCCGACCGACAGATCGATGTGTCCGGCAACGATCACCATCAGCATCCCGATCGCGAGGATCAGGATGTAGGAGTACTGGCTGACCACCGCGATCAGGTTGCCCGAGGTCAGCGTGAGGCCGTCGGTCAGCACCTCGAACAGCAAGATGATCGCCACCAGGGTGAAGATCATGCCGAACTGGCGCCCGACGGAGGTGGTTCCGCCGAAGAGGTTCTTCTTGAGGTCTTGGAGTCCGCTCATCACACCGGCATCTTCTTCGTAGTGGTCATCTGCTTCATCAGGCGTTCGGGATCGGCGTCCGCGCGCGCGACCTCACCGGTGATTGTGCCCTCGAACACCGTGTAGATCCGGTCGCACAGGCCGATCAGCTCGGGCAGTTCCGACGAGATCACCACGACGCCCTTACCCTGCTCGGCGAGCCGGTTGATGATCCCGTAGATCTCGAACTTGGCGCCGACGTCGATCCCGCGGGTCGGCTCGTCCAGGATCAGCAGGTCCGGATCGCTGAACATCCACTTGGCCAGCACGACCTTCTGCTGGTTACCGCCGGACAGCTTGGAGATGCCCTCGTCGACGGACGGCGTCTTGATCCGCAGCTCCTGGCGGTAGTCCTCGGCGACCCGGTGCTCGGCCACCTCGTCGATGACGCCGTGCCGCGCGATCTTGGCCGGTTTCGCGGCCACGATCGAGGTCTTGATGTCGTCGAGCAGGTTCAGGCCGATCGCCTTGCGGTCCTCGCTGACGTAGGCCAGGCCGTGCTCGATCGCCTCCGACACGGTCCGCAGCTTGATCTCGCGGCCGTCCTTGAAGACCTGGCCGCTCAGCCAGGTGCCGTAGGAGCGGCCGAACAGGCTCATCGCCAGCTCGGTGCGCCCGGCGCCCATCAGGCCGGCGAACCCGACCACCTCACCCCGGCGGACCGAGAAGTTGGCGTGTTTGCAGACCAGCCGGTCGGTCGCGATCGGGTGCCGGACCGTCCAGTCGCGGACCTCGAAGAAGATCTCGCCGACATTCGGCGTGTGGTCCGGGAACCGGCTCTCCATGTCCCGGCCGACCATGCCGCGGACGATCCGGTCCTCGTTCACGCCGTCGGCCTTGACGTCCAGGGTCTCGATCGTCCTGCCGTCGCGCAGGATCGTGATCGAGTCGGCGATCGCCTCGATCTCGTTCAGCTTGTGCGAGATGATGATCGAGGTGATGCCCTGGGTCTTGAACTCGCGGAGCAGATCCAGCAGCTGCTGGGAGTCGGACTCGTTCAGCGCGGCCGTCGGCTCGTCCAGGATCAGCAGCTTGACGTCCTTGGCGAACGCCTTGGCGATCTCGATCAGCTGCTGCTTGCCGACGCCGATGTCCTTGACCAGCGCGTCCGGGTCCTCGCGGAGGCCGACCAGTTTCATCAGCTCCAGCGCCCGGCGCTGCGCGGTCTTCCAGTCGATCGCGAGCCCGGTCCGCGGCTCGTTGCCGAGGAAGATGTTCTCGGTGATCGACATCCCCGGGATCAGCGCGAGCTCCTGGTGGATGATCACGATCCCGGCCTGCTCGCTGGCCCGGATGTCGCCGAACCGGGCTTCCTCGCCCCGGTAACGGATCTCACCGCTGTAGTCACCGTACGGATAGACGCCGCTGAGTACCTTCATCAGCGTCGACTTGCCGGCGCCGTTCTCACCGCAGATCGCGTGGATCTCACCCTCGCGGACGACGAGGTTGACATCGGCCAGCGCCTTCACGCCCGGGAAGGTCTTGGTGATCGAGCGCATCTCGAGCAAGACCGGTGCGGCGCTCATGATCTGAGCTCCGCGCCACGGGTGAGGCATCGCATGGGCATCACTTCTCCGGATGTCGGGTGGGTTACAGCCTGTGGGCTGGACTGTAAATCCAATTGATTTACTTCGTCAACGCTCTGGGAGAGACTGGCGTAAGACAGTGATCTGGAGGCTCATCGGTGCGACAAGCAGGTACGAATCTCCCGAAAGTCGGGCGGTACAACCAGGCCGTGGTGCTGGAGCAGATCCAGCACGCCGACGGCATCAGCCGTCAGGAGATCGCCCAGCACACCGGTCTGACCCCGCAGGCCGTCTCCGGGATCGTCCGCCGGCTGCTCGACGACGGGATCGTCCGCGAGGACGGCGCCAGCCGCGTCAACACCTCGGGGAAGCCGCGCACCATCCTCCGGATCAACGCCGACGCCGGCTGCGCGATCGGCGTCCATTTCGACCCGGCCGAACTCGCCTGCGTGGCGGTGGATCTGCTCGGTCAGCCGCTCGTCACCCGGCGGCTCCCGACGCCGCCGGGCGCGGAGCCGGCCGAGGTGATCGCCGCGATGGCGGGCCTGGTCGAGGAGGTCGTCCGGCTGGCCGACGTCGACCCGGAGCGCGTTCTCGGCCTCGGGCTGGCCAGCCCCGGCCCGATCGATCTGGACGACGGCGCCGTCGTCAGCCCGCCCCAGCTGGCGCACTGGAACCGCGTGCCGGTCAAGCAGCTGCTGGGCGACGCGACCGGGCTCGACGTCACGCTCGACAACGACGCTTCCGCGGCCGCGATCGGCGAGCGCTGGGCCGGCGCCGGGCGGAGTGTCGCGAACCTCGCCTACTTCTTCTTCGGCACCGGGATCGGCGGCGGCCTGATCCTCAACCAGCAGGTGTACCGCGGCGGCTCGGGCAACGGCGCCGAGTTCGGCCATGTGTCCGTCGTCCCGGACGGCCTGGAGTGCTACTGCGGGAACCGCGGCTGCCTGGAGACGGTCGCGCGCCCGGCCGCGATCGTCGCCGAGACGCATCGCCGCCTGATCGCCGGCAGCGCGAGCTCGCTGGCCCGGCGCTTCCACGCCCAGCCGAGCCTGGTCGACATCCGCGCGATCCTGGACGCCGCCGCGGCCGACGACCCGCTGGCCGCCGGCGTCCTCGCCCAGGCCGCGGACTACGTGGCGACCGCGGTGGTCAACGTCGTCAACATCACCGACGTCGACCTCGTCGTCCTCGGCGGCCACGGCATCCGGCACATCGGCGACCGGTACGCCGAGGCCGTCCGCCGCGCGGTCGCCACCCGCGCGATGTCGCGCCACGTCCGGCCGCTCGAGGTCACCCTCTCCCCCCTCGGCCCGGACTCCGCGGTCATCGGCGGCGCCGCCTTGGTGCTACACAGCGTTTACTCTCCGCAACTTTCGGCCCTCTTGTCGGACTGATCACGACGCTCATCAACGCAATTAAACAATTTGGTTTACTGTTACCGCGTCCGGCGGCGGATCAGTAACCAAGTACCGGCTCCGGCGACGACCAGCAGACCGGCGCCACCCGCGAGAGCAGCCGCCAGGACGTCGTTCCCGCCGGGCTGCCCATCGCCGGGTCGGACGGCACCGGTGGCCGGGCCGTCGGCGGGCCGCGCGATCCGGCCGGTCGCCGTCAGGTGCGGGGCGTCGCGGAGATTCGGCCGCCACGTGACCGTGGAGCCCGACACCGTGCCGTTCGACGACACGACCGGCCCCGGGAAGGTCAGCGCGACGGCGAAGTCCGCGCGCTCGAGAATCTCGGGCGGGAAGTCGATCTGCTTGACGTCGTCCAGAACCTTCGCGTCGAAGACGAACTCGTCGCCCTGCCGGGTGAGGCGGTAGGTGACGCCGCCGTCCTCCCCCGGGCGCACCGCTTCGTGCCGCATCAGCTGGACGAAGTCGGCCGGCGCGACCTCGGTGAAGCTGATCCGGAAGCCGCGGTACTCCCCCTCGTCCATCGGCCGCACCGACGCGGATCCCCGGGAGACCGAGGCCGCGTTCTTCGTCATGAATCGCTTGAGGTCCGCGTAGACGCCCGCCCCGGGGTCCTGTTTCACCGACTCGGCCGGATAGCCGATCACGATCGAGCCGCTGACAAGCCCGTTGGCGTCGATCTTCCCGTCCACGCGGTACCGGAAGCAGCCGCTCAGCGCGACCACCGCCACGACCGCCATCAGCACCGCCGCTGCCCGCTTCACCCGATCACCTCGTCCTCGTCACCGAACTGCTTGGGCCGGGCGGACGGCAGCAGTTCGGACTTGGCTCCGGCGCCGGTCAGCGGAGCGCGGTACCAGCCGGTCTCGGTGGCGATCAGGACGGCGCGCTTGTCGGGGTAGAGCGCCTGGAACAGGATGTCGTCCGCACTGGCCGGGACGGCGACGCCGAGCCGGACAGTCTTGGCACGAGCGTCGAAGTGCACCCGCAGCAGCGCCCCTTCCTCCCCCAGCCCGGTGTCGTGCCGCAACAGCAACTCCCCCGGAGCAACTTCGGCGAGCAGTTGGTAGGAGTCGTCGCCGTAAGTGGGAGTGGCCGTGAAGCTCAGACCGGCGTACGCGATCTCGCCGGACTTGGACAGCGCGTAGGTGAACGTGTAGCCCGTCTTCCCGCCGACGGTGAGCTCTTTCCTGGTCCACTCGGGCGTCTCGACCAGCGCGCCCTTGCTGTCGAATCCCCAGTGCCAGGGGCGCAGACCGGAGATCCGGGCGCCTTCCCGGCGCGGCTCGGCCTCCGGTTTCGCCGGGTCGATCGACAGGTAGTACGCATCGCCCTTGGTCGGCGTGGCGGTCACCCAGAGTCGGCCGGTGACCGGGTTGAAGCGCGGGTCGTCGAGGTCGACCCGGCCGCCGCCGAGACTCGCGGCCTGGTCCTTGACCGTGCCCGTGAGCACGTAGCCGACGTCCGACTGAGGTTCGTACACCTCGATCTTCGTGTAGCCGTTACGCCGAGCGGCGTACCGGAGATCGGACCGGACGGCGGGCTCGAAGCCGCCATCGGTCAGCTGGAACGGCAGATCCTGGACCATCGCGCCGGTCGTCCAGTCGGAGATCCGGACGGCGTAGCCGTTGTCGGTCTTGGACAGGACGGCCAGGCCTTCAGGCCGGGTCCACTCCGGGGCGGCCGTTGGCGTCGTACTGGTCGGGGCCGGCGCGGGCGGCGGTGGATTGCTGCCGCCGCAGGCGCTGACAAGGAGCAGGGCAAGCCCAAGGGCGAGAAATCGTGGTCGCACCTCTGGACTTTAGGAACGTGACCACCGCCCGGCTATCCGCTTGGCGCGGCCGGGCCATCCGATCTGCGCGCTAGCGCAGCAGGGTGTCGCGTGGGTACTCGCCGAAGGCCTTCCGGTAGTCGGCCGCGAACCGGCCGAGGTGGACGAAACCCCAGCGCAGCGCGACATCGGTGACCGACGTCGTCCCAGGCCGGCCGGCGACCAGGTCCTCCCGCGCCTTGTCGAGCCGACGGTTCCGCAGGTACGCCGTCGGCGTGCTGTCCAGGTGCCTCCGGAAGGCCTCTTGCAGCGCGCGGACGCCGACGTCCGCCGCGGCCGCGACCTCTTCGACGGTGATCGGATCGGCCAGATGTGCTTCCAGGAAATCGAGGGCGAGCCGGAGACACCGCGGCGGCGCCGGCTTGCCCGGACCGTGCAGCAGCTCGCTGCCGGAATGCGCACTGCTCAGCAGGAAACCAGACGTCATCAGCTGCTCGAGGTTGCGGACGGCCAGTGGATGGGTGAGCAGATCCGAGCCGCTGTCGACCTGCCGGCAGACCAGCTGGACGACGTCCAGCCAGGCGCTCATCCGCTCCGAGCGCAGATCCTGGCCGAGGCTGAAGCGCAGGGTCTGCTCCAGGTCGGCCGCGACCATCCGCCCGAGCTGCCGACGTAATTCGGTCGCGGAGAACCGCACCAGCAAATGCGGGCTGCCCGATTGCCAGTGCATCGCGAACGGCTGGTCCGGTTGGGCAATCGTCGCCATCGCGGGAGTGGACGTCACCCGCTCCCGCTGCCCGTAGGTCTCGACCGCGCCCTGCAACGGCACATGCACCAACACCATGTCGTCGATCGGCCCGGGCGTCAGCCACACCTCGGAGCCGTAGTCCAAGTAGGCGACCGCCATCGATCCGAGCGGGACGACGTGGTGGCGCGCCTCGAACAGCTCCGCGTCCCGGCTGATCGTCAGCCGATGGTCGGCGAAAGTCTTCCCGACCCGATGCCGGGCCACGTCGACGTCCCGTGTCCGCAGCACTTCGTACCCGCTCAGCGGAGCCCGATCGTCCATCAACCTCATGTTCCGGCATCGGGAGGTCACTGAGAGTGCGGTCTACAGTAGTTACGTGAGCGAGCTGGGGCAGCGACGGCGAGCTGCCGGGTTCAGTCAGACGGCGCTGGCCGCCACACTGGGCGTCGACCGGACGACGGTCGCCCGGTGGGAGGCCGGGGTCGCGGCGCCGCATCCCTTCGTCCGGGGCAAGCTGGCCACGGCGCTCCAGCTCTCGATGACGGACCTGGAACAGCTGCTGGGTACGGCGTCGCCACGGGTGGCAGGGCGCATCGGCACAGCCGAGCTCGACCTGCTGCGGGCCCGGACGGAGACGCTCCGGCGGCTGGACGACGTCATGGGCGGTAACGAGACCTACCCGATCTACGCGCGTGAGTTGCGGATGGCAACTGATCTGCTCCGCGACGCCGGGCCGCATCGCGAGGTGCTCGCCGGGATCGTTGCCGAGTTGGCCCATCTCGCCGGCTGGTCCGCGCATGACGCCGGCCGTCGGCCGGAGGCGCTCAAGTTGCATCGGACCGCCCTGGCGGCCGCGAACGACGCTGGTGACCGGCCGCTGGTGAGCGAGGCGCTTGCGCTACTCGCCTACCTCGAAGCCGATCCGGCCACAGCCACCGCAGCGGTCGAGTCGCTGGACCGCTCGACGACACCTTTTGTCCGGGTGGACGTCCACGCGCGGGCCTCGTGGGCGCACGCCGTCGCCGGTGACGCGCGCCGCGCCGAGGCAGCGCTCAACGCGGCCCGCGACGCGTACGCGGCCACAGATCGCTCCACCCCGGAGCCGCCCTGGATCAACTGGGTGGACGACAGCAGCCTCGACATAATCTCCGGCGCCTGCTGGATCGCCCTCGGTCGACCAGCCCTCGCCATCCCGCCGCTCGAACGAGCCTTGGCCGCCCACGACGACGCCCGCGGCCGCGACAAATCGCTCTACCTCCTCTGGCTGGCCGGCGCCTACCTCGACACCGGCGAACCCGAGCAGGCCGCCAACGCCTTCGAGCGCGGCGCAGCCTTGGGCGCCCAGCTCGGCTCAGCCCGAGTAGCCGCCACCGCGAAAGCCATCGAGCGCCGGCTCGAGCCCTACAAGTAGCCGCCTGGACCGGTTCGTCCGGTTCACCCAAGGAGGGGGCTGGAATTCGTGAGGCGGGCTGTGCCGGTGGGTGGGTGGTTCCGGTGAGGATGGCCGGGTCCGCTACCCAGGGGTGAGAGGCAGAGCAGAGACGTGATGACGGCTGACAGCAAGGCACCCGACGCCGGGGACTCAGTGCTCGTTCCGGACAGCTGGGTGCGGGAGGCGAAGGTGCTGGCGGACGACGCGGCCGAGCAGGCCGGAGTGCGGATCGAGCTGGCCACCACCCATGCGGACTGCGAGGCGGCGAGCCAGCTGTTCGACCAGGTGTGGCACGACAGCGAGAGCAGCGTGCTGACGCCGGGAGCGCTGATCGCGCTGGCCCACAGCGGCAATTACGTCGCGCTGGTCCGGGTGGGTGATCGGGTCGTCGGCGCAGCCGCGGGCTTCTTCTCGCCGCCGCGGGCACAGACGCTGCACAGTCACATCGCGGGCATGCTGCCCGAGCTGCGCGGCCGGGGCGCGGGGATCGCGCTGAAACTCCATCAGCGACACTGGGCACTGGGTGTCGGCGCGACCAACATCACCTGGACCTTCGACCCGCTGGTCGCCCGCAACGCCTACCTGAACGTGCATCGGCTCGGCGCCGATATCGAGTGCTACTTCGAGAACTTCTACGGCGACATGGGCGACGCTCTGAACGGGCACGACGACTCCGACCGTGCGCTGGCGAACTGGAACCTGCTGCGCCCTTACCCACGCCGCCCGACGGTGCTCGACCGGGAGCCGGCGTACGTCCTGCGTGCGCAGGGCAGTCAACCGCAGGTCGAGCTGCCGGCCGGGGAGTCACCGGCCGGCCCGCTGACCCTGCAGATTCCGACCGATATCGAAGGGCTGCGGCAGACGAACCCGGGCGCGGCCAGCGCCTGGCGGGCCGGGCTGCGGGCGGTGCTGACCTGGGCGCTCGCCGACGGCTGGAAGGTCGTCGACGTCCGCAGGGACGGGTGCTACTTGCTCGAGCGTCCGGCGGAGTCCGGCGGCCAGAGGCGCAGCTGAAGCTGCAGGGCGAACCTGGCCGCCGGATCTTCGAGCGAGAACTCACCGATCTCCGACAGCCGCTTGAGCCGGTACCGGAAGGTGTTCTGGTGGACGTGCGTCGCCGCGGCTGCCGCCATCACGTCGCCGTGCGCGTCCAGCCAGGCCCGGAGCGAGTCGACCAGGAACGTCGAGTCGCGATTGTCGTCATAGGCAAGTAACCGCGCGTACGCGCCGAACGGCCCGCGTTTCGATGCGAGCGCGAGATCGCGCAGCTCCAGCAGCATCGCCTCGGCCTCGATCTCGGTGGCGCGGGCGACCCGCTCCCCCTGCGCGGCGGGCCGCCGGGCCAGTACGCGCAGCGCGCGATCCGCATCGGCGCGGGACAACTCCAGCTCGGCCGGGTGCTCGACGACGCGGCCGATGCCGACGACGGCGTCGTCCGCGGTGCGCTCGACGAAGTTCCGGCACAGGTACTCCAGGCTGACCGCGGTGTCCGGACGCCGAGCCGGCACCAGCGCGTAGACGGTGTCGTCGAGCAGCGCGACCGCGGCGTCCGCCCAGCTCCCGGCTAGGTGGACCTGGAACGACACCGCCACCCGCTGCGACTTCGTGACGTGCGCGGCGGCGGCTGCGTGCGCTCCTCCGGCCAGGGTCAGAGCGACGACGATCAGCGGCCGATCGGCCAGCCGCAGCCGGTCCAGCGCCGACCGCGCCTCCGGACCGCCGGTCAGCGCGGTCGCCAGCAGGTCGGTGCGTAGCCGGCGAGCGCCGTCCGCACCGGCCCGCAACTGGAGCATGTGCAGCGCGACCAGCCGGGACGCGTCGAGCAGCAGGTCGTCCTTCTCGGTGCTGAGCGGTTTGTCGGCCACCGCCCAGATGAAGCCGAGGATCTCGTCCCCGGCCCGGACGGCGAGCGCCACCCGCCCGCGCGTCTGCCGGCCGTCGGACAGAGCCAGCGGCGGCAGGAAGACCGGGCGCTGCGACTCGCGGATCGACCGCATCGCGCCGCGCTCCTCGTCGAAACCCGCGTAGACGTCCGGCGTCCGCCGACCGAGGATCACCTCGACCCGGATGGCGTCCGTCTCGCCCTGATGGTCGGAGTACGCGAGAACGACCGAGTTGCGGTCCTCGATCGTGATCGAGGCGTCGATCAGATCGCTGATCGCTCCGGCCATCCCGAACAGGTCGCCGGCCTCCTGGCCGTCGAGCCCGCGGTCGGCCGGGTGCAGCGCCGACTGCATCGCCGTGGTCAGCACGCCCATCACCTGTTGCCAGGACACCCCGGCCGGTACGCCGAGAACGACTGTCCCCTCGTCGGACAGCACCAGCCCACGATCGTTCGGCTCCCGGATCACGACCGCCGCGGCGTCGTGCCGATCGGCCAGCTCGACCAGGTCGGCGATCGCGCGCGCGTCGGTCACCCCGATCCCGAGCAGGATCGCGCCGGCCGGCAGCGCGGGCGGGTCGCTCGGGTCGTGGACGACGACTCCGCCCACCGGCGTCAGGTAGTGCGGTGTGCCGGCCAGGGTCGAGAGCAGCATCGGCCCCAGATGCTGCAGAACCATGCCCAGCGTCGGCCCACGGCCGGAGCTCGCGTTGGTGCTCATGATCGATGGTAGGCCCGGCCGGGTCAGCCGGCGCCCGCGCCGAGGATCGGGCGGCCGGGCTGAGCGTCGAGTTGCAGCTCGCCGTCCCGCACGACCGGGACGCCGTCCACGAAGACATGCACCATCCCGCGCGACGCCTCCAGCTGCTCGTACGTCGCGACATCGCCGAACCGCGCCGGGTCGAACACCACCACGTCGGCGTCGCACCCCGTCTGCAGCCGGCCCTTCCGCGTTGCCTGCGGCGCGCTCGCGGCCAGGACCTGGGCCGGGATGAGCGTGCAGCGCCGGACGGCGTCCGGCAGCGTGAGCGCGCCGAGGTCGCGCACCAGCCAGCGGAACACCTTCGCGAAGCAGCCCGCGCTGCGCGGATGGGTGACCGCGCCGGACGGCGCCGGCCAGAGATCGGCGGTCACCGGCGCCGCATCGAGGAACGGCGTGAACGCGTCGGAGGCAATCGCGGTGTCCGGGAGCAGCAGCGTCTCGAGAAGCGTCGCCTGGTCGTCCGGGTCGGCCTCGTCGAGGAACGCGACGATCACATCGGTATCCGGCCGGTTGGCGCGGAGCTCGGCGTACTCATCCGGATCGCGAACCGCCCGGCCGGCGTTCAGCAGATGGACGGCGGAGTGGTCGATGCCGAGTCGCGGCAGGTTCTCCGGGCTGAGGAAGGCGGCGCCGATCTCGGTCGCCCCCGAGCCGTACGGGTAGGCCTCGCCGGTCACGTGCAGCCCCTGGGCCGCGGCCGTCGTCAAGGCGCTGGCCACGTCGGGCGCTTGCCGGCCGGAGGTGCTGTTCAGATGGCAGAGATGCATCGGCGCCCCGGTCGCCGCCGAGGCCGCGATCACCTCCAGGATGCCTTCGAGGGACGACCCGGGCTCGGCCCCGGACAGGTAGCGGGCGTGGGTGAAAGTGCCGACGGTGAACTCGGTCGCGAGCCGGGCGACATCCAGGTACTCGGCGCGGGTCACGCCGGGCGCATAGCCGAGCAGGACGCCGATGCCGATCGCACCCGCGGCCAGCTCCTCCGCGAGCAGGTCCAGCACCTCGGTGACCTGGCGACTCGACCACGGCTGATCCCAGCCGGGCGCCGCGGGCAGGACGACGTCCGGCCCGAACTTCACCCCGCCGGCGATCGTGGCCCGGGCATGCGCCCAGCCGGCCGAGAAGCCGAAGTTGATCGGGCGGCCCTGGTCCTCCGCGGCGCGGATCGCCGGACCGACCGGCCAGCGGCCGGCCTCCAGGTCGAGCGCGGTGGTGACGCCGTCCAGCGCCTGCAGGCGAGCACCGAGCAACGACTGCGCGTGGCTGTGCAGGTCGATGAAACCGGGAGCGACCACCAGCCCGGTCGCGTCGATGACCTTCCGGGCCGCGACGAACTCGGTCGTCACGTGGCTGATCGCGCCGCCGGTGAAGGCGACCGTCCGGATGTCGTCCAGGCCGGTCTCGGGGTCGATCACCCGGCCGCCGACCAGGGCGACGTCCGCGCGGCCGCTCATCGCGGGCACCCGTCGGCGTCGTACCGCATCCGCATCATCGCGGCGGCTTCGGACAGGTGCGCGCGGCTCGCGGCCTCCAGCCCGGTGATCGTGCCGACCCGATCGCCCGGCGTCCGGTTCTGGCCCATCTTCAGCTTCACCTCGAGCCGCTCGATCTCCATCGTGAACGCCTGCAACTCGCTCAGCAGCTCCGTCGTCCGCTCCCGCGCCCACCGGTCCGGCCGCCAGCGGTCGCCTTCGTCGGTACGAGCCTTCTCGTGCTGGGAGAGCAGGGTCATCAGATGCCTTTCGACGTCGCGCGGATCGTCCATTGGCTCGGCGGCTCCGGCGGCCTCGACCGCGCCGAAGTTGTACGTCGGGAGCCCGGCGTCGGCGTACCAGGCCGGGCTGACGTAGGCGGTCGGGCCGGTGAAGGCCACCCGCAGCTCGCTACCCGCGCGAATCGCGGCCGCCATCGGATCCGCGGCCGAGACATGCCCGACCAGAGTCCCGAACCGGCCCTCCTGCGCACGCAGCTCGATCGGCACGAACGCCAGCCGGACCTCCGGCTCGATCGAGACCAGGACGGCGAACGGCCAGCGCACGATCAGCTCGTGCGCCTGCCGGGTGTCGGCGGTGAAATCAGGATTGACGTACACGATCCACACTCCTCCGAGCGGCCGGGACGACCAGCGGCGTCCCTGTCTCCGGGTCGTCGATGATCGAGCATCGCAAGTGGTAGACACTCTCGATCAGCTCCGGGGTCACGACCTCCTTCGGAGCGCCCTGCGCGACGACCTTTCCGGCGCGCATCGCGATCAGGTGGGTCGCGTAGCGCGCGGCGAGGTTGAGCTCGTGCAGCACCACGACGACGGTCCGCTCGCCGCTCTCCTGCAACTCGGCGCACAGGTCCAGCACCTCGACCTGGTGGGCGATGTCGAGGTACGTCGTCGGCTCGTCGAGGAGCAGCAGCGGCGTCTCCTGCGCGAGCGCCATCGCCAGCCAGACGCGCTGCCGCTGCCCGCCGGACAGCTCGTCGACGAAGCGACTCGCCAGCTCGGTGGTGTTGGTTCGGTCCAGCGCGGCCTTGACCGCCACGTCGTCGTCCGTCGACCACTGCCGCAGGAACTTCTGATGCGGGAAGCGGCCGCGGGCGACCAGGTCGGCCACCGTGATGCCGTCCGGCGCGATCGAGGTCTGCGGGAGCAGGCCGAGCCGGCGGGCGACCTCCTTCGACGGGTACCGGGAGATGTCCTGCCCGTCGAGGACGACGCTGCCGCGGTCCGGCGGGAGCAGCCGCGCGAGCGACCGCAACAGCGTCGACTTCCCGCAGGCGTTCGGGCCGACGATCATCGTCAGCGAGTTGTCGGGGATGTCGATCGACAGGTTCTCCGCGACCACCCGCTCGCCGTACTTGAGCGACAGGTCGTGGGCGCGCAGGCGGTTGCCGGGCTGGGTCTCGGGCACGGTCTGAACGTCAGTCATGGCTCACTCGTTCCTGCTCAGAGTCGGGAGGCACGGCTCTGCTGGTACAGCAGCCAGGCCAGGTAGGTGCCGCCGATACAAAGGGTCGGGATGCCGACCGGCATCTGGGTGTCGGGCCAGATCCGCTGCGCGGCCAGGTCGCCGACGATCAGGATCAGCGCCCCCATCAGCGCCGCGGGCACGATCGAGACCGAGCCGCCGGTCAGCCGGCGCATGATCTGCGGCGCGGCCAGCGCGACGAACGCGATCGGCCCGGCCGTCGCGACGGCGCCGGCGCACAGCACGGTGCCGATCACCAGCAGCCGCCGCCGGGTCACCTTGACCCGGACGCCGAGCCCCTGGGCGAGATCGTCACCCATCTCCAGTAGCCGCATCTGGTTGCCGATAGCAAGAATCGGGACGATCAGTACGGCGATGGTCAGGCCGATGATCTGCACCTGCTGCCAGTCCGCTCCGTTCAGGCTGCCGACCAGCCAGGTGTACGCGCCCTCGGCGTCCTGCAAGCGGGCCCGGAGCAACAAGTACGAGACCAGGCTGTCGAGCAGCGCCGTCGCCGCGACGCCGACCAGGATCAGGCGGAACCCCTGGACGCCGCCGCCGCGGTAAGCGAGCCGGTAGACGACGGCCGCGGTGACGAAGCCGCCGACGAGCGCGCCGCCCATCCCGGCGAGCTCCTGGCCGCCGAGGACCAGCACCGTGGCCACCGCGCCGGCCGAGGCGCCCATCGTGAAGCCCATGATCTCCGGGCTGCCCAGCGGGTTCCGCGTCACCGACTGGAAGATCGCGCCGCTGGCGCCGAGCGCGAGCCCGACGAACGCCGCGGTCAGCAGCCGAGGCAGCCGCAGGTTGTAGATCACGAACTCCTGGGTTGCCGCGCCGCGGCCGCTCAGCGTCGCGAACACCTCCCCCGGTGTCATCGGATAGTCGCCGCTGCACAGCTGGACCAGCGCGAAGGCGAGCATCGCCAGCACGACCAGACCGCTGGCGATCACGGCCCGCGGCCGCCACAGCACCGACCAGTCGCCGTACGCGAGCCGCGCGATCGCCGGCCCGCTCTGCACCACCCGCGGCGCGGTCACAGCCCGGCCATCCGGCGCCGGCGGATCAGGTAGACGAACACCGGCGCGCCGACGACGGCGGTGACCAGTGCCGTCGGCAACTCACCGGGCCGGGCGATCAGCCGCCCGGCCAGATCGGCGGCGATCATCAGGATCGGCCCGACGAGCAGGCAGTACGGCAGGACCCAGCGATGATCGGGGCCGGTGAAGGTTCGCACCATATGCGGGACGACGAGGCCGACGAACGAGATCGGCCCGGCCGCCGCGGTCGCGGCGCCACAGAGCAGGGTCGTCGCGACGACCCCGAGGAGCCGCGTCCGGGCAACGTTCGCGCCGAGGCCTTTGGCGGCGTCCTCTCCGAGCGCAAGCGCGTTCAGGGAGGCGACCAAGAACAATGCGAGGATCAGGCCGAGCACGACGAACGGCGCGACCTGGACGACGACGGGCATCGTCCGGCCGGACAGCGTGCCGACGCTCCAGGCCCGGAAGCCGTTGAAGACCGTGGACGACAGCAACACGATCGCGGAGATCGCGCCGGTGAGCGCCGCGGTGATGGCCGCGCCGGCCAGGGCCAGGCGGGCCGGGCTAGCACCGGCAGTGCCGGCCGAGCCGAGGGCGTAGACGGCGACGGTCGCAATACTCGCGCCGACCAGCGCAAACCAGACGTAGCCGGAGAGCGCGCCGATCCCGAAGTACGCCATCGCGATCACGACGCCGAGCGAGGCGCCGGCGTTCACGCCGAGCAGGCCGGGCTCGGCGAGCGGGTTACGGCTCAGCGCCTGCATCAGCGCGCCGGCGACGGCCAACGCCGAGCCGACCAGGACGCCGAGGAGCGTGCGCGGCAACCGGACGTCGCGCACGATCACGTCGGCGTCCGTACCCCCGACCGTCAGCGCCCGCCAGACCTGACCGAACGGCACATGCTCAGCCCCGAACGCCAGGCTGGACGCCATCAGCAGGACCAGAATCGCGGCTGCGACGCCGAGCCCGAGCACTAATCGACGCCGGACGTCGTGCACCACCACCGGCGGCGACAACACCTCGGTACTCATTGGACACGCTCCAATTCGCACCAGTGGGTGAGGCAGTTGCCCACCCGGTCGCCCGCCTCGCCGTGCTTGACGGCCCGGGCGGAACCGACCAGCCGATCGGTCTGGACGTCGAGCGCGAGTTCGAGCCACGGGCTGGCCAGCATCGCGTCCGGGGTCGGGAACTGCACCTCTGCCGCGAACATCACGTCGTACGACTCGTCCTCTTCGAGGCGGGCCGTGGTCCGGGTACCGTCCGCGACCTCGACCCAGGCACCTTCGTCGGCCGACACCCCCAGCCGCAGCGGCACCGGCCCGGTCGGCGTCTCGGCGTACCCGGCCCACTCCCCGATCGCGCGGACGGCGGACGGCGGCGGGCCGTCGCCCGATCCGATCCGGCTCACCAAGCCGTCGAGGAGGAGCTCACACGCCGCCCGCGCCTGCAGGCAGGAACCGGTGCGGTTGATCACCGCGGCCACGCTCACGCCGTGCTCGGGCAGGATGGCGATCGACGTACCCACGCCGCACATGTCGCCGAGGTGGGTCAGCACCTCGACGCCGTCCGGGTAGCGAGCGTTCAGCCCGAGGCCGTAGACATCAGGGCGCCCACCGGACGCCGGAGCGACACCTGGACGCCGTACTGCGGCCGCGGACGCGGGTGTCAACGCAGTGGATCCCTTGACGTGCAACTGCCCGAAGCGGGCCAGGTCGGCGGCGGACATCCAGGCCATCCCGGCGGCCGAATGGCTGCTGTGGATCGTTGGGTAGGGCAACAGCTTCTCGGCGGTGTACTGCACCGCCGCCTGCGCCCCGCCCGCGCCGGGACCGAAGGCGCCGGAGGTGAGGCCGAAGGGCTCGTAGAGGTGCTCCCGCAGCAGCTCGGCCAGCGACCGGCCGGTCGCCGCGAGCAGCCAGGGTTCGAGGACGCCGTACCCGAGGTTGGCGTACTCGAAGCGAGTGCCGGGCGGGCGGATCTGGACGCCGTACCGCTGCACGACCTGCTCGATCCCGGGCGTCGGCTCGCCGTACGCGAAGTCCCAGTAGCGGCCGAAGCCGGCGGTGTGGCTGAGCGCCTGACGGACGGTCGCGCGATTCTTGCCGTCGAGCCAGGGCAACCGGTCGCCGAGCGGCTCGTCGAGATCGATCAGACCCTGCTGCGCGAGCAGGACGCACAACGTCCCAACGAGCGGTTTGGTCACCGAGGCCAGCAGGTACGGCGTGTCGCCGGTCGCCGGGCGGCCCGCCAGATCGGCCATCCCGAAACCGCGGGCCTGCACCTGGTTGCCGTGGGCAACCGCGACCGCGATCGACGGCAGCTGGTGCTCGTCGAGCAGCTCCGCGATCCGGTCGGCGACCTGGTCGAGGCTCGGTACGAGGGTGGGTTCACTCATCGTTCGTAGCTCCAGCTGTCTTCGGTGAACTTGGCCAGCAGCTCCGGATCGGGGGCGGCGCCGATCCCGGGACCGGTCGGCACCAGTACGTGCCCGTCCGGTTCGAGCGTGACAGGCACCGTGAGGTCGGTGTCGTAGAAGCGGTTCGAGGCCGACGTGTCGCCGGGCAGGGTGAAGCCGGGCAGCGCGGCGAGCGCGATGTTGGCCCGGCGGCCGATCCCGCTCTCCAGCATGCCGCCGCACCAGACGGCCACCCCGTGCGCCTGGGCGAGATCGTGGATCCGGCGGGCCTCCAGGTAGCCGCCGACACGGCCGGGTTTGATGTTGATGATCCGGGCCGCGCCGAGCGAGATCGCGGCCGCGGCGGCCCGGGCCGAGACGATCGACTCGTCCAGGCAGACCGGCGTCGTGATCAGCTCGGCGAGCTGGGCGTGCTGGAAGAGATCGTCGTGGTGCAAGGGCTGCTCGATCAGCAGCAGCCCGAACTCGTCCAGGCGGCGCAGCTGCGCGGCGTCCGCGAGGTCGTACGCCGAATTCGCGTCGACCTGCAACGGCAGATCGGCCCCGAACCGCTGCCGGACCGCGCGGACCGGCTCGACGTCCCAGCCGGGCTGGATCTTCAGCTTGATCCGCTGGTACCCCTCGTCGAGGAAGCCGCCCACGACGTCCAGCAGGGCCGGAACCGACGGCTGGATGCCGACCGAGACGCCGGCCGGGATCCTGGTCCTGGTCGCGCCGAAGTAGCGGGCGAGGGACATGTCGCGCTGCCGGAGCTCCAGGTCGAGGACCGCGAGCTCCAGCGCGGCCTTGGCCATCGGGTGCCCGACGATCCCGCTCAGCGCCGGGGCGACGTCCGAGGCGGAACGGACGTCGGCCGCGACCAGCCGGGGCAGCAGGAACGACCGGAGGACGTCGGCCGCGCCCCGGCTGTACTCGGGTGAGTACGTCGGCTGCTGCTCGGCGACGCACTCACCCCAGCCCTCGACACCGCCGCCGGTCAGCCGGACGAGCACGATCTCGCGCTCGGTGCTGACGCCGTTCGACGTCTGGAAGGGGGTCCGCAACGGCAGGCGCACCGTGCGGACCTCGATGGTCTCGATCAGTCCGGTCATGAGGAGAAGTTCGCCACCTTGGTGTCCGGGGCGCCGTCGATCGCGAGTTTGATCTGCGGGACGACGTGCTCGATCGCGTACGGCAGGCTGAGCACCGTCCCCCAGTCCATCGCCCAGAACGCCGAGTCGGCCTTCATCCCGGTGGACCACAGCGAGCGGCCCTCCTTGGTCGACTTGAGCCCGGCGACGACCGGGTTCTTCTTCAGCGCCTCGACCTGACCGCCGTCCGTCGTCCAGAGCACCAGATCGGCCTTGCCGACCAGCGAGAGCTTCTCCGACGAGATGTCGGCGCTGTAGGCCTTGCCGATCAGCTTGTCCAGCTCGGGCAGCGTCTTGAACCCGAGGTCGGTGAAGAACTTCGACCGCGGCGTCGACGGCCCGATCACCTTGTAGGTCTCGCCCCAGCGCTCCGCGAGCGCGATCGTCAGCCCGGCGAAACCGGTGTTCTCGGCGCCGGCCGCGGACACCTTCCGGCGCGCCTCGTCGACCAGCTCGTTGCCCTTGTCAACCTTGTTCAGCGCCTGGGCGAGCATCTGGGTCTGCTGGTCCATCGGGGTGTTCCAGTCGGTGAACCCGGCCGGCTGGGCCAGTACCGGGCAGATCGCGCTGAGTTTGTCGTACTCCTTCTTGGTCATCCCGCCCATCACGCCGGTGATCAGATCCGGTTTCAGGGCCAGGATCTGCTCGACGGAGTACTCCTCGAAGTCGAGGAAGGCCGGCGCCTTCGGGAAGGCGTCCTTGTTCCACGGGTGCAGCGGCGAGTACCAGTCCCCGCTGAAGACGCCGACCGCGATCGGCGGGACGCCGAGGGCGACCAGGACGTCGATATCGGTCTGCCCGAGGGCGACGATCCGCTTCGGCTCCGGCGGAACCGTGGTCTTGCCGTACGCGTGCTCGATGGTGCTGCTGGTGGGTGCGCTACTCGCGCCGGACGACGCGCCGGAGGATTTCAGCCCGTCGTTCGTACACCCCGGGAGAACGCTCGCCGCGCCCAGTGCGCCGAGCCCGGCGAGCAGGCGACGGCGTCCGAAACTGTTCTGCGTGTAGACGCGTGCCGCGCCGTGTGCCGTTGGCCTGCTCATTCCGACCACTCCTTCAGAGTCTGTCCCCGCGCTCAGGTGTCGCACATGCTAGGTAGCGCCGGACCGCCGTTTCGTCGGCGAAGCCGACGAACTATCCGGCCCCGATCCGTCGGTTCAGACGTGTCCGGGCGCGGTCTCCCACAACAAGGCGCACACCCCCAGCAGCTGATCCGGTGACGCCGCGTCGAACTCCAGTCGCAGCCGGTCGATCTGCCGCATACCGGGGATCAGCGCGCCGATCTCGGCGTGCGCGGGCATCTTCAGATCCACGGTCAAGGTGAGTGCCTCGGGCAACTTCGGGACCGGCAGGGTGTCGGCCCGCCGGACGGCGGCCGCGGCGCCGGCCCGGACCAGCTCCTGCGCCTTCACAGGATGGACGGACGCCGCCGCGAACTGCCCGACGGCCCGTTTCACCTGGACCGCCTCGACGCCGGCGTGCTTCTCCCGCGTCAGCCGGCAGATCTCGTCGTCCCCGGTGACCAGGCCGACCGGGACGCCCAGCGCGGCCGCCTGCAGGACGCCGAGGTCGGTCTCGGACGCGATCTCGCCGTTCACCAGGAACCGGGTGAACGCCAGCGAGGACAGCGTGTGTGAGAAGACGCCCGGCAACCCGGCCGGCGCGTGGTAGCCGACGAACAATGCGACGTCGTGGTCCGACGTCATTCCCTGGATCATGCACTGAGCCTTCGGCCGCCCCTGCAGGACTTCGGCCCGCTCGTCGAGCAGGTCGGGCAGCAGGTTGTCCATCGTGCCGTGCGCGTCGTTGACCAGGACCTCGGTGGCGCCCGCGTCGAAGGCGCCCGCGATCGCCGCGTTGGTCTCCGCCGTGATCAGCCGCTGCGCCATCGGGTAGTTGTGACCGCCGTGGTACGCCTGGTCCGGCGTCGCGATCCCCGCGATGCCCTCCATGTCGACGGAGATGAAGACTCGCATGCAGTTGCGCTCCTGTTCTCGTGATTCACCAGTTGCCGTGTACGAGCTCACCCGCGATCACCGTGGCCTCGACCGGCACGGTCGCGAGCTGCTCGACGGGATGTGTGTGCGGGTCCGCCGCGAGGACGACGAGGTCGGCCGGCTGCCCGGGTTCGATCCGCTCGTGGCGGGTCGACGCGGCCAGCGCCTGACCGACCGAGATCCGCTGTTCCGCATGCCAGGGCTCCTGCCCGGCATCGGTTCGCGTGACCGCGGAGGCGATCGAGACCCAGGGGTCGAGCGGCGCCACCGGCGCATCCGATCCGAGGAGTAGCCGAGCGCCTGCAGCGAGCAGCGAGGCGAGCGGGAAAGCGCGCTCGGTACGACCGGCCCAGTGTTTGTCGGCGACGTCGCGATCGTCGATCGCGTGCCGGGGCTGGACGCTCGCGGCGACGCCGAGCCGCGCGAAGCGGCCGAGATCCGCCGTGCTCAAGAGCTGTGCGTGCTCGATCGTCCCGCGGGCGCCGGTCCGCTCGAAGGTGTCGAGGGCAAGCGTGTTGGCCCGGTCACCGATTGCGTGCACGGCGGATGCGATCCCGGCCGCGTGGGCCCGGCTGACCAGCTCGTCCAGGTCCTCGGCCTGGACCGCCTGGACGCCGTACGCCGTATCGCCCGCCAGGCCCGGGAACGCCTCGTGACACCAGGCGGTCCGGGTGTTCAGCGAGCCGTCGACGACGATCTTGAACGACCCCATCTCGACCAGGCCGCGGGTGTCGGGGAGGACGTCGCCGGTCGCCAGCCCACGCCGGATGGCGTCGTCCAGGTGGTCGGTGTAGACACCGCAGGCGACCCGCATCGACGTCCCGGCGCGGGTCCGGCGGACCCAGCTGTCCAGGTTCGGGCGGCGCTCGAACTCGATGATCCCGACCGTCCCGCGGGCGTGCGCCCGGCGGACCGACTCGGCGACCAGCGCGTCCAGCTCGGCGATCGGGAGATCGTTGACCCGGGCCACCAGCTCGTAGCAGTCGTCTTCCAGGACCAGCCCGTCGGAGGCCAGCCCGGGCACCCAGCGGCGGAGCGCCGCGGTGTTGAGCCAAGCGCAGTGGATGTCGTGACTGATCAGGACAACCGGTACGTCGGCGCTGTGCTTGTCCAGCAGCTCCGCGGTCGGGCGGTCGAGCCACGTCCCGTCCTGGAAGCCCGTCCCGACCATGGTCGCGCCCGGCGCGGTCGGCCGCTCCGCCAACCGCTTGCCCACCAGCGCCGCACACTCGGCCGCCGACCGCGCCCCCGACACGTCCAGCCGGCTCTCGCTGAGCGCCAGCATGTCGAAGTGCACGTGGTGATCCCACAACCCGGGCATGAGCACTCGCCCGTCCAGATCGACGGTCTCCCCCACGGCCGGTGCGCTGCCGGTCGGCCGTACCGCCGCAATCAGGCCGTCCCGGAGGACGACGTCCATCAACCGTCCGTCACCACTCGACAACGTCCCAACCAACCGAGCCCGAGTCAACGTCCTGGAAAGCGTCATGCCGACACTCTCCAGCCCACCACCGCCCCCGGACACCAGCCCATCCCACACATTTGCCACCCCCGCCTCGTCGAGTCCGACGACTAGGCTCCGTGGCGTGACGGGTTACGACGTACTCTCCGGCCGGCTGGTGAGCGAGCCGGCGCTGTGGACCTTCCTGCTGACCACCTTCGGCGCCGAGCCGGACGACGTCTTCCTGGCCGAGCAGGACGAGGCCCCGGCCAAGCTCGCGGACTGCCCCGGCACCGATCCCTTCGGCGTGTTCTGCATCTGGTCCCGCGTCCGCGGCGACTTCGCCATGACGCTCAGCATCGGCCTCGACCCGGACGCCGCCGCGCGCGCCACCTGTCAGCAGTTCGCCGCCCGGTTCGCCGCGGCCTTCGACACCCAGGTCCTCCACGGCGAAACCGAGCCGCCCGGTCTGTGGACGCTGACCGGCCCGGACGGAGCCGTCGTGTTCGTCCCCCTCGACGAGCACGACGACGAATACACGCTGGGGTCGCCGGTCGGCGGTTAGTACGCGATCGTGAAGCGGGTGCGGCGGTGCGCGGGCGTCTCCAGTTCGTCGATGAGGGCGACGGCGAAGTCCTCAGCGGAGATGTGGGTGCCGACGGGTTCGTCCTTGCCGAGGGTGAAGACTCCGGTGCGTTCGCCGGGGGCGATCTCGGGGGCCGGCGAGAAGAGCGTCCAGTCGATCTCGGGCGGGGTGGCCCGGAGGGTTTCGAGGACCTCGGCCAGCGCGAGGGCCGGCGGGCGGTAGATCTCGGGGAAGCCGGGGGCGTCCAGGAGCAGGCGGCCGTCGACGAGCAGGCTGCCGGCGCCGCCGACAACCATCAGGCGGGTGCCGACGGTCGCGCTGATCAGCGTTTCGATGGCGTTGACGAAGTCTCGGGGATCACCGCCGGCCGGACCGATGGCGGACACCACGACGTCCACCGTGGCGGCCAGCTCCTTGGCCGCCTGCGCGTCGCCCGCGCTCCCGGTGACCGCGCGGACGCCGTCCGGCGAGACCCCGCCGGATCGGGTCACCCCGATCACCTCGTGCCCGCGCGCCAACGCCTCGGCGGCCACCCGGCTACCTACCATCCCGCTCGATCCGTACACCGCGATCTTCACTGCACTCTCCCTTACCGGAGCAACTGGTTACGTGGCTCCAGAGGACGTCGCAGCGCAGGTCACCGAACAGGTCGATCGCAGCTCACCTGATGACCACAAACCGCTCAGCTGATCAGGCCACGCCGGGTCGCCTCGGTGACGGCGGCAGCGCGGTTCGGCGCGCTCAGCTTGCGGTAGACGCGGACGAGGTGGGTCTTGACGGTGGCTTCACTGAGGAAGAGCGCCGCGGCGATCTCGCGGTTGCTGTGGCCCTGGGCAAGGAGGCGGAGGACTTCGACCTCCCGGTCGCTGACGGGCGCGGCCGGGCTGGTGACTTCGTCGACGAGCAGCTCGACGGCTTGATGGGCCATCCCGGTGCCGCCGTCGTTCGCCGTCCGGAGCGCTCGGAACAGCTCGTCGGGCGGGCCGGCCTTGAGGACGTAGCCGCGGGCGCCGGCCGCCAGAGCGAGGGCGACGTCCGTGCGGGTGCCGTGGCTGGTCAGGACGACGACCTTGATCGCGGGCGCGACGGCGGCCAGGCGCCGGGTCGCCTCGATACCGTCGATCGCGCCGTTGTCGAGCCGGAGATCCATCAGGACGACGTCGGGCCGCAGGTCGAGCGCCAGCCGGATCGACGCTTCGCCGTCGCCGGTCTCGCCGACCACCTCGACCCCGGGCTCACCGGCCAGGAGCGCGCGCAGCCCGGCCCGAACGACGACGTGATCGTCGACGAGCAGGACCCTCATCGCGCACCCACCGGCAGCGAGGCGATCAGCGCCGTGCCGCGGCCCGGCGTACTGTCCACGGTCAGCGTGCCGCCGAGGGCGCGGAGCCGCTCGCGCAGCGAGGGCAGACCGAAGCCGCGGTCCGGCGCGTTGGCCCGGCCGGAGACGCCGCCGCCGTTGTCGGTGATCTTGAGCCGCAGCGACTCGTCGAGCCAGTCGAGGACGACCTCGATCCGGTCGGCGCCGGCGTGATCGCGAACGTTGGCGAGCGCGCCTTGCGCCGTCCGGAGCAGCGCGGCTTCGGCGTCCGGGCTGAGCGGTCTGCGCGCGCCGTTGGTGATCAGCTCGACGGCCGGACCGTACTGGCGTTCGCGGCGGCACAGCTCCTCGAGGGCGACTTCGAGGCCGCCGTCGTCCAGCTCGGGCGGCGTCAGATCGGCGATCAACCGCCTGGCTTGGGTGACGTTCCGGCCGAGGGTCTCGGAGACCGCCTGGAGGTACTGCCGGGCCTGCGCCGGGTCGTCGTCCCAGTCCCGGTCCGCGGCTTGCAGCAGCATGCGGCTGCCGGCGAGCTCCTGGGTGATCGTGTCGTGGATCTCGCGGGCGAGCCGGGCGCGCTCGGCCAGGACGCCGGCCTCGTGCTGCTGGCGCGCCAGCTCGTCGCGAGTGCTCTGGAGCTGGTCCAGCAGGTCCTGCCTGGCGGCGAGATCGCTGTGCTGGCGGGCGTAGAGCGCGACGGTCGCCCAGGTCGCGACCGCGGGCAGCAGAATCAGCTCGAACCCGCCGCCGTGCCGGTAGAGCGTGATGACGAGCGCTGCGGTAACGATGCTGATGGCAACGATCGCCGTCCGGCCCGCGAGCGCTCGGAGCAGCAGGCAGGCCAGCGGCACGGCGAGCCAGCTGTAGACCGACGCGAGCGGACCGGGGACGACGTTGATCAGCACGATCCACACGACAGTCGTGGCCGCGACCAGCGGAAGCTGACCCCGGCCGAGCCACGCGGCCGCGGCGTACCCGCCGCAGAGCAGCACGCTGAGTGTCAGCACCCGGACGCACAAGGGCGAGTTGAGCGTCAGCAACCGCCCGAAGGTGCCGGCCACGATCAGGAAGAACGCGGCATGGACGGCGATCTCCAGGCGCGAAACGGCGTTCCGGGACATCTGGGCTCCCTCCGGGCAGGACACTCGAGTGTAGCCAGCGGCAACCAGTCAGCGGCCGGGGTGCAGGCCCAGCCAGCCCGGGGTGGGCGCACCGACGACCTCACCGAAGTACAAGCTGAAGGTCTGCCGCCAGCGCTCGACCTCGGCCCGGTCGGCCATGAACGCCGGGAAGCCGTCGAGGTTGGCGTTCTGATAGGTCCAGATCGGGCGCAGGCCGGTGCCGGGAGCGACGTCCGTGCGGACCGACCAACCGTTGAAGGCGAGGCGCTGGCGTTCGACGCTGAGCATCCAGTTCAGGTAGAGCTTGGCGGCGGCCGGGTTCTTCGCCCTGGCCAGGATCGCAGCGCGCTGGCCCCAGGCCATGAAGGGGTCGGCAGCCGGGACGATCCAGCGGGTCGGCGAGGTGACCCGCGGGTCTCCGCCGCCACCCACGCCGAGCGCCTTCGCGCCCTGGGCGACGGCCTCCGCCGGGGTGAAGCTGCCGCGGGCGAAGGTGGGCTGTTGCTGGGCGAGGTCCGCGATCCAGGACCAGCCGTAGGCTTCGGCGTACAGCTTGAACAGGTACAGCGTGGCATCGTCGTCGTTCGGGTAGGCCGAGGCGATCCGGCCGCGCCAGCGCGGATCCGTCAGCTCTCGCGGGGACGTCGGCGCCGCACCTCCGACGGCGGCCACGTCGTACATGAAGCTGAACGCGAACAGGTTGATCGCGATCCAGGCGCCGTCGGCGTCCTTGAACCGGTTGTGGACCTTCCCGAATCCGGCCGGCTTGTACGGCAGGAGCTGCCGCTCGTGCTTCCAGCGCGGGAAGTTCTGCACGGTCTGCAGCTGGACGACGTCCGGGACCAGCGTGCCGGTCGCCAGCTGGTTGTTGATCCGGACGTCGTGGAACTTGCTGTAGTCGACGATGATCCGGATGTCGACCTCCGGGAACCGTGCCCGGAACGCCGCCGCGATCGCGTCCTGCTGCAGCGACCGGTCGCCACCGGCGTACACCACGAGCTTCCCGGACTCGGCCACGGCCGCCCGGTAGAGCTCATCCAGCGAGCGGCTCTCCTCCCGCGCCGTCGTCCGCGCGGACGACGGCGTCCCGACCGCCACCGCCGCCCCGACACCGGCACCCACGCCCAGCAACATCCGCCGACTCAATCCACCGGTCACGATCCGAACCTCTCCTCGACAACCTGACCACTCGATCCTGTCGCCGGGCCGGCCCCGCGCGCGTCGTCCGTCCGGTTCAACCGGCCGCCGTCCGATGGAACCGGGATTCAACCGTTCGGTTGAACGGCCGGGAAGACCCGGCGGCGGTCGGAGAGCATCGGCAGGATGGCGGTCAGGCCGCCGTCGATGCGCAGTGTCTGACCGGTGACGAACTTGGACTCGTCGGAGGCCAGGTAGACAACGGCGGCGGCGATGTCGTCGGGCTCGCCCTGGGTCGTGATGGCCTGGGAATCGCGGATGAGTTTCTGCGGCTCCAGCCAGTCCGGCCAGGGGCCGGCGTCGATGTCACCGGCCGGGATCAGCCCCGGGGCGATCGCGTTGGAGCGGATGCCGAGATGGCCGTACGCGGTCGCGACCGACATCGTCAGGTAGTCGATCGCCGCCTTGCTGGTGCCGTAGGAGACCAGCACCAGATCACCGCCCGCGCTCTGGCTGGACGACGTGTTGATGATCGAGCCGCCACCGGTCTCAGCCATCAGCGGGATCGCGTACTTGCTGCCGAGGAACACGCTGCCCGCGTTGACCTCGAAGGTCCGCACCAGGTGCTCGCGGGTGGTCGCCAGTACGTCGACGTCCCCCTGCAGCCAGTCGAGCTCCGTCAGCGCGGCGTTGTTCCACAGCACATCCAGCCGCCCGTACGTCGTCCGCGCGAGCTCGATCACCGCGGCGATATCCGACTCGGAGCCCACGTCACCGCGGTACGCCGTCACCTCGGAGCCCTCGGCAACCAACTCCGCGGCCCGCGCCTCCACCGCGGCGGACCGGCCCATCATCACCACCTTGGCGCCCTCGGCCGCCATCGCCCGGACGCCGGCCAGCCCCAGCAATCCCGCCGCCCCGGTGACCACCGCGACCTTGCCCCGCAACCGTCCCATCCGAGCACTCCCGTCGGTCGTTGAAATTTCAGCACAACCCTAGTCGAGTGTGCTGAAATTTCAACAAACAGGGTGTCAGGCCTCCGGCCAGCCGAGTTTTCGCAGTCCGTCCGGGGCGACGACCGCGGTGGCCAGCACCGCGCTGATCTCACGCAGCGAACGCTGCTGCTCCTTGGTCAGCCGATCGAACATCAGCGCGCGAACCTGGGCCGCGTGTGCCGGCGCCGCCCGGCGGACAAGGGCCATCCCCTCGTCGGTCAGCTCGGCGAGCTGACCGCGGGCGTCGGTCGGCGACGGGACGCGGCGAACCCAGCCGTCGCGGGCCAGGCGATCGACGATATGGCTCAAGCGGCTACGGTCGAACACGGAACCAGCGGCCAGCTCGGCCATCCGCATCGAGCGGCCGGGCGCTTCGGACAGACGGGAGAGTACGTCGTAATACGCGAAAGACAGCCCTGCGTCGTCCTTGAGCTCCCGCTCGAGCCGATCGGTGAGCAATTTCGTCGCGAGCAGGAAACTGCGCCACGTCGCCTGCTCCTCCGCATCCAGCCATTTTCGCTTCGCCACGACCGCCGTCCCCGTCCTGTTGAAATTTCAGTACCGATGCTAATCCCCCGGAGGCCCGATGAATCAGCCGACGTTGCGCGACGTCCTGCTCGGCGTTTCGTTGCTGGCCGGGAGCGCGAATGTGGTGATGCAACTGGCACGGCCCGGGGTCGGGCGCGGGGTCGTCGAGAGCCGGGTGGATGGGAGCAATCTGTTTCGGCACCCGGTCCGGCGAACCCGGACGACGCTCACCTACCTGGCAGTCGCGGCGATGGGGACCCCGGCGGAGCAGGCGGCGTACCGACGGTTCGTGAACCGGGCGCACACCCAAGTGCGTTCGACCGCGGCGAGCCCGGTTACCTACAACGCCTTCGACCCCGAGCTGCAACTCTGGGTAGCAGCCTGTCTCTACAAAGGTTTCGAAGACACCCAACGCGCCTTCTTCAGCCCCGACCCCGAGCGGCATTATGCGGAGGCAGCCATCTTCGGCACGATGCTCCAAGTCCGGCCCGAGCTGTGGCCGGCGGATCGGGCGGCCTTCGAGGAGTACTGGACCCAGGCGCTCGACCAGGTCCACGTCGACGACGACGTCCGGCAACACCTACTAGCAATCATCGATCTCAAATTCCTACCAGCCTGGCTGGCCGCGCTCGGCCGACGCTTCCACCGTTTCGTAACAATCGGCTTCCTGCCACCCCTGTTCCGCGACCAGATGAACCTGACCTGGAGCTCCCGCGACGAAGTCCGTTTTCAGCGGCTACTACGCGGAATTCGGTCCGTCGTCCGCCGTTCGCCGGGCCCGATCCGCCGTTTCCCCTTCAACCTCTGCCTCTGGGACTTACGTCGCCGAATCGCCACTAACCGAGTCTGACCTACCGCGGTACGTCGCCGCGCCAGGCGCCGGTTTCGGCGCCGCGGGATTCGATGAACTCTTTGAAACGCTGGAGGTCACCTTTGACGCGGCCCTCGACTACGCCGAGTTTGTCGCCGACCTTCTCCAGGAATCCTTCGGGGTCGATGTCCATCTGGGCGGTCACTCGGCTGCTGGTGTCGGTCAGTTTGTGAAAGGTCACGACGCCGGCGTGGCGCGGGCCTGAGTCCGATTTCCAGGCGACGCGTTCGTCCGGGTGTTGTTCGGTTACGGTCGCGTCGAACTCGCGCGTCGCCCCGCCGACCTTGACCACCCAGTGGTTGTGCGTCGCGTCCAGCTGACGGATCTCCTCGACGCCTTCCATGAACTGCGGGAAGGACTCGAACTGCGTCCACTGGTTGTACGCCGTCGTCACCGGGACGTCGACATCGATCGACTGCGTCATCGTGCTCATCGTCGCTGACCTCCAAGAAGTCGTTGCTGTCGAAGGCCCCCGGTGCCCGCCCCCGCAGCAGCTAACCGGATCTTCTACGGAAGACCAGGAGGGTCAGCCCGGCGACGAGCAGCACCACGACGCCGGCCCCGACCACAACCCACGGCGTCCCACTGAAGTCATCCGGGTCGCCGTCCGCGGTCCCCGGCGGATTGGTCGGCAACGGAGTGTCCGTGGACGTCGGCGTCGGCGTCGGGTCGGCCATCGGCTGCACGACGAGACCGTCAGCCGCGGTCGCACCCGAAGTCCACGGCGTCACCACGACCAGCGCGCCGAACGCCACCGCTGCCAACAACACCACGACCACCCGGCCCACCTTCGACCGCATCAGCTCTCCGCCGCGCGCTGCACCTTTTCCTGCAGCGCCGTCAACACCGGCAGCAAGTTCGGCCGCTTCTCCGGACTGTCCTTCAACTCGTCGAACAGCCGCTCCACCTCACGGTGGTCATGCATGATCAGATCGACAACATCGCCCGACATCGTCCCGTCCTTTCACTGAGTCCCGAGCCGGTACCCGGGCCCAACCACCCCAGACGCTTCGGGCCCGATCGGCGTGCGTCTTGTTACCTAGCTGGGTTTGGGGTACTGGCGGGGTTTGGTCGAGGGAAGGGGCTGTGATGCGCAGCGTTGTGATTACGGGAGCTGGTAGTGGGATCGGGGCCGCGACTACGTTGCGGCTGGATGCTGAGGGGTGGCGGGTGTTCGCTTGTGTGCATGGGGCGGGCGCTGAGGTGCTTGATCAGCAGACTTCGGCGAATGTGACTGTTCTGCATCTGGATGTGACTGAGGCGAACTCGATCAAGACGGTGGCGGCGCAGGTTGATCTCGCGCTTGGCGGGGGCGGGTTGCATGCGTTGGTGGACAATGCGGGGACCGCGGCGGCCGGGCCGCTGGAGACGCTGCCGATCGAGAGTCTGCGGGACCAGCTCGAGGTGAATGTTGTTGGCCAGGTTGCTTTGACACAACGGATTCTGCCGTTGTTGCGTCGAGCGGAAGGCTCGCGGATCGTGCTGGTCGGGTCGATCGGTGGGCGGGTTGCTACTGGGTTCGCGGGCGCGTACCACGCCTCGAAGTACGCCCTGGAAGCGATTGCCGACGCGTGGCGGCAGGAGCTGCTGCCGGACGGGATCCAGGTGGCGATCGTCGAGCCCGGCCCGCTGGCCACGCCGATCTGGTCGAAGGCCGCGCAGAAGCTCGACTCGCTACCGCCGAGCGCGATCTACGACGAGCGGCTCGAGACGCTCCGCAAGGTACTGCGGCGCCGCGGTAAGGAGAGCCCCGGCCCGGAAGAGGCCGTCGAGCTGATCCTGCACGCAGTGGACGCCGATCGCCCGCACACGCGTTACGCGAACGGCCTGACCGCCACCATGCTGCCCAAGGTTCGCCGGCTGATCCCCGATCGGCTGTTCGACCGGATGGCGCTGCGAACCACCGGACTAGGAGCGAGCTGATGAAGGCACTGACCTGGCAGGGCAAGCGGAAGATCGAGTACGGCGACGTCCCGGATCCGCGGATCGAGGAGCCGACCGACGCGATCATCAAGGTCACCTCGAGCGGTATCTGCGGTTCGGACCTGCACTTGTACGAGGTGATGAGCCCGTTCCTGGACTCCGGTGACGTGCTCGGTCACGAGGTGATCGGGATCGTCGAGGAGACCGGTGCGGCCGTCCCGGGGCTGAGCGCCGGCGACCGCGTCGTCGTACCGTTCCAGATCGCCTGCGGTTCCTGCTTCATGTGCGACCAGGAGCTGCAGACGCAATGTGAGACCACGCAGGTCCGCGACCAGGGGATGGGCGCGGCGCTGTTCGGTTACACCAAGCTCTACGGGCAGATCCCGGGCGGTCAGGCGGAGTACCTTCGCGTCCCGCAGGCCCACTACGGGCCGATCAAGGTCCCGCACGGCCCGCCCGACGACCGGTTCGTCTACCTGTCCGACGTCCTGCCCACCGCTTGGCAGGCCGTCGAGTACGCCGCCGTCCCCAAAGGCGGCACGGTCGCCGTCCTCGGTCTCGGTCCGATCGGCGACATGGCCTGCCGGATCGCGCTCCACCGCGGCCACCGCGTCATCGGCGTCGACATCGTCCCCGAACGCCTCGAACGCGCCCGCCGCAACGGCGTCGAGACCCTCGAGTACGCCGACGACGTCGCGGACGCGATCCGCAACCTCACCGACGGCCGCGGTCCGGACGCCGTGATCGACGCAGTCGGCATGGAAGCCCACGGCTCCCCCGCCGCCAAGTTCGCCCAGCAAGCCGCGGGTCTGCTGCCCGACGCCGTCCAGGGCGCCGTCATGCAGAAGGCCGGCGTCGATCGGCTGGCGGCTCTCCTTCTCGCCGTGGACGCCGTCCGTCGCGGCGGGACCATCTCCCTGGTCGGCGTCTACGGCGGGATGGCCGACCCGCTCCCGATGCTCACGATCTTCGACAAGCAGATCCAGCTCCGGATGGGCCAGGCCAACGTCCGCCGCTGGAGCGACCAGATCCTCCCGCTCCTCGGCGACGACGACCCGCTCGGCGTGGACACCTTCGCCACGCATCGCCTGCCGCTCGGCGACGGACCTGGCGCCTACGAGATGTTCCAGGCCAAGCGCGACGGGGCGGTGAAAATTCTGCTGAGCCCCGGGGAAAAGGCCGGCTGAGCGGCCGGCCGGGCCCGGACGGATGGTTGCGGGGTAGCAGGTCAGGTGACTACAGTCACTAATCGGTAAACAAGGTTTCCTAATAGTTTGCCTGCTGTTCACCGAGCCCCGCCCCATCCGGCCCGAAGGAGCACGCATGCCCGGGTTTCGCCGTCCTGCCCTGTTCGCCGCGGTCGCGGCTGTTCTGATCACTCCGCTGGCCACGAGTCCGGCCGGCGCGGCGCCGGTGGCGTGGCCAGGCGGTTCTGCGGTCACTGTTGCCGATGGCAGCAATGTGTTCGGGACGAACCTGAGTGGGCTCTCGTTCGATGGTCCCGACGTGTTGTGGGCGGTGCGAAACGGGCCGAGCACGTTGTATCGGCTCGTCCGGGACGGCGCCAAGTGGCGGCCGGACTCGGTTGGCCCGCGGTCGCTCAACTACCGCAACGGCAAGGGCGAGCCGGACGCCGAAGCGGTGGTCCGGACGCCGGACGGGTTGCTCGTGGCAACCGAACGCGACGGCGACGGCAGCGGGTCGAGCCTGAAGGTGTTGCGGTACGACCCGAAGTCCACCGCGAAGACGCAGAACGCGACCGCCGAGTGGGATCTGACAAGTGACCTGCCCAGCGTGGACGACAACAGCGGCCTCGAAGCCATCTCCTGGGTTCCGGACTCGTTCCTGACCGCGCAGGGCTTTCGGGACGAGCGGACGAAGGCCCTCTACAACCCCGCGTCGTACGCCAACCATGGCACCGGCCTGTACCTCGCCGGCCTGGAGGACAACGGCACGATCTACGCCTACGCGCTGAATCAGTCCGGCGGCACGTTCACCCGCGTCGCAACCTTCGCCAGCGGGCTCGGCACGATCATGGACCTCGAGTTCGACCCGGCGTCCGGCCTGCTCTGGTCCAGCTGCGACAACCATTGCGACGGCCGCAGTACGACCCTGACCGTTGCTGCCGGCAAGTTCTCCGTCAACGCCACCTACAACCGGCCGTCGCAGCTGCCGAACCTCAACACCGAGGGATTCGCGATCGCCCCCGCGTGTAGCTCCGGCCGCAAACAGGTCGTCTGGGCCGACGACGACAACACCGACAACCACGCGCTCCGCGCCGGTACCCTGAACTGCACCGCCACCGCGCTCAGCACGCCCGCGGACGACGGCTGGCAGAAGATCGGCGACGGAATGCTGTCCGGCGTGAGCGGCATCGCCGTCCTGGACCGCGATGACGACGACGTCGACGCGCTCGTCGTCCGGGACAACAAGAAGGCCGGCGAGAATCGCGCGGTCCGCGTCCGGATCGAGGACGGCGACGTCCGCAAGGTCGAGTCGATCGAGTGGCCGGGTGAGCTGCCGGTCGACCTGGAGGCGGTCGAGCCGGTGCCGGGGCGGGCCGGCGAGTACATCGCGCTCGCCAGCGCGGGTAAGGGTTTCCGGTTCCAGCTGAAGGGTCTGAAACTCAAGGTGCTCGCGACCTTCCAGGTCCCGGCCGGGCTGACCGGTGACAACTACGAGAGCTTCGCGCTGAAGACCGTCCGCGACCGCCTGTACGCCGTCTGGGCGGACCGCGGTCAGGACGCCCGCTCCTCGACGATCTCCGCGGCTCGGCTCGACGTCGCCAAGTCGGCCTTCGGGAAGGTGAGCACGGTGACGTTCCGGGTGCCCTACCCGGCGACCGACGTCCGGCACATCTCGGACCTCGAGATCACCGCGACGAACCAGATCCTGGTCACCGCCGCCTCGGACCCGGGCGACGACGGGCCGTTCGACTCCGCGGCGTACGTCGCCGGAACGCTCGGCCAGGACGGCGGGATCACACTCGCGACCCGCGAGTTCGCGCGCTATCCCGGTCACAAGATCGAAGCGCTGAGCTGCCTGTCCCGGTCCTGCGACCGGATCCTCTACGGCACGGACGACGAAGCCGCGGGCGGCGCCGTCCGCATCGGCAAGTTCTGACGCACTTCTACCTGGGGAGACCAATAAATGCGTGCTCTGGCGTTGGCAGTGGCTCTGACGGTTCTCGGCGGGAGTACGGCGGTGGCGGTCGCGCAGACGGCCAAGAAGCCGGAGGAGGACAAGCGGCCGCGGGTCGCGAAGAACATCATCTACATCCAGGGCGACGGTCTGGGGCTGGGACAGCGGAACCTGATCCGGCTGGCGACCAAGGGCCGGTACGGCGAGCTAGAGCTGGACAAACTCCCGGTCGCGGGCATGGTGCGGACGACGTCCATCGACCCGCACGAGGTCGTGACGGACTCCGGCGCCTCGGCGACCGCGCTCGCCACCGGCCAGAAGACGATCAACGGGCGGATCGGGATGGACGCCGCGGGTCGGCCGATCGAGACGATCCTGGAGCGGGCGAAGAAGGCGGGCAAGTCGACCGGGCTGGTGACGACCGCGCAGGTGACCGGGGCGTCGCCGGCGTCCTTCGCGGCGCACGTGCCGAGCCGGGATCTGCAGAGCGATATCGCCAAGCAGTACGTCGAGAAGATCCGGCCCGACGTCCTGCTCGGCGGCGGTGAGGACTGGTGGTACCCGAAGGGCGATCCGGGTCTGTGGCCGGACAAGCCGGGCGAGGAGAGCCGCAGTCCGTACGGCAATCTGGTGAAGCAGGCGCAGCGCACGGGCTACACCTACGTGCGCAACGGGAACGAGCTGCGCGATACCCGCGCGACCCGGCTGCTCGGGCTGTTCGCGAACGAGGACATGGTCGACTACGGCCCCGAAGGCGTCGGTAAGTACGCGCCGCGCGTCCCGTTGGTGAACATGGCCCGCAAGGCTCTCGACGTCCTGTCGCAGAACCCGAAGGGGTTCTTCCTCTTCCTCGAGGAGGAAGGGATCGACGGGCTGTCCCACGACAACAACGCCGGTGAGGTCATCCAGGCCGGTAAGTCACTGGAGGCGATCGTCGCCGAGGTGATGCGGTTCGTGAAGACGCACCCGGACACGCTCGTGATCATCAACGGCGACCACGAGACCGGCGGCCTGAGCATCCAGGACTACGACACCGATGAGGAGAAGACCGATCCGCGGCAGGACGGCCCGTTCGCGATCCCGGGCTCGAACCTGCGGTTCGCGGTCGACTGGACGACGAACAGCCACAGCGGCACCGACACGCCGCTGACCGCGAGCGGCCCGGGCTCGGAACGTCTCGGCCGGGTGCTCGACAACACCGAGGTCTTCGAGGCGATGCGCGCCGCCGCCCGGATCTGAGGGTGGCCGGGGGCGGCCCGATCCGGCACGATGGATCGAACCGCCCCCAGTACTTCGATCGGAGTCCGCCGATGCGAAAGTTGCTGCTCCTTGCCCTGTCCGTCCTGCTCACGCTGACGCTCGCCGCCCCGGCGTCCGCACAGACCCTGGCCGCCCGGAAGGGGGTCAGCGCGAACGGCGTCGCCGGCGCATCCCAAGCGCTGACCGCCGTCGGCGCGAGCTGGTACTACACGTGGGCTGTCAACCCCCAAGGCATCGCCACCCCGCCCGGCGTCGAGTTCGTCCCGATGATCTGGGGCCGCGGCTCCGTCACCCCGGGCGCGCTCGCCGAGGCGAAGGCCAACGGCACCACCCTGCTCGGTTTCAACGAGCCGGACATGGCCGGTCAGGCGAACATGACCGTCCAGCAGGCTCTCGATCTGTGGCCACAGCTGCAGTCGACCGGGATGCGCCTCGGCGCCCCGGCCGTCGCCTTCGGCGGCGACACGCCTGGCGGCTGGCTCGACCGCTTCATGGCGGGCGCGGCCCAGCGCGGCTACCGCGTCGACTTCATCCCGATCCACTGGTACGGCTCCGACTTCTCCGCCGCCGCGACCGGTCACCTCGAGAGCTATCTGAACGCCGTCTACAACCGCTACCGCAAGCCGATCTGGCTGACCGAGTACGCCCTGACCGACTGGTCGACCGGCACCGCCCGCTACCCCACCCAGGCCCAGCAGGTCGACTTCATCAACAGGTCGACCGCGATGCTCAAGTCGAAGTCCTACGTCGAGCGCTTCTCCTGGTTCACGCTCTCCACCCAGGTCGCCCCGACCGGCCTCTGCAACGGCGCGACGCCGAACACCTCCGGAAACGCCTACCGAGCCGCCTGAGCTGACAAAGACTCGAGCGTCCAGCGGCCGATCACGACTGTCACCAGCGCTCCGAGCAGCAGGACGACGGCGCCGACCGCGAAGCCGGCGCCGACCGGCAACCACAACGACACCTCACCGGCAGCGAAGGCCACGACCAGCGCGACCGGCCAGACCGCCGTCACACCGAGCTTGTGCTCCCGGCGCCAGCTACGGCTGGTCCACACCAGGATGGTCGCGAACAGACCCGCCAGGAAGCACAGGCCGGTGCCGAGGAGGACGGCGGCCGGGTGCAGGTTCCAATCGGCGTTCTCGTCGAAGTGCGACGTCACGGCCATCCCGACGCCGAGCGCCAGCAGGCCGTCCGCCGCGCAGAGCGCCGCCAGGCCCGCGGCGATCGTCGTCCAGCGGTCCGCGAGCGACGGACGCGGCGCGGGCGGCTGGTCGGCGCGGGCCGCGGCCGCCACCGACTCCGGCGAGCCCAGCCGGACCAGGGCATCCCGGACGGCGGCGTCGTCCCCATCGGACTCGACCTGCGCCAGGTGCTCACGGATCCCGCCGACGATCTCGGCCCGCAGATCGGCCGGAACCTCGCTCAGCAGGTGGGTGAGTTCCTCGAGATACCGCCGGACCTCGGCGCTCGCCTGCTTCATCACGTCGACACTCCCTCACGTTCGTGACCAGGTACCTTGCGACGCACGATACCAGCTCTTCGGCGTCCCCGAGGTTTACGGAGCGTGGAGTACGGTTACTGACCGCAGACGTTTCGGTTCGCTCACGGGGAGTTGGTATGCGCCGAGTGCTGTCGGTGGGAGTTGCTGTCGTCGTGGTCGGGGCATCCTTGGTCCCCGCGGTCGCCCAGGCAGGCGTCGCGTGGGGCGCGTGTCCGGCGAACTATCCGGCCGGGCTGGAGTGCTCGACGGTGCAGGTGCCGCTCGACTACCGACGTCCGGACGGGCGCCAGATCGAGGTGGCGATCACTCGGCTGCCGAGCAAGGCGCCTGCGAAGCGGCGCGGGGTTCTGCTGGTCAATCCGGGCGGGCCGGGGCTTCCGGGCGCCGCCGTACCGGTCGTGCTCGAGCTGCCGCAGGCGGTGCGGGACAGCTACGACGTGATCGGATTCGACCCGCGCGGGGTCGGGCGCAGTGCCCCGCTGACCTGCAACCTCACCGAGGCACAGAGCGCGGTCGCGGCGGCGCCGCCGTACCCGCTGAATGCCGCAGACGTCGCGAAGGCGGCTGAGACCGCGAAGACCGTGGCTCGCCAGTGCACGACGTCCGCGACGGCTGACCTGCTGCCGCACATCACCACGGCCAACACCGCCCGGGACATGGACCGCATCCGCGCGGCGCTCGGCGAGAGCAAGCTCTCCTACTACGGCGACTCATACGGGACCTACCTCGGCGCGGTCTACACGACGCTGTTCCCGGAGCGCAGCGACCGGATCGTCCTCGACAGCGCGCTCCCGCCGGACGGCTACGACGTCGACGCGCTGCGCGACCAGGGTCTGGGCTTCCAGCAACGTTTCCCGGACTTCGCACGGTTCGCCGCCGCCCATCCCGAGCGTTACGGGCTCGGCGCGACGCCGGCCGCGGTGACCGCCAAGTGGTTCCAGCTCACCAAGCGCCTCGACCGGGCGCCGATCCAGGGGTACGACGGGACGCTCTTCCGGACGATCGCCGCTTTCTACCTGCGCGCGGAGTTCTACCTCAAGGACCTCGCCGAGCTGATGCACGCGCTCGACACGAACCAGCCGTTGCCCACGGCCCGCAACGCCGCCGCCTTCGACGATCGCGGCAGCTTCCCGGTCGGCCACCTCGCGGTGATCTGCGGCGACTCCCGCTGGCCGACGTCCGTCCGCAGCTACCAGACCAATGTCGCGATCGACCGGATCCGCTACCCCTTGTACGGCGCTTGGTCCGCGAACATCCGGCCGTGCGCGTACTGGCCGGCGCCGGCCGCGGCCAAGGTCCGGATCACCGACCGCGGCCCGTCGTCCGTCCTCATCCTGCAGAACGAGCGCGACCCGGCCACTCCCCTGCGCGGCGCGCGGAAACTGCGAAACGCGCTGGGAGCCAAGGCCCGGATGGTCGTCGTCGACCAGGGCGGGCACGGCGCCTATAACCCGGCGATGAATGCCTGCGGCAACGCTGCCGTCACCGACTTCCTGGTCACCGGCCGCCGTCCGGCCCGGGACGCCTTCTGCCCGGCGGAGGCGGCAGCCCGCGACAACTAGGTCGCGGGCCACCGCAGCCCAAGAATCAGACCGGTACGACGACGTACCCCGCGGCCGGTACCTGGTGGCTCGTGCCGTTGATCACCAGGGTGGTGAATCCGGGCGGGGCGTGGACGACCAGGCGGGCCGGCTTGGACCGCCAGGTGGCGCTCCAGGTCAGCGTCAGCTGTGTCGCGCCGGTCCGGCGGAACTTGAGCGAGATCGGACCGTAGACGGTCGGCATCTTCTCGAAGACGGTGTCCTCGGTCGTCGAGAGCCACGCCATCGGACAGAGGCGGAGCAGGTTGAGGTCGGCGTCATGGAGCTGGTCGTCGACGACGGCGAGCCGCATCAGGCTGAAGATGGTGGCGTGCGTGCCGAGTGAGGCCGACATCCCGCCGCGGTGCTCGAACGGGATGTAGGTCTGCGGTGAGACGCCGCCGACGGCCAGCGAGTACATCCCTTCGAGGAAGCGGGCGCGGTCGCCGAGCTGCCAGGAGTGGAAGAGGTTCCAGCTGTAGATCGGCTCGAAACTGGAGATCTCGTGCTCCAGGATCGGGGCGTCCAGCGGGTGCTTGCGGGAGCCGCCGTTCCAGAGCTTGACGTTCGGCCCGACCCGGAAGTAGTCGCAGTACTTGACCATCCGCGGGTCCGAGGCCGGCAGCAGCCCGGCCCACACCATCACCATCGCGCCGCCGTCCAGCCGCATCGCCTCACCGAAGGCGCCCGCCGGGCCGACGAAGTTGTGGGAGTAGATCGGGTACTCGACGCCGTCCGGATGCCGCCACTTCGGCGCACTCGCACCGGCCGTGTCCAGCGCCGCACTGGCCGCGGCCCGATACTCGGCGGCGAAATCGGCCCACTCCTTGGCCTTTTCGTGCCCGGTCCGCTGCAGCAATCGGACCGTCGTGATCAGGCCCTTGTAGATCCAGGCGACCGCCCAAATGCTCTGGACCTCGACCTCCTCGTCACTGGCCTTCCCGGGCGGCGGCAGGTTCTTGATGCCGGCGTGGTTGGTCTGCTTGCAGACGTCCCTGATCCAGGCACAGGCCTTGAGCAACGACGGCATCCAGGAGTTGATGAACGTCTGGTCACCGGTCATCAGCGCATGCGTCGCGACCGCCGCCATCACCGCGCCGTGGTCGGGCAGCCAGTCGATGGCCGTGACGGTGCTCGGCGTCGCGTAGTACCCGGGGTGCTGGGCGTAGGCGGTTCCCGGCGGTTTCACCGTGCCCTGGGTGGTTTTGTAGAGCTCGAGGTGTTTGGCGACGGTGTCGTGGTGGCCGAGCAGGGACAGGAACATGTGGCTGGTCATCGACGTCGGCGTCGTCCAGAGGACGTCGTACCCCATCGAGCCGGTGAGGAACGTGGAGTAATTCGTCCCGGGCACCTTGCAGGCGACGACCTCGGAGAACTGCACGTTGCGGGTGACGAAGTCGTTGACGTACTTCTCCGGCGTCCGGATCGTCGCGGCGGTGCTCGCCTTACGCGACCAGTACTCGTTCGACTTCGCGAGCGCGCCGTCGTACCCGAGCGCGAGCTCCGGCTTGAAGGCGCCGTCGTCGTTGACCGGCTGCATGCACTGCAGGATGTCGATATGCGAGCCGACCTCGGGTTTGAGTCGCGCCTCGATGTCGAAGATGAACTTGGTCGGATCAGGCTGGCTGAAGACCGGCGTCGGGGTGCCGTTCGCCGCCAGCACGGCCAGCTGCGGGCCGCGCTGTCCCCACATCGCGAACCCCGTCTTCCCGCCGACCGTCAGCGGCCGGCGGTCCCGGCCGTCGAGGAACGGCGCCAGCTCCGGGAAGCCGGTCAGCACGATGCCGTCCTGGAAGTTGTACGGCAACTCCTGTGAGTAGTAGGCCCGCGCGACGCGGATCGCGAATCCGTAGTCGTGGTTGGACTTCACCAACCGTTGGTCGGCGGCGATCACGGAGAGCCGGATCCAGGCGAACAGCTGCTCCTCGCCGGTCACCACGTCGGCCGTGTTCAGCATGTGCGCGAACACCGACTGCCGCAGGACGAGACCGGCCTCGGACAGCGTCCAATCGGTCTGCAGGACGGGCGTCGGCGAGTCGGCCCAGCGCTGCATGCCGCGACCGTAGAGGCCGTCGTCCTCGCGGTAGACGTAGAAGTGGCCGTTGTACAACGGCCGCATCGGGCGCGGCTTCCCCGTTTCCTTCGTGAAGGCCGGGCCGCCCCACGGCGTGAAGTCCAGCTGCAGCCGGTCGCGGCGGTACCCACGGGTGTCCCCGGGGTCGCCCTCGAAGTGCTTGATCACTCGCGCGAGCGGCTGCGGCGCGCCGACCACGCTCCCGTTGTAGGTCACGTTGAAGCGGAACAGGTGGTCCTTCCAGCCGATCGGCGTCCACACGTTCCGCGGGTTCGGCCACCACAGTTTCGCGAGCTCCACATCGGGCTCGACACCGGCCAAGCCGGCCACCGCGGGTGCCATTGCACCGGCTTCGGCGGGCGCAGCGGCCGCCGGAGAGCTCGGGACGGCGGCAGCGGCCAGAGCCCCGCTGCCGGTTGCAAGGAAAGTTCGTCTGGACCAGTTCGTCGCCATGCCCGAAAGGTAGGAGCCGACCCCGAGCTCTGCCCACCGTTTCGACCTGGATGGCCCGCGACCCGCGCTCCGTCATACCGTATCGTCGTTACGTAACGGCTTTCTTCGAGATTCGAGAGGGTTACGCGGATGCCCAGGGTGAAACAGCGGACTGCGGCACTGCGTGAGCGGGCGTTGTCGGGTGCGCTGGCGATCCTGGCGGCGGAGGGTGTGGCCGGGCTGACCACGCGGGCGGTGGCGGGCCGGGCGGGCGCTTCGGTACCGGCCGTCTACGAGGTGTTCGGGGACAAGGCCGGGATCGTCCGGGACGTCTTCTTCGCGGGCTTCCGGCAGTTGGGCGCGGAGTTGGCGGCGTTACCGCCGGCCGCGGATGAGCTGGCGGGGCTGCGCGGCCTGGCGGAGGGCTTTCGGCAGTTCATCGTGGGCAATCCGGCGCTGGCCGAGGTGATGTTCGCCCGCCCGTTCGCGGACTTCGATCCGGCGCGGGACGAGGAGCCGGCCGCGGCGGAGGTCCGAGCGATCTTCGTGCGGCAGGCTCGCGTAGCTGTGGACGCCGGGCAGTTGCGCGGCGATCCGGCCGACATCGCGCTGTTGTTCTGCACGCTGGTCGAGGGGCTCGCCAGGGCTGAGGTCGCGCAGCGGTTGGGCGGCTCGCGGCAGGCTGAAACCCGCCGGTTCCGGCTCGGAGTGAACACGTTGCTGACCGGATTCGCCCGCTCCTAGGCTCCGACACGGTTCCGCGCCGGAGCCTAGGATCACGTCAGTGCTGCGGGCGGTAGCGGACGGTCCGGCCGTTCAGCGGCTGCAGCGCGCGGCTGTCGCCGTTCGGGAAGCGGGCCTGGAAGTGCGCCAGTGAGCTGGTCGTGATCTCGCGGATGTGGCTGAGCATCAGCCAGGAGACCGGCTCGGAGAACGGCGTCGTCGTGAGCGAGCCGTCGTACCGATAGGTGGACAGGTCGGCCGGGAGCGCACCGGCCAGGTTGGCGCCGTGCAGCGCGATGTCCTCGCCGCACTCGTCCGGGACGGTGGCCAGCGCCTGGTCCTGCAGCGTGCCGCCGTGGCCGCCGGTGGTGATGAACAGGCCGATCACCAGCCGCTCGCCGTTCGGGCCGAGGTGAACGAAGTGCTGCTCGAGCGGGAACTGGTGCCCGTCGAACCGGTGCTCGGACCGGGTGTGGAAATGGAAGTTGGCGAGGTCGTACCGGACGCCGCCGAGCGTCACCCAGGCCGCGCCCTTCGGGATCTCGGCGAGCACCGTCTCCTCGGCGGTGCGGGTCTCGCACCCACCGGGCTGGCCGCCGTCCTTGCTCTCGTAGCGAATCTCCAGATCGATGGACCGCGGGTAGTGCACGTGCAGCGCCGGCAACCCCGGGCTGAGCACAGCGCTCCCCCGGTGGATGTTGATCGGACTCTGGTGCGCGACGGCCGCGGTCGCCCTCGTCATGACCGACGGGGCAGCGAGGGCGGCAGCAGCGGCAGGCACTGCGAGCAGGACGGAACGCCGGGTCAAACCGGACATGCAAGTACTCCGAACGCTAGGCGGAAGTAACACCGATGACCGGCCTCATCCGGTCACCTCCAGCAGTATGTGCCTCTTCCTTCACGCCCCGAACAAAGGGGTGCCCGAACGACCCGCTCGGGCACCCCGAACCCGTCCGTCAGGTCACCGCCGCTCCAGTTTCCAGACCTGCGGCTGGAGGTTGTTGCAGTGCCAGATCTGCAGGTCGGCGCCGGCGGCCGTGGAGCCGCCGGCCACGTCGAGGCACAGCCCGGAGTTCTGGCCGACGATCTTGTAGTGGTTGCGGCCGACGTTGACGAACCGCCACCGTTGCCAGCCGCCGTCCTGACAGGCGTACTGCTGGATCTTGGCGCCCGGCTCGAACGAGTTCTTCGTGACTTCGACGCACAACTGGCTGTTCTGGCCTTTCAGCCGGTAGAAGCCGTTGCCCTCCGCGGTGAACTGGAAGTTCTGCGGCCCCAACCCGTTGCAGTACCACTGCTGGATCCGCCCGCCGTACTCGCGCGAGTCGGCGGCGACGTCCATGCAGTGCGTGCTCTGCGCGCTGAGCAGCCGGTACGTCGCTCCGCCGACGACCCCGGCGTCCGTCCCGGTCCCGATCGCGGAGCCGGTGGCGAAGAAGGTTTGGCAGTCGTTGTTGCTGAAGTCGGTGGCCAGTTGGAGGACGCGGGTCGCGTCGGCGGAGGGGACGAGGGAGGAGCTGTAGTTCGGGCAGTAGTGGTTGTAGGGGTTTGGGACGTGGACGGGCGACTCCAGCTCGTACCAGGGGCCGAACGAGCTCTCGGTGTTGGCCAAGATGGTCCGACCGTTGTCGACGGCAACTGATCCGTTGCTGTTGCGCAGGATCTGGCCGATCAGCAACAGTTTCCCGCCGGCCACGGCGACGGTGGGTGCGTGGGCGAAGTACTTGCCGTCGATGGTTTGCGGGCGCGTCCCGAGATCGCTCGGCGGTCCCCAGTTCCAGCCGTCGCCCGACGTCCGTTTGTGGACGACGCAGTCGTACTGGCCGCCGAGCCCGCAGATCTCGTAGACCATCACGTAAAGGCTCGGGCTGAGCTGGCGGACGACGGGCATCCCGGGCCGATGGCCGCCGTTCGTGCTCTGGACGGTCGGCACCCGGTCTGTCCAGCTCACGCCGTCGCTACTGCGGACCTCCATCAGCTTCTGACTGTGGACGCCGTCCGTCTCGTCGGCGTAGTGGCAGACCAGCCGACCGTCGGCCGCTACCGAGAACTCGGGCTCCCACAGCCCTTTCGTGTTCGGCGCGACCGCGCAGTTCGACAGGTAGCTCCAGCTGCGACCGAGGTCGTTACTGCGCCAGATCCGCAGCGCCATCGGACGGTCGTTGGCGCCAACCGAAGCGGACCACAGCAGCGTGCCGGCCGGCAGCGCGCCGATCTGCCGGGGCAGTTCGAACAGCGTGCCGCAGCAGAGGCCCTGGTTGTTCGCGGCCTCCGGATCGGCGACCGCGCCGACCTCGGCGAAACTCGCGCCGTCGTTCGTACTCTCGTGGATCACGCCGACGCCGTTGGCGGCGCCGCGGAACGACACGACACTCGCGAGGATCCGGCCGTTGGCCGCGCCGTTGTGCTGCAGGCGGATCGCGCGCGGATAGAGACTGGCGCCGGCCGGCTGCAACAACGTGCCTGTAGCGGTCGGGGCGGCCTGGCCAGCCGGGGCGGTCGGCTGCGCGGAGGCCGGTTGGGTACCGGCGATCAGCGCGAGGCCGATGACTGTTGCCAGAAGGAAACGTTTCATTCTGTCAGCGTGGCGCACGCCCCCTGTTACCGCGCTTTCGTCGGCCTGTCGCGCCGGGACGACATCGTCGAACTGCTCGAAGCGGCACGGGAAACGTAACAGGGCGGCGTTCGGTTCAGCGGTTTGACGCTGGTTCAAACGATTGTCGGCCCGGACCGGGCTGCGCCACGATCTGGGGCCCCGGGCACACCGTCCGGGACCTGAGGATCGGAGTCGATCACATGACGAGATCATTGACCCGTTGGGGCGCCGTACTGGCCGGCGCGGCGCTGGTGGTGGGCGGCCAGCTTCCGGCCCAGGCGGCCGGCGGCACGCAGCCGAACCCGAGCGGCGGGCTCGATCGGATCGACCAGCGGGATCGTCCGCTGGACAAGAGCTACAGCTGGACGCTGACCGGCGCCGGCGTCCGCGCGTACGTCGTCAGCCCGGGCGTGAGCGTCACGCACACGGACTTCGGCGGCCGGGCGAGCCTGGGCGCCGACCTGGTCGGCGGCCCCTCGACGAGTGGCTGCACGACGATCGGGACCGGGGTTGCCGGGCTGGTGGCCGGCAACAAGTACGGCGTCGCCAAGGGCGCGAACATCGTGTCGGTGCGGGCGTTCGCGTGTAACCAGGCGCCGACCGCGGCACAGGCCACGGCCGCGATCAAGTGGGTCACCGCCAACGCGGTGAAGCCGGCCGTCGGCGTCCTGCCCTACGAACTGCCCGCGGACGCCGCGCTCGACAACGCACTGCGGGAGTCGTCCCAGGCAGGTATCAGCTGGGTCGTCGACGCCGGTGGCGACGCCAGCGATCTCGGTGGGAACGCGTGCAACTTCTCGCCCGGTCGCGTCTCCGAGGCAATCACCGTGACCCGGCTCGACCTGACCAGGTTCAGCGGCGGCAAGGAGCAGCTGGCCTTCGGTTCGCATCGCGGCACCTGCGTCGACCTCGCCGCGCCGGACGGCACCACCGCCATCGGCGGCGGTAGCGACGAGAACCCGTGGGGGATCGCCAACGGCGGCCAGGTCGGCCCGACGGCCGGCGCTGCCGCCAAGATCCTCGAGCAGACGCCGACCGCGCGACCGGCCCTGGTTCAGCAGGAGCTGCGGGACACCGCGACCAGCGGCCGGCTGGCCGCCGACAACGTCGGGACGCCCAACTTGATTCTGTTCAGTAAATAACCGTCGTTCCGGTCAATTCTTCGTGGTGAACAAGGGGACACCGGCAGCTTCGCGAGCTGCCGGTGTTACCGCCTAGGCGGGACGCCGCGCGTGCGCTGTCATGGGGTCACTCGCCGGTCTCCGGACCGGTTTCCGCCCCGAGAGAGGAACGCACGTGAGTACTGTCAGACGAAAGGTCGTGGTGACCGCGGCGGCAGCCCTGTTCGCCGTCGCCGCCGGGATATCACCGTGGGGCGTCGCCGCCGGCGCCGCCCCGGTGGCCGACAAGGCTCCGGCGCCGACTGTGGTGGACGACGAGGTCGTCGTCATCGAGCGGAACGCGCTGGGCGCCGTCCAAAGTGTCACCCGTTACGAGCCGGCCGGCCCGGCGGAGAAGTTGCGCGCCGAGCTACGCGCCCAGGGAGTGCAGGGCATCGTGCCGGCTGGTCAGCAGCTGGCGCCGGCGCAGATCTTGGCCTGCGCGCCGTTCGTCGGTACGGCGGCCGCGTGGTGCAGCCACGCCTGGGCGTACAACCAGTTCAACGATCCGCAGGTCTACTTCCTGGACCACACGCCCGCTGGTTACCCGGTGCAAGCCGCAGTCGGTGACTGGTACCAGTCGCCGGGTATCGACTCGTACTACCGCTGGCACACCCAGGGTTGTCCTGGCGGCGGCCGGCACTGCGTCCACGTCTACGCGGTGAACAGCTCCGCCTCCTGGTACGGCCTGACCACCTGGGCCCCGAACGCGCCGTCCGGCCCGGCAAAGGTCGAGCTCAACACGCGCCTGCTCACCAACGCGACACAGCGCGCCAAGACCACCTGTCACGAGCTGGGTCACGCGCTCGGCCTCGACCACAACTCGTCCACCAACAGCTGCCTGAAGAGTGGAACCGTCGGCCCGGGCTGGAACACGCATCCCTCCAACGACGACTTCCAGGTCCTCAACCGGCTCTACCCCAAGCCCGGCACGTAAGCCACCTGGACGCCGTGCTGCCGGCCCATCACCGGCAGCACGGCCCGAGTCCTACTTGGTCCACCAGCGGTTGGCGAGGGAATCGCGCAAGGTGTTGGTGGCGCAGTGGATCTCACCCTCGGAGACGTGGGTGCTGGTCAGGTCGTTGACGTAGGTGACCTGATAGTTGATCTTGGCAAAGGCTTTGTCGATCGCCTCGGCGAACAGATCCTTGCCGTTGACAACGGGTCCGAAAGGCTTCGGCGCGATGTAGTCCCCGGCGTTCAGGACCAGGCCGTTCACGGTCCCCGGAACCTCGGCGACGGCGTCCGTCATCGCGTTCAGCTCGACGATCTTCTGCTCCTTCTCGGGGCCGTCGGGCATGTTGCGGATCGCGGTCTCGGCCATCCCCCAGTCCAGCGAACGATAGGTGTAGAGCGCGGGGATGCGGACCAGGTCGGCCTCGGTCACCCCGGCCTTCTGGCGCAGTACGTCCAGGTTCGCCTTGATGCTGGCCGCGGCCCGCTCGTTGGTCTTCACGAACTGCTTGTCGGCGAGGAACTCGTTCGTGGTGCGCTGGTCGATGCGCTCGTCGTACGGCCACTCCAGCGGCGGCAGATTGCCGTGCAGCTTCTGACCGCCGTGCCCACCCTTGCTGACCTTGTCGAGGATCTTGAGACCGGCCGTCGGATCAGCGACCACCGCGCGCCAGCCGAGCCGGCTCCCCGGCGCCGGGACGAAGTGGATGAACTCGTCGACATGCCCGATGGTCAGCCACGAGGTGTCGAGCGAGATCGGGTCCTGTTTGCCCTGCGACTTCAGCAGCGTCAGCATCTCCGGCGCCGGCCCGGTCTTCCCGGGCGCGAACCCGTCGCCGCCGATCACGATCCGGCCGTTCGGGTACTGCGGCGTCGACGGAATCGTCTCCAGGTTGCCCATCGAGTCGTAGCTGTTGTTCTCGGTCGGCACCGGGACATGCCCGACGTGGACGCCGGCGACGTCCGGACCGGCCAGCTCGGTGAACATGACCCGCGACGCGACCCGGCGATCGTCGTTCGCCGACCCGATCAGGACCTGCAGCCCTTGCGGCTGACCGCCCGGGCCGGGAATCGAGGTGTACGCCGGTTCGAAGATGTCCTGCGCCCACTGGTCGCCGCTGAGGTCGAGCTGCCGCAGACCGCCGGGGACGCCGGCCTTCTTGATCGTCGCCGCCGCGTCGGCGCGCCATTGCTTGCCTTCGGCATCGGTGTCGCCAGGCTGCCCGGTGATCACCTGCTGCAGGCGCTGCGTGTTCAGCTGGGTCAGCACCGGCGCCTCGCGCATGGTCACCTTGCTCGTCGCGCCGCCGATCTTCAGCGTCACGTCGACCGACCCGTCCCAGACGGCGGCGTCCCGGATGATGTCACGGCCCTCGATCCCCAGCTCGATCCCCTTGCGGAGCTCGTCGGCCGACAGCCGGGTCTTCGGCGTGACGAGCTCCCACTTGGCGCGTTTGACGAACAGGTGCACGCGATCCGGCTGCGAGACGCTGAGCGAGCCGGACGCCGACTTCGGCGCGGTCGGCCATGGCAGCGTGCGGATCCGGGCCAGGTCGAGTGCGTCCCGGTCGCCGTTCACGACGGTGTCGGCGGCGTCGTTACAGGCGGCGAGCTGCCGGTCGGCCTTGTTCTGGTCCTTCTGATGCGAGCGGACGAGCTCTTGGTACAGCCGCTCGGCCTCCTCCTTGTCGGGGAGCTGGTCGAGCTCCTTCTTGCGCTTGTAGAACGCGGTGTCGTTGGCGGCCTCCCGATCGACGGCAGCCGCAGCGAGCTTCCGGGCCGGCGCGCGGCAGACGCCGGCGTCGTCGTCGATATTGGCCAGGAAGAGTCCGTGGGACGCGTCCGCCCGGAGCGCGGGGGACGTCGGTCCGGTCGCGCCCGCGGTCAGCGGAGCGCCGATCAGCAGGGCTCCGGAGGTGGTCAGAAGCAACAATCTGCGAGCAAGCATGCGGTCATCGTGACGACGACTTGTCAGGAACTTGTCCGCCTGCGGTCCGTACTTCGTCCGCGTATTTGACACGAGTGTATTATCTTGTCATGAAGCGGACAGTGCGGGACTGGATGCGGGCCACGGCGATCGAGCTCCCCGATCTCGGCGGCTACACCGGCTGGGAGCCGGCGCTCGACCGCTGGGCGGCGGCGCTGACCGACGTCCGCGTCGTCGGCCTCGGCGAGGCGACCCACGGGACCCGGGAGTTCTTCCAGTTCAAGGCGCTGGCGGTCCGCTACCTGGTCGAGCGAGCGGGCTTCCGCGTCTTCGCACTCGAAGCGCCGTCCGTGGCCGCACCGGCGGTGGACGCATACGTCCAGGGTGAGGCGGTCGACCCCGTCGCCGCGCTGACCGGATTGGCATCCTGGCCGTGGCGAACCGAGGAGGTACTCGCACTGGTCGAATGGATGCGCTCGTACAACCAGAGCTGCCCGGCGGGCGAGCGGGTCCGATTCGTCGGCATTGATCCGCAGGGCGCCGAGGCGATGGGCGAACTGCCAGACACCCCGCGGACCGAGGAGGCGGCCGCCGATTCGTTCTGGGCGGTTCGGGATCGATGGATGGCGGAGGCGGCTCTCGAGGCAGCCGCGAACGACAAGGTCGTCATCTGGGCGCACAACGGCCACGTCGGCATGGAGCCGTTCCTGCCCGGCGCACCGACAACCGGGCAGGTCCTGCGCGAGAAGCTCGGCACGACCTACTACGCCGTCGGCCTACTGTTCGGCCGCGGCTCACTGCGAGCGTTCCGGAGCGAGCCGACCTTGATCGGCGAGCCTGACGTCATCCACCGCGGCCGACCGGTTCCCTGGTCAGCCGAAGCCGCACTGGGCCGAGCGCTCCGCACATCGCACCTTCTCGACCTGCGGAACGCTCCCCCAGACGCGGCGCGCTGGCTGGGTGAGCAGCGATGGGTCGGCGGCTTCGGAGCAGACTCACCTCGCTGGCCGATCCTCAGTTTCAACATCACGCGACTGGCGACGGCGTACGACGCGCTTGTGTACTACCCGACGTCGTCGCCGTCCCGGCCGCTGCCGAAGTAGTGGTCTGATTCGAGGTCGGTCAACAGGTCGGGATGTTCGGGTTTCCAGCCGAGCAGCTCCTGCGTCGCCGTACTCGAGGTCGGGTTGTCGAAGCTGAGCAGGGGCGCGAAAGCGCCGAAGTGCCGGGCGGCGTCGGCGGGCGGGATCGAGACGGTCGGTACGCCGAGGCGGCGTCCGATCACCGCCGCGATATCGCGGACGGCGACCCCCTCGTCGGCCGCGGCGGAGAGTTGCGCGCCGCTCGGCGCCTTCTCCAAGGCGAGCCGGTAGAGGCGGGCGACGTCCAGGGTGTGGACCGCGGGCCAGCGGGTCTCGCCGACGTATCCGGAGATGCCGGTCGCGCGGGCGATGCTGATCAGGGTCGGGACGAAACCGCCGCGATCGAGTTCGCTGTGCACGACCTGGGGGACGGCGATCAGCAGCGGCCGGATGCCGCGGTCGGCGAAGGTCAGGATCTCGTCGGCGACGGCGGCTCGCGGATGCTGCGCCACCGCCCCGAGCCCGATACCGATGAACGTCTTGCCGCTGCCGGCCAGGGCGTCGCCGAAGGCCCGGACCACGGCCAGATCGGCCGTCGCCGCGGCGGCGTACTCGCCGGCCAGCATGGCCTCGTGGTCATAGGCGAGGTGGATGACGGCGTCCACCTCAGCCACCACGGCCGGATCGAGCTGATTGACGTCGCCTCGGCGTACCACGGCGCCCGTCGCGCGCACCACCGCCGCCGACCGCTCGGAGCGGACCAGGCCGACGACGTCATGCCCGTTCGCCAGCAACTCCGGCACGATCGCCGACCCCAGGTGCCCACCGGCACCGGTGACCAGAACTCGCATGTCATCCTCCAGTGATGAGACTCAGTCCCATCACAGTAACACTTGACGGGACTTGGTCCCATCACAGGCGTGCAGCTGGGTACTCTGTCGGCAGACCGCCATGGGAGGGGCCCTGATGGATGAGCCGTACAGCCGCGCTGAGGACCGCGGCGAACAGCTGGACCGGCATTGGAACGAGCTGCTGCAGGAGCTGCGGCTGGCGCAGACCGGAACGCAGATCCTCTTCGCGTTCCTGCTCGGGATCGCGTTCCAGAGCAAGTTCCACGAGGCCGACGAATTCACCCACGACGTGTACGCCGGGACGCTGATCGCCAGCAGCCTCGCCGTCGCGCTCTTCCTGGCGCCGGTCGCCTTCCACCGAATGCTCTACAAACAAGGCCTGCGCGACCATCTGGTCACCTTCGCCGACCGCCTCGCCCGCGCCGGGCTGGCGTTCCTGGTGCTGGCCGTCTGCGGCGGCGTCCTGATCGCGCTGGACGTCGTCCTGCGGCGTCCGCTCGCGATCACGATCGTGGCGATCGTCTTCGCCTGGTTCCTGCTGTTCTGGGTCGTCCTGCCGGCCTGGGTCCGACACCGGCATCGGTAGGGGTACCGGGGTGGCATGCGACTTCGGCAGAGCCACCCCGACCGACCCGGGTACACCCGGCGGGGGCACGGCAGGGGGTTCAGCTATCTGGACGCCGACGGCAAGGCGATCAAGGACGCCGGCACGGTCGAGCGGATCAAGACACTGGCGATTCCGCCGGCTTGGCAGGACGTGTGGATCTGCCCGTGGCCGAACGGGCATATTCAGGCGCTGGGGACGGATGAGGCCGGGCGGCGGCAGTACCTGTACCACGACGACTGGCGGACGACGCAGGATGCGGACAAGCACGACCGGGTCCGGCAGTTGGCGCGGAAGCTGCCGGCGTTTCGGGAGGCGGTCGACGCTGATCTGCGGCGGCGCGGGCTTGATCAGCGGCGGGTGTTGGCGGTCGCATTGCGGATGCTCGACTACGGCGTCTTCCGGAGCGGGAACACGCGGTATGCCGAGGAGAACGGCAGCCGGGGTGCGGCGACCTTGCTACGGGACGACGTCCGCGTCAGCCGTGGGCGGGTGGTCTTCGACTTCGTCGCGAAGGGCGGGCAGGACCGGACGATCGAGCTCGACGACGATCGGCTGGCGGCCGCCGTCCGGTCCCTGAAACGCGGCCGGCACGGCGGGCCGCGGCTGCTCGTGTACCGGGATCGAGACGGGTATCACGAGATCGACGCGGAGCTGGTGAACGAGCGGTTCCAGGAGCTGGTCGGCGGGGACTACACGGTCAAGGATCTGCGCACCTGGACGGCGACGGTCGTTGCCGCGGTCAACCTTGCCGAGGCCGAGCCGCCGCGGACGAAGCAGGAGCTGAACGCGGCAGTCAAAGCGATGCTGGACGAGGTTTCGGATCATCTGGGGAACACCCCGGCGGTGGCGCGGACGTCGTACGTCGATCCGCGGGTGATCGCGCAGTACGAGCAGGGACGGACGGTCGCGTCGGCCGTCGGGCGGGTCGGTGACGATCTGGACGACGCGGCTGTGCGGATCACGCTCGAGCGGTCGGTGAGCCGACTGCTGGGCGGTTGAATAATTGCCGGATGGAGATCGGCGTGGTTGGGGTCGGCCGGATCGGGATGCCGGTGGTGCAGCGGTTGGTGGGTGCTGGATTCGCGGTGACGGCGTTTGATGTGCGGGCGGAGCTTGAGCTCGCGGCTCGGGGGTTGGGGGCCGAGTGGGGGCGGCCGGCGGAGGTCGACGTCCTGGTGACGGTGTTGCCGGGGAGTCCGGAGTTGCGGGCGGCGGTCGCGGGCGGGTTGCTGGATGGGGTTCGGCGTGGCGGGCTTTGGCTGGATCTGACGAGTGCGGCGCCGGAACTGGGGGCCGAGTTGGCTGAGGCGGCTTCGGCGTCCGGGGTGGAGTACTTGGAGACGCCGATCGGGGGTGGGCCGGAGGCGGCCGCGGACGGGAGGCTGACCGTGTACGCCGGAGGTTCGGCCGCGGGCTTGGAGCGGGCTCGGCCGGTGCTGGCGGTGCTTGCGGAGCGGGTCGAGCACACGGGCGGGCATGGGACCGGGTATCTGGCGAAACTGCTGATCAACTTGTTGTGGTTCAACCAGGTTGTTGCCTTGGGCGAGGTTTTGGCGCTGGGGCGGGCCGGTGGGTTACCGGCGGCCGAGTTGCAGCGGTTGCTGGGCGCGAGTCCGGCGTCGTCCGAGTTCGTGCGGGACGTCGTCCCGGCTTATCTGGCTGGGGATCGGATGGCGACGTTCGGGCTCGACCGGATCGTCGAGGAGCTGGATTCGCTGACCGCGTTCGCGCGAGCGCACGGCGTACCGGCGGAGATGGCGGAGGTGACCGCGGGAGTGCACGCGGCGGCGCTGGCGGCGTTCGGGGCGGTGGACGGCGAGCTGCTCGGGATGGAATATCTCGAGCGCGCCGCCTCGTTCCAATCGGTACGACCAGTGGAGGAAACATGAGTACCGACCTCAAACTCGAGGCTGTCGTCATTCCCGTCGCCGACGTCGATCGGTCGAAGGAGTTCTACACCGGACTGGGTTGGCGGCTGGACGCCGACTTCGCGTTCGAGAACGGGTTCCGCGTCGTCCAGTTCACGCCGCCGGGATCACCGGCGTCCGTCCAGTTCGGCACCCGCATCACGACGGCCGAGCCCGGCAGCGGCCAAGGTCTGTACCTCGTCGTCCCCGATATCGACGCGGCCGTCAAGGAGCTGACGGCACTCGGCGTCCAGGTCGGCGACGTCTTCCACCCGGCCGCGCCCGGCGCCCAATTCCAACCAGGTAAGGCCGATCGCGCCCCCGGCCGCGACCCCGACGGCGGCAGCTACGGCTCCTTCGCCGCCTTCACCGACCCCGACCACAACACCTGGCTCCTCCAAGAAGTCACCACCCGACTCCCCAACCGAACCACCCCCACCCTCACCTACACCTCCCCCGAAGACCTCCGCGCCGCCCTCCAACGCGCCGCCACCGCCCACGGCGAACACGAGAAACGCCACGGCGGCCTGTACGACGACGCCTGGCCCACCTGGTACGCCACCTACATGACCGCCGAACAATCCGGCCACCCCCTCCCCGAATAACCCCTCCCCCGGGCGCCACCTACCCACAACCGGCGAACACTCCGGCACAACTCACCCATCCAGCGCCGGAGATGAAGTGCACGGAGGCCTGTCACTGGGTGAGGCTTCGAGTGGTCCAGCATGCCGTACGACACAGCTGCCACCGAGCGCACCGACCGGCCAGCTCACCCGGCCAACCTCGCGCCCGGGCTTGCCCACCTCGCCCACAACCGGCGGACGCTCCGGCGCTGCTCACCTGGCCGGCGCCGGAGATGGAGTGTTCGGAGGCCTCGCACCGGGCGAGGGTTGGGTGGTCGGGCGAGGCGTGCGGCGCGGCTGGGGCCGGGGCGGTGGGTGGGTGGGGTGGGGGTGGCGCCGGGCGGGCGGGATGGGCCGCCCCCGGCCTGTCCTGCTGCGCCCGGCGCCTGCTGGTCGCCCCTGCGCGACCGGCTGGCCGACCCGCCCCGGGTCGGCCACTGCGGGGTGGTCAGGGGGTGGCGGCGCGGAGCATGTCTTCGCGCGGGACGACCTTGATGCGCTCGCGGTTCTGGGTGGCGCCGAGGGCGATCTCGTGGGCGTCGAGGCGGGACCAGGCTTCGGCGTCGACGACGACGGCGCCGTTGGCGGTGAGGTGGTTGAGGATGGCGTCGGGGTCGGTGACCTCGGGGCGCGGGAGGGTGTCGAGGTCGGCCAGCAGGCTGGCGATGGTCTCGGCGGCGTCGGACTTGGTGTGACCGATGAGGCCGATCGGGCCGCGCTTGATCCAGCCGGTGACGTACATCCCTTCGAGGGGGACGCCGTCCAGGTCGAGGACGCGGCCGCGGTCGTTGGTGATGACGCCGGCCTGGTGGTCGAACGGCAGGCCGGGCAGGTGCGTCGACAGGTAGCCGACGGCCCGGTAGACGGCCTGGACGGGCGTGTCGACGTACTCGCCGGTGCCCTTCGCGTTCCCGTCGCCCTGGAGCTGGGTGCGCTCGGTGCGCAGCCCCTCGACGCGGTCCGTGCCGAGGACCTCGACCGGCGCCTGGCAGAGGTGGATGTGGATCCGGTGCGGCGCGCCGGTCGGCTCGGCCTCGAGGTGCTTGAGCAGCGTGTCGACGACCAGCCGCGTGCTCTTGGACTTCGTGATCGCGGCCTGACTCGCCTCGTCGATCTCGAACCCCTCGGGGTGCACGATCACGTCGACCGACGGCGAGTGCGACAGCTCGCGCAACTCCATCGGGGTGAACTTGATCTGCGCCGGCCCGCGCCGCGCGAAGACGTGGATATCCGTGGCCTGGTTGAGTTTCAGGCCCTGGTAGACGTTGTCGGCGATCTCGGTCGTCAGCTGCTCGTCGGCCGGCTTGGCCAGCATCCGCGCGACGTCCAGCGCGACGTTCCCGGCGCCGATCACCGCCACCGACTTCGCCTCCAGCGGCCACTCCCGCGGGACGTCGGGATGCCCGGCGTACCAGCTGACGAAGTCCGCGGCGCCGTGGTTACCCGGCAGGTCGACCCCGGGGATGTCGAGCGCCCGGTCGGTGATCGCGCCGGTCGCGAAGATCACCGCGTCGTAGTGCCGGCGCAGGTCGTCGAGTTTCAGGTCCTCGCCGTACGAGACGTTCCCGACGAACCGGATCCGCTCGTGGGCGAGCACCCGGTGCAGCGCCTTGATGATCTCCTTGATCCGCGGGTGGTCCGGCGCGACGCCGTACCGCACCAGCCCGAACGGCGCCGGCAGCCGCTCGATCAGATCGACCCGCACCGTGGGGTGCTCCTTGGTCAGAATGTCCGCGGCGTACATCCCGGCCGGGCCGGCGCCGACCACCGCAACATGCAGATCCTTCACAACAAACGCTCCAATGCTTAGGTAACCCTTACTTTACCGAGCGCAATCACCCCTCCCCCGCCGAAGACCACGGAATGGACGTGAGTGATCTCTCGTTCAGGCGTGTTAGATTATGAGCATCATCTTTTCGACGAAGGAGTACCCGATGGAGTTCAACGGAGCGATCGCGGTCGTGACAGGGAGTAACCGAGGCCTGGGTCGTGAGCTGGCCCGCCAGCTGGTCGAGCGCGGCGCCAAGGTGTACGCCGGCGCCCGCCGTCCCGACAGCGTCGACCTGCCCGGCGTCGTCCCGCTGCGACTCGACGTCACCGACCCGGCGTCCATCGAGCAGGCGGCCCGGACGGCGAGCGACGCGACCCTGCTGATCAACAACGCCGGCGTCTCCACCCACACCGCGCTGGTCGCGGGCGACTGGGACGCCATCAAGCTGGAGCTCGACACCCACCTGGTCGGCCCGCTGCTGCTCACCCGCGCGTTCGCCCCGGTCATCGAGGCCAACGGCGGCGGCGCGATCCACAACGTCGCGTCGGTCCTGTCCTGGGTGCACAACCTGGAGTCGTACGCCGCCTACAGCGTCGCCAAGGCGGCCGAGTGGGCGATGACCCGCGGCGTCCACGCCGAGCTCAAGCCGCGCGGGATCGAGGTCAGCTCGCTGCACGTCGGCTACATGGACACCGACATGGCCGACTACGTCCCCGCCGACCAGAAGACCGATCCGGCCGCCGTCGCCAAGTACGCTCTCGACGGGATCGCCGCCGGTGACGCCGAGATCGTCGTCGACGACTTCACCCGCGGCATCCGCGACAGCATCTTCAAGTAGGAGGCAGGTATGGGCCGGGCGTCGAAGGCCGAGATGGCGCAGCACCGGGCGGACGTCGTCCACGCGACCTCGCGGCTGCTGCGGGAGCGCGGCGGCGCCGGGATCAGCGTGCAGGACGTGATGTCCGAGGTCGGGCTGACGCACGGCGGCTTCTACAAACACTTCGGGTCGAAGGACGAGTTGCTCGGGATCGCGGCGACGGAGGCGTTCGACGAGGTGCTGGTCCGGTTGGCCGACGCGATCGCCGCGCCGGACGGGCGCGCCCAGGTGCTGCAGGAGTACCTGTCAGCCGAGCATCGCGACGACCCCGGCCAGGGCTGTGCCTGTACGTCGCTGGCCGACGACTCGATCCACGCCGGGCCCGACAGCCCGATCCGGACGGCGTACGTCGAGGGCGTCGACAAGACGGTCGAAGCGTTCCGCGCCTTCGAACCGGGGACGGACACCCGTCGGCGGGCGATCGCCGATCTGGCGACGCTCGTCGGCGCGGTGACGCTGGCCCGGGCGACCAGCGGCACCCCGCTGTCGGAGGAGATCCTCGCGACCGTGCTCGACGCGCTCTCGGTCAGTCCAGCTTGAACCGCAGCGCCTTGGCGGCCCGGGTCGGGACCGGGTCGGCCCAGTTGGCCGAGTAGTTCGCACTCGTGCAGAGCGAACGGGTCTCGAGTTTGTCGACGTAGACGATGCCGCTCAGGTGGTCGGTCTCGTGCTGGACGATCCGGGCCTGCCAGCCGTCGAAGGTCTTGCGGTGCTTGCGGCCGGCCGGGTCGAGGTAGGTCGCGTGCACGCTGAAGTAGCGGTTCACGACACCGGTGTAGCCGGGCATGCTGAGACAGCCCTCGTAGAACCCGCGCCGCTTGCCGCTCGCCGCCCGGTAGACCGGGTTGATCGCCGCGAAGAACTCCAGCGGGTAGCGGTGCCGCGCCTCGACGATCTCCGGCGGCACCGGGAACTGGTCCTCCAGGACGGCGATCCGCACCGGGACGCCGATCTGCGGCGCGGCCACGCCGACACCCGGCGCCTTCGCCATCGTCCGCCGCATCAGCGCGACGAACTCGGCGAGGACTGCGTCGTCCACCTGGCCGTCGAACGGCTCGGCGTCCTGCCGGAGCACCGGGTCACCGAGGGAGACGATCGGCGCGACGCCGTCCCCGGCGTACTTCTCGACGAGCTCCTCGATCAGGTCCTTGACGTTGCTCATGGTGTGCGGGCCAACTCCTGAGGCAGTGGGGGCGGAGGCTGCGAGCGGCACCGCCGCCGCTGCACCGGTCAGCAAGGTACGCCGGGTGATTGCCATGCAGGTATTCAACCCTGTCCGGGCGCCATCGGCAGCTCCAGATCGAAGGACGCGCCCCCGGCCGGCGCGGTCGACACGGTCAGCGTGCCGTCATGGGACTGCGCCAGGTCGCGCGCGATCGCCAGGCCGAGGCCGGCGCCGCCCTCGTCGCGACTGCGCGCGTCGTCGAGCCGGACGAACCGCTCGAAGATCCGCTCCCGATCCGGCTCGGGCACACCCGGCCCGTCGTCCTGCACACTGACCATGGCCCGCCCGCCAATGCTTCGGACGACGACCCGAATCTCCTGCCGGGCATGCCGCTGCGCGTTGTCGAGTAGGTTGCCGAAGACCCGGGACAGCCGTGCTTTGTTGCCCAGCACAACAGGTTCGTCCTGGACGTCGAGGCGGACGTCGCGCCCGGCGGCCTGCTCCCGGACGAGATCGGCGAGGGCGATCCGCTGCGGCTCGGGATGATCGCCGGCGTCCAAACGGGCCAAGAGCAACAAGTCGGCCGCGAGGTGCTGCAGGCGGACGGTGTCGGCGATCAGCTCGTCGAGCTCGAGCAGCTCGGGGTGGGCGGCGGCCACCTCGAGCTGCGTGCGCAGGGAGGCGATCGGGCTGCGAAGCTCGTGCGAGGCGTCGGCGACGAAACCGCGCTGGCGGGCCACCGACGTCTCCAGGGCCGTGAGCGTGTCGTTCGTCGTCCGGGCCAGGCGGGCGACCTCGTCCCGCGACTCCGGCACCGGGACGCGACGACTCAGGTCACGGGCCGCGGTGATCCCGGCCAGCTCGGCGCGGATCGCCTCGACCGGTGCGAGCGCGCGGCGGGTGACGAAATAGGTGACCGCGGCAACGACCACGAGCAGCAGTGGGAGGCCGATCAGTAACGCGCGGCTGACGGTGTCGACCGCGTCCCGCGCGGTGGCCAGCTCGGCGCCGGCCTGGACCGTTGCCTCGCCGCCGTTGTTCGGCCGGGTCACCTTGACCGCGGCGAAGCGGAACTCGGCGGTGCGGCCGTCGACGGTCGCGTGGCCGGTCGAGTACGACGCGTCGCCGTCGGCCACCCGGCCGGGCGGCGGTGTGGGGACGTCGTCGCCCCGGCCGTCGTTGTCGTCCCCGTCGCGGTCGTCGTCGGAGTCGTCATCGTCGGGCGTCGCGGTCGGGGTCGGCGTGGGTTTCGGCGTCGGTTTGACGGTCGGTTTCGGCACGGCCGCGCCGTCGACCGCGGACAGCCCGTCGGTGGCGGCGAGAACGTTGCCGTTGGCATCGGTGATCCGAACCGGGCGCTGTTCGTCGTCCAGGTCGAGAGCGGCGGGCGCGGCCCCGGCGGCCAGCTGGGACGCGAGCTGCCGCGCGGTCAGCTCGGCCTGGAGCTGGGCCTGGCTGGCCAGGTTCGAGCGGAGCAGGAGGACGACGGCCAGGCCCGCGATCACCAGCGCGATCGCAACCACGGCCGTCGCGGCGACCGTCGTCCTGGTCCGGACGGATCCGCGCATGTCAGCCGCCGTCCCGGGCGAGGCGGTAGCCGGCGCCGCGAACGGTGGTGATCGCCTTCCGGCCGAAGGGCGTGTCGAGTTTGCGGCGCAGGGCGCTCACGTAGACCTCGATGATGTTCGGGTCGCCGTCGTAGGCGGCGTCCCAGACCTGGTCGAGGATCTGCAGTTTGGAGACCACCTGACCGGCGTTGGTCGCCAGGTGCTCGAGGACGGCGTACTCCTTCGCGGTCAGCTCGATCTCGTCGTCGCCGCGGAAGACCCGGCGCGCGGCCGGGTCGACGCGCAGGTCGCCGAGCTCGATGGCGGGCGCGGCGCCGCGGGTACGGCGGCGGAGCAGCGCGCGGATCCGGGCCAGCAGGACGACGTACGAGAACGGTTTGGTCAGGTAGTCGTCGGCGCCGGTGTCCAGGCCTTCGGCCTCGTCGAACTCGCCGTCCTTCGCGGTCAGCATCAGGATCGGGGTCTCGTCACCGGCGGCGCGCAGGTCGGCGCAGACGCGGTAGCCGTTCCGGCCGGGGAGCATGATGTCGAGCAGGATCAGGTCGTAACCGCCGCCGAGCGCGCGGTCGAGCCCGGTCAGGCCGTCGTACGCGACGTCCACCACGAAACCCTCGGCGGCCAGCCCCTTCGCCAGCGAGGTGGCCAGCCGTTTCTCGTCCTCGACGATCAGCAACCGCATGCCCCCAGCCTGCCAGACCCACCTGAAGCCCGCTTCAGGTTGCTTCAGGACCGCTTCAGGGTGGGTCGGCAGGGTGGTGGTCGTTGCAGTTGATCCCCGACCGAAAGGCAGTTCGATGAAACGCCTGGTTCTGACTCTCACCGCCGCCGCCGCTCTCACCGCCGGGGGTGTCGCCACGGCGTACGCCGTCCACTCCGACGACGACCGTCCGGCCACCGGGACCACCGCCACCGCGGCCAACGCCGTCCCGACCGGCTCCCTGACCGCCGCCAAGGCCGTCGAGCAGGCGCTCAAGGACGTCCCCGGCGGCGTCGTCACCGACGTCGACTGGGACGACAACAAGTGGGAGCTCGACGTCCACGCGAACGGCGGCTGGCGCGAGCTGAGCTACGACCCGAACGGCAAGCTGCTCAGCAACCGCGCGGACACGCACTCCGACGACAGCCGGACCGACCGTACCGACGACCACGACGACGACCGTGGTGACGACCACGACGACAACTGATCCTTTCTGAACCCCCTCCTGGACGAGCCGGCCGCCTTCCCGCGGCCGGCTCGTCCGGGTTTGAGACGACCGGGCAGTCCTGTCTGCGGGCGGATATCGTTTGCCAAGTGTTCGACCGGCCCGAGTCCGCGCTGCAGGTCGTCGTCCGGTCGCCGTTCTACCGGGCGGCGTTCGTCTCGTTGCTGATCGCTGGGATCGGGATGTCGGCGGCTACGCCGCAGCTGACGCTTTACATGGTTCGCGAGCTTGGGACGCCGCTGCCGGTGGCTGGGCTTTACTACGTGACGAACTTGGCGTCGCCGGTTGCGGGGTATTTGCTTGGGCGGTTGTCCGATCGCGGGGCTGACCGGTTGCTGTGGCTCCGGATCTGCGCGGTGGTCGGCACGCTCGGGTGGCTCGGGATGGCCGCGTCGAACGCCGTCTGGCAGCCGTTCGTGATCAGCACGGTCGTGCTGAGTATCGGCGGCGGGGCGATGGCCCAGCTGTTCGCGGCGTGCCGCGACGAGCTCAGCCGCCATCCGACCAAGGTCGACAATCGCGTGGTCGCCGCCGTCCGGATGGCGTTCACGGTCGGCTGGATGCTCGGCCCGGTCCTCGGCGCCTGGTTCGGCGGCGTCTTCGGCCTCCGCGCGCTCCTGGTCGCCACCGCCGTCTGCGTGTTCGCGCAGATCATCCCGTTCGGCCGGATGCGCATCGAGCGCTACCAGAACCCGGCCCACGACCTGCGCCCACACGACCGCCGCGAGCTGACCCGCATGCTCCCGCTGCTCGCCTTCACCGCGGTCTGTGTCCTGGCCATGACCGGCGACACGATCAAGTTCGGCTACCTGCCGATCTACATGGCCGACGACCTGCACATCTCGGACTCCGTCCGCGGCGCCGTGATCGGCATCCAGCCCCTGATCGAGCTACTGATGCTCCCCGCCGTCGCCCGCCTCGCCGACCGGTACGGCGGCCTGCCCGTGATGACCGGCGGCGCCGTCCTCGGCCTGGCCGGCAACCTCGCGTACGCCACCAGCACCGGCGTCGGCATGCTCTTCCTCGGCCAGATCCTGACCGCCGGCCTGTGGGCCTGCGTCGGCGCCATCGGCGTCTCGATCGCCCAGGACCTCTACCCCGAAGGCGTCGGCACCGCCTCCGGCGTCTTCCTCGGCGCCATCCCCATCGGCTCCGCGATCGGCGGCGCCATCGGCGGCCTCGGCGTCGCCGCGATCGGCCTCCCCCAGGTCTTCTTCGTCCCCGCCGCCCTCACCGCCCTGGCCATCGTCGGCTTCGTCGTCCTCAGCATCCGCGTCCGCCCCACCTGAGTCAGCCGCTGCTCGCTGACTTCCGCCAGCGGCGGGCGACGGCTAGCGCAGCCAGCAGGGTCAGGAGGAGGCCTAGGGATCCGGCGCCGACAGCCAGGCCCAGGGGAAGGCCTGCGGGTCGGTAGGTGCAGGAGACCTTTGAGTCGGTGCGGTTGATGCCGACTGCGAGCAGACCGGCTAGCTGCGTGGGTTTGCGCGGCGGCTGGTCGTCGACCTGGCAGCGCCAGCCCGGCGTCCGGACGACGCCCATCACCACCTGGCCGCGCGTGCCGGGTTTGAGTTCGACGTCGATCGAGTGGCCGCCGACGTGGACGATCGGAGGCTCGGTCGCCTTTAGCGCGGCCACGGCAGCTCGTAGCTGGGGGCGGTCGAGACAGGCGAGCGCCTCGGCCGGCAGCTGGGTCGACTCGTTCACCCGCAGCCTGACGTCGACCAGACCGGCCCGGTCGGCCTTGCCGACGCGGCGGATCGTGCCGCCGGTGTAGACGCCCGGCCGCTTGGCCACCCCGGACAGGAAGGCTTTCCAACGCGTCCCGTCGACCATCGCGGCACCACTGAACTCGGGCCCGTAAAGGTAGACCTCGTCCCCCGGCTTGCACCGCGCGATCAGCCGGAACTGCGACGGCGACGGCGCGCCGTCCGTCAGTTTGATGGTCAGCAGCCCCGGACGCCGGTCGCTCACGAACACCGAACCGGGGACGTCGACCCGCGCGCGCAGCTCGGGTATCGAGTAGACACTCGCACCGAGCGCGTTCTCCTGGAACCCGAACGGACCGGACGTCGTCGACGACACCGGTCGCATCGGCCGTACGGTCACCAGCGGCGCCGCCGCGCTCCGCACCAGCCGGTACCCGCCACGCCCGTCCGGTACGACGCGGGCACCGACGGAGAAGACCGCATCGACCACCGGGTTCCCCGGGTCGACGATCGCGCGTCCGAACGCCCAGTACCCGAAGCCGAGGTTGATCAGCTCCTGCGACAACTCGTCCGGGATGGTCGAGCTGTAGTACTCCGGCCCCTCGCCCCCGATCAGCATCGGGTCGTTGACCGTGCTGAACGCGCCCGGCGACACCCGCTGCTTCGGCCAGCCCGCAGCCGACTCGACCAGCTCCCGCGTCTGCTCCTGCTTCGGCCCCCACGGCGGGCTCGCGCTGTACCGCTCGCCGCGCTGCTGGTCGATCGCGTACGCCGAGAACGCCGTCTCGGCCAGCATCACCGCGATCAGCACCCCGGCCGCGATCCGGACTGCCAGCCGCGCCGGCACCCAGCGCCAAACCGCCCACACCAGGACCGCCACCAGCAGCACGATCGGGACGGCGATCCGCGTCACCGTCGTCGCCATCCAGGTGTCGTTGGCCACGCCGTACAAAGCGCCGACCAGGACGACGGGAATCGCGACCGTCACCACACTGCGCACACCCGCGGCCAGCGACATCCAGCCGGCGATCACGAACATCCCGGCCAGGACGAACGCCTGCCGGAACGGGTTGCCGTTCGGGGCGTCGAATCCGTGCCAGATCTCATGGGTGACGCGGATCTGCAGACTCGCCATCGTGATCAGGATCGCGACCGACCAGCCGATCCGCTCCCGCAGGGCGATCCTGCGGTTGAACGGAAAACTCAGTGCCAGCAGCAACAACACCGTGCCGACCGCGAGCCCGGGCGTCTTCCCGACGCCCTCGGATCCGGCCAGCAACCGGCCGAAGAAGTACAACCAGCCGATCGGATGGAACGTCTCATCCGGGCTCGGCCGGGCGTACCCGACCGACTGGAAGGTCGGGATCAGCAGGGGCGCGGACAGACCGATGCCGATCGCAACCACCGCCAGGCAGCGCACCGCGCCACCGAGCCGGCGCAACCAGCCACCAGCATCCGGATCGGCGAACACCCTGGTGATGACGACGATCGCGGCGCCGAGGGTGGCCATGTAGACCGTGTAGAAGTGCGAGTACCAGAACAGGGCGATGACGAACGGCGTGACGGCCATCGCCACGAGCGAGCGCCGCTGCCAGATCCACTCGCACAGCAACAGGATCACCGGGAACGCGACCATGCCGTAGAGCCAGGTGGTCATGTAGCCGCCGTCGTCGAGCGCCCAGCCGCAGGTCGCGTAGGCGACGCCGGCCAGCGCCGCCTGCCAGGCCGCGCCGGTTGGCCGCAACAGCCGCAGGTACGCCGTCATCGCAGCCGCCCCGGCCGCGATCGCGGTGGCCGAGATCACGTACAGCGCAAGGTCGATCTGGTCGCGGGGGAACAGCACGACCATCCACGACAACAGGGCGCCGTTGTACGCCATGAAGTCGCCGAGATACGGGACGCCGTACCCGCTGTTCCAGTTGAACAGGAAGTCGCTCGGCCCTTGCCCGGTGAGCACATCGCGCAGGTGCGCGTGCATCGGGACGAACTGCTGACCGAGATCGAGCACGCTGCGAGCGTGCGGCCCGAACGGGTAGCTCCCCCGCAGCATCCCGCCAACCAGATAGCTGGCCGCCGCGGCGAGCGCCGCCACCACCGGCCAGCCGAGCCGCCGCCACGCGGCTGCCGCCATCTTGCCATCCCTTACTCGACTCCGAATACGCCGTGCGCACCTTACAGGTAGTGGAATGACGGCCGCGGATGCATCAGGAAGTCGTGATGCGAGATGTTCCACGCATACGCCCCGGCCATCGCGAAAGCGAGCCGGTCCCCGACCCGCAACCGCTCCACCGGTACGTCGGCGGCCAGCACGTCCTTCGGCGTACATAGTTGCCCTGTCACCGAAATTCGGCCGTGCGCGACCGACCGCGGCAGCTCCCAGGTGTACGGCCAGTACTCCACTGGTACGACGGTGAACGGCTGGCTGTGGCCCTTCGTCGCCGGTGTCCGCAGGTGATGCGTCCCACCGCGGACGACGGCGAACGCCTCCCCTTGGCTGGTCTTCACGTCGAGGACGTCGGTCACGTAGTACCCGCAGTACGCCGTCAGCGCGCGTCCGGGCTCGATCCGCAACCGCAGCCCCGGATGCCGCTCTAGCAGCTTTCCGAGCCCAGCGCCGAACTCGACCCAGTCGAACAGGTTGGCCGGGTCGGAGTAGTCGACCGCCATCCCGCCGCCCACGTTCACTTCGCTGACCTGCAGCCCGTACCGATTCGCGTGCGCAACGGACCACTCGACGATCTGCTCGCACACCGCGAGCTGCGCGGCCACACTCAGGCCGCTGCCGAGGTGAGCATGGATGCCGCGGAAGCGCATCTCCCAGCCGACCGGTCCGGCCAGCAGCATCAGACAGCGCTCGAGATCTGCCGGGTCTACTCCGAACGGGCTTGGCCGACCGCCCATCGCCAGCGCGACCGAGTCGAGCGAGCCCTGACTGACTGGCACGTTGACGCGCAGCAGCACGTCCTGCTGTCGACGTGCCGCAGCCAGCTCGTTGTTCAAGTGGTAGAGCTCTTGCACGCTTTCGACGTGCCAGCGATGCACACCGGCCGCTACACCGGCTCTGACCTCAGCAGGGGTCTTTCCAGGGCCCCCGAACGCCAGGCGCGCGTCCGGGACCACCTCGCGCACGTGGGCCAGCTCCCCCGCGCTCGACACCTCATAACCGTCAACTGCATCCTGCAGCGTTTCCAGGACGGCGCTGTCCGGGTTCGCCTTGGCTGCGTAGTACAGCTCGACACCGTCCGGCAGGGCTGCCCGCACCGCCGCCGCGTGCGTGCGCAGCGCCGCCAGGTCGTACACGTACGCCGGTAGCTGGTCCGCCGCTAGCGCAGCAGCGAACTCTTCGACCGTCACTGCTGGACCGCGGCCGCAGCCAGCACAGACTCGGCAATCGGTGACGGCAACCGGACGTAGCCGGCACTTCGGTCCGGCAGCCGGCCCCAGCGGGTCAGCATGTTCGCCTTGGCCGGCAGCGGCACACCGGCCAGCAGCGCGCTCAGCAACGGCGGCTCCCCGTGCTGCTCGGCGTACTCCGTCACCACCGCCCGCACCTCAGCCCACAGCCGGACTTCGAGCTCCGGGCTCAGGTCGGCGACCGCAGCAAGCAGATCGGAGATGTGGTTGACGAACAGGCAGTACACAACCCGGTCCCAGCCGCGCTGCGCGTCGTACGTCATCGGCCCGGCGACATCGGCCGGCAGACTCGCCAGAGTCGCAGCGTGCCGCTCGTCGACAAGCTTCGTACCCTCCAGGTCGCGGAACAGCACCTGAACCGGGTTGTCCGCGCCGTCGACGCCGATCAGCACGTTCTGCAGATGCGGCTCCAGCACGACGCCGTGGTCGAGGTACGCCGCCAGCACGGGCGGAACGAGCAGCCGCAGGTACGCCGTCCACCACTCCAGGATCCGGGTGTCGTCGGCGTCCGCCAGGAGCGTCGAGATGTGCGCTGAGCTGGTCGGATACTCGTCCGCAACCGCAGCGGCCATCAACGGCGTCACACCGGGCCGCAGTACGTCGCTGAGCCCAGTGCGGACGATCAGACCAAACCCTTCGTACACGGCGAGGTCGGTGGACCCGTCTGCTCCCGGCAACGCCAGCGTCCGGTACGCCGGCTCGCGCAGGACGACGGTGCCCGGGAAGCGCGCCGACAGGTCGTCGAGCACCGGCGCCAGCAGCCGAGTGAGCGCGACCGCGCCGGTCATCTCGTACGCGGCGTTCTTCCGCAGGCAGTTGGTGATCCGGATGTTCAGACTGAACTTGAGGAACGCATCCGCGCCAGCGAGCGTCCGCACCGAGGAGGTCGGGGTGAACGGCGTACCGCTGACACCGAGGTCCAGCACGTCACCGCGCTCCAGCGCGGCCTGGAACAGCGGGTTGTCGCGCAGCATCGAGTACTGCCACGGGTGCGCGGGCAGCAACCGGTAGCCGGCCGGGACCTCGCGCAAGCCGTCGAGCAGCGCCGTCACCTCCGGGTCGAGGCTCTCCTCAGCGAGCAGCCCGTCGCGGACCGCAAGGTGCCGCAGCTGGAACGCAGCGCGCGCCTCCGGTGCGTACGCCGTCCATTCGTCGCGGTCCTCGGTCCGGGCCTTCGGAGCCGGGTGGAACCGGTGGCCGAACAGCATGGCTTGCTCTGACTCCAGGAACCGGTCCGGACCGGCGTCACGGGTCCGCCCGAGCGCCCGGGTGACGCCCTCGTGGCTGGACTCGATCTGGGCCAGGAACTCGTCGTTCTCGATGCCGCTGCGCAGCGCGAGCTCTCGGCCGACATGGTCGGCCAGCTCGTGCCAGGTCAGCTCATCCCAGTCGGCGCCGCTCTCCGCGTAGACCGGGCCGGTGAATCGGTGGGCGCCGATTAGCGCCGTCCGCCGCAGCGCGACGCGCAGTACGACGCCGGCCCGCGGCAGCTGGAGCAGCAGCCAGCCCCCGTCAACCGCGCTCTGGTGCTCCGGACCGGACACCTCCCGCAGGAGGCAGTTGAGCAGGGTGTGGGCCACGACGTGGTTACCGCTGGGCAGTGTGGTTGCAGTCGGGGGAAGGAACTGCACTACTGACATATGTATCTCCGAGGTCGTACGGGGACGAAATGAGCAACGTGGCGGAAACGACTGTGACCAAGGCGGCGGCGACCGCCCTCAGAGAACCTCTGACCGAAGAATTCGACGGTACCGAACATCCGGCCGGGCGCGCGTCCTCCGGCCGCGTCGGCCGCCAGGCCCAATGCGACGAGGGATGCGACGCTCATCGGCCGGTCGCCGCCAGGTGCAGGTAGTTGGGTCCGGTGGTGTAGTGCTTGTTGATATCGGCCGCGCCGGAGCGCTGCTTGCTGAGCAGGGTGCCCGCGGTGACCATCGCTTTCACCGGCAGCCGGTCCGCATCGAGTAGGTCGGTGCGCAGGGCCGCGCCCGCTGCGCCAAGCCGATCGACGGCCTCGGTCAGTCGCGTCCGCAGTACGCCGAGGGTCTGCGCCAACGGCACCTCGAGCGCGAAGGCGAGGGACGCCGTACAGAGGTGGCCCGTGATCGTGGTGAACAGATCGGTGAGCGCCCGGTCGTCGTCGCCGAACATCCGCGCGTCGGTGAAGTCACCGCGGGCCTCGGCGGCCGCTCCGAGCTCGGACCGGCGCCGGTTGATCCGGAGTCCGTCGTTGTCCTTGTAGAGCAGGCGAAGACCGGCGCCGCCGAAGACGACCGAGGTGTTCTGCTGGTGGGACTCGATCGCGATCCCGTAACCGAACAACGTCGTCTGCCAGTCGAGCAGCAGCGTGACGAAGGCGTCGTACAGACCGAGCAGGTCGCCGCCGTAGAAGCGGTCGGCCAGGTGTTCGACGACGAGCCGACCGTCGGGCGCGGGGGCCGCGAAGGCCGCGAGCGGGACGGTGAGGACGTCGTCCAGGCCCTCGGGATACTGCCGGAGCAGGACGGCGAGCAGCTCGTGACCACTCTCGAAGTAGGTCTGCTCGTCGGCGTTCAGGATCGTGGTCGCGAACCGCGGCTCGCGGGCGATCACGGCCTCCATCAGCCGCTGACCGCCGGCGCCGTCGACGAGCACGCCGGCCTTGATCGTCCGCCGGTTGCGCGCACCGAGCGTTGCTGTTGCCATCGGCAACTTTAAGTGCCGGCGCGGGTCCTGGACGACGGCGACCGTGCGCGTCGACAAGGTCGGGACGACGTCCAGGTACGGGCGGGGCGCGGGGACGCAGTCCAGGTCGGTGACATCGGTGAGCGGGTGGACCGGGATCAGGTGGCGCCCGGTCAGCTCGGGCAGGCCGACGTCGCTCGCCGTCGGCCACCAGGACGGCCACGCGACGTCGACCGCCCCGGGGACGGCGACCCAGCGGAGCTGGAAGGTCGGGTGCAGCTCGGGCGTGTAGGCGCGGACCTGAGCCGTCGTCAGGCCGAGCCGACCTCGCGCCGTCGGGTAAACCGGGTGATCGAGGAAGGCGGCGAGCGTGTCGAAGGCGAGCGAGGCTCGCAGTCCGGTCCACTGCGTCGGGTCGCTGCCGTAGCGGTCGACCAGCGTGGCGCGGACGTCGTCCTGGATCTCGTCGTGCAGCTGCATCGTCGCGAGGGTCTGCCGGCACTCGTCGGCGAAGGTGTCGTAACCGCCCTGGTCCTCAGGGTCGGCGAGCTCCTGCAGGACGCCGAGGATGTCGTCGAGCCGGGTGAACTCGGATCCGTCGACCTCGAGCACCGGGCGGCGTGCGGCGTACTCGCACTGGAAGTTGTCCTCGGCAACCGGTAGCGCGAGCGCGCGGCCGCCGAGGCTGACCTGGACCCAACGGCCGTCGGCCCGCTCGACGACGGCGCCGAGCGTGCGCAGGCCGAGCACGTCCTCGCGGAGCAGCGTCGAGAGCACCCGTAGGGTCAGCGTTGTCGCCGCACTCACGGCGTGATCTCCCAGACGTGGTCGCGGACGAACTCCGCGACGATCCGGTGGACGGCGTCCCGGTCCGGCCCGATCGCCTGGACGACGCCGAGGTAGTCCCGGTTGGTCGTGTAGAGCGGGTGGGTCGCGCCCAGGTCGCGGAAGGTCCGGTAGGAGAGCGCGATGCCGTCGACGGTCCGGTCGAACGGCTCCGGGGCGGCGGTCAGAGTGCCGGAGCGGTCCGCGCAGAGGTAGTAGCTGTACGACGTCAGGTCGGTGCGGGCGCCGAGGTCGGCCGGGAGCGGCTCGCCGAGGTGGATCCGCAGGACCTGTTCGAAGTACGGAATGCCGAGCAGCTGGACGAGCGCGAGGTCGAGCCGGTCGCCGATCGACCGGTAGTTGACCTCGATCAGCCGGGCCCGGCCATCGGCCTGGACGACGAACTCGGTGTGGCAGGCGCCGAAGCCGACCCCGAGCGCGTCGAGCTGCGCGAGCACCTGGCCGGTCACCGCGGCCGGGTGCGCGCCGACGAACTCCAGCGACTCCTCGATGAAGGCCGGCGGCGGTGAGATCGCCGTCCGGAAACCACCGAGCACCTGCCGGGAGGTCGCGTCGCCGAGGGTCTCGAGCGTGTGCAATTCGCCGGCCAGGAACTCTTCGAGCAGCAGGACCGCGCCCGGCCGGCGCTGCTGGACCGCGCGGGTGAACTCGATGAGCTCAGCGTGGTCCGCGACGAGCGCGACGTCCTCGCTGGCCACGCCTTCGCGCGGTTTCACCACCACCGGGAACGGGACGCCGGTGAGTGTCTCCGGGCCCTGATCCGGCGCGAGCTCCGCCGTCCAGACGGCGTCCAGACCGGAGTCGTTCAGGATGCGGCGGGCCTCCGCCTTGTTCTTGGTGCGGAACGCGGCCTGCCAGTCCTTGCCGGGGAGGCCGAAGTACTGCGCGGCGAGCGCGGTCTGCGCCTGCAGGTGGTCACTGTTGCTGAAGATCGCGTCCGGCCTGTGGTGATTGGCGATCTCGCCGATGACGGCCCGGAAGTCCCGGACGTCGCAGGCGCGCACCTCCGGCGGGTTCGGCAGCCGCCGGTACGCCGTCAGATGCGCGTCGACCGAGTCGGTCAGCAGGGTCACCTCGAGGCCGAGCCGGGCAGCTGCCGGGAGGAATCCTTCGGTGACGGAATCGGTCGGGTTGAGCGCGAGCACGAACAGCCGCATACCGAACGATTCCTCCTGAAGAGTGCCGGACCGGAACACTCTCGATCCTCTTCGGTAAGGCTACCCTTAGTCAATTGTCGTCCACGGGCGGGTGTGCGACCTCCGTCACGGCGCGCGTGACGGAGGCCGAATCAGTTGCTCACCGCAACTTCGGGGACACCCGCAACGTGACCTGGTTGTCGACCACCAGCTGGCCGTTGGTGACGAACCAGCCGTCCGGCACGCTCTGGTGCCGGACGTTGTTGTCGTTCTTCCGCTCGACGTACGAGCGGACGACGAACCCGCGCTGCGCGAGCAACTCACGCACCTTGTCGACCCGCATCCCGTAGAACTTCACACCGGCCAGCGGCTCCCCCGGCTCTTCGATCGTGCCGCCGGTCTCCGCGGACTCACCCGGCCGCATCGGCCGGCCGATCGCCAGCTCACCGGTTCCGGTGTAGTCCCGCGGCACCTTGATCTCGATGAAACAGGGCGTCGGACCGCCGACCGCACAGCCCTCCGGCTGCACGCCGATCTTGAAGTCACCGCCGGTCTTACCGCTCGTCCCCCCTTCCCAGATCAGCCTGCCGACCGACGATGGCGTCGACGCGAGCAGCTTGATCGTGAAGTTCAGGTCGTGCTTCTTCAGCTCCTTGGTGAACCGCGCGGTGTCGGCCTCCAGATCGACGATCTTGATCTGGACGTAGCGCCCCTCGTCGCTGAACGCGAGCGCCGGGCCGAGCGCCTCCTGCCGATCGCTGCCCGACCGGTCGATCACGGTCAGACCGACCGCGCCGACGACGGCGGCCACGGCCAGGATCGGCACGAGCCGGCGAACCACCGGGCGCCTCGTCCGCCGATGCGGAACCTCCTGCCCGGTCTGCCGCGCTTCGGCCAGGACATCGAGCCAAGCGGTGCCGTTGGCCCGGGCCGCGGCCCGGGCCTCGTCGTCGGAGACCGGGTTCAGGTCACGGATCTTGTCGACGGTCGAACGCGTCATACCGCACCTCCTTCAGGCAGGGCCGGAGTGGATCGGAGCAACTTCTCGAAGCGGCGTTTCGCACGATGCAGGCGAATCCGGACGGCGTTCCGCGAGCAGCCGAGGACGACCGCGACCTGCTCGGCGTCGAGGCCCTCCCAGGCGATCAGCGCCAGTACTTCGCGGTCCCGCTCCGGGAGCTCCTGCCAGGCGGCCGCGGTCAGCGCGGCCCCCTCCGGATCCGGGTGTCCGGCGCGGACGGGCGCCGTCCGCAGCTTGTCGACCAGCGCGATCCGAGTCTCCTCGCGCCGCCGATGGTTGGCCAGGACCCGCCGCGCCACGGCGTACAGCCACGGCAGCGCGCCCTCGTCGTCCGGCACCTCCCCCAGCCGCCGCCACGCAGTCAAGAACGTCTCCGCAACCAGGTCGTCCGCATCACCGGAGTTGGCCACCCGCCGCAGCAGGTACCCGAGCACCCGCTCATGGTGTGCCGCGAACAGCTCTTCGAACCGCATGAGCTGCCCGCTCGCCGGTGGATCGTGCACCACGGCGCCGCCACCCATCTCTTCCGCCACTGAGGTCATACCCGTCCTATGTCGCCACCCCGCCCCCGATTTCACCCCCTCCCCGGGTCAATTGACCGCAAACATCCCGCCCGAACGACCACACCAGGCTCACCAAGCCGACAACCGGCAGTACGACGGCCAGCCGCGGAGCCGCAGACGCCACCAACAGGGCGACCACCAGCAGGATCGCCTGCCCCATCCCGATCACTCGCCGCGCTTGCGAGAACGGCAGCGGCCGCCGGAGGTCAGGCAGCACGAGCGCCGCAAGCAGATAGCCGTAGCGAAGCGCCCCGATCGCGACCGTCCACCAGCCGGTGACGCCGTACAACGGCAGGCTCACAGCAAGGACAAGCGTGAGCGCGGCGTCACTCTCATTGTCGAAGATCGCACCGAAACGACTCGTCTCGCCGCGATACCGAGCGATCCGCCCGTCCACGCCGTCCAAAATCAGACATCCAGCCGCCACCAGCGAAAACCATCCAAGGTGCTCACCCCGCATCGCAAGCGTCAGGATCCAAACCGTCGCCAGCAGCCTGAACAGCGTCACCCCGTTCGCAATCAACGGCCGGCCGGCACGCGACGGAGGACGACGAGAACGATGCCGACCGCAACCAAGAGCAGGGCCGCGCACAACCGGAGACCGATCGCGTAGCCGCTGTTGAGCGCCGCCGGGCTGCTGCTCGCGCCGGACTCGTGATGGGCCACGGTTCCGAGAGCGGCCAGGCCGAGCGCAGCGCCGAGTTGGCGGGTGCTGTTGAGCAGCGCGGACGCCGTACCGGCTTCCTCGGGAGCGACGCCGTGGGTCGCGGTCGCGACGACCGGGCCGAGACACAGCCCGAAGCCGACACTCGCGATGATCGACGGGCCGAGGACGTCGGCCAGGAACGAGCCGTCGACCGAGATCAGGCCGAACCAGCCGAAGCCGATCGCGGTGAGCAGGGCGCCGCTCGCCATCAGCCGGTACGCCGGGACGCGGTAGCCGAGCCGGATGGCGAGGAACGCGCCGACCGCGACGCCGAGCGCGAACGGGAGGAACATGACGCCCGTCGCCGCCGGACCATGGCCGAGCACGCGCTGCAGGTAGAGCGACATGAAGTAGAACGACGAAGCCATTGCCGCGCCGACCAGCAGGTTGAACGCATTGGCGCCGCTGACCGAGCGGTGCGCGAACAAGCCCAGGCGGATGAGCGGCTCGCGGGTCGTCGTCCGCTCGACGGCCAGGAAGGCCCCGAGCAGGACGACGGCGATCGCGAGCGTGGCCGCCGTCGCGGACGAGGCCCAGCCGACGTGTTCGGTCCGGACGACGCCGAAGACGAGCGTCGTCATACCGGCCGTCGCGAGGACGGCGCCGAGAGCGTCCGGCCGGCCCCGCAGCGTGGCGGGTCGGTCAGCGGGGACGTGAGTGGCGAGCAGATACGCCACGGCAGCCATCGGCACGCTCACCAGCATGACCCAGCGCCAGCCGAGGTACTCGGTGAGCAGACCGCCCAGCAAGACGCCGAGCGCGCCGCCGGCGGCGTTCATCGCGCTCCAGATCCCGAAGGCGCGGATCCGCTCCTTCCCGGTCGGGAAAGTCGCGGTCAGCAGCGCGAGTGCGGCCGGGGCGAGGGCCGCGGCGCCGATGCCCTGGGCGGCGCGGGCCGCGATCAGTTGGCCCGGATCCTGGGCGAAGCCGCCGAGGAGAGAGGCGAGACCGAAGAAGCTGAGGCCGAGGAGCAGGACGGTTCGGCGTCCGTACCGGTCGGCCGCTTTGCCGCCGAGCAGCAGCAGACCACCGAAGGTGAGGGCGTAGGCGTGGATCACCCAGGTCAGGTTGACGGCGCTGAAGCCGAGACCGGCGGCGATCCGCGGGAGACCGACGTTCACCACGGACAGATCCAGCGACACCATGAATTGCACGACGGCCACCGCGGCGAGCGTCCGGCCGGGATGGACTGACTTGGCGGACTTTAGGAACATGTTCCGCCGGTCACCTCGCGCACCGAGATCCTCGGTGCCGCGCGGCGGCTGATCGACCGTGACGGCTGGGAGAAGCTGACCGTCCGCCGGCTGGCGACCGAGCTCGGGATCGGGACCACGACGCTGTACCACCACGTCCGGAACAAGGAGGACCTGCTGCTGCTCGTGCTGAACGAGTACGCCGGTCGCCTCGAACGGCCCGAGTTGCCGGCCGACCCGCGGGAGCGGATCGTCGCGGCCGCGCTCTTCCTGCACGACGCGTTCGCCGCCTGGCCGTGGGCGGCCGAGGTGCTCACCGCCGACGGTTTCGTCGGCCTGCTCGACGACGCGGCGCTGTGGCCGGTCGAGTCGATCGTCGCCGGCGCCATCGACCACGGCTGTACGCCCGAAGAGGCCGTCGTCCTGTTCCGCAGCGTTTGGTATTACACGGTCGGCGAGATCCTGGTCCGTGCGCGGTCGCCGTACGGCTCGTCGCCTGCGTTCGTGTTCGACGCCGGGCAGAGCCCATCGCTGGCCGCGATCGGTGCGGACTGGCCGACGTACGCCGCCCGCGACACCTACCCGATCGGGCTGCGGGCCCTGGTCGACGGACTGCTCACCTAAGCTTGTGGCGGTGAAGATCTCTCATGTCGTTTGGGACTGGAACGGGACGCTGCTGAACGACAACGAGGTCGTGTTGGCTGCCGTTAATCAGGTGTTCAGCGATTTCGGTCGCGCTGCGCTGACCTGGCCGGAGTGGCAGGCGGCGTACACGCGCCCGATGCAGGTCTCGTACGAGAGCATCATCGGCCGTTCGCTGGACGAGGCTGAGTGGGCGCGCGTCGACAAGCTGTACCACGAGCGGTACGACGCTCTGTTGTCAACCTGCGGCCTGGCCGCCGATGCACCCGGCGCCCTCCGCGCGGTCGCGGAATCCGGCCGCACCCAGTCGCTGCTCTCCATGTGGTTCCACGACCGCCTCACGCCCACCGTCGAAGCCTTCGGCCTGACTCCGCACTTCCGCCGCGTCGACGGCCTGGTCGCCACCGTCGGCGGCGGTTCCAAGGCTGAGAGTCTCCAAGCTCATCTCGAAGCCCAGCAGCTCGACCCGGCAGGCGTCGTCCTGATCGGCGACGTCGTGGACGACGCCCACGCCGCCACCGCCGCCGGCACCCGCTGCATCCTCGTCACCACCGGCGCCATGCCCCGCACCGCCCTCGAAGCAACCGGCCACCCGGTCACCACCTCGCTCACCGAAGCCTTGGAACTCCTCGACTGACCCCTCGCGCAGTAAGTTAGGGTTACCTAACAGAGGGGGTGCGATGCCGTACTTGCAGACGCTGGAACTGGGCGGCGGGATTCCGCGGCGCGGGGTGCTGGCCGGCGGCTTGGCGCTGGGGCTGGCTGCTTGTTCGAAGCCGGTGGCGGATGAGCCGGCGGCTGGGCGGATCGTGGAGCATGCGTTCGGGCGGACGTCGGTGCCGGCAGAGCCGAGGCGGGTGGTGGTGCTGGGCTACACGGATGTGGAGGTGGCGCTGGCGCTCGGTGTCGTGCCGGTGGGCTTCACGGACTTCTTCGGTACCGGGCTGAACGCCTGGGCCCAGCCGTTGGCGGGGACGGCGCAGCCGGTGGGGTTCGAGTTGACGGACGGGATGCCGGTCGAGCGGATCCTGTCGCTCGAGCCGGATCTGATCATCGCGACCGACGCGCTCAAGCAGCCGGATTACGAGAAGCTGGCCGCGGTGGCGCCGACCGTCGGGCCGGCGCGGGCGGACGGCGCCTACGGGACGCCGTGGCGCGATCACACCCGGCGGATGGGCATGATTCTCGGTCGCGAGCAGCGCGCCGCCGAGCTGATCGCGCAGGCCGAACGCCGGTACGCCGAAGCCCGCGCGAAGCACCCGTCGTTCGCGGGGAAGTCGCTCAGCTACATCTGGCCGGCCGCGCCCGACTTCTACCTGTACTTCGCGGTCGACCCGCGCGTGCAGGCCCTGCTCGAGCTCGGCTTCCGGCTCACCCCGATCGCCGAGAAGCTGGCCAAGGAGCACCCGAACGACTTCTACGCCTCGATCGGCAGCGAACGCCTCGCCGACTACGAGGCCGATGTCATCATCGGCCAGTCCTACAGCGACGAGGCCGCCGCCGCGAAACGCAACAAGGTCTTCCAGGCCATCCCCGCCGTCCGCCGTGGCGACCTGATCTGGCTGCCCAAGAAGGTTGCCGACGGCCTCGCGTTCGGCACGATCCTGAGCACGATGGCCGTCCTCGACGACCTGACCACCTCACTGGCCGAGGTCGTCTGACCAGCGCCAGTCGCGGACCTCCGGCAGGTCTTCGCCGTGTTCGCGGACGTACGCGTGATGCCGCGTCCGCTGGTCGGTGAAGTACTGCCGGGTGGTGATGGCGCGGGTTCGGAGGGTGGGGACGCGGTCGATGACGTCGATGGCCAAGTGGTAGCGGTCGAGGTTGTTCTGGACGACCATGTCGAACGGGGTGGTGGTCGTGCCCTCCTCGATGTAGCCGCGGACGTGGAGGTTGTCGTGGCCGTTGCGGCGGTAGGTCAGGCGATGGATCAGCCAGGGGTAGCCGTGGTAGGCGAAGATGATCGGCTTGTCGGTGGTGAACAGCGCGTCGAACTCGGGGTCCGGCAGGCCGTGCGGATGCTCGGACGCACCCTGCAGCCGCATCAGGTCGACGACGTTGACAACCCGGATCCGCAGCTCCGGCAGGTGTTCGCGGAGCAGGCTGACCGCGGCCAGCGTCTCCATCGTCGGGACGTCGCCCGCGCACGCCAGCACGACGTCCGGATCGCCGTCGTCGTTCGAGGCGAAGTCCCAAACGCCGATCCCGCGCGCGCAGTGCAGCGCGGCCGCTTCCCAGCTCAGCCAGCTCGGCTGCGGTTGCTTGCCGGCGACAACGACATTGATCTGGTTCCGGGTCCGCAGGCAATGATCCATCGTGGACAGCAACGTGTTCGTGTCCGGCGGCAGGTAGACCCGGACGACCTCGGCCTTCTTGTTCACCACATGATCGATGAAACCGGGATCCTGGTGCGAGAACCCGTTGTGGTCCTGTCGCCAGACATGTGACGTGAGCAGGTAGTTCAACGACGGGATCGGACGCCGCCAGTCCAGCCGATTGATCGTCTTCAGCCACTTCGCGTGCTGATTCACCATCGAGTCCACGATGTGCACGAAGGCCTCGTACGACGAGAACACCCCGTGCCGCCCAGTTAGCAGATAACCCTCCAGCCACCCTTGGCACAGATGCTCGCTGAGCACCTCCAGCACCCGACCGTCCGGCGCGAGGTGCTCGTCGGTCGGCTTCCGGTCGGCCAGCCAGGCTTTCCCAGTCTCGGCGTACACCGCGTTCAACCGGTTCGACTCCGTCTCGTCCGGCCCGAACAATCGCAAGTTCCGGTATGGCGCGTTCAGCTCGAACGCATCCCGCAGATACGCCCCGAACGCCTTCGTCGGCTCCCCGTCCTCGGCCCCCGGCGACTTCACCGGGACGGCGTAGTCCGCCGCCGCGGGCAGGACCAGATCGCGGGTCAGCAACCCGCCGTTCGCATGCGGTGACGATCCCATCCGCAGGTCATCCCGCGGAACCTGCGCAAGCAGCCGCTCCACCGGCCGCCCGGCTGCGTCGAACAGCTCTTCAGGCCGATAGCTGCGCAGCCACGACTCCAGCTGCCGGCGGTGGTCGTCGTCCGTCCGGACGCCGGACAGCGGCACCTGATGCGACCGCCAGGTGTCCTCGATCTGGTCGCCGTCGACCGTCCGCGGACCGGTCCAGCCCTTCGGCGTCCGCAACACGATCATCGGCCAGTCCGGGCGCGTCGGCGCCGTCGCGACCGAGCGCGCCTCGCGCTGGATCTCGTCGATCCGATCCAGACAGTGGTCGAGTGCCCCCGCCAGCGCCTGATGCACCTCGGCCGGCTCCGAACCTTCAACCAGGTAAGGCTCGTAGCCATACCCGCGGAAGAGCGCGGTCAGCTCCTCGTCGCCGATCCGCGCGAGCAACGTCGGGTTCGCGATCTTGTAGCCGTTCAGATGCAGGATCGGCAGCACCGCGCCGTCCTGCGCCGGGTTCAGGAACTTGTTCGCATGCCAAGAAGTTGCCAACGGCCCCGTTTCGGCTTCGCCGTCCCCCACCACACACGCCACCACGAGCTCCGGATTGTCCGCGGCCGCGCCGTACGCGTGACTCAGCGAATACCCGAGCTCACCGCCCTCGTTGATCGACCCCGGCACATCAGCCGCCACATGGCTCGGAATCCCACCCGGGAACGAGAACTGCTTGAACAACCGCGCCATCCCCGCCGCGTCCCGAGTCGTCGTCGGGTACGCCGCCGTCCAGCTCCCCTCCAACCACGTATTCGCCACCAACGCCGGCCCGCCATGCCCCGGCCCGGTCACATACAACATCGACCGCTCCCGCCGCCGAATCACCCGATTCAAGTGCGCATAAATCAGGTTCAACCCAGGCGTCGTCCCCCAATGCCCCAACAACCGCGGCTTGAGATCCTCCACCCGCAACGGCTCCCGCAACAACGGGTTACCCATCAGATAGATCTGCCCAACCGACAAGTAGTTGGCCGCTCGCCAGTACGCGCCAAGGTCGATCAGCTCCTCGTCCGCCAACGGCCGCGTCTCGATCTGCTGCACAACACTCCTCTCAACGAGCCCGGACCCGGCCGGTGCCCGCTCCCCGGCGTCGTATGCGCATGGATCGGGGGAACGCGGGCACCGGAGGGGGCCCGATGGTGAGTGGAGGACGACGTGAAGATCGGGTACTTCCTGTCGAGTGAGGAGTACACGCCGGCGGAGCTGATCGAGCAGGCGCGGATGGCCGAGGAGGCCGGGTTCGACGGGTTGTGGATCAGTGACCACTTTCATCCGTGGAACGACGAGCAGGGGCAGAGCGCGTTCGTCTGGTCGGTGATCGGGGCGATCTCGCGGGTGTGTGAGTTGCCGGTGACGACGGCGGTCACGTGCCCGACGGTGCGGATCCACCCGGCGGTGATCGCGCAGGCGGCGGCGACGAGCGCCGTCCTGCTGAACGGGCGGTTCCGGCTCGGGATCGGCAGCGGGGAGGCGCTCAACGAGCACATCCTCGGATCGGTCTGGCCGACGGTCGACGTCCGGCTGGAGATGCTCGAAGAGGCGGTGGAGATCATGCGGCGGCTCTGGACGGAGGAGGGGTTCGTCTCCCACCACGGCAAGCACTACACCGTGGACACCGCCCGGATCTACACCCGCCCGGAAGCCCCGCTGCCGATCTACATGTCCGGATTCGGGCCTGAGGCAACCGATGTCGCGGCCCGGATCGCGGACGGGTACATCACCACCAGCCCGGATCGCAAGCTCCTGCAGCGTTTCCGGGACAACGGCGGCGGTGCCAAACCGGCGCAGGGCGGGTTCAAGGTCAGCTACGCGCCGACGGTCGAGGAGGGTGTCGAGCAGGCGCACCGGATCTGGGCGAACGCCGGGCTGCCCGGTGAGCTCGCCCAGGTGCTGCCCTCGCCGCGGCACTTCGAACAGGCCAGCCAGCTGGTAACCAAGGAGGCCACCGCCGAGTCGGTGACCGCCGGGCCCAAGGCCGACGACCACGTCGAGGCGTTCACGCCGTACGTCGAGGCCGGCTTCGACGAGGTGTACGTCGCGAACATGGGTCCGCACACCGTCGACCTGATGAACCTCTACCGCACGGAAGTACTTCCCGAACTCCGACGCAGGCACCCCTAGGAGGAACCATGACCCAGCAGCCGATACCGCCCGTCCCGCCGCTGCCCGATCCGACCGACCCGGATCGCCCGTTCCCGGGCCAGGGCCGGCCGGAGGAGCGGGATCCGGATCTGAACCCGAATCCGGAGCCGATCCCGGCGGATCCCGACGAGGACCCGAACGAGCAGCTCCCCCGCTTCTGAGCGCGCGCCCGCCGCGCCGCCACCCCGCGTGACGGCGCGGCGGAGCCTTGTGAAAAACTGACACTCTGCGTCAGCTCGGGCAATGGGCGGCGACCGTTCAGTCTTGCGGGAGCGTTCACCCTTGCCCACCATCGGCCTCACGTCCGCGCGCGCATTTGCCGAGCTCGTCGGCCGCCTCGCCGATCTGGAGTCGCTCGCCGAGGTCGCCGAGACCGTCTGGTCGGAGGCCGCCGGCCTGATCGGCGGCGGGGCGACCGGTCTCGTCCTCTACGAGCAGCGCCGCTTCCGGATCGCCGGCGCGGACGACGCCGTCCTGGCCGACGCGATCGACCGCCAGCTCGCGGTCGCGGAAGGTCCGGCGCTGGACGCCGCTCGCGGCTCGGCCGCGGTCTTCTGCGCCGATCTCGCCGGCACGCCGTTGTGGCCCCGATGGACGCCGGGCGCGCGTGCCCTCGGCTGGCACAGCTGGCTGAGCCTGCCGCTGATGAGCCGCGACCAGTGGTGCCTCGGCCTCTTGGAGGTCGCCGGACGGACGCCGGACGAAGTCGACCCGACGCGCGTCGAACGGGCTCACGCCCTGGCCTTCCACGTCGCCGTCGCACTCGACGCGGCCCGGATCCGGCAGACGCTGCTGGTCGCCCAGAACGCCCAGGAAGCGGTCGGGCAGGCAGTCGGCATCCTGATGGAACGCTACGACCTGACCGCGGAGCAGTCGATCGGCTTCCTGCGGCGGTACTCACAGGAGCAACACCGAAAACTCCGCGACGTCGCGGCCGAGCTGGTCAGCACCCGCAAGCTTCCCGACCCGACCGGAAGCCGCTGAACGCAATGCACTGTCCGGGAACCGCAGACTTCCGCCGATTACTTCGGATTCCCTTGTCTACAAGGGATACTCGAGACAAGACACTCCTGCAGGGTGGGTGTCCGGCAGTTCGATCCCACCTTTGGAGTATGACGTGTCCGTGATCAGCTCGCCGGCCGACAACTCGGCGTCGCGCTTCGCGCATCTCGCGGTCGAGTTGCACAACCTGACCGGTCTCGAGGAGACCGTCGAGGCCGTCGTCGGGTTCGCGCTGCAGGCGCTGAACTGCTCGTACGCGGGTTTGACTGTCTGGTCGAGCGGGTCCCGCCCCGAGATCGCCGCGGTCACCGACCCGGTGGTCGCCGACGTGTTCGAGCTGCAGATCGGGAGCTCGATCGGCCCGCTGATCAGCACCTTGCAGGACCGGGAGACGGTGCTGATCCGCGACACCCGGACCGATGGTCGCTGGCCGGAGTGGACGGCGAAGGTGTCCGCGCTCGGGGTGCGCAGCGTGCTCGACGTACCGCTGCTGTTCGGCGCCCGGCACGCGACGACCACCGGCGTCCTCGGCCTGTACAGCCCGCAGCCGGATGCTTTCGGCGAGGACGACGAGGCGGTCGCGCACATCCTCGCCCGGCACGCGACGGTCGCGATCGCCACCACCCGGCACGAGGCGAACCTCGCGCAGGCCGTCGACGCCCGCAAGCTGGTCGGCCAGGCGATGGGCATCCTGATGGAGCGGTTCGACATCGACGGCGACCGGGCGTTCGCCGTCCTGCGGCGCTACTCGCAGGACACCAACACCAAGCTGCGGGACGTCGCCCAGCAGCTCATCGACACTCGGCGGCTACCCCACGGCGGTCCGAGGCCCTGAGTGGAGCCGCGCCGCCGACAGGGGAAATGGCGCGGCTCTCCTCAGTTGTGCAACGTCTCGCTCGGCGTCTCGCCGTACGCCTGCCGGTACGCGGCGGCGAACCGGCCGAGATGGTGGAAACCCCAGTGCGCCGCGACCGCCGAGACCGTCAGCTCGGCCGGATCACCGGCCTGCAGCATCGCCCGCGCCTCGGCCAGCCGCAGCTGTCGCAGGTAGCCGAGCGGGCTGATCCCGAGATGCCGCTGGAACGCGCTCTGCACGGCCCGCACCGTCACGCCGGCGGCCTCGGCGATGTCGCCGACGCCGATCGGGGAGTCGACGTTCGACTCCAGGAAGGCGATGGCTCGCCGTACGGTCCGCGACTGCGCGACCTGCCGACCATCGGCGTCCAGGGCCGTGTTGGGGAAGGCCGCCAGCACGCTCGACGCGAGCAGCTGCTCGACCGATGCCAGCAGCAGCCGCGACGTCTGCAACGTCGGGTTCGGCAGGACGTCGTCGCCCAGGTAGCTGATCGTCCGCGCCAGCTGCTGACCGGCCGCCACCGACCGCGGCCGATGGTCGAGCAACCGAACCGGCGCCACCACGCTCGCCGCCCGGGTCAGCAACGCCGGATCGAACATCGTGATGCTGTACCGCGAGTTGTCGATCCGCCCGGCATACGGACGATCCGGCGGCGCGAACGACACCACGTCGCCCGGCCCGAACGCGTCCTGCCAGCCGTCGGTCACATGATCGCGGACGGCGCCGTCCTCGACCACGCACAGGCAGATCTTGCCCAGCGGGTTCGCGTCGTAGCGCATCTCGAACCCGATCTCGAGCCGGTCGACCGTGATCGACCCGGCCGCCTCACGCTCGATCCGCGCCCTGATCTCCTCGCCAGGACTACCGATCCGCATCTTTGTGTAGGCCTGGTTCAGGAACGCCTCGGTCGACTCCAGATCCCGGCTCTCGAACTTCAGGGATTCCACGCACAACCCCCACCACACACCGCAACGAACCGACCACTTGTCTGAGCCGGGGCGCTTCCATGCTAGCTGCCCGCAGCCGGCTCGATCAGCTCCAGCAGATTCCCCTCCGGATCCTTGAGATAGGCGAAGCGGGCCCCAGGACGGGCCGCCGGCGCCGGCGGCGAGACCTCGGTGGCGCCGGCGGCGCGCAGGTGGGCGTGTGCGGCGTCCAGGTCGGGGACGGCGAGGGCCCAGTGGAAGTAGCCCTGGACGGCGGCGCCGTCGTACGGGTCGGCGAACTCCTGCGGGGCCGAGCCGCCGCGCTCGATGAGCTCGAGCTTCAGCCCGCCGGGACTGCGCAGAATCGCGGTCCGCACCTGCGCTTCGGGCAGGTCGAGCTCCTCCTCGACCTCGGTCAGCCCGAGGGCCCGGGCGTAGAAATCCCGCTGGTTGTCGAGGTCGGCGACGGAGAGGCCGACGTGGTCGAAAGTCATGTTAATGGTATTCACATCTACCGATCGTACACGGTGAAGTTAGTGTTGTTAACATCGTCGCCATGACTCCTCGGGCCGGGTACCACCACGGCGATCTGCGGAACGCTCTCGAGCAGGCCGCGCTGGAGCTGGTGGCGGAGCGGGGGCCGCAGGGGTTCAGCCTGGCGGAGGCGAGCCGGCGAGCGGGTGTGAGCGCCGCGGCGCCGTTCCGGCACTTCGCGAACAAGGAGGCGTTGCTGGCGGCGCTGGCTCTGCGGTCGTACGAGGAGCAGCGGGAGCGGTTCGCGCGGGCGGTGAGCGGGGCGGCTGATCCGACTGAGCAGTTGGCGAGGTTCGCTTCGGCGTACGTCGGGTTCGCGGTCGAGCGGCAGGCGTTGTTCGACGTCACCTTTGGCGCGGGGTTGGTGAAGCGGGAGCATGCGGGCTTGGAAGAGGCGGGTCAGCGGGTGCTCGACGTCCTGCGGGAGCCTGCGGAGCGGCTGCGGGACGATCCGGCGGCGGCGCTCGAGCTGATCCACACGATTGCCGCGACCGCCCATGGGTTCGCGGCATTTCTGCGTGAAGGTGTGCTCACGGAGCGCGTACGCGCGGAAGTGAGCGTTGCGGCGGCGGCGCGGGTTCTTGCTCACTTGCCGGATCAGCGCTTGCCGAGTTGACCCGGCGGGGGTTCGATGGGCGCTTGTGAAGCAAACCGAGGAGCAGGACGGCGTCTCGTACCGGACCTTCGTCTGGCTGGCGGTGGCACTGTTCTCGACCGGGATCGACGGGTACGTGCTGGCGGGGTTGTTGCCGGCGATCGCGGGTGACCTGCGGGTCAGCGAGGCCGCGGCCGGGCAGTTGATGTCGGTGTTCGCGCTGACCGCGGCGGTTGCCGCGCCCGTGCTCGGGACGGCGACCAGCCGCTGGGAGCGGCGCCGGACGATCGCCGTCTCGCTGGCCGTCTTCGTCGTCGGCAATCTGATCGTCGGCTTCGCGCCGAACTACGCGACCGCGATCGGCGGCCGGGTGGTGGCGGCGCTGGGCGGGTGCCTGCTGAACGCGGCCGTCACCGGGTACGTGATCGCTTTGACGCCGATCCGGCATCGGGGGAAGGCGCTGTCGTTCGTCCTCGGCGGGTGGATGACGGCGACGGCGCTCGGCGTCCCGGTGGGGCTGGTGATCGGGCAGTCGAGCTGGCGCCTCCCGATGCTCCTGGTCGCGGTCGTCGGCACGATCGCGTTGGTGGGGATTCTGCTCCGGCTTCCGCATCTGCAGCTGCCGGCGGGCACGCTGGCCGATCGGCTGCGGCCGCTCAAGCAGCCGCGGCTGCTCGCCGGGCTGCTGATCACGGTCGGCATCCTGTGCAGCAGCTACACCTGCTTCACCTACGCGACGCTGATCTTCGGGCCGCTGTTCCCGGCCGAGTGGGCGATGATCCTGCTGCTCTTCGGCTACGGGCTGGCCAGCATGCTCGGGAACGCCGTGACCGGGCGCCTGACCGACCGCTTCACGCCGCTGCGGGTGCTGACCGTCGTGCTGGCCGGGCTGCTGCTCAACTCGATCCTCGGCGGGATCGCGCTCGAATGGGCGCCGTTCGCGCTGGCCGCGGTCGGCGGGGTGCTCTGGTTCTTCGCCGCGGGTGTGGGCAACGGCGGCGCCGCCGTCCCGCAGCAGGCTCGGCTCGGCGCGCTCGCGCCCGAGTCGGCGGCGATCGTGATGGCGCTGAACGGGAGCGCGATCTCGCTCGGCGCGGCCCTGGGCGGCGGGCTCGGCGGCATCACGCTGGCGGCCGGCGGCTCACCGCACGCGCTGCTCGCCGTGGCCGCCGTCGTCCTCGCGCTCACGCTCGCCCTGCACGTCGCGGTCATGCGCGGTGGTCAGGCGCCAGCTCCCGAGCGATCGTGAGCGTCGCGTCGTCCAGGACGGCGGGCTCCAGCACCGCGGATCGCGCGTACGCCGCGAGCAGCCGCTTCTCGACGCCGTCCGCCGTCCCGCCCTCGGTCGTCACCGAACCCACCGTCGCCGGATCGAAGGGCAACTCCAGCAGCCGGTAGATCTCCGTGAGCAACGGCCGTAACACGTCGTCGTCCCCCAGGACGACGAGCGCACTGAACAGCCACCCGTTCCGGATCACCCGCTGCCCCGTCCCGACCAGCTTCACCGCGCCCCGGGCGTTGATGCTGTGCGGCCCCGGGCAGTACTCCCCCGGCACCTCGCCGACCCGCGCGTCGATACCCGCCCCGCGCAGCACCCCGGCGTACAACTCACCGTAATACTCGAACCGCGCCTGCATCCTCTCCGGCGCCAGCTCCTCGTACCGCACGTGATCAACCACCAGCGCCGCCGGCGTATAAGCCACCGGCCGCCCGCCGACCGCCCGGATCAACGGCACGAACCCAGCCGCCCGAGCCGCCCGAACGGCGTCCGGGAACCCCCGCAGCCTCGTGTCCCGCCGTCCGAACACCACCACCGGCGCCGCCGGCCGATAAACCCGCAACGCCTCCCCCGCCCCACCCTCCGAAACCCGCCGAACCAACGCATGCGCCGCCGCCAACTCCAGCGCCTCATCACCCTGCCCAACCGCCCCGGAGTACAAATACACACCCAAATGCTCCCACGCCTGCAGAGTGGGTTCGGTCGGGGTGGGTGGGAATTTCGTCGGGGTGGGGTGGGGATTGTCTCGGGGTTCGGAAAGGTCTGTAAGAAGTTGCCGACGGTTACGTCTTGACGTTGGTGGTCAGCACCTGATTACTGTTAGTGAGTAAGCCGACGGGGTCGGGGACTGCGGATCTGGGGACCGCGAAGTGCCCGTATGCCACCCGCTGCGGCGCATTTCTTCCATTCGACAGCTGAATACGCGCTGTGCCGCGGCTTTGTCATGCCTTGGCGCGGTGTGTGGCTCCCAGCTGCGCAGACCACGTCCGCGTGGTGCTGACGCATGCCCGCATTTCGACTCGAACGGTGGTGCTCGATGACCCTGACCGAACCTGATGTGAGCGCGAACGGCCAGTCCCAGCTCAGCCTGGGGACGGCCGCGGCCCGGAACCTGGCCACGACCACGAAGTCCGAGCCGCAGATGCAGGGCATCACCTCGCGGTGGCTGCTCAAGCTGCTGCCCTGGGTGGAGGCCAAGGGCGGCGCCTACCGGGTGAACCGGCGGCTCAGCTACGCCGTCGGGGACGGCCGGGTCACGTTCACCACCTCCGGCGCGGAGGTCCGGGTCATCCCGCAGGAGCTCTGCGAGCTGGGCATGTTGCGCAGTTACGACGACGTCGAGGTGCTGAGCGCACTCGCCGACCGGTTCGTGCAGCGCGAGTTCCAGCCCGGTGACGTGATCGTGGAACGCGGCCACGCGGCCGACCAGGTCTGCCTGATCGCCCACGGCAAGCTGAACAAGATCGGCGTCGGCAAGTACGGCGACGAGACCGTCCTGGAGACCCTCGTCGACGGCGACCACTTCACCTACAAGGCGATCCTGGAGTCCGACGACACCTGGGACTTCACCGTCAAGGCGCTCACCCCGGGCACGCTGCTCTCCCTGTCCCAGCAGGCCTTCGAGGAGCTGATCGGCCAGTCCGACAGCCTCCGCGCGCATATCGAGAACTTCCGGAACAGCCCCGAGGCCGCCAAGAACGAGTTCGGCGAGGCCGCGATCGAGCTGGCCGCCGGGCACGCCGGCGAGTCCGACCTGCCCGGGACGTACGTCGACTACGAGACGAGCCCGCGCGAGTACGAGCTCAGCGTCGCGCAGACCGTGCTCCGGGTGCACAGCCGGGTCGCGGACCTCTACAACCACCCGATGGACCAGACCGAACAGCAGTTGCGGCTCACCATCCAGGCCCTGCGCGAACGCCAGGAGCACGAGATGATCAACAACCGCGAGTTCGGCCTGCTGCACAACGCCGATCTGAGTATGCGGATCCCGACCCGCAGCGGCCCGCCCACGCCCGGCGACCTGGACGAGCTGCTCAGCCTGGTCTGGAAGGAGCCGGCCTTCTTCCTCGCGCACCCGCGCACGATCGCCGCGTTCGGCCGCGAATGCACCAGGGCCGGCATCTACCCGGACGCCGTGGACGTCGGCGGCCACCGCCTGCCCGCGTGGCGCGGCGTCCCGATCTTCCCGTGCAACAAACTGGGCGTCAGCGAGACGCGGACCAGCTCGATCCTGCTGATGCGCACCGGCGAGGAGAGCCAGGGCGTGATCGGCCTGCACCAGACCGGCCTGCCGGACGAGTACGAGCCGGGCCTGTCGGTGCGGTTCATGAACATCAGCGAGAAGGCGATCATCAACTACCTGGTCAGCGCCTACTACTCGGCCGCCGTCCTGGTCCCCGACGCGTTAGGTGTGCTCGAAGGCGTGGAGATCGGTCGCGAGGGCTGAGCCATGGCCGAGCAGCCCTACGAGCTGCCCGACTTCTATGTGCCGTATCCCGCCAGGATCAATCCGCACCTGGAGGGAGCCCGGGCACACAGCAAGTCCTGGGCCTACGAGTTCGACATGATCGACGTCCCGCAGGAGGGGCGCCACGTCTGGGACGAGCACGACTTCGACTCCCACGACTACGCCCTGCTGTGCGCCTACACCCACCCCGACGCGACCGGTCCGCAGCTGGATCTGGTCACCGACTGGTACGTCTGGGTCTTCTACTTCGACGACCACTTCCTCGAGCTGTACAAGAAGACCCGGGACATCCCGGCCGCCAAGGCCTACCTCGACCGGCTGCCGTTGTTCATGCCGGCCGCAGGTGAGATCACCGAGATTCCGCAGAACCCGGTCGAGCGCGGGCTCGTCGATCTGTGGAACCGGACCATCCCGTCGATGTCGGCGGACTGGCGGCGGCGGTTCCGGCTGACCACCGAGGCGCTGCTCGCCGAGTCGCTGTGGGAGTTGTCGAACATCAGCAGCGGCCGGATCGCGAACCCGATCGAGTACGTCGAGATGCGGCGCAAGGTCGGCGGCGCGCCCTGGTCGGCGAACCTGGTCGAGTACGTGACCGCCGAGGTGCCGGCCGAGATCGCCGAGACCCGGGCCATGCACGTGCTCAGCGACACGTTCTCGGACGCGATCCACATGCGCAACGACCTGTTCTCCTACCAGCGCGAGGTCGAGGTCGAGGGTGAGGTGAACAACGCCGTCCTGGTGATGGAGACCTTCTTCGGTTGCCCGACGCAACGAGCCGCGGACCTGGTCAACGACATCCTCACCTCGCGGTTGCACCAGTTCGAGAACACGGCCGTCGTCGAGGTGCCGGCGCTGGTCGCCGAGCACCAGGCCGATCCGGCCGCGGTCCTGCACTACGTGAAAGGCCTGCAGGACTGGCAGTCCGGCGGCCACGAGTGGCATCTGCGGTCGAGCCGTTACATGAACAAAGGCGGTAAGGCGGCGTCGTCCGCCGGGCTGGGGACGTCGGCGTTCAAGATCGTCTCGTCGCTGATCAACACGGCGCCGTACCGGACGCGGAGTCACAGCTTCACGCCGTACCAGCCGGTGGGGCCGACGACGCTGCCCGACTTCTACATGCCGTTCACCGCCAAACGCAGTCCGCATCTGGACAGCGCCCGGTTCGCCATCCTGGAGTGGGGTGCGCGGACGGGGATCTCCGATGGGACGATCTGGGACGCGCGGATGCTGGAGGCGTTCGACCTGCCGCTGTGCGCGTCCGGGATCTTCCCGAACGCCTCGGCCGATCAGCTGGAGCTGGCGAGCGAGTGGCTGGCCTGGGGCACCTACGCCGACGACTACTACCCACAGGTGTTCGGCCAGCGGAGGGACCTGGCCGGAGCCAAGGCTACGACAGCGCGGCTGTCGGCGCTGATGCCGCTGGATCTGAACGGTCCACCGCCGGTCGGTCCGCTGGAGGTCTCGCTCGCCGACCTCTGGGAGCGCACCGCCGGGCCGATGGCGCCGGACAACCGGCTGGCCTTCCGGCAGGCCGTCGACACGATGACCGAGAGCTGGCTGTGGGAGCTCGCCAACCAGGCGCAGAACCGGATCCCGGATCCGGTCGACTACATCGAGATGCGGCGCCGGACGTTCGGCTCCGATCTGACGATGAGCCTGTGCCGGATCGGTCACGACCGGCGGATCCCGGCCGAGGTCTACCGGTCCCGCCCGGTGCAGGCGATGGAGAACGCGGCCGCCGACTACGCCTGCCTGATGAACGACGTTTTCTCGTACCACAAGGAGATGCAGTACGACGGCGACTTCCACAACGGCGTGGCGGTCGTACAGAACTTCCTGGCCGTCGGCAGGGAGCAGGCCGTTGCCGTGGTCAACGATCTGATGACGGCCCGGATGCAGGAGTTCGAGCGGGTCACCGCGACCGACCTGCCCACGATGGTGACGGACTTCGGCCTGGACGACGACGTCCGGCAGGCCGTCCTCGGGTACGCCGAAGAGCTGCGCAACTGGATGTCGGGGATTCTCGTCTGGCACCAGGGCTGTCACCGCTACGAAGCCTCGGCCCTGCCGCATCGGCTGGGCCGGCCGCACCGGGTCGGCATCCCGACCGGGCTCGGCACCTCCGCCTTCCGACTGCCTAGAAAGGCGGGTGTGGCATGACAGTCGCAGACCAGGAGAACGCACAGCTCAGTCTCGGGACGGCGGCTGCCCGGCAGCTGTCCAGCACGACCAAGTCCGTTCCGCAGATGCAGGGCATCAGCCCGCGCTGGCTGCTCCGGCAGCTGCCGTGGGTGGAGACCAAGGGTGCGACGTTCCGGGTGAACCGGCGGACGACGTACTCGGTCGGCGACGGCCGGCTGAGCTTCTCAGTGACCGGCTCGGACGTCCGGGTCATTCCGGCCGAGCTGACCGAGCTGCCGCCGCTGCGCGGGTTCGTCGACGAAGACGTGCTCAACGCCTTGGCTGATCGCTTCCGGCGCGAGGAGGTCGCGCCGGGCGAAGTGATCGTCGAGTTCGGCAGCCGGGTGGACGACGTCGTCCTGATCGCCCACGGCAAGGTCGGCAAGACCGGCATCGGCGAGTACGGCGCCGGCACCGACCTCGGCACTGTCGCGGACGGCGACCACCTCGGGTCGCAGCTGATGACAGAGCCACCTGAGAACCTCTGGGAGTACACGGCGAAGGCTCTGACCACCTGTGTGGTTCTGAAGCTCAGCCGGGAGGACTTCGCCCAGCTGGTCGATCGCTCCGAGTCTCTGCGCAGGCACCTCGACGAGTATCGGCAGCGGCCGCAGCGCGCGCAGAACAAGAACGGCGAGGCCGCCATCGACGTGGCCTCCGGTCACGCCGGTGAGTCCGACCTGCCCGGTACGTACGTCGACTACGACCCGGCTCCGCGGGAGTACGAGCTCAGCGTCGCGCAGACCATCCTGCGGGTGCAGACACGGGTAGCGGATCTCTACAACGACCCGATGGATCAGACCGAACAGCAGCTCCGGCTGACCATCGAGGCGCTGAAGGAACGGCAGGAGTGGGAGCTGCTGAACAACCGCGAGTTCGGTCTGCTGCACAACGCGGACTACCAGCAGTGCATCTACACCCGGACCGGACCGCCGACACCGGACGACTTCGACGAGCTGCTCACCCGGCGGCGCAAACCACGGCTCCTGCTCGCCCATCCGCGCGCCATCGCGGCGTTCGGCCGGGAGTGCACCAAACGCCGGATCTATCCGGAAACGACGGTGGTCGACGGGCGGACCGTGCACGCGTGGCGCGGCGTCCCGCTGCTGCCGTCGAACAAGATCCCGATCTCGGCGAACAACACGACGTCCGTCCTGGTCCTGCGCACCGGCGCCGACGACGAGGGCGTCGTCGGGCTGCGGCAGACCGGTCTGCCCGATGAGTACGAACCAGGTCTGAACGTCCGATTTCTGGGCATCAGTGAGAAGGCGGTCATCTCCTACCTGGTCAGCACGTACTACTCGGTCGCGGTTCTCGTCCCGGACGCGCTCGGTGTCCTGGAAAACGTCGAGCTCGGTGGATGAGGAGCATGAGATGTCAACACTCCAGGAGACCAGTCAGGGTGACCGATCGGCGGCCGAGGTGCTCGCGTGGAGTCGCGAGCAGGTCGAGCCGGCACTGCGCGCCGCGGTAGCGTCACTCCCCCCGGCCACCCGGCGGATCGCCGACTACCACTTCGGCTGGGCCGACGAGGAGGGCCGTCCGGCGCAGGCCGACGGCGGCAAGGCCATCCGGCCCGCGCTGGCGTTGCTGGCCGCACAGGCGGTCGGCGGTACGACGGAGGCGGCGTTACCGGCCGCAGTCGCCGTGGAGCTGGTGCACAACTTCTCTCTGCTGCACGACGACGTCATGGACTGCGACACCGCCCGAAGACACCGGGCGACCGCGTGGACCGTGTTCGGGCTCGGTCCGGCGATTCTGGCCGGGGATGCGTTGCTGGGCTTGGCTTTCGACGTGCTGGTCGCCAGTGGGCATCCAGCGCGTGGCGAAGCGGCGCGAATGCTCGGTGCGGCCGTGCAGGAGCTGGTCGACGGCCAGCTGGCCGATGCGCAGTTCGAGACCCGGGACGACGTCGTCCCGGCGGAGTGTGTGCGGATGGCGCAGCTGAAGACCGGTGCGCTGCTGGGTTGCTGTACTGCGCTCGGTGCGCTGCTCGGTGGCGGTCGGCCAGACCAGGTCGACGCGCTCCGGCTGTACGGCGAGGACTTGGGGCTCGCCTATCAGTACGTCGATGACCTCCTCGGCATCTGGGGGACGCCGTCGGTCACCGGCAAGCCGGTCTACTCCGACCTGACCCGCCGGAAGAAGTCGTTGCCGGTGGTCGCCGCACTCGCATCGGGCACGCCCGCCGGTCGGGAGCTCGCATTGCTGTACGGGCAGCGCGATGAGCTGTCGGAGACCGATCTGGTCCGGGCGGCCGCGCTGGTGGACAGGGCGGGCGGCCGGGCGACCAGTCAGGCACAGGCGGACGCACTGCTGGCCGCCGCGCTGGGAGAGCTGACCATTGCCGGCGCGATCGCACCGGCTGCAACCGAGCTCGAGAGGCTGGCCCGGCTGGCCACACATCGCGATCACTGAGGGGGGATCCTGATGACGACCCGAACCATCCTGCTCGCGTCGCCCCGGTCGTTCTGCGCCGGGGTCGAACGCGCAGTGGACATCGTCGAGCGCCTGCTCGCAGCACGTTCCGGACCGATCTATGTGCGGAAGCAGATCGTCCACAACACCAGAGTGGTCGAGGACCTGCGCGAACGCGGCGCAGTGTTCGTCGAGGAGCTCGACGAGGTGCCCGAGGGCGCCACCGTCGTGTTCTCCGCGCACGGGGTCGCGCCGGTCGTCCATCGGGACGCCGCGCAGCGCGGGCTCGACGTCGTCGACGCCACCTGTCCACTGGTCACCAAGGTGCACGTCGAGGCCCGGCGGTACGCCGCGCGCGGCGACACCGTCGTACTGATCGGACATGCCGGGCACGAGGAGGTGGAAGGAACACTCGGCGAAGCACCCGACCAGAGCGTACTGGTCGAAACGCTCGCCGACGTGGAGTCGCTGGTGGTGCCGGACCCGGAGCGGGTCTCGTACCTGACCCAGACCACGCTCGCGGTGGACGAGACCACCGCGCTGATCGACGCCCTGCGCAACAAGTTCCCGGGTGCGCGGGGCCCGGACACCGCCGACATCTGTTACGCGACGACGAATCGGCAGTCCGCGCTGTCCGTGATCGCCGAGCAGGCCGACCTCGTCCTGGTGGTCGGCTCGACCAACTCGTCGAACTCGGTCCGCCTGGTCGAGCTGGCCGAGCGGATCGGTACGACGGCGTACCTGGTCGACTCGGCGTCCGACGTCCCGGAGGCGTGGCTCGACGGCGTCCGCGTCGTCGGGCTGACCGCGGGGGCATCCGCGCCACCGGAGCTGGTGGCCGACGTGATCGACCGGATCGCGTCGTTCGGGCCGGTCGAGGTCATTGAGCACGAGGTCACCCGGGAGACCGTCCGATTCACGCTACCGCCGGCGGTGAGGCACGTATGAGTCTGTTCGTCACTGGATTGCTTTGGGTGGTCGGCACGATGGCCGTCACCGCGGTGCTGGCCGTCATCCTGCGCAAATGGCGCCAGCACAGCGGCCGGGAGGCCAACAACGAGGTGGCCGGCCAGGTCTTCACTGTGGTCGGCGGCGTCAATGTGGTGATCGCTGCGTTCGTCCTGATCTCGCTGTTCGACGGGATGGACTCGGCCGACAAGACGACGTACGACGAGGCGAACGCGCTGGTCGCGGTGCGCTGGGCCGGGAACGTGCTTCCCGAGCCCAGCCGGACCGAGGTGCAGACGCTGACTCGCGACTACGCGACCGAGGTCGCGGAGCGCGAGTGGCCGGCGATGCGGGAGGGCCGTGCGGTCGGCAACACCGGCTGGACGCTGCTGAGTGAGCTGCAGCAGACGATCGAGCAGTCGAAGACCATCACGCAGCGGCAGGCGGACAGCCGGGCTGAGGCCGCTACGCAGGTCTGGAACGTCTACCAGGCTCGGCAAGAGCGTCTGAACTCCAGCGGGAGCGGCGTCAGCGGAGTGGTCTGGTTCGCGATCCTGATCGGCAGTGTGATGTCGGTAGCGCTGATGTTCATGTTCGGCGGGCCAGGGCTCTACTCGTACGCGTTCATCGTGTCGATGCTGGCCGGTGCGATCGGTCTGCTGCTGTTCGCGATCTACCAGCTGCAGAACCCGTTCAGTGGCGGTGCGGACGTCGGCCCGGACGCGTTCCTGTCCGCGCTGACGCGATTGGGCGACAGTGGGTGAGGTACGCCGGGCGCTCGCCGGCGTGGCCGTGGTCGGCGCGACCGCGGCCGCCGGCGTCCTGTTCGTGGCCCAGCCGTCGGTGGCGGCTGCGGAGTGCTCGATCTTCGACTTCCGGTCCACGCACTACTCGTCGCTGTCCCGGCTGGTCCGCGTCGACCTGCCGTCCGGGGCGTCGACCGATTTGGGCCGGTTGAACTACCAGATCCAGGCCGCCGGGTACTCCAGCCGGCAGGACCTCGTGTACGGCGTTGCGACCCGCGATCGCAACGGCTGGCTGCTGCGGCGGCCACGGCTGGTGACCGTGGACCGCCGGGGCAGTGTGGTCGACCTCGGTCAGCTGCGCGAGGGCGTCGGCGGGCTGGCCGATCCGATCGGCGGCACCGTGTTCGGCTCGCGCTTCTACGTCCGCGACCACCACCGGCTCTACACGATCAACATCGACCCGGACAGTTCGTCGTACCGGAAGGTGGTCGCGGTGGTCCGGCTGAAACCGGTGCCGGTGGGGTTGTCGGTCGACGACTTCGGCGCGTCCCCGGTCAGCGGCACGCTGTACGGCGTTGCGACGTACGGGCACACGGCCAAGGTGGTCAGCCTCGACCCGTCGAGTGGCGCGGTGCGAGTTGTCGCCTCGGTGCCTGGTGTGCCCTGGCAGGACTCGTACACCTCGGTCGTGGTCAGCGCATCGACCATCTATGCGGTGCACACCGGCCACGGCCGGCCGAGCCGGGCGTACCGGATCGGCTTCGACGGCTCCTCGAGCCAGATCGGCTCCTGGCCGGCGATCGCCGGTAGCGAGGCCGCGGGCTGTCTGAGCCGAGCGCTTCCGCCGCCGACGCCAACCCCCACGCCGACTCCGCGACCGCCAACACCCACACCGACACCACGTCCGACGCTGACGCCGACTCCGCGGCCACCGGCGACCACACCGCGCCCACCGGCGCCCAGACCCACTCCGACCCCGACGCCTACTCGGACACCGGTCCGGACGCCGACACCTACCCCAACACCCACGCCGCCGGCCGAGCAGGTGGTGCTGCCACCTGAGGAGACCCCGACGCCGACTCCGACACCCGTTCCACCAGCACCCGAACCGCCACCGAAGGAGTTCGTCGCAGCGCAGCAAGCAGCAGCCGAACAAGAGCCCGCCAGTCGCGCCGTGCAGACGATGCGCCGCTGGTCGCTCGCCACAGTGATCCTGATCCTCTCCGGCGGCGCTGCAATGGCCGCCCAACGACGAATGCGTCGCCCATGAACGCTACTTGTACCGAAGCCCGCCGCGACCGTGAACTCAACACCCTGGAAACCGCGCTCTCCCGACGCTCCGGCCTGATCCTCGTGGTCGGCGAGTCCGGTGTGGGCAAGAGCCACCTGCTGCGCCAGGCAGCCGCCAGACACCCAGTCCCCTGGTTCTTCACCCAGTGCCTGCCGTCCGGCGCCACACCGCTGGCCGCACTGCTCGAAGTCCTCGGAGTCGATCCCCGCACGGCCGACCGGCGTACTGCGGTCCTGAAAGGGCTCAATGGACTGCACCCGATCGTGCTGGCCATCGAAGACCTGCAGTGGGCCGACCCGGAGACGCTGCGGCTGGTCCGCTTCATCGCAGCGCGGATGCCGGCCGGCGTGCACATCGTGGTGACCTGCCGACCGGAGGTCGGTGAGCTCGGGCTGCTGACCGAGCGGCTGACCGAGGTCCGGCTCGCACCGCTCGACGCAGCTGAGGTGCAGGCAGTAGCCGCACGACACCTCGGTGGCCGGGTCCTGCCGATTGCGCTGGCCGAGGAGCTGACTCGGCACAGCGGCGGGCTGCCGTTCGCCGTGCTGGAGTTCCTCCGGGCCGTTCGGCCCGGTCCGACGATTGAAACCGACGTACGCCGCGCACTGGTGGAAACCCAACCCCCAGTGGCGTTGCGGGCCGCGTTGGGGATTCGGATGCGCGAAGTCCCGGAGTCATGTCGACATGTCGTTCGGGCGGCCGCAGTGCTGACGACCGCGGCGCCGGAGTACCTGCTCGGTACGGTGTCCGGGCTGACTGGGCCGACGCTGACCGCAGCGATCGACCACGCGCTGACCACCGGCCTGCTGCAGGAGCAGCGGCCCGGGCTGTACGACCACCGACATACGCTGGCCCGCCGGGCCGTGCTGACCATGCTGCCGCCGGACGAGCTCCGTCGGCTGCACCGCCAGGCCGCAAGGGCGCTCACGTCGATCACACCGCCGCCGCACGCCCGGATCGCCGAGCACGCGCGCCGCGGCGGACTGATCGGCACCTGGCTCACCCACGCCGAGCTGGCCGCCGACCATGCGGTTGCCACCGGCAACCTTTTGACCGCGGCCGAGCAGCTCACGGCGATGCTCGACGTCAAGGCGCTCCCCTGGTCGGACCGGGCGCGGCTCGCGACCAAGCTCGGTCGCGCCGCGCTGGCGGACAGCGAGTCCTGGGATGACGCGATCGTCGTCCTGAGCGGGGTGCTGGCGGAGTCCGACATCCCCGGGGTGACGCGCGGCCGGCTGCGGCTGATGCTCGGGCTGCTGCTGCACGAGCGGTCCGGCGACATCCGGTCCGGGCGGCACGAGCTGTCGGCGGCAATTCACGAGCTGGACGGCGATCCCGGGGCGATCGCCTGGGCGTTGACCGCGCTCGCGGTACCGACGTACGGCGGCGAAGCCCTGTCCCAGCAGCGGCTCTGGCTACGGCAGGCGCGATCGTTCGCGTACGAGACCGTCGATCCGGGACCGCGCGTCGCGGTTCGGACGAATGAGGCGCGCTTCCGGCTCGCATTGGGTGAGCCAGACCAGGTGGCGGGTGCGGAGGCGGCCAGCGCACGGACGTGGCTCGGCCAGCGACAGTCCTTCGGGGACGTCGGCAGTGGCCGTTACCAGCGGGCAGTTGCGGCAGCTGCGCAGGTCCGCGTGGCGTTTGCGGCCGCAGACTGGGCGACGCTGGAGGAGCGGTTGCTGCGCGCCCGCGCCCTGGCGGCCGGGCTACCACTGGTGGTCGCCGAGCTCGATCTGATCGACGGCCGCCATCGCCTCGCCCGTGGCGATGTTGCCGCCGGCAAGGCGATCCTGGAGTCAGTGATCGCCCGGACGGCGCTCGGTCCGTTCCAGGTTCACGCCGCAGCGGTTGCAGCGTGTCCGGATGCGAGCTGGGCCAAGTGTCTGGACGTCGTCCGCCGGAAATCGCTGTGGGCCGGCTGCAGCGACCTCGTCGTGACGGCTTGTACGTCGCTGGTGCAGACCGGCCGTTGGGAGGAGGCAGCACAGCTGGCCGACGAGTTCGCCGAAGGTGTGGCGGATCTGAACGCTCCCGCGGCCGCTGCGGCGGCGACACTGGTCGAGGCCGTCGTACGGCCGGAGCTCCCGATCTTCGGCCAGGCGTCCGCGCAGTACGGCGCGCTGGGCTGGAAGTACTACGAATGCGTCGCACGGGAGCAGTTCGGGCGGTACTTGCTGTCCCAAGGGGATGCGGAAGTGCTGAGAACCACTGCGCGCGCGTACGACGCACTCGGTGCCCGCGGGGACGGCGAGCGCTGCCGGAGCGTGCTGCGTGCGGCCGGCTTCACAGCGCCTCGCAAGCGTGGGCGGCGCGGTTACAACAACAAGTTGTCACCGCGCGAGCTGGAGGTCGCCCGGCTGGCGGCACAGGGGCTCACCAACCGCGAGATCGCCGGCCGGCTGAAGCTGTCCGTGAGCACGATCGAGGACCACATCACCAGCACCTTCCGGAAGCTCGGAGTGGCCCGGCGCAGCGCGCTGGGACCGTTGCTCTGAGCCACATGTCCGGACAAACTTCGCCGTCCGGGTGTGAGATCCGCGGAAACGGGTATCGGCGGGGGCGGAAGGCAACGACCACCATCGACAGAACGGGGAAAGACGATGGGTATGTTCGACAACCTGAAGGACAAGGCCACCGGCGCGGTCGACGACCACGGCGACAAGGTCAGCGACGGCCTGGACAAGGCCGGCGAGTTCGCCAACGAGAAGACCGGCGGCGAACACGGTGACAAGATCGACAAGGGCACCGACTTCGCCAAGGACCGCCTCGACGGTCTGGACGGCGAGAACGACGACATCGAGGACAGGAACGCCTGAGCGTCGTCCCTCCGGAGCGGCTGCCCTTCGGGGGTGGCCGCTCCGGCCGTTCCTAGGGTGTGTCTAGGTCCGAGAGCGGACCTGGCGGCGTTTGGGCGCGCAGCCCTGGATCAGCGGGACGCCGTCGATCGGCGGCGGTTCCGGTGGTACGACCGGTTGGTCCGCGCTCAGAACGAGGATGCCGCGTTCGAGGAGCTGGCTGAACTTGGAGTGCGGGTCCTCGGGGCTGCCGAGGAGGGTGAGCACCGGGACGATGACGGCGTCCACATGCGGTTCTTCGGCGGCTTCCAGCAGGAGGTGGAAGCCGTCCGGGTCGGTGAGGGCGTCATCCACGTGGACGGTGCCCAGAGTGTGGCCTTGGAGTTTGGCTGCTTCGGCGAGCATCTGCTGCTCCGCGCCGATCTCGTAGTGCCGCAGTGAACACCGCCGCAGGACGTATCCCAGGGCCAGTGGTTTCGGGCGGCCGATCATCATCTACTCGCCCCCGTCCGTTGTCTGCACCGACCGGGCAAGTCGGTGCACCTGCCGCCGAGTCGCCGGGTAGAGCTCGGCGTAAGTGCGGAAGAGCGTGGAGTACGTCGATGCCGTCGCTGGGTTCGGCTGGACGGTGTGGTCGAGCTGCGCCCAGTCCGTGTCGGAAGACACGAGCCCTACGCCGATCGCGGCCATCAGGGCGTCCCCGTACGCCGCTCCGATCGTCTGCGCGGGCACCTCCTGGGAGAGCCCGCTGACGTCGCTGACGATCTGAGTCCAGAGCCCGCCCTGGGTGCCACCGCCAACGGCTACTACCCGGGCCGGTTGTCCCGCTGCGGCTTCGAACTCGGCGACGATCTGCCGCACGCCACAGGCGATACCTTCGTACGTCGCTCGAAGCAGATGACCGCGCTGATGCCGCAGCGTCAGCCCAGCGATCACTCCACGCGCCAGCGGGTCGTAGATCGGCGTCCGCTCGCCACTGAAGTACGGGAGCATCACCAGCCCCTCGCTACCGGCAGGGACCGCGGCAGCCTCGGTCACGAGGGTCTCGAACGGCACTCCCCCGGTCAGCTCCTGCAGCCAGCTGGTGATGATGCCCGACGTCGCCATGCCGGCGGCCAGAGTGTGCGAACCGCGATCCACACCGGACGTCGTCCAGAGCCCACGCACGCTGGTCGGAGCGGTCAGCACCTGGACGAAGAACATCGTCGAGCCGTACATCAGCATCAGATCGCCCGGACGGCGGACTCCGACGCTGAAAGCCTCCGCCCAGGCGTCAACAGTCCCTGCGAGCACCGGCGTCCCCACTGCGAGCCCGGTCGCGGCGGCCGCCTCGGTGTGCAGGTTGCCAACCACCTCCGCCGGCCACACCAACCGCGGGAGCGCCAGGCCGGGCAACACGGCTTCAACCCAATCTGTAGCCCAGGTCTGCAGCTGGATGTCGTAGAACGGGTCGCACTGGCTGGCCGTGTGGTGGTCGAGCACCCACTCGCCGGTCAGTCGCGCGACGACGTAGCTGTGCGCGCTGAACCACTGGTCCTGCGGCCGCCACGCCTCACCAGCTTCACGGCGCAGCCAGGCCAGCTTGGGCCCAATCGCCTGGCTGGACAGGTCCTTCCCACACCGAACCAGAATCGCGTCCGCGCCAAGCTGTGCGGTGATCTCATCGATCTCCGCGGTCGCTCTGGTGTCGATGCCGTACAAGATCGCCGGACGCCGCGGCCGCAGCTCCGCATCGGTCTGGACGACGCACGGGCCCAGACCGGAGACGCACACCGCGGTGACCCGTGCTTCTGGGTGCGCTGTGGTCAGCTCGCGCAGTACTGCGACGACGTCCGCCCACCAGTCCTGTTCGGCGTCCATCTCGGCCCAGCCGGGCTGTGGGAAAGTCGGTGCGTGGTCCCGGCGCGCGGTGGCGACCAGAGTGCCGTCCGGGCGGGTCAGCACGGCTTTGGTGCTACCCGTGCCGATGTCGACGCCGATCAGGTAGCTCACGCGACCACCCTCCGGCGTGCGAACAACCCGGACAAGGCAGTTCCCCAGGTGTTCAGCAAGACCATGGTGACCAGTAACAGGCCCTGACAAATGTTCACCACATGCGAGCTGACACTGAGCGAGAGCAGACCGGCGCCGAGCAACTGCATCGCGATCGCAGCGATGACGACACCGGCGACAGTCAGATAGCCGCCTTCCGGGTCCACACCGGCCAGTACGGCGATCACTACCGCCAGCAGCACGTACGACGAGCCGTAGTCCGAGTTGGCGCCACCAGCTCGGGCCGAAATGATCAGACCGGCCACTCCACCGAGCGCACCGCTCATCACGTACGTCGCAAGCAGCACTCGGGCCCGGCGGATCCCGCTGAAGTCCGCAGCGGTCGGGTTCGCCCCGACCAGTCGCATCCGAAAGCCCAGCGGCGTCTTGGCGACCACTACGCCGACGATCGCGGCAACGATCAGCATGACCCAGAAGATCAACGGCACTCCGGCCACCGTCACCAGCGCGATCCTGGTGAAGGACTCCGGCAGCCCCTTCACCACCGTGCCACCGGAAGCGACCAGCGCGAGCCCAGAGAAGAGCTGGCCGGTCGCCAACGTGGCCAGGATCGGCGGTACGTGTTTGAAGCCGACCAGCAGCCCGTTGACCGCACCACAGGCCAGCGCGGTACCGACCGCGCCAAGCAGCGCCAGACCGGTCGATTGCCCGTTTGTCATCAGCAGGGCCGCCACCACCCCGGACAGGTTGGCGATCGACACCACCGACAGGTCGATGCCAGCCGTCAGCATGGTCAACGCCATCGCGAGGCTGAGGATCGCGACCTCGGGTGACGCGAGTTCGACGTACTGAAGGTTCTGCCCGCTGAGGAAGACGGACGGGTTCAGTACGCCGAAGACCACGACGATCGCGACGGCGACGACCAGCAGCCGGATGAAGCTGGCGCGGCCGCCCATCGTGAGGAGGAGAGTGCGGAAGCGCTCAGGCATTGGTCACCTCCGGCGCGGGGGCGTCGAGGATCGGGCGGATGCGTTGGCGGCGGCTGATCGAGGTCTGCAGCAGGATGCCCGCGATCAGCAGCGCGCCCACCGCCGCGCGCTGCCAGATGGTCGGGATGCCGAGCGGCACCAAGGACGCGGTCACGAGCGAGATGAGCAGGACGCCGAGGACCGCGCCGCGCACGGTCCCTTTGCCACCGGCAATCGCCACGCCGCCGAGGACGACGGCGGCCAGCGTGTCCAGCTCGCGGCCCATGAACGTCGTCGGGTCCGCGCGGCCGCTCAGGGTGACCGAGATGATCCCGGCCAGCCCGGCCACGGCGCCCGCGATCGCGAAGACGAGCACCCGGGTGCGGGGTACCGAGATCGCGGCCCGAGACGCGGCTTCGGCGTCCCCGCCGACGGCGAAGACGCTGCGGCCGGCGATCGTGAAGCGCAGGAAGGCCCACACCAGCACGCAGACCGCCAGGACGACGAGGATCAGCACGTTCAGGCTGGTCGTCCCGCGGACGGCGCCCTTCGCGGTGAACAGGTGGGTCGCGCCGAGGGTCTGCAGCGGTTGCGGGAGCGTCGAGATCACCTCACCGCCGACGACCGCGAACATCGTGCCGAGGTAGATCGAGCTGGTCGCCAGGGTCGCGATCAGCACCGACGTCCGGGCCACGATCACCACCGCCGCGTTGACCAGGCCGAGCCCGAGGCCGATCGCCGTACTGATCGCGAACACCGGCAGCGCGCCGAGCGGGCCGTCGCCCTGCGGGCCGTACCGGACCGTCGCGTACGCCGAGAAGATGCCGACGGCAAGGAACGAGACGTCGATCCCGCCGGAGACCACGACCAGCATCACGCCGACCGCGAACAGGATGCCGACCATCGAGGCGGTCAGCACGTTGAACAGCGTCTGCAGGCCGAAGAAGTCGGGGAACTTCAGGCTGACCGCGAGCAGCAGCAGGGCCATCAGCCCGATCAGCAGCAGCTCCTGGTTCGCCAGCACGCGCCTCATGCGGTGACCGCCTCGACGACCGTGTCCTCGCGGAGCTGGTCACCGCTCAGCTCGCGCACGATCCGGCCGCTCCGGACGACGAGCACCCGGTGGCACATCGAGATCAGCTCGGGCACGTCGTCGCTGATGATCAGCACGCCCAGCCCTTGCAGGGACTGCGCGTTCAGGACGCCGAGGATGTCGAACTTCGAGCCGACGTCGACGCCGACCGTCGGGCCGTTCAGGATCAGCACCTTCGGCTCGCCGACCAGCCATTTGCCGAGCAGGACGCGCTGCGCGTTCCCGCCGGACAGCGAACGGACCGGGTCGGTCAGCTTGCCGAGCTTGATCCGCAGATCGCGTACCACCGAGGTCTTCCGGCGTTCGATCGCCTCGGCGTCCAGGACCCCGCGGCGGGCCGGCAGATGCGTCGCGACGATGTTGTCGCCGATCGGCTGGTCCAGGAACAGGCCCTGGGTGAGCCGATCGGCCGGCACGTAGCCGATCCCGGCCGCGACGCCGTCGCTGAGCGACCGCACCTTGATCGGTTTGCCGAGCACCTCGACCGTCCCGGTCTGCGCGGGGCGGACGCCGCAGATCGCCTCGGCGATCTCCGTCCGGCCGGAGCCGAGCAGCCCGGCCAGGCCGACGATCTCACCCTGGCCGACCTCGAGATCGACGTCCGCGAACAATGGGTCCCGGCCGAGGCCGCGGACCCGCAGCGCCGGCGCGCGGTTCTTGTTCCGCGGGGCGACCCGGTCGAAGCTCTGGCTGCCGCGACCGGTCATCGTCTCGGCCAGCGACGCGTGGGTGAACTCGTCCGGCCGGCCGCTGGTCACGACCGCGCCGTTGCGCAGCACGGTGACCCGCTCGGCGATCGAGAAGATCTCCTGCATCTTGTGCGAGATGAACGCGAGCGCGACCCCGGCGTCCTTGAGCCGGCCGACGGCCACGAACAGCGCGTCGACCTCCTTCCAGGTCAGCGCCGTGGTCGGCTCGTCCATCGCGATGAACTTCGCCTCGTGCGCGAGTGCCCGCGCGATCGCGGTCAGCTGTCGCTCCGCGACCGTCAGCTCGCCGACCGGGATGTCCAGCTCGATGTCCACCCCGAGCCGTACGACGGCCCGCTCCGCCAGAGTGCGGGCCGCCGTACGGGAATAGAGCCGTCGCCCGCCGGCGACGGACCGCGGTAACGCGATGTTCTCCGCGGCGGTCAGGTTCGGCATCAGGCTGAAGTCCTGGTAGATGACCTCGATCCCGGCCGACAGCGCCTGGCGCGGCGTCAGGTGGTCGTACGCCGTCCCGGCCACGATCACCTGGCCGGACGTCGGCCGGTGCGCGCCGCTGATCACCTTCAGCAGCGTGGACTTGCCGCAGCCGTTCTCCCCCGCGATGCAGTGCACCTCGCCAGGCCGGAAGGCCACGCTGACCTCAGTCAGCGCGCGGACCCCTCCGAAGCGCTTGGAGACGTCGACCGCCTCGACGATGGGAGCTGACATCAGGGCCCGTTCAGAAGTCGTAGTTGCCGATCTCGGCCTTGGTCAGCACGAGCATCGCGTCGCCGAGGAAGACCTTGGGGTTCTGCGGAGAGACCGTGAGCTTCTCATAGCCCTTGACGCCGAGGTCGGTCCCGGCGGCGAGTTGCTTGCCCTCGACAATCAGCTTGGCGGCGCTCAGCATCGCCTCGCCGGCCAGCTGCGGGTCCCACAGGTAGATGGCGTCGATCGACCCGTCGTCGACGAACGACTTGGTCTGCGACGGGACGCCCGTCCCGAACACGCAGGTGTCGTTCTGCAGGCCGGCCTCCTTGATCGCGCGGGCGATCCCCGGCACGTCCTCGGACGAGGCGCCCTGGAAACCGGCCAGCTTCGGATGCGCCTGAAGCAGCTCCTTGGCCTTGCGGTACGCCTGGTCGCCGTTGTTGTTCGACTCGACGGGCGCACTGACCCGCTTCATCCCCGGGTACTTCTGCTGCTGCAGCTCGTACGCCGCCGTCGTCCAGGCCATGTGCGTCGCGGCGGTCAGCGTGCCGACGAACTGCACGTACTCACCGCCGTCCTTCATACACGCGGCCAGGTCGGTCATGATCTTCTGGCCGTACTTCGCGTTGTCGAACGCCTCGATATCGGCGTCCACGTCGGTCAGCGCCGGCGCCTCGTGGGTGACCACCTTGATCCCCGCGGACCGGGCCTGTTTGATCACCGGGATCACCGAGCTCGGGTCCGACGGGACGATCGCCAGCGCCGCGGGCTTCTGCGCGATCAGGCCCTGGATCAGGCTGACCTGCTGCTCGGGGCTGTTGGTCGACGGGCCGGTCTGGGTCGCCTTGACGTTCGCCGTGGTCGCGAACTCCTTGACGCCGGAGTTCATCCGGTCGAACCAGGCGATCCCGGTCAGCTTCACGACGTTGATGTAGGCGCCGCCCGCACTGGAAGAGGAGGAGGGGGGTCCGGCGGGCGGCGCCGTCGTGCCCTGGTCGACCGTCCCGCAGCCGGCGAGGATCGCGATCAGTAGGGCGCCGGACACTACCCGTGACGTCCTCAGCATGCGAAACTCCTCCTGGCGCGGTCGGCAAACCAGCGTTTGATGTCGCACGTTCCTGCACGACTCCCTGCACGAATTCGTGCAGTGCGCTCACTCTGGCGGCTGGTTCCGGTCTATGTCAATGGTTGAGTGACGGTCCGATTTCGGGCAGTTGCGACCTTACGGCGTGGTGACCGATGCTTTACAGTCGGGCACTACCCGGAGGTAAACGATTCCCCTCCCGGGCGCGGACCACAGGGAGGCGACGGATGCGGTTGCGGCTGAACGCGCGGCAGCGGGCGATCCTTCGGGAGGTCGAGGGCCGCGAGTACGTCGAGGTCAAGGACCTCGCCCACCGCCTGGACGTCGACGTCTCCACCATCCGCCGCGACCTGCAGGGCCTGGTCCGCGACGACCTGGTCGAACGCCTGCACGGCGGCGTCCGCCGTCGCACCGCCGACGTCCCCGCCGTCGCCCTGGCCGCCACCCCCGACACCGGCGTCGACGCCATCGCGCACGCCGCCCGCCGGATGGTCCGCAACGGCGACCGGATCGCGCTGGGCGCCGGCGTCTGCATCGACCGCCTGGTCAGCACCCTCTTCGACGTCGAGGACCTCACCGTCGTCACCACCGACCTGCAGTCGGCCGAACGCCTCAGCCGCCAGCCCAACATCCGCGTCGTCATCGCCGGCGGCGAACTCCGCGACGCCCCCGGCTCCACCGTCGTCTCCGGCGCCGCCACCGCCGACTTCCTCGCCGCCCAGCAGGCCGACTGGGTCTTCCTCGAGGTCGACGGCATCCACCCCTTCGCCGGGATCACCACCTCCCACACCTGGCACGTCTCCACCGCCCGCGCCCTCCTCTCCGCCGGCGACCGCCGCGTCGGCCTGGCCCGCTCCCAAGCCTTCGGCGCCCGCTGCGTCGGCTTCATCGCCGAAGCCTCCGAACTCGACCTCGTCATCACCGACGACCGCCTCACCGACGCCGAACTCCCCGCCTTCGCCGGCCGCATCGTCCGCGCCTCCCTAGACCCCACCGACGACTGGCGCACCACCCAACCCCCCACCTACCACCCACCCCGCCGCCTCTAGGTCAGCAGACCGTCCCGGCCCCCACCGCCAAAGCCCTCCGGTGCAGCCGATCCAGCCGCTGAGCTGCCGGTATGGTTGCCATCAGCAACTCCACCTGACAACGCGGCCGGCTGTCCCGAAGGTGGTCGACAACAACCAACTCGGCAAGCAGACCCACCGTCAGCCGATCAAGCTCCTGGCGCACAGCCTCAAGATCAGGACCGGTCGTCGGCGCCTCCTCCGGGTGGGCCGCCCAGCGGGCCAGCAAACCCCGCTGAACCACCTTGCTCGCCTCGATCTGCGCCCGGAAGAAGGCGGCGGTCTCCCCCGGATCGATCCCGAGCTCGACCGCCTCCGCCCGCACCGCCGTCAAGATCTGCTGCTCACGCACCGGATCGTCGACCGGCCGCCCACTGAAGTACTTCGACGCCGCCACTTCATCACCAACGTCAATCCGCCGTACGACAAGCTCAGTCAGGTGAGCGAACCCGACCCGGCTCGTCGTTACGGCAGGTGTACTCGCGTAAGCCGGCGTCACCACCTGACTGGATGCGAGCACAGCGGCCACCACCAGCAAAACTCGCCCAACCAAACGCATGCGCATCTCCTCGTCGCCCCCAGCTGACCCGACCGACCCTACGCCGCCGACACCAACGACAGGAGGTACCTCACCCGCACGACGTCACGGCAGCGGAAAGTCAGCGCAGAAGCGCCCACCAGCAACAACCACCTCCTGTCGTTAGCGTCGCTTCCCAACCAGCACATCCCCCGCAGAAGCACCACGAGCCTCCCGTGACAGTGCGCGGAACCCACGGCGGGAGTGACTCTCACACCCTCCACCCAGCACCAGTCGCCGCCCACAACCACAGCTCGCCCAACGCCTAGCGCGCGGCAGCGTCCGGTTCACACAAGAACGCATCTCGCGCGGCAGCGCCGGTTCGCGTGCAGTAGCGCACGCCCTCGCGCGGCAGCGCCCGTTCGCACGACATCGCCGGTTCGCACGACATCGCACCTCGCGCGACAGCACCCGGTTCACACGACGACGCATCTCGCCCGGAAGCGCTCGCCTCGCGCGGCAGCGCCGGTTCGCGCGGCAGCGCCGGTTCGCGCGGCAGCGCCGGTTCGCGCGGTAGCGCGGAAGGAGCGCGCGGCAGCACGCACCGCTTCCAGGGCGGGCGGGAGCCACGCGAGCACGGCGACGGAGGAGCTGGGCGTAGTCGGGGCGTGGGATTGACTGCGCGTGCACGGCGACGGAGGAATGGCACGTCGGGGCTTGGGATCGACTGCGGGTGGACGGCGACGGAGGAGTGGGACGTCGGGGCGTGGGGTCGGCTGCGGTGGTCAGACGGCGGGTTGGGGGGCGAACTGGGTTTTGTGGAGGTCGGCGTACAGGCCGCCGGCGGCTAGGAGCTGGTCGTGGGTGCCGCGTTCGCGGATGTGGCCGGCGTCGAGGACGAGGATTTGGTCGGCGTTGCGGATGGTGGAGAGGCGGTGGGCGATGACTAGGGAGGTGCGGCCGGTGAGGGCGTTGGCGAGGGCGGCTTGGACGGCGGCTTCGGACTCGGAGTCGAGGTGGGCGGTGGCTTCGTCGAGGATGACGACGGAGGGGGACTTGAGGAGCAGTCTGGCGATGGCCAGGCGCTGGCGTTCGCCGCCGGAGAGGCGGTAGCCGCGGTCGCCTACGACGGTGTCCAGGCCGTCCGGGAGCGAGTCGACCAGAGCCGCGATCTGGGCGGCTTCGAGGGCTGCGCGGAGTTCGGGTTCGTTGGCTTCGGGGCGGGCGAAGAGGAGGTTCTGGCGGATGGTGTCGTGGTACATGTGCGAGTCCTGGGTGACGACGCCGATGACGTCGCGCAGTGAGCTCTGGGTGACCTCGCGGACGTCGCGGCCGCCGACCAGGATCGCGCCGCCGGTGACGTCGTACATCCGGGAGACGAGTGCGGCGAGGGTGGTCTTGCCGGCGCCGGAGGGGCCGACGACGGCGACCATTTGCCCGGGCTCGACCGTGAAGCTGACGTCGTTCAGGACCTCGGCGCCGGTCTCGGTGGACAGGGTCGCGACCGACTCCAGCGAGGCGAGCGAGACCTCGGACGCCGACGGGTAGTGGAAGTGGACGGCGTCGAACTCGATCGACGGTTCGGCGTCGGCCGGGAGGTGGACGGCGTCCGGGCGGTCGGCGACCATCGGCTCGAGGTCGAGGACTTCGAGGACGCGCTCGAAGCTGACCAGCGTCGTCATGATGTCGACCTGCACGTTGGACAGCGCGGTCAGCGGGCCGTAGAGGCGGGCCAGATAGGCGGTCAGGGCAACGACCGTCCCGATCCCGAGCGCACCCTGGACGGCGAACACCCCGCCCACGCCGTACACGAGCGCGACGGCGAGCGCCGCGACCAGCGTCAGCGAGACGCGGAAGACCCCGGCGTACATGGACGTCGTTACGCCGATGTCGCGCACCTGCGCGGCCTTCTCGGCGAACTCGCGGGACGACTGCGTCGACCGGCCGAACACCTTGGCCAGGACGGCGCCCGCGACGTTGAAGCGCTCGGTCATCGTCTGGGCCATCACCGCGTTCAGCCGGTAGGTCTCCGCGGTCGCCGCCCGCAGGCGGCCCGCGATCAGCCGCGCGGGCAGGACGAAGAGCGGGAGCAGGACGAGGGCGAGCAGCGTGATCTGCCACGACATCACGAACATCGCGGCGAGCACCAGGACGACGCTCAGCAGGTTACTGACCACGTTCGACAAGGTGGAGGTGAAGGCCTGCTGGGCGCCGAGGACGTCGCCGTTCAGCCGCTGGATCAGCGCGCCGGTCTGGGTCCGGCTGAAGAACGCGACCGGTAGCTCCTGGACGTGGTCGAAGACCTTCGTCCGCAGGTCGTAGACGAGCCCTTCGCCGATCCGCGCGGAGAACCAGCGCTGGATCAGCGTGATCGCGCCGCTGACGATCGCCAGCAGGGCGACGACGAGCGCGAGCCAGATGACGAGCCCGGTGTTCTTCGCCACGATGCCGCGGTCGATGATCGCGCGGTAGAGCAGCGGGGTGGCCGCGCCGGCGGCGGCGTCCAGCGTGACGAGGAACAGGAAGACGGCCAGGTAGCCGCGGTAGGGGACGGCGAAGCCGGCGATCCGGCGCAGCGTCCCGGTGGACAGTTTGTGATGCCGGACGGCGGAGTCCTTGAGCAGCGAGCGCATCGCGCGCCCGCCGCCGGCTCCCCCGCCGGGCAGGCTGGAGATCTGTGACATCGAGGCCTTTCGGTAGGGATATACTGAGGCTACCTCACAATGAGAGTGCCTCACAAGATCCCGACGACTAGGCTCACCCCGTGAACGCTCCCGACGGCACCGCGGAACAGATCGCCGCCCTGCTCGACGTCCTCGTCCGCCGCCAGCGCCGCGCCGCCAGGACCGACCTCGGCGCCGGCGTCACCCACGGCCGCGTCCGCGCCCTGCGCACACTCGACCACGCCGACCGTCCGGTCCGCCTGAGCGAGCTCGCGACCCTGCTCGACATCGTGCCCCGCTCGGCGACGTCCCTCGTCGACGACCTCGAAGCCGCCGGTCTCGTCGCCCGCACCCCCGACCCGCACGACCGCCGCGCCACCCTCGTCGCACTGACCCCCGCCGGCGCGACCCTCCTCGCCACCATCCGCCGCAACCGCCGCGACGCCATGGTCACCCTCCTCGACCGCCTCACCCCCACCGAGCAAACCACCCTCCACGACCTACTAACCCGCCTCGCCGCCGACTGACCGAATCCGGCGGTACGGCGCTGCGGCGGGACGGGATGGTTGCCGATGGCTACTATCCGAGCGTGGGAGCACGGGTCGAAGGGGCGATGCGAGTACTGCTCGCGCTGGCTGGGGTAGCGCTGGTTCTGATCCTGTGGGTCATCCCCGTGCCGGTGTGGGCGACGGTCGTCACCCTGCTCGTCTGGGACGGACTGGCGCTCGCCTTCCTCATCCGTCAGTTCTCCGTCATCCACCGAGCCCGCAGCGCCGAGAGCCGTTGGCTACTCCCCGCGCGCTCGATGCGACTCCGGTACGGCGCCCTGCTCGTCGCGAGCGCAGCCGGCCTCTCGAGCGGTCTACTCGTCGTCACCGTCGACGTCCTGGCCGCCGACGTCGACACCACCTACCCCCACCTCCCCACCCTGCGCATCCTCGCCGCCCTCGCCGTCCTCCTCGCCTGGCTAACCCTCCACACCGGCTACGCCACGCACTAAGCCAACCTCTACTTCACCCACGACATCGGCCTCACCTTCCCCGGCCCCACCCAAACCCCCAACCTCCTCGACTTCACCTACTTCTCCTTCACCATCGGCACCGCCTTCGCCACCTCCGATGCCACCATCACCACCCGCCCCCTCCGCCACGCCGTCCTCTGGCACTCCATCCTCGCCTTCTTCTACAACGCCGCCGTCCTCGGCATAGCCATCTCCTCCTTCACCGGCAAGTAGTCCACGTCAGGACGAGAAGAACAGCAGCCATCGGAGGCGTGGTCCGGGGGTGGGGGTTGGGGGTCAGGGTTTGCGGAGGTGGGCGATGATGCCGTTGAGGTCTTCGATGAAGCGGTGGGGGCGGATTTCGTGGCCGCCGGGGTCTTCGTGGGCGGTGTGGGGGATGTTGGCGGCGGTTAGGGCGGCGCGGAACTCGCGGTGGCCGGCCAGGACCTGGGTTTCGTTGGCGTAGTTGAAGGGGTCGGGGCCGGGGGAGGTGCCGGCGACCAGGTAGATGCGTTTGCCTCGGTAGCGTTCGAGATTCTGGAGGGGGTTGTCGGCGGTGACGCGGGCTTCGTCCCAGGGGACGCCGTAGACGGTGCCGCCGTTGAGGTCGACGGCGGCGGAGGAGGCGTTGGCCCAGTGGACGACGAGGCCGCCGTCGCGGCGGACGCTGGCGGGGCCGGAGTGCGAGCTGACCGAGGCGAAGTGGCCGTAGTACTTGGCGGCGTACTTGAGGGCGCCGAAACCGCCCATCGAGAAGCCGGAGACGGCGCGGCCGGCGAACTCGGCGTACGTGCGGAAGTTCGCGTCGATCCAGGGGATGAGCTGGTTCAGGTGGAAGCTCTCCCAGTTCCGCGGGCCGGCGTTGGTGGTGACGGGGTTGGAGTACCAGCCCGCGCGCCCGCCGTCCGGCATCACGACGATGATCGGCTTCCCCGCGGTCCAGGCGCGGACGCCGGCGGCGTCGAAGGTGATGAAGTCCTGCAGACCCCCGTGCAGCAGGTAGAGGACGGGATAGCGACGGCCGCTGCCGTGGTAGCCGTCCGGGAGCAGGACGTTGACGCCCGGGTTCCAGCCGATCTCGCCGGTCTGGAAGCGGTAGTACCACATCCGCGGATCGCCTTCGTTGCGGTCGACGATGCGCAGGCCGAAGCCGTCGCCCGCCGCGCTGGCGGCGGCGGAGGTGGCCAGAATGGTCCCGGCGCCGAGGCCGGTCGCGACCGTCAGGCCGCCGGCGGCCTTCAGCAGGGTTCTCCGAGTGGGGCGGTGCTCGCTCACCATGGTCTCCTTGGGGAGTACGGACAGGACAAGATCTAAGTTAGTACCATAACTTAGAGGTCAGGAGGGTCGTGACAGCACCGACGCCGCGCCGGAAGACCGGCGGCCGGCAGGCTCAGATCGGGCTCGCGGACATCGAGCGCGAAGGCCTGCGGATCGGCCTGGCGCAGCTGACCGTGAACGGCGTCGCCGGCGCGCTCGGCGTCAGCGCGACCGCGCTCTACCGCCATGTCGACGGCAAGGCCGGGCTCGAGGCGGTCGTCGGCGAGGCCGTCCTCGCCGAGTTGCACATCCGCGACGATCCGGCGGACGGCGTCGAGGCGCATCTGCTCGCCACCGCCGCGCAGATCCGCGCCTTCGTCCTCGACCACCCCGGCCTGGCGGCGTACATGCAGGGGCTGTTCCCCCGCGGCGCGTCCGGCATGCGCCTTCAGCGGGAGGCGATCGAAGCGCTCGTACGCCGGGGCTACGGCGCGGCCGGCGCGGTGATGATGACCGGCACGGTCGCGTCGCTCGCGATCAACCTGACCGCGGCCGAGGAGCGTCATCGACCCTTCCACGAGGGCGACGAGCTGGCGAAGGTGTACGCGCTGATCGGCGCCGATCCGACGCTCGCGGCCGCGCACGCGGAGTTGCCGCCGATCTCCGGCGAGGCCTACTTCCGGATGGTGATGACCGGCTGCATCCGCGGCCTGATCGCCGCCGCGCCGCCCGGGCGCCCGGTCGCGGAGACGCTGGCCGAGCTCGGGCTCGCGGATTGAGGGAATCGCTCAATCCGCGGGGTCCGGGACGGGGCTGGTGGTTGGGTCGGGTGCATGCGCATACCGAAGACTTCACCGGGGCAGGCGATCGAGTTGGTTCGCGCCGATCACCGGCTGCTTGAGGACGCCGTTGCCGGGTTGAGCGAGGCTGAGTTGCGGGCGCCGTACAGCGTGGCCGACGGGCCGTTGGGGCACTTTTGCGAGTCGCTGCATGATCTTGTCGGTCATGTCCTGATGTGGGACGAGATCAACTTGGCCGTGCTCCGGGACGCGCGCGCCGGGCGGTCGCATTGGAGCCTTGGCACGGCGTGGGAGACCCCCGAGCTCGGCCGCGCGCTCAACGTCGGCGGCGTCGAGGCGGCGCGGCACATCCCGTCCGAGTTGCTGCTGCAACGGCTCGAGAGCGTCACCGCGGCGTTCGTCGCGGAGATCGAGGTGTACGACGACGCGGCGTGGGCCGATCCGGCGACGGGCGGCGGCTTCGACGGTGGGATCGGCGCGCTGGCGGAGTACGTGACGACACCGCCCAACGACAAGGCCTTCGGCCACGTGGCCAAGCATCTGGTACCCGCCTCGTGATCGTCGACGAACCAGCCTTCGCCGCCGAGACCAACGCCCTGCTCCAGCGGTTCGCCGACCAGCCGAACGGTCCGGAAGCAGACCCCTACGAAGCCTTACTCGTCGATCGCGACGAGCTGCCCGACCCGGAGCTGGCCGGAACCTGCGACCCGCGCACCAACCCGAAAGACCTGCGCATCGACCTCCCCGACCGCACGCTCGAGGCGCGGATCTATCATCCGGCCGACCCGCAGGGGCACGTATTGCTCTGGCTGCACGGCGGCGGCTTCATCGGCGGACACTTCCGCGACATCGAGTACGCGACCTCCAGATTAGCTGCCCTCGGCAACGTCACCGTTGTCTCACTCAACTATCGCCTCGCCCCCGAAAATCCTTACCCAGCAGGCCTGGACGACGTCGTCGACACCCTCGCCTGGATCCGGGCGAGCCTCACCGACGGCCCGATCGCGATCGGCGGCCAGAGCGCCGGCGCGAGTCTCGCGGCCGGGGCCTGTTTAGTTGCCCGCGACAACGGACTGCCGATACCGGAGCGGCAACTCCTCTGTTACCCAAGTCTCGACCTCGACCAGGACACCGAGTCGTACCGGCTCTTCGACGGCACGTTCCTCAGCATCGCCCCCGGCCGCTGGTCAGCCGCGCAGTACTTCCCGAAGGGCGCCGACCTGCCCGCCGCTGCGGTCCCGCTGCGCGCCGAGTCGTTCGAAGGCCTGCCCCCGGCGCTCATCCTCGCCGCCGGTCGCGATCCGCTGCGCGACGACGCCCGCCAGTACGCCGAAGCGCTCAACCGGGACGGCGTACCAGCGCGCTTGGTGGAGTACGCCGACACCATGCACGCGTTCCTCAACTTCCCCGGTGTGCTGTCAGCCGGCCGGCACGCGGTGGAACTGATGGGGGTGGAGCTGCGTCAGTGGTCGGAGTGATGGTTGAAGAATCTGCCGGGGTCACCGGCTGCGCGCGGCCCGGAGGCGAGCCAACTGGCGAAGTCCTCCGGGTGCCGACGTTCGAGTTCGTCGAGGAAGGCCCGGCGGACGTCGACCGTCGCGGTCCAGCGGTCCTTTGCGGCGGATCTGCCGAGCTCGGCGAAGCTGCGGCGCCAAGCCAGGCAGAGCTCGGCGTCGGTGAGGAGCGTGAGGTCGACGTCGAGGCGGAAGCCGGGCTCACCGCTGACGATGGCGTCGAAGGTCGGCCCCGAGGTGTCGACGACGGGGGCGGGCTCGGTGGGTTGCACGCGGCTGGGTGGTGAGCGCCAGCCCAGCGCGGTGAGAACCGGCGGCGCCGTCCCCGCGACCAGGAGCAGCAACAACATCACTTGAGTCCCCGCGGCAGCGCCGTACCCGATGACTGCGACGACGGTGGCGCCGCCCAGCGCGGCCCATCGCGGTGCCGCCAGGGCGGACTCCCGGTTCGTTCGGCCCCAGGAGAGCCCCAGACTGATGGAGATCGCGGCGGACATCACCGCGCCGAGCAAGAACGCCGCGAGGAGCGCAGTCGGGCTGACCAGCACCAGCCCGGCCAGGACTCCGATTACGGCCAGTACAGCGACCGCCGTCCGCCAGATCCAGTCGTACCGCTGCTCCACCACGCCACCTCCACTCCCCCTCTCAGTGCCCAGCCGTATGCGCGACCTTCGCGAGGGTGCGCGCGACCAGCGCGCCGACCTGGTCGAGCTCGATCAGGAAGCCGTCGTGCCCGTACGGCGAGGCGATCGTGTGGACGCCGTCCGCCTCCGGATAGGCGGCGACCAGCTCGGCCGACAACGACGGCGGGTAGAGCCGGTCGGAGTCGACCGCGGCGACGACCAGACGAGCCTTCAACCCAGCGAGGACGTCGGCGAGCTCGCCGCGACCGCGGGTGATGTCATGACTGTTCATCGCTCGGGTCAGGACGACGTACGAGCCTGGGTCGAAGCGGCCGACCAGCTTGCTCGCATGGTGGTCGAGGTAGGACTCGACGGCGTATCGGCCGCCGCTCGCCGGGTCCTCGCCGGTTTGCGGCGCGCGGCCGAAGCGGGCCGCCAGCTCATACTCCGATCGGTACGTGACATGCGCGATCCGGCGGGCGATCCCGAGCCCGGCGATCGGGGACCGGCCGGTGCCGTAGTAGTCGCCGCCCTGCCAATCGGGGTCGCTGGTGATCGCGGCGAGCTGCGGCGCGCACCACGCGATCTGGTCGGCCGAGGCGTAACCGGTCGAGGCGAGGACGATCGCCGTCCCGACCCGGTCCGGGAACATCAGCGGCCACTCGATCGCGCGCATCCCGCCCATCGAGCCGCCGATCACCGCGGCCCACCGATCGATGCCGAGGGCATCGGCCAGCGCGGCCTCGGCGGTCACCTGGTCGCGGATCGTGATCGCCGGGAACCGGCTCCCCCACGGCCGCCCGTCCGGCGCCGGACCGGCCGGGCCGGTCGTTCCCTGGCAGCCGCCGAGCACATTCGCGGCGACGACGTACCAGTCCTGTGGATCGAGGTACCGGCCGGGCCCGATCAAGCCGTCCCACCACCCCGGTGTCGGCTGTCCGGGCCCGGCCGGCCCGACCACGTGCGCGTCGCCGGTCAGCGCGTGGCAGATCAGGACCGCGTTGTCCGCCCGGGGACGGCCCCAGGTCTCGTACGCGATCCTTGCCCCGGGCAACGTCGTTCCGCCGTCCAGCAGCAGCTCGCCGACGTCGGCGTACCGTCGCCCGGGACCGGTCATCAGGCCGACTTCGCCGCGGCGAAACCGACCTCGAGGTCGGCCAGGATGTCCTCGACGTGCTCGATCCCGACCGCGAGCCGGACCAGGCCGGGCGTCACGCCGGAGGCGAGCTGGTCCTCGGCGGACAGCTGGCTGTGCGTCGTGGACGCCGGGTGGATGACGAGCGAGCGGACGTCGCCGATGTTGGCCACGTGGCTGTGCAGCTGCAGCGCGTCGACGAACCGCTTCCCGGCGTCCACCCCGCCCTTGATCTCGAACGCGACCACGGCGCCGGCGCCGCGCGGGGCGTACTTCTGCGCCAGCGCGTGCCAGGGCGAGGACTCCAGGCTCGCGTAGGCGACGCTGTCCACCTCGTCACGCGCCTCCAGCCACTTGGCCACCTGCAGCGCGTTGTCGACGTGCCGCTCGATCCGCAGCGACAGCGTCTCCAGGCCCTGCGCGATCAGGAACGCGTTGAACGGCGAGACCGCCGGCCCGATGTCGCGCAGCCACTGCACCCGGGCCTTGAGGATGAAGGCCAGGTTGCCGAGGTCGGAGCCGACGCCGAGATCCCGGGCGTAAGTCAGACCGTGGTAGCTCGGGTCGGGGTTGTTGTAACCCGGGAAGCGCTCCGGGTTGGCCGCGTAGTCGAACTTCCCGGAGTCGACGATCACGCCGGCGATCGCCGTCCCGTGGCCGCCGAGGTACTTGGTCGCCGAGTGGACGACGACGTCCGCGCCGTGCTCGATCGGGCGGATCAGGTACGGCGTCGCGACCGTGTTGTCGACCACCAGCGGGACGCCGTACTCGTGCGCGACCCCCGCGACGCCCTCGATGTCCAGGATCTCGCTCTTCGGGTTCGCGATCGTCTCGGCGAAGAACACCTTGGTGTTCGGCCGGATCGCGGCCTTCCAGGACTCCAGGTCGTTCGGGTCCTCGACGAACGACACCTCGATCCCGAGCTTCGGGAACGTGTAGTGGAACAGGTTGTACGTCCCGCCGTACAGGCTCGGGCTGCTCACCACGTGGTCGCCCGCCTCGGCGATGTTCAGCAGTGCGATGGTCTCCGCCGCCTGACCGGAAGCCACCAGCAACGCCGCCGTCCCGCCCTCCAGACTCGCGATCCGCTGCTCGACCGCGTCCTGCGTCGGGTTCTGGATCCGGGTGTAGATGTTCCCGAACTCCTTCAGCCCGAACAGACTCGCCGCGTGATCGGTGCTGTCGAACGTGTACGACGTCGTCTGGTAAATCGGCAACGCGCGAGCCTTCGTCGTCAGGTCCGACGTCTGCCCGGCATGGATCTGCCTGGTCTCGAACGACCAGCTGGGCGCGGTCTCAGTCATGGCTTTCCTCTTCTCGGATCACAGCACGTGACCCAAAGAGTACTAATCCAATCGACTTACTACCCGCAATCTCATTCCCCGGACACCTGTCGATCCGGCGGCGGCCCGTTCGTCAGGTTCCCGAGAGCAACTACTTGGAGGGCACCGATGAAGGCTGACGACATCTTTCCGATCGTGACGACCGGCGATCTGCCGCGGCTGCTGGCGTTCTACGCGGACGGGTTGGGCGGGGCGGAGTACTACCGGATTCCGCAGGAGGGCGCGGCGGCGTACGTGGCGTTGCGGTTCGGGACGGCGTCCTTGGGCCTGGCGGCCGGCCCGGCCACCTCGGTGGCGGAGACGCCGCCGATCGCACTCTGGGTGTATGTCGACGACTGCGACGCGGCGGTCGGCCGGGTTCGTGAGGTGGGCGCCAAGGTGGTTGAGGAGCCCGCCGACCAGCCGTGGGGTGAGCGGATCGCGCGCGTGCAGGACCCGGACGGCAACCAGGTAGTACTGGGCCAGCGAGCGCCGTAGCCGAGCTACTCGGCGGTCGCCAACCGCTCGCAGATGTCCCAGGCGGATTGTTGGAGGAGGGCCGCGGTGTCCGCGTCGAGGCCCTTCACCGGTACGTCGATGCCCACCGGGTCCTCGGTCAGCAAGGCGATCAGGAACACGCACGCGGCCAGGTAGCTGCCGGCGGGCGCCGGGTGGCTGTTGTCCTTGTCGTGCAGCACTGGCGTCTCCTGCTCCTGCAGGAACCGCTCCCACACCGGGCCGACCGGGATCAGCGTCGCGCCCAGCTCGACCGCGCTCCCGGCGTACGCCGAGGTCAGCGCGGCCTGCGTTTCCGGTGCGTTCCGCCGGGCCCAGGTCAGGTAGAGCGCCGTCCGCGCTCCAGCTGCCTGGATCGCCGCGTCGAACTCCCGCGCGCTCTCCCGAAACCGCTCCGGACTCTTGATCGGCAGCGTGCTCTGCTCCTGCAGGACGACGACGTCGTACTCGCCGGTCACGATCGCCGCCGGCGCCTTTCCGGCGTTCAGATGCTGCCGGAGCGAGGCGCCGCCCGCCTGGATCAGGGTCGACGACACGTCGATCCCCCGCGCCGCGGCCAGCCCCTTCAACATCCCGGGCAGGTTGTTCCGCGCCGTGAAGCTGTTCCCCACAAAGAGAATTCGCACCCTCCAGACGGTACCGGTTGACCCGGACAGGATGTTGGCTGGACGGATGCAGATCATTCGGGTCCACGACGAGGCGACCCTGCTCGACTGGCAGCAGGTGCACAACGTGATCGTTCCGCCGGCGGCGCTCACGCTGGACGAGGTGCGGGAGCGCGCCGAGCGGAACGTCCTCGAGGTTGCGTACGACGACGGCGTGCTGGTCGGCTGCTCGACGGTGCGGCCGCCGTCCGAGGAGACACCGGCCGCGACGGTGATCGCGCGGGTGCTGCCGGAGTACCGGCGCCGCGGCTTCGGCGAGGAGCTGTACCAGCACTGCCTGCAGCAAACCCACGGGCCGGTCGAGACCCATATCCTGGCCACCAACGCCGACGGGCTGAAGTTCGCGCTGGCCCACGGTTTCGTCGAGGTCGAGCGCTACCTGCTCCCCGGCGACTCAGTTCCGTTCGTCGAGCTGCGGCTAGACGAACTTGACCGGGAAGCGCGGTGACTCCTTGCGGAGCAGCGGTTGCGGGCGGTGTTTGAGGAACTGGTCGAAGGACGCCGCCAGGTAGGCCCGTTGCGCCGCGACGCTCTGGGCCGGGTCGACCAGACCGACCAGATCGGTGACCGGCTTCGGCTCCAGGTTGTGGATCTTGGCCAGCCGCGGGGCGAAGACCTGATAGTCGGCGAAGGAGCCGTGGGCGCCTTCCGGGATGCGCAGGTTGAGTTTCCAGCCGCGCTGGTTGGCCCAGAAACTGGTCCAGGACGGGTCGTTCTGGTCGCCGGCGATCGGCAGCCGTGAGTGCTCGGCGGCGCCGAACAGCAGGAACGGCCGATCCAGACCGCGCTTGGCGACCTCGCTCAGCTCGCCGACCGGGAAGCCGTACTGCAGGGCGCCGTCCAGGTTGACCCCGACGGCGACCCGGCGGTCGGTGCGCATGGTCTCGGCCGCGGCGAAGCCGCCGAGGGAGTAGCCGAACATGCCGATCCGGCGCAGGTCCATCGAGCCCGCGAACGGCAGCCGGCCGAGGTTGTTCAGCACGAACCGGATATCGGCGAGCCGGACGTCGAGGACCGGCCTGATCTCTTCGGTCGGCAGAAGCTCCGGGACGACGCGGCCGCCGGGGAACTCGACCGCTGCCTCGCCGGTGTGGTCGATGGTGACGACGACGTACCCACGACTCACCAGGTCCTCGACCTGCGCCGTCCCCAGCAGGCGTGACGTGCGGAAACCAGGTGAGTAGAGCAGCACCGGATGGCGCCCGATCGGGTGCGCGTCGGCCCGTGCGTGCGTCGGCGTCCCGGCGTAATCGACGCGGCCAGGCGCGAGGCCGAGGTAGGTGCCCAGCTCGTCGGCGAGCGGCTTCGCGACCAGGGACGGCGCGTACGGAACCCGGCGTCCAGGACCGGGGCGGGCCGGGTACCAGACGCTGATCATCAGCTCGCGGCGGCGCTCGGGGCGCCACGCGTCGGCGCGGGATTTGTCCACGAGCTGCACCGCGCGGGTGCCGATCGCGTACGGTCCGGTCGGCGCGGGAAGGACCAGCTTGGTGGGTGGATTGGCGGCTGCGGCGGGCAGGGTCGTCGCCGCCACAGAGCCGGCGACGACGGTGAGCAAGGTACGGCGTCCGATGGTCGTCATGGGCCGTACCCTGCCCGGCATCGCTGTCAGCAGGGATCCACCCAGGGGGTGATCTCGACCCCTAGGGGACGTCAGCCGGTACGACGTTCTTCCGCAGCCCGGGTGTGGTCACCGCGACCGCGACGACCGCGGCGACGCACAGGACCGCGCCGGACACGAGCGCCGTCATCGGCGAGGTGAACTGCGCGGTGACGCCGCCACGGACGTTGCCCAGATTGGGCCCCGCGCTACCGACGATCTGCTCAGCGGCGGCCACGCGACCGAGCAGCTCGTTCGGAGTGTGCAGCTGCACAATAGTGCTGCGGGCAACGACCGAGACCGTGTCCGCGGCGCCAGCCGCCGCGAGGAAGGCCAACGCCACCCACGGGTTCGGGGCGAACGCGAACAGCCCGAGCGCGACTCCCCAGCTGCCGGCTCCGACGAGCATCACCACGCCCGGTCGCGGCAAGCGCGTGAACGATCCGGACAGCACCGACGCAATCACTCCCCCGACCGCGATCGCCGTCAGGAACAGCCCGAGCGTCCGCGGGTCGTTCCCGAACCGTTCGGCGTTGATCGCCGGGAACAGGCTGATCGGCATCGACAGCACGGTGACCGCGAGATCGGTGATGAGCGCGCCGCGGATCACCGGCGTCGATGCCACGAACGCGAGCCCGTCCGCGATTCCGCGCAGCCCCGGCCGGACCTCGCCCTCGACCGCGAGCCGCGGGAGACCGAGAACGCCGTACAAGACGCCGATGAACGTCAGGCAGTCGATCAGGTACGCCGTCCCCGGACCCCAGGCGCCGACGATCACGCCGCCGACCGCCGGGCCGACCAGCGTCGCGCCCTGGAACGCGATCCGGTTCAGCGCGATCCCGCCGGCCAGGAGCTCACGCGGCAGCAACTGCGGCAGGACGCTGCGGGCGACCGGCCCGGACACCGCGCCGAACGCCGACTGGACCGCGATGACGCCGAGCAACGCACCGGCCGGCATCGCACCGGTCACCAGCTGGGCGGCCAGGGCGACGGCCGCGAGAAGGGACCCGATCGTGGCGATCAGGTAGAGCCGGCGACGCTCGAACCGATCGACCGCGGCCCCGGCGAACAGGCCGAGCACGATCAGCGGCAACGCCTTCGCGAGCCCGACGGCGCCCGTCCAGATCGTGCTGTTCGTCTGATCCCAGATCTGGACCAGCACCGCGACGAAGGCCAGCTGCGCGCCGAACATCGACACCACCTGGCCGATCCACAGCCGGCGGAACGCGGGCGAGACCCGCAACGGCTCGAGATCGATCAGGAACCGCTTCACGACGAGGCCAGCTTGGCGGCGATCCGATCGTGGAAGCTCGTCCGCGCGAGCGCGGCCTCGATATCGCGGACCACCCGGCTCATCGGGTACGGCAGCTCGGCCTCGAGCTCGGCGATCGCCGCCTCGGTCGCCCGCCACTCGGCCGCCAGCAACTCGACCAGCCCGCGCGCCTTCGGCGTCAAGCTGACCAGCTTGTTCCGCGCGTCCGCCCCCGGCGCCGTCCGGACCAGCCCGGCCTGACGCATCGCGGCCACCTTCTGACTGAGCGCCGAGTGCGTCCGCCCGACCGACTCAGCCAGCTCCGTGATCGTCATCGGCCCGCGCAGATGCAGCCGCAACAGCTCCATCACCCACGTCGGCTTGACCCCCTCGACGTCACGCTCGGTATAGATCCGCGCGATATCGCCGTCCATCCGCGCCAGCAACTCGTGCAGCGCCCGCCACTGACTCTGTTCGGTCGGATCATCCATCCCGGAATCATAACAGCACTTATATAAGTGCTGTTATGATCGGAGCTACTGCAGGCCGCCCAGGGACGGGCTGGTGGCGTCGCTGATCAGCAGGGTGGGTGGTTTGGTGAGGCTGGTGGACCAGATGTCGGTCTTCCCGTCGTCGGTGCGGATCGGGTAGATGAGGGTGTTGTCGTCCTTCCAGACCGGCTGGTCGTCGAGTTGGCGGTCGTCGGCCGGGTGGGTGATCTTGCGGGTGGCCAGCTCCATGACGGCGAGCCGCCATTTGCCGTCGCCGATCTTCTGTTTGTAGGCGATCCGGCGGCCGTCCGGCGACAGCGACGGACACTCGACGTTCTGGGCGATCGCCTCGCCCTGGTAGGCGGCGAAGTCGACGTCGATCAGGTAGGTCTTGCCCTTACTCGCCATCGTCACGTAGAACCGCTTGCCGGCGGCATCGAAAGTGATCCCCCAGAAGTTCACGTCGGAGGCGAAGTAGCGCTTGCCGTCGATGAAGATCGGCAGCTGCTCGACCGTCTTGGTGAGCTGGTCGGTGTCCAGGTTGTACATCCCCGTCCGGGTGGAGAAGCCGGACGCCGCGTACGAGTCGCCGCTGACGAACAGGGTCCAGTTCACGATCCGGCCGTTGGGCGCGACGCGCGCGCGGCTCGGCGTCCCGGGCAGGGTCTCCTCGTGGACGACGGCCAGGTTCCGATCCAGGACGAGGATGTCGGTCAGCGGCGGCAGGGCCGCGGGCTGGAGTCGCAGACAGATCGCCGTACCCCGTGCTGCGGCGAACCGATCGCAGGACAACTCCCCCACCCGCCGCGCGGTCCCGGGGTCGGCGGCCGGGACCGCGGCCAGCTTGCCCTGATCGGGCCCGGCGGCCAGATTGCGGAAGAACAGCGCAGTCCGGTCGAGGTGCAAGGCCGCATCCTTGACCACCGGGACGGCGTTCGTCGCGGCGCCGGTGTTCCGCGCGGAGACGACGTACGCGACGGCGCCGCCGAGCAGGACGGCGATCCCGACCGCCAGGCTGATCAGTCGTCTCATCGGATGGCCTCCAAGGGTCGGCGGATCGCGGCGGCCAGCGTGACCACCAGCAACGCCGCGGTGATGGCGAGCAGCGCGGGTTTGACGTCCCAGACCGTCCAGAGCAGGCCGACCGTGACGGCCGAGGCCATCCGGGCGAGCGCCTGACCGGTCTGCAGGACGGCGAGGCCGGTCGCGCGGAGATGTTCGGGCAGCATCGGCCCGGCCGCGGCCGGCAGGACGCCGTCCGTCGCGGCGTAGAACGCGCCGTGCAACGCCAGCACCAGCCACCACGTGCCGACCGGGCCGAAGATCAGCACCAGCGCGGCGACCAGCGCCAGGTGGCCGGCGATGAACACCTTCCAGCGGCCGATCCGGTCGCCGAGCTTGCCGAGCGGGATCGCCAACAGGATGAACGTGCCCGCGGTGCCGATCGGCAGCAACGGGAAGAAGTGGGTGTCGAGATCCCAGCGCCGCTGCAGAGCCAGGTAGACGAACGAGTCGGTGATCGTGAACAGCCCCAGCGCTGCCGCCCAGACACAGCAGCGTCGGAAACTTGCCTCCCGCAACAGATTGAGCGACTCGCGGATCGACGGCCGGTTACTGGTCTGCTTCGCCCGTTGATGATTGGGCGCCAGTGCCAGCAGGATCAGTACCGCGCAGGTGGCCAGCGCGAAGCTGGTCACGAAGACCGCGTTGTAGTTGTTCAGAGCAAGGAACAGGATCGCGGCCGCGACCAGCGGGCCGAGGAAGGCGCCGATCGTGTCCAGCGTGCGATGGACGCCGAACGCGCGACCCTGCTCGGCCGGCGGCGTCGACAACGAGATCATCGCGTCCCGGGGCGCGGTGCGGATCCCCTTGCCGGCCCGGTCGACAGCCAGCACGGCGCCGATCGCGGGGACCGACGAGCCGGCCGCGAGGAAGCCGAGTTTGGCGACCGCGGACAAGCCGTAGCCGAACCCGGCGATCGCCTTCAGGCGCTGCCAGCGGTCGGCGAGATGTCCGCCGACGAGCCGCAGGACGGCGGTCGCGCCGGCGTACAGGCCGTCGAGGAGGCCGAACTGCAGCGGGTTCAGGCCGAGGCCGAAGACCAGGTAGAGCGGCAGGATCGCCGTCACCATCTCGGCCGAGATGTCGGTGACCAGGCTGACGATCCCCAGCACGAGGACGGTCCCGGGGACGCGGGACAGCAGCTTCGACCGCCGGGACGGCGGCTGGTCGGTGGATTCGGGGGTCGCCCGGGCCGCGGCTTGGTCCGCGGCCCGGGTTCCGGCGAGGTACATGACCTCAGCCCTTCGCCTTGCAGGTGTAGGTCGGGCTGCTGTCGAGGACCTCGTTGTTGAGGCCGATCAGCTGCGAGGTCCAGGAGTTCTCGGTCATGGTCAGCTTCAGGACGCCGTACGAGACCATCCGCTTGGCCGTCCGGGACTTGGCCGGGCCGAGCTTGTACGGGCTGGCGCCGGCCATCCCGCCGATGATCTGGACGGTGCCCTTGGCCTCGTCGACACTGCCGGAGTTGTTGACCGGGTAGAACCGCTCGTAGTGGTGGTCGTGACCGGTCAGCACCAGGTCGACCTTGTTGTCGGTCATCACCTTCCACAGGTCGACGCCGTCCGGGTTGTCGCCGCGCTCACCCGTGCTCCAGCGCGGGTGGTGGTAGTACGTGACGACACACGGCTTGGTGTTCGCCGCCAGGTCGGCCTTCAGCCACGTCATCTGGGCCGGCTCCGCGAGCTTCTCCGAGGTGGCGAAGTCGTTGGAGTCGAGGGCGACGAAGTGCCAGTTGCCCTTCTCCCAGCTGTAGTAGCGCTTGCCGTTCGGTTTCGCGATCGCGCCGAAGTACTTCTCGTACCCGCTGAACGCGGGCGAGTCGTAGGACTCGTGGTTCCCCGCGCTGGGCTTCATGATGCTCTTGTACTTGCCCCAGGTCTTGTCGAAGTAGTTCTGGAAGTCGGACAGATGGGCGTCGTCGTACTGGTTGTCGCCCATCGTGATGATGTTGACCGGCTTGATGGTCTCGATCAGCTTGGCCGTCTTCGGGTGGATGCAGCTGGAGTCGGACGCCGTGCACTGCCGGGCGATGTCACCCGCGGCCGCGAGCACGAAGCTCCCACCGCCGCTGCCCGGGCTGGTCTTGACGCTGAGCGCCGTACTGGCCGCCGAGACGTTGCCGGCCAGATCGCGGGCACGCACGGTGTAGCTGTACGTCGTGTCCCCGGTCAGCCCGGTGTCGGTGTACGACGGGCTGTCCGTCGTCCCGACCTGGGTGCCGTTGCGGAGGACGTCGTACCCGGTGACGCCGACGTTGTCGGTGGACGCCGTCCAGCTCAGGGCGACCGTGCTGGCCGTGACCGCGGTGCTCTTCAGACCGGTCGGGACCGTCGGCGCCTGAGTGTCACCCGACGAGCTGCCCTCGCCGTACACCTCGGCCTCGAACAGCGAGTAGCCGTACGTCGTCCCGCGCTTGGTGCCGACGATCCGGACGTAGCGGCCGGTGCCGTTCAGCCCGGTGATGTCGTCGGTCTTGCCGTTCTGATTGGTAAGGCTCTTGACAGTACTGAACGTGGTGCCGTCATTGGACACCTCGATCCGGTAATCCTTGCCGTAGGCGGCCTCCCAGGTGAGTTTGACGCGGTGAATTGCGGCTTGCTGGCCGAGATCGACCCGCAGCCATTGCGGATCGACGCCTTCGGCGCTGGCCCAGCGCGTCGACGAATCGCCGTCGAACGCCTTGTCAGCAGTGAAGGTGCCGTCCTCGACGCTCGAGGCCAGCGCGGGTTTTCCCTGGGACAAGAGGGAATCGGCCTGGGTGCTGGCGACGGCCGCCGTGCCGCCGACCGCGGCCACCAGGGCCATCGGCAACAGGGCTGACCACCGGCGCATACGCTTGCTCATACAACCTCCGTGGGGCGCAGCGGAGAAAATTGTTAGGAAGGTTACCTAACAGTTGAGGCATAGGTAACCCCCAGACGAACTGTTTCGTCAACGGATGGAGTCCGACTTTTTCTGATTCAGTCGTTTGAGCGGGTGGTGCCGCGCAGCACGAGCGCCGCCGGCACGATCAGCTCCTGCGGCACGGCCGGCGGCTCACCGGCCAGCCGCGCGAGCAACAGCCGGGCGATCGCCGCGGCCATCTGGTCGTGGCCGGGATTGATCGTCGACAACGACGGCACCAGGTAGGCCGCCTCGTCCAGATCGTCGAAGCCGATCAGCTCGACATCGGCCGGGACGCGCAGCCCCGCGTCGGCCAGCGCGCGCAGGGCGCCGATCGCTACGACGTCGGTCAGCGCGAACACCGCACCGAAGGCGATACCGCGATCGAGCAACGACCGGACGGCGTCGTACCCGTCCTGGAGACCGAAGCGGCACTGGACGTTCAGCGCGGGATCGATCGGGACGCCGGCCGCGTGGTGCGCGAGCGCGTAACCCTGGGCCCGCAGGGCGGGCATGGTCGCCACGCCGCCCGGGTCGCCGCCGAGCATCGCGATCCGGCGGTTGCCGCCGGCCAGCAGGTGTGCGACCGCCTGGCGGGCGCCGTCAACGTTGTCCATCATCACGTGGTCGAAGCGCGACGGCAGCGCGCGCTCGCCGATCATCACGACCGGGGCGTCGGTGCCGATCCCGGTCAGCTCGCCGGGGTCGAGGTCGACCACGCTGAGGATCAGGCCGTCGTACATCCGCAGCCGGGAGAATGCCACGGCGTCCAGTTCACCTTCGCGGCTGGCGCCCGTCCGCTCCATCACGATCCGCAGGCCGTGCGCCTCGAACCGGTCCGCCAGCCGGCCGGCGAGCTGCGCGAAGTACGGGCGCTCGAGCTCGGGCACCGCGAGCCCGACGACGCCGGTCCGGCCCGCGCGCAGGTGCCGCGCGGCCAGGTTGACCTGGTAGCCGAGCTCACTGATCGCCGCCAGCACCCGCTCCCGCGTCGCCGCGCCGACCCGCGGCCGGCCGTTGACGACGTTGGACACGGTCATCGTCGACACCCCCGCCGTCCGGGCGACGTCGGCCATCGTCACCACGGCGGACTTCTTCACGCCGTCCAGACTAGGTCCTGGTCGTGCGACCCGTTCGCGGGTGGGCGGGTTTGATCAGGAACCGACCTCGGCGCGGCGCTGGCGGGCGGCGCCCAGCGCGAACCCCGCGAGCGCGATCGCGACGCCGCCGACGGCCAGGCCGGCGACGATCGTGCCGCGCTGGTCGAGCTGGGTGTCGCACTGCATCGGAGTGATCCCCTTGTTCGGTGACAGCACCGAACCGCAGTCGATGTTGTCCACCTGGACGCCGCCCAGGGCGAACACCAGCCCGGCGAGCAGCAGGACCACCCCCACCGCGCCGAGGACCTTGCTCAGCACTTGCCGTCCCGCACCGCGCAACCTCCAGCTGTCCGGTTCCGCGGCGTCCGGCTGGGCGCCGTTCCAGGGATGACGGCGCCAGGAGACGACCACGTCGTCCTGGTCAGACCCGGCATAACTCATTCACGCTCCCTGGACGCTCGTCAGATTTGATCAAATCTAACGCGCCTAGCCGCGGCGCATGAAGCCCAGGCCCGGGCTGGGGGTCAATCTTCACTCACATCTAACGATCCATCCGGCGGGAATGTTCACCTCGTTTCAGCCGACGGAACGGCGCAGCGCCCGCTCCCGCCGGGCGGCCACCACCGAGCCCGACTCCCGGCGCGCCATCCGGCGCAGGACGACCGGCGCCAGCAGCAGACCGGCCACCGCCCAGAGCCCGAGCACCCCGGCCGTCTCGAGGTGCCGCCAGGACTGGCCCAGCTCCACCGAGACCGCCTCCGGCGGCAGCAGCGCCGACCGCATTCCGAGCCCCATCCAGTAGATCGGCGTGAGCTGGCCCAGCCACTCCAGCCAGGCCGGCAGCGCGCTGATCGGGTAGAAGATGCCGGAGATCGCGATGAACCCGAGCATCGGCAGCTGGATCAGCCCTTGCGCCGGCGCCGACGTGAACACCGAACCGAGTACCGCCCCGATCGGCAACGTCGCCACCAGCCCGAGCGCCAGCACCCAGGCCAGCGTCGTCCAGCCGGCGGCGGTCACGCTCAAACCGCCGACGATGAACAACCCCGGCACCAGCACGATCACCAGATCCACCAGCACCGATCCCGCCACCGAGACCACCTTCCCGACCAGGTACCCCACCATCCCGTACGGCGTCGCCTTCGCCCGCAGCAACGTCCCGTCGCCCCGATCGGCCGTCAACTGCTGGCTGACCGCGACCATCCCCATCGCCGCGTTCATCCCCAGCACACTCGCCAGCACGAACGCCCCCAACACCAATCCCCCGAACTCCCGATCCCGCAAGAACCACATCCCCGCAACCGTCAACCCCGGCCACAACAAATGCCCCACCAACTCAGACCCATTGGTGAACGACTGCCGCAACTCGATCCACCCTCGCCGAACCCCAGCCCGCACCGCCGTCCTCATGACTGCACTCCGTTCACCAGGGCCAGGTAGGCGTCTTCGAGGGTTGGGCGGTGGACTTCGAGGTTTTGGAGGGCTTGGCCGTGTTGGGTGAAGAGGGTGTGGACGAAGGGGGTTGAGTCGGTGGTTCGGTGGTGGAAGTGCTGGTTGCCGAGGGTGTAGCGGACGTCGTGGGGAGCGGTGATGGCGGCGGTGAGGTCGGTGGGGGTGCCGGCCGCGACGATGCGGCCGGCGGTGAGGATGAGGATGCGATCGGCCAGGCGCGCGGCTTCGGGGAGGTCGTGGGTGGTCAGCAGGACGGTCGTTCGGTGGTCGGCGGCCAGACTGCTGATCAGGTCGTGGAACTCGCGGCGCGCGGCCGGATCGAAGCCGGTGGTGGGCTCGTCGAGGAAGAGGAGCTCCGGACGGCCGACCAGGCCGATCGCGACGTCGAGCCGACGGCGCTGGCCGCCGGACAGGGTGCGGACCTTCTGGCGGGCGCTCGCGGTCAGGCCGACCGCGGCGAGCAGTTCGTCGGCCGGCCAGGGCCGATCGGCGCCGTACGGCGTGTAGTAGGTGCCGAGGTGTTCGAGCAGTTCGCGCACTCGCCAGTTGCCGTGGTCGCGCCACGACTGCAGGACGATGCCGATCCGCGCCCGCCAGCGTTCGCCGGCCGCGGCCGGATCGACCCCGAGGACCTCGACGTGGCCGGCCGACCGGAGCCGGAAACCTTCCAGGATCTCGATCGTCGTGCTCTTGCCGGCGCCGTTCGGCCCGAGTAGCGCGACCACCTCGCCCGCCCGCGCCTGGAACGAGACATCGTGCAGGACGTCGGTGTCGCCGTAGCGCATCCGCAGACCGTCAACCATCAGAACCATGCCCTGAAAGTAGTGTTGCGTTCACAGCACCGGAAAGCTCAATCGACCCGATCTGTGCAACCATATGAAGGTGAATGCACTATTGTTGCAATGAGTTGAAGGTGAATGCAGATGCCTGGTGGACGCCTCACCCAGACCGAGCGGCGCGCGATCGCGACCGGCCTCGGCCACGGTCTCGGGTACGCCGAGATCGGCCGCCGGCTCGAGCGTCCGACGTCCACGATCAGCCGGGAGGTCGCCCGCAACGGCGGCGCCCGCGGCTACCGCCCGGATCACGCGCACTACGCGACCTCGGCCCGGGCCCGCCGCCGCCGTCCGCGTCCGGAGGCCGTGCCCGACGAGCGCCATGAGTACGCCGAGCAGTTCGCCGCGATCATGGTCGACGGCGGTCTCCCCCGGATGGCGGCACGCGTGCTGGCCCGGCTCTACACCGCGGACGGCCGCAGCGTCACCGCGGCCGAGCTGGTCGCGGCGCTGCAGGTCAGCCCGGCTTCGGTCTCCAAGGCGATCGGCTACCTGGAGCGGGGGGGGGGGGGGGGGGGGGGGGGGGGGGGGGGGGGTGGGCGGGGGGGGGGGGGGGGGGGGGGGGGGGGGGGGGGGGGGGGGGGGGGTGGGGGGGGCGT
>NZ_JBVJMQ010000002.1:1671095-1818057 GCF_055584105.1 Kribbella sp. NPDC104218
GTCGGTTAGCTCTCCCTCGCGCTGCGGCGCTCGGCCCCCCCCCGCCCCCCCCCCCCCCCCCCCCCCCCCCCCCCCCCCCCCCCCCCCCAGCGCCGCCTGCAGCATTACGTGATCGCCGCCGACGTCTGGCAGCAGGCTTGGCAGGTCAGCTCCGAGACCAACCTCGGCTGGGCCGAGATCGCCGCCAAAGGCGTCGCGTTGTTCGGCCCCGACAGCGCGGCGGGCCATCGCCTTGGCCGGATGGCGTCCTTCTTCCAGCAGCTCGCCGACGACATGAGCGGCGGGGCCGGGTTCCAGGTCGTGGACGACGCGTTGAGCGTGCTCGCGGTCGTCCGGCAGTGCGGCCGGCTGCTCGACAGCGCGGCGCTCGCCGACGTCCTCGACTGGCCGATCGAGCGGGTCGAGGCCGCGCTGGAGATCGCGACCCCGGCGCGACTCAGCCCGGAGCAGCTCGCCCGAGCAGACCGCGCAGCAGCCGGCCGGTGATCAACCCATCGGCCAACCCGAGCTCGACGAGGTCGTCGAAGGTCCGTTGATCGGCGGCGGCCGCGCGGATCCCGGCGTCCAGGATGTGCCGCGATTCGGTCAGCCGCGCGGTGAGCGCGGTGTGGCGGAAGTGCCGGGCGAGGAGCCGACGCGTGAGCTGTCGGTAGCGCGTCCCGGCTTCGGAGTCCTTGGCCTCGGCGATCGCGCGACCGGCGAGCAGGCCGGTCGCGATGGCGTAGTAGATCCCTTCGCCGGTCATCGGATTGATCAGCCCGGCGGCGTCGCCTGCGAGTAGGACGCGCCCCGGGCGCGGCCGATACGACCAGCCGGCGAGCGGCAGATGATGTCCCCACCACTGGCCAGCATCGACCGTCGCGCCGGGCAGCAACGCCTCCAGTTGAGCGAGCAGATCGGCCCGGGTCGGGTGCGCGCGCCCCGCGACCAGCCGCTCGCCGTACCCGACATTCGACCAGCCGTCGCCGCGGTCGAAGGACCACGCGTACGACGGTTGCCGGCCGCCGCCGTACGCGATCACCTGGCTGGCCGCCCGCTCAGGCGGTGTCGGCGCATACCCGCGGATCGCCAGGGCCGCATCCGCCGGCGGCAATCCGAGCTCGCGCCGGATCAGCGAATGCGCGCCGTCGGCACCGACGAGATAGCGCGCGTGCAGATCGTCAACGGTGACGGAGTCTGCCTTGACGTCGAGGTTCCGGACGCGCTGTCGGACCAGCTCAGCCCCGGCAGCCTGAGCAGCCGCGACCAGCCGCTGATCGAAGACGGCGCGCGGGACGACCCAGTTCGGCCGGGCCATCAACCGGTCGACGCCGATCGGGCCGTGGGTGAGGACGAAACGGCGTACCGGCGTCCAGTCGTCGACCAACCCGGTGACGCCGACGGCGGCCAGCAGATCGAAGACGTGCGGTGCGATGCCATCGCCGCAGGCCTTGTCGCGCGGGAAGTCCTGTCGATCGAGCAGTAGGACCGACAGCTTCGGCGCAGCGGCCAGCGCACCGAGCGCGGTCGCCGCCCCGGCTGGTCCGGCCCCGACGACGATCAGGTCCCACACCACGCATCCAGTGTCCCTTCGAACAGCGTCGAAGGGGACTTCGAGGGTGTTCGAACAGGTTCTCAGCGGGCTGGGCGCGGGCGAGGATCGGCGGGGTGAAAATCCGCCTCCTCATCGCAGCTGCCCTGTTGTTCGGCTCGGCGCTGGTCGCGCCGACTACCGCTCAGGCTCGTGAGCACCAGGTCCAGAGCGTCGCGAACGGCGCGCTCTCCCGCCAGGAGATCCTGCTCCGGTCGGCGTCCTGGATCCGGGACAAGGTCCCGTACAGCCAGGACTCCGCGAGCCCGCACGTCAACGAGTTCGGCAGTTATCGCCGCGATTGCTCGGGTTTCCTCTCGATGGCCTGGCATCTGGGCAGCTCGCTCAACACCGGCAGCCTGCCGTCGGTGATGCGGCGGATCAGCGCCGACGACCTGCAACCGGGTGACGCGTTGTGGCGGCAGTCGGGTGGCGTCAACCACGTCGGACTGTTCGTCGGCTGGGCCGATGCCGCGCGGACCCGGCCGAAGGTCCGGGAGGAGTACGACTTCGGCAAGATCGCCGAGGAGCGGATCTGGTCGAACAGCTACTTCAAGACGTTCACGCCGTACCGGTACAACAAGGTGATCGGCGCGACGGCCAGCCCGGGATCCTCGGCCGGCCAGGACGTGGCAGGTCGGCTGCTGCGCTTCGAGGCGACCCCGGACGGCGGCGTCCAGCTGACTCAACAGACTGCGCCGGCCGCGACGACTTGGTCGGTCAGCACGATCGACCCGCCGGAGAGCGTCGTCCCGGGCGAGGCTCTGGCCACCGCGGCCGACTCGATCGGCCGTGCGTACTACTTCGCCCGGACGCCGAACCACAAACTGCGCGTCGGCTGGCAGACCACCCCGGGCGCCGGACCGTGGCTCTCGGCAACTATCGAGCCGACGACCGACCATGACGGCGTCGAGACCGTCGAGCCGGCCGGCCGACCCGGAGCGGTGATTGATGCCCGGGGCAAACTCACGTACTTCGTCCGCACCAGCGACGGCCGGCTGCTGCACGGCTGGCAGGACCAGCCCGGCAGCTCGACCTGGCACGCGACGATCATCCGCGACGGCAACGGCCAGCAGATCCAGCTCGCCGGTGAGCCGGTCGTCGCACAGGATGTCCAGGGCCGCATCACCTTCCTGGCCCGGACCGCCGACGGACAGCTCCGCTACGGCCGACAGGCCGCGCCCGGCACCGGTCCGTGGGTGGTGAGCACGCTGGCGGCATCCGGTGTCGTCGGAAACCCCAGTGTCGCGCTCGACGTGTCGGGCAAGCTGGTGTACTTCGTCCGTGGTGCCGACGGTCAGCTGCAGCACGGCTGGCAGTCCAGCCCCGGTGCGGACACCTGGCAGTCGACCGTCGTCCCACCGACGACTGACACGGACGGCGTCGAGACCGTACAGCTCGCGGGCGACCCGGCGATCAGCCTCGACCACAGCGGCAAGCTGACGTACTTCGTCCGGACCACCGACCAGCGCATCCTGCACGGCTGGCAGGACCGGCCAGGCTCCGACCCGTGGCACGCCACGATCGTCCGCGACGCGACCAGCAACGCACCGGCCCCGGCGGGCGACGACCCGGTCGTGTACGCCGATTCCGCGAGCAAACTCGTCGTACTGACGCATACCGCGGACGGCGTCGCGACGTGGTCGGCCCAGCAAGCGCCGGGCACCGGACCGTGGCACGTTCGGGCGGTTGTCGGGTAGCGCTGGAACTACCCCCTCCGGGGTGCTCGGGCGACTGTGGCGCGGCTTGGTGCTGCTTAGCGTCGGCAGTGACTTCGAGTTGGAGGGGACAGATGAAGATTCTGCTGGCGCTGGCATTGCTCGGCGCCTCGACCGGTACGCCGGCCGTCGCCGCGCCTGATGCGAGTGCGATCCGATGGCATCAGTGCGCGTTGGACGCGAATGACGAGGAGGGAGCCGCACTCGACGCGGCTGGGGCCGAGTGCGGCGACCTTGAGGTGCCGCTGGACTACGGGCGGCCGGACGGCCGCAAGATCACTGTTGCGCTGTCGCGGGTGAAGGCCCGTGGGGAGCGGATCGGTGCGCTGGTGATCAACAACGGCGGTCCCGGCGGGCCCAGTCTGGCCGCGCCGATCGAGCGGCCGGAGGTGATGGCGGTTGTCGGGCAGCACTACGACTTGATCGGGCTGGACCCGCGGTTCGTCGGCCGCAGTACGCCGATCGACTGCAAGCTACCCTTCGCCGCCTGGCCGTGGGCAGCGGGGAGCACGCGGACGTCGTACGCGCGCTCGGTCGCCATTCAGGCCGATGTCGCGCAGCGATGTACGGCGGCGGCTGGGTCGGTTCTGCAGTACATCAACACGCGGAACACCGCACGAGACCTGGACCGGGTCCGGAGTGCGCTCGGCGAGCGGACGATCTCCTACCTCGGGTACTCGTACGGCTCCTATTTAGGGGCTGTCTATCTGCAGATGTTCCCGGGGCGGACCGATCGGGTCGTGCTGGACGGGCCGGTCGACCCGAACACCTACGGGCCGCGGCTGATCCGGCAGGTCGGGCCGACCAACGAGGAGAACTTGCGGGCTTGGGCTACCTGGGCAGCTGCGCGGAACTCGACGTACGGGCTCGGAGCGACGCAGCGGCAGGTGCTGGCGAATATCGACCGTGTGTACCGGCACGTCGAGCGGCAGGAGCTGGAGATCGGCCGGCACAAGGTCGGGGAAGGGCTGCTGCCGATCCTGTTCTGGGCGTCGCTCAACGACGACCGCGATCAGGGCCGCGGGGAGGCCGCTGTGCTGATCAAGAATCTGGTCAAGGCCGTCGACGGCCCGATCGAGCCGGATGCGAACCTCGGCGGCTTCCTCGATGCGGTCCTCTCCCCGCTGATGTCGCAGCTGATCAGCGCGCAGACTGCGATCGCCTGTGGCGACCGGGCCGCGCCGCGTGACCCGCAGGTGTACTGGCGCGACATCCAGACGCACCGCGCGAGTGAGCCGCACTTCGGCACCCTGACGCGGGGCATCTCGCCGTGCGCATTCTGGCGGGTCGCACCGCAGGAGCCGCCGACCCGGATCGCGAACGGGGAGCGTGCGCTGATCGTCGCGGCCGAGCACGACCCGCGGACGCTGCACGCGAATGCCGCCGTCCTACGGCAGGGCATCAAGGGGTCGCGGGTGCTGACCGTGCAGGGCGCGCGCAAGCACGGGGTCTTCGGTGAGTACGGCAACGACTGCGCGGACGGCAAGGTGATCGCGTACCTGAAGAGCGGCGTCCTGCCGACGCGCGATCAGACCTGCGCTCAGTAGCCCGGACGCCGACCCGGCTTGTTCGGTCGGCGGGACGACGTACGCCGGGAGCGGGCGGACGCGTGGCCGCCGACCGACGGGGTGACCGTGCGGGCCTCGTCCAGGTCGACGACCTTCGGCGGCGGCGGAACGTAGGCCGGCACGGTCTGCTCCTCCGCTGCCGCTGCCGCTGGCACGGCTGGAGGTGGTGGTGGAGGCAGCGGCGGCTCGGCGCGTGCGGCGGCCTCCTTGCTGACGGGCGTGACGGCGACCACCGGCGCGGGCCGGGCGTCGCGGCGGGGCAGCTTGGTGCGGAGTTCGATGCCGAGCGCATCGATCAGCCGGCGGCAGACGTTGATCGAGGCTGCGACCGCGAAGACCGAGCAGGCGGCGAAGAGCACCGCCTGGCCGCCGTCCGCCCAGTCCGACGGGCCGGTACGGCTCATGGCCGCCAGCATCGCGACGACGACCGCGTTGGTGATGCCGAGGACGACGGCCGCGCCGACCGTGTGCAGCAGCACCCGGCGCTCCAGGCCGACGTCGTCCGCCGCGGCGACCAGACCGGCGATCAGGCCGGCCAGCACCGGGACCGTGTAGACGAGGGCCAGCGCGATACCCGGGCTCGCGACCAGGTAGAAGATGTCGAAGACCAGCGCAGTACCGGTCAGCGCGGCAGCGAAGCACACCACCATCGGCGGGTACGCCCGCACGATGGCGACCGCGTCCGCCGGTACCGTCCTGAACATCTGGAACGCCAAACCACCGACTCCATCCGCTTGTCAACCCTCATTGTGCCGGTCGCCGGCACTCGCAGTGACAAACGAGCACAGGCGAGTCGGGTCATGGGCGGAGTCTGACGGCAGGGTCGGCGTACCGACGCCGGGGCGGCCCGCCGGTACGCCGTACCGCCCCGGGCCGTCGATCAGGCCGCCGCGGGGAGCGGGGCGAGTTTGCCGCGCAGGTCGTCCAGCGTCTTGCGCAGCACGCGGGAGACCTGCATCTGGCTGACGCCGATGTCCTTACCGATCTCGGACTGCGTCCAGCCCTCGACGAACCGCAGGTGCAGGATGCGGCGCTCGCGGTCGTTCAGGTCGGACAGCACCGGCTGCAGCATCTCCACCGTCTCCAGCTGGTCGATGCTGGTGTCGTCGGAGTCCGCGACGACGTCGGCCAGCGTCAGGTCGGCGTCCGTCTCGGCCGGGCGGTCCAGCGACAGGACGTTGAAGCAGCCCTTGGCCGCCATCGCCTGCTCGACCTCGGTCACCTCGACCTCCAGATGCTCGGCCAGCTCGGCCGGGGTCGGCTCCCGGTTCAGCTCCTGCTCCAGCTCGGGGAGCTTGGTGGCGATCGTGCCCTGCATCTCCTGCAACCGGCGCGGGATCCGCACGGTCCAGGCGCAGTCGCGGAAGTACCGCTTGACCTCACCGCGGATGGTCGGGATGGCGAAGCCGATGAACGGCGTCTCCGCCTCCAGCCGGTAGTGGTGCGCGGCCTTGACCAGCCCGAGGTAGGCGACCTGTTCCAGGTCGTCCGCCTCGGCGCCCCGGCCACGGAACCGGCGGGCGATCCCGCGGGCCATCTCCAGGTTCAGCTCGATGACCTGTTCGAGAAGCTCTTGACGCTCGAACTCGTCGGTGCTGGCGGCCCGGGCTTCCATCAGCTCCCGGGTGGCGGCCTCGCGGGCGGCTCGATCGGCCGCGGTCGTGCACTGCATCGGAGTACGTACGGCGCTGCTGTTCTTCATGTGGATGACCTCGCGACGGTTGTCACGGCGTAGCTCGGAGCTGAACCACGGTCATACCTGCCCCCCGCCCGTACCCATCCCCCGGGATCACATGCGCAGCCGCCGGGAACCGGCCGGAACGCTCACCCGGCGCGACCGACAGACCCCTTCCAACGCTTGTTTCACCTCACTTCGATCACACGTGGTAATGGAGCAGACACGAACCCCTCGAACATGTACGATGCAAATGCAATCCCAAATGCACGTGCATATGCCGAGGACAAACGGCCAAGGCGATACGACCAAGGCAACGGAAGGTGCAGCTGATGACTGCTATCTACAACGGCATGCCAGGCGACGCGAACTCCGAGCTGGCGTGGTTCAAGAGCCAGCGGAGCAACCCGAGCGGCAACTGCGTTGAGGTGGCGAAGCTGCCGGGCGGCGGCGTGGCGATGCGCAACTCGCGTCACACCGATGGACCGGCGCTGGTGTTCACCAAGGCAGAGATCGAGGCGTTCTTGGGCGGCGTTCACGACGGGGACTTCGACTCCCTGGTCTGAACAGAGTCTTCCGGCGCCTCAACCGGAAAGCCAGGGCCCCTTCGCCAGGCGAGTGACGAAGGGGCCCTTTCCATGTCTTCTCGGGCCCTGTCCGCAGCAGCCCGCACAACGTCGAAGGCCGGCCCTCGGAGGGAGGGCCGGCCTTCGGTGTTACCAGAGAGGCTTCTCTGTCTTACTACGCTCTACTGCCTACGTCTTACTGCACGGTGAGCGGCCAGAGCTGTTCGCTCGACGGCAGCTCGGAGGCCTTACCGGTGGCGGTGTTGTCCACGGTGATCCGCAGCCCGGTGAACTTGGGCGTCATCACCCGCTGGTACCGCGAGGCCCGGTCGGGGTCGGCCAGGTACTCCGCGATCAGGTGGTCACCCAGCCAGATGCGTACCATTTTCCGTCCTCCTCGGTCGGGACTCATGCCGTGCTCACGATGGGATCGCCGTCGAGTTGACGGACCCCGCGCAGCCAGCCTTCGAAGGCCCAGCGCTGCTGCTCGGGGCAGCGCGCCACCAGCTCCTGGATCTCCCGCTCGGTCAGCTCGTCAGGCGCACGCCCGCTCATGTCGGCGGTGTGTTCTGCTGCCTCACTGTCGTAGTCGCTCATCGACTCGGGTTCCCCAACCAGTCATGCCGGCGCACGGGACGCCAGCGATCTGTAGGACCGGCCTGCCGGATCGCCGCGGAACGTGGATGGTCACGTTTCGCGAGATTCAGCTCACCTTCTGTGCATGAATCAACTATGGCGTCGGCACGCTGCGAATGCAAGCGCCCGATGCACGTGCATCCGCACGTTTTCCGTTTCGAGACCAAGTTGACCCCGTTCACGCCTGAAACCGGTCCCGGCAGGGTCTGTCGAACACCGTTCGCCGAGATCTGACCGGTTCGATTTGTCTTGACAAATGAGATGCCGGTCGAGCACTGTTTCTCACGGTGAGTCACAGCCGTTGCCGAATCGCGTGGCTTATGTAAGAACTTCGGCAGATTCAGGTGCGGGCGTGCGATGATGTCTGCCTGCAGGGGAGAGATCGGCAGAACAGAGCCACTGGGGGCCGGAGGTGAGTGTGACCGAGTCGGGCGCGCAAAGCGGACCGACAGCGCTTCGCATCATCCTCGGAGCGCACCTGCGCCGGATGCGTGAGGCCGCCGGGATCAGCCGGTCGGACGCCGGGTGGGAGATCCGCTCATCGGAGTCGAAGGTCAGCCGGATGGAGCTCGGCCGCGTCGGCTTCAAGGAGCGCGACGTCCGCGACCTGCTCACGCTCTACGGTCTGGACGACGGCGACGAGCGGGAGCGGCTGCTGGCGCTCGCCCGCGAGGCGAACAACCCCGGCTGGTGGCACCGCTTCGGCGACGTGCTGCCGTCCTGGTTCAACTCCTACCTCGGGCTCGAGTCGGCCGCGGCGCTGATCCGTACCTATGAGCTGCAGTTCGTCCCCGGTCTGCTCCAGACCCCGGAGTACATCCGCGCCGTCGTCCAGCTCGGTCGCGGCATGATCTCGGCCGAGGAGGTCGAGCGCCGCGTCAGCCTGCGGGTCAGCCGGCAGGAGATCCTGACCCGGCCGTCGCCCGTCCGGCTGTGGGCCGTCATCGACGAAGCCGTGCTGCGGCGTCCGATCGGCGGCGTGAAGACGGCCATCATGCAGCTCGACCACCTGATCGAGATGAGCCAGCTGTCCAATGTCACCCTGCAGGTGATCGGCTTCGCCGCGGGCGGACATGCCGCGTCCGGCGGCGCTTACAGCATCCTCCGGTTCCCGGAGCAGGATCTGGCCGATGTCGTCTACATCGAGCATCTGACCAGCGCGCTCTACCTGGACAAGCAGGACGACGTCGACCACTACACCGCAACGATGGAAGCCCTCTGCGTCGCGGCGCCGCCGCCCAACCAGACCCGCGACATCCTCACCAGTATCCGGCGCGACTTCGAGCTCTGACCTACCCGGCCAGCAGTTTCGCGATGAACGCGCTGGTGTCGCGCGGGCTGAGCGCCCGCGCGCGCAACTGGTCGAACACGAAGCCGTAGCGGTCGACCTCCTCCTCGCGTTCCATGAAGACTGTCCCGCCGAGGCGCTCTTCGTAAATGAGGTCGGGCGCGACGCTGCCGAACACGAACCGCACGAAGCCGCCGTTCATCCACGGGTAGGCGCCCTTGCTGAACGGAATGACCTGCAACGTCACATTGGGCCGCTCGGCCTCGTCGACGAGCTTCTGCAACTGCCGGCGCAGGACCGATCGGTCGCCGACCTCGCGATGCAGCAACGCCTCGTCCACCACAGCCCAGAACTGCAGCGGCTCGACGCCGTCGCCCTGGCGGTTCAGAACCAGCTGCCGATCCATGCGGAGCTCCACGCGGGCGTCGATCACCGCACGTTCCATCGGCGGCCCGTCGACCATCGAGGCGCGGGCGTACTCCTCGGTCTGCAACAAGCCGGGCACATAGATCGACTCGTAGTTGTGCATCGCCTTGGCCTGAGCCTCGAAGGCGACATACGCCGAGTACCCGGCATCCTCGAGTCGCAGGGTCGCGTTGTGCGTCCACCCTGGCGTCTTCGCCGCGTGGGCCAGCTCCAAGAGCTCGCTCCGGCGCGGCGCCGACACGTCGTACAGATCGAACAACGCCTCCAGCGTCCCGTTCTGCGGTTTCGCCTGCCCCTTCTCGATCCGCCACAGCGTCCCCTGGTTGACGCCGGCCTGCTCCTCCACCTGCTCGCGGGTCAGCCGCGCCGCCGTCCGCAGCTGCTGCAACTCGGCAGCCAGCAGCCGCAACCGAACCGTCGGCGGACCGGACGCTCTGGGCACTTGCTCACGACCTCTCGGCAAGGATCTGCAAGATGAACATAGTGGTATCGCGGGGGCTGAGCGCTTCGACCCGGAGTTTGTCGAAGACGTCGCCGTAGCGATCAAGCTCTGCCTCGAGCTCGAGGAAGAGGTCGGTGCCGACGCGTTCTTCGTAGACGAGGTCGGGCGCCGCGCTACCGAAGATCAGCCGGACGAAGGAGCCGACCATACCCGGATACGCGCCGGCCTCGAAGGGAATCACCTGCAGCGTGACGTTGGGCCGCTCGGACAGCTCGACAAGACGACCGAGCTGCCGCTGCATGACATCACGGCCGCCGACGGCGCGCCGGAGAACCGCTTCGTCGATAACAGCCCAGAACTGCAGCGGCTCACCACCCTCGCGCGCGGTCAGCACGGCCTGCCGCTCCATCCGCATCCGGACGCGCCGCTCCAAAGCCTCCTCAGGCAGCATCGCCCCGTGCGTGATCGACGCCCGCGCGTACTCCTCGGTCTGCAGCAAGCCGGGCACCAGCAACGGCTGATAGTTCTGGACGGACTTCGCCTCCGCCTCGAAGCTGATGAAGGTGACATATCCCCCGGTCAACGCATCTGTCGTCGCCCCGTACTGCCGCAACCACCCAGGCGACTTGGCCGCCTTGACCAGCTCCACCAGCTCAGCACGCCGCGCCGCCCCAACCCCATACAAATCAAGCAGCGCCTCGAGCGTCCCACCCGGCGGCCTCGCCTGACCACGCTCAACCCGAGCCAACATCCCCGAACTGATCTCGACCCGCTCCTGCACCTGCTCCCGCGTCAGCCGCGCAGCAGCCCGCAACTCCCTCAACTCCACCGCCAGCCGCCGCAACCGAACAGTCGGAGGCCCCACCCGCCTAGGCACTCGTCATGCCTCCTTCAGTTGGCGATCAGGTGGGCTATGTGGGCGATGGTGTCGCGGGGGCTGAGGGCGAGGGCGCGCATTTGGTCGAAGGCGTGGCTGTAGCGGTCGATCTCTTCTTCGAGTTCGAGGAAGAGGTCGGCGCCGAGGCGTTCTTCGTAGACCAGGTCGGGGGCGCCGGCGAAGATGAGGCGGACGAAGGGGCCGCCGACGCCTGGGTAGACGCCTTTTTCGAAGGGGATGACCTGGACGGTGACGTTGGGCCGTTCGGCTTCCTCGATCAGTTTGGCCAGTTGGCGGCGCATCACGCCGGGGCTGCCTGCTTGGCGCCAGAGCGCGCCTTCGTCGAGGACTGCCCAGAACTGGAGCGGGTCGCCGCTCTCGCGGCGTTCGGTCAGGTTCGTCTGTCGCTCGATCCGCATCCGCACGCGGCGCTCGAGGGCCTCGGCCGTCATCGCGACGCCGCCCTCCATCGTCGCCGCGGCGTACTCCTCGGTCTGCAGCAGGCCGGGGACGAGCAGGGACTCGTGGTTGTGCATGATCTTGGCCTCGGCCTCGAAGCTGATGAACGTCGCGTAGCCGTCGGTCAGCTCGTCGGGGATGCGGCGGTACTGCCGGAGCCAGCCGGGCGACTTCGCGTCCTTGACCAGGTCGAGCAGCGCGGTCCGCCGGGCGGCCGGGACGTCGTAGAGGTCGAAGAGCGTCTCGAGCGTGCCGTTGTGGGGTTTGGCCTGGCCCTTCTCGATCCGCCACAGGGTCCCGGAGCTGACGCCGATCTGCTCCTGGACCTGCTCGCGGGTCAGGTGCGCCGCGGTCCGGAGGTTCTTGAGCTCGGCGGCCAGGCGGCGGAGGCGGACGGTTGGGGGGCCGGAGGCTCTCGGCACTTATCCACAACCTCTCGTTTTCGGGCGCTTAAGGGAACGACGGGGTGCGAACAGGTCGCATCGACGCCGACTCCGAGCCCCCAAGTTCGTATGGTACGACAGCACTCACGCTCCGTACCGTCTTCGTATGGGAGCTATCGGGTCGGCGACGGTGACGCTGCACTGTTATGTGCACGGATCGCTCACTCGCGACATCCAGGACTGGATCGACGTGAGTGAGGCGCTGGACGAGGCGGCTCGGGGCGGTGGGTTCCAGGTGGGCGCGATCGTGGTCGAGGCGCCGGGGATTCATGAGGGCGTGCCGGACGGGTTGGCGACCATCGTTCGGACCGAGTTGGAGAACCCGGGGGCGATCGCGGTCGCGGTGCCGCATCTGGGGCATCTGCAGGCGCAGGGGGATGCGATGGCCTGGCGGATGTTCGTCGAGCGGCTGACCGGGCGACCGCTGATCGTGTTGCGGGACGCCGGTTAGAAAGGCGATCTCCGCGGCTAGCTGTTGTCGGTCAGCCAGGTGAGCAGCGGTTGCGTGGACTTCCAGTCGGCGCGGATCTCGGCGGCCAGATCGGCGGTGTGGATCAGCGGCTCGAAGCCGTACGACTTGGTGACGGTCAGGGACTTGTGCCGCAGCAGCTCGATCCGCGGATGGTCGGCGGCGTACCCGCGCGGCGTCGTCTTCAGCCGGCCGCCGCCGACCGACCAGCCGGCCGCGGTCAGCTCGGCCAGCAGCCGTTCGAGCTGCTTGCCCCGGCGGCCGTCGTCGATCGCCGTCCGGACCCGGGCCAGCCGCTCCGAGCTCGCCTCGTAGAACCCGGCCGCCACCCGGACGCCGGGCGCCGCGACCTCGACGTACCAGCCGGTGGCCGGCGCGAGATCGATGAACGCGCCCTGATGGGTCTTGTACGGCGTCTTGTCCCGCGCGAACCGGACGTCGCGGTACGGGCGGAACACCTTCGCCGCGCCGAACTCCGGCTCGAGCTCGGCCAGCAGCGCGACCATCGGCGCCCGGACCGACTCCTCGTAGACGTGTTTGTGCGCCGTCCAGTACGTCTTGCTGTTGTCCAGCTCGAGGTCGTCGTAGAAGTCCAGCGCCGCCGCCGGGAACCCGGTGAAACCCATAGCGGCCACCCTACGACGCTCAGATCCAGCCGGCTCGCTCGGCTTTGCGGATCGCCTCGATCCGGGTCCGCGCCTGGGTCTTGGCGAGGATCCGGGACAGGTAGTTGCGCACGGTTCCCGCGCTCAGGCACAGCTTGCGGGCGACCTCCTGCGCGGTCGCGCCGGTCGTCACCAGCCGGAGCACCTCGCACTCGCGGTCGGTCAGCGGGTTGTCGCCGACGCGCAGCGCGGCCAGCGCCAGGTGCGGATCGAGCACCGGACGGCCGTCGGCGATGTCACGGATCGCCGTGACGAGGTCGTCCGGCGAGGCGTCGGTCGCGATCAGCCCGACCCGCGGCGCCTGCCGGACCAGCCGCAGGCTCGCGGCCGCCGACAGCTCACGGTCCATCAGCACCAGCACCCCACTGGACGGCGACCGCCGCGCGAGCGTCTCGATGCCGACGCCCGGCAAGCAGGCATCCAGCACCAGCACATGCGGCCGCTCCCGCGCGGACGCCGGCAGTACGTCGTCCCCGTGGTCGAGTACGGCCACGACTTGTAGATCGTTCTCGGTAGCGAACACCGCGGCCAATGCACCCCTCAGCAATGCGCCGCGATGCCCGAGCAATACTCGGATCACCGTTCCCAGCCCCCCTGGCGAACGTTGCATTCAACACCGACGAGTTACGAAATCTCCCCAGCTTCCGTAACTCGGCAACAGCCAGTGTGTTCTAGCTGTTCCGTGGTCGTCATCAGTCATCTTAGGCTGAACTACTGTCCGGAGCAGCCGATCCGCATGTCGCTGCGAGCTCAGCTCGCGGCGCGCGCCTGCAGGCGGTTCACCGTCAGCGCGGCGGCGAGGAAGACCACGCCGATCCCGATCACCACGGTCACCAGCGTGCCGGCGCTGTTCAGCGCGCTGTCACACGTCATCGGCGTGATCCCGGCGGCGGCCCGGAAGGCGGACCCGCAGTTCGCACCGCTGGACGAGACCGAGCGGAACCCGAGCGCCACACCGGCGAGTAACAAGACCACACCGGCCGCGCCCAGCACTTTGTTGAGAATCGTCATGACATCCACCCCGGTGACTGCGGGCATGCCGACGGCACGCTTGCTGAGCCCCGTTGCACTTCGCTCACTCCCCATCTCGACGAACCACCCGATCCGAACTTACGGTCCGGGCCGGATGATCCCCAGTCGAGGCGGCCGTCAGCACTGATTCTTCACACAGTCCTTACTCAGAACATGACGTTCTGTGACGATCACCACCCGGTCAGCGTCGCTCCGTGAGGTGCACGGTGATCTCGTCACCGGGGTTTTTGGCCAGCAGCGCGCGCAGTTCGGCCTTCACCGGGAGCTTGTGCGTCCCGTCACCGAGCGCCATGAACGAGCTCTCGAACGGGTGACCGTCCATCGTGCCGCTGACCTTGACGAGCCCGCGGGTGCCGAAGTACTCGGCCGAGCCGGGCATCTGCAGGTAGGTCCAGCCGCCCTTGGCCTCGCTCTGCAGCAGCGGCGCGGTGAAGGTCTTGTCCAGCTTCTGTGTGCTCACGGTGAGCTCCTCTCTACATCTACTGGTAGAGACCGACGGACCGATTTCGACATCGTACGGCGAACTATTCTGACGAATATGGAGATGACGATTCGGCTCGGCACCGGGGACGACGTACCGGCGGTGCTCACGCTGCTCGACCAGGCGACCGAATGGCTGGTCGCCCAGGGCCGCACCGACCAGTGGGGCACCGAGCCGCACTCGACCAGCGAGCGCCGGATCGACCAGGTCACCGGGTTCGCCGCGGCGGGCCAGCTCTGGATCGCCGAGCAGGCCGGTCGCGTCGTCGGCGCGCTCGCGGTCGGGCCCGCGCAGCCGCCGATCCCGCCGGTCGACGAGCCCGAGGTGTACGTGCGACTGCTGGTGACGGATCGGGCGTCGTCCGGTTCTGGGATCGGCGGCGTCCTGCTCGACCACGCGCGGCAGCTCGCCCGGGACGCCGGGATCAGCCTCGTCCGCGTCGACTGTTTCGGCGGGAACGACGGCGCCCTCGTCCGGTACTACGAGTCGCAGGGTTTCACCCGGGACGCCGCCTTCGTCGTCAGCCGGCTCAATGCGCCGGACTGGCCAGGTCAGGTCCTCGTCCAGCGGCTGTGATGGATCGGTGCACGGTGCCGTGCGCATCCGAGCAGTGGGCCGCGATCTCCTCGCCGGTGGCGTGATCGACCTGGAGCGTCGAATGGGTCAGCCCGTGCCGCTCAGCCAGTAGCTCTTCGATCCGGACCCGGATCTGATGGCAGTCGAGCCCCTCGGCGACCAGGACGTGCGCGGACGCCGCCGGCTCACCGGAGGTGATCTCCCAGACGTGCAGGTCGTGCACCTCGACGACGCCGTCGATCGCGCACAGCTCGGCGCCCAGCGCCTGCGGGTCGATCGCGGCCGGGGCGGCCTCGAGGAAGATCCGGCCCGAGTCGCGGACCAGCGCGACGCCGGCCTTCAGCATCAGCGCGGCGACCACGAGCGCGGCGATCGCGTCGGCGCGGGCGAAGCCGGTGAGCAGCACGACCAGACCGGCGATCGCGGTCGCGATGAACGCGAACAGGTCGTTCAGGATGTGCTGGAACGCGCCCTCGACGTTCAGGCTGGAGCGGTTCGCCTTGCTGATCAGCCAGGTCGCGATCAGGTTCACCACGATGCCGACCACACCGGTGATCAGGACCAGCGCGCCCTTCACCTCCGGCGGGTGGATCATCCGGTTGATCGCCTCGTACACGAAGAACACCGCGAGCAGCAGCAGCGTGATGCCGTTCGCCTGGGCGGAGAGGATCTCGACCCGCTTGAAACCGTAGGTGTACCCGCCGACCGGCGGTTTCGCGGCCAGCCGGATCGCCACCAGCGCGAGCACGATCGCGATCGCGTCGGTGAGCATGTGGGCGGCGTCCGTGATCAGGGCCAGCGACCCGGCCGCGAACCCGACGATCACCTCCACCAGCATGAACCCGACGATCAGCGCGAGCGCACCGCTCAGCAGCTTGCGGTCCGCCTCCGCGCTGACCGCATGGCCGTGGCCGTGCCCGTGTCCTGCTTCGCCCATGTCAGCGCTCCGGGTGAATCGCGTCGGTGTGCTCGGTGTGCGCCACCGCCAGGTCGACCAGCATCCGCACGTGCGCGTCGTCCAGCCGGTAGAAGGCGTTCCGCCCGTCCCGCCGGGCGGCGACGACTCGATGCGCGCGAAGCAGCCGCAAGGCATGGGACGTCGCGGACTCGCTCAGGCCGGTCACCGCGGCCAGGTCGCAGACGCACAGCTCGCCGTCCAGCAACGCGACCAGCAGCTTCAGCCGGCGCGGATCGCCGAGCAGACTGAACACGTCGGCGGTGTCGACGATCGCGTCCTCGGCCGGCATCCGGTCGTTGACACTGGCCACCCGCTCCGGATCGACGAGCCGCACCGCACATTCGTCAAGACCCTGCACATCTGCAGAACTGTTCATACGTCGAGGGTAACGTAAACTCCGTCGCAACCTCCACCGCCCCCGAGGAGAATCACATGCGCCGTCTCGCCGGAGTCCTGATCGCGCTCGGTCTGGTACTCAGTTCGATCACCCCAGCCGCGGCCGCCGGGACGGCGTACCGGGTGTGGAGCTGGAACGTCTCGGGCTGGGTGATGAACAAGGCCTCGATCTCCACCGGCATGGTGAGCGGGGCGGTTTCGTCGATCCAGGCGCGGGGCGCGGAGTTCGTCGTCCTGACCGAGGTCTGCTGGCAGCAGTACAAGGAGATCCAGCGCCGGCTCGCCGCGGCCGGCTGGCCGCAGGACGCGACCAACTTCTCGCGGTTCGCGGCGCAGCGGGACACGGTGTGCGGCGGGCAGGCATTCGGCGAGGCGATCTTCAGCAAGTTCCCGCTCGGGACGGCGCAGAGCGTGCTGCTTCCCCAGGACGAGACGGTCGAGCAGCGCAAGCTCTTGTGCGCGCCGCTGGTCGCCCGCCCGAAGCTGCGGATCTGCGCGGTGCACGTAACGCCGTACAGCACGAACGTCGCCCAGCTCGACAAGGTGCTGGCCACACTCGAACAGCACAACGCCAACGGCGACACCACGGTCGTCGCGGGCGACTTCAACGCCCAGCCGAGCTGGGCGCGGCTCGACAAGTACTACGACGCCGACCTCGACACCGACCACAACAACCAGAACCGCGGCGCCTACCGCGAACTCGACGACACCGACCCCGCCTGCCCCGGCTACGGCGAAGCCACCACCGAGAACAACACGTCCGGCGCCTGCGGCCACCCCGCGAAGATCGACCTCATCTTCGTCCGCAAGAACCACCTCGCCGGCCCCTACTCCGCCGACTCCCTGGCCATCTCCCAATCCTGCAACGGCCCCTGCTCCGACCACCGCATCCTCACCGCGACCGTAACCCTCGACCGATGAACTACCCCCACGGTGATCGAGGAGACCGCGCAGCATCGCGGTCACCTCGATCTGTTGGTGGATGGGGTTCGTCAGGCTAGGGAGACGAGGGAGAGGTAGTCGTCGGACCAGAGGTCTTCGGTGGCTTCGGGGAGGATGAGGACGCGGTCGGGGCGGAGGGCCTCGATGGCGCCTTCGTCGTGGGTGACCATGACGGTGGCGCCGGGGTAGTTGCCGACGGCGCCCAGTACTTCGTCGCGGGAGGCGGGGTCGAGGTTGTTGGTGGGCTCGTCGAGGAGGAGGACGTTGGCGCCGGAGTGGACCAGGCCGGCCAGGGCCAGGCGGGTCTTCTCGCCGCCGGAGAGGACGCCGGCGGGTTTGTCGACGTCGTCGCCGCTGAACAGGAACGAGCCCAGGACGTTGCGGACCTCGCCGTCGGTGAGGCCGGGGGCCACGGCGGCCAGGTTCTGCTGGACGGTGCCGGCCAGGTCCAGGGTGTCGTGTTCCTGGGCGAAGTAGCCGAGCCGGAGTCCGTGACCCGGGACGACCTGGCCGGCGTCCGGCAGTTCGCGCCCGGCGAGCAGCCGGAGCAGGGTCGTCTTCCCCGCGCCGTTCAGGCCGAGGACGACGACGCGGCTGCCCCGATCGATGGCGAGGTCGACGCCGTCGAGCACCTGCAGACCGCCGTACGCCTTGCGCAGGCCGCGGGCGGTCAGCGGAGTCTTACCGGACGGCGCCGGCTCGGGCAGGCGAATCTTCGCCACCCGCTCGGTCCGCCGGACCGGTTCGACGCCGGCGAGCAGCTGGTCCGCGCGACGGGCCATGTTGCGGGCGGCGACCGCGGTGTTCGAGCCGGCCTGCATCTTGCGGGCCTGCGCGTGCAGAGCGGTCGCCTTGCGCTCGGCGACGGCCCGCTCGCGGGCGCGCCGCCGCTCGTCCAGCTCGAGTTGCTGCAGGTACTTCGTCCAGCCGGTGTTGTGGACGTCGATCGTTGTCCGCTGCGGATCGAGGTGGAAGACCCGATTGACCGTTGCCTTGAGCAACTCACGGTCGTGGCTGATCACGACCAGCCCGCCCGGGTAGCCGAGCAGGAACGACCGCAGCCAGACGACGGAGTCGGCGTCCAGGTGGTTGGTCGGCTCGTCGAGCAGCAGCGTGTCGTGCTGCGCGAACAGGATCCGGGCCAGCTCGACCCGGCGGCGCTGCCCGCCGGACAGCTCCCCGACCGGCTGCTCCAGCGCTCGCACCGGCAGACCGACCCCGCCCGCGAGCCGGGCCGCCTCAGCCTCGGCCGCGTACCCGCCGCCGGCCTGGAACCGCGCCTCGGCCCGCGCGTACGCCGCCATCGCGCGCTCCTGCGCCGCCCCGGACGCCGTACTCATCGTCGCCTCGGCCCGGCGCAGATCGCGGACGGCGGTGTCGAGGCCGCGCGCCGACAGGATCCGATCGGTGACCGTGAGCTCGGGGTCGGCGGCCCGCGGGTCCTGCGGCAGGTAACCCACCGACCCGACCGCCGTCACGCTGCCCGCCGCCGGCCGGTCCTCCCCGGCCAGCGCCCGCAACAACGTCGTCTTGCCGGCGCCGTTCCGCCCGACCAGGCCGACGCGGTCCCCCGGGCCGACGTGGAACGTCAGGCCGGCCAGCAACAACCGCGCGCCGACGCGAAGATCTACACCACTGACAGTGATCATAACTGTAACTCTCTGTGATGGTATGCGGACACACTTCTGGTTCGGAAGCGGGTCGCGTACCTAGACACAGAGGCAAGTAGCCATGCCCCCACGGTAACCGCCCGGCTGAACCCCGTCAGCCGAATTAGTGCGCGGGCAGATCGATGGTGAACCGCGCGCCGCCGGTCGGGCGGGTGCTGACGCGGATGGCGCCCTGATGCCATTCGACGTGGCGGGCGACGATGGCCAGCCCGAGGCCGACGCCGCGGCCCCTCGAGGACGATTCGGCGCGGCCGAAGCGTTCGAAGATCCGGTCCTGGTCCTCGGGGGCGATCCCGGGGCCGGCGTCGTCGACGGTGATGACGACGCCGAGGCCGCCGGGTTCGACAGTGACGCCCTTGCAGCCGCCGGCGTGGTCCTCGGCGTTCTCGACGAGGTTGGCGACGACGCGTTCGAGGCGGCGTTTGTCGGCCTGCATGATCAGCAGCTCGGCGCCGGGCGCGACAGTGGTGACCGGGCGGCCGGCGGTCGCATCGGCCGCGGCGCGCACCAGGTCGGCGATCCGGACCTGCTCGCGACTGCCGCGATCGCCGCCGTCGTCGCGGGAGATCTCCAGCAGGTCGATGACGAGCCGGCGGAAGCGCTCGAGGTCGTCCCCGAGCAGATCGACCGGCTCACGGACGGGCTCGGGCAGCTCGGCGCGATGGTTCTGGATCAGCTGCATCGAGTTCAGCATCGTCATCAGCGGCGTCCGCAGCTCATGACTGACGTCACCGGCGAACCGCGCGTCCGCCTCGACCCGGCGCTCCAGGTTCGCGGCGGTCTGGTTGAACGATCGGGCCAGGCCGCCGAGATCGCGATCGTCCTCGGCGTCCAGGCGCGCGTCCAGCCGGCCGCGGGAGACGGCGTCCGCGACCTTGGTCAGCTCGGCCAGCGGACGCAGCGCGAGCGTGCTGGCCAGGCGCCCGACCGCGAGGCCGATCAGCGCGGTGGCGATCGCCGCCGCGACCAGCGTGATCTTCAGCGTCCGCAGCGTGTCGTCCAGCTGGGTCAGCGGGTGGAACTCGAAGAACGCCTCCCCCGGCCGGCTCACCGGGACGCCGACCACCAGCACCCGCTGCCCGTTGATCGTGAGCCGCGCATCACCCGCCGTCCCGCCGCGAACGTCGCGGATCAGCTCCGGCGGCAGATCCTCCGGCCGGCCGGCCAGCGAGTACCACTCGTTCCCGAAGTAGACCATCGAGGCCGCCGAGTCGGTGGACGGCAGCGTGCTGAGCAGCGACATCACGCTGACCCCGGGCCGGGCCTCGACGACGCCGCAGTCCGACCGCTCGCGGACCGGCATACACGACGTCGGCGACCCGTAGATCCCGAACCGGAACGCGGCCGCGTTGTCCTTCGTCTGCACCCACGACGACGTCTCGCGCTCCTCGGTCAGGTACTTCGAGACGATGTTCCAGGTGACGACCGCGAGCACCGACGACAACCCGAGCGCGAGCAGCCCGTAGGCGATCATCACGCGGCCACGCAGACTGGCCCTGCCGAGCAGCTTCAAGCGCGGCACTAGCCGACCAAGCGGTAGCCAAGGCCGCGGGCCGTGACGAGGTGCTGCGGACTCGCGGGGTCGTGCTCGATCTTCAGCCGCAGCCGCCGGATGTGGACGTCGACGATCCGGCTGTCCCCGAAGTAGCCGTACCCCCAGACCTTCGACAGCAGCTGCTCGCGCGACAGCACCCGGCCCTCGGCCCCGGCCAGCTCGGCGAGCAGCTTGAACTCGGTCCGCGTCAGCGGCAGGACCTCGGCGCCGCGCGTCACCTCGGCGCCGGGGATGTCGATGGTCAGGTCTCCGACGACCAGGACGTCGGGCTGGCGCGCGTTGGCCGGCTCGACCCGGCGCAGCAACGCCCGGATCCGCGCCGACAGCTCCTTGGCCACCAGCGGCTTGGTCACGTAGTCGTCCGCGCCCGCCTCCAGCCCGGCCACCACGTCGTGGCTGTCCGTCCGCGCGGTCACCATGATCACCGGGACGTCGCTCGCCCGGCGGATCTCCCGGCAGACGGTGAACCCGTCCCGGTCGGGCAGCATGATGTCCAGCAGGACGACGTCCGGCGGCTGGCGCCGGAGCGCGGTCAGCGCGTCGATGCCGTTGGCCGCCTCGGCGACCTCGTAGCCCTCGTCTTCCAGGGCGAGCCGCAGTACCCGGCGGATGCGGGGCTCGTCGTCGACCAGCAACAGGCTGTGTGCCACCCCTCCAGTGTCGCGCACGACCGGTCCGGACGCCGATTACGGCTGTCATGAATCCGCAATGTCCGCCCCGCACGCCATGTGACAACTCCTTGACGCTTCGTTGACCGCGGTTCCGGCCGGGCCCGGAAGTCCTACTTTCCAAGACATCCAGTCCTGGAGGAGGACAAAGATGGCGAAGAGAAGGCTGGCGGCCGTATCCCTGGCCGCCGTGGCGAGCCTGGTGCTCGCCGCCTGCAGCAGCGGCGGCGGATCGCCCACCGGCGCCGGTGGTACCGCCGGCGCCCCGGTCGTCGGCGGCACGCTGAACATGCTCGGCGCGCAGGACGTCGACTACATGGATCCGAACCTCAGCTACTACTCCGTCGGCTACCTGAGCCTGCGGATGTGGAGCCGGCAGCTGTTCACCTACCCGGCCGATCCGAACGGGAAGAACACCACACCCGTCGCGGATCTCGCGCAGGAGCTCCCGACCACCGCGAACGGCGGGGTCAGCGCCGACGGCAAGACCTACACGATCAAGCTCCGCTCGGGGGTGAAGTGGAGTACGTCGCCCGCCCGCCAGGTCACCGCGGCGGACGTCGTCCGCGGGGTCAAGCGGACGGCGAACCCGGTGCAGCCGTTCGGCGGCAGCCCCGACTTCGCCGACCTGCTGGTCGGCTACAACCAGTTCGCCGCCGGTTTCGCGAAGGCGCCGAAGACCGTCGCCGGTATCCGGGACTACCTCGAGAAGACCCCGCTGCCCGGTGTCGAGGCCAAGGACGACGGCACGGTCGTCTTCCACCTCACCCAGCCGGCGAGCTACTTCGTCGACATGCTGACGCTGCCCGCCTTCTCCCCCGCGCCGATCGAAGCGCTCGAGTACCTCCCGGCGTCCACCGAGCTCGGCAACAACTACCCGGCCCTCGGCCCGTACAAGGTCGACTCCTGGACGCCGAGCAAGTCGATCGTCTACTCCCGCAACCCGGCCTGGGATCCGGCCACCGACCCGGTCCGCAAGGCGTACGTCGACAAGATCGTCGTCACCCAGGGCCTCACCCAGGACTCGATCCAGCAGCAGCTGCAGACCGGTACGCCGTCCGCCGACATGGAGTTCGACGTGGCGCCGCCGCCGTCCCAGCTGCCCGCGCTGCAGGCGAAGAAGGACCCGAAACTCAAACTCGGCGACACGGCCGGCTCGAACCCGTACGTCATCTACAACACGGCCTCGCCGAACAACAACAAGGCGCTGGCGAACGTGAAGGTCCGGCAGGCGATCAGTTACGCGATCAACCGCGACCACATCCTGCAGGTCCTCGGCGGCAAGACCCTCAACCCGCCGCTGACCCATGTGCTCCCCGACGTCATCCTCGGCTCGAAGCAGACCGACCTGTACCCGTACGACCCGGAGAAGGCCAAGCAGCTGCTCGCCGAGGCCGGCTACCCGAACCTGACGCTGAAGTTCCTCTACCGGAACTCGAACGAAGGCAGCAACAAGAGCTTCCAGACCATCCAGCAGGATCTCGGCAAGGCGGGGATCACGGTGACCGGCGTCCCCTCGCCGAACTCGGACTTCTACGTCAAGTACCTGCAGGTGCCGAGTGTGGCCAAGCGCGGCGTCTGGGACCTGTCACTGGCCGGCTGGGGTGCGGACTGGTACGGCAACGCGGCGCTGTCCTTCTTCAAACCGCTCTTCTACGGCGAAGCGGCGTTCCCGCCGGTCGGCAGCAACTTCGGTCTCTACAACGACCCGGAGACCAACCAGCTGATCAAGGAAGCCGCCTCCGCCCAGGACCCGGACGCCGCGGCCGAGCTGTGGGCCAAGACCGACGCCCGGGTGATGGAGCAGGCGCCGTTCTACCCGCTCACCAACAACAAGCAGGCGAACTACCACGCCGAGCAGGTGCAGAACGCGGTCTACGTCCCGTCGCTGCAGAACTTCGACCCGACCAACGTCTGGCTCACCAAGGACAAGCAGGGCGGCTGAGATGGCGTTACTAGAGGTACGAGACCTGCGGGTCTCCTTCGACACCCCGGACGGCACCGTCCGCGCCGTCCGGGGGCTGTCGTTCGACGTCGAGGCCGGGCAGACGCTCGCGGTCGTGGGCGAGTCCGGCTCGGGGAAGAGCGTGTCCACGCAGACCATCACCGGGCTGACCCGCGGCGCGCAGGTGTCCGGTACGGCGTACTTCGACGGCACCGACCTGATCACCGCGGACCAGGCCACGCTCCGCCGGCTGCGCGGCGCGCGGATCGGGATGATCTTCCAGGACCCGTTGTCCAGCCTGCATCCGCACTACCGGATCGGCTGGCAGATCGTCGAGATGATCCGCGCCCACGACACCGTGATCAGCAAGGCGGCGGCCCGCCGCCGGGCCGCGGAGCTGCTCACGCTGGTCGGCATCCCCCGCGCCGCGGAGCGGATCGACGACTACCCGCACCAGTTCTCCGGCGGGATGCGGCAGCGGGTGATGATCGCGATGGCGATGGCCCTCGACCCGGCGCTGCTGATCGCGGACGAGCCGACCACCGCGCTCGACGTCACCGTCCAGGCCCAGGTCCTGAACGTGATGCGGCGACTGCAACAGGAGTTCGGGACGGCGATCATCCTGATCACCCACGACCTCGGGGTGGTCGCCGAGATGGCGGACGACGTCGTCGTCATGTACGCCGGGACCGTGCTGGAGCGAGCCCCGCGCCGGGACATCTTCTACCGCAACCACCACCCGTACACCCAAGGTCTGCTGGCCTCGCTGCCCGCTCGCGCCGGCGACCGGTTGACCCCGATCCCGGGCAGCCCGCCCAGCTTGATCGGCCTTCCGCAGGGGTGTCCGTTCGCATCCCGCTGCCCGCAGGTGTTCGACATGTGCCGGGCCGAGGCGCCGCCGCTGGACGACGTCGGCGGCGACCCGCGCCACCAATCGGCCTGCTGGCTCCCGCATCGGCGGAACGAGGCGATCGCGTCATGAACGAGGTCTTGCTGCGAGTGGACGACGTCCGCAAGGAGTTCCCGACGAGCCGGAAGGAGGTGGTCCGGGCGGTCGACGGGGTCTCGTTGGAGGTGTTCAAGGGCGAGACGCTCGGGCTGGTCGGCGAGACCGGTTGCGGCAAGTCGACCTTGGCCCGCTGTATGGCCCAGCTGTACGGCGTCACCGCGGGCTCGGTCCACTTCGAGGGCCAGGAGATCAGCGCGTTGTCGCGGCGCGCGATGCGACCGGTCCGGCGCGACATCCAGGTGATCTTCCAGGACCCGTACGGCTCGCTGAACCCGCGCCGCCGGGTCGGCTCGATCATCGGCGATCCGTTCGCCATCCACGGCATCGCGCGCGGGCTCGAGCGGAAGCGGAAGGTACAGGAGCTGATGGAGCTGGTCGGGCTGAATCCCGAGCACTACAACAGGTTTCCGGCCGAGTTCTCCGGTGGCCAACGGCAACGGATCGGGGTCGCGCGGGCGCTGGCGCTGCGGCCGAAGCTGGTCATCTGCGACGAGCCGGTCTCCGCGCTCGACGTGTCGATCCAGGCCCAGATCATCAACCTGCTGGCCGATCTGCAGCGCGAGTTCGACCTGACCTACGTGTTCATCTCGCACGACCTGTCCGTCGTCCGGCATGTCAGCGACCGGATCGCGGTGATGTACCTGGGCAAGATCGCCGAGCTGGCGCCGACCGACGAGTTGTTCAGCCGGACTCGGCATCCGTACACGCGGGCGCTGCTGTCCGCCCTGCCGGTCGCCGATCCGGACACCGCCGACAGCCGGGAGCAGATCATCCTCGGCGGCGACATCCCGGCCGCGACGAACCCGCCGGCGGGGTGCCGGTTCCACACGCGCTGCCCGAAGGCGCGAGCCGATTGCGCGCTCGTCGAGCCGCCGCTGGTCGCGGTCCTCGAGGACGGCGACCAGCATCGGACGGCGTGCCTGCATCCGCTGGTCCTGGGTGAGGACCTGTCCACCGCCGTCCCCGATCTGCAGGCGTCATGACCGCCGTCGAGGCGCCGGCAATCGAGGGCCGCAGCCCGCTGCTGCTGGCCGTGCGCCGGTTGCGGCGGGACAAGGTCGCGATGATCTCGCTGGCCGTGATCGTGCTGATCATCGCGATGGCGATCTGCGCGCCGGTCTTCGCCGCGCTCACCGGGCACCCGCCGAACGAGCAGTACCGCGATCTCGGCCTGACCCCGGACGGGCTGCCCCGCGGGCCGAACGGGACCTTCTGGCTCGGGACGGACGACCTCGGCCGGGACGTCCTGGTCCGGATCGCGTACGGCGCCCGGGTCTCGCTGCTCGTCGGCGTCGTGGCGACCGCGCTGACGGTCGGGGTCGGCGTCGTGCTGGGGCTGGCCGCGGGGTTCCTCGGGGGGATCACCGACACCGTCCTGGCCCGGCTGATCGACGTCGTCCTCTCGGTGCCGTTCCTGCTGGTGGCGATCTCGCTGGTCTCGGTCACCGGGCCGAGCCTGACCGTCACCGTCCTGGTGATCGGCCTGTTCAGCTGGGCCTCGGTGGCCCGGATCGTCCGCGGGCAGGTGCTCTCGCTGCGCGAACGCGAGTTCGTCGAGGCGGCCCGGTCACTCGGCGCGCCCGATCGGCGGATCATGTTCGTCGACATCCTGCCGAACGTGCTGGCCCCGGTGATCGTCTACACCACGCTGCTGATCCCGGTGGTGATCGTGACCCAGGCGACGCTGTCGTTCCTCGGGCTCGGTCTGCCGCCGCCGACCGCCGACTGGGGCGGGATGATCAACTCCGCGCAGAACTACTACACGACCGCCTGGTGGTTCACCCTGTTCCCCGGCCTGGCCCTGCTGATCACGACCCTGGCGTTCAACCTGTTCGGCGACGGGGTCCGCGACGCCTTCGACCCGCGCGCAGATCGGACCTGAGATGGCACTGTTCCTGCTCCGCCGGCTGGGCCACGGCCTGCTCGTCCTGTGGCTGATCTCGATCGCGGTCTTCGGCCTGTTCTTCGTTGCCCCCAGCAACGTCGCGCAGACGCTGGCCGGCCGGCAGGCGACCCCCGAGACGATCGCGCTGGTCCAGCACCGGCTCGGGCTCGACCTGCCGATCTGGAAGCAGTACCTGAACTTCCTCACGAACGCCGTCCAGGGCGACCTCGGCTACGACTACTACCACCAGGTCCCGGTGACCACGATCATCGGGCAGGCGCTGCCGATCACGGTCTCGCTGGCCGTCGGCGCCGCCGTCCTCTGGCTGAGTCTCGGCGTGTTCAACGGGGTCGTGTCGGCGACCCATCCGCGGTCGCTCGCCGATCGCGGGCTGACGCTGTTCGCGTTGTTCTTCTACTCGTTCCCGTCGTTCCTGCTCGGGTTGCTGCTGTTGTACTTCCTGTACTTCCGGCTGACGATGTCCGGGTTCGACTGGTTCCCGGCCGGCGGGTACCAGCCGCTCAGCGCGGGGATCGGGGCGTGGTTCCAGCATCTCGTGCTGCCGTGGATCGCGCTCGCCTTGCTGCTGGCCGCGACGTACACCCGGCTGACCCGCGGGTCGATGCTCGACGTACTCGGGGAGGACTACATCCGGACGGCGCGGTCGAAGGGGATCCGCGAGCGCCGCGTCGTCGTCCGGCACGGGCTGCGCAGCGCGCTCACCCCGGTGGTGACGCAGTTCGGGATCGATCTCGGCCAGCTGGTCGGCGGCGTCGTCGTCATCGAGACCGTGTTCAGCCTGCCCGGGCTCGGCAAGACCGCGGTCACCGCGATCAACCAGCAGGACCTGCCGGTGATCATCGGCATCGTCTTGTTCGCGTCGGTGGCGGTCGTGATCGCGAACATCCTGGTCGATGTCGCGTACGCCGTCCTCGATCCCCGGGTCCGGCTGCATTAGTGTTCGTTCGCGTGAAGATCGCGGTGTACGGCGCGGGTGGGATCGGGTGTTACGTCGGCGGACGGCTCGCCGCGGGCGGGGCCGACGTGACGTTCGTGGGCCGGCCGCGGATGGCCGCCGTCCTGGCTGAACACGGGCTCCGGCTGACCGACTATCTGGGTGCGTCGCTGGGCGTTTCGGCCGCGGACGTGCGGTACGAGACGACGCCGGAGGCCGCGGCGGACGCCGATCTCGTCCTGGTCACGGTGAAGTCGGCCGCTACGGCGACGGCGGCTGACGAGCTGGCCGGGGTGCTCAAGCCGGGTGCGGTGGTGGTGAGCTTTCAGAACGGGATTCGGAATGGGGAGCTGCTCAAGGCGCGGTTGACCGAGCAGACCGTGTTGACCGGGATGGTTCCGTTCAACGTGGTGAATCGCGGCGACGGGCATTTTCACCAGGGCACGGAGGGGTTGCTCGACGTCCAGAGTGATGGCGCGTTGGCGGCGTCCGAGGATGCCTTCATCTTGGCCGGGCTACCGTTGCAGCAGCATGACGACATCCTGCCGGTGCAGTGGTCGAAGCTGTTGCTCAACTTGAACAACCCGGTCAATGCGCTGTCCGACGTACCACTGCGGGACGAGCTGTCGCAGCGCGCGTTCCGGCGTTGTTTCGCCGCGGCGCAGGCCGAGGCGCTGGAGCTGCTGGCGGTCGCGGAGATCGAGCCGGCGCAGATCCTGCGGGTGCCGATGCGGCGGCTGCCCAGTGTGCTGCGGCTGCCCGATTTCTTGTTCCGGCGACTGGCCGCGCCGATGCTGGCGATCGATCCGCTGGCCCGGTCCTCGATGTGGGAGGACCTCGAGGCCGGGCGCCCGACGGAGATCGACTACCTGAACGGCGAGGTCGTCCGGCTGGCCGAGTCGCTCGGGCGGACGGCGCCGGTGAACGCGCGGCTGATCGAGCTGATCCGCGCCGCCGAGACCAAGCGCCGGGCCTGGTCGGGGGCCGATCTACTCCGCGAACTGCAGGGGTAGCTCCGCGCGGACGTCGATGCTGACGATCCCGTAGCGGAAGCCGAGATGCTCGTTCAGCCGGCGCATGTCGGCGTTGCCCTCCTGCGTCCAGGTGTAGATCTCGGTGATCCCGTTCCGGGCGGCCCAGGCCATACTCGTCCGCTTCAGCGTCGCGGCGATGCCCTGGCCGCGGCGGCTGCGGCGGACGGCGGTGTAGGCGACCTCGGCGCGCTGCGGCTGATCGGTGTCGATCATCAGCCCGGCGACGCCGATCACCTGGTCACCGTCGATCGCGACGAACATCGCGGCCGGGTCGTTGATCCACTCGGTCGCCCACTCCGCGGCACTCACCTGGAGCGGCGACCGGGTCGCCATATCCGGGAAGGTCGGGACGGCGACGTCGTCGTACGCCTGCGCCCACAACTCAGGACGCTCGGCGACCGAGACGATCTCGTACGCCGTCGGCGCGGGCGGGCTCGGCTCGGCGCCGATCGCGCGCACCTGCTCGACCTGCCGCCCGGACTCGGTGAACCCGAACCGTTGCGCGAACGCGAACGATCCGTCGTCGTCAACCGTCGTCCCGGCCACAGTGTGGCCCTGGGCAAGCGCCTGCTTGGTGAGGGCCCGCAGCAGGGCCGTACCGACGCCTTGACGCCGCGCCTCCGGCCGGACCCGAGGCGCGACCGCAGCGCGATCGGACTCCGACGAGCGGTCGAGAAGGCCGTTGCCGACCACCTGACCATCGATCTCAGCGAGGAGGAGCAGCCGGCCAGGAGCCTCCTGAGCGCGCAGCTCGGCGACGCTGGGACAGCGCTCGTACGGCAGCGCGGCGATCCGCACCTGCCGCCAGGCCTCGTAGTCCGCGTCGGTCTCGACCGGTCGGATGTCCACCATGGCACTCCCCCTCCTGGTGTCCCGACCGTTGTATCAGGGGCGGGCCGCCGGCGGCAGCAGGTTTTCGTCGCCCACCGGCCAGTCAGCCGGCGACGACCCGAGCGCATCCAACTCGTCGAGCTGCAACACGGCCCACGGCGACAACCCGTCGACACCCCGAATCTCGGACCACTCGACCCACCGATAGTCCTCGACCTCGGCCGGCGCCGGCCTCGGCGTCCCCTCCCACCGAACCCGGAAGACCGGACACAGCTCGTTCTCCACCACCCCGTTCGGCATCTCGGCCCGATACCGGAACCCCGGCAGCACCAGCTCCGTCTCGACCCCGCCGATCCCCAACTCGTCGGACAGCCGCCGGACGACGGCGTCCGCGATCGGCTCGCCGGGAAGTGGATGCCCGCAGCAACTATTGGTCCAAACCCCAGGCCAGGTGGCCTTACTGAGCGCCCGCTGCGTCAACAACACCCGCCCGGCGCCGTCCACCACATAACTGGAGAACGCCAAATGCAGCGGCGTCGCCCCGTGATGAACAGTGGCCTTCGCCTCCGTCCCCACCGCACGCCCCTGCTCATCCACCAACACCACCAGCTCGGTCACCCCTTGAGCGTAGGCCCACCCGCTTGCCCGCACCCAACCCCAGGCGTGTTTCCCCGGTCTTGCCGCCGGTGGATCAGGGGGTCTCGGTGGAGGTTTCCGGCGTCGGCGTGGGCGTCTCCGGGTCGGGCGTCGGGGTTGGGGTCGGGGTGGGAGTCGGAGTTGGCGTGGGAGTCGGGGTTGGGGTGGGAGTGGGGCGGGTTGGGGGCCGGGTGGAGTGTTGAGGCGGGCGCGGGGTGGCAGGCGGCGGGGACGTGACGGTCGGCGGGGTCACTCGGGGCGGAGTGACCTCGGGCGGCGTCGGGGTGGCCGGACCGGATGGGGTCGGGTGCGGGGTTGGGGTGGGGTCCACGTCCACGGGGGGCTTCGCGACGTTGCCGTCGTCGGTGGCGGGCGGAGGGATCACGCCGTCGCCGTCCGGGACCTGGATGGTTTGGCGGGTGTAGGACTGCATCCAGCGGAGGACGGTGGACACGTAGTCCATGGAGTGGTTGTAGCGGAGGACGGCTTGGACCAGGGCTTGGGGGTCGGAGAGGTTCGACGAACCCCAGCAGAGGTAGTTGCCGGCGGCGCGGGTGGCGTCGTAGATGTTGTGGGGGTCGCGGCGGCCGTCACCGTTGCCGTCGGCGCCGAAGGAGGACCAGGTGCTCGGGATGAACTGCATCGGCCCGACGGCGCGGTCCCACTGGGTGTCGCCGTCGTAACGGCCCTGGTCGGTGTCGGCGATCGCGGCGATTCCGGGTGCGCCGTTCAGCACCGGGCCGAGGATGCGGCCGCGGGTGTTGCCCTGGGCATCGACCTTGCCGGCGCTCGCGTGATCGGACTCGACTTTGCCGATACCGGCGAGCAGGGGCCAGGTGAGGTGGCAGGCCGGCGCGGCGGTGGCGAGATCGGCCGCGACACGCTGGTACGCCGCCAGCACGGTGCCGGGGATGCCGGATTCGCCGGACACACCGGGGATCGGCGCTACCTGCCCGTCGGTTGTGCCCGTCACCGGGACGTCGATCTGCGGCGGGTCCTGGACCGGGAGCTGACCGCCGGCGCCGGGGCCGGGCGGGAGGTCAGCTGGGCGGTCGAGGACGCCGGCGAGGTCGTGGGAGTAGACGACGAGCTGGTTCGGCGTACCGGTGTTGCCGGCCGCGAAGACGAGTGCCATCACGCCGAGTGGCGCGGCGCAGGCCCAGGTCGCGATGAGTTTGATCCGCCAGGTCTCGCTGCGGGTGATCATCCGAACCGTCCTTCGACATAGTCCGCCGTCCGGGAGTCCACCGGGGTGGAGAAGATCTGCTCGGTCGGGCCGGATTCGACGATCACGCCGGGGGTGCCCTGCTCGGCGAGGAAGAACGCGCAGGTCTGCGAGACCCGGGCGGCCTGCTGCATGTTGTGCGTGACGATCACGATCGTCACCTCGCGGCGCAGGTCGTGGATGGTCTCCTCGATCCGGCGCGTGGACGTCGGGTCGAGGGCCGAGCAGGGCTCGTCCATCAGCAGGACGTCGGGGCGGACGGCGAGCGAGCGTGCGATGCACAGCCGCTGCTGCTGCCCGCCGGACAGCGCGCCGCCGGGTGAGTTCAGCCGGTCCTTCACCTCTTTCCAGAGACCGGCCTTGGTCAGGCACTCCTCGATCAGCGCCGTCCGCTCGCTGCCCCGCACCCGGGTGCCGGTCAGCTTCAGCCCGGCCGTCACGTTCTCCGCGATACTCATCGCCGGGAACGGGTTGGGTTTCTGGAACACCATCCCGATCCGCTTGCGGGTCTCGGTGATCCGCCGCTCCGGCTCGTAGATGTCCTCGTCGTCCAGTAACACCCGCCCGGCCAGCGACGCACTCGGGACGAGCTCGTGCATCCGGTTCAGGATCCGCAGGAACGTCGACTTCCCACACCCCGACGGCCCGATCAGCGCCGTCACCTGCCCGGCTTCCATCCGCAAAGTCACTCCAGCCAGCACCTTGTGACTCCCGAACCAGGCCGAGACCTCGTCACTCGCCAGAACACTCCCACCCGCCACCGCGGGCAGCACCACAGTCTCCGCATCCCCAACCACAGGCAAAACGCTCGTCATCACAGTTCCTCTCTCGACCAGGGGTTGGGTAGGGGTGAGTCAGCCACGGTGGCGGGCTCTGCGGAGAAGGCTGCCCAGGGAGCGGCGGAGGGGGTGGGTGGGGTGGGCTATGAGGCGGATGGCGGGGGAAGCTACGCCGGCGGCCAGGCCTGCGGCGAGGAGGGCGGGGAGACCCCAGGCGAGCCAGCCGAGGGAGTCGCCCTGGGTGGTGGCGGCTACGGGCTGGATGGGCTTGTTGGCTTGGGGTTTGGCGCCGGGCGGGGGCGGAGTGGAGGTGCCCGGCGTAGTGGGCGTGGTCGGGTTGGGCGTGGGGGTGGTGTCGTCACCGCCGGTCCGGGTGTCCGGTGGCGGCGTGGTCTGGGTCGGGTTGGGGGTGGGCGGCGTGGTCGGGTTCGGGACGGGCGGGCCGGGTGGGATGGGCGGGGTGCCGGACTGGGACTCGACGGCTGCGGCGACCTTGGTGGCTTGGTCGCGCATGGGCTGCGGCAGGGAGAGGTAGCCGTCAGGAAGCTGCCCGGCCTCTTGGCCGTACGCCTGCCCCTCGGTGGCCAGCCAGCGGAGGTTGTCGGCGTACCGCTTGGCCAGCGTGGTCGGCAAGGAGGAGGTGGGGACGGCGGCGTAACTGATCAGCGTGCCCGGATAACCGCGGCGGTCCATCGACTTGTAGTCGAGCGTCCAGACACCCGACTTCTGGTCCGGCGTAGCGCCGTCCAGCGCGTACCCCATCGACTCCGCGGTCGGGGCGACGTATTCCCCCGCCGCATTACGCAGGTCCGCAATCGGTACGCCGGTCTTCTGCAGCTCCGAAGTCGCCGACAACGTGAACATGCTCCGCGTCCCGAACTCCTGCGCCACCTCCCGCTTCGGTACGACGGGGCTCAGCGGATCACTGCTGTTCGCGAACTGCGGCGACTGCGTCAGCGGCCAGGCCGACATCGTCACATCCGCGCCGTTCGCCCACGAGTTCGTGTTCTGCGCCCACAGCGACTGCGGTGCGAAGCCACTCCACACGCCACTGTTCGCCGGCGCCAGCCAGCCGTCCCGCAAGGTGTAGTCATCGGTCGGCAGCTGCCATCCGCGGTAAGCCTCGTTCACCGTCATCCCCCACGGATCCCGCTGTCCCTGCAGAAAGGCCCGCGCGGTCGGGTCGGCCCAGATCCACCGCGTCACCCCGAGCAGCACGTCGGTCCGGAACACCGGCATCGCCAGCTGTGTCCCCGCCGCGGCACTCGCGCCGCCGAAGTCCGCGGCCCCCGGGTTGAGCGCCTGGAACTCCGGATCCCGGAAGATGTTCGCCGGGTTGGTCCCCGTGTTCGGATTCACCGCGAACCCGTTCAGCCCTTTGAACAACCCGCCGTACGACTGCGTGAGCAGTTTCGCGACCAACCGCTGGTTCAGCTGCAGTGCCGTGACCGGGCTGATCTTCCCGTCCAGCCGCTTGTCGATCGTGTACCCGATCGCGAACCCGGAGACCGCGATCGGCGCGTACGCCGTCTTCCGGTCACTCGCCACCGGATCGTCCGGCCCGGCCGGCTCGGTGACGACAGCGCCGTCCGCCGCGTACTTCGACGCGGACGCCGGATCCCGCTGACCCAGCTGCCGCAACGCATCCGGCTCCCAGGCCCGGGTGAAGTCGAGCGCCGCCGTACTCGACGCCTGGCAGCGAGCCGGCACCCAGCGCCGCATGACCTCGGCCGTCAGCTCGGACCCGAGGAACTTGGCCTCGTCGCTCCGTCCCGCGCAGTTCGGCAGGCTCGGGCTGAACGCGAGCTTGAACACGTACCGCTCGTACCAGTTCGCCAGCAGCTGCCAGTTCGCGATCCCGGCCTTGCCGACCTGCCCCCGGCAGGTGTTGATCGTGGCCGCCGGTACGCCGTCCTCCGCGGTCAGGCAAGGCCGATCCTTGACCGGTACGACGACCAGCGAACACGGCACGGTCTCCGAACAACCCAGCGACGGGTTCTCCGCGGCCGTGTTCAGCCAGGTCTGGACCGCGCCCGTCCCATCGGACTGCGTCAGCCCGCGCCGGAAGTTTCGCGTGCCCGGGGTGAAGTCGTCGATCGGCACGATCAGACCGCCCGAGTCCGCGGCCGCCGCCATCGGCAGCGTCGCCCAGGTCCCGTTGGCGTTCTGAATCGCATGCGGCGATCCGTTCGCCTTCTTGAACGGGACGCCGAGGAACCGCCCGGTCGGGTTGACCGGGTTCTGCCACCAGTCCGAGGTCTCGGTCGGCGCGTAATGCGTCCCGCGAGCCTGCAGCCTGATCAGACCGGACGCGTCGCCGTTGAGGTTCAGCGATCCCATCCAGCAGTCCTCCCGCGCCGGGTTCGCGCCCCGGCACTGCATGACCAGGACCGGGTTCGTCACCCCGACGCCGGGATCCGACCCCGACGGGTCCAAACCCTTCCAGGACACGGTGATCGCCTGCCGGCTCAGATCCGCGGTCCGGCTGACGGTGACGTCGCCGGACCCGCGGGTCAGCGTCACCGGCGATTGCGACGGATCCGCGAACACCGCCGCGTCCGCCGGTTGTGGCGACGGCGCCGCCGTCGCGAAGTCGAAGGCCGCGGCCGGCGCGAGCAGCGCCAGCACGAAGACACCCGAGATCAGCGTGAGTTTCCGCGTCCGCACAGGAACGTCCCTCCCCAGGATTGCAACGATGTCAGCGTGTCCAGATGGCGGTACGGCGCCGGGTCCGCAAGGTGAACTGGACATGAAACGAGCCCGGGTGGGCGCGCAGCTCCGCGCCCACCCGGGATTCGTGCGTACTGGCGTCAGAGCACGCCGCAGGTGCCGCCGTTGGCCGCGTCGCCCAGCGGCAGGAAGCCGTTGGCCTGCACGACGTCACCGGCGGTGGTGGTGGCCGGGTCGGTGTCGGCGTCCTCGCAGATGTACGGCGTGCCGCCCAGCGAGGAGAAGCCGAAGCCGTCGCCGAAGACATCGGCCAGGTCGGCCGGGACCGAGCCGCCGACGGTCTTCACGACGTTGTAGAGGTTGCGGTCGTAGTCGGTGGCGCCGGTGCCGATGGCGCCCAGGAACGTGCCGCTCTTCTCGGTCGCGGTGAGCAGGTTGTACCGGCCCACCGAGAACGGCGCGATCGCACCGGCGTTGGCCTTGACCGGAGCCGAGCTGTGCTCCTGCACCGGGGCGCCGCCGACGTTGTCCTTGACGCAGGCCGGGAGGCTGGTGGCCGAGATGCCGACCTGGGTGGCCCAGAAGCTGCGGGTCCCCGAGCCGGCCTGCGGGATCAGGGGCAGGATGGCCAGGTTCGGGCCGCCGACCTGGTTCCAGTTGGTGATCGTGCACTTGTAGATGCCCTCGAGCTGCGCGTCGGTCAGCGACGTGACGCCGGTGACGCCCGAGTGCGCGGCCCAGCGGACGCTGTCCTTGGCGAACGGCAGGAAGGCGAGGTTGGCGCAGTCGCCGGTCGCCGGGCCGCGCGAGGAGCGGGCCGCGGAGATCGACGCGTTACCGCACAGGGCGTTGATACCGGCGCCCGAGCCGTTCGGCCGGGTGATGGCGGTCTGGCCGGCCCGGGTGACGATGGTCGCCGAGCCGGTGGCGTCGAAGGTCTGGATCTTGACCGACGGGGCCGGCGTCCGGCCGTTGTAGACGGCGGCGAGGTCGTTGAGCACGTTCTCGCTGGTGTCCGAGCCGACCAGGACGATGTCGTTGCCGTCAGCCGTGAACGGCTGGTCCGCGTGGGCGTTCAGCGCGGAGGTGGCGACCAGGGCGACGGCCGCGGCGGCGATCGCGGTGGTACGAGCGGTACGGATGAAACGCATTTGGGGAATTCCCTTCCTCACAAGCGTTCTGCGCGATCCGGACGATCGCGGTGCCGGGATCCGGTCACGACTCCAATTCATCGTGCCGGGGTCGCCAGCAGGTCGCTGTTCGGTTAACCGGACATGACCCGCTGGCTAGCCGGAAACGTTGTCAGCTCAGCAGGGGAAGGCGATTCCCCAGCCGATGGCGGTCAGGGCGGGCTGGCTGCCGGTCAGACCGGTGGCCGGGTTGAACGCGTCGGTTCCGTAATCGACGTCGACGTCGTCCGCCGTCCCGCCGACACCGTCCACTCCGACGCCGTACAGCCCCGCGAAGTTGCCGTCGGCATCCATGAGAGTGGCGGGCGTCGCCGGGTCGGTCGGAAAGGCGCCGTACAGCGCGCCGAGCTCGCGGCCGGCCAGGTTGCCGAGCGCGCGACCGACGAAGGCGATCCGGTCGGACGTCGTCCCGAGGTAGGTGTTCAGGCTGAGCGGGCCGGCGGCCGCGCTGACGCGATCGAGCTGGACCAGCGCGGTTTCCTCGTGGGCGAAGTTGCCTGGGTCAACGGACTGCGCGGTGCCGACCCGGCCGATCCCGGACTCCGCCGTCCGGCCGCCGATGACAACGCGAGTCACGTTCGGGCTGCCGAAGAGGTCCGCACTGTCGGCGCTGGTCCGGATCCGCAGGTTGACGTCGTGTCCGGCGCGGACGGCGTCCGTCCGCAGGTTCTCCCGGACGGTCGCGGTCGCCTTGGCGATGACAGCCGCCTCGTCGGCCGCGGTCAGCCCCCAGTTCGGTAGGTAGGCTGCCAAGCCGGACAGCTGCCGGACGCCGGTGCCGCCGAGCGGGGCGAGGTCGATCGCGCCGCCGTCGAAGTCCAGGAAGACGGTCTGCGGTGCCTTGTCGACGCCGGGGCGAACGGTCTTGAGCTTCAGCTCGTAGGGGCCGAAACCGTCGGTGACGGTCACGGTGTACCAGCCGGTCCGCTCGGCGACGTACGCCAGATCGACCGCACCCCGCGGCAGCGGAGAGGACGCCGGCAGCTTGCCGAGGCTGTGCAGATCGGTGCTGACGGCAACCGATCCGTTCGGCCGGAGCAGTGTCAGCCGGTCGCCGGAGCTGGTCAGCGCGGCGCCGAAGACGTCCCCGGCGGTCAGCTTGACGGAGTAGGAGTCGCGGTCGATCGGCGCCGCGGCGATCAGGAGTTCGTAACTTCCGGTGTCCGCGCCGCCGAGGCCGCTGCCGGAGTTCTGCGGGTCGCCCGGGAAGTCCCCGGCCGCGCTCTTCCCGGCGACGACGACGTAGTACGTGCCGGACGCCGGGATCGGGAACTGGAGCTTGCTCAGCGCACCCGCGCCGCCGTCGTCGTCCGAGGCGAGCAGTTGGCCGGCGGCGTCGTACAGGCCGACGACTGTGTTGGTGGCAGCGGGTGAGCCGTCGGTGCCGACGGTCAGGGTGTGCCCGGCCTGGCCGGTCACCTGGTAGAAGTCGAAGTCGTTCGTCTTGTCGCCGAGCGAGCCGTGCGGCCCGTCGCCGAGGACGCCGTTGGTGGTGACGGCCCGGCGTCCCCCGACGCCGATCCCCGTGGCCGTCGCGGCGGTGATCGATCCGTTGTCCTCGGCACCGGCCGCGACCGGGACCGGGGACGGCTCGAGCACGCCGTGAATGGTGGCATTGTTGTTGGTGCTGACAACCGCGGACGACACCCCCGGGGTCGCGGCCAGCAGCGCTGTGAGGAGCGCCGCGCCGACCACTGTCCGGCGGATGGTTGCGTTCATCGGTTCTTCCCCTCCAGGACTGATCCTCAGATCAGATTCGGAAGCATGGCGGCGATCTGCTCGAACACCCGCCATGCCAGCGCGACGACAATCGGCGCGCCGATCAGGTAGGACTCCCAGCGGCCGATCCGGGTCCGGAACCAGACAAAGCCGGCGGCGACCACGATCAGCGCCTCCAGCCACAGCACCAGCGTCAGGACGCCGGAAAGGTCGGTCCCGAAGGCCTGCTGGGAGTCGGGAACCCGGGCCACTCGCCCGCCCGGGTCGGGTAACGCGGCGCCCGTGGCCAGCTCGGCGTCGACGTACACCGTCCTGGCCGGGACCGGCGCGCCCTCGGCGGTCACCAGCGTCAGCCGGGACGCGCCCTGGGTCAGTGCCGCGGGCAACGGATCCCCCTCCCGGCGGATCGCCTTGACCTCGTAGGTGAACCGTCCTTCGCCGGTGACGACCTCGAACCGGGTGCCGGGCACGAGCTGCGGGAGGCTGCGGAACGGCGCGCCGAAGGTCAGCCCGCGCCCGTAGATCACCGAGATCCCGGCCTGGCCGGGCAGCGGGGTGTCGGAGCGATGGCCCGGCCCGTCGCGCAGGATCGCGCCGGTGGTGCCTTCGTTGATCACCTGCCGCAGTTGGAGCCCGGGGATGTCGAGGACGGCGACCGGCGCGCCGACGACGACGTCCGGCCCGACGGGCGCCGTCGCCTCGGCGAGCTGACCGCGAAGCTTGTCGTAGGCAACGTCTTGGGCGCGATTGAACTGCAGCGCGCCGAGCAGGAGGACGTAGATCGAGAATGCCAGGATGCCGAGCGCGAACAGCCGCGCGGCGTCGGCCGTCAGCTGCGGCCGCAGGTCGAGCTCGGCCCGGACCCGCGCCTTCAGCCGGGGTGCGACCGCTGCCGCAGCGCTCACTGGCCGGCCCGCTTCTTCTGCAGATGCCGGGAGACGAGCGTCGGCACCAGCAGCACGAGCAGGATCTCGACGGCGGTCAGCACGCCGAGGTTGCGCAGCATGTTGTTGCCGCCACGATCGCCGGTCAGCTCGGTGACGTTGCCGGTCGGCTGGTAGGTGCCATTGTTGTTGCCACCGGCATTGATCACCTGACCGGTCTCGGGGTCGATCGCCGCCCCAGGGCCGGTCGTCGGAGGTCCGGTGGTCGAGTTGTTGCCGTTCTGGTTCGGGTTCGGATCGTTGCCGTTGGCCCCGTTGCCGTTGCCGCCCTGATTCCCGTTCCCGGCGTTGCCGTTGCCATTGCCGGTTCCGTTGTTCCCGTTGCCGTTGCCGGTCCCGTTGTTGTTGCCCGGGTTGTTCGGCGTCCCGGCGACGCACTTGCCGCCGATCGACGGGCCCGCGCCGTCCCGGTCGCAGGCGAGCGGCTGCGGGGCGATGTCGGCCAGCACGTTGCGGTTCAGGTTCTTGCCGTCGAAGGTCGGGTTGCCGCATTTCTTGATGTCGGTCGCGGACGACGGGCTGCCGGGCACCTTGGCCACCTGCTGGAATGCCGAGCGGACCAGGTTCAGCGGCAGCGGCGAGTACCCGAGCGGCGCGGCCTTCTGTTGCCCTTGGCACAGGAAGTAGGAGGCGAAGTCGGCCAGGGTCTGGCCTTTCGACGTGCTCAGGTTCGACGTCGGCAGGATCATGTACGAGTACGACGACAGCGGATAGGTCCGCGGATCGGCGTTGTTGTAGACGCCGGTCAGCTTCTGGGTGAGATAGTTCGGGCCGGGCGTGGTGTCGATCTGCGCCTTCGTCAGCGCGACCGCGGTGTTGTACGCCGTCGGCGACGTGTAGTACCCGGCGTTGTTGCGGACCTTCGCCACCGGGTACGACTTCCCGAGCGCGTACGAGTACTCGACGTACCCGATCGCGCCGTCGGCGTAGCTCGCCGAGATGTAACCGGCCATCTGGCTCGAGCCGCCCTGCGCCTTCACCCCGGCGAAGTTCTTGGTCGGGAAGTACGACGTCTGGCCGCACGGCCGGCCCTGCGTCGTCCGGCAGAAGGCGTCCCACAGCGGCTTGTGCTGGGTGTTCATCCAGATCGTGAACTGCGCCGTCGTCCCGGAGCCGTCGGAGCGCACCACCGGGATGATCTTCTTGTTCGGCAGCGCCTTGCCGTTGTTGTCCCTGGTGATCTGCGCGTCGTTCCAGTTGGTGATCTTGCCGGTGAAGATCTTCGTGATCGTGTCGCCGGACAGCCGCAGATCCTGGTAGAGCTGCCCGCGGATCCGGATCTGGTACATGAACGCCGTCCCGCCGGCCACGATCGGCATGTAGGCGAAGTCCCGCCCGGCCGCGGTGTCGGCGGCGCCGGTCAGCGGATCGACGCCCTGGTACGGGATCTCGGAGACCGCGAAGTCGACCAGCCGGTTGGCGAAGTCGAGCCGGCCGCGGGACGAGCCGCCCCCGCCGTACTCGACGCGCATCCCGCGCGGCTCGACGTCGCGGATCCACTGGTCCAGCGCGTTCTGCGACCAGGTCGAGCCGGTGCCGTAGATCGGCGCGTACGCCGTCCCGCCGGCCGACGCGGGCAGCGCCGCGAACGCGGTCGTGAGCAGCAGGGCGAGCACGAAGGCGCTGAGCCGTCGCATCGGAGTTCCTCTCATCGGGCGCCGGAACGGCCACGACCGGCCATCCAGCGGGAGAACGCGAACAGCAGCAGGACCAGGACCAGCAGGAGCGCGGCGGCGCCGAACGCCCGGCTGATGTAATTGCTCTCCGGCGACTGCGACATCTTGAACGTGAACAACGGCAGCGATGTCATCGGCCCGGAGAACGGGTTGAGATTCAGGTAGGTCGTGAATCCGGCGGTGAGCAGCACCGGCGAGGTCTCGCCGATACCCCGCGCGGTACCGAGTACGAGCGCGGTCGCGAGGCCGGGCCGGGCGGTCGGCAGGACCACCGACCAGACCGTCCGCCACTGCGTCGCGCCGAGTGCCAGCGACGCCTCCCGCAGCCCGCTCGGGACGAGTCGCAGGACCACCTCGGACGACCGCGCGATGATCGGCAGCATCATCACCGAGATCGCCATCGCGGCGACAAAACCGGACAGCCGCATCCCGAAGCCGATCAGCAGGACGACGTACGCGAACAGGCCGGCCACGATCGACGGCAGCGCGGTCATCGCCTCGACCACCGACCGGACCAGCCGCGCCGCGCGTCCGCCGACCTCGGTCAGGTAGACCGCGCAGAGGACGCCGAGCGGCAGCGTGACCGCGATCGCCATCGTGATCTGGATCAGCGTGCCGGCCAGCGCGTGGACGGCGCCGCCGGTGCTGAGCGGTTCGAGTGGACCCGCCGTCCGGAGATCCTGGGAGAAGAAGTTCCAGTGCAGCAGGGCGGGCGCGCCGCGGATCAGCGTGTAGCCGATCACGGTCGTCAGCGCGATCCCCACCAGCGCGGCGCCGCTGTGCGCCAGCAGAACGGCGAACCGGTCGGCCAGGACCACCCGGCCGCGGCGCAGTCCGGTCAGCAGCAGGTACAGCGCGGTGAAACTCAGCCACCAGCAGACGATGAAGCCCAGCGTCCCTTCAGTCGGCAGAATCCGGCTGTACAACACCCAAGTCAGCGACAACCCAGCCACCGCCGAGCCCACCAACCCAGCCCGATCCTGCACATCGACAACCCGCAACTGTCTGCGTTGCGGCTCCTCGGCCGTACTGAGAGCCATCAGATCTCCGTTCCGGCGCCGCTGCGGCTGCGGGCGACGACGAAGCCCGCGATCAGGTTGACGATCAGCGTGATGACGAACAGGACCAGGCCGGCCGCCATCAGCGCGTTCAGCTGGGAGCCCTGGGCCTCGCCGTAGCGCAGCGCGATCATCGACGAGATCGTGATCGAGCCGGACTGCAGGACGTGCCAGTTGATCTCGAACAACGGCGACACGATCATCACCACCGCGATCGTCTCGCCGAGCGCGCGCCCGAGGCCGAGCATGGTGCCGCCGATGATGCCGCCGCGACCGAACGGCAGGACGACGGCGCGGACGACGCCCCAGCCGGTCGAGCCGAGGGCCAGCGCGGCCTCGCGCTCGCCGCGCGGCGTCTGGTCGAACACCTCGCGCATCACCGCGCACGCGATCGGCATCACCATCATCGCGACCACGATCCCGGCGATGAACGCCGACGACGCGTACGTCGCGCCGTCGAACACCGCGGCGTCCGGGTCGGTGTCGACCGCGAAGATCGGGATCCAGCCGAAGAAGTCGGTGATCCAGCGGGAGAGGTGGATGATCCACGGCTGCAGCAGGAAGAACCCCCACAGGCCGTACACGATCGACGGCACCGCGACCATCAGGTCGACCACCGCGATCAGCGTCTTCTTCAGCCCGCGCGGCGCCCACTCGGTGATGTAGAGCGCGGTGGCGACCGCCAGCGGGAACGAGATCGCGATCGCGATGGTCGCGATCACCACCGTCCCGAACAGGATCGCCGCGACGCCGATCTGATTCGCCTCGGGCTGCCAGGCCTGCTCGGTGAAGAACCGCCAGCCGTAGGTCTGCAGCGTCGGTTTCGCCTGGTAGGCCAGGAAGACCCCGATGCCGCCGGTGATCAGCAGCACCAGCCCGCCGCCGCCACGTGCCACCAGCCGGAACACCACGTCGGACGGCGACAGCGAGGCCCGCAACCGGCGCGGCGCCTGCTCGCTCACCGGTTCGGCTCGCGCTGCGTCAGATGACCGGATGTGACCTCGGCCAGCTCAACAGCCTGCGTGAATCGATGGAATGCCCGGCGCGCGTCGATCTGCCGGGCGAAAACCCCCGGACAGCGCACATCCGGCCCGCCCTGCGTCGCCAGCTCCCACCGCCAACGCCCGTCCGGATCCCTGCGCAGCGCGGGCTCCGCCTCGCGGACGAGCCGCCGGACCGCGGCCAGCTCGTCCTGCGGCGACCGCCGTCCCCCACGGCCGAGTGCCAGCGGCCGGTTGTTCCCCGACAACAGGCGCCACAGCCGTTCACCTCCCCGCGGATCCTCGAGAAACTGCATCCGCACCCCCACCTCGCCCCTCCAACTTCTCCCCCAGCGCAGTCAGTCACGGTGACTGTCCTCAGCACCGGACAACGTGCGGTGAACCGGGCCGAAGCGGAGCATGAACGCGTTTTCCGGTTCCGGCCGGGGCCGGAATTGCCGCCCGGAGGTGGAGCCGGGCTCACCTTCGTCCGCCAGTCGGGCCCCCGTGGGCGAGCGCTTGCCGGGCGCGCGAAGATGGGTCCGCACACCACTTGAACCGCGGGAGAGAACTGATGAGCTCTGAGAAAGCGCAGATCGCCGTCACCGGCCTGGCCGTGATGGGCCGCAACCTGGCCCGGAACCTGGCGCGCAACGGGTTCCGCGTCGCCGTCCACAACCGGTCCCAGGGCCGGACGGACGCGCTGATCGAGGAGTTCGGTCACGAAGGTGACTTCACCGCCGCCGCCGACCTGCCGGCCCTGGTCGAGGCGCTGGAGCAGCCGCGGAAGATCATCATCATGGTCAAGGCCGGCGAGCCGACCGACGCCGTGATCGACGAGCTGGTGCCGCTGCTCGACGCGGGCGACATCGTCATCGACGCCGGGAACGCGCACTTCCTGGACACCCGGCGCCGCGAGCAGGCGCTGGCGGAGAAGAACCTGCACTTCGTCGGCAGCGGCGTCTCCGGCGGCGAGGAGGGCGCGCTGAACGGCCCGAGCATCATGCCCGGCGGCTCCAAGGAGTCGTACGCCGCGCTCGGCCCGATCCTGACCAAGATCTCGGCCCACGTGAACGGCGAGCCGTGCTGCGTGCACGTCGGCCCGGACGGCGCCGGCCACTTCGTGAAGATGCTGCACAACGGTATCGAGTACGCCGACATGCAGCTGATCGCCGAGGCATACGACCTGCTCCGGCACGTGCTGGGCCTGTCGCCGGCCGAGCTGGCCGACGTCTTCCGGGAGTGGAACACCGGCGACCTCGAGTCGTTCCTGATCGAGATCACCGCGGACGTGCTCAGCCAGACCGATCCGACCACCGGCGGCGCGTTCGTGGACGTCGTCCTGGACCAGGCCGAGCAGAAGGGCACCGGCCGCTGGACCGTGCAGTCCGCGCTCGACCTGGGCATCCCGGTCAGCGGGATGGCGGAGGCCGTTTTCGCGCGGTCGCTGTCCGGCGACGTCGTCCGGCGGGAGGCGGCGGCCGGTGTGCTGCCGGGGCCGGCCACGGCGAAGGCGGATGTCGACCGGGCGGCCTTCATCGAAGACGTGCGGCACGCGCTGTACGCGTCGAAGCTGGTCGCCTACGCGCAGGGCTTCGACGCGATCCGGGCCGCCTCCGAGCAGTACGACTGGGGTGTCGACCTGGGCGCGATGGCGACGATCTGGCGCGGCGGCTGCATCATCCGGGCCCGCTTCCTGGACCGCATCAAGGAGGCCTACGACCGGAACCCGGCCCTGCCGTCGCTGCTCGTCGACGACTACTTCAAGGACGCCGTCAGCAACGGCCAGGAGGCGTGGCGCCGGGTCGTGGCCACCGCCGCGACGGCCGGCGTCCCGGCCCCGGGCTTCTCGGCGGCGCTGTCGTACTACGACGGGCTGCGCGCCGAGCGGCTGCCGGCCGCGCTGATCCAGGGCCTGCGGGACCTGTTCGGCGCGCACACCTACAAGCGCGTGGACCGCGAGGGCACCTTCCACCTGGAGTGGTCGGGCGACCGGTCGGAGACGCAGTCCTGACGTCGTGACACGCGGGCGGGTTGGTGTTGGGGTCGAACGTATGTTCTAATGTTCGCACAGCGCCAGCCCGCTCACCGCGGGCGATGTTCTAGAAGGAGATCGCCGCAACGATGACTGTAGACACTCTGGCAGTAGAAGCGCCGTCGGACGTCGCCGACACTCCCGACACCACCTTGGCCGCCCCCACCGACAGCCCGACCGACGGCTCGCCCGTCGACGCGACGCCCGAGGCCCCCGCGCCGAAGAAGGCCCCCGCGAAGAAGGCCGCCGGCAAGAAGACCAAGACCATCGAGCTCACCCTGACCGTCACCGGCACCGCCGACGGCGAGTGGCACGCCGAGCTCAAGCAGGGCTCCACCTACCTGGCCCGCGGCCTCGCCGTCGCCGCCGCCGCCGTCTCCCGCGCCGCCAAAGAGCTGCACGAAGACCTCTCCACCCCCATCGACGAGGTCATCGAAGAAGCCCGCTCCCAGCAAGCCGCCAAGGTAGCCGCCCTCGAAGCCGAACTCGAAGCCGCCAAAAAGGCCCTCGCCGACCTCGACTAACCACCCGCGGCCACCCTCAGCCAGTCCGTCCCCACTCCACGGCCCGACTGCCTGACCCCAACCGCGCCCCTCACCAAGCCGCGACCCTCGCCGGTCCGGCTCCCCCGGTCACAGCCCTCGCCGGCCACGACCAGGCCCTGGCCGCCACCTTCCCTGGCATCCAGGACCACCCGATGCCGCCCTCTTCCCAGGGCGACCATCGCGTCCCGCAGCCCCGGCGCCTCCGCCCCGGGGCTGCGGCCGTTCCACCCCAGTACCATCCGCGGCCCTCCGCCGCCGTACCAGCGGGAGGCGGATCCCAGACACTCACCAACTGGCACCGCAGGCCCGCGATACGCCGCAACCAACGGCGCGTTGCGGGGGCGGAGCGGGGTTGGTGAGTGGGGGCGGTTCGGGGCTCAGCGGTTGGCTGCGGGCGCCGGGGGTGGGGTCAGGGCGGCGTCCAGGCGGGTGGTGAGGGTGATGGTGAGGATGGTGAGGAGGGCCAGGGCGGCGATGAGGGTCCAGCGGGCTGTGGTGTTGCTCATGGGGACGAGTTTGGCTGGGGTGGGGCGGGATTTGGGGGGATTCAGGGGGTTGCGGGGGTGTGGTCAGGGGGAATGGGGGGTTAAGGGGGTGTGACCGAATCGGCACGCCGGGGTGGTGGGCGGGGAGTGCGGATTGACCTTACGGTTGGTGCCTGGGCCGGTCCGTGGGCCCTGGCCGCTCGTGTCGAGAAGAGGTCAGATGAGCACTTTCCAGGACTTGGGTTCGTTGCTGCTGGTCCGCGGGGCGGACGAGATCGAGCACGCGGGCGGCAGCCTGTACGTGCATCTGCACCGGGTGGCGAAGCGGTTGGCGGGGCTCGGTGCTTCGGAGACGCTGGTGCTGGCCGGCCTGGGGCACGCGGCGTACGGGACGGACGGCTTCCCGACCCATCTGTTCGACTGGCAGACCGAGCGGCCGGTGCTCGAGTCGGTGATCGGGGCGGACGCCGAAGCGCTCGTCTACGCGTACGGCGCGACCGACCGGGAGACCAGCTGGCGCGATCTGGCCGAGCACAGGACGATCGCCGACCGGTTCACCGGGACGTCGGAGGAGCTCGGCTCGGCGGCGTTGCGCGACCTCGTCGACCTCACGATCGTGAACGAGCTCGACGTTCTCGACCACGCGCCGAAGCTGCAGGAGAAACTGCGGCCGTTCCTGCAGGAGCAGGTCCCGCGCTGGCAGTCGCTCGCCTCCCCCGCGGTGCTCGCCGAGGCACAGCGGGTGCTGCAGCTCGGCGCACCTGCCGCCTAGGGCAGCTCCAGCTCCGCCCGAAGCGACGGCGGGTTCGGCTTCGGACGACGCGGCTCGCGGTCACCCGCCGCATCGCCCGGGCCCTGCGGTGAGATCCAGGAGCGGACGAGCGTGCGCCCGCGCCGGCTCAGCCGATGCAGGTCGACGCGCTCGACCTGCGCGGCCGGGAAGCCCAGCTGCGCCAGGCTGCGCTGCGCCCGCTCGTAGGCCTGGTCGTGTTTGCGCGGCGACGTCCGATGCGACAGGACGATCGCCAGCGAGCCGTCGGGCAGGTTGTCGATGCGCTGCAGGCGCAAGGCCTTGTCCAGCGCGAACGACTTCAGCGACAGCTCGACGTACTCGGGGTCGGAAAGTCGGCGGACCGGCTTGGCATGAGCGATCACTTCGTACCTGGACATGTACCGATCATCCGTCGCCGGCCGCCGACCTTCAAGGAATGCTTACGGGTTGAAGACCTCGAACCGCGTCGCGTACTTCGTCCCGAGCTGCGCGCCCGACGGCCGGCCCACCCCTTCGAGGAACTCCTCCGCGTCGAAATGCGGCCAGTTCAGCCCGTCGATGTACGCCTTGTGCGCCTTGAGCGACGCCACCCCGGCCGCGAAGGTCTCGGTGGTGTCGACGCCGTGCCGCGAGTCCGGCGAGCCGGCCGCCCAGACCTGTTTGACGCCACCCCACTTCTCCCCGGCGTCCGGGAAGATCCACCGGTTGGCGGCGTCGCGGACGGCGTCCAGCGTCGCGCGACCGGTGGCGATGTGGTCGGCCTGGTTGAGCAGGACGTCGCCGTCCCAGGTCGCCCGGAAGTTGTTTGTGATGACGATCTCCGGCTGGTGCCGGCGGATCACCTCGGCGATCACCCGCCGCAACGGGACGCCGTACTCGATCGTGCCGTCCGGCTGGCCGAGGAACTCGACCACCGACACCCCGACGATCCGCGACGACTCGATCTGCTCCGCCTCGCGCAGCGGCCCGCACTCGGCCGGCGCGAGCCCGTCGATCCCCGCCTCACCCGACGTCAGCAGGCAGTACACGACCTCCTTGCCCTGCGCCGTCCAGCGCGCGATCGCCGCCGCGCAGCCGAACTCGAGATCGTCCGGATGCGCGACCACGGCCAGCGCCTTCTGCCAGTCCTCGTCGACGGCCTGCAGCCCCTCCACAGCATTCATACCGCGAACCTACTCGCCGAACACCCGCCGCGTGTAGGGGTTGCCGAAGACCCGCCCCGGGTCGACCCGATCGCGCACCGCGAGGAAGTCGTCGAACCGCGGGTAGACCGCGCGCAGCTCGCCGGCGCCGAGCGTGTGCAGCTTCCCCCAGTGCGGCCGGCCCTGGTAGTCGGCGACGATCCGCTCGAAGGCCTGGAAGTACGCGTCGTGCGCCATCCGGTGGTACTGGTGGATGGCGACGTACGCCGTGTCCCGCCCGGACGCCGTGGACAGCCAGATGTCGTCCGCGGCCGCGACCCGGACCTCGATCGGGAACGGGATATGGGTGCCCGAGGCATCGATCCAGGACCGCAGCCGCTGGATCACCTCGACCACGTGCGCGCGCGGGACGGCGTACTCCGACTCCCGGAAGACGACGTTGCGTTCAGAGCAGAAGACCTTGTGCGAGAAGTCGATGTACTCGCGGGCGGACAGGGCCCGCGAGGCGAGTTTGTTGATCCGCGGGACCAGCGTCGGACGCCGTTGCGCGAGCCGGTTGGTCAGCTCGAAGACCCGGTTCGACAGCAACTCGTCGTCGATCCAGCCGCGGATCGCGCCGACCGGCGACGGCCCGACGCCGGGCGCGACCCGGTTGTTGCGTTTGGTGAGCGCGACGTCGGTGTGCGGGAACCAGTAGAACTCGAAGTGATCGTTGCCGTCGGCAAGCTCATCGAACCCGGACAGCACCTCGGCCAGCGGGAGCGGCATCTCCTGCGCGCGGAGCAGGAACGCGGGCACCGTGCGCAGCGTGAGTGAGCTGATGACGCCGAGCGCGCCGACCGAGACCCGCGCGGCCGCGAAGACGTCGGCGTTCTCCTCCGGTGAGCAGTGCAGGACGGAGCCGTCGGCGGTGACGAGGTCGAGCGCGGCGATCTGGGTGGCGAGACCGCCGAGGCGCGCGCCGGTGCCGTGGGTGCCGGTCGAGATCGCGCCGGAGATGGTCTGCTTGTCGATGTCGCCGAGGTTCTCCAGGGCGAGGTCGAAGGCGTGGATGCCGGCGTTCAGCTTGCGCAGGCCGGTGCCCGCGCCGACCGTGACGTGACCGGACGCCTGGTCGGCCGAGGTGATCGCGGCCAGCCCGTCGAGCCGGATCATCGTCTGCTCGGGCGCGGCGCAGCCGGTGAACGAGTGCCCGGCGCCGACCGCCTTGAGTTTCTTGCCCTGCTCGGCCGCGGCCTTGACCGACGCCGCGAGCTCGTCGACGGACGACGGCCGCAGGACCTCGATCCCGGTCGCCGTCTCGGTGCCGGCCCAGTTCCGCCAGGTGGTGGTCGTCATCCGAAGTTCTTCCCCTCACCTCGGTACGTCGCGAGCTCGGTCAGCTCGGCGCCGTCGATCGCGTACACGGAGTCGAAGCGCTCGAACATCTCCCCCGCCTTCGCGTACCGCATCCAGACCCGGTCGCCGACCTGCAGCGCCGCGGCGGCGTCCCCGACGACCGGAGTCTGCACCTCACCGGCGCCTTCGGTGCCCAGCAGCTTCATGCCGGTCGGCCACGCGGGCAACGGCAGCCGGGACTTCTTCGCCGGCCCGGAAGCGATGTAGCCGCCGGCGAACAGCGTCGCGATCTTCGGCGCCGGCCGACGGACGACGTCCAGCGCGTACGCGACAGCGGGCTCCGGCTGGAAGACGTCGTACTTGTCGAAGAGCGTCGGCCCGTAGAGGCCGGAGCCGGCGGTGACCTCGGTGACGGCCGGGTCGGCGCTGCTGATCTCGAGGCTGCCGGTACCGCCGCTGTTCACGATCCGGAGCGCGGCGATCTGCTTGACCGCGTCGACGACGGCGCCGCGGCGGTCAGCAAGCTCGGCGGCGGAGCGGCGCTTGACCCATCGGACGGCGGGTGACGTGTCGGGCAGCCCGGCGATCTGGGCCTCGTAGAACATCACGCCGGTCAGCTCGAAGGCGTCGTTCGCGACGACCTGGCGCGCGAGCGTGACGACGTCCTCAGGGGTGCGGAGCGGCGAGCGGCGGACGCCGAGGTGCTGGCCGAAGAGCCGGAGCGAGGCGTCGACGTCCAGGCAGACCTGGATCTTCGCTCCGCCGCCGCCGCTGACGCTGCGGACGAAGGCGAGGTGTTCGGGTGAGTCGATCATCAGCGTGATCTTGGCGGCCGATTCGGGGTCGGCGGCGAGTGCGCGCAGCGCGGTGCGGTTCGCGGTCGGGTAGCCGAGCAGGATGTCGTCGACGCCGTTCCGGGCCAGCCAGAGCGCCTCCGCGAGCGAGTACCCCATCACGCCGTGGAAGCCGGGCCGCTCCAGCGCGGCCGCGAGCAGCGGACGGCAGCGGACGGACTTCGACGCGATCCGGATCGGCGTGCCGGCCGCCCGGCGGACCAAGTCGTCGGCGTTCCGCCGGAACGCCGCCAGGTCGACCACGGCGTACGGCGCCTCGATCGCTGCCGTCAGCCGTGCGTACCGCTCGAACTCGCCCATAACGGGAGTGTAGGCGAAGGAATACTGAAAGGTAATACATCTTTTCTATTAGTGATGGATCACAAGACCACCGACGGCAGTGGACTAGGGGTTGAGCCGCTTGGCCGCCGCTTCGATGCGCTCATCGGTCGCAGTGAGCGCGACGCGGATGTGGTGGGTGGCATCGGGGTTGTAGAAGGTGCCCGGCGCAGCCAGGATGCCGTGGTCGGCCAGAGTGCCGAGCTGCGCGTAGGCCTCATCCGTGGGGTGGTCCGCCCACAGGTAGAGGCCGCCGTTCGACAGGGTGATGTTCCAGCCGGCCGCAGTGAGCGCGTCACGAAGCAGAGTGCGGCGGCGCAGGTACCGCTCGCGCTGCTCGTCGACGTGGACGTCGTCCGCGAAGGCTGCGGCCATTGCGGCCTGAATCGGGCTCGGAACCATCAGACCGGCGTGCTTGCGGACTGCGAGCAGCTCCGCGACCACCGTCTCGTCGCCGACGACGAACCCGCCGCGGTAGCCCGCAAGGTTCGACCGCTTCGACAGCGAGTGCACTGCGAGCAGATTGTCGAAGCTGCCGCCGCACACCGACGGGTGCAGCACTGACACCGGCTTCTCGTCCCAGCCGAACTCCGCGTAGCACTCGTCACTGACCAGCAGGACGTCGTTCGCCCGGGCCCACTCCACTGCACGCCGCAGGTCGTCGGCCGACGTGATCTCACCGGATGGGTTCCGCGGCGAGTTCAGGTAGGCGATGCGGACCGGACCGTCGTACGCCGTCGGATTGGCCACCGGCACGCTGGTCGCCCGCGTCAGCGCCGCACCGGCCTCGTACGTCGGATACGCCAGATCCGGGATCAGAACGGTGTCACCGGCACCCACCCCGAGCAGCGTCGGCAGCATCATGATGAGCTCTTTGGTCCCGATTACCGGCAGCACTGCGGACTGCGGGTCGACGTCCACCACGCCGAGCCGCCGGGCGAGCCAGTCGACCGCGGACTGCCGGGCGGACGCCGTACCGAGCGTGGTCGGGTACGCCGGGGCGTTCGCCGCGTCAGCCAGCGCCTTCTGCACCAGCGCGGGCACCGGGTCGACAGGACTGCCCACAGACAGGTCGACGATGCCGTCTGGATGCTCAGCCGCCTTCTGCTTGTACGGGGCGAGCTTGTCCCACGGGAAGTCCGGCAGCCGCTTGGAGGTCTCGAAGATCACCTGTCCATTGTTGCTCAGCAGGACTTGTCCGGATCGACGCGGGCCAGGATCTGGTCAGCTATGACCCGCAGCTGCGCCAGCTGCTCCGGAGTGAGCGCGTCAATGACGAACTCGCGGACTGCGGCGACATGGCCGGGCGCAGCGGTGACCAGAAAGGCGAAACCGGCGTCCGTCAGCGTGGCGACGGTGATGCGGCCGTCGTCCTCAGCCGGGCGGCGCTCCACGAAGCCACGGCTCTCCAGGCGCTTGACCACATGCGACAGCCGCGACAACGAGCCGTTGGCGAAGCCGGCCAGGTCACTCATCCGGCGCGAGCGCCCCTCTGACTCCGACAGGCCCGCCAGAACGAGGTACTCGAAGTGCGTGAGCCCGGACTCCCGCTGGAGCTGGCTGTCGAGCGCACCGGGCAGCTTGAACATCAGACCGGCCAGCGACAACCACGCCGCCAGCTCGTCCGAGGAAAGCCACTTCGGGTCCGCCGTCATGGGACCATTCTACCCGTTGCTTGACGCTTCAAGTCATGCCCTCTACGGTTGGGTTGAAACGTCAACTCAGCACCGAGAGTGAGCCATGAACGTCTTTCTGTGGATTCTGGCCGGGGTCCTGGCCGCCTTCTTCCTGGCCGCCGGGCTCGGCAAGGTCGCCCAGCCGTACGCCAAGGTGCGCGCCAACCCGAACATGAAGTGGGTCGAAGCCTTCTCCCCCGGTCAGCTCAAACTGCTCGGTGCGGCGGAGCTGCTCGGCGCGCTCGGCCTGATCCTGCCCGCCGCTCTCGACATCGCCCCGATCCTGACGCCGCTCGCGGCCTCCGGTCTGGCCGTGATCATGATCGGCGCGATCATCACGCACGCGCGCCGCAAGGAGAACCAGCCGATCGTGCTGAACACGATCGTCCTGCTGCTCGCGCTCGTCGTCGCGATCTTCCGCTTCGGCCCGAACAGCTTCTGATCTCTGCGCGATACTCGATGGATGACGTACGACGTAGCGGTGGTCGGCGCCGGAGCGATGGGATCGGCGGCCGCCCGGGCGCTGGCTGCCGCTGGTCGTGATGTCGTCGTCCTGGAGCAGTACCCGCTCGGCCACGACCGCGGTGGCTCGCACGGCGGCACGCGGCTCTTTCGCCCGGCCGCGGACGACGCCGAGGTCGCTGCGATCACTGAGCAGGCTCGTCCGCTGTGGCGCGAGCTGGAGGCGGAGTCCGGCGAGACACTCTTCGAGGTGACCGGCGGCATCGACTTCAACGTCACCGCCGCGACTGTCGAGACCTTCCGCGCTCTGCACGCGACAACAGGTGAGGTGCTCACCGCTGCGGAGGCCTCCGAGCGCTGGCCCGGCATCCGGTTCAGCACGCCAGTCCTGCACCAACCCGGTTCCGGTCGGTTGTACGCCGATCGGACCGTCAAGGCGCTGCAGACCGTGGCGGCTCGGCTTGGCGCCGAGTTCCGCGGGCTGTCACCGGTAGCGGGGCTGCGTCGGCACAACGGTCTGGTGGAGCTCGACGTACCGGGTGGTGCGGTCAGAGCGGCGCAGGTCGTGGTGACGGCCGGCTGCTGGGCGCCGAAGCTTCTGGGCGGACTGGTGGCGCTGCCGCGGTTCCGGGTCAGCCAGGAGCAGCCGCGCTTTTTCGCACCTGTGTCACCAGACCTGACCTGGCCGAGTTTCGTGGACCAGAGCGTCAGCAGCTACGGCCTCTTCGAGGAGGGCTCGGGGGTGAAGGTCGGTCTGCATGCGACTGGACCGACAGTCGACCCGGACACCCGCGACTTCCAGGTCGAACCCGAGCGGGACGCCGAGCTGATCCGGTACGTCGAGTCGACGTTCCCCGGCCTGGACACCGGGCGGACGACGGCCATCAGCTGCCTCTACGACAACACGCCGTCCGGGAACTTCGTCATCGACCGCTCCGGGCCCATCACCGTCGCTGCGGGCTTCTGCGGCTCCGGCTTCAAGTTCGTGCCGCTGGTCGGCCAGTACGTGCGTGATCTGGTGACCGGCGCAGGCGGCGTACCGGAGCGGTTCCGGCTGTCCTCACATCAGAGGTAGAGGCCGGTTTGGCCGTCCTCCAGGCGGTTGGCGGCGACGGCATGCAGGTCGCGCTCGCGGAGCAGGATGTAGTCGTCGCCGCGGACCTCCACCTCGGCCCGGTCCTCCGGGTCGAACAGCACGCGGTCGTCGACCTCGACGGTCCGGACGTTGGCGCCGATCGCGACGACCTTCGCCCAGGCCAGCCGGCGGCCCATCTGGGCGGTGGCCGGGATCAGGATGCCCGCGGACGACTTACGCTCGCCTTCGGCCTCCACCGAGACCAGGACGCGGTCGTGCAGCATCCGGACCGGCAGCTTGTCGTCGGCCAGCTTCTTGCGAGAGGTCACCGGCGTCCCACCAGCTTGCGGATCAGCAGCAGGACGGCGAGGCCGCCCGCGACCGCACCGGCCACGGCGACGATCTTCTGGGTGCGCAGCTGGCCGGTCTCGTCGAAGACCTGGGCCTTGGCCTGCTCCACCTGACGCATCGCGACGTTCTTCGGGTGCGTGCGGTCGACCAGCTCGTCCACGGTCGAGGCCAACCGCGCCCGCGTGGCGGCGATATCCGCCTCGATCTGCTCGGCGGTCCGAGCCTTCGTGTCCGACACTTGTCGACGCTCCCTTCGCTGCGTAGGGCACTGCCCCGGTGGGCCATGCCCCACCCCATCCTCGCAGGTCAGCTCCGCAAGTCCACGACCACCTTGATGTCATCCGGCTCACGGACCAGTGCGGCCGTCCAGTCGGACAGCGGGACTTTCCGCGTGATCAGACGCTGCAGCCAGACCGCATCGGCGCGCAGCAGCACGTCAACGGCGTCCGCATAGTGCCGCTTACCTGCGTTCACCGCGCCGACCACTGCGACGTTACGGACGACGAGCTGCCGGATCAGCGCGTCTAGCTGCACCTCGATGGACGCCGGCCCGGGCGAGATGCCGATCAGGCACATCACCCCAGCGGGCCCCAGAAGCTTCGCGGAGTCGTAAACGACCTGTCCGGCGCCAGTCGCTTCGATCACGATGTCCGGTACGACGGTGAGGTCGGCCAGGTCAGTCACGTACGTCGCGTCGAGCGCACGGACCAGATCGGGCTTGGGGCCGTCCGTCATCCGGTCGAGGACATGGACGTCGTACCCGCGCTGTCTGCCGATCATGGCCGCCAGCAACCCGATCGGACCGGCGCCGGTGATCAGAACGTGCTCCGGGCCGTACCAGGCTCGGCGTCCGACCACGTCGATCTGCTCCCAGGCCTTGGTGAGCACACTGGCCGGCTCGACCAGGATGCCCAGCTCGCCCAGCTCCGCGGGGACGGGTACGGCGAAGTACGGGTCGACTCGCCAGCGCTCGGCACCGTAGCCGTCCATCTCCTTGATGCCGCGCTCGGTGTAGCGGAAGTTACGGCAGAAGTCCCACTCACCGCGCGCACAGGCCGGACAGGGCTCTGGGTCCGGTCTGCGGACCACACCGGCGACCAGATCGCCTGGTGCGAAGCCGGAGCCGGCAGGAGCCTCCAGAACGCGACCGAGCGACTCGTGGCCGATCACCAGCTGGTCAGCGCCCGGACGGCCGCTGCCGAAGACACCTTCGACCAGCTCCAGGTCAGTGCCGCAGATGCCGGTCAGCAGGCCCTCGACGAGGATCGAGCCGTCACTGTCGGGTGGCTCGGGAACTTCGCCCAGTGTTGCCGAGTTGGCACGTCCTGGCGTGACGGTCATGGCCCGCATGGGTTCAGGCTAACCGCGTCATGTCGACCGTCACCTCGATCGCCGTCGCCGCGCCGCCGGAGTAGATGCCCTTCAGCGGCGACACGTCACCGTAGTCGCGACCAGTGGCGACCCACACGTGCCGGTGACCGATCGGAATGTCGTTGGTCGGGTCGAAACCCCACCAGTCGCCGGTCCAGGCCTCGATCCACGCATGGCTCTCGCCGACGACCGTCTCCCCCACTGCGGCGCCAGGCTTGGTGTGCAGGTAGCCGGAGACATAGCGGCTAGGGATGCCGACCGAACGCAGCATGGCCAGCGTCAGGTGCGCGTAGTCCTGACAGACGCCTTCACCGGCCTGCCAGGCGTCCACAGCAGACGAGTGGACGCCCGTCGTCCCGCGTTGGTACTTCAACGTGCCGTACACCCACTTAGCGACAGCGTGCACTGTCTCCTGCGGCGTGCGGCCTTTGCGCAGCTCCCGCGCCACTGCGGCCAGCTCGCGGTGTTTCGGCACGTAAGTGGTCCACTCGAGGTACTCCGCGAAGTTGTCGAGCGACTCCGGCGATTTCACATCCGCCCAGCTCGCAGCAACCACCGGCTCGGCCTGCTCAGCCGTCTCGACCACGGACGCCGCTACTACCTTCAGCTCGGTGTGCGGAGTGAACAGGTCGAACGCGTTGACCTCCGTACCCCAGTAGTCGGTGTACTTGTAGGCCCGTGACGCCGGGACGGTCTCCAGCCGCGCGACCATCAGGTTCTGGCGGGCGTCACTGCGCGGCGTGAGCCGAGCCTCGTTGTAGGACTGCGAGACCGCACCCTCGTACCGATAGCCCGTCGTGTGCACAACTCGGAGACGCCACTTCACAGGTTCACCTCCGCGTTGTTCCACTCGATCCAGGGGACGGCGTGGAAGTACTGCCGCGACACTGCCTCGCCAACTTCGCGCACTGTGGTCTGCAGAGCCTGCAGCCGGCCGGTGAGGTCGTCCAGCAGCTCAGCAGGACGCAGAAACTCCAGATCGCTCCTGGCCCTGCCCAGCAGCCGCGATGCCTCGGCACCAGCGCCGATGCGAGCCGACGGGCCGTGGTCCAGCTCCTCCAGGCAGGTCTCGGCCTGCAGCAGCGCATGGAACGCCGACCGCGGGAAGAGCCGGTCCAGCAGCAGGAACTGCACGACGCGGGATGCGTCGAGTGCGCCGCGGTAGGTCCGCAGGTACGTGTCATGGGCGCCCGCAGAACGCAGTACGGTCACCCAGCCCGGGGACGTCGGCTTGTCACCGACACGGGACATCAGGAGCCGGACGATCATGTCGACGCGCTCCACCGACCGCCCGAGGACCAGAAACCGCCAGCCGTCGTCCCGGCTCATCGTGGAGTCGGCCAGGCCGGCGAACATGGCCGCGCGGTCCTCCACGAAGGTCAGGAAGCCGTGCGGGCCCATACGACGCGCAGCGCGCTGCCGCTCCGGGACGGCGTTCCAGGTCGCGTTGATGCACTGCCAGAGCTCACTGGAGACCACCTCCCGAGCGACGCGGGTGTTCTCCCGGGCGCTGGAGATGGACGAGACGATCGACCCGGTCTCCGGTGACATGGCGACCAGTTCCGTCAGGCCCCACACGTCCAGCGGCGTCCCGTCGGGCGGAGTGATGCCCAGGACGTGCAGCAGGGTCCGGCTGGCCGTATCGGCGTCGACCGACGCGTCTTCGAGCAGCTGGTGGACGGATACGTCCAGGATCCGCGCAGTGTCGTCCGCGCGTTCGACGTACCGGCCGATCCAGTACAGCGACTCGGCGTTGCGTGCGAGCATCGTCAGCACCTCCCCATCACTGTTGCTGCTGCTGTTGGGCGACGTTGAGCTCGGGACCGCGCTCCGGAGTGGGCGCCTCTTCTCCAGCTATCCCCAGCCCGGCGCCACTGAGCTCTGCGATCCCCGCGGACGCGCGAGGCGCCAGGACCCAGGTGTCCTTGGAGCCGCCGCCTTGGGACGAGTTGACGATCAGACTGCCCTCGGGGATCGCCACTCTGGTCAGCCCGCCGGGTAGTACGAACACGGAGTCGCCGTCGTTCACCGCGAACGGCCGCAGGTCTACATGCCGCGGCTGCAGCCGTTCACCGACCTTGGTGGGGACAGTCGACAGCTGTACGACGGGCTGCGCGATCCAGCCGCGCGGATTGGCCTTGATGCGCCGCCTCTGGGCCTGGAGCTCCTTGGCCGAGGCGTCCGGTCCGAAGACGATGCCGTAGCCGCCAGAGCCCTCCACCGGCTTCGTGACGAGCTCGTCGAGCCGGTCCAGCACTTCTGTCTGCTCTGACGGCAGCCAGCACCGGTACGTGTCGACGTTCGGCAGCAGCGGCGTCTCACCGAGGTAGTACTTCAAGATCTCCGGCAGGTAGGTGTAGATCAGCTTGTCGTCGCCTACGCCGTTTCCGATCGCGTTGGCGATCACTACGTTGCCCGCACGCGCTGCGTTCACCAGACCGGCCACACCGAGGACGGAGTCCGGTACGAAGTGCACCGGGTCGAGGAACTCGTCGTCGATCCGTCGGTAGATCACATCGACCCGCTGCTCGCCCTCGGTGGTCCGCAGGTAGATGACGTTGTTCCGGGCGAACAGGTCGCGCCCCTCGACCAGCTCCACCCCCATCTGCCGGGCGAGCAGGGAGTGCTCGAAATAGGCCGAGTTGTAGACGCCTGGCGTCAGTACGACGACGTTCGGGTCGCTGGCACTGGACGGCGCAGCCGCCCGCAGCGACCGGAGGAGGTGGACGGCGTAGTCCCCGACCGGCCGGACGCGATGCTTGGCGAACAGGTCCGGGAACACCCGAGCCATCGTGCGGCGGTTCTCCATCACGTACGACACACCGGACGGACTGCGCAGGTTGTCCTCCAGCACCCGGAAGTCGCCCTGCTCATCCCGGACGACGTCAATACCGGCCACGTGGATGCGGACGCCGTTCGGCGGCACGATGCCAGCCGCCTGACGGTGGAAGTGTTCGCATGAGGTGATCAGCCGGCGCGGCAGTACGCCGTCCGCCACGATCTGCTGGGCTCCGTAGATGTCCGCGAGGAACGCCTCCAGCGCACGGACCCGCTGGACGATGCCACGCTCCAGCCGCGACCACTCCGCCGCTGTAATGACACGCGGCACCAGGTCGAGCGGAAACGGCCGCTCCTGACCAGAGAGGCTGAAAGTGATGCCCTGGTCGACCAGAGCGCGGTCCAGCGCTTCGGAGCGAGTCGTCAGGTCACCGGGACGCAGCGGGCTCAGTGAGTCGTGCAGCCGCCGGTACGCCGTCCGGACTCCGTCGACGGGATCGAACATCTCGTCGTACGCGCCGGCATGCGGACGGCGTGGGTTCAGGTACCCGGCGAACAGCTCCGCGGGGCGGTTTACGCGGCTCATGTCCGCATCTTCACCCACCGCGAGCCCGCGCGCACCTGAAACGTAGGATTGGTCGCAGTTCACTCGAATCTGGAGGGCCTGATGTCCGAACGTCTTTCCGTCGGCGACACCGCACCTGATTTCGCCCTCCAGGATGCCGACGGCAACGAGGTCGCGCTGAAGAGCCTGCGCGGCAAGAACGTGATCGTGTACTTCTACCCGGCCGCGATGACGCCGGGCTGCACGAAGCAGGCCTGCGACTTCCGCGACTCGCTGGACTCGCTCCAGGCCGCCGGGTACGCCGTCCTCGGCATCTCGCCCGACAAGCCGGAGAAACTGGCCAAGTTCCGCGACCGCGACGGCGTGAGCTTCCCGCTGCTCAGCGACCCGGGCAAGGACGTGCTGACGGCGTACGGCGCGTTCGGCGAGAAGACGATGTACGGCAAGAAGGTGACCGGCGTGATCCGCTCGACGTTCGTCGTCGACCCGGACGGCAAGATCGCGGTCGCGCAGTACAACGTGAAGGCCACCGGGCACGTCGCCAAGCTCCGCCGCGATCTGGGGCTCTGACGGGAGAAACCTTCGACCGTTTCATGCAAGCGGTCCAGGGAGCGGGCAAAGCGGTGTGAGTTGGATCACACCGTGAGTTGAGCGATCCGCAGCGACAACATCACCGTCGGTGAGATTTTCCGCTTTCCAGTGAAGCAGGAGTACTGGCAAGCGCTTTGCGGTCTTCCGGAGGGACCGTTTCGGTTCGTGGCGAACTTCGCCCTGACCAGCCGAAACCGGATACTCTGCGCGCGCAGTCAGCCTCTGGGAGGGAGGGACCTGCCGCGATGGGAAAACATTCCTCTGCGGTCACGCGAAGTAACAAGAGCAGCAGCACCAACCGCCGGCCCGTGTACATCACCGCGGTCGGACTACTGGTGCTCGCCATCGGTGGAGTGTTCGTGGTCCGCTCCTTCGGGTCGGAGTCCGGCGCCGACGGTTTCCTCGGCGGTAAAGCCTGTGACGACCCCGCCCAGGTGTCGCTGAGCACCACGCCGGAGGTCCAGGGGCCGCTGGAGGCCGCAGCGAAGTCGCTGTCGGCGAAGGGCGGCGAGAACGGCGTCCCGTGCTTCCAGTTCACGATCACCGCCGCATCGGCGTCCCGCGTGGCCAGAGACGTCCAGAGCGGCAGTGACAACCGCCCCGACCTGTGGGTCCCCGACTCGTCGCTGTGGGTCTCGCAGGCCGACGACGGCGAGTCCGTGCCGACCGTCGCCGTACCGTCGATCGCCAGCTCGCCGCTGGTGCTCGCGGGCCTCAGTGCGAACTTCGCCGACACCTCTTCCTGGCTGGGCAGCTTCGCGGGCGCCGAGCCCGCGCTGCTCGATCCGCTGAACACCTCGGCGGGCGCGCTGGCGCTGCTGGCCGTCCAGTCCGAGCGGCAGAAGACCTCGACGTCCAACAACGACGTCGCGCAGGTGGTCGTCCCGCTCGCGCAGCGGCTCGGCTCGATGCCGAAGCCGTACACCGACGCCGGCGTCGTCCTCGGCCGGGCGGCCCGGGAGGGCAGCAAGGTGATCGTCCCGGTCTCGGAGCAGGGCTTCGTGAAGTTCCAGGAGGAGCACCCGGAGAGCCTGACCAAGGCCGTCATCCCGAGCACCGGCACGCTGGCGCTGGACTACCCGATCGTCGTCACCGCCAAGACCGACACCACGAAGGCGACCGACGCCGCCAAGGCGCTGGCCTCCGAGGTGATCGGCGACGCCTTCACCAAGGAGCTCGACAAGACCGGCCTCCGGGTGCCGAGCCTCACACCGCTGACCGGCGGCCGCGGCGTCGGCGACGTCCAGCAGCTCCCGAAGCCGAACGCCGACGGCATCAAGACCGCCCTCGGCAACTGGAGCCGGCTGTCGCTGTCGACCCACTCGCTCGCGGTCATCGACGTCTCCGGCTCGATGGCCGAGAAGGTCGGCAACAAGACCCGCATGCAGCTGACCATCGAGGCGGCCGGCGGCGGTCTGCAGATGTTCCCGAACGAGGCCGCCCTGGGCCTGTGGACCTTCTCCACCAAGATCGGCCGCGACGGCGCCGACTTCAAGGAGCTGGTCCCGATCCGGACCCTGTCACCCAACCAGCGGCAGAAGATCCTGGCCAACCTCAAGGTCCAGCGGCCGACCCCGAACGGCGGCACCGGCCTCTACGACACCGCGATCGCGGCCGTCCGCGCCGTCCGCCAGCAGTACCAGTCGGACGCCGTCAACTCGATCCTGCTCTTCACCGACGGCAAGAACGACGACCCCGGCAGCCCCACCCTCGAGGACACCATCCGCGCCCTCGAAGGCCTCCGCGACCCGGCCCGCCCGGTCCGCATCATCGCCATCGGCATGGGCCCCGACGCCAACCCCGAAGAACTCCGCCGCCTGGCCCAGGCCACCGGCGGCCAGTCCTACGTAGCCGAAGACCCCAGCGACCTCAAAGCCGTCTTCGTCGACGCCCTCCAAAGCCGCTGACCCACACCGCTCCCCTAGGATGCTTCCTAGGGGAGCCCCTCCCCCCAGCCAGAGTGGTGGAACGGCAGACACGCCGGCTTTAGGTGCCGGTGCCCCCGGGCGTGCGGGTTCAAATCCCGTCTCTGGTACAACCGCGACGCATACCTGCCACACCCAACAGTCCCGTGTTCAAGTGGCTTCTGTCCCGCCACCGCTCCCACCGAGCGGAGGCGGCTCCGATGAGCGCCCCCGCCGGCCAAGGTCTGGACGCCGTCCGCCGCATTCGCGACGACATCGACACGAGGGGCCGGGCCCTGCTCGAGGAGCTCCTCGGATACTCCCGGCCGCTGTACTGACGGACGGGTAGAGGTCGCCGGAACGAGCTACCCGAAGCCGGCCCCACGCTCAGCCGGGCGGAGCCGCTGCGACTACTACCCGTTGGCCAGGCCGCGATCCTGGGCGCGCTGGAGCGGGTCGCTAGCTGAGGGACGTGCGGAGGGCCTGGACGGTCGGCCCTAGTTCGGGGTCGGCGGCGTGGAGGTTGAGGGTGGCGGAGAGGACTTCGGCGTAGGTGGCGCGGGCTTGGGCGTGGCGTTCGCGGCCTTCGGGGGTGATGACGGCGTAGACGCCGCGTTTGTCGGAGGGGCAGAGGTCTTTGTAGGCGTAGCCGGCGGACTCGAGGCGGGCTACCAGGCGGGTGACCGAGGACTGGTTGAGGCCGACTTTGTCGGCTAGCTCTTGCATGCGGAGCTCGTTGGTGGACGACGCCGCGAGGTGTTCGAGGGAGCGGTAGTCGGAGAGGGCGAGGCCGTGCCGGGCCTGGAGCGCCTGGGCCAGCTCGCGTTCGACGCGGGCGTGTAGCGCGAGGAGGCGATCCCACGCGCTGCGATCGGAGGCGAGGGCGACAGCCGGGGTTCCCATGGGGTCAGATTACATGTTCATGCAAGGAGTTGCGCGATTGAGCTGCCATCTTCTAGCGTGGCTGCGACAAGTAGTTGCATGTACATGCATTGAAAGGATCTGCAGATGGAATGGCTCTATCTCGGGGTGGCGGTGGTCTTCGAGGTGGTGGTGGCGATCGCGGCCGGTAAGGCCGAGGGGTTCACCAACCGCCGCTGGACGATCGTGACGCTGGTCAGCGGCGCGTTCGGCACGTACTTCCTCAGCCGCGCGCTGCTGACGTTCGACGTCGGCGTCGGGTACGCGCTCTGGACGTCGGTGTCCGGCGTCGGCATCACCCTGCTCGGCGCACTGCTCTTCGGGCAGCGCCTCAGCTGGCGCAAGGCGCTCGGCATCGCCGCGATCATCGTCGGCGTGGTCGGCCTCCAGCTCAGCGGCGGCGCCGCATGACCCCGACCGGACCGCGCCCGACCGCCAACGCCTGGCTCACGCTCCTCCTCGCCGGCGCCTTCGAGATCGGCTACGCCCTCGCCGTCGGCGGTAGCCACGGCTTCACCCGGCTGAGCTGGTCCCTCGTCGCCGTCGTCTTCTTCCTACTCACCCTCTGGGCCCTCAGCGCGGCCCTCCGCACCATCGAGGTCGCCCTCGGCTACGCCGTCTGGGCCGGCATCGGCGCCGCCGGCGCCGCCGCCCTCGGCCCCGCCTTCTTCGACCAGTCCCTCACCCTCACCCAGTCCCTCTGGCTCGGCCTGATCATCCTCGGCGTCACCTGGCTGAAACTGGCCGACCGGCCTAGTCGAGGGTCTTGAGGTAGGCGGCGCCTCGGGGGGAGAGTTCGTAGCCGGTTTCGAGGCTGTGGGTGAGGCCGAGGTTCTTGAGTTTGCGGACGTCGAGTTTGAAGGGGGCGGTCTCGCGGTCGAGGGACGCCGCCAGGTCGGCGGCCCGGGTGGCGGGGCGGGACTGGATGAGGCGGAGGGTGGCGGTCGTCCAGGGGCCGTGGGGGTTGGCGTCGAAGCGGGCCAGGCGGTCGGTGAGCTCGGTGAGGTCTTCGGGGGTGAGGTCGGTTTGCGCGGCCAGCTCTTCGCGGGGGTCGGGGCCTTTGACCAGGTGGAAGCGGATCAGGAAGGTCGGCCAGGACTCCTCGCCGCGGAGGCGGCGGAGGATGTCACCGGCGTTGCGGCGATCGGCGAGCGCGACGTCGGGATCGGTGTCGGCGATCAGCGCGGGGTTGATCTCGCTGATGCTGTCGATCTGGATGCGGCCGGCGTTCGTCCGGTAGACGCGGCCCTCGACCACCCGGGCCTCGGACCAGCGCCGGTACGCCGACGTGATCCAGCCGTCCTCGACACCTTCGCGATCGGATCCGGCGAACAACATGTCAGGCCCCCAATGCTTTCGCGACGATCGGCGCCAGCGCGCGCAGGGCCTTGCCCCGGTGGCTGATCGCGTCCTTCTCCTCGATCGACAGCTCCGCCGTCGTCCGGTCGTAGCCCTCGGCCGCGAACAGGACGTCGTACCCGAAGCCGCCCGAGCCGCGGACCTCGCGGACCACCGAGCCGCGCATCTCGCCGAGCACCAGCTCATCGGCCGCACCCTCGCGGACGAAGGCGACGGCCGCGACGAACGACGCGCCGCGGCGCTCGTCCGGTACGTCCTCCAGCTGGCCGAGCAGGAGCTGGTTGTTCGCGTCGTTGTCCTTGAGCGGGCCCGACCAGCGCGCCGACAGGACGCCGGGCATCCCGTTCAGCGCGTCGACGCAGATGCCGCTGTCGTCGGCGATCGACGGCAGGCCGGTCGCGGCCAGCGCCGCATGCGCCTTGAGCAGCGCGTTGCCCTCGAAGGTCGGCTCGGTCTCCGGCGGCTCCGGGTACGCCGGGACGTCGCCCAGCCCGAGCACCTCGATCCCCGGAACGATCGGCGTCAGGATCCGCCGCAGCTCCTCGAGCTTCTTCTTGTTGTTCGAAGCCAGCAGAACCTTCGTCACGCCAACGCCTCCTGCTGCAGTTTGGCCAGGTCGGCGCAGCCGGCCAGGCCGAGCGAGAGCAGGCTGTCCAGCTCGGCGCGGTCGAACGGCGCGCCCTCGGCCGTGCCCTGCACCTCGATGAACTTCCCGTCGCCGGTGATGACGAGGTTCATGTCGGTCTCGGCCCGGACGTCCTCCTCGTAGCAGAGGTCGAGCATCGGGGCGCCGTCGATGATGCCGACCGAGACCGCCGAGACCGTGCCGGTCAGCGGCTCGCTCTTCAGCAGTTTGCGGTCGCGCAGGTACGAGACGGCGTCCGCGAGCGCGACGTAGGCCCCGGTGATCGCGGCCGTCCGCGTGCCGCCGTCGGCCTGCAGGACGTCGCAGTCCAGCAGGATGGTGTTCTCGCCGAGGGCCTTGTAGTCGATCACCGCGCGCAGCGAACGCCCGATCAGCCGGGAGATCTCATGTGTCCGGCCGCCGATCCGGCCCTTCACGGACTCGCGGTCCGAGCGGGTGTTGGTCGATCGCGGCAGCATCGCGTACTCCGCGCTGACCCACCCGAGGCCGGAGCCCTTCCGCCAGCGCGGAACCCCTTCGGTCACACTCGCCGCGCAGAGCACCCGCGTCTTCCCGAACTCCACCAGCACCGAGCCCTCGGCGTGGTCGAGCCACTTCCGCGTCAGTGTCACCGGGCGGAGCTGGTCAGGGGTACGTCCGTCGATACGAGCCATGGACCGAACCCTATGCCTCCAAGCGCTGGACCTCCGCATTGGTCAACGCGCCTGTGGATAACCTTCGCGGACTGACCGCCATCCGGGCGACGAAGGGCAGCAGGTCGCCGGCCCGGCGCCCGATCCACGGCACGCCCTCCCGAACCATCCAGACCGTGTCCGCCCACCTGCTCGGCGGCTTGTACGCGCAGTCCAGAGCCGGGGGGACGTCGATCCGCAGTCCGCGCCCAGCCAGCTCGTCGGCGAAGACGCGGGCCAGGTGGCGATGCCCACGCTCCCCCGGATGCAGCCGGTCGATGCTCCAGAAGTCCCGCCGGTACACCTCGGGGTAGTCGGCCATGTCCAGCCGGACGCCGCCGTACCGGGCGTAGAGGTCGTCGTAGGCGAGGTTCACCTGCTCGATGCGCTGCCACAGCGGCCGTCGCATCCATTTCGGCAGGCCGAACACCTGACCGTGGTCGTGGAACCGGACCGTGAGCAGCAGCGCGCCCCGAGCGGTCAGCTGCTCGGCGCACACGTGCAGGTGCTCACGGATCCGCCCCGGGTCGAACGTCGAGCGCAGCGTGTCGTTGACCCCGACGATGAGCGAGGCCAGGTCGATCGGCCCACTGCCGGTCTCGGGGAGCTGTTCGGTCGCGACCAGATCGACGGTCGCGCCACTGGTCGCGAGGTTGGAGAACGTCACACGGTGGGAGCAGGCCAGCGATTCGGCGAGCAGCGAGGCCCAGCCCCGCCACCCCTCACCGGACCGCGCTCCCGCACCGGAAAGGTCGGTCGTACTGCTGCCGTTCATCGGATCCCCGACCCCAACGGTGGTCGAGTCCCCAAGTGCCACGTAGTGGAGGCTCACATTCCGCCATGGTGCGCGCACGGAGGGAGACTCCGATGTTGCCTGGGTGACCAGGAAGGCAATTCCAGTGGGAGGACGGGTGATTGAAGGACGCAATTGCTCGGAGTTAGGGTGTTACAAACAACTATGTGCAGGAGTTGCTGGCTGATGACTGATCTTCGGTTCGGTGTGGTCGGGCTCGGCGCCCGGAGCCGCATCGCGCAGTACGCCCACCGCCCCGGCGCGGGTTCGGCGGTGGTGGCGGTCGCCGACCCGGTCGCCGCGCAGCGCGAGCAGACCCTCGAGCTCTACCCGGAGGCGACGGCGTACGCCGGCCACGCGGAGCTGCTCGACCTGAAGCTGGACGGCGTCTTCCTGACCACCCCCGACGACCTGCACGAGGGACCGGCCGTCGACTTCCTCGCCGCCGGCGTCTCCGTGTTCGTCGAGAAGCCGCTGGCGATCACCACCGAGGGCTGCGACCGGGTGCTGCAGGCGGCGTACGACTCCGGCGCCCGGCTGTACGTCGGCCACAACATGCGCCACATGCCCGTCGTCCAGACCATGCGGCAGCTGATCCAGGACGGCGCCATCGGCGAGGTCAAGGCGATCTGGTGCCGCCACTTCGTCGGCCACGGCGGCGACTTCTACTTCAAGGACTGGCACGCCGACCGCCGCCGGACCACCAGCCTGCTGCTGCAGAAGGGCGCCCACGACCTCGACGTGATGCACTGGCTGGCCGGCGGCTACACCACGCGCGTCAACGCGATGGGCGCCCTGACCCTGTACGGCGGCATCACGGACCGGCTCGACCGCTCCGGCCAGCGCTTCTCGGACTTCGTCAGCTCGGACAACTGGCCCCCGCTGGAGCAGAAGGGCCTGGCGCCGGTCATGGACGTCGAGGACCTCTCCACGGCCAACCTGCTGCTCGACAACGGCGTACTGATGACGTACGAGCAGTGCCACTTCACTCCGGACTACTGGCGCAACTACACCGTCATCGGCACCCACGGCCGCCTGGAGAACTTCGGCGACACCGCAGGTGGCGTGGTGAAGGTCTGGAACAGCCGCCGGTCCGGCTACCGCGAGGACGCCGACCAGGTGGTCGAGATCGCCGGTGAGACCGACCACCACGGCGGTGCCGACCCGCATCTGGTCGACGAGTTCATCCGCTTCGTCCGGGACGGCGGCGCCACTCTGACCTCCCCCATCGCCGCCCGCGCCGCAGTGGCCGCGGGGTACGCCGCCACGACGTCGCTCCGCTCCAACGGCGTACCAGTCGACGTCCCGGAGCTGGATCCGGCGCTGGTGAGCTATTTCGACGGCGGACAGGCTCGGTGAGGGTGCTATCTTCTACAACGTGACCAGGTACGCCGCGATGCGAATGCTGAGCCCCCGATTCGGAGGTCCGTCAGCGGCGTAGGCACGTGTGCTTGCAGCGAGAGGCCTCCGGTTCCGGGGGCCTCTTCGCATTTCCGGCAACCACACACCCCAGGAGCAACAGCAATGCCTCAGATCACCTACCTGACCGACTGTCACGACGGAAACGCCCGCGCCCGGCTCAGCACCCGCATCGGCGCCCTCTTCGGCCAGTCCCCCACGATCATCGCTCTGGACGGTCCGGACCCGGAGTCCTTCGCCGCCCTGACTCTGCTCGACTGCCTGCGCGCTACCGAGTCACTGGGCCAGACCGCGCACCCGACCATCACTCTGCTCAACCTGGCGCCCCGCGACGGCCACTGGCCGAACGGCGTCCCGTTCGGCTACTTCCACTACGGACCGCACCTGGTCGCCACGACGTTCAATCCGCGCGCCCTGGAGCTGGTCCGCCGCGAGCTGGGCATCAGCAAGCTCCACGTGACCGACATCGCCGAGGTGCTGGCCACCACCGGCCTCGACCCCGCTGCGGCGCAGCAGATCACCGACACCCAGTTCCGCAGCCTCTGGTACCTGCCGCTGCTCGCGAAATGGGTCTTCGACGGGACGCCGATCCCGGCCACGCCGACCGCGATTCCCGACACCCCCGAAGTAGGCCCGATCGTGACCGTCGTCGACAATTTCGGCAACTGCAAACTCGATCGGCGGCCCGAGCAGCTCGCCATCGCAGGGGTCGCGCGCTACCCGCACCTGACCGCCGTGCCGCGGCAGCAGCCCGGCCTGATCCCCGGGAGCTCCGGAGACGGGTACGCCGAACTCGTCGTCCGCGGCGGCTCGGCAGCGGCCTACTTCGGCCTACGCCAAGGCGATCGGCTACAGCCCGAGTTGGTTGCCGATCGCACCGGCGCGGCGGCAGGGGTCGCCGGACCGGTCGTTGCGGAGCACAACGGCTAGATCTCGAAGACTGCGTGGGGGGTGGCGATCTCGATCGGACCGGGATAGGTCCGCCGGGCGTTCTCGGCCTGGGTGGCGCGGTCGAACCACGGCGGTACGTGGGTGATCACGAGTTTCTTCGCGCCGGCCTTCTTCGCGTGTTCGCCGGCATCGGACGGGGACAGATGCAGATCGACGGGATTGTTGGGGTTGTCGTCCGGCAAGGCGGCTTCGGACAACAGCAGGTCGGCGCCCCGGGCCAGCTCGATCAGCGCGTCGTTCGGCCCGGTGTCACCGGTGTAGACCAGCGTCTTTCCGTTGTGCTCGACCCGGATCGCGTACGCCGGCACCGGGTGCACCATCGGCGCGGTCCGGACCGTGAACGGGCCGATCTGCTGAACCTCCTGCCAGGTATGGAAATCCAGCTCCTCCTCCATCCCGGGGTCGATCGGGAGGTCGTAGGCCAGCGCCATCCGCTCCGCCGCTCCGGGCGGGGCGAACACGGGAATACGGGGAATCGGTGAACCCGGCGCGTACTTCGCCGCGACGTACAGGCCGCACAGGTCCATACAGTGGTCAGGATGCAAGTGGGACAGGCCGATCGCGCCGATCTGCGGAACGGCGATATGCCGCTGGAGCGATCCGAGTGCGCCGCTGCCGAGGTCGAGGACCAGGTGAAAACCCTCGGCGGAGACCAGATAGCTCGAGGCGGCCGAGTCCGGCCCGGGGACGGACCCCGAGCAGCCGAGCACGGTGAGCTTCATATCTTGAAGATTACCGGCGGGTTGCGACCTTTGCAGACAAGCCGGTCGCGTCGCGGAACAGCTGATCCAGTTGCCTGGCAATGATTTCGCGGACGTCCGGGGCCGTTCTGGTGCCGTGGACAACATCCAGCCCGAGTCCGGTCACCCCGGCGACCAGCAGGTCCGCGGTCGAGGCGATGTGGATCCCGGGGCGCAGCAGGCCCTGTTCCCCGGCGTACCGCAGGATCAGCGCGACGAAGTCCTCCAGGGAGCGGTCGCCGGACAGGAAGATCGCGGCCAGAGCGGGATCGGCCAGGCTGCGGGCGTAGTACCCGACCAGGGCGCGCAGGCTCAGCCGGCGGTGCGCGTCGAGCGGCAGGAACTCCTCCAGAATCGCGCCCAGCAAGGCCTTCGGGTCGGTCAGGTCGGCCTGGATCCGGCCGGCGGCGAGCTGTTCGTTGGTGCGATGCAACAACTCCAGCGAGTCGACGAGCAGCTGGTGCTTGGTTCCGAAGTGATATTGCACAACTCGCACCGACACCCCCGCCGCGGCGGCCACCGAGCGCATGCTGACCGCGTCCAGCCCTTGTTCGGCGGCGATGGCCCAGACCACTCGCGCGATCTCGGTACGCCGTTCGCTCGGGCCGGTCGCCACCGGAGCCGGCGCCTGGCGGGCGCGGTAGGCCTTGGCCTGGCAGGCCCGCGAGCAGTACAGCGGCCGCCGCCCGCGCTCGGGCAGGCTCAGCGCAGCACCGCAGACCCGACACATTTCGTCACGCACCTTCACAGGATATGCGTGATGAAACGGCGAAACCCAGACTTAAGTAGCACGGACCCGTTGTTACGGTCGTATCCATGGACGAGGGAATGTACAGACTGGCAATGGTCGTGACGGCGTTTCTCGGGATCTGGGAGGGCGTCATCGCGCTGATCTTCGAGCTGTGGACCGACAAGGGCCCGACCGTGCTCACCGCGGCGAACTACCTGGACGCGCCGTGGTGTTACGTCGTTGCAGGCGGCGCAATCGTCGTCGCACTGCTGTTGCTCGCGGCCCTCGACAAGGGGCGCGAGCGGGCCGCCGGCTAGCGGACCCAGGCGAACTGGTCGACCGAGGAGAGGACCGGGCCGAGGAAGCGGGAGCCGATCGCCTCGAACTCCGAGGGCGTTCCGGTCGTGACGAAACGGTGTTTCGGTTCGGGGAGGGCGTCGGAGCGGAGCAGGCCGGTCTTGGTGAGGACGCCGTACACGTCCTTGGCGCACTCTTCGGCGCTGCTGACCAGGGTGACGCGGTCGCCGACGACGTACGAGATGACGCCGGTCAGCAACGGGTAGTGGGTGCAGCCGAGGATCAGCGTGTCGACGCCGGCGTCGACCAGCGGGTCGAGGTACTCGTGCGCGGCCTCGAGCAGCTCGGGGCCGGACGTCACGCCGGACTCGACGAAATCGACGAACTTCGGGCAGGGCCGGGTGATCAGCTCCACCTGCGGCGCCGCGGCGAACGCGTCGTCGTAGGCCTGCGACTGGGCGGTCGCCGCGGTGCAGATGACGCCGACCTTCTGGTTCCGGGTCGCGGCGACCGCGCGCCGCGCGGCCGGCAGGATCACCTCGACGACCGGGACGTCGTACCGCTCGCGGGCGTCGCGCAGCATCGCGGCGCTGGCCGAGTTGCAGGCGATCACGAGCATCTTCACGCCGGCCTCGACCAGGTGGTCCAGGCACTCCAGCGCGTACTCGCGGACCTCGGCGATCGGCTTCGGCCCGTAGGGCTGCCGGGCCGTGTCACCCAGGTAGAGGATCGGCTCGTGCGGCAGCTGGTCGAGCACCGCGCGAGCGACGGTGAGGCCGCCGAACCCTGAATCGAAGATCCCTACCGGCGCGTCCGTCACGACCGGCAGTTTATCCGGGGCTGCCACACCGAGCGGCGGCGACCCGTAACCGAACCCGGTTTCGGGTCGTTTTGAAGTTCACCCCATTCGAACTCACGAAACGACACGCCGACCTTGTCCACATCTTTACGTTATGCAATTGCCAATCCACGTGATTCGCGCCACTCTGGACCGATGTTAGTTCGACCGCCCCTCGTGATGTCATGAGCCTGGCGCACCACATCGCGGTGGTGCTGAACACCACCGCCGGACCGAATCCGCAGCCTGACCACGTCGCCGCCTCCGGGCAGACGGCCAATCAGGCTGTCGAAACCAACAGCACGGCCGCGGAGATCGCGTCGTCCCTCGGGCCGACCGGCGTCTTCCTGCTGCTGCTGATGTCGGCGTTCTTCCTGTACGTCGTCTCGTTGTCGCTGCACCCGAACGCCAAGTGCAACCGCTGCAAGGGCGCCGGGCGTCATCACGGCGGCTTCTTCAGTTACGCGCAGCGTCCCTGTACGAGTTGCAAGGGCCGCGGCGTCCACCCCCGGATCGGCCGCCGGATCCTCTTCAAGTCTCCGTAGCGCCGGCTTTCTTCAAGTAAATAAGGGCATTCAGGCCCAGAGCTGACCCTCGAGGCGTTCTTCCGCCTCGTCGATCGTGCCCTCGTAGGCGCCGGTCGACAGGTACTTCCAGCCGCCGTCGGGGACGACGAAGGCGATATCGGCCCGCTCTCCTTCACGGACGCACTTGGCCGCCTGGCCGAGCGCGGCGTGCAGGATGGCGCCGGTCGAGACGCCGGCGAAGATCCCCTCGTTGTCGAGCAGCTCGCGGACCCGCCGGACGGCGTCCCGCGGCCCGACCGAGAACCGGGCGTCGATCAGCGTCTCGTCGTACAGCTCGGGGACGAACCCCTCGTCGAGATTGCGCAGGCCGTAGACGAGCTCGCCGTAGCGAGGCTCGGCCGCGACGATCTTGACGGCGGGTTTGTGCTCGCGGAAGAACCGGCCGCTGCCCATCAGCGTGCCGGTGGTGCCGAGGCCGGCCACGAAATGCGTCACCGAGGGCAGATCGGCGAGGATCTCGCGCGCGGTGCCGTCGTAATGGGCGGCGGCATTCGACGGGTTTCCGTACTGGTAGAGCATCACCCAGTCCGGGTGCTCTTCGGCGACCTGCTTGGCCACCCGGACGGCCTCGTTCGAGCCGCCCGCGGCCGGGGAGGAGATGATCTCGACGCCCCACATCCGCAGGATCTGCCGGCGCTCCTCCGAAGTGTTCTCCGGCATTACACAGACCATCCGGTAGCCGCGCAGCTTGGCGGCCATCGCGAGCGAGATCCCGGTGTTGCCGGACGTCGGCTCGAGGATCGTGTTCCCCGGGCGGAGCCGGCCGTCCTTCTCGGCGTCCAGGAGCATCCGCAGCGCGGCCCGGTCCTTGATCGAGCCGGTCGGGTTGCGGTCCTCGAGTTTGGCCCAGAGCCGGACGTCGTCCGTCGGCGACAGCCGGGGCAGGCCGACCAGCGGCGTGCCCCCGACCGAGTCGAGCAGGCTGTCGAAGCGCACGTCAGCCGCCGGCGACCGCGGGCAGCACGACGACCACGTCGCCGTCCTGGACGCCGGTCTGCAGACCACCGGTGAAGCGCACGTCCTCGTCGTTCACGTACACGTTGACGAACCGGCGCAGCTCGGCCGGCTCACCCTCGACGATCCGCTCCTTGATCCCGGGGTGATTGCCCTCGACGTCGTCGATGAACGCCGCCAGCGTGTCCCCGGCGCCGGTGACCAGCTTCTCGCCGCCGGTGAAGGTGCGCAGGATCGTCGGAACCCGCAACTCGATCGCCATCTCAGTTCTCTCCTGTTTCGCCGTAGGCCGTCACGACCTTGACCTCTTCCTCGGTGACCGCGCCGCCGACGATCCGGAACGACCGGAACTCGACCGGCCCGTCGTACGTGAGCGAGTCGGCCCCGTCCCGCGTCGACACCAGTACGTAGTGCGCGTTCGGCTCCTGCGCGATCGAGATGTCGGTCCGCGACGGGTACGCCTCGGTCGCGGTGTGCGAGTGGTAGATCACCACCGCTTCCTCGTCGTTGTCCCACATCTCGTCGTACAGCTTCTTCCAGTCGTCGCTGTCGAACTCGTAGAACGTCGGGCTCATCGCCGCGTTCAGCATCGGCACCACCCGCTCCGGCCGATCCGACCCCTCCGGCCCGATCACCACCCCGCACGCCTCATCAGGGTGGTCCCGCCGCGCATGCGCGACGATCGCGTCGTACGCCGCCTGCTCGATGATCAACACATCACCACGGTACGGCGGCGGCCGGACCGAGCCCGCCAACCCGGAATCGCGTCCAGTATGTGGACTACCAGCGGTCGTGGATCTGGGGGCGGATGAGGTCGTCGTAGATGTCGCGGACGGCGGCCTGCTGGGTGTCGTCGAGCGGGGACAGGCTGGCGGCGGCGGTGTTTCCGGCCACCTGCTCGGGGTTGCGGGCGCCGGGGATGACGACGGAGACGCCGGGCTGGTCGATGATCCAGCGGAGGGCGAACTGGGCCATGGTGGCGCCGGCCGGGAGCCAGGGCATCAGGCGGCGGACGGCTTCGAGGCCGGTGCCGAAGTCGACGCCGGAGAAGGTCTCGCCGACGTCGAAGGCCTCGCCGTTGCGGTTGTAGGTGCGGTGGTCGTCGGCGGCGAAGACGGTGGTCTCGTCGTACTTGCCGGAGAGCAGGCCGCTGGCGAGCGGGACGCGGGCGATGATGCCGACACCGGCCGCCTGGGCCGCGGGGAGGACCTCGTCGAGGGGTTTGAGGCGGAGCGCGTTCAGGATGATCTGGACGGAGGCGACGTTGGGCCGCGCGATCGCGGTCAGCGCCTCGGCGGTGGTCTCGACGCTGACGCCGTACGCCGCGATCCGGCCCTCCTCGACCATGGCGTCGAGGTCGTCGAAGACGGCGTCCGTCGAGTAGACCGCGGTCGGCGGGCAGTGCAGCTGGACGAGGTCGATCGTGTCGACGCCGAGGTTCTGCCGGGAGCGGTCGTTCCAGGCGCGGAAGTTCGCCGGGTTGTAGTTCTCCGGGAGCTGTTCGACACGGCGGCCCATCTTGGTGGCCACGGTCAGGCCCTCGTGCTCCTTGCGGATCTGCCCGACCAGGCGCTCGCTGCGGCCGTCGCCGTACACGTCAGCGGTGTCGATGAACGTGACGCCGCTCTCGACAGCCGACCGCAGAACGGCCAGCGCGTCGCTCTCGTCGACCGAACCCCAGTCGGCGCCCAGCTGCCAGGCGCCGAGCCCGACCACACCCACGTCCCGACCGGTTCGTCCCAGCTTCCGCGTCTCCATACCGCCAACCCTAGGAGGTCAGCTGAACGCTCAGCTCAGGACCCTCCACCGTGGTCAGCTCGGCGGCGGAGGTCTCGCCCGTGATCAACGCACGGTGCGCCGCGACGGCTGCGAGCACCTCCCCCGGCCCCTCGACAGTCACCCGCACCCGATCACCAACCTCGAGCCCGGCGTCCCGCCGCGCCTGCTGAATCGCGCGGACGACGTCCCGCGCTGTCCCCTCCGCCGCCAGCTCAGGCGTGATCGTGGTGTCCAGGACGACGAAGCCGCCACCCGGCAACAACCCACTCGCCGCGGCGTCCGCCGCCAGCGTCGTCTCCAGCGTGTACTCGCCCTCGACCAGCTCGATGCCTCCAGCAACCACCACGTCAGCCGCGGAGACCGACCAGTCCCCGCTCTTCGACGCCTTGATCGCCGTCTGCACCGCCTTCCCCAGCCGCGGCCCGGCGGCCCGCGCGTTCACCGTCAGCTGCTGCGAAACCGGCGCGTCGACCGCATCCACCGACGTGAGCACAACCTCGCGCACGTTCACCTCGGCCGCGATCAGCCCGGTCAACGCATGCAGGTCAGCCGACGTCGCCACGGTCAATCGGTGCAGCGGCTGCCGAGACCGGATCCCGGCCGCCTTCCGCAGCGACGACGCGACCGAACACACCACCCGAGCCTGCTCCATCCGCGCGACCAGCTCCGCGTCGTCCGGCAGGTCACCGGCGTCCGGCCAGTCGGTCAGGTGCACCGACCGCTCACCGGTCAGCCCGCGCCAGATGTTCTCGCTGACCAGCGGCAACAGCGGCGCGACCGTCCGGCAGAGCGTCTCGAGCGCGGTGTGCAGCGTGTCGATCGCGGCCGGCTCCCCGGCCCCGAAGCGACCTCGCGACCGCCGGATGTACCAGTTGGTGAGGACGTCGACGTACGCCGTCACCGCGTCACAAGCCGACGCGATGTCGTACCGATCGAGCTTCTCCTGGACGTCGGTGACCAGCAGCCGCAGCCGGGCGAGCAGATACCGGTCCAGCAGGTCCGGCGACCGGGTGTCGCGGCGGGCCTCCCGGCCGGCCGCGTTCGCCGAGAGGGCGAAGAAGGACCACGCGTTCCACAACGGGATCAGCACCTGCCGAACGCCCTCGCGGATCCCCGCCTCGGTGACGATCAGGCTCCCGCCGCGCAGGATCGGGCTCGACATCAGGAACCAGCGCATCGCGTCCGCGCCGTCCCGGTCGAACACCTCCGACACGTCCGGGTAGTTGCGCAGCGACTTGGCCATCTTCTGCCCGTCGCTGCCGAGCACGATCCCGTGGCTCAGGCACGACTTGAACGCCGGCCGGTCGAACAACGCCGTCCCGAGGATGTGCATCGTGTAGAACCAGCCGCGGGTCTGACCGATGTACTCGACGATGAAATCGCCCGGGAAATGGCTGTCGAACCACTCGGTGTTCTCGAACGGGTAGTGCACCTGCGCGAAGCTCATCGACCCCGAGTCGAACCACACGTCCAGTACGTCCGGCACCCGGCGCATCGTCGACTTCCCGGTCGGATCGTCCGGGTTGGGCCGGGTGAGCCGATCGACGTACGGGCGGTGCAGGTCGGTCACCGCGACGCCGAAGTCGCGCTCCAGCTCGGCGATCGAGCCGTAGACGTCGACCCGCGGGTACGCCGGATCGTCCGACCGCCAGACCGGGATCGGGCTGCCCCAGAAGCGGTTGCGGCTGATCGACCAGTCCCGCGCGTTCGACAGCCACTTGCCGAACTGGCCGTGTTTGATGTGCTCCGGCGTCCAGGTGATCTGCTCGTTCAGCTCGACCATCCGGTCGCGGATCGCGGTCACCTCGACGAACCAGCTCGACACCGCCTTGTAGATCAGCGGATTCCGGCAGCGCCAGCAGTGCGGGTAGCTGTGCACGTAGCTGTCCTCGCGGACCAGCGCGCCGCTCGCCTCGAGGTCGCGGATGATCGGGCGGTTCGCCTCGAAGACGTGCAGACCCTGGTACGGCGGGACGACGCCGGTGAAGCGGGCGCCGTCGTCCACGGTCAGGATCGTCGGGATGCCGACGGCGTCGCAGGCGAGCTGGTCCTCCTCGCCGTACGCCGGGGCCAGGTGGACGACCCCGGTGCCGTCGTCGGTGGTGACGTGGTCGGCGGCGATCACCTGGAAGGCGTTGGGCGTGCCTTCGAAGAAGCCGAACAGCGGGGTGTAGCGCCGGCCGATCAGCTCGGCGCCCTTGAGCCGGCCGATGATCTCGGTGAGCCCGTACGCCGCGGCGCGGGCCTCGGCGACGATGACCGGACGCCGCTCCTCGTCGTACGCGACCACGTAGTCGACGTCCGGGCCGACGGCCATCGCGAGGTTGCTGGGGAGCGTCCACGGGGTCGTCGTCCAGGCGAGCAGGCGCTCACCGGTCTCCAGCTCGACCGCGACCGTCACCGACGGGTCCTGCCGGGGCTGGTAGACGTCGTCGTCCATCCGGAGCTCGTGGTTCGACAGCGGGGTCTCGTCGTTCCAGCAGTACGGGAGCACGCGCAGGCCCTCGTACACCAGGCCCTTGTCATACAGCGTCTTGAACGCCCAGATCACCGACTCCATGTACTCCGGATTCAGCGTCTTGTAGTCGTGGTCGAAGTCCACCCAGCGGGCCTGCCGGGTGACGTAGGCGCGCCACTCGTCGGTGTACCTGAGGACCCGCTCCCGGCAGACCGCGTTGAACTTCTCGATCCCCAGCTCGAGGATCTCCGCCTTCGTCTTCAGCCCCAGCACCCGCTGCGCCTCCAGCTCGGCCGGCAGCCCGTGCGTGTCCCAGCCGAACCGCCGCTCCACCCGAGCGCCCCGCATCGTCCGGTACCGCGGCACGAGGTCCTTGACGTACCCCGTCAGCAGGTGGCCGTAATGCGGCAACCCGTTCGCGAACGGCGGGCCGTCGTAGAAGACGAACTCCGCCTCGCCCCGCACGGAGGCCCGGAAGGTGTCATCCGCCTCCCAGTACGCCAGCACCTCCCCTTCAACCCCAGGAAAGTCCGCCGCGCCAACCCTCGGATAGCTCACCCCCGCATGCTACGCAGGCGACCCCGGGGCCCTCCGTCAGCGCATGTTGTGGAGGAGGGCCGACTGGAGGTAGCCGAGCCAGTCGTAGAGGTCGTAGGTGAGGCGGCGGGGGTCGTCCTCGGGGAGCTTTTCCCAGGTTGCGTAGTCGTTGTCGTCCTCGATGCCGAGGCGGGTGCCGATGGCCAGGCGGAGGTCGTTGAGGGCGCGGAGCCAGGAGAGCTGCTCGTCGGGCTCGAGGGCGATCTCGTCGGCGCCGGCCGACTCCAGGGCGGACAGGACGCGTTTGGCGTCGGTGATCTTGCCGTCGCGCAGGCCGCGCTCGGTGAAGCGGCGGAACTCGGCCGAGGCCAGGTCGTCGGAGCCGTAGGCGTCCGGGAGCAGGCGCTGCAGGACGATGTCCTCGGGCGGGGAGGTCGGGCCGTCGGAGTCGAGCAGGGCGGCCAGCGGGTCGCTGGACTGGGTGGCGCGCGGCGGCAGGCCGTCGTACAGGAGCTCGACCAGATTCCGGAGCAGGTTGGCGAGGATCTCGGCCTCGTGCTCGGCGAAGCTGACCGCGACGATCTTGCGCCGCTTGCGGAAGCGCGTCACGACTTCTCGCAGGTGGCCCACAGGCCGTAGGAGTGCATCGCCTCGACGTCGCGCTCCATCGCCTCGCGGTTACCGTTCGACACCGCCGACTTCCCCTCCTCGTGGACCTGCATCATCAGCTTCTCCGCCTTCGCCTTGGAGTAGCCGAAATGCGTCTGGAAGACGAACGTGACGTAGTCCATCAGGTTCACCGGGTCGTTCCAGACGATCGTCACCCACGGTGGGCTGAGCTCGATCGCCTCGTCGACCTCGGGGCTGTCGAGTTCGCTGGGTGCGGTGGTCACCGGTCCATTCTCTCCATCATCGGATCTGATCTCGCAATAGGCTGCCCTTGTGAACACCTCGACCGCGCTCCTGACGGACCACTACGAGTTGACCATGTTGCAGGCCAGCCTCGCCGACGGCACGGCGCAGCGCCGCTCGGTCTTCGAGCTATTCGCCCGCCGCCTGCCCGACGGCCGCCGGTACGGCGTGGTGGCCGGCGTCAACCGGCTCCTCGACGCGCTCGAGGACTTCCGCTTCGACGAGCGGGCGATCACCTTCCTGGCCGATCGCGGCGTCGTCGACCACACTACCCGGGACTGGCTGGCGAACTACCGGTTCTCCGGGGACATCGCCGGGTACGCCGACGGCGAAATCTTCTTCCCCGGCTCCCCGGTCCTGGTGGTGGAGTCGACGTTCGCCGAGGCCGTCCTGCTGGAAACCGTCTTCCTGTCGATCCTGAACCACGACTCCGCGGTCGCCTCGGCCGCCTCCCGGATGACGTGGTGGGCCGGCGGCCGGCCGTGTATCGAGATGGGCTCGCGGCGGACCCACGAGGAGGCGGCGGTCGCGTCCGCGCTGGCGGCGTACGTCGCCGGGTTCGCGACCACCTCCAACCTGGAGGCGGCCCGCCGGTACGGCATCCCCAGCGCCGGGACGTCGGCGCACTCGTTCACCCTCCTGCACGACACCGAGCGGGAGGCGTTCACCTCCCAGGTGGATGCCCTCGGCAAGGGCACCACGCTGCTGGTCGACACCTACGACGTCGCCGAGGCCGTCCGGACGGCGATCGAGCTGACCGGCCCCGAGCTCGGCGCCGTCCGGCTCGACTCCGGCGACCTGCCGTCGCTGGCCGGGCAGGTCCGCGAGCAGCTCGACGCGCTCGGCGCGACCCGCACCCGGATCATCGTCACCTCCGATCTCGACGAGTTCCAGATCGCGGCCCTCGCGCCCGCGCCGGTCGACGGGTACGGCGTCGGGACGTCGCTGGTCACCGGCTCCGGCTACCCGACCTGCGGTTTCGTCTACAAGCTGGTCGCCCGGGAGGACGCGAGCGGCGCGATGGTCCCGGTCGCGAAGAAGAGCGTCGACAAGATCTCGATCGGCGGCCGCAAGTGGGCGTTGCGCCGGCGCAACGCCGCCGGGGTCGCCGAGGCCGAGCTGGTCGGCGTCGGCAGTCTCCCCGAGGACGACGGCGACGACCGTGAGCTCCTCCGCCCGCTCGTCGAATCCGGCGAGATCATCGGCCGCACCACCCCCGCCGAGTCCCAGGCCCACCACCTCAAGGTCCGCGACGAGCTCCCCCGCTACGCCAGCCAGCTCTCCCGCGGCGAGCCCGCCCTCCCCACCCAGTACGTCGGCGACTACATCTCCGCCAACCCCTTCACCCCACGGCAACCCAAATGACCTCCACCGAGGTCGGGGAATGGGAGGTCCTGGTCGCGCTGCGGTTCGCGGACCGGGCGGCGCGGAAGGCGGTGGCCGACGAGCTGGTCGGGAGCGGCCTGCACATCGGCCAGGAGCTGGTGCTCGCGAAGCTGCTGCGCCACGGATCGTTACCGGTGGCCAAGCTGGCCAAGGTGCTGGACGTCGAGGTGCCGACGGCAACGAAAACCACCCAGCGCATGGAGGCCGCAGGCCTGGTCCGACGCGTGAAGAGCACCACCGACGCCCGCCAGGTGGGCATCGAGCTGACCGCCCAGGGCACCGACCTGGCGCACACCGTGACCGGCATCTACGAACGAGCCGCCGCCCGAGCCCTGGCCGACCTCACCACCCAAGACCGCCGGCAACTGCGCGACCTCCTCTGGACCGTCACCACCACCCTCGAAGGCAACCCGAACGACAGGTAGTACCTCCCGACCGCCGCCAATCCGCGGCCGCCCCACGCGTGGCACGCGGTCTACGCACCCATCTACGTCCTGTTGTTCGTGCCGCGGCGGAGGGCGGCGATGACGATGAGCGGGACGCCGATGACTACGCCGACCACGAAAGAGCCGAGCGCGCCTGCCAGCGGCAGCACGAGGCCGTCGAAGGCTGTGCGAGGGGTGACGTAGTACGGGCGGGCACCCACGTAGAGCGGGAGAGTGCTGTCGGCACAGGTCACGGTGACGGTCTGGGGCGGGACGGCAGCCCTGGAGTGCGCGATCACGTAGTACTTCGAGCCGCCGGCCGAGTAGTTGTCCGTCGCGACTTCCAGCGAGATGTCGGCGCCGGCCGCATCCTTGGCCTGGCACCAAGTGCGCTTCCCGGCGTCCGTGGTCGAGATCGTCAGCCCGCCGTCCTTCAGCGACACCGATCCGTTGCCGAGCGGCACCGGCTCGGGTGCCGACCCGCGGACGGCGGACCAGGCGAGGAGCCCGCTCCCGACCAGTCCCAGCGCAACGAACGCGATGCCGATCCAGAGCAGCAGCCGACGGGACATGCCCCGAAGAATAGGTCAGCGACCGGGTCCTACTGAGTCGGTGTCGCCGGAGAGGCGTTGGGCGAGCCAGACGGGGACTACCGAGATGACGATGAGGGCCGCGGCGACGACGTTGACGATCGGGGCCTGGTTGGGGCGGAAGAGGTTGTTGAAGATCCAGATCGGGAGGGTCTGCTGGTTGGCGCCGGCGGTGAAGGTCGTGACGATGATCTCGTCGAAGGACAGGGCGAAGGCGAGCAGGCCGCCGGCCAGCAGGGCGGAGCGGATCATCGGGAAGGTGACGAGCCGGAAGGTCTGGAAGGCCGAGGCGCCCAGGTCCGCCGAGGCCTGTTCGAGCTGCAGGCCGGTCCGCCGCAGCCGCGCGATCACGTTGTTGAAGACCGTCACGATGCAGAACGTCGCGTGGGCGACCACGATCGTGATGAAGCCGAGCTCCAGCCCGAAGATCGTCCGGAACGCGTTGTTCAGCGCGATCCCGGTGACGATCCCGGGCAGCGCGATCGGCAGGATCACCAGCAGCGAGACCGTGTCCCGGCCGTAGAAACTGAAGCGCTGCAGGGCGAACGCGATCATCGTCCCGAGCACCAGCGCGATCGCCGTCGCCGCCAGCCCGACCCGCACGCTCACCCACAACGCGTCGAGCGCGCCCTGGCTCTCGGCCGCCCGCCGCCACCACTCCAGCGTGAAGTCCCGCGGCGGCCAGGCGAAGGTCTTGTTCACGTTGAACGAGTTCACCAGCACCAGCAGCAGCGGCACGTAGATCGCCAGCAGAATCAGCCCAGTCAGGACCCGCAGCACCATCCGGGTCGGTCCGGAGATCGTCATCACAAACTCTCCATTGCTCCGGTACGCCGAACCGCGGCCAGGTACACCAGCATCACCACCACCGGGATCGTGGCCACCGCCGCCGCGAACGGCAGGTTGTTGGCCGCCCCCACGTTGTCGTAGACCACGTTCCCGAGCAGCTGGTTCGTCCCGCCGACGATCCGGACGGCGATGTAGTCGCCCAGGCTCAGGCTGAACGTGAAGATCGACCCGGCCACCATCGCCGGGATCACCACCGGAACGATCACCCGCCGGATCGTGTGCCCGGTCCGCGCGCCCAGATCAGCCGATGCCTCCAGCAACGAATTCGGCAACCGCTCCAACCCGGCGTAGATCGGCAGGATCATGTACGGCAACCAGAGGTACGCCAGCGTCACCACAGTTGCCGTCAGCCCGTATCCCGGCGACTCCAGCCCGACCGCGTTGAACGCCGACGACACCAGCCCGCCCTCGGAGAACATCCCCCGCCAGGCGTACGCCTTCACCAGATACGAAGCCCACAAGGGCATCAGCACCGCCACCAGCAGGAACCGCCGCAACCCCGGCCGCGCCACCTTCGACATGTACAACGCGATCGGGAACGCGACCACCGCGTCGACCAGGGTCACCAGGACGGCGACCCCGATCGTCCGCAGCGCGATCGTCCGATACACGTCCTCGGTGAACAACGTCCGGAAACTGTCCAGCGTCCACTGCCGCTCGATCGTCCCCGTGAACCCGTTCTGCGTCCACAGAGCCGTGACGAACAACGCCGCCAGCGCCCCGAGGTACGCGACCCCGAGCCACAACATCGGCGGACCGAGCAACAACGCGAGCCGAACCCGCGGATGGCGGTGCAACATGCTCAGCTATCCCTTGATCGAGGTCCAGGCTTGCGTCCACTTGGCGTAGTCGGCGCATTTCACGTCGGTACGGCCGTCGAGGCACTGTTCGATCGGCGTGGTCCAGTACCAGATCTTCTCGGAGTAGGACTGGTCGCCGGCGTGGAAGGTGGCGCAGTGGGACTTGTCGGTGGTCTCGGCGCAGGCCTTGCCGTTGGAGGGCGATTCGCCGAAGTACTCGGCGACGGCGGCGTTCGCCTTGGGGCTGACGATGTGGTTCATCCAGAGGTAGCCGCAGTTCTTGGACTTCGAGGTGGCGCTGAGCATCCAGGTGTCGGACCACCCGGTGACGCCCTCGGTCGGCACGGTGACGTCGACCGGGACCTTCTCACCCTTGGCGACGTTCGCGATCACCTGCCAAGTGGTCCCGACGACGGAGTTGCCGCTGGTGAAGGCCTGGACCTCCTTGAGGTAGTCCGACCAGTACTCCGAGACCAGGCCCTTCTGCTGTTTGAGCAGGTCGACGGCCGCGGTGAACTGCTTGTCGTCGAGCGCGTACGGGTTCTTGATCCCGAGGTCCGGCTTGGTCGCCATCAGGTACATCGCCGCGTCGGCGATGTAGATCGGCGAGTCGTACGCCGTCACCGCGCCCTTGTACGGCGAGTTGGCGTCGAAGACCACGCTCCAGGACGTCGGTGCCGGCTTCACCTTGTCGGTGCGCCACATCAGCAGGTTGGCGCCGTAGCCGTGCGGGACGCCGTACATCTGGCCCTTCACCGAGTTCCACGGCCGGTCCTTGAGGAACGGGTAGACGTCGGCGTAGTTCTTGATCAGATCGGTGTTGACCGGTTCGACGACACCGCCCGCGATCAGCCGCAGCGACGCGTCGCCGGACGCCGAGACGACGTCGTACTGGCCGGTCTTCATCAGGCTGACGGCCTCGTCGGAGGTGCCGAACGTCTTCACCGTGACCTGGCAGCCGGTCTCCTTCTCGAACGACGAGACCCAGTCGACCTTCGGGTCGTTCGAGCCGTCCTCGGCGTACCCGGGCCAGGCGAGCACGCTGAGCTTGCCCTCGCCGGCGCCGAGCGTGTCGAGCTTCTTCAGATCCGGCGGCGTGAAACCGCCGCCGGTGTCGGTGTTCCCCGAAGCGCCGGAGTCGCCGCCGGACGTGCCGCACGACGCGACGAGCAGGGCGAGCACTGCGACGCTCACCGCTGCGAATGACTTCTTCATTCGATTGCTCCTTGCCAACTTGGTGGGGGCGGGGACTACTGGCCGCCGATCTCGACGGCGTGTTCGCGGTGCCAGGTGAGGCGGACCTGGGCGCCGCGAAGTTCGAGCTTGTCCTGGACGGAACCGCCTTCGTTCTGCTGCAGGACGAGCAGCGACCCGCCGGCCTCGAGATCGACCACGGACTGCGTGGCCGCGCCGAGGTAGACGACCTCCCGGACGACGCCGATCGCCGTACAGCGACCGGGTTCGGCGGGGGTATCGGCGGGTTGCAGCCGGATCTTCTCCGGCCGCACGGTGAAGACTCCCGGGACGCCGATGATCGCTTCCGCGACGGCGTCCGAGAGCAGGTTGGACGTCCCGACGAAACCGGCCACGAAGGCCGTCGCGGGGCGTTCGTACAGCTCGGCCGGGCCGGCCAGCTGTTCGATCCGGCCGCCGTTGAACACGGCGATCCGGTCGCTCATCGTCAGCGCCTCCTCCTGGTCGTGGGTGACGAACACGAAGGTGATGCCGACGTCGCGCTGCAGCGCCTTCAGCTCCAGCTGCATCTCGCGGCGCAGCTTCAGGTCGAGGGCGCCCAGCGGCTCGTCGAGCAACAGCACCTTGGGCCGGTTGACCAACGCGCGCGCCAGCGCGACTCGTTGCCGTTGGCCACCGGACAGCTGGCTCGGCTTCCGGTCGCCGAACCCGCTCAACCGCACGGTTTCCAGCGCTTCGCCGGCCTGCGTACGCCGAGTCCGCCGATCGATGCCCTTGACCCGCAACCCGTACTCGACGTTCTGCAGCACGCTCATGTGCGGGAACAACGCGTAGTCCTGGAAGACCGTGTTCACATCCCGCGCGTACGGCGGCCGCCCGGTGACGTCGACCCCGCCGAGCAAGATCTGCCCGGCCGTCGGCTCCTCGAAACCGGCGATCATCCGCAGGACGGTCGTCTTCCCGGAGCCGGACGGCCCGAGCATCGAGAAGAACTCACCCTCGGCCAGGTCGAGGTCGACGCCGTCGACGGCGATCACGTCGCCGAAGCTCTTCCGCAGCCCGCGCAGGCTGACCGCTGTGCCCACTCGTTCCTCCACCAGCGCGCTCATCAGATCGCCGACATGACGTGCTTGATCCGGGTGTAGTCCTCGACGCCGTACAGCGAGAGGTCCTTGCCGTGGCCGGAGTGTTTGAACCCGCCGTGCGGCATCTCGGCGACCAGCGGGATATGGGTGTTGAGCCACACACAGCCGAAGTCCAGCGCTGCCGACATCCGCAGCGCCCGCGAGTGATCCGTGGTGAAAACACTGGACGCGAGCCCGTACTGGACTCCGTTCGCCAGCTCCAGCGCCTCGGCCTCGTCCGCGAAGGGCTGCACGGTGATGACCGGGCCGAACACCTCGTCCTGGATCATCTCGTCGTCCTGCCGCAGCCCGGTGACCACGGTCGCGTCGAGGTAGTAGCCGTCGGCAAGCTTTCCCCCGGCCCGCGAGCCGCCGAGCGCGATCGAGCCGTGGGCCGGCATGCGGGCCAGGAAGCCGCGGACCCGGTCGAGCTGCAGGCTGCTGTTCAGCGGACCGAACAGCGCAGCTTCGTCGTCCGGCAGGCCGGGCCGGGCGTTCTCGCGCGCCCAGGAGGTCAGGGCTTCGACGAAGGCGTCGTGGACGGAGTCCTCGACGAGGACTCGGCAGGCCGCCGTGCAGTCCTGGCCGGCGTTGAAGTAGCCGCCGACGCCGATCGCCTCGGCCGCGGCGGCGAGGTCGGCGTCCGCGAAGACGACGGCCGGGGCCTTGCCGCCGAGCTCGAGATGGGTTCGTTTGAGGTCGAGCGCGGCCGTCGAGGCGACCTCCGAGCCGGCGCGGGTCGAGCCGGTGATGCTGACCAGGCCCGGCGTCGGATGCGCGACCACGGCCTGGCCGGTCGCCCGATCGCCGCAGACGACGTTGAAGACCCCGGCGGGTAGGACGTCGGCGGCGATCTCGGCCATCAGAACCGTGCTGACCGGAGTCGTCTCAGCAGGTTTCAGGACGAGAGTGTTGCCGGCGGCAAGGGCCGGGCCGATCTTCCAGACCGCCATCATCATCGGGTAGTTCCAGGGCGTGATCTGGCCGACGACGCCGATCGGCTCGCGGCGGATCCACGACGTATGACCGGCCAGATACTCACCGGCCGACTTCCCTTCCAGCAGCCGGGCCGCACCCGCGAAGAACCGCAACTGGTCGACCATGACCGCGAACTCTTCGTCCCTGGTCAGGCCCAGCGGCTTACCGGTGTTCTGCGACTCGGCGGCGATCATCTCGTCGGCGCGCGCTTCCAGAGCGTCCGCGAACCGCAGGAGCATCCGCTGCCGCTCGCCCGGCGTCACACCGGCCCAGCTCGGTACGGCGGCTGCCGCGGCGCCGTACGCCGCGTCGACGTCCTCCTCGCTCGACAGCGGCGCCGTCCCGAACACCTTGCCGGTGGCCGGGTCGATCAGCTCGCTGGTCGCACCGCTGAGCGCGTCTCGCGACGCACCGCCGATCAGATTTCGCACAGTTCGCATTGCTCACTCCCAGTGCTGCCACGACTCGTGCGGGTTAACATATGAAATCAGATGTTAAAGTTCAAGTGCATGGCAAGGCTAGACGTCAGGGAGAATGGGCGGGATCTGTTCTCCAAGCGTTAAGGGGTGCCCAGTGGCGGTGCGGTTCTACGGCAGTGGCGCGGCGGCGGTCTTCGCACCGCTGGAGCCGTTGAGCCGTTCGGAACTGGTGGCCCGCCGGCTCACCGACGCGATCGCGCTCGGCCTGATCCCCGACTCCGAGCAGTTACCCGGCGAGTCGGACCTGGCCGGCATCTTCGGTGTCTCCACCACGACGATCCGCGAGGCGCTGTCCGCGCTGCGGCTGCGCGGGCTGATCGACACCCGACGCGGGCGCGGCGGCGGCAGTTTCGTCCGGGCGCAGGAGGACATGTCGTCGACGCTCGTCCGGGCGCGGCTGGAGGAGCTGAGCTTGGCGCAGCTGCGTGACCTCGGTGACCACTACGGCGCGATCGCCGGGACGGCGGCTCGCCTCGCCGCCGAGCGCGCCACGCCGGACGACGTCCGCCGGTTGGCCGCGGTCTGCGACGCGCTGGAGGACGCCGAGGGGCCGGGCGCCCGGCGGCGGGCCGACGCGCAGTTCCACATCGAGGTGGCGGCGACCGCGCAGTCCACCCGGCTCTACCGGGCCGAGGTGAGCCTGCAGGCCGAGGTCGGCACACTGCTGTGGCTGGCCTTCGGCGACGACGACAGCCACCGGCGTACCGTCGCCAGCTGCCGCGAGGTCGTCGCGGCCATCGAACGAACGGACGGCGACGCCGCGCGCGCCGCCGCCGAAGAGCGGGTCGCGGACTCGACGGCCCGGCTGATCGACCTCAGACTGGCTTTGGAGGACTGAGATGAGCACTCACGTTGCGCAGGACACCGCCGCCGTCGCCGAGCTCGTCGGCGCCCTGGCGGGCGAGGCGTTCGGCCTGGCCGAGCGGATCGCCGCCGCGGCCGCCACCACCTTCACCAGACAGCCGACCGTACGCCGAGGCGACCTCAAAGGCATCGCCGCACTCGTCCGCCCGGCCATCGACGCGCCCGGCAGCCCCATCCAGGGCGCGGGTTTCGTCGCGGCCGTCGACGCGCTCGCCGACTCCCGCTGGTGGCTCGAGTGGTTCATGCGCAACAACGGCAAGGCCGAGCGCCTCCTCGTCGACACCGACCCCCGCGGCGACAACTTCTACGACTATGAGTCCCTCCCCTGGTACGACGTCCCGCGCAACACCGGCCGCCGCCACATCACCGGCCCCTACGTCGACTACCTCTGTACCGAGGACTACACCCTCACCTTCACCGTTCCGGTCGTTGCCGGCGGCGCCTTCGCCGGCGTGGCCGGGGCCGACGTCCGCGTCTTCACCTTCGAGAAGGCCGTCCTGCCGTGCCTTCGCGCCACTCATCGAACCGTTGCCGTGGTCAACGACCAAGGTCGCGTCGTACTGAGCAACAGCGCTCGCCACGTCAGCGGCACGCTGCTCAGAACGACCGAACCGCCGACCCCGATCGCCGACCTCCCGCTCAGCCTGGTCGAGCTCAGCTAGGCAGGAAGGTGTCGAGGTATTCGTTGCGGAACTTGGCGGCGGGGTCGTGGCGGGCCGCCAGCGCGATGAAGTCGGGGACTTTCGGGTAGCGCGCGGCGAGGGTGGCGGCGTCCGCGGCGAAGACCTTGCCCCAGTGCGGACGGGCGTCGAGCGGAGCCAGCGCCTCCTCCAGGGCGCCGAGGACCGGACGGACGGCGGCCTCGTCCTGGATCCAGGTGAAGTGCAGGGCGACGGTGTCGCGGCCCTGGCTAGGGCTGAGCCAGAGATCGTCGGCGGCGATCGTGCGGACCTCGGAGACCTGGATGACGTTGGCGAATTGGTTGCCCAGGGCACGGAGTACGTCGACCGCCTCGGCGGCCCGAGCGCGCGGAACGAAGTACTCGGACTGCAGTTCATCGCCGTTGCTGGGGGTGAACTCTAGACGGAAGTGCGGGAGGCGCTCGTTCCACGGGCCCGGGACGCCGCCCTGCTGGGTCGCGAAACCGGCCGGCATCGCCTTGATCGGATGCCGGGGGCCGTCGGCAACTTTCGCGCCCAGCCACTCGGGCTCGAAGCCGGCGGACTTCTGTTTCCGCCAGACCATCACCTCGGGGTCGACCCAATCGGTGAACGCGCTGACGCTGTAGGCGCTGCTCAGCACCGCGTCGAAGTCCGCCGCCAGCCGATCGATCGGCAGGGCGTCGTACACGACCTGACTGATCTCGTACGCCGGTTGCACGTCCAGGGTCAGGCTGACCGTGACGCCGAGCGCGCCCAGGGAAATGACCGAGCCGTTGAAGTCGGGGTCGTCGCGGGTCAGCGTGACGAGATCGCCGTCCGCGTTGACGAAAGTGATCGCGTTGACGGCGTCGGCGAGCGGGCCGTTGGCGTCACCGGAGCCGTGCGTCCCGGTGGCGCAGGCGCCGGCGACCGAGATGTGCGGGAGCGAGCCGAGGTTGTGCAGCGCGAGGCCCCGCGCCTGCAGGGCGGCGGTGATCTCGCCGTACCGGAGGCCCGCCGAGACGGTGACGCCGTCCGGGCCGATGTCGATCACGCGCGGCAGGTCGGCGACGGTGAGCAGCGTGCCGGTGGTGTCCGCGATCCGGTTGAACGAATGACCGGTCCCGAGGACGCGGACCCGCTCGGACGCGGCGACCAGCGCCTGCAACTCGGCCACGGATCGTGGCCGCTCGAGCACGCTGGAGAACTCCACATTTCCGGCCCAGTTCGCCACCACGGCGGATCCCTTCGTCGTACCAGCCTGCTTTGACTCTTTCACACCCCAGCGCGTTAGGGTCGACCAATGCGATTCACGATGACCCGCCCTCGACTCGCCCTCACTCTCGGATTGGCCGGCGCGCTCGCCACCGGTGGTGCGATCGTCGTCGCCGTGAAGGGGCCGGCCCAGTCGGCCGAGGCCGCGATCAGTTGTGACACCAAGGCCGGCGGTGCGCACTTCTACGACGGGCCGTCGGCGTCCAAGAAGTACGACAGCCGGTTCAGCAACAGCGCAGCGCTGCCCAAGCTGGGCACGCATGTCCCGCAGGGGATCGGCACCTGGTGGAACTGGTCCGGCTCGAAGAACCTGCTGCTCGTCACGATGTACCACAAGGGCCAGAACTCGCTGATCGTCGGGATCGACCCGGCCACGAACAAGGTCGTCGGCGATGTCGCGATCGCCGAGACGCACGGCGGCGGGATCACCACGTCGAAGGGCTGGGCCTTCGTCCAGGGCAGCACCAACGGCATCCGCAAGTACAAGCTGTCCACGCTGGCGGCCGCGATGAAGAAGGCCGGGACGCCGTACGTCAAAGCGGTCGGCTCCGAGCGCAAGGTCTACGGCGCGTCGTTCCTGACCAGCTACGGCGACTCGCTCTGGTCGGGCAAGTTCAACGACAAGGGCCGCGACAAGATGTACGAGTACAAGATCGCCGCCAACGGCACCCTGACCACGGTCAACCGCGCCTGGGAGATCCCGACCAAGACCCAGGGTCTGCTGGTCACCAAGAACCACTTCGTCTACAGCACGTCGTACGGGCGCGACAAGCTCAGCAACCTGTACGTCGTCCGCCGCGGGCAGACCGATCTGGACAAGGCGAAACTGTCGTGTTTCCGGGCCCCGAGCATGTCCGAGGGGATCACCGAGTTCGGCGGCCGGGCGTACCTGGTGTTCGAGTCCGGCACGTACCCGTACCGGTCGGACCCGAAGACCAAGAACGTGATCACCCGGCTGCACAAAGCGACGATTTCGTCACTGACCAGCCTGGCGTGACCTGATCGGGCGTCATCCGATGGTTGGATGGCGCCCGATGAACATCCGTGACGCGCTCAGCCAGTACCCGTTCCTGATTCCGTTCGCGATCGCCGGGTTCTGGTTCCTGATCTTCCTGATCAGCTTCCTCTACGACCGGCGGCTGTTCCGTAACAGCATCTTCCTGGTGCTGACGCTGATGTTCGCGGGGCTCGGCGGGATGTTCGCGATCGCCACGGTCAGCCGGACGCTGGCCGAGATCGTCGCGGTCGGCATCCTGGCGCTGATCCCGATCCTGATCGGCGTCCTGGCGATCTTCCTGGTCGTCAACGGCGTGACGATGATCCGGCGCGAGGGACGGCGGCCGAAGAACCTGCTGTCGCTGGCGGCCGGTATCGGCATCTTCGGGCTGGTCATCTTCGGCGCGGTGTCGCAGGCCCTCGACTGGCGGCCGCTGACCGCGTTGATGGCGGCGATCACCGGCGTCCTGACCTACGTCTCGTTCCTGTTCGGCTGCTTCCTGATCTACGCGTTCGTCTACAGCCGGGTCCGCTCGTCGCGGAAGATCGACTTCGTGATCGTGCTCGGCTCGGGGTTGCGCGGCTCGCGCGTCCCGCCGCTGCTGGCCAGCCGGCTCGACCGCGGCCAGCTGGTCCGGGACCGCGCCGTCCGGAAGGGCCGCGATCCGATCATCATCGTCTCCGGCGGGCAGGGCCCGGGTGAGGACGTCGCCGAGGCGCACGCGATGGCGGCGTACCTGATCGAGCGCGGGGTGCCGGAGGACCGGGTGATCCGCGAGGACCGGTCGACCACGACGACCGAGAACCTGTTGTTCAGCCGGGAGCTGATGGTCGCGCTGAAACCGAAGTACCGCTGCCTGATCGTGACGAACAACTTCCACGCGTTCCGGGCCGCGCTGACCGCCCGCAAGGCCAAGGTGAACGGGCAGGTGGTCGGCTCGCCGACCGCGCGCTACTTCTGGCCGACGGCGACGATCCGGGAGTTCGTCGCGATCCTGGTCAGCCACAAGTGGATCAACGGGATCATCATCGGCGGGTTGTTCCTGCTGCCGTTCGTACAGTTCATCTGAGCATCAGGACGGCGGCGAGGATGCCGGCGATCACGATCAGCGTCCGGAGCAGGCCGCCCGGGATCCGGCGGCCGATGTGGGCGCCGGCGTACCCGCCGACGATCGAGCCGGCCGCCAGCAGCGCGGCCGCCGTCCAGTCGATCTCGGCGATCACGACGAAGATCGCGCCGGCGACGACGTTCGCCGCGAGCAGGGACAGGGTTTTCAGGCCGTTCACGACGCGTAGCTCGAGATCCAGGCCGAGGCCGAGCACGGCCATCATCATGACGCCGGCTCCGGCGCCGAAGTAGCCGCCGTACACGCCGGTCAGCGCGGTGAAGACGTAGGTGGCCGGTGACATCGACGTCCGCAACCCGTGCGGCTGATCGCTCCGCGCCCGCAACCAGCGCGAGATCCGCGGCTGCGCGCCCACGATCAAGCAGGTGAACAAGATCAGCCACGGCGCCGCCGCCGCGAACACCCCCGCCGGCAACGCCAGCAACAACACCACCCCGCCGATCGACCCCACCGCACAGATCGCCACCACCGCCACCGTGATCGCCCGCGGCACCTCCCGCAACTCCCGCCGATACCCGAACGACCCCGACAACGCCCCCGGCAACAACCCGATCGTGTTCGAAACATTCGCCACCACCGGCGGAATCCCCAACGCGATCAACACCGGAAAACTCACCAGCGAAGCAACCCCCACCGTCGAAGTAAGAATCCCCGCCCCAAGCCCGGCCGCGATGACGGCCAGGTGCTCCGCGCCGGTCACTGGGAACGCTCGCGGAGGAGGGCTACGTCGGAGACGAGGAGGACGTGGGCGTGCATGGCGGCGGCTGCGGCATCCGGGTCGCCGGCGGCGATGGCTTCGGCGATTTTTTGGTGGCCGGCGAGGGAGTCGCGGGGGCGGCCGGGTTGGGAGAGGGATTCGAGGCGGGTTTCGCGGATGAGGTCGTGGATGGTGCCCATCATTTGGGCGAGGAGGGAGGAGCGGGCGGCCTCGGTGATGGCGCCGTGGAAGCGTTCGTCGGCTTCGACGCCGCGGCCGCCGGCGGCGATATCGGCTTCCATCTCGGCGAGGGCCGCGCGGATGGCGACCAGGTCGGCGTCGGTACGGCGGGCCGCGGCGAGGGCGGCCAGTTTCGTCTCGAGGGCGTCGCGCGCCTCGATCACCTCGGGGAGGCGGTCGGCGTGGGCGCGGATGGCGTCGATGACCGGCCCGGTCCGCGCGCGTTCGGTGAGTACGGTCCCGTCGCCGTGCCGGACGACGACCGCGCCGATCACCTCCAGCGCGACCAGCGCCTGGCTGAGCGTCGCCCGGCTCACCCCGAGCCGCTGCGCCAGCTCGCGCTCCGGCGGCAACCGGTCGCCCGGCCGCAGGCCGTTCTCGGTGATCCACGTGCTGATCTGATCGGCCACCTGCTCGTACAGGCGGGATCGCGGCACCGGACGGGGAGGTGGCGGCAAGTCCATGACCCCAACCTTATTGACAGATGGCTCATTGGACTATTGGCTAGGCCACTGAACCAATACTACTGTGAGGTAGGGCACGGATATGGGACCTGAATGGGTGGCAATCCTGGCGCTGGTCGCGCTGTTCGTGGTGGGCACCGTGCTGCCGATCAACATGGGCGCGCTGGCCTACGTCGCGGCGTGGCTGGTCGGGATGTACTCGCTGAAACTCAGCGAGAAGGAGATTCTGGCCGGGATCAGCGGTGATCTCGTCCTGACGCTGATCGGCGTCACGTTCCTGTTCGGGATAGCGAAGAACAACGGGACCGTCGACCTGATCGTCAGAGGGGCCGTCCGCGGGGTGGGCGGGCGGGTCGCGCTGATCCCGTGGGTGATGTTCGCGGTGACCGCCGTGCTGACCGCGATCGGCGCCGCGAGCCCGGCCGCGTGCGCGATCATCGGCCCGATCGCGCTCGGCTTCGCCGCGAAATACCGGATCAACCCGCTGATGATGGGCATGTTCGTCGTACACGGCGCGCAGGGCGGCGGGTTCTCGCCGATCAGCATCTACGGCACGATCACGAACTCGGTGATGGCCGACAACGGCCTCCCGAACAGCGAGCTGACCGTCTTCCTGTCCAGCCTGGCCGTGAACCTCGTGATGGCGATCATCCTGTTCGTGCTGCTCGGCGGCCGCAAACTCCTCTCCCAGCGCGCCGACCAGACCGAGCCGGCAGCCGTCGAAACACCGCTCGGCGCACGCCGGGACCAGATCCTGACGCTGATCGCGTTCCTCGGCGTCGCGGTCGTCGCGCTCGTCTTCGACAAGAACATCGGCTTCGTCGCGATCACCGCCGCCGTCGTCCTCGCGATCCTCTCCCCGACCAAGAACAAGGACGCCGCCAAGCAGGTCGCCTGGCCGACCGTGCTGCTCGTCGCCGGTGTCAGCACCTACGCCGCGATCCTCACCGAGGCCGGCTCGCCGCAGTTCGTCGGCAAGTGGGCGGCGGGCCTCGGCGCGGCCGTGATCGGCGCGCTCGTCCTCTGCTACGTCGGCGGCGTCGTCTCCGCGTTCGCCTCGTCGACCGCGCTGCTGCCGGTGATCATCCCGATCGCACTCCCGCTGATCGCGCACGGCCACCTGAACGCCGGCCTGTTCGTCGCGGCCCTCGCGGTCGCCTCGACGATCGTCGACGTCAGCCCGTTCTCCACCAACGGCGCGCTGATGCTCGCCAACCGGCCGGACACCATCACCGAACCCGTGTACTACAAGCAGATCCTGACCTACAGCGTGATCGTGGTCGTCGTCGGGCCGCTGCTGGTCTGGGCCGCGCTGGTGGCGCCGGGATGGTGACCACGATGAGCGCCGCGCAGGGGTTGATCGACGCGTTCCTCGACGACGGCTCGTTCGAGTCGTGGGACCAGCCGGCCGTCCACGTCGCCGATCCGGAGTACCAGGAGCAGTTACGCCGGGCCGCCGAGCGATCCGGGACGGACGAGGCGGTGCTGACCGGCCGCGGCACGGTGCACGGCCGGCCGGTCGTCGTCCTGGTCAGCGAGTTCGCGTTCCTGGCCGGGTCGATCGGCCGGGTCGCCGCGGAGCGGATCACGACCGCCGTACGCCGAGCAACCGCGGAAGGACTCCCGATCGTGGCGTCGACCGCCTCGGGCGGGACGCGCGTGCAGGAAGGGGCGCCGGCGTTCGTCGAGATGATCTCGATCTCGACCGCGATCATGGCGCACAAGGCGGCCGGGCTGCCGTACCTCGTCCACCTACGGCACCCGACGACCGGCGGCGTGTTCGCCTCCTGGGGTTCGCTCGGCCATGTGACCGTGGCTGAGCCGGCTGCGCTGACCGGGTTCCTCGGGCCGAAGGTGTTCGAGGCCTTGCACGGCTCGCAGTTCCCCGAAGGCGTGCAGACCGCGGAGAACCTGGCCGCGCACGGGGTGATCGACGGCGTCGTCACGATGGCCGACCTGCCGGTGCTGCTCGACCGGGCGCTCGGCGTCCTCGTCGATCCACCGGTCGCGCCGCGGTTGCCTCGGCGTACCGGCTCGATCGACCCTGGCGACGCCTGGGCCTCGGTACTGCGCACCCGCCGTCCGGAACGGGCCGGCGTCCGCGACCTGCTCCGGTACGGCGCCACCGGAACCGTCCGACTCACCGAGCCGGACGCGAGCGTGCTCGTCGCGCTCACCCGCCTCGACGGGCAACCATGTGTCGTCGTCGGCCAGGACCGGTCGCAGTCCAAACCGATGGGCCCGGCCGCGCTCCGGCAGGCCCGCCGCGGGATGAACCTGGCCGAGTCCCTCGGCCTGCCCTTGGTAACGGTCATCGACACCCCCGGCGCCGAACTCTCACCCGCAGCCGAGGAAGGCGGCCTGGCCGGCGAGATCGCCCAATGCATCGCCACCCTGGCCACACTGACCGTTCCAACCCTGGCGATCCTGCTCGGCCAAGGCACCGGCGGCGGCGCCCTGGCCCTCCTCCCCGCCAAGACTGTCATCGCGCCCGAACACGCCTGGCTCGCCCCACTCCCCCCAGAAGGCGCCAGCCAGATCGTCCACCACGACCTGGACCACGCCGCGACGATGGCACGCCAACAGCGCATCACCGCCCTCGACCTGCACCTCAGCCGAACGATCCATCAGCTCATCCCGGAGGACGACGCCGACACCGCGCAGTCCTTGGCGGTGGCCGTCGCCGCGGAAGCAGCCGCCCAACTCAGCCGCCAGTCGGCGTAACGGTCGCGGCGGGCTCAGCCGGTGAGGCAGTCGGTGGCTCCGTTGCGCCATTGGTGGTCGTAGCGGCCGGCGACCTTTGTGACGAAAGATTCGATGGCGTCCGGGTCGATGGTCGGGGACTTCTGCAGGCGTTGCCAGGCGGTGAGGGCGATGCCGGTGGTGAGGGTGGGGTGCGGGGCGACGACGACGTCGCGGGGGTGGCGGCGGCCTACTCGTTCCAGGCGGTCGATGTCGGCGGGTGAGGTGGTGGGGGCGTACTGGAGCAGGACGTGACCGTGTTCGAGGATGTGGACCTGGAGCTCCGGGGGGATCGGTGCGCGGTAGATGCCGGGGATGACGACTCGGGGTGAGTGCGGGCCGGAGGTGGGCGGGTCGGTGCGGTAGGGGTCGTGCGGGGCGTTCTGGTAGGCGAGGTGGCGGTTGCCTTCGAGGGCTTGGGGGGTACCCGGGACTTCGTTACAGGGCAGGGCTTCGCGGTCGGTGAACTGACCGAGCAGGACGCCGAAGGCGAAGCTGGACATGGTGATGACGCTGAGCGTGGTGACCAGGATGCCGACGAGCAGGCCGGCGCGTTGTCTCATCGGGCGGCCCGGCGGCGGTTGCGGATCGCGACGCCGACCGGGAGGAAGACGTTGAGGGACGTGAAGGCGAGCAAGATCAGGCCCTCCCACCAGTAGAGGCTCAGGACGGGCGCTTGGGCGATGACGCCGAACGCCCAGCCGAAGGTGACTTTCGCACTCGGCACGATGAAGTGGATCGCGAACCAGACCATCCAGATCAGGCCGGCGACGTACAGCAGGCGGTACCAGCGGGCGACGCGCAGGTCGCGCGCCGCGGCGGTGTCGAGAACGTTCTGCTCCTCGGCAGAGAGCCTGCGGACCAGGCGTTTCAGCGACAACCGGGTGACCTGGTGCAGGTTGCCGCAGCCGGTGGCGGTCGACATCACGAGATACATGTCGGTGCGCAGATAGGCCAGGGTCTGGAAGGCGAGTTTCGCGACCTGGCTGAGGACGACCATCGCGAGGATCCGGATCAGCATCGGCGACAGGTCGATCCAGCCGCGCGACCAGGCATACCGCGGCGCGACGGCAAGGAACAGGACGACGCTGTCGATCGCCATCCCGGCCAGGAACGGCCCGTAGCGTTTGGCCGGCGGCAACGCCCACAGCCCTGACAGGTCGGTCTCCAGGACCGGGAAGATACCGCGGCGCTCCAGGCGCAGCCGCGACGGGATGCCGACCGCCGCTCCCGCGAACGCGTGCCAGGCCTCGTGCAAGAAGGTCAGCAGGATCACCACCACGTTGGTGACCAGCAAACTCAGCACGATGTCGGGGAAGACGAAGGTGTCCTCGTACGTCGGACGCAGCGCCGGCTCCAGCCCGAACATCACCAGCGTCGTGACCAGGCAGGCCACATAGATGCCCCAGGCAACAGGTCCGAAGAACGGCCGGACCAGCCAGGACGGAATCCGCGACACCGACCAGTGCCGGGGTTGGGCGTGCCCGTCGGCGGACGCCGGTCGGCCGATACCGGCCTCGACCAGCGCCGCCGCGAAGTCAGCGGCGTCGATCGATTCGCCGGTCTCCCGCTCCAGTTCAGCGGCCGCCGCGGCGATCGGCCGACCGGCCGCCAGCAGCTCGACCAGCCGGGCGCCCACTTCCGGGACGACGATGAAATCGCCGGTCGCCGGATCGCCGACGACGTACTCGTCGTCAGCCTCGCGCCGCACGATCACCCCGGTGAGGTCCAGCCGGGACTCGGCGTCCAGCGTCTGGCTCATGTCCACCCGCAGGTTGGGCAGGTGACGCCGGGAGTGGGGCGGACGGCGTAGTGGTAGGTGAGGTCGGTCAGGCTGAGGTGGAACATCAGGCCGCGGGTCGTGGTCGGGATGCCGGCCAGGTGGTAGACGGCGTCCAAGGCGGCCAGATGGCCGGTCAGGTTCGCGGTCGGGGCGATGACTGCGTGGCCGGTGAACGGGAACAGGTCCTCCGGCTCTTGACCGTGCTGCTCCCGCAGGCGGTCGCGGACGCTCGGCAGGCAGTCCGGGCAGCACGTCTCCCCCGGCACGAACAGTCCGACGACAGCCATCGGACCGGCGTACTGCGCTTGCATCCACGGCGTCCGGGTCCGCAGCGCGGCCGCGTTCGTCCACTCGCGGATCGTGTGCATGGGCTGGTCGGCGCAGAGCACGAGCAGATCGCCCTGCTCCATCAGGTGCGCGACGGCATCGGCGGAGTCGACCTTGATCTCCTCGCCGGTGACGACGGCGTGCTTGTTGATCTTGCTCAGCCGCTCAACCGCGACCGGGATCTTCGGCTTGCCGAGATCGTCCTCGGTGTAGAGCAGCTGGCGGGTCAGGTTCCCGGCCTCGATGACGTCGAAGTCCGCGCAGTGCACGGCGCCGACGCCGGCCGCGACGAGTGCGGCCGCGACTGCCGATCCGGTACCGCCGAGGCCGAGGACGACGACTTTGCTCGCCTTGAGACGCGATTGGACGTCGTAGCGGGACGCGCGCGGCGTCAGGTCGACCCAGGCGTAGTACGTGTGCGCCCGGTCGTAGCGGTCGATCTCCTCCGGGCTGAGATTGCCCGGCGGCGGTCCGGCGGCGTCCTCGACGTACCCGGCGTCGATGATCGCCTGGAGCGCGTCGGCCGCTTCGGCCGTGCTGAGGCCGGGCCGGTCGGCGGTCAGCTCCGCCACGATCTCGGCGCGGCCGCGGCTGCCGTCCATCAGCCCCAGCAACTGCCAGACCATGCCGTCCGGATCGTCGATCTCGGCGCCGATGCCCTGTTGTCTCCCCCCGACCGTCACCAGCGTCGGCGTCAGCCGCACCGGCTTGTGGATCCCTTTCACGCGCGGTTTGTCCATCGAGCCCCTCCCCAGAGCGCGAGCCGGGGCGTGGTCGCCCACGCCCCGGCCCCGAATCAAACGCTGCGACTAGCCACAGACCTCGTTACGGCAACCGGGGTCGGTGACGATGATCGCCGTGGTCTCCAGCTTCTCGAGCCGGCGGACCATGATCTTGCGCGGCTCCGGCGTGATCTCGACCTTCTCCATGACGGTTTCCCCTCTTGTTCGGGCGGTAACTGCGTAACTACGGCGGGCCCACCGCGAGCCTCAGTAGAGCATCGATTCCCGGTACTGCCCATTGGGGAAATCCCGATGATTTCGGCCCTCGTTCAAACCCTCGAATGAGTTTCGGTACCGTTCGGCGGCCGCGCCGAGAGCTTGAGCAGTCCGGACGCCGTGGCGTCGGCAGCCGTCCCCGCAAACTGCGGCATCGGCGTGATGCAAGGCATTGATTTCCGCCGGAGAGTTCAGCACCGGCGCGGACGACCAGCTGCCGGTTGCGATCACCCGGCTGCGGCAGACGCGGCCGGTCGCCGGCGCGGGGTAGCCCGGGCCGGTCGTGAAGGCGGATACATCTCACTCTCCCAGTTCGGCCGCGCCTCCCGCAGGATGGTCGGCGTGCCGCGGTCCATGGAGCGGATCACGCACTCAGGTACGGACAAGCGCTTCCCAGAACCGATTGCAGCACCTTAGAGTTCCGCTGCCACGGATCGTCTACCGTCCAATCACTTTTCGTGGCGTGAGGAGCTTCCATGCGTCCACGTGTTGGTGTCTGGTTGTTCGGAGCACGCGGATCGGTCGCGACCACGACCGTGGCCGGCGCCGCGGCGCTGGCGCACGGCGCGCCACCGGCCGGGGTCGTCACGGCCCAGCCGGCGTTCGCCGGCGCGGGCCTGACGCCGATCGAGAGCCTCGTCTTCGGCGGTCACGACGTGATCGACACTCCGCTGACCAAACAAGTCGAGCGGCTGATCGCCGGCGGGGTGCTCCCGGCCGGGCTGAACGGCCTGATCACCGCGGAACTGGCCGCGGCCGAGCGGAACCTGGTGGTCCTCCCGGTCGCGTCGACCCAGTCCGAGACGATCCGGCGGATGGCGGAGGATCTGCGCGCGTTCCGGCTGCGCAACGACCTCGACCACGTGGTCGCCATCAACGTCGCCTCGACCGAGCCGCCGTCCGACGTCCCGTACGCCGAGCTGCCCGGGCTACGGGCCGCCCTGGACGCCGGTACGCCGTTGCCCGCGAGCTGCGTGGCCGCGCTGGCGGCATTCGAGGCGGGGGCGTCGTTCATCGACTTCACCCCGTCGACCTCGATCCGGCCGCCGGTGATCCGGGAGTGGGCCGTCGAGCGTGGACTGCCGTTCGGCGGGCAGGACGCGAAGACCGGCGAGACGCTGGTGAAGACCGTCCTCGCCCCGATGTTCACCGCCCGCTCGCTGCCCGTGCACGCCTGGTCCGGCACCAACCTGCTGGGCGGCGGCGACGGCGCGACCCTCGCCGACCCGCGCGCCGCCGAGTCCAAGAACGTCTCCAAGGAGCGCGGTCTGTCCGACCTCCTCGGCCCGGACGTCGCCGGGCAGGTCCACATCGACTACGTCGACCCCCTCGGCGACTGGAAAACCGCCTGGGACCACGTGCTCTTCTCCGGTTTCCTCGGCGTCCGCATGACGCTGCAGTTCACCTGGCAAGGCTGCGACTCCGCGCTCGCCGCACCCCTCGTCCTGGACCTGGCCCGCCTGTCGGCCCTCGCCCTCGAACGCGGCCATGTCGGTCCCATGCCTTTCCTCGGCTTCTACTTCAAGGACCCCGTCGACTCGACGGAGCACGCGCTCAGTAAGCAGTACGACGAACTCGTCGAGTGGGTTCAATCGTGCTGAGGGCTTTGGTGGAGCTGGTCCGAGCGCCGGCGGCTTTGACGGTGCCTGGGGATGTGTTGGCCGGGGCCGTCGCGGCTGGGGATCTGCGAGTGGGGCGGGCGGTCGGGTTGTCGGCGTCCTCCATCTGTATCTACTGGGCCGGGATGGCGCTGAACGACTGGGCCGACCGCGAGCTGGACGCCGTGGAGCGGCCGGAGCGACCGATCCCCTCGGGCCGAGTGCCCGCGCGAACCGCGTTCAACCTGGCAGCCGGCCTGACCGCCGGCGGCCTCGCCCTCTCCGCGCTCAGCGGCGGCAGATCAACCCTCGCCACCTCGACCGCCCTCGCCGCCACCGCCTGGACCTACGACGTCTACGCCAAGAACACCGTCGCCGGCCCCGCCGTCATGGCCTCCGCCCGAGCCCTCGACGTCCTGGTCGGTGCCGGCCCCACCCGCCGCCGAGCCCTGGCCCCTGCCCTCGCCGTCGGCGCCCACATCCTCGGCGTCACCACTCTCTCCCGAGGCGAAGTCCACGGCGGCACTCCCACCCCAGCCCGCCTGAGCCTGGCCGCCACGACCGCCCTGACCCTGGCGACAGCCAACACCCCCTCCGGGGGTGGAGGAACACCAAGCGGGGGAAGGCCAGGGGCCGCACAGTCTGTCGGCGACCGGCTCGGCGGCATCGCCGCCGCTCTGGGCGCAGCTTCCCCGCGAGGCGGCGGGCGGCCTGGCGCCTCGTCCTTCACCGACTTTGGGCTGTCTTCCGGAGGCGGGCGGGTGGTTACCGCGTTGTTGGCCGGGTGGTTTGCTCGGTCGGTGGGGCCGGCGCAGACGGTGGCTGCTCAAGCGCCGGAGGCGGCGAACATCCGGCGTGCTGTGGGGGCTGGGATTCATGGGTTGGTGCCGTTGCAGGCGGCTTGGATTGCTCGGGGTGGGGCGCCGCGGCTGGGGGCCGGTCTGGTGCTGGCGTTGCCCTTGGTGAAGGCGTTGGCGAAGAAGGTGTCGTCGACATGAGGCTGGGATACGGGACGAACGGATTCGCCAATCATCGGTTGGCGGATGCGTTGGCGGTGATCGCCGACCTCGGGTACGACGGGGTCGCGCTGACGGTCGACCACAATCATCTGGACCCGTTCGCGAGTGGGCTGCGCGAGCGCACGGCCGAGGTCGGGCGCCTGCTGGAGCGGTACGGGCTCAGCGTGGTGATCGAGACGGGCGGGCGGTACGTGCTCGATCCGTTCCGCAAACATGAGCCGACCCTGCTGCACACGGACGGCGCGGAACTGCGCGTCGACCTGCTGCAACGGGCGATCCAGATCTCCGCCGATCTGGGTGCCTACGCCGTCTCGTTCTGGTCCGGCACCCTGCCGAAAGACGTGCCCGCGGACGTCGGCTGGCAGCGCCTGGTCGCGGGCTGCTCCAGGGTCGCGAGTTACGCCGCCGACCGCGGCGTCCGGCTCGGATTCGAACCTGAGCCCGGCATGCTCGTCGACGATCTGGCCGGATACCTCAAACTGCAGGCCGAGGTCGGCAGCGATGCGCTCGGACTCACCCTCGACATCGGTCATCTGGTCTGCAACGAACCGCAGTCCCCGCCCGATTGCATTCGCACCGGAGCGCCGTACCTGGTGAACGTACAGATCGACGACATGGTCCACGGCGTCCACGAGCACCTCGAATTCGGCACCGGAGAGGTCGACTTCCCGCCGGTTTTCGAGGCGCTGCGCGAGGTCGGGTACGCCGGCCTGGTCGCAGTCGAGCTCCCCCGGCATTCGCACGCCGCCCCAAGTGTCGCCCGCACCTCGATCGACTTCCTCCGGGAGGCGCAACGATGAAGGCCGCCGAGCTGACCGTCGACGTCTCCGGCCTCCGCGACCGCCCGCTCGCGGAGGTGTTCCCGGCCGTCGGCCGGATCGTCGGGCGGGAGCTGCTCGGGAACGGCTGGACCGCCGACGAGGCCGCCCGGGCGGTGCTGCTGTCCACCGCGAGCGCCGCCGAGATCACCGAGCTCTACCGGTACGGCGACGCCGCCGAGAAACGCGCCGTCCTGAAGGCACTCGCCCTCGACGAGGTCGCCGGCACCCTGAGCGCGCAGGGGGTCGAGCTCCTCGACGACGCGATCCGCACCAACGATCCGCGGCTGATCACGGCCGCGCTCGGATCGCCGTACGCCACCGAGAAGTTGCCAGCGGCAAGTTTTCGGCAGGCGGTCCTGAAATGCGTGTTCGCCGGAATCCCGCTGGCCGAGGTCGACGGCCTGCCGGATCGGGCGGATGCGGAGCTGATTCGGATGATGTCCGATTTCGCGGCGGAGAGGAGGGCCGCGGGCCGCGCCGTACCCGCCGATCTGACGCCGTATCTCAGCAGTCCTCACGAGAGGTGACTCGACCGATGCGCATCTTCGACCCGCATATCCACATGACGTCCCGGACCACCGACGACTACGCGGCGATGGCCGCGCACGGCGTCCGGGCGGTCGTCGAGCCGGCCTTCTGGCTCGGCCAGCCGCGGACCAGCGCCGCGTCGTTCGTCGACTACTTCGACGGGCTGATCGGCTGGGAGCCGTTCCGCGCCTCGCAGTACGGGATCAAGCACCACTGCACGATCGCGCTGAACCCGAAGGAGGCGAACGACCCGCGTTGCCGCGAGGTGCTCGCCATCCTGCCCCGCTACCTGGCCAAGGACGGCGTGGTCGCGGTCGGCGAGGTCGGCTACGACTCGATGACGCCGGCCGAGGACGAGGTGTTCGCGGAGCAGCTGGCGCTCGCCGTCCGGTTCGGCCTGCCCGCGCTCGTGCACACACCGCACCGCGACAAGGCGACCGGGACGACGCGGACGCTCGCCGTCGTCCGCGAGTCCGGGATCCCCGCCGAGCACGTCGTGGTCGACCACCTGAACGAGGTGACGGTCGAGGAGGTCGCGAACTCGGGCTGCTGGATGGGTTTCTCGATCTACCCCGACACCAAGATGGACCCCGAGCGGATGGTCGCGATCCTGCAGCGGTTCGGTACCGAGCGGATCCTGGTGAACTCCGCTGCCGACTGGGGCCGCTCCGACCCGCTGCGGACGTATGCGACCGCGCAGGCGATGCTCGCCGCCGGCTTCACCGCCGACGACGTCGACCAGGTGCTCTGGCGGAACCCGGTCGCCTTCTACGGGCAGTCCGGGCGACTCGACCTGACCGATACCGAACCGGCGCAGACGTACGCCGGGAACTCGATCCTGCGAGGTGCACCGGCATGAGGTTCCGCCATCCCGACGGCTCGCTCGTCCATCTGGCGTACTGCACGAACGTCCACCCGGCCGAGGACCTGGACGGCGTGATCGCCCAGCTCGACGGCTGTTCGGCGCTGGTCCGCAAGGAGCTGGACGTCCCGGTGCTCGGCGTCGGGCTGTGGCTCGCGTACCGGCTGGCCAATCAGCTGGCCAACTCGCCCGCCGCCCTGCACCGGCTCCGCCAGGCGCTGGACCGGAACGGCCTCGAGGTGGTCACGCTGAACGGCTTCCCGTACGCCGGGTTCCACGACGAGGCCGTCGGGAAGAAGGTCTACCTGCCGGACTGGACGCACCCCGAACGACTCCACTACACGCGCGACCTGGTCGACGTCCTGGCCCGGTTGCTGCCGGAGGACGCGGCGTACGGGTCGATCTCGACGCTGCCGTTGGGCTGGCGGGAGCCGTGGTCGGCCGAGCAGGACACGCGCGCGCGGGCCGCGATCAGCCGGCTCGAGGTGCATCTGGCGCGGACCGAGGAGACGACTGGACGGCGGATCCGGGTCGCGTTCGAGCCGGAGCCCGGGTGCGTGATCGAGGTTGTCCCGCAGGGGGCCGAGTGGCTGGCGCCGTACGGCGCTGCCGGGCGGATCGGGTTGTGCCTGGACACGTGTCACCTGGCGGTTCAGTTCGAGGAGCCAAGTGCGGCGTTCGGCGTCCTCGAGCAGGCTGGGGTGCCGATCGTGAAGAGTCAGGTGTCGGCGGCTTTGCACGTCGCGGACCCGGGTGACGCGGAGGCGCGGCGGCTGCTGGATGAGTTCGCCGAGCCGAAGTTCTTGCATCAGACGCGGGAGCTGGGCGGGGGCGCGATCGACAACTTGGACGCGGTGGCCGAGTTGTCCGGAGCAGCGCCGTGGCGGGTGCACTTCCACGTGCCGGTCCATGCCGCGCCGCGGCCGCCGTTGAGCAGTACGACGGATGTCCTGACCGACTCGCTGTCGCGGCTGGTCGGCGGCGAGCATCCGCGCACGTTGCACCTGGAGTCGGAGACCTACACCTGGTCCGTGCTCCCGTCGTCCCCGCGGGACACCCAGGAGCTGGCCGAAGGGATCGCCGGCGAGTTGGCCTGGTTGCGCGACCGCATCACCGCTCTTGGACTGGAGGAAGTCAAGTGAGCCGCCAAGTAGTCGTCATCGACGTTGTCGGGCTGACCCCGCGCCTGCTGCGCAAGATGCCGCGGCTGCGGTCGTTGCCGTTGACAAGAGAACTGGGAACGGTGTTGCCGGCCGTGACCTGCTCGGCGCAGGCGACCTTCCTGACCGGCTCGATGCCCAGTGAGCACGGGATCGTCGGCAACGGCTGGTACTTCCGCGACCTCGGCGAGATCTTCCTGTGGCGGCAGCACAACCGGCTCGTCCAGGGCGAGAAGATCTGGGACGTCGCCCGGCGATCCAACCCGGCGTACAAGGTCGCCAACGTGTGCTGGTGGTACGCGATGGGCGCCGAAACCGACCTGCTCGTCACTCCGCGGCCGATCTACTACGCCGACGGCCGCAAGGCGCCCGACTGCTACACCCGTCCGGTCGAGCTGCACGATCGACTGACCAGCAAGCTCGGCGACTTCCCCTTGTTCACCTACTGGGGGCCGACGGCAAGTATCAAGTCGAGCCAGTGGATCGTGAACGCCTCCCGGCAGATCCTTGCCGAGGACAACCCCGACCTGCTGCTCACCTACATCCCGCACCTCGACTACGACCTCCAGCGGTACGGCGCGTCGTCCATCGAGGCCACCCGCGCCGCGATCGAGCTGGACGGCGTCCTAGCACCGCTGCTCGACGACGCCGAAGCCCGCGGCGCCACGGTCGTCGTCCTCTCCGAGTACGGCATCACCGACGTCAGCCGGCCGGTCGACATCAACCGCCTCCTGCGCCGCGAGGGCCTTCTGGAGGTCTACACCCAGGACGGTATGGAGTACCTCGACCCCTGGGCCTCCCGCGCCTTCGCGGTCGCCGACCACCAGATCGCCCACGTCTACATCCAGGACCCCGCCGACGTCGAGCCGGTCGCCAAACTCCTCGCCGGTCTCCCCGGCGTCGCCGAGCTCCTCGACGCCGAAGGCAAGAAGACCCACGGCCTCGACCACGAACGCGCCGGCGAGCTCGTCGCCGTCGCCGACCCCGATGCCTGGTTCACCTACTACTACTGGCTCGACGACGCCAACGCCCCCGACTTCGCCCGCAGCGTCGAGATCCACCGCAAACCCGGCTACGACCCCGCCGAACTCTTCTTCGACCCCAACGACCCCCTCGTCAAACCCCGCGCCGCCTCCTACCTCCTCCGCAAGAAACTCGGCTTTCGCTACGCCATGCAAGTAGTCCCCCTCGATCCCACCCCCGTCCGCGGCTCCCACGGCCGCCTCCCCGCCACCCCCGAAGACGGCCCCGTCTTCCTCAGCACCGACCCCAACCTGGCCCCCGAAGGCCCCATCCCACCCACCGCCGTCCGCGACCTCCTCCTCAAAGCCGCCGGCCTGAGCTGACGCCTGTCGCACGCCGCTCAAGGTTGGGTTAAGGAGCGGAGCGGCGTGCGTGTTTAGCGTGACCGGGCTGCGGTGGTTGCCGTGGGGAGTCCGGGTGTTGGGAGCGGCCTGTGTGGGGTTGGCGGCGGAGTTGGGTAGTCGGAGCGCTGGTCATGGGGTTGGTGGTGGGAGCGGGCACGCCGGGGTGGGCGACCGTGGAGCCGCCGGATGGCGAAGTGGCGGGAGTGGAGTGTCCAGCGGGCGGGGCGCGGGAGGCGGAAGGGGAGTTCGAGGCCTACCAGTTGGCGTTGGCTTGTGGGAGTGACGTCGAGGTGTTGGCGTTGCGGGGGAACGACCGCGAGGCGTTCGCGACGCCGGCGGGGTTGTTGGAGACGAAGATCGCGGTCGAGCCGTATCGGGTCAAGGATGCGGCCGGGCAGTGGACGGCGATCGATCCGGCGTTCGTAGGACGGGCAGACGGGTCGGCACGCGCCGCGGCGACGGTGATCCAGGTGGAGGCCGGAGCGGGCGGGACGGCGCCGTTCGTGACGGCGACCGATCCGGACGGCGGTGTGCTGTCACTGACCTGGCCGAAGGGCGCGTTGCCGAAGCCGGTGCTGAGCGGCGCGGTGGCGATCTATCCGAATGTGCTGCCTGATGTCGATCTGTCGGTTCAGGCGGAGGCGGTCGGGTTCTCGTGGGCGCTCGTGGTGAAGACGGCGGAGGCCGCGCAGAATCCGGAGCTGGCCACGATCCGGGTCGGGATCACGACGGTCGGGCTGACGGTTGCCGAGGACGCCGAGTCCGGTCGCATCGACGTACTGGACGCGGACGGCGACGTCGTGTTCGAAGCCGGCCAGGGCCTGATGTGGGACGCCCAACGGATGGCGGACGTCGACGTCCGCCGAACCGCCGCCGGGCTCACCCTCGTCCCCGACCTCACGATGCTGAAGGCCAAGAACCTGAAGTTCCCGCTCTACATCGACCCGCCGTTCACCTCGACCCGCAAGGCATGGGCGAACGTGTTCCAGGGCCGGGCCACCCAAGGCTGGACCGGCGACAGCAGCTGGCCCCGGTCCGGTGGGATGCGGGTCGGCCGCGACACCTGGAGCAACTGCGGTGACGGCTGTGGCCTCTGGCGCTCGGTGATCAAACTCGACATCGGCAAGCTGAACAGCAAACACATCGCCGCCGCGAGTGTGAACCTGCTGCAGACCCACACCGGCGGCTGTGCGAACCAGAGTCTGCAGCTCTGGCGCACCGCGGAGGTCTCCAACGGCACCTCCTGGAACGGCGTCGACTGGTTGTACGGCGATCCGCTGCAGACCAAGTCCGTCCCGTCGTCCAACACGACCGGCTGCTCCGGCAAGTCCGACGAGTGGGTCGAGTTCGACGGCGCGAACGTGAAGAAACGCGTGCAATCGGCCGCCGACCACAACTACGACGCGATCAGCTTCGGACTGCGTTCGTCCGACGAAGGCTCCCGCGACGCGTGGCGCCGAATCAAGACCTCGTCGGTCCAGCTGCACGTCACCTACTACATCTACCCGCCGCACCCGGACCGCCTGACGGTGGACGGCGCCGGCTGCGACCCGACCGAATCCGGTTCGCCGTGGGTCACCGAGCGCTACCCGACCTTCTCCGCCCGGGCACGCTCCTCGGAGTCCGAGCCCGTGTACCTGCGATTCCGCGTCCGCAAGGTCGCCGAGGAGACCAACTACTACTGGTACCGGACGCCGGACCCGCTCGCCGCGAACACGACGTCCGCCAAGAGGTCGACGACCGCGCTGCCCGACGGCCCGTACAAGTGGCAGGCGCGCAGTGACTCGCAGCAGACCGACGCGGTCAACTCGGGCTACACGAACTACTGCTACTTCAGGGTCGACGCCACCGCGCCGACGGTCCCGACGGTCACGGGGCCGACCGGCGCCGTCACCGAAGGCTCGACCGTCAGCCTGGCCGTAGCCGCGACGGACCCGATCGTCAACGGCTCCCGCTCCGGCCTGGCCCGGTTCGAGTACTCGTGGAACACCGACACCTACGACCAGCGGCTCGCCTCGACCGGGACAGCGACGATCAAGCGGACGGCGGTCACCGCCGGCCGGCACGTCCTCTACCTCCGCGCGGTCGATGCCGCCGGCAACATCTCCGGCCGTAAGGTCTTCACCTTCTTCGCCGGCCGGCTCATCCCGGCGACACCGATGGCTGCGTGGCGGCTCGGCGGCGACCTGGTCGACGACACCGGCCACGGCAAGGACCTCGCCGTGCTGACCGGCGCGCCGGCCTTCGCGACCGATGCCGCCGGCAACACCGCACTCGGGTTCGACGGCAACGACTGCCTCAAGGCCCCGACCGCGATCCGGACGGACGCCGCGTTCAGCGTCGCGCTCTCGGTCCGGCTGGACGCACCGAACGGCACCGGCTACACGAAGGTCCTTGCCCAGGGCAACCTCAATCACTCGATGTACCAGATCCAGCACAACGGCGCCGACAACCGCTGGTCGTTCTCGCTGGTCGACTCGCCCGGCGACACCTACGGCTGGAAGAGCGTCACGGTCGCCAATCCCGTTCCGTACGGACAATGGCTGCGGATCGTCGCGACCTACGACCCGGATGCGGGTCTGTCCCGGATCTACCTCAACGGCGCCCTCGCCGGTGAGCTCCCGGTCAGCTTCACCCCGTGGAACGCCACCGGCTTCTTCAGCCTCGGCTGCCTGCCGACCGGGTCCGGCGGCGCTTCCCATCCCTTCACCGGCGCGATCGAGAACGTCGGCGTCTGGCAAGGTCTGCTGACCCCTACCGCCATCAAGGCCGGGGCCGAGTTGACCGCCGGCGAGATCGCCCACTGGGAGCTGCGCGGTGACGGTTCGGACGCGAGCGGTTTCGGCCGCGACCTGACACTGCCGGAGTCGGCCGAGCAGAGCTTCGACCCGTTCGGCCGCCCCGACGGCGCGCTCGTCCTCGACGGCCGCTCCTGCGCCGCCGCCAGTACGCCGATCGCTCCATCGGATGCGCCCTTCGGCATCGGAGCCTGGGTCAAGCCCACCAAGGTGACGGGCGGCCGACAGGTCCTGTTCGCACAGGACGGCGGCTTCGCGCTACTAATCACCCCGGACGGCAAGTGGGAGATCGAGCCGGCCGCCGTCGGAAATACGATGGCACCGCGCAGCGCCGGTTCGTACACGCCCCCGAAGACGGGCTGGCAGTACGTCGAGTTCCAGTACGAAGGCGGCAACCGCTGGATCGTCAGCGTCAACGGCAGCCGCGGTGAGAACTGGACCCGCGGCATCCCTGGCCGAACCCAGTCGCCGCTGACCGTTGGCTGCGCCAAGGGCACGCAGGACTACTTCACCGGCATGCTGCACGACGTCCGGGTCTGGCGCGGAGTGAAACCGGTGACGTCGATCAAGGCCTCGCCGCCTGCCGAGGTGGCGTCCTGGTGGGCCCTGGAGGAGAACGGCCTCGACGAGACGCCGAACCGCCGCGACCTCACCTTCGCCGGCACCCCGCGGTACAACGACGGCTGGTGGGACAACCCGGACAGCGCGCTCGAGCTGACCGGGACGACGAGTGCAGCAACCAGTACCCCGGTCGTTGCCACCGATGAGTCCTTCACCGTCGCGGCCTGGGTCCGGCTGGATGCCCTCGACGTCAACCAGACCGTTGTGTCGGCGGCCGGCGCGAACAACACCGGATTCCGGCTGCGGTTCAACGCGACCCTGCAGCAGTTCGAGTTCGGGATGGCGACCGAGGACGTCAGCGACGTCACCGGCCGGTGGGTTCGCGGCGGGTCGGCGCCCGCGGTCGGCGCGTGGTCGTTCGTCGCCGGCAGTTTCGACTTGCGCGCCAAGACGATCCGCCTGTTCGTCAACGGCGCCGAAGTCGCGGCCGGCCCCGGCCCCGACCGCCCCTGGAAGGCGGCCGGACCACTCGTCCTCGGCGCTGCCGACACGACCGCGGGCTCGCCCTTCCACCACCTGAAGGGCCGGGTGGACGACGTCGTCGCTTGGCACCACGTCGTCTCACCACGAGCGATCAAGAACATGTACGGCACGAACGAGGGGAGCTGACGATGCGCTACCGCAAAGCCGGCGCCGGCCTGGTCGCCGCCGCCCTGATCCTGTCGATGCTGACAACCACGGCGTACGCCGACTTCGAACGCAATCCGCAGCCGTACGACTCGACCCCGGTCGAGCCGGTTGCCGGGGCCGACTCCGCCTTCCGGGACTCTGCTGCGGCGTGGTCCGGCGCGCCCGCTGACGCGGCTGGTGACGCCGACGACGGCAACTGGTCCGCCACCGACCTGGCCGCGGCCGGGGCCTGGACCCAAGGCGGCGCGTCCGGAGCGTTCTCCTACAGCTACGACATGCGGCTGCCACCGGCCGTCGGACCGACGCCGTCGATCGGTCTGGCCTACTCGTCGGCCGAACACGACGGCCGGACGTCGGGCACCAACAACCAGGCGTCCGTCGTCGGCGACGGCTGGTCCGCCGCACCGAACTTCATCGAACGCACGTACACCTCATGCGCCGACGACAAGGACGGCGACCCGGCCGGGAACCTCTGCTGGGACGGCGACTCGCCGTCCCTCACGATCACTCTCGACGGCGTGAGCACGGCGCTCGTCCGGGACGATGCCACCGATGTCTGGAAGGCCGCGGACGACGTCGACTGGAAGGTCCAGCACTCGGAGTCACCCGAGCAGTGGACGATCACCACGACGGACGGAACCAAACATCACTTCGGCACGACCGCGACCTCTCGCTGGACGGTGCCCGTCTTCGGTAACCACTCCGGCGAACGCTGCTATCCCACCCGCTGCGACCAGACCTACCGCTGGATGCTCGACAAGTCCGTCGACGTGCACGGCAACTCGGCTCAGTACACCTACGAGACGGCGTCCGGCCGGTACGCGATCGACTCCGACACCCAGGCGACGTACATCCGCGAGGGCTGGCTGAAGACGGTCGAGTACGGCGTGCGGACGAACGCGAAGACGGCCAAGGTCGAGTTCACCATGGCCGACCGCTGTCTGTCGGACTGCCGGGAGCCGGACGGAGAGCCGCGGAAGTCCAAGTGGCCGGACACGCCTTGGGAGCTGGTCTGCAAGGCTGGGACGAAGTGCGACCAGACCGCGCCGACGTTCTTCTCGACCAAGCGGCTGGCCGCGGTGACGACGTACGTCATGTCCGGCGGCAGCTACACCCCGGTCGACTCCTGGAAGCTGACGCACGCGTTCAAGGACTACGGGGACAAGGACCAGGTCGTCCTGTGGCTGGCATCGGTCCAGCACACCGGTCATGTCGGCGGTTCCGCGACCACACCGGCAATGGAGTTCGGCGGGACGTTCCTGCCGAACCGTGTCGACACCGGTGAGTCCTTTCCGGGGAACTGGCGACCGCGGCTGACGTCGATCAAGAACGAGACCGGTGGCGTCACGACCATCAACTACACCGAGCCGGACTGCCGGAAAGGCGATCTGCCGGCCAGCGCGCATCAGAACAACCGACGCTGCTTCCCGGCCCGCTACACCCCCGAGGGCCTTTCTGAGCCGGTGGACGTCTACTTCCACAAGTACGTCGTCCGGTCGGTTGCGGAGTCCGATGCGACCGGTGGCGGCGACACCGTGTGGAAGTTCTACGAGTACTCGACGGACGGCGGCGGTACGACCGCGCTGTGGGGCTGGAACGACGCAGAGTTCGTCAAGAAGAAGGATCGGGACTGGAACCAGTGGCGCGGCTACTCGCAGGTCGTCACGCTGACAGGTGACCCTTCCGACCCGGGCCCGCAGTTGCGCTCTCGCAGCCGGTACTACCGCGGCCTGGACGGCGACAAACTACCCGGCGGCAAGCAGCGCTCGGTCACAGTCACCGACGCGAACGGACAAACCGCACCGGACCACCGGGCGCTCGCTGGCGCCGAGTGGGAGTCAGCCTCGTTCGACGACACCACACTGATCAGTGCGGAGACCACCTGGTACTGGACGTCGCGTACCGCGAAGCGCAGCTACGACGGCGGCTCGATCGAGGCCTGGCTGTCCGGCGAACGGCGTACCGACACCCGCACGCTGCTGGCACCGTCGGTCTGGCGTACCGCACGGACCGAGACGACGTACGACGCACGCGGGCGTGAGATCCGCGTGGACCAACAGGGTGACATCGGCAAGACCGGTGACGAGCGGTGCGTGCGGACGACGTACGCCGACAACACTGCGCTCTGGCTGTTGGAGCTGGTGTCGACTGTGGAGTCCGTCGCGGTCGGCTGTGGAGCTCCGGTGAACCGGCCGGCCGACGTGATCGGCGGGCTTCGGGCCTACTACGGCAGCACCGGCCTGATGACCCGCTCGGACGCGTTGGAGAGCTGGGAGGTGTACAAGACGATCGGGACGTCCACCTTCGACGCTCTGGGTCGGCAGCTGACCGCTACCGATGCTCTGGGCAACAAGACGACTACTGCCTATACGCCCGCCGCCGGTGGACCGGTGACGTCGACTGTGAGCACGAACGCGTTGGGGCATGCCACTACGACTCAGCTGGCGCCGGCCTGGGGTTCGGTGACGGCGACGGTTGATCCGAACGCCCGGCGTACGGTCGCGACGTACGACCCATTGGGCCGCCGAACCGCCGTCTGGTTGCCTGGGCGCGATTCGGCGACCGAAAGCGCGAACCAGCGGTTCAAGTACCACGTCTCGCCGAGCACGCCGACCACGGTGACGACCGAGCGGATGATCCACGACGGCTCGTACCTGACCAGCGTGGCGCTCTACGACTCGCTACTGCGCTCTCGGCAGGTCCAGGAACAGACCAACGGCGGCCGGCTCGTGTCGCAGACCGTGTACGACTCGTACGGTCGGGAGCGGTTCCGCTCGGCACCGACGTACAACAACACCTCCGGGCCGAACGGGCAGCTCGTGCGGATCAGCCGGACGAATGACGTTTCGCGGACGGAGCTCGCGTACGACGCCGCTGGACGCGTCACCGATGAGGTGTTCGTGGTGAAGGACCAGGAGAAGTGGCGGACGTCGTACCGGTTCGGCGGGGACGCGACGAACTGGCGGACCACTGTCATCGCGCCCGAAGGCGGTACGACCCGGTCGACCCTGGAAGACGCTCTAGGCCGAGCTGTCGAGCTGCGGCAGTTCCAGAACCGCAACGCGACCGGAGCGTTTGACTCGACCAAGTACGCGTACGCGCCGAATGGCCAGTTGGGCACGGTCACCGACCCGGGGCGCAACCAGTGGCGGTACGAGTACGACCTGCGCGGACGACGGACCGCATTACACGATCCGGACGCCGGTACGTCCCGAACGGCGTACAACCCGGCTGGTCAGGTCACGGCGACGACCAACGGCAACAACGAGACGCTGAACTACCAGTACGACGCGTTGGGTCGGCCCACCAAGGTGCTGTCGAACTCGAAGGCGTTGGTCGAGCGTGCGTACGACGGCGCCGAGCACGGGATCGGGATGCCGTTCACGGCAACCCGCTGGGTAGACGGGCAGGCCTGGACGACCGAGACGCGTAAGTACACGCCGGACGGGCAAGCCAAGCAGGTCTACACCCATCTACCGAAAGCGGCCGGTGCGCTGGCCGGCTCGTACTGGGAGGCCTATACCTACAACGAGGACGGCTCGCTGCACACGTACGGCGCGAAGGGCGCAGGCAGCCTCGATGAGGAGGTCGTGACGCAGTCGTACGACGCAATGGGTCGGCCGGGCCGCGTGACGTCTTGGGGTGATGACTTCGGGTTCGGACACGTCTACGTGGACAAGGCCGTCTACTCGCCGTACGGGCAGCTCCTGCAGCGTCAACTGGGTGACACCGCTTGGCAGACGTGGATCTATGAGGAGGGCACCGGACGGGTCGAACAGTTCTACTTCGACAAGGCGGGCACTACGCACGATGTCGCCGCGCTGTCCTACCGGTACGACGCGTCGGGCAACGTACTGTCGATTGCGGATACCCCGGAGACGCAGTGCTTCCGGTACGACTCGCTGCAGCGGCTGACGGATGCGTGGGCCCAGACAGCAGCTACCTGCGCAGAGCCATCCGCCGGTGGGCCTGGTGCGTACCGGTCGTCGTACACGTACGACGTGGTGGGCAACCGGAAGAGCGAGTCGCAGTGGACTCCTGGCGGCTCGGTTGAGAACACGTACTCGTACGAGGCCGGCCCGCATCAGCTGACCGGGGTGGCGTCGACCGGTGGTGCAGCAACGGCATTCAGCTACGACCGGGCCGGTTTCACAACCGGCATCGACACCGACGTCCTGGACTGGACGCCGTCCGGCCGGCTGAACACCATCACCACCGCGGACGGGACAGCGAAGTTCTACGACGACGCCGACGGGCAACGGATCCTGCGGGCCGATGCCAACGGCGATCTGACCGCATGGGTCGCCGGCTACGAACTGACCTACAAGAAGGCGACCGGCAAGGTCGAGGCGACCCGCTACTACCGGCACGGCAACGACACCATCGGCCTCCGCAACGGCCTCGGCGACCTCCTCTGGGTTGCCGGCGACCACCACGGCACCAACCAGTGGATCGTCAACAGCAACACCCACACCGCGACCGTGCGCCGCCGCGACCCCTTCGGCAACCAACGCGGCCCAGCCCCCACCACCTGGCCCGACAACCGAGGCTTCGTCGGCGGCCTCCAGAACGACGCCGTCGACCTCACCACCATCGGAGCCCGCGAGTACGACCCCGCCACCGGCCGCTTCATCTCCGCCGACCCCCTGATGGACCTGCTCGACCCGCAACAACTCAACGGCTACGCCTACGCGAACAACTCCCCCGTCACCATGTCCGACCCCACCGGCCTCAAAAGCGTCCGCAAAGCACCCCGAGTCCCCAAACCCGGCAAGAAGGTGAAGAAGCAGTCAAAGAGCGCCACCCAGCAGCGCGGCCCCAAACAGCGACACAACAGCGGAGCCGCCCGCCGAGGCCCCGGCGGCGTCGAAGGCACTCCCCCACGAGCCCCCAAAGGCATCCCGGACCGCCCGAACGACAAGAAGGTCCGCCCCGGCGGCCCAATAACCCACCCCGGCGGAACCGGCGTGGGCATCACGATCCGGGGCGACGAGGAGTTCTGGGCCTGGAGCGACGCGGTGTGGACGGCCAACCATGCGATCTGCACGGCGGTCAGCTCGTCGGCGGCCTGCGCGCTCGGGTCACTTCACGAACCACCCGGCGGATACGGCGGCTGCTTGGGCGCCAGCGCAGCGGCGGGATACATGGTCGGCGTCAGTCTCTGCGCGATCTATACCCGGGACGACGGCATGGTGTTGTCCGGCGCAACGCAGGAGGGCTACGCCGGCAATGTCAGTGCGGGAGTGAATGCCGGCCCGGTCGTGACGACGTCCACCGGCGCCGACAGTATCGCCGGCACCGGTAAGGGGGTCAGCCTCGAATCGGGTGTCTGGGACTTCTTCGGGCTCGGCAGCTCGCGAGTCGTCTCGAACGGCTCAGGCGACGAGACCGTCAACTACTACGGCTCTGCCGGAGTAGGTCTGCTCCCGATCACCTTTGCGGGGTTCGAGGAGACCTCTCACGCCTGGACGTTCGACGAGCTCGAGGACTGGGGCTTCCTCGACCCGTCCTGGTACGGAACCGGCGACACCCCCTGGAACTAACCCCGACGGAGGCGGTTGATCGGAGCAGCAATCCGGTCGGCCGCCTCGCGGTGGGTGCGGGCGGTGTGCGGATCGCCGAGGCCGGTGTGGGCGGTGGCCAGGGCGTGGAGGGCGAGTTCGTGGCGGGCGGGCCAGGGCATGGCGGCGTAGGCGGTGGCGGCTCGGGTGGCGTGGTCGCGGGCTTCGGCGTACGCGGCGAGGCCGTTGTGGGCGCCGGCGAGGATGAGGTCCAGGTAGATCTGGGTGCCGCGCGAGATGCGCGGCCACTTGGCGCAGGCTTCGGCGACGACGTCGCGGGCGGCGGCGTGGTCGCCGAGCTCGACCAGGACTTCAGCGAGGTCGATGAGGACGGGCGGCACCATCGAGGACATCTTCCGCTCGTGGGCCTGCCGTAGCTCTTCCTCGAAGGTCGCCCGCGCCGCCTCCGGCCGGCCTGCGTGCAGTTGCACCTGCGCCAGGACCTGCAGGCACCAGATGTCGAGATGGCCGAACGAGCCCGCGCGCGCGATCGCGAGCGCCTCGGTCACCGCGGCCGTCGCCTGGTCGAACTCGCCCCGAAAGGCATGGAGCTCCGCGTTCGACACCCCGATCCGGATCTGCTGCTCTGCTGTCCGCCCGTCCGCCGTGACCTCCTCGGCGCGCCGGACGTACGCCTCCGCCTCGTCGAACCGGCCCATCCGCAACAGGACCTGGATCATGTTGCCGGTACCGATCAGCTGGGACCGCACGTTCCCGTTCGCGACCGCCAGCTCGACTCCGCGGATGAAGGCCGGAGCCGCGCCCGCGAAGTCGCCGTGGTCGTGCAAGTAGATGCCGAGGTTCCCGTTCGCGGCGGACTGCTCCTGATGGGTCAGCGCGTCGGCGAGCGCGACGGCCCGGCTGCCGAACTCGATGGCGCCGGCGGTGTTTCCGTCGATGCGCTCGGACGACGCCCGCAGCACGGTCATCCGGAACCGGCCGAGCGCGTCCCCGCTCTGCTCGGCCCGGTGCCGCGCGAGTTCGATCAGCCGACGGATCCGCTCGATCGACCGCCACTCGTTGAGGGTGTTGCGGAGCGGCAGCACGAGCCGCCAGAGCCGCGGGTGGTCCAGCAGCGCTTCGCAGGCCAGGAAGATGTTGCTCTCCTCGGCCGCGATCGGTTCGTACGCGCGGTCGTGGTGCCACTCGATGAACCGCTCGATCAGGGCAGACCGGTCGTCCGGAGTCAGGTCGCGTTCGGCGACCCGGGCGGCGTACAGGCGGACCAGATCGTGCATGCGGTACCTGCGAGCGCGGTGCTGCTCCATCAGGTTCGCCGAGAGCAGCCGGCGCAGCGACGCCGATGGGTCGGTCTCACCCACTGCTTCGATCAGCTCGGCGGCAAAGTCCTCGCCGGGCAGGACGCCGAGGAGGGCGAAGAGCGCTTTGGCGTCCGGATCGAGCACGCGGTACGACAGGTCCAGGTTGGCGGTGACAGCCGCGGCCGAGTCGCCGTCGACAGCCAGCACGTCCAATCGGTCCCGGCGTTCCAGCTCGCGTACATAGTCGCTGATCGAGGCGTTCGGCTCGGCGGCCAGATGCGCGGCAGCGATGCGCAGCGCCAGCGCCAGCCGACCGCATAGCTCCGCGAGCCGCCCAGCTGCCTCCGGCTCGGCGTTGACGCGCTCGGCACCGATCACTCGCGTCAGCAGCGCCACTGAATCATCAGGTCCGAACACACCCACCTGGACCGGACGGGCGTCGTTGAGCGCGATCAGCCCGGTGAGCCGGTCGCGGCTGGTCACGATCGTCCGGCAACCGACGCCCGGCAGCAGTGGTCGCACCTGCTCGGCGTTACGCGCGTTGTCCAGGACAACCAGCACCCCGCGATCAGCAGTGATCGACCGGAACACCTCAGCCGCAGCATCCACGTCGTCCGGCACCTCCTCCCCCGGCACACTCAACGCCAGCAACAGCCTCGCAAGCGCGTCGCGCGGCGATACGGCGTCCCCCTCGTCGAACCCGCGCAGATTGACGTACAGCAAGCCGCCCGGGAACTGCCCAGCCCGCGTATGCCCCCAGTGCACCGCCAGCGCGGTTTTCCCAGCTCCAGCGGGTCCAACAACCGCAACCAGCGGTACGCCGTCCGTCAGCTCGTCAAGCGCCGCCAGCTCGACCGCCCGTCCAGTAAATCCACTGATGTCCGCCGGCAACTGCACTGGCGCCGCAACCGCCGTCAATGCGAGTGAAGGATCCTGCCGCAGGATGCGCACGTGCAAGTCCCGCAAGCGTTGCGACGGATCCGCACCCAGCTCGTCACGCAGCCGCGCCCGGCTCAGCTCGAACCGCGCCAGCGCGTCAGCCGAGCGACCACACCGGTAGTACGCGAGCATCAACAGCTCCGTCAGCGGCTCAACCATCAGTGCGCCGTCGCTGAGCCCCACAAGCTCAGCCAACACCGCCTCGTGCCGGCCAGCCGCCAGCTCAGCCGTGTACCGCTCGGTCAGCAGCTCGACCCGCTCGGCAGCCAACGCCGTCCGCACCTGCTCCGCCCAGCGCCCACCGATCCCAACCAACGCGTCAGCACCAGCCTCCGCACACGCCCGCCGCCACACCGCCAACCCACCGCTCCGCGCCTCCGCACGCAGCGCGCGAACCGCATGGACGTCGACCGCCAACGGATCAACGTCCAGCACATACCCCTGCGAACCAGCCCGCCGAATCGCAGCCCCCGGCACCACCTTCAACGCAGTCCGCAACCGAGCAACATACGAGTAGAGCGCGCTCAACACGGCGTCCGGCGGATCGCCGTCCCAGACTCGGTCGATCAGGTCGGACTGAGTGACTGGCGTACCAGGCTGGAGCGCAAGCACGGCAAGGACGCAAGCGAGCTTGGGCGCACGAACCGGCTGACCGTCGATGGTCACCGGGCCGAGCAGCCGGATCCTGGCGGGGGAAGGCGGCATGCGGCGGACGGTAACAGCTCGGAGGTCATCGTGGGGCGGTGATCCGCCTTTCGGTCGCAAGGGGTAAGTCATGACATGCTTGGGTGGTTAGAGGTCGGATCTTTGTGTGGGAGGTTCGGTGGGTGCGCGGGAAGCTGTGGATGATATTGATCCATTGATCGGAGCTTTGACGACGGCGCCGGAGACGGCGTGTGGGAAGACGTTTCCGGGGCCGGTGGTGCCGTTCGGGTTGGTGCAGCTGGGGCCGGACACGGTGAGCGGGGGTGACCACGGGAGTGGTTACTCGGCGGACATGGGGACGATCGAGGGGTTCAGCTTCACGCATCTGGGTGGGATCGGGTGCTACGGCGACCTGGGGAACCTGCAGGTGATGCCGCAGGTGGGGCCGTTGGTGACCGGGCGGGTCGCGGCGAACAGCCCGTACCGCGAGCAGGTCGTCCGGGCCGGCTACTACGCGGTCGAGCTGGATCGGTACGACGTCCGCGTCGAGCTCGCCGCCGCGGCGCGGGCCGGGATGCTGCGGTTCACGTTCGCGGCGGAGCGGCCGCGGATCAAGGTGGATCTGGCGCGGCGGATCGGGTTCGACGGGTCGCATTCGGTCGAGCAGTCGTACACGGTGGTCGACGAGCACCGGGTCGAGGGCTGGATGCGGTGCGACCGGAGCGGTGGCGGGTGGATCTGCGGGCAGGGGCCGGAGTACACGGTCCACTTCACGCTGGTCTTCGACCGCAAGATTGTTGCTTTCGGCAACTGGGAGGACGCCGAGGTGCGCGCGGACCGGGCCCGGACGACGGCCGCGGCCGAGGCGGGCTTCTTCGCGGAGTTCGACGGCTCGGGAACACTGCTGGCGAAGGCGGGGATCTCGTACACCAGCCTGGACGGCGCCCGGGCGAATCTCGCGCACGACCTGCCGGACTGGGACTTCGACGCCGTCGTCACGCGCGCCCGGGCCCAGTGGGCCGACGTCCTGGCGAAGGTCGCGATCGAGGGCGGCACCGCCGACCAGCGGCAGATCTTCCGGACGGCGCTCTACCACACGATGATCGAGCCGCGCCGCTTCGCGGACGTCGGCGACGAGGCGGCGTACGAGCGGCGGACGGTCTTCAGCGGCTGGGACGTGTTCCGCGCACAGCTGCCGCTGCTGACGATCATCGACGAGCAGGTGGTGACCGATCAGATCAACACCCTGATCGACCTGACCGACTCAGGTCGCGTGAAAGGCCTGGCCCGCTGGGAGCTGCTCGGCACCGAGACCGACACGATGCTCGGCGACCCGGCGATCAACGTCATCGCGGACGCCGTCCTCAAGGGCCTGGGCGGCTTCGACGTCGACAAGGCGTACCGCTTCTGCCGCGAGGTTGCGCTCGGCCCGGCCGAGCGCTCGAACCGCGGCGAGCTGGCGAACTGGCTGCGGCTGGGCTACGCGTCCGGCGAGTACTCGTTGTCGATGACGGTCGAGAACGCCTACAGCGATCACGCGCTGGCCCGGCTCGCCGAACACCTCGGCCGTCCGGACGACGCCGCGTCACTCGACGCGAGCGCGCAGAACTATCGCAACGTCTTCAACCCCGAGCTCGGCTGGTTCCGCGGCCGCCATCCCGACGGAACCTGGATGGGTCCGGACGAAGGCTGCGCGGAGAGCAACCCGGAGCAGCAGGGCTGGTTCGTGCCGCACGACGTCACCGGGCTGATCGACCTCGTCGGCGGACCGGAGCCGTTCATCGAGCGCCTGAACGCGATCTTCGAGAACACCCCGCCGGCCGACCTGATGAAGTGGAACGACTTCTACAACCACTCCAACGAGCCCGTCCACCAGATGGCGTTCCTGTTCACGTACGCCGGCGCCCCCTGGCTGACCCAGAAATGGTCGCGCTACATCTGCGATCACGGTTACGGCACCGGCCCCGCGGGTCTCGGCGGCAACGAGGACTGCGGCCAGATGTCCGCCTGGTACATCTTCGCCGCCGCCGGTCTCTACCCCGTCGCACCCGTCGACCAGGTCTACATCCTCGGCAGCCCGGTCTTCGACGCTCTCACCTTCCGCACCAGCCGCGGCACCGAGTTCGCCGTCCGCCGATCCGGAACCGGCACGTACGTCGAGAGCGCGACACTCAACGGCGAACCGCTCGACCGGGCCTGGATCACCCATGCCGAAGTCATGGCCGGCGGCGAGCTCAACTTCCGGATGACGCCGACGCCAACGGATTGGGGCTCAAGGCAACTACCGCCACGACTCCGGCGCCGGTGACCCGCGGCGGCGGATTGGCGACCACGTCGCGGGCACCGAGCGCCACGCCCGCGACCGTGATCGCGCCGTCCAGCACCACCAGGAAGTCGCCCCGCACCGGCTCCGCACCACTCACCCGCCGACACTCGACCGCGGCCGTCACCGCACCCCGGCGCGTCATCACGTTGAAGGCGACCACCGGCGCCGCCACCTCGGCCGCGACCTCCGTCTCGCCTGCGAAGGCGAACGGCTCGAACGGCCGCAACACCCGCGTCTGCGGCAGCATCAGCCGGAGCTCGTCGCCGGCCGCCACCGTCAGGATCCGATCGACGCCCGGGAAGACGGAGAAGGCGCCGGGCCGCTCGATCTCCGCAAAGCTCAGCCGCCAGTCGAACTGGTCGGCGGCGCCGCGATCGGGTGGCCGGGCCGACGACTCGCCGCCGGCGTGGGCCACCTCGTAGGTGACGCCCAGGCCGTTCTTCCACGGCACCCGTCGGTGCTCCGCGGCTCGCAACACCCGAAAGCTCATCCGGTAACGCTAGTACGCTGGTTCGGGACGGCTGACGGCACCGGGGGGCAGCGCGCGTGGACATCGAGGTGCTGACCGAAGACGACTGGAAGGCGCTCCGCTCCGTTCGGCTGCGCGCGCTCGAGGACTCCCCGACCGCGTTCCTGGCGAAGGCTGAGACCTCCTGGGGCGAACCCGCGTGGCGCGCCGCCGTCCGGGACGGCGATTGGATCGTCGCCCGGCACGGGGAGCAGGTGATCGGCGTCGTGCACTGCGTCCGCGGCGAGGACCGGCCGGCCGACGAACGGCACTTCGAGTCGGTCTGGGTCGATCCGCTGCACCGGCGCAGCGGCGTACTGCGCGCCTTCCTGAGCCATCTGGTCGACTACGACCCCGCTGTCCGCACGCTGATGGTCTGGATTCTCGACGGGAACGACGCGGCCCGGGCCACCTACGAGCGGCTGGGGTTCGAATCCACCGGCGAGCGCCAGCCTTTGCCCGGCGTACCACGCCGGGTCGAAGAGCGGCTGAGGCTGGCGCTCAACGCCAACCACGATTCGACCGATGCCGTGCCGGAGTCGTAGCCCGCGGTGTACCAGGTCGAGAGCCCGAGGACGTCGAGCGCTTCGCGTTCGCTGCAGGCGCCCCCGGCCGCCGGCAGGATGCGCTGCCAGCTCTCGTCGTCCGCACGCCATCTCTCGATGAAATCGACGCAAAGCTCCGGGATGATCATGCTCAACTGATCCGTGGCGTGGGTCAGCGACTCCAACGCGTCCTGGACGTCGGCCGCGAGCCGCTCATCCGACAGCCGGTCGCGCGTCGCGCCGATCATGGCCTGCCGGTCCTCCAGGAAGAACTGCCAGTGCCGTCGGCCGGTCGCGGCCCGCAGCTGCTCGGCCAGGCTCCACCCCGGCGTCCCGGAGAACAGCGCGTAGAGCCCTTCGGCGAGCACGTCGCCCAGCTCCTCACGGCCGGCCCGCTCCGGATCCTCGAACGGCCGGTACTCGTCCTGCCGGACCTCACCGATCTTGGGCAGCGCGCGAGCGGCCGCGTGCTGCGCGAAGAAGAACCAGTCCTCGTTGTAGATATCGGGGAAGAACGACATCGCCGGATGCTGGGTGTTGACGCCGAGCACCGCGCCGCTGACGAAGATGTCCTGCTGGAGGCCGGCCAGCCGGCGCGCATGGCAGACGACCGAGTTGTCCGGGAAGTACCGGCTGGCCATCGACGCGACTGGGTACCGGTCGAGCGCCGCGGCCAGGCGGGAGATATCCGATGGCCGCAATTGATAGATGTCATCGTCGACGAAGAGGATCTTCCGCCAGCCGCGTAAGCGCGCCAGGAAGAGGCCGAGGTTGCGTTTGACGCTGAGATCGCTCGACCGCCCGTTGCTGACCGTCCGGAAGACCGCGTCGGACGTGAGCGGCTGGTGGCCCGGCAGCGTGTAGTCATTCGGCACGTCGACGACCAGCGCCTGGGCGCCGAACGTGTCCTCGACGCGCGCCGCGACCTTGTCCGCCTGGGCCTGCCGGCTGCACAGCACCACCAAGGGGACGGACAACTGCGCCGAGAGGTCGATGAGCCGCTGCAACGACGGCCGCGCGGCCGGGACGACGATCGCGTCCAGCCGGCTGTTCGTGGCCGCCGGCGCGACGGCCGAGACATCCCGCAACAGCGCGGCGTGCGACGGGACGTGTTTGGTCGGATTGCTCACTGGGTCGATGCCTTCTTCTTCGGCGACCACTCGAAGAGGCGGTTCGACGCGATCTCCAGGTCGGGTGAGACCGTCTCGGTGCCGATCACCGGGACGCGGAGCAGCAGGGCGAACGAGCCGTCCGGGAAGTGTTCGGCCAGGTAGGCCTCGTTCCGCTCGCGCACCTCGACGTCGGTCAGCGTCCGCACCGCGCCGAGCACGCCGCGGCTGTGAATCCCGTTGCAGATGGTGACCGTGCGGCCGCGCTTGAACGGATTCCGCAGGCGGGCCAGCAGCGCGACGTCCTCGGCCAGCACCCGGACGCCCTCCACCTCGTCCCAGACCGGCAGGAACTCCTGACCGCCGGCGCTGCTGGACCGGAAGATCTCGCCGGTCTCCAGATCGGGGATCTCGACCTGGGAGACCGGCAGCTCCCGGAAGATCCGCAGCATCCGCTTCGCCAGCTGGTTCCAGGCGACGCCGCCGAGGACGACGACGTGACTGCTCAGCTCCTCGTGGACGAACTCCGAGGGCAGCCGGTGCACGACGGTCAGCTCGGGATTGACCGCCCGGAGATGACCCAGCAACTCGATCAGCGCGTCGAGGTCGGCGTACCGGTACATCCGCGTGTAGTTCGGGTCGGTCTCGTTGGCCAGCGGGGACCGCTCGTCCTCCGGGACCTCGGGGCAGATGATCGTGATCGGCCCGTCCTCGAACTTCCAGGTGGACGCCGGGCGCGCGCCGCCGTGGACGGCGTCCCGCAGGCCGATCAGCTCCTGGTGCAGCTCCTGGTACTGCCGCTGCTCGTCGGCCGAGAGCTCATCCTCCGGGGCGAGGCGGGGCGGATCCGTCGCGAAGAACAGCGCGTAGGAGTGCAGCCGCTCGGGCGGCGGCAGCTTCGGCGTGGTCAGCGACTCCCAGGAGCTGATCGTCGCGACCGCGACCGGCTTGTCCGCGCTGAGGGCGTCCGCCAGCATCGCCTGAGTCAGTCTCGGCTCCTGCGACTCACGGAGGTCCCGTAGCTTGCCGGCAAGCCGGACGGCCTCAGGTGAAGCAACCAAGAAGCACTCCCGGGTCGTGGGACGGGTGTTCGGAAACCGTACACCCGTGTATACACCCGAAGACACCCGTAATGCAGTAGATGGATGCCATTCGAGACCTTTCGCCCGCTGTCGTTGCAGAGACAACGCCGGCGATCACCAAAGGTCACGGTTCACACCGACTCGCGCAACCGCATTGCCAGCGGATCACACCGGATCTACTCTCTATACATAGAGTCTACTGACTTCAGGTGTAGTCGGTAAGAACGGTAGAGGAGACGCCAGGACCCACTCGACACGGTGTGCACGAGAGAGTCCAGGCCTATGCCGAGTTCGCTGGCATTGCCGGTCCTCCGCACCCGTAAGAGGTGGTGACCATGCTGAAATCCCTTCCGCGCCCCGCCACGCGCAGCACCACGCGCCCCGCCACCAGCATGTGGCTCCTGATGGCCGCCGATCTGATGGCCGTCATCTGGATGCACATCTTCGGCCCCTGGCTCGACCAGTCCTCCCGGTTCACCTCGACGGCGACACTCGGCGGCCACCACCTGATCGTGATGATCGCCGCCGGTATCGGGTTCGCCATGCTCGCCACCCTCGCGATCCTGACCGACGGCTTCACCAAGACCGGCGCCAAACTCACCATCGCCACCAACGTCGCCTGCGTCATCTCGGTCATCGCCCTGGCCGGCCTGGTCGCGCTCATCCTGGCCGCCCTGCTCAGCCGGCTCATCTTCGGCAAACTCCGCCCCTGAGCAGACCGCTTGCGCCAGAGATAGTTAGTCGGCTAAGTTCTGAACTTAGCCGACTAACTATTATGAGGAGCGGGTTCGTGGAGCTGGGGTTACAAGGGGCTGCGGTGCTGGTGACGGGCGGGTCTTCGGGGATCGGGCGGGCGGCGGCGCTCGGCTACGGCCGGGAGGGAGCGCGGGTGGCGATCACCTACGGGTCCCGGAAGGAGGCTGCCGAGGAGGTCGTGGCGGAGATCGAGGCTGCCGGCGGGACAGGCTTCGCCGTCCCGATGGATCTGAACGATGCGGCCTCGATCGAGGCGGCGGTCGGGGCCGTGGTGGAGCGGTGGGGCGGGTTGGACGTCGCGGTGGGGAACGCGGTGGATTGGGGAGATCTGGGGTTCTACGGGCGGCCGGAGCGGGTCGAGGAGGCGCCGGAAGGCTGGTGGACGCGGGTACTGCGGGCGAACCTGGAGGGAAACTTCCGGTTCGTGCAGCAGGTGGCGCCGGCGTTGCGGCAGTCGAGGGCCGGGCGGCTCGTGCTGGTGTCGACCGATGTGACGGCGCGGCCGATTCCCGGGTCATGGCCGTACGCGGCGGCCAAGGCCGGGTTGCACGGGCTCGTGATGGCGTTGACGAGTGACCTGGGCGCGGACGGCGTCCTGGTCAACATCGTGATGCCGGGGATCACGCTGAACGACGGGGAGCACCGGGCATTACCGAAGGAGGTCGTGGCGGAGGTCACCGGGCAGTTCAGCGCGCGGCACCTTCCGGAGGCGAGCGAGGTCGCGGACGCGATCCTGTTCGTCACCTCGCCGCGGACCCGAGCGATCCAGGGCGAGATCATCCGCGTCACCGGCGGGGTGCTGCTACCGCAGTAAATCGTCGTGGCGCTTGTACCGTAGGGGCAAGGGACCCGCGAGAAGGAGTGTCACGATGACCCGCGCGCTGATCGTGGTGGATGTGCAGAACGACTTCTGCGAGGGCGGGAGTCTGGCGGTCAGCGGGGGCGCCGAGGTGGCGTTCCGGATCGGCGAGCTGGTGCACCGCTGGCACGAGGCTGAGCCGGCGGAGCGCCGGTACCAGTACGTCGTCGCCACCCGGGACCACCACATCGACCCGGGTGACCACTTCTCCGACGAGCCCGACTACGTGAACTCCTGGCCGCGGCACTGCGTCGCCGGGACGGACGGCGTCAGCTTCCACCCGAACCTGGACCCGCAGCCGTTCGACGCCATCTTCGACAAGGGCGAGTACGCCGCGGCGTACTCGGGTTTCGAGGGCAAGTCGCACGAGGGCGGGCGCGGACTTGCCGAATGGCTGCGGGACAAGGGCGTCACGGAGGTCGACGTCTGCGGGATCGCGACCGACTACTGCGTCCGCGCGACCGCGCTGGACGCGCACCGCGAGGGCTTCGGGACGACGGTGCTCACCGAGCTCACCGCCGGGGTGGCCCCCGGCAGCACCGAGGAGACACTCGTCGAGCTCCGCGCCGCCGGGGTCGGGCTCACCTGACCGGCGCGCCCGGGCCGAGCGGGATACCGAGCGCCCACCAGGCCAGGAACAGCAACGTCCAGGCGATCGTCATCGCGATCGCCAGCGGCACCGTGTAGGACGCCAGCGTGCCGACGCCGGCGTCCTTGCGGTAGCGCTGCAGGAAGCCGAGCGCCATCACGAAGTACGGGCTCATCGGCGTGATCGCCGTCGAGCCCGAGTCGGCGATCCGGAACAGCGCCTGCGTGGTCTCGGCCGGGACGTCGAGCAGCAGCATCATCGGCACCAGGATCGGCGCGGTCAGCGACCACATCGCCGAGCCGCTGGTGACGATCACGTTGATGATCGTCAGCAGCACCAGGATGCCGAGGAAGATGACGATCGTCGGCGCGCCGAGATCACCGAGCAGCCGCGCGGACTCGGCCGACAGCAGCTCGCCGATCTTGCTCCAGGAGAAGTACGCCAGGAACTGCGCGATCGCGAAGAACAGCACCAGTACCGGCGCCATCTGCTTGATCCCCTCGGCCATCAACTTCGGGACGTCGCCGCCGCGCTCGATCGCCTTCACGGTGACGCCGTAGGTGATACCGACCAGCCCGAACAGGACGGCGACGACCATCGCGATCCCGTCCAGGAACGGGGATTCGACGATACTGCCGTTCTCCCCGCGCAGCGGTGAGTTGTGCGGGATCAGGACGGCGACGATCGCCAGCGCGGTGACGCCGAAGACGACGCCGGCGCGGATCAGGCCGGTGCGCTCCCGGGCCGACAGCGTGAGCGCGTCCGGGTCCTCGCCGGGCGCGTCCGGATCGGCGTCCAGGTCGTCGCGTTTGCTCAGCACCAGCCGGACGACGAGCGTGATGACGAGCGCGAGCAGCACCGACGAGGCGATGTTGAAGAACCAGTTCGACAGCGGGGAGACCGACGCGTTCGGGTCGACGGTCTTGGCCGCGGCCTCGGTGATCCCGGCGAAGATCGCGTCGTTCGGGGTCGGGATCGGGCTGGCGTCGTACCCGGAGGCGATCGCGGTGTAGGCGACCACGATGCCGAGGATCGGCGACCGGCCGACCGCGCGGAACGCGAGCCCGCCGAGCGGGACCAGGATGATGTACGCCGCCGCCGACGCGACATGCGCCATCGTCCCGGCGAACGCGACCGCGAAGACCACCATGGACTGCGGCACCCGGGAGACGCTGACCTTCATCAGCGACTGCAGGAACCCGGTCCGCTCGGCCAGCGCGACGCCCATGATCACGACCACGATGGTCGCCATCGGCGGGAACTCGGCGAAGTTCGAGATCGCCGTCGAGACGGCCATCTGCAGACCGTCGCCGGACAGCAGGTTCTGCACCGCGACCGTCTTGCCGTCCTTCGGCGAGACGACCGACACGTCCAGCGCGGCCAGGATCGCGCTCACCACCGCGAGGATCCCGGACAGGATCCAGAACAGCCAGAACGGATGCGGCAGCGCGTTGCCGACCCGCTCGATGACCGCCATCGCCCGGACCAGGCGTGGCAGCTCCTTCGTGTCGGTCGCCGTGCTCATCGCTTGTGCGCCTTGAAGAAGTTACCGATCATCTCGTGTGCCTCGAAGGTCTGGGAGACGTATCCGGGACCGGACGCCGCGTCCGACCCGGGCCAGCTGTGTCCACCATCGGTCACCGCGACGTGGACGACGTCCGCGTCACAGCCCTTGTAGGTGAACTTGAGGACATCGTCACCCTGCTGGGACACGCGCGGGTCGGGATCGCAGTGATCGCGGACGGACCAGTCCCGGACCCAGGTCTGGACGTCGGGCAGGTCGCGCTGCCCGTCGCCGCCGTACGGGATCGTGGTGTCGCCGGTGCCGTGGATGGCCAGGACCGGCACCGGCCGGCTCGGCGCGCAGCGGCCGCCCTCGATGTAGAAGGCGCCGGCGACCGGCGCGATCGCGGCGATCCGGTCGGCCAGCTTGCAGGCCAGGATCCCGGTGAAGCCGGCGCCGTTGGACTTACCGGTCGCGTAGATCGCGCGGGTGTCGACGCAGTACTTGCTCTGCAGCTGGTCGAGCAGGTCGGCGGTGAACTTCACGTCGTCGACGCCGTCGGCGGAGTACGGCGCGCCCTGCCAGGCCTGCTTGTTCTCGTCGCCGATCACACCGTTGGGGTAGGCAACGACCGCGTCGAGCTTGGAGAGATCCGAGAAGGCCTCGGTCTGCGCACCGGTCTTACCGCGCCCGTGGAAGACCAGGATCAGCGGATACGTCTTGGTCGGCTTGTAGTTGTCCGGCACGTGCAGCCGGTACGTCCGGGTCAGGCCGCCACTCTGGACGGTGTAGTCCCCGGTCGCCGCGGCCTGGCCGCAGCCCGCGCTCCGGGCGGCGGTCGCCGCAGTTGCCGTGGGCAACGTGGTGGCAGCGGTCACCAGGCCGGCTGCCACCACCAGCGCGGCGCCGCGCCGCCGCCATTCGGTACCGCGGGTTTTCGGGCGTGCGTCAGTCATCGGGGGTGCCTCCTCGGGCAGGGGTGAGCGAGCGGGCAGGCTCGCGCCTGGAGGCGCCACGGGCGCGTCCAGTCAGGGGATGGGACGGTCAGGCCGAGAGGAGCTCGTCGGCGAAGGCGGCGATTCGGTCGGCGGCGGTCTCGACGAGGAGACGGCCGTTCTCGGCGGTGGCGGCCCGGGGATCACCCAGGACGCCGCGCTTGTGGTACTCGTCGAACCCGACGGACAGCCGCGGCCCCCGACCACGACGGGCCAGCCGGGCCGGGACGGACAACTCGTCGAGGGTGGTGGCGCCCGGCTCCAGGCGGTCGGCCTGGATCAGCTCGGGCGCCAGGTACAGCATCTGCGCGGTCTCCGCCTCACCGGCGTGACCGTGCACCTCACTCACCCCCGAGATCAGGTCGGCGACGATCTCGGTCAGCGGAGTCCAGGTGAAGGTCAGGTCTTCGCGGAGGTACTCCTGGGCGAGCACGGACAGGGCGGCGTTGTTCCCGCCATGGCCGGTGACGATCAGGAACTGCTTCCAGCCGTGGATACGCAGGCTGGCGATCAGGTCCCGAAGCACCTGCATGAAAGTTGCCGGTGACAACGACATGGTGCCTGCGAAGGCCAAGTGGTGCGGGGAAACGCCGTACGGGACGGCGGGGGCCAGCACCGCGCGCCCGGCGAGCCGTTCGGCCACGCGCTCGGCGACGCCGATCGCACGGACAGTGTCGGTCGACATCGCCATCCCGCCGCCGTGCTGTTCCTGGGCGCCGACCGGGATGATGACGAGCGGCGCCGTCCGGACCGCCGCGGCGGCTTGGTCGGTGGTCATCTCAGCGAGCCTCATGCGAGCTCACCCGCCTCGACCGCGAGCCGGATATTGTCCAGGTGCTCGCGGGTGAGCCGCTCGGCCCGCTCGGGATCACGATCCCGGACCGCCTCGACGATCGCGACGTGCTCCTCGTGGTCCCGCGTGCGGTTGTCGTACAGCGCGCGGATCTGTTGCTGCTCGCGGACCCGAACCTTCAGCAGCGAGCCGAGCACCTCTGACAGCAGGGGATTGCCGGAGGCGGCGGCCAGCTCGACGTGGAAGTTCAGCGCGAACGACGGCCCGCCCGGCGGGACGAGCGCGTTCGTGACGGCGGCCTCGAGTCGCTCGAGGTTCTCCGGCTGCCGGGCCACCGCCGACTGCGCGGCGATCGCCGGCTCGAGCACCAGGCGGGCGCTGATCAGCTGCAGCACCGACTCCTTGGTGATCGGCGGCCGGTGCGGGTTGGCCAGCACCACATTGTTGATCGTCGGGCCGACGTACGTCCCGGAACCGTGCCGGAACTCGACCGCGCCGGTGGCCTCCAGCTTCCGCAGCGCCTCGCGGACCGTCGGCGTGGTGATCGCGAACCGTTTCGCGAGCTCCCGCGCCGACGGGATGGCGTCGCCGGGCCGCAGCCCGCCGTCCCGGATGATGCCGAGAATCGACTCGGTCAACCGGTCGGACAGGCTGGGTGGCGCCTCGGATGCTGAGTAAGTCACAAAGTGACTAAATCACTTAGCCTTTTCCCGGTCAAGACTTCGGCCCCACCTTCCAGTCCGGATGACCCGGCATCGCGGGGAGCGTCGTCCCGTAGAGCCACGAGCGCAGGAACGGCCCGAGATCCCGCCCGGAGAGCTTCGAGGCGAGCCGGATGTAGTCCTCGGTGCCGGCCACCGAGTTCGCATACTTGCGGACCCAGGCCCGCTCGATCGCCTCGAACGTCTTCGGGCCGACCTGCTGGCGCAGCGCGTAGAGCGCGAGCGCGCCACCGGCGTACTGGGCGTCGCCGTACGGCCGGATCTCGGTCAGGTGACCGGTCCACTTCGCCGGATCGGGGGCGGCGATCGGGCCCTGGGCGAGGATGGCGTTACCGCGCTCCTCGTAGCTGTTACGCATCGACTGCTCCAGTTTGGTCCCGAATCGGGTGCCGGCCCAGAGCGTCTCGTAGAAGACCGCATGCCCCTCGTTCAGCCACAGATCGGACCAGCGGCGCGGGGACACCGAGTTGCCGAACCACTCGTGCGCCACCTCGTGCAGGACGACGGCCTCGGTCCCGTTCTGCTCGAACCCCTCCTTGGTCATCGCCGACGCGGTCATCATCGTCAGCCCCTGCGTCTCCAGCTCGCCGCCGAGCGGAGTGATGTACGAACCGGCCGCCGTCCCGGGGTACCGGCCGAGCAGCTTCTCCAGATAGCGGACCGACGAGTCGAACGACTTCAGCTGCGGCTCGATCGCGGCCAGCTGTGCGGTCGGGACGGCGTACCGCAGCGGCAGGCCGTGCGGGCCCTTGCGGTTCAGGACGGTGAAGGGGCCGACGCCGATCTGCATCAGCTCGGGCGCGATCTTGGCGCGCTCACGGAAGACACGGGTGGTCGAGTCACCGGACTTCGTCGTACTGATCAGCTTGCCGTTGGCCACCGAGTTCTGGTCGGACGGCGCGGTGATCGAGAAGGTGGCCGGCGCCTTCTGGGCCGGGTGGTCGCTGACGGCGAGGATCTTCCGCGCGCCGGAGGGCTGGCTGAGCGCCTGGACGAACCCCTCGTGGCGGATCAGGCCGGGCGGCAGCACGCTCTCGTCCGACACCTCGGCGATCTCGTTGCGGACGTCGACACGGACGGTGAACGGCAGATGGTTGCGTAGCGGTTTGGCCGGGGTGATGACGAGCTCGCCCTGGGGCGTCGCCTTCCAGGTGGTCGGTACGCCGTTCACCCGGACGCCGGTCACTTTCGGGCCGAGCAGGTCGAGGTCGAACGAGCGCAGATCCTGGGTGGCGCGGGCGGACAGGGTGGTGCTGGCGGTGTAGCTCGCGAGTCCTTTGGCGAAACGCAGGTCGAGGCGCTGGTCGAGGACGTCGTACCCGCCGTTGCCCAGCTCCGGCCAGATGGTGTCACCGATCCCCGGGTCGCCCGGCGCCGGTGCGGCTTCGGCGGGTACGGCGAGGCCGGCGGCCAGGGTGGTCAGGGCAACGGACACTGCGACAGATCTTCTCCACATGCCTTGAAACTAAGGAGTTCCGGGCCGCCGATCATCGGCCCGTGGGCTGGCCTGCTGGTCATCCTCAGGTCTTAGGCCAGGCCCAGGTCGTGCACCAGCAGGGCGAGCTTCGTCCGGTTCGGGAGCTGCAGCTTGGCCATGATGTGGGTGACGTGCACCTTGACGGTCGACTCGCTGAGCTGGAGCTTGCCGGCGATCTCGGCGTTGCTGAGGCCTTCGGCGACCTCGATCGCGACCTCGCGTTCGCGCGGTGTCAGCGTCTGCAACGGATCCTGACCGGCGGCGGCCGGGCCGGGCGCGGGCTGCGCGGTGTAGGCGCTGATCAGTCGTTTGGTGATCCGCGGGGACAGCATCGAGTCACCGCGGGCGGCCTGTTCGACGGCCTCGACGAGGGCGCGCGGAGCGATGTCCTTCAGCAGGAAGCCGGTCGCCCCGGCCTGCAACGCCTCGTACACGTACTCGTCCAGGTCGAACGTGGTCAGGACGACGACCGGCGGCGCCTCCGGTAACGCGACCACCCGGCGGGTCACCTCGATCCCGTTCACGCCGGGCATCTGGATATCCGTCAGGACGACGTCCGGCCGGTGTTTCTCGACCAGCTCGACGACCTGCGCGCCATTGGTGTCCTCGGCAACCACTTCGGCGCTGCCACCGGCCTGCAGGATCAGGCGGATGCCGTTGCGCACCAGCCCCTCGTCGTCGAGCAGAAGTACCTTGATCATTCCGTCGCCTTCGTCGGGAACACCGCTCGGACCCTGAACACACTGTCACGCCAACCGGTCTGCAACGCGCCGCCGGCCAGTGAGACGCGCTCCTGCATACCCAGCAGGCCGTAGCCGGAGCCCGGCACCTCCGCCTGCAGGACGCCGCGCGGATTCGTCACCTCGACGACGAGCTCATCGGCGTCGGCGGTGATCCGGACCGTCACCACCACGCCCGGCGCGTGCTTGGTCGCGTTGGTCAAGGCCTCCTGCACGACCCGGTACGCCGCGCGCCCAGCCGCGGGATCGACGTCGGGGATCGGGTCGGGGAGCTCCAGGTCGACCTTGAGCCCGGTGCTGACGGCGTCCGCGACGAGGACCGGGACGGCGTCCAGCGCGGGGGCCACATGGCCCGGCTCACCCGGCAGATCGTCGCGCAGGACCTGGAGGATGTCGCGCAACTCGGTGAGGGCCGCCGTACTCGTCTTGCGAATCACCTCGGCGACCTCTTCGGTCTGCTTGTCCGGCGCGGTCATCGTCAGCGCGCCGGACTGCAGCGCGATCGCGCTGACCCGGTGGGCCACGACGTCGTGCATCTCGCGGGCGATCCGGCGGCGCTCGGCGACGACGACCCGCTCGGCGCGCAGATCCCGCTCGCGCTCGGCCTGGTCGGCGCGGTCCCGGAGGGCGACGAGCAGCGCTCGGCGCTGGTAGACCCAGAGCCCGAGCAGGGTCGGGACGAGCACGAAGAAGACGACGTACCCGACGCTTGATCCGACCGACGTCTCCTGCTTACCCGGCCAGACGACGATCACCGCGCTGCCGTAGAGGAACGAGACCGCGGTCTGCCAGTGCAGACCCTTGCGGCTGGCAACGGTGTACGCCGCGATCGTCACCTGGACGCTGGGCCACCACTGGGCGATCGGCGTACTCGCCATGAACAGCAGCGGGAAGCGGCGGCGGACGATCATCGCGGTGAACGGGACGGCGACGAGGGCGAACGTGTACCAGCGCAGCTCGCGGTTGTTGGCGATCTCCAGCACCAGGCCGGCCGCGACGAGCGCGGCGAACAGGACGTCGAAGACGAGTGTCCGCCACTTCCCGTCCCACCAGGCCAGCCGCATGTCCCCACCGTAGCCCCACCGACCGACGGCCCGGGCGCTAACACTTTCGTACTAGCGCAGATTGGCCTGGTCGGCCGATGTCCCGCGGGCCGGGCCGCGCCAAGCTGGTCTCATGATCACTCTCGTGGCAAGCAGCACCGACCAGACCTGGGGCTTCGTGGGCGGCGCCGTACTGATCGCCGCCCTCGTCGCTTACGTACTCCTCGTCGTCGGCGCCTTCTTCAGCGCCCTGTTCTCCGCGGCGAGCGCGGGGATGAAGCTGGTCTGGATCATCTTCATCATCTGCGCGCCGTTCATCGGCAGCCTGCTCTGGTTCCTGGTCGGCAAGCGGAACTCCGAGGTCGCGTACGGCTAGGGCTTGACGAACAGGACGGCGCGCTCGGCCGAGAGCAGGGCGACGTCCTCGACCCGCCAGTTGTCGGGGACGGCGTCCTTCGCCTCGGACTGCTCGCCGACCCGGTACTCCGCGGTCATCCCGCGCTCGTCGAGTTTGCGCAGGACGTAGGCGACGGTCTGGTTCTCGAACTTGACGCCTTCGAGCGCCTCACCCGGCCCATCCGGCTCCCCCGCGCCGGAGTAGGTCTCCCCCGGCTTGGCGGCGCGGCCGAGGTACAGGTCCGCCTTGCCGCTGTAGCCGACCGGGATCGAGAACTCCGGCGAGCACGCCGTCCCTTGGCAGCCGGCCGGGTACTTCCCGAACTCGATCTCGTCCTCCTTCGCGCCCGGCTCGATGGACGCCGCGATCGCCTCGCCCACAATCGACGGCGACACCGGCGACAGCCGCAGCGTCACCTGCAACCCCTGCGCCTTCAGCTCCGCGTTGTACCGCGCCGCATCAGCCTCCAGATCAAGCACCCGCACCTTGATCACCGGCCCCTCCGTAGCAAACGCCAACGCCGGCCCCAGCGCCGCCGGCCGATCATTCCCCGCCGGCACCCGCACCAAGCTCACCGAAACCCCCACCACCACAGCAGCCGCCACCAACACCGGCGCCAACCGGACAGCACGCCTACGCCACCCCACCGCCGGCCGCGGCCGCCCGGCTAACGACGCGCTCGCGCGCGCGGCGATTACCGCGGCGGCAGGCGGCTTGGCGGCGAGCGGTGTGCTGTTGCCGGAGCGCATGGCGCTTGCCGTGAGCAACTCGTCCGCGCTTCTCGATGCAGCGGCGGCGCTCTGCGCCCCCTCCCCTGGCGCTGCGGGGAGCGGCGTAGCCGCGATCGCGTGCAGGAGGGCGCGGCGGGTTTCGGGGGTTACAGCGCTTGCCGGGTCGTGAGCGGCTACGGGGTCGAGGGCGCGGAGGAGGTTTAGGGGGGTGGTCATGAGTGGGCTCCTCGGGGGGAGGTGGGCAGGAGGTGGTCTAGGCGGCGGCGGGCTCGGTGGAGGCGGACCATGGCCGCGTTGCGCGAGCAGCCGAGGGTGGCGGCGAGCTGGGTGGTGTCGAGGCCTTCCCAGGCGACCAGGGCGAGGATTTCGCGGTCGGCGTCGGAGAGTTGGCGGAAGGCCTCGGCGGCGAGCTGGACCTCGAAGGCGGCGGACTCGGCGGCCACGGGCGTGGTGCGGAGGTCGTCGCGGAGGCGGTCGGCGAGACCGTGCCGGCGGGTCTCGCCGCGGCGGTGGTTGCTCAGGACGCGGCGCGCGACGCCGTACAGCCACGGCAGGATCTGGTCCGCCGGTACGTCGTCCAACCGGCGCCAGGCGACCAGGAACGTCTCGGCCACCAGATCGGCGGCATCCGCGCGGATGTCGAGCCGACGGACGAAATACCGCAGTACGTCGTCGTGGTGGCAGGTGAAGAGGTCCTCGAAACGGGCCAGGCGCGGGCCGGGCGGAGGCTCGATCACTCGGTCGGCCTCCCCCGGCCCCACCCGGGCCTTAGTCAGCAAGTGCGTCATACCCCGTACATGTCCGGGGCCGGCGCGGTCTTACTTCAAGGATTCACGACGATCGGGGCGCCGTTGGCGACGAGCGACCAGTCGCCGGTGTGGAAGGCGGCCGGGTCGACCTCTCCGGTCGCCGTGACGTAGTCGATCATCAGCTGCCGGATCTCGACCTGGCGGTTGTAGACGACCGGGGCCTTCGACACGTGCGGGAAGTTGCCGCCGCCGGACTGCCGGTAGTTGTTCACGGCAAGGACGAACTGCTGGTCGTCGGCTACCGCGACGCCGCCGTACGCGAGATCCACGATCCGCGACCCGACCGCCTTGGCCAAATCGATCTTGTAGGTGAGCGGCTTGGTCAGCCCGCCCATCACGTCGTAGTTGTAGTCCGGCGTGCCGTTCGGCGCGGTCGGCGTCGGCGCGTTGGTCACCGCGGACGACGGGAACGGCCCGGTCCCGCTGACCGCCTTGAAGTACTGCGCGGAGAACTCCAGGTACGCCTTGACCTGCGCGCCCGTCATCGTCACCGCGATCAGCGTGTTGTCGAAGATGTACAGCCCGGCCACGTCGCGCACCGAGACGTCCCCGGCCGGGATCGCCGCGGCCCGGTTGAACGGCGCCGCGATCGACAGCACCGGCAGCGCCGCCTGCGGCGTCCCGGCGAGCGCCTTGGCCACCGCGTCGCCCTGGACGAAGTTGATGAAGTCGAGCGCGGCGGTGTCCTCCCACGGCGCGGTCGCCGCGGACATCGCCTCCTTGCAGGCGCCGATCTTCGAGTTCACGTACCGGACGACGGTGTCGTGGTCCTTCTGCAGGACCTTGACGACCTTCGGGTCGGCCGCGACCGTGTTCGCGTTCAGCACCTGGCTGTGCCGGCTGACCACCTTCCAGCGGCCGCGCGAGTGCTTCAGGTCCAGATCGATCACCGACAGCCGCATGCCCCACTTGAGCGGCTCGGTCAGCAGCACCTGCTCGCCGGTGACCTTGTTCGTGACGATCCGCTCCGGGATCTCCTGGTGCGCGTGCCCGACCAGGACGGCGTCGATCCCGGGCACGGTCTCGGCCATCAGCACCGACGCGTTCTCCGGCACCGGCAGCGTGTCGCCGTACGACGAGGACAGGTCCATCCCGGAGTGCGCGGACACGATCACGACGTCCGCGCCCGCCTTGCGGACCCGCGGCACCCAGAGCTTGGCCAGCTCGACGATCCCGCCGAACTTGATCTTGTTCTCGACCGTCGCCTTGTCCCAGATCGCGATGCCGGGGTTCGTCAGCCCGAGGATGCCGACCGTGATCGGCGCCCGGCCGGGTACGTGCACCCGCTTCAGCACGTACGGCGGGAACACCGGCAGCCCCGTCGTCCAGTCCTGGGCGTTGGCGCCGAGCAGCGGGAACCGCAGCTGCCGCTGGAACCGGCGCAGGATGTCCATGCCGTAGTTGAACTCGTGGTTGCCGAGCGCGGCGGCGTCGTACCCGATCGCGTTCATCGCGGCCGCCATCGGGTGCGTGTGCCCGCCGGTACCGTTCTTACCGGTGATGGGTTCGATCTTCGCGAAGTAGTAGGCCAGCGGCGTGCCCTGGATGGTGTCGCCGGCGTCGACCAGCAGCGGGCGCGGCGCGTGCCGGTCCTTGCCGGTCCGCTGGCGGAACGCGGTGACGAGCGTGGAGATCTTGGCCAGGCCGATGTCGTTGTGCGCGGAGTCGTCGTACTCGGCGTTCTTGAAGTAGTCCCAGTTGAAGACGTTGCCGTGCAGGTCGGTGGTGCCGAGCACGCTCAGCCGCACGGTCCGGTCATGACCGCCGCCCGCGTACGCCGGTGCCGCGCTGAAACCCGCCGCGGCCAGCGCCGCCGCACCGCCGATCGCCGTCCGCCTGCTCATCGTCGTCCGCCCGTTGTCGTTCATTCAGCTGCCTCACGCGTCGTTGGGTCTGGCCCTCGCCACCTTACGTGCGACACGCCCGGTAGCCGATGTGCACCCGGACCCTCCCGCGAGAGAGGATGCAGCCCATGACCAAGCCGCCCGGCAAGCTAGTGCCGTTGGTCGCCGCCCTCCTCTGCGGTGCCGTTCTCGCTCAGGCCGCCCAGCCGTCCGACTCCGATGTCAGTACGTCGTCGCCCGCAACGCGCACGGTCGCGCACGGACCGCTCAGCAAGGCGCCGATCGCGGCTCCGCCGACGACGGCGTCCGGGACGAAGCGGCAGAGCAAGCCGGTGGCGAAGCGAGTCGCCGACGACTGGAACCTGACCGACAACGGCAAGGTCCTGTACCTGACGTTCGACGACGGGCCGCACGCCGGCTGGACGCCGAAGGTGCTGCAGATCCTGCGCAAGCACCGCGCCCAGGCGACCTTCTTCGTGCTCGGCGCCGAGGCCGCCAAGCGGCCCGACCTGGTCGAGCAGACCCGCGCCGCCGGTCACCACATCGGCAACCACACCTGGGACCACCCGATGCTGACCCGGCTGCCGGCCGCGAAGATGCGCCAGGAGATCACCTCCGGCGTCGCCTCGAAGTGTTTCCGCCCGCCGTTCCGCGACACCAACCCGGCCGTCGAGGCCGTCGCGAAGGCCAACCACCAGCGTCAGGTCCTCTGGGACGTCGACACCTTCGACTGGAAGAAACCCGGTGCGGCCCAGATCGAGCACCGCATCCTCGCCGGCGCCTACCCCGGCGCGATCGTGCTCATGCACGACGGCGGCGGCAACCGCGCCCAGACCGTCGCGGCCCTCGACCGGGCGCTGACCAAACTGGCCGCCAAGGGCTACAAGTTCCGCGCCCTGCCCTGTTAGTTCGCCCTGCTAGTTGCGGACGCCGGCGTTGCCGTTCGAGTAGTGCTTCAGGGCCTGGTCGATGACGTGCACCGGCTGGTCCAGCGCCTTGACCAGGAACATGCCGATCGGGTGCAGCAGCGGGCTCGGCTTGACGACCGCGCGGACGGCGGGCTGGTCGAGCCCGCGGACGCCGGCCGTGGTCGCGCCGACGCCGGGCGCCAGGGCGAGCTCGAGCATGAACTGCCCGAACAGCTTCCGCTGCTGGAACCCCTGGACGGCGGACCACGGCAGCATCACCGGATACCCGGCGCCGTCGCAGGCCAGTTCGAGACCGCGCTCGGTCATCCGCATGGCGACGTCCTGGAGCGGGAAGGCGGCGTACCAGCGCTGGCGCTCGGCATCCAGGCGGAGGGCGAGGACCGTGCTGATGACGAGCGGCAGCATCGCCAGGATGAGCAGCAGCGCGAACGGCCAGAGGCCGGAGTACCGCATGGTGATCAGCACGTAGACCGCGCCGAGGATGCCGATGGCACCGATCACCAGCGTCGCCCAGGCGCCGCGCCGCAGCACCGTGCTGACCACCTCGCGCCGCCGCATCACCGCCTGCCGGTCCACCCCGACGACGAACCCGTCCTCACTCATCCGGTAAGAATCCCACTCTCCTGGTTCGACCCGCAAAAGCGGGTCGGTCAAAAACAGTATTGGAACAGCAGATGGCCGGGAGGTGTTCGCAGCCCTGTCGGCGGCCGATCGGCCGTCCATAACCTCCTGCTCTGGCATGACCCGCCCCGTCAGAGGAGAACCAGGCATGAGGAAGCGAACAGCGAATGTGTTCGGCGCGGCCGTCGTCACGATCGGTCTAGTCGCCCTGGCGGTGCCGACCGCCCAGGCCGCCGAGGGCGTCGTCCGTGGCGCGGACGACGCGGCCGCGGTGGCCGGCAAGTACATCGTCGCGTTGAAGGACGCGCCGGCCGGCAAGGTCCGCCCCGCGGCCGTCCGGACCCGGGCCGACGGTCTGAGCGACAAGTTCGGCGGCTCGGTCGGCTACGTCTACGACCAGGTCCTCGGCGGCTACTCGGCCCAGATGACCGCGGCCCAGGCCCGCCGGCTCGCGGCCGACCCGTCGGTCGCCTACGTCCAGCAGGTCCAGACCAGGAGTGTCGCGGACACGCAGCCCAATCCCCCGAACTGGGGTGACGACCGGATCGACCAGCGCGACCTGCCGCTGAACAAGTCGTTCAGCTACCCCGCCAACGCGGGCCAGGGGACGACGGTCTACGTCCTCGACACCGGGATCAACGCGAACCACCAGGACTTCACCGGCCGGGTGAAGCAGGGCATCGACTACGTCGACGGCGACAGCAACCCCGCCGACTGCCAGGGCCACGGCACCCACGTCGCCGGCTCCGCCGTCGGGACGACGTACGGCGTCGCCAAGAAGGCCAACGTCGTCGCCGTACGGATTCTGGACTGCCAGGGCAACGGCCAGGACGACGACATCCTCGCCGGGATGAACTGGATCAAGTCGAACGCGGTCAAACCCGCTGTGGTCAACTACAGCGTCGGCTGCCGCAGCCGGTGCACCAGCGACGCGTTGGACAATGCGGTCAAGGCGATCATCGCCTCCGGCGTGCAGTTCGTGCAGGCGGCGGGGAACAGCAACGACGACGCCTGCTACTACAGCCCGCAGCGAGTCCCGGCGGCGATCACGGTCGGCAACAGCACCATCTCGGACGCCCGTTACACCGGCACCGGCCCGTCCAGCTACGGCTCGTGCCTGGACATCTGGGCGCCCGGAACCAACATCATCTCCGCGTCGTACAGCAGCAACACCGGTACGGCGACGATGACCGGTACGTCGATGGCGTCGCCGCACGTCGCCGGCGCCGCCGCGCTCTACCTGGGCGCGAACCCGAACGCCACCCCGCAGCAGGTCCGGGACGCGCTCGTCAACAACGGCAGCACCGGCAAGCTGACCGGGATCAACACCGGCTCACCGAACGTCCTGCTCTACACGGCGTTCATCGGCGGCGACACCCCGACCGGCCTCTCGGTGACCAACCCGGGCAACCAGTCCACGGCGGTCGGCGGGACGGCGAACCTCCAGCTCCAGGCCTCGGGCGGGACGTCGCCGTACACGTGGAGCGCGTCGGGGCTGCCGGCCGGGCTGTCCCTTGACTCGGCCACCGGCAAGATCACCGGCTCGCCGACCACCCAGAACACGTACAACGTGACGGTGACCGCCACCGACGCGGCCGGCAAGACGGCCCAGGCGACCTTCACCTGGACGATCGGCGGCTCCGGCGGCTGCACGGCGGCCCAGGTCGTCGGCAACTCGGGCTTCGAGAACGGCAGTACGCCGTGGGCCGCGAACGCCAATGTGATCGGCTCCTGGCCGCAGCAGGCGGCGCGCGGCGGCAGCCGGTACGCCTGGCTCGGCGGCCAGGGCGCGCCGCACACCGACTACGCATCGCAGTCGGTGACCATCCCGGCCGGCTGCTCGACGGTGACGCTGCGCTTCTGGCTGCACATCGACACCGCCGAGACCGAGAACGTGGCGTACGACAAGCTGACCGTGACGCTGGGTAGCACGACGCTCGCGACGTACTCGAATCTGCACAAGGCCCGCGGGTACGCCGAGAAGGTGTTCGACGTGAAGCAGTTCGCCGGGCAGACGGCGACGCTGAAGTTCAACGGCGTCGAGGACCAGAACCTGCAGACCAGCTTCGTGGTCGACGACGTGACGCTGTCCGCCTCCTGAGCCGTGGCGGGTGGAGGGACGGCCGGCACCCCCGGCCGTCCCTTCTGTGCGTGAGGCATCAACAACAGGCGGCCGAGGGCACATACTCTCCCCTATGGCAAAGCCGATCATCGGCAGCGAACTGGCTCAGGTGCTCCGGACCGGACCGTTCTCCGCCGCGTTGCACCTGGCGATCGAGGCCAGCGGCCTCCGGCTGGACGAGATCCAGACCCGGCTGGCGGAGCAGGGCATCATGATCAGCCAAACCACGCTGGCCTACTGGCGCCGCGGCCGCAGCCGCCCGGAGCGTCCTGCCTCGCTGCTCGCCGTCGGCTCTCTCGAAGGCATCCTCGGCCTGCCCACGGACGCGCTCACCGCCCAGCTCGGGCCCCGGCGTCCGCGCGGGCGCTGGCTCGACCACCAGCCGGGCACGATGGAGATGACCGAGGTCTGGTCGGACGCCAGCGGTCTCGAAGGCCTGCTGGAGGACGTCGACACTCCCGTGCACAACATCCTCCAGCGCGTCAGCATGCACGACCTGTTCGTCCTGGGGCCGGATCGGACCGTCTCGCTGCTGACCACCCGGGCCGTCGTCCGCGCCACCGCGGACAAGGTCTCCCGCAGCGTCGTCGTCTACCACAACGACGACGGGGACGGCGGTCTGCCGAGCATCCACCCGGTCCGCAACTGCCGGATCGGGCGGACCCGCTCCGACGCGGCCGGCCGATTCCTGGTCTCCGAGCTGATCTTCGACCGCGTGCTGGGCCTGGGCGACACCGCCGTCCTCGAGTACGAGCTGCGATTCACGCCCGGGCCGCCCTCGGACCACTACCACCGCGCGTTTCCCGCCGAGACCGGCGACTACCTGCTGCAGGTGCAGTTCGCTCCCGAGGCGCTGCCGGCCCGCTGCTTCCGGTACAGCCGGCGCCGGGAGAACGCACCCGACCAAGGGCTCCGTGAAGTGTGGGTCGGCAGCACGCACGGCGTCCATGTCGTCGACAGGGACATCGCTCCCGGTCTGGTCGGGCTGCGCTGGGAGTGGGACTGATCAGGAGCCGAGGCGGCGGCCTGCCCAGGTGTAGGCGTAGACGCCGTCGTCCACGGCGCGGCCGCCTTCGCCGAGCTCCAGCGGGCGGAAGGTGTCGACCATGACGGCCAGCTCTTCGAACCGTTCGGCGCCCAGCGAGGCCTCGATCGCCGAGGGCTGCGGACCGTGGGCGTAGCCGCCCGGGTGCAGGGAGATCGAGCCGAGGCCGATGCCGGAGCCCTTGCGCGCCTCGTAGTCGCCGCCGCAGTAGAACATCACCTCGTCGGAGTCGACGTTCGAGTGGTAGTAGGGCACGGGCACCGACAGCGGGTGGTAGTCGACCTTGCGGGGCACGAAGTTGCAGATGACGAAGTTGTGGCCCTCGAAGACCTGGTGCACGGGTGGCGGCTGGTGGATCCGGCCGGTGATCGGCTCGTAGTCGCTCACGTTGAACGTGTACGGGTACAGGCAGCCGTCCCAGCCGACGACGTCGAACGGGTGCGTCGCGTACGTCATCCGGCTGCCGACGATCCCGCTCGGCCCGTGCCCGCGGTGCTTCACGAGGACCTCGACGTCCTCACCCTCGACCACGAAGGGCTCGGTCGGGCCGTGCAGGTCGCGCTCGCAGTACGGCGAGTGCTCGAGGAACTGCCCGTAGCGGGACAGGTACCGCTTCGGCGGCGCGATGTGCGAGTTGGCCTCGATGCAGTACGCGTGGACGCCGTCCGGCCCGGGCAGCCAGCGGTGCGTCGTCGCCCGCGGGATCAGCACGTAGTCGCCCTCGACCGCGTTCAGGACGCCGAACACCGTCTCGACGGTCGCCGAGCCCTTCTCGACGTACACGCACTCGTCGCCGATGGCGTTGCGGTAGTACGGCGACGCCTGCCCGGCCACGACGTACGAGATCCGGACGTCGCCGTTCCCCAGCACCAGCCGCCGATGCTCGACGACATTGGCCGCCGAGGTGTCGGTGAACAGGTCGTGGAGTTTGAGGTGCCGCGGCGTCAGCGGGTGGTTCGGGACGGTCGCCAGGTCCGGCAGCTCCCAGATCTGGGAGTCGACGATCGCGGACGGGACGCCGGCGTGGTAGAGCAGCGACGAGTCCGACGAGAAGCCCTCCTCGCCCATCAGCTCCTCGTAGTACAAGGCGCCTTCCGGGTTCCGGAACTGCGTGTGCCGCTTCGGCGGCACCTGCCCGACCTGCCGGTAGAACGTCATCTTCTCCACTCCCGCTGTACGATAATCGAACGCTTGCGTCCGCTTACCGAAAGCATCCGTTAGGCTCGGAGCCATGTCAACCGTCCCTGCCCTGTACCGGCGCCTGGTCGACGACGCGGCGATGTTCCCGCCCGGCGACCTGCCGCTGACCGCGGCCGTCCCCGCGCACCACGCGCACCACAGCGCGCCGTACGCCGAGCTGGTGGGCGCGTTCGTCTGCACCGACGAGGACCTGCCGAAGGTCGCCGAGGCGACCGTCGGCCCGCTGCGCGTCGCGGTCGTGATCACCGGCGGCGCCGGCGGGATCGAGCCCGCCGTCCGCTGGACCGAACGCTCGGCCGGGCTCGAGCTGGCCACGGTCGAGGTCCGCCTGCGCGACGAGGGCGACCTCGCGCGGAACGCGCTGCGCGTCGTCCGCGCGGCCGAGGACTGCCTCGACGACCAGGCCGTGTACGTCGAGACCGGGCTGGACGGCGCCTGGGAGCAGGCGCTCGACGCCGTCGCCGAGGCCGGCTACGCCGCCAAACTGCGCACCGGCGGCCTGGACGCCCACCTGTTCCCGACCCCCGACCAGGTCGCGAGCTTCATCACCGCCTGCCTGGATCGCGAGGTGCCGTTCAAGTGCACGGCCGGGCTGCACAACGCCGTCCGGCACACCGACCCGGCGACCGGCTTCGAGCACCACGGCTTCCTGAACGTCCTGCTCGCCACCCGCGCCTCCCTGGACGGCGCCGCCCACGCCGAGCTCGTCGACGTACTGACTTTGGCGGACGGCGCTCAGCTGGCCGATCGAGCCCGGGCGCTGACCGACCAGCAGGCGGACAGCACCCGCCGCTGGTTCACCTCGTTCGGCTCCTGCAGCATCGACGAACCGCGGCACGACCTGACCGCCCTGAACCTGATGGAGAACCTGTGACCTTCGGCCCCGACAACCTGCCCCTGGGCGTCTTCCGGCGCGGCGACGAGGCCCCGCGCGTCGGCGCAGCGCTCGGCGACCGGGTCATCGACCTCACGCCCCTCGGCCTCTCGGAGACCTTCGCGCAGCCGACCCTGAACGCGTTCCTCGCGCTCGGCCGCCCGGCCTGGACGTCGCTGCGCAACCAGCTGCTCGAGCTGGTCCGTACCGGCGGCGCCGACGCCCACCTGATCCCGCAGGACGCCGTCACCATGGAGCTCCCGTTCGAGGTCGCCGACTACGTCGACTTCTACGCCTCCGAGCAGCATGCATCCAACCTCGGCCGGCTCTTCCGCCCGGACGACGAACCCCTGCTGCCGAACTGGAAACACCTCCCGGTCGGCTACCACGGCCGCGCCGGAACAGTCGTTGCCAGTGGCACCGAGATCGTCCGCCCCTCGGGCCAGCGCAAGGCCCCGGACGCGCTGGCGCCGACGTACGGGCCGACGCAGCGCCTCGACATCGAGGTCGAGCTCGGTTACGTCGTCGGTACGCCGTCCGCGCTCGGCGAGCCGGTGTCCGTCGACGACTTCCGCGAGCACGTGTACGGCGTCGTCCTGGTCAACGACTGGTCGGCGCGCGACATCCAGGGCTGGGAGTACGTGCCGCTCGGCCCATTCCTGGGCAAGTCGTTCGCGACCTCGATCTCGCCGTGGGTGATCGCTCTCGACGCGCTCGAACCGGCCGCCGTCCCGCTCCCGACGCAGACGCCGGCGGTGCTGCCCTATCTGGCCGGTAGCGAACTGGTGAACTACGACATCACCTTCGAGGTCCGCATCAACGGCGAGCTGGTGAGCACGCCGCCGTACCGGGACATCTATTGGTCGCCCGCCCAGATGCTCGCGCATATGACCGTCAACGGCGCCTCGGTCCGCACGGGCGACCTGTACGCCTCGGGCACGGTCAGCGGAACGGAGCCCGACCAGCTCGGCTCGCTGATCGAGCTGACCAAGGCCGGCCGCGAGCCGATCACCGTCGGCGGCAAGGACTACACCTTCCTGCAGGACGGCGACGAGGTTGTCATCACCGCCACAGCCGGTGACCTGGACCTCGGCGCGGTCTCCGGAAAGATCCTCCCGACGCGGGGCTGAACGAGTAAGTCTGTTCATAACTGTTCGTTTCTCTTGACGAGTTTGCGGTTACGTGCGAACTTCGTCGGCATGAAACGTTCAGTGGGGTGTGGAGTGCTGACCGGAGCGCTGGTTGCCGGGGTCCTGATCGTGCCCGTGGGCGCGCAGGCCGCCGGCGACCTGACGCTGCGGTCCCGGGAGCTGACGGTCACCGTGGGAGCCGATTTCCCGCGGGTGATCAAGTACGTCGACAACGCGTCCGGCCAGGCCCTCGCCGGGCGGGCCGAGCCGTTGTCGACCGTGACCATCGACGGGACCGCGCGGACGGCGCACCTCGCGGCGACGCCGGCGATCCGGGGCGGAAAGGCGTCGTACCGGCTCGCCTTCGACGCCCTGCCCGGCGTCGAGCTGGATGCCAGCCTGAGCCTGACCGGCCGGGTCACGACGTTCCGGATCGACGCCGTCCGCGACACCGAGACGAACCGCGTGCACACGATCGACATCCCGGACCACGACCTGGTCTCGGTGGCGAGCACGGACGCCGGCGCGACCACGGCGTTCACCACGCTCGACCCGGACTCCACGCGGACCGCCGACAAGATCACGCCGGTCACCGCCACGACTCCGGCCGACGCGGCCGCCGTCGGCGCGACGTACGCGTTCGTCAACACCAGCGGGCTGGCCGCCGGGATCGAGTCGAACTCGGTCTACGACAAGCCGTCCGGGCAGTCCGTGGACGACGGCGCCCGGTTCTGGCACCGGGCCCGCAAGGGCGCCGACGGCAGCACGCGGGTCGGCGTCTGGAGCGGCCAGTGGACGCACCGCGCGGACACCTCGCCGTACACCGAGCCGTTGCCATGGGCAAAGGTCGTCGTGACGCCGGACGCGAACCGGGACCGGACCGTCGACTGGCAGGACGGCGCGGTCGCGTTCCGCTCGATCATGACCGAGCCGCCGGGCGGGGACGAGGTGAAGAACCGGGTCATCACGCACATCCCGTTCAACTTCGCGAGCCAGGCGACGCACCCGTTCCTGCGCACCCTGGACGACGTCAAGCGGATCTCGCTCGCGACCGACAACCTCGGCCAGATGGCGATCCTCAAGGGCTACGGCTCGGAGGGGCACGACTCCGCACATCCCGATTACGGCGGCAACTACAACACGCGCGCCGGTGGGCTGACCGATCTCAACAAGCTGCTCAGCAAGGGCAAGAGCTGGAACACCAGCTTCGGCGTCCATGTGAACGCGACCGAGTCCTACCCGGAGGCGAAGGCGTTCAGCGAGGAGCTGGTCGACAAGACCGCCAAGGGCTGGAACTGGCTCAACCAGAGCTACTACATCAAGCAGCGCCCGGATCTTGCCTCCGGCAACATCGTCGACCGCTTCCAGCAGTTGCGGGACGAGACCGACAAGAACCTCAAAGAGCTCTACATCGACGTCTACTACCAGTCCGGCTGGCTGGCCGACGGCCTGACCCGGCAGCTCGGCGACCAGGGCTGGCAGATCGCGACCGAGTGGGCCGACCGGCACGAGCGGACGTCGCTCTGGTCGCACTGGGCCACCGATCTCGACTACGGCGGCGCGACCAACAAGGGCCTGAACTCGCAGATCATCCGGTTCGTCCGCAACCACGAGAAGGATGTCTGGAACAACGACCCGATCCTGGGCCAGGCCAGCCTGGTCGAGTTCGAGGGCTGGACCGGTGAGGTCGACTGGAACAAGTTCTACGCCAACATCTGGCAGAAGAACCTGCCCACCAAGTTCGCCCAGCAGCAACAGATCGTCGACTGGAACGACGGCGCGATCACCTTCACCGGCGGCGTCCGCGGCGCGGTCGAGGGCGGCAAACGCGCCCTGTACGTCGGGGACGCGAAGGTGCTCGACGGCGACAAGTACCTGCTGCCCTGGGACGGGAACAAGAAGCTCTACCACTACAACCCGGCCGGCGGCAGCACGACCTGGAAGGTCCCGAGCGCCCTGGCGCGGACGCCGAAGTTCGGCGTCTACAAGCTGACCGACACCGGCCGCGTCCAGGTCGGCACGGTGCCCGTACGCCGAGGCGCGGTCACACTCGACGCCGTCGCCGGGCAGCCCTATGTGCTCTACCCGATCGCGGCGCCGAAGCCGAACGCGGCGAACTGGGGTGACGGCAGTCAGCTGCAGGACCCCGGCTTCAACGCCGGCAACCTGACCGCCTGGAACGCGACCGGCGGCGCGACGATCGACCGACTGGCCAACGGGCAGCACGTCGCCGCCCTCGGAAGCCGCGCTTCCACCCTGAAGCAGCGGATCACCGGGCTCACCCGCGGTAAGACCTACAGCGCCTCGGCCTGGATCGAGGTCGAGCCCGGCAAGACCCGGCCGACCACGATCACCGTGGACGGCGTCCGGAACACCGTCCAGCGGTCGACCGCGAAGAACCACGTCGCCGCGGACGACAAGCACGGCGCGAACTACCAGCGCGCCCGAGTCGTCTTCACCGCCAAGGGTTCGACGGCCGAGCTCAGCATCGGCGCTGCCGCCGGGGACGCCAAGGTCCGCATCGACGACGCGCGGGTGATCGAGACGACCAAGCCGGCCGCCGGGCTCGTCGACGACTTCGAGAACGTCGACCAGGGCTGGGGCCCGTTCCTCAAGGGTGATGCGGGCGGCGTCACCGATCCGCGGACGGTGCTCGCGCGCAAGCACGCGCCGTACACGCAGGCCGGTTGGAACGGCAAGCTGGTGGACGACGTCCTCGATGGCGAGTGGTCCCTCAAGTCGCATGAGGAGAACGAGGGGCTGGTCTACCGGACGGCGCCCTGGACGGTGAACTTCCAAGCCGGCCACAAGTACCGGGTCAGTTTCGACTACGCGAGCGGCCGGGCCGGTCAGTACGCGTGGGTCCGCGGCGTCGACCGGCCGGAGTCGGTCGAGGTGAACAGCACGCCGATCGGTGAGCAGCGGACGAAGGCGACCTTCGAGCAGTCGTTCGTGGCCGGGTGCGGCGGCGACAACTGGGTCGGCTTGCGCAAGCTGACCGCCGGCGGCGATCAGGCCGACTTCGTCATCGACGACTTCGCGGTCACCGACCTCGGTCCGACGTCCGATCCCGCGGACTGCACCTCGGTCGCGGTGACCGGGACCAACGGGCTCGTCTCCGGCGAGGCCAACACCGTCACGACAACCTTCACCAACAACGATGTCGTTGCGGCCGGCAACATCACCCTCGGCCTGATCGGCCCGGCCGGCTGGACCGTCGCTGCCAGCTCACCGGCGACGCATGCCTCGGTGGCCGCCGGGGCCACGGTTCAGACCACTTGGGACGTCACTCCCCCGGCCGGCACCGCCGAAGGAAAGTACGTGCTGACGGCAACAGGCGCTTCGGCCACCACCACCGCGGAGGCGACCGTGCTGCCGCCGGGAATCGTGCCGCAGTCCAGGATCAAGGTCGCCGACGTCAGCAGCCAGGACACCGCCACCGGCGGCGCCGCAACCGAGGCACTGGACGGAAACCCCAGCACCATCTGGCATTCCGCCTGGTCCCAAGGAACTCCGGCCGCCTTCCCCCACCACGTAACCCTCGACCTCGGCTCGACGTACCAGGTCGACGGCTTCAGCTACCTACCCCGCCAATCCGGCACCAACGGCATGTTCAAGGGCTACGAGATCTACGTCAGCTCCGATGCCCAAACCTGGGGCGCCCCCGTAGCCACCGGCCAATTCCCCAACTCGACCGCCATCCAACGGCTCAACTTCCCCGCCACCCCCGCCCGCTACCTCAAGTTCGTCGGCACCAGCTCCCTCAACGGCGCCACCTTCGGCTCCGCCGCCGAGTTCAACGTCTACGGAACCCGTTAAGAACAACGCGAGCGGCGCTCGGCTCCCCCCAGGAGAGCCACGCACCCCCCCCGGAAGCCACTTTTGGTGGTGGCGTTTCCCCCCGGCCTGTGGGGGGTTGCTGTGGAAAAACAGAAAGTGGTGACGCAAAAAG
>NZ_JBVJMQ010000002.1:1818067-1952291 GCF_055584105.1 Kribbella sp. NPDC104218
CCCCTCCTCGCCCCCCCCCCCCCCCCCCCCCCCCACCCCCCCCCCACCCCCCCCCCCCCCCCCCCCCCCCCCCCCCCCCCCCCCCCCCCCCCCCCGCTTCGGGAGTCACTTGGTGATGGTGACGTTCACCGCGGCGCTGGCGGTGTTCGCGGTGACGACGCGGAACTTGTTGACGCCGACGCGGCCGCTCTGCACCCAGACCGAGTAGGTGGACTTCGCGGTCACCTTGGTGGTGGCGGGGAAGTTGACCCACTTGCCGTTCTCCAGCCGCTGCACCTGGACGACGGTGTTCTTCGCGATCCCGGTGGTCTTACCGCTGAAGGAGACCTTGGCCCACGCCTTCGCGGTGGCCTTGTCCGACTTGATCGTGACGGTCTTGGCGACGGCGGCCTTGACCGGGGCCGGCTTGCCGTCGGCGGCGTTCGCCTGCAGCGCGCCGGCGACACCGAAGCCGGTGGCGGCGAGTGCGACACCCGCGACGGTGGCGGCGGTACGGCGGACGAACTGCGCACGGTTCAACATGATGATGGTTTCCCCTCGTTGCGTTCAAAGGCCCTCGGTGAGCCTTCCGCAAGAAGAGACGCCCTGACTCGTCAAGAGGTTGTGTTACAGGTCTGTCTCAAGCGCCGGCAGTACCAGCCGGGCCAGTGCGCCGCCGCCCGGCGCCGCGCCGAAGGTGAGCTCCGCACCGAGAACCTTGGCGTGCCCGGCGGCGATCGTCAGCCCCAGACCGTGACCGACGCCACGCTCGGCCATCCCGGACCGGAACCGGCGCGGGCCCTCGGCAATCAACTCCTCGGGGTAACCGTTGCCGTGGTCAACGACCTCGACGACCCGCCCGGTCACCGTCACCTCGATCGGCGGCCGGCCGTGCCGCAGGCCGTTCACGATCAGGTTGGCCAGGATCCGCTCGATCCGGCGCGAGTCGGTCGAGACGGTCTCGTCCTTGCCATTCAGCTCGACGACGACGTCGTCCGGCGCGAGGGCCTGCTGCATCCGGAGCCGGGCGACCGCTGAGCCGACGAATGCGCCCAGGCCGACCAGCTCCAGATCGGCCTGCTCGACGCCGGAGTCGAACCGGGCGATCTCCAGCAGGTCCTCGACGAGGCGGCGGAGCACCTTCGCCCGGTCCCGGACCAGCTCACTCGGGCGGCCGGGCGGCAGCAGCTCGGCCGCGGTGGTCAGCCCGGTGACCGGCGTCCGCAGGTCGTGCGCGACGTCCGCGGTGAAGCGGCGCTCGGCCTCCAACTGACCGCGCAGCGAGCTGGCCATCGTGTCCAGCGCGGCGGCCAGCGCGGAGACCTCGTCCTTCCCCTTGCCGACGACGTCGGTGGCCGACGCGTCCAGGTCACCGGCCGCGATCTGGCGCGCCGTCCCCGCGACGGCGACGATCCGTTTGGACAGCCCACCGGCCAGGATGACGCTGACCAGCGCGACCAGACCGACCGTGCCGAGCCCGCCGACCAGCAGCGCCTGCTGCAACGCCCGCATCGAGTCGTCGGTGCTCTCGTAGTCCTGCACGATCGACAGGATGTTGCCGTCCTTGACGCCGACCGCGGCCCACATCTTCGCGTTCGGCGAACCGGTCTTGAACGTCGCCCGCTTACCCTCCAGCACGGCCGACCGCAGCTGCGGCGGCAGCTCCGGGTCGTTCAGCTTCGCGTCGAAGACCGGGACGCCGCTGCGGTCGTAGCTCTGCGCCGCGACCCGGATCCGCTCGTCCGCGAAACTCCGCGTCCGGTCCAGCCGCGCCGACTGGGCCTGCGTGTAGACCGCCACGCAGAGCACCAGGATCGCGAGCGCCGAGACCAGCAGGAAGATGAGGCCGAGTTTCCCCCTCAGCCCCACATCAAGCTCGCAGTTTGTACCCGAAGCCGCGGACGGTCTCGATGCGGTCCGCGCCGATCTTGGTCCGCAGGCGCTGCAGGTGGACGTCGACCAGGCGGCCGTCACCACCCCATTCGTAGTCCCAGACGCGCTGCAGCAGCGTGGAGCGGCTGAGCACGACCCCCGGGTTGTTCGCGAACTCGATCAGCAGCTTGAGCTCGGTCGGCGTCAGCTGGACGGTCTGGCCGCCGCGGCGGACCTCGAGGGCCTCGCGATCCAGCTCCAGGTCGCCGAACGACTCGACGCCGGAGCCGGTGGCCGGGGCCGGCCGCTCCGGATCGGCGACCGCGCGCCGCAGCACCGCGCGCAGCCGGGCCACCAGGACCTGGGTGTCGAACGGCTTGGTCACGTAGTCGTCGGCGCCGGCCTCCAGCCCGAGGACGACGTCCAGCGCGTCACCGCGCGCGGAGACCATCACGATCGGGACCGTGCTCGTCTCCCGGATCCGGCGGCAGACCGAGATCCCGTCCAGCCCGGGGAGCATGATGTCGAGCATCACCACATCGGGCTGGACCTTCTCGAAACGCTCGATCGCCTCCAGGCCGTCATCGGCCGTGGTCACGTCGTAGCCGTGGCGCTCGAGGGTCAATTGGGTCGCCTCACGGATCACCGCGTCGTCCTCGACCATGAGAATGCGCGCTGCCGGTTCTTCCGGTACCACCGAACTTCAGTCTCCCTTTTGGTCCGTCGAGCTCAGCCTGACCATCTGTCGGCCGTTCCAACGGTAGACCTCGGCCTTGCTCCCCGAGGGGCAGCAGGGCCGGTCGTCCAACGTGAAGACCTTCCACTCGACCACCAGGTCGCCTTGCCGGCTGGCCCTGATCGTCGGCTGATCGACCTTCATGCTCCAGATCCGCCGCGGACCCGGCGCGTCCAGCGCGATCAGGAAGGCGCCGAACACGAACTTGTCCAGGGTGTGGATGTAGACGACCTGCTGAGGAACACCACTGTGCATTACATCAACGGACGGACCCTGGCTGAGGCAACGCACAATCACGGTGCAATTCAGGAGAATGTCCCGCGACCAGGCGTCGAGCGCCTTGTCGGCCAGCAACTTTGTCCTGACCTGAGCCAGCGGGAGCGTCGGCGCCGGGCTCTTCCGGACGCCGGTACTCGGGCTGGGCGTCGTCGGTGTGGCGGGCCGGACGGTACTCGGCTCGACGGCCGGCTCGGCGCCCTCGACCCGCAGGCCGCCGCCGTTCCCGCAGCCGGACACCAGCGCCAGCGCGGCCACGGCCGCGATCACAGGGGCGAGCAGACGCCGCAGTCCCATCGGGCGCCTCCTACCCTGCCTCATCGATTCCCCCGGGAGATTCAGACAACTGCCTTCCATAGTGCTGGCCGGACGTCACATTCGACGACCGCGAAGGTCGTTTGGCCTCGACAGTTCCATTGCGGTTGGGTCACAGCACCCCACCCGCCACGACTTTGCCGGGATTGAGCAGATTTCCCGGGTCCAGCGCGGCCTTGATCGCGCGGTGGACGTCGACCGCCACCGGCCCGATCTCCGCCTCCAGCCAGCTCCGTTTCAGGACGCCGACGCCGTGCTCGCCGGTGATCGTGCCGCCGAGCTCGAGCCCGATCTCCATGATCCGGTCGAAGGCCAGCTGGGCCCGCTCGGCCTGCCCGGGATCGGCCGGGTCGAAGACCACGGTCGGGTGCATGTTGCCGTCACCGGCATGACCGAGGACGCCGACCGTGATGTCCAGCTCGCGGGCCAGCACCTCGATCGCGCCGATGAAGTCGGCCAGCCGGGACCGCGGGACGCAGACGTCGTCGATCATCGTCGTACCGAGCTGCTCGAGCGCGGTCAGCGCCGCGCGCCGGGCCTCCAGCAGCAGCTCGCCCTCGGCCGGGTCGTCGGCCTCGATGCACTCGATCGCGCCGTACTCACGGCAGAGTTTCGCGACGGCGGCGACATCGGCCGCGCCGGCCTCGCCACCGGCGTCCGACTGGGCGATCAGCATCGCGGCCGCCTCGGTCGGCAGGTCCATCCGCTTGTAGGCGTTGACCGCGGTGATCGTCGTCCGGTCCATGATCTCCAGCAGGCTCAGCGAGACGCCGCTGCGGATGATCTCGACGATCGCCTCGCCGGCCGCGACGCCGGAGCCGAACAGGGCCGCCATCGTCCGCGGGCGGGCCGCCTGCGGACGCAGCGCCAGGGTCGCCTCGGTGATGATGCCGAGCGTGCCCTCACTGCCGACGATCAGCTTGGTCAGGTCGTAGCCGGCCACGCCCTTGACCGTCTTCCGGCCGGTGCGCAGGATCCGGCCGTCGGCCAGGACCACCTCCAGGCCGAGCACGTAGTCCGTCGTGACGCCGTACTTCACACAACACAAACCGCCCGAGTTGGTGGAGAGGTTGCCTCCGATCGAGCAGAACTCCCAGCTCGACGGATCCGGCGGGTAGAACAGGCCGTGTTCGGCGACGGCCCGGGACAGGACGGCGTTGTAGACGCCGGGCTGGGTGACGACGTACCGGTCGACGGGCTCGATGGCCAGCACCCGGTCCATTTTCTCCAGCGAGATCACGATGCAGCCCTCGAGCGCGTTGGCCGCGCCGGACAGGCCGGACCGCGCGCCCTGCGGGACGACGGGCACACCCGCCGCGGCCGCGACCCGCACGGCCGCCTGGACATGCGCGGTCTCCCGCGCCAGGACGACGGCAGCAGGCACTCCGGCCGGGCAGAACATCGCCCGGTCGTAGCGGTAACTCTCCATCCGGTCCGGGTCCGTCACCAGCGCCTCCGCCGGCAACACCCGCCGCAGCTCTTCGACGACCGCACTCATACTCGTGAGCCTAATATCGATGCGCTGCGGCGGATGGGTGACGAGTGTCCGGGCTCAGCGGCCGCGGGAGGTCGCGTTCTCCGAGATCTCCTCGTAGCCGCCGCCGTAGTTGTGGTACTCCCGGCCGATGGCATGGAAGGTGATCCCGTTGCTGGTGGCGCGGATCTTCGGCGTCCGGCAGGTGCTCTGCCCCTTGACGACCGCGCCGTTGCCGCCGCTGCTGTCGCAGCTCAGCACGCGGCCGTCGTTCGACCCGCCGTGCTGAACCAGGAAGGCGTTGGCCTTCGCGTTGGCCGGCAGCTTGTTACTCATCTTGATCTCGGCCCAGTAGTTGGAGCAGTTGTCGCGCATCACGCGGACAGTGCCCCAGCTGGGTGGTCGGTTGTCGCGCAACATGGCCGCGGAGGCGACCGGTCTCGCACCTGAACAAGCAGCCGTTTCGGCTGCCTGGGCCGGTGCCGCGGCGAAGGCGATCGCGCCCGCCCCGGCCAAGCCTGCGGTGCTGAGCAGAATGCTCAGAGTCTTCATGACGAAACCCTTCCTGAGCACGCGCCCCGACGCGCGCTCAGGGGGGACACTACGCCAACAACCCCTGCCTTAACAGTCATTCCGGTAATCGGACGGCGACACGCCGTGTCCGGTTGCCGGGAGCAACGCTCACAGGTTGCCCCGGCGCTCCTGCTCGCGCTCGATCGCCTCGAACAGCGCCTTGAAGTTGCCCTTGCCGAAACCGAGTGAGCCGTGCCGCTCGATCAGCTCGTAGAAGACCGTCGGCCGGTCGCCGAGCGGCTTCATGAAGATCTGCAGCAGGTAACCGTCCTCGTCGCGGTCGACCAGGATCTTGCGCGACTGCAGCTCCTCGATCGGCACCCGGACGTGCCCGATCCGCTCCCGCAGCTCCGGGTCCTCGTAGTAGGAGTCCGGCGTGTTCAGGAACTCGACGCCGTTGGCCCGCATGATGTCGACGGTGCGCAGGATGTCGTTGGTGGCCAGCGCGATGTGCTGGGCGCCGGCGCCGTCGTAGAACTCCAGGAACTCGTCGATCTGCGACTTCTTCTTCGCGATCGCCGGCTCGTTGAGCGGGAACTTGACCCGGTGGTTGCCGTTGGCCACCACCTTGCTCATCAGCGCCGAGTAGTCGGTGGCGATGTCGTCGCCGACGAACTCGGCCATGTTCACGAAACCCATCACCTTGTTGTAGAAGGCGACCCACTCGTCCATCAGACCGAGCTCCACGTTGCCGACCACGTGGTCGATCGCCTGGAACAGCCGCTTCGGGTGCCCCTCCGGGCGGGTCACCTGGGTCTGCGCCGCGACGAAGCCCGGCAGGTACGGGCCGTTGTACTTGCTGCGGTCGATGAGCGTGTGCCGGGTGTCGCCGTACGCCGCGATCGCGGCCCGGCGGACGGTGCCGTGCTCGTCGGTGACGTCGTTCGGCTCCTCGAGCACGGTGGCGCCCTGGGCGCGGGCGTGCGCGATGCACTTGTCGACGTCCGGCACCTCGAGCGCGATGTCGGCGACGCCGTCCCCGTGCTTGCGGTGGTGGTCGTTCAGCGGGCTGTCCGGCGTGACGCCGCCGGTGATCACGAAGCGGCCCGATCCGGCCTTCAGCACGAACGCCTTGTGGTCCTTGTTGCCGTGCTCGGGACCGGAGTAGGCGACCAGGTCCATCCCGAAGGCGAGCTGGTAGTACTTCGCGGTCTGCGTCGCGTTGCCGACGACGAACACCACGGCGTCCATCGCGGTGACCGGGAACGGGTCGGTGCTCTCGTCGTACGGCACCAGGCCGACGAGCTGCTTGAGCTGGTCGAGGTCGAGATCGGCGTCGAGCTCTGCGGGGGTGAGGTCGGTGCTGGTCATCGGTGGCTCCTCCAGGTTCGGATCGGTACGCCGAGCCTGGTAGGCGGCATGCAGGTTGCGCAACAGTTCTCTCTTTTACTGCTCAACCTGTCTAGTATTGGCGGCACCCTGCTGGACTATTTGGTCAGTCTGACCATCACCGGAGGCGAGATGTCCGTCGATGCCCTGGACGCCCGGATCCTGGAGCTGTTCGCGGCCGAGCCGCGGGTCGGCGTCCTCGAGGCCTCCCGGCGGCTGGGGGTCGCCCGCGGAACCGTCCAGGCCCGGCTCGACCGGCTGCAGCGGGACGGCGTCGTCCGCGGCTGGGGCCCGGACATCGACACCACCGCGATCGGCTACCCGGTCACCGCGTTCGCCACCCTGCAGATCGAGCAGGGTTCGGGTCACACGACGGTCGCCGCCGCGCTGGCCCGGATCCCCGAGGTACTCGAAGTGCACACCATCACCGGCGCCGAGGACCTCTGGTGCCGCATCGTCGCCCGCTCGAACGCCGACCTCCAGCGGGTGATCGACCAGGTGGTGATCGTCCGCGGCATCCAGCGCGCGTCGACCGTCATCGCGCTGGCCGAGCAGATCCCGCACCGCGTGCTGCCGCTGGTCGAGGCGGCCACCAAGAGTTAGGCGAGGCGTTTGGCGACCTCGACCGCGGCGCGGGCCACCCGCGGGCCGACGAAGTCGCGGTCGAGTTTGCCCAGGACGACGACGCCGATCGACGCCTCGACCCCGGGGACGCCGAGCACCGGGGAGGACACGCCCTGGGCGCCGGCCTGCAGCTCGCCGGAGGTGACGACGAACGGGCGGCCGGCGGGGTCGGGTTTGCGGCGGCCGGCCAGGATCGCCTTCCCCGCGGCGCCCTGGTCGAGGGCGTGTCGCGAGCCCATCCGGTAGGAGACGTGGAAGTCCGTCCAGCTCGGCTCGATGACCGCGATCGCCAGCGCCTCGTCACCGTCGGCGACGGTGAGATGAGCCGTGGCGCCGGTGTCTTCGGCGAGTGACCGCAGTACCGGTAACGCAGCGTCACGCAGCGTGGGCTGGACCCGGCGGCTGTAGTGCAGGACCGCGAGCCCGAGACGGGCCCGGCCCTCGCTGTCGCGGCGGACCAGCCGGTGCAGCTCCAGGGTGTTGACGAGCCGGTAGACGACCGTCCGGCTGACGTTCAGGGCGGCGGCCAGCTCGGTGATCGAGAGCCCGTCCGGCGCGTCCGCGAGCAGCTCGAGGACTGTCAGCCCCCGGTCGAGCGTCTGTGAGGTCTCAGCGGGCACCTCCGAAGCGTATCCGGTAATCGGTGAGGACCGGAGGGGTTACGCGCTTTCACCGTGCGAGCCGTCGGCCCCGTATCTTGCTGCCGTGCGAAATTACTGGGCGCTCCTCCCCGCCATCGCCGTCATCGTGGGGCTGTTGCTGCTCTACGCCGTCCCGACGCTGATCAACCCGCAGTGGACGAAGACGGTGCTGAACCTGTTCCGGCAGTTCCCGGAGGACGACGAGTCGCGGGAGCTCGGGGCGCAGCAGCTGCGCTCGCGGCGGATGCTCGCGGGGCTGCTGGTGGTCGGCGCGCTCGCGCTGGTCGGCTTCAACGTCGCGCTCAACCGGGAGGCGAACGGCTGCTACACCGCGGCCCGCGCGTTCGGCGCGATCGACGGCAAGGCCGCGAAGGACCCGTGCATCACGATGCTCTACGGCACGTTCATCGGCGACGGCACCGGTCCGGCGTTCGAGAAGAACCCGCAGCCGGTCCCGGCGTACCAGCTGGTGCGGAAGAAGCATCCGTCGTACCTGCGCTGGATGCAGAACGGCCCGAAGTACAGCGACAAGAACCTGCTGATCGGGACGTCGCTGGAGTGCGCGACGGACCTGCGCGTCACCGAGGCCGACGACAAGATCACCGTCGTGATCGACGCCGACACGCCGTGCCCGCCGTCCGACAACGTCTCGCTCACAGCGGTCGAGCTGGAGCAGCCGGTGGGCGACCGCAAGCTCGTCACCGTCGGCGACAAGGAGATGGAGCGGATCGATCCAGACGCCGCCTCCTGGCCGAAGGTCCTCGGCAAGCTGGTGACCGGGGGCTAGCTCAACGCCCGGACTTCGGAGTCGTAGACCCGGAACGGGCGGTTGCGCGCCAGCAGGATCAGCAGGCCGATGATGCAGATCCCCGCGCCGGCCAGCAGCGCGAACGTCGGGGTCGTGAGCGAGGCCGACGTACCGGCGACGAAGTCACCCAGGCGCGGACCACCCGCGACGACCACGATGAACACGCCCTGCAACCGCCCGCGCATCGCGTCCGGGGCCGCCGACTGGAGCACGGTGTTCCGGTACGCCGAGCTGACCATGTCGGCCGCGCCTGCCAGCGCGAGCAGGGCCACACCGAGCCAGATCGTCCGCGCCAGGCCGAACACGCCGACCGCGGCGGCGTACACGGTGATCGCGACAAAGATCGCGATCCCCTGGCGGCGGACGCGCGTTACCCAGCCGGAGAACAGGACGCCGAGCAGCGCCCCGATCGCCGGCGCCGCCTGCAGCAAGCCGACCGTCTTCACCCCTCCGGCGAAGAAGGCGCCCGCCACCGCCGGGAACAGTGCCCGTGGCTGCGCGAACACCATCGCCAGGATGTCGGCCACGAACGTCGCCAGCAGCGCCGGCGCGGCCCGCAGGAACGTGAACCCCTCCAGCACCGACCGGATCCCGGCCCGGCGGACCGTCCCGGTCGGCGGCACCGGCGGCAGCCGGAACAGCGCGTAGAGCGCTGCCGTGAAGGTCAGGACGTCGACCAGGTACGCGGCCGCGAACCCGTGCCAGGCGATCAGCGCCGCCCCGATCAACGGGCCCGCGGTGAAGCCGAGGTTGAACGCCGCCGTGCTCAACGTGTTCGCGGCCGGCAGCAGCTCGGGCCGGACCAGCCGCGGGATGATCGCCGACCGGGCCGGGTTGTTCACCGCGAAGCAGGCCGACTGGCACGCGACGACGGCGTACAGCACCCAGGTCTGGTTCCAGCCGAGCTGGGACTGCAGGACGAGCACCATCGAGAGCAGCCACAACCCGGCCGACGAGTACAGCGCGAGCAGCCGCCGGTCGATCGCATCGGCCATCGCGCCGCCGTACAGACCGAAGACGACCAGCGGCACCAGCGAGCAGAGCCCGACCAGCCCCACCGCGAACGTCGAGTGCGTCAGCGCGTACACCTGGATCGAGACCGTCACCGCGGTCATCTGCTGCCCGAGCTGCGACACCGTCGACCCGATCCACAACCGGCGGAAGTCGGGCGACTCACGCAACGGGCGGATGTCGGTGAGAAGCGGCACGAACGCTCACCTTATGTCATGACACGGGCGGGAACCGGTCGTGGTCCAACGTTGCACCGACGGTCAGCCCGAGGCCGTCGCTGACCACATGACCGCCGCCGGTGTAAGTCGTGTCCGCGTCGATGTAGATCGTGACGTGCGCGATCCGCGGATCGCCGGTGAAATTCGGGGTCGCGGAGTGCGCGAGGTAGGCATTGTGGAAGGTGCAGTCGCCGGCCCGGAGCGGGATCGTGAGCCGCTCCTCCCAGCGGAGGTCGGGCGCGACGCGGAAGAGGTCGTCGCGGTCGGCCAGGTCCTGGGCGCGCAGGCCCTGATGCCGGTGCGAGCCCGGAATGAACGTCATACAGCCCCTCTCGACCGGGACGTCGACCAGCGCGATCCAGGCCGACAGCGCCTGCCGGGAGCCGCCGTGCGGCCAGTACGGCGCGTCCTGGTGGAACTCGGTTGCCGCGCCGTTGTGCGGCGGTTTGATCAGCAGGTGGTCGTGCCAGATCCGCAGCGGGACGCCGGCCAGCGCGGTCGCGGCCCGGGCGAGGTTCGGGTGCAGGGTGAGCTCGCGGAGGACGTCGTGGTCGCGCCAGACGTTGACGTACTGGTTGAAGATCGCCGAGCCGCCGGCGTAGTCGCTCGCGATCCCGCTCACCTCGATCGCGGCGTCCCGGAACCGGGCGGCCTCGGCGGCGGTGATGACGTTGCGGACGCGGACGACGCCGTCGCGGCGGTAGGCCGAAATGGTCGCTTCGTCGACGGCCGCGGTGGGCGTAGGGTCGGTGGTGGTCATCGGGCCACTCCTCGAAATCCGTTGTCAGCAGGCAGTTCCACCTTGGTCGCCGGGGCTGGGCGGCGGCCAGACGATCCTTGACCGGTGGTTGACTGAAATGCACAAGATCCTGAGCAGCGAGGTCTTCGCCGACCCGCGGCTGCCGGTCGCCGAAGAGCTGATCGAGCTGTCCGCGGACGTCGCACCGCACAGCCACGCGTTCTTCGAGATCGCGGTCGTGGTCGCGGGCACCGGCGTCCATGTCTCGGCGGACGGTTCCCGCCCGCTGGCGGCCGGGGAGGTCGTCGTCCTCCGGCCCGGGCAGTGGCACGGGTACTCGGAGTGCTCCGGGCTCGTCGTCCGGAACGCCTACCTCGGGGCCGACGTGTTCGGCCTGCTCTCCGGCGCCACCTCGCGGACGGCGCAACATCCCGCCGTCCAGCATGCGATGCGGTTGCTGGAAGCGGACCTCACCGCGAGCTGGACCCTCGACCAGCTCGCGACCGCCGTGAATCTCGCCCCCGGCTCGCTCGTCCGGCTCTTCGGGCGGACGGCGGGCACCCCGCCGATGGCCTACCTGAACCGCCTCCGCGCCGAGCGCGCGGCCGGCCTGCTGATCGAGACCGAACTCCCGATCGCGTCCATCGGCACGCTCGTCGGCTGGCCCGACCCGAGCCACGCCACCCGTCGTTTCCGCGCCCATTTCGGTCTGAGTCCAACCCGCTACCGAGAGGCATTTCGGCCGTAGGTGAAGATGTCCCCTGTGACTTCTGTGCGCACGCCTGACCCGAACCCTGGCTGGCTGTCCGACCTGGCTCTGCAGGAGACCCGATCCCGGGTCCCGATCCTGTACGTCGAGGCCGTACCGGCCCGCGTCGACGAGCGCGGGCACATCGAGCACGTGGGTGTCCTGCTCCGCGGCTCGGCCCAGACCAACCAGATCGTCCGGACGCTGGTCTCCGGCCGCGTCTTCCACGGCGAGTCGATCCGCGACGCGCTCCGCCGCAACATCGAGAAGGACCTCGGCCCGGCCGCCTTCCCGCGGCTCCCGGTCAGCCCGGTGCCCTTCACGGTCGCGGAGTACTTCCCGCTGCCCGGCCTGACGCCGATGCACGACCCGCGCCAGCACGCCGTGGCGCTGGTCTACATCGTCCCCGTCACCGGCGAGTGCAACCCCCGCCAGGACGCCCTCGAGCTCACCTGGCTCACCCCCGAGGAGGCCCTCTCCCCCTCCCTCCTGGGCGACCTCGAAGGCGGCCGCGGCCAGCTCCTCAAACAAGCCCTCGCCTGGTCCGGCGTCCTCTTCTAGGTCTCCTACCAGGGGAGTCGGCCGGCTTCGGCGTACACCTCACCGGTTGGGCCGTCCGCACCGAGCGTGGCCAACCGGACGGCTACGGCCGCGCCTTGGGCCGCGGTGCGGCCGGCGTCCCAGCCGCCCATGTCGGTGGCGCAGTTGCCGGGGTCGGCGGCGTTGACGAGGATGCCGGTGCCGCGGAGCTCGTTGGCGAGCATCACGGTGACCATGTTGACGGCGGCTTTGGTCGAGTTGTAGCCGAGTGTCCTGACCGTCGACATCCGGGACGCCGGGTCGCCGACCCGGGTGAACGACGCCAGCTCGGTCGACATGTTCACCACCCGGGCCTGCGGCGCCTTCCGCAGCAGCGGCAGCATCGCCTGGGTCACCCCGACCAGCCCGACCACGTTGGTCTCGAACCCCTCCCGCAGTACGCCGGGCGCGACGTCCAGGACCCCGGCGTCGCCGTCCGGGATGATCGCCGCGTTGTTCACCAGCACGTCCAGCCGCCCGTACGCCGCCGCGATCGCCGCCGCGGCCTGCTGGACGGACTCCGGATCGGTCACCGCCAGCTGGATCGCCGTCGCACCGACCTCCTCCGCGGCCGCCGTACCCCGCGCGAGGTCGCGCGACCCGAGCAGCACCTCGTACCCGGCGTCCGCCAACTGCCGAGCGATCTCCTTGCCAATGCCCTTGTTGGCGCCCGTCACGAGCGCAATCTTCGTCATGCCGTCCAGGTTGTCGATCTGCGAACGGCCGTGGCAGAGCGAGCCGACCCTGGGACCGGCAGTCCCTGGTTGCCGCTCCCGCGCCCTGCAACCATGGAGCAGTGGACCGCGCACAACTGGCCGACTTCCTCCGCGTCCGCCGGGAGCGGCTGACCCCAGCCGACGTCGGCCTGCCCGCTGGGCTCCGGCGCCGGACGCCGGGTCTGCGCCGCGAGGAGGTCGCGAGCCTCGCGACCATGTCGACCGACTACTACACCCGCCTCGAGCAGGGCCGCGGCCCGCGGCCGTCCCGCCCGGTCCTGACCGGCCTCGCCCGCGCCCTCCGCCTGAGCGACGACGAGCGCGCCCACCTCTTCCGCCTGGCCGGCGAACAACCCGGCCCGCCGCCCGGCCCGCCCGCGACCGTCCGGGACGGCGTCCTCCGGATGATCGCCCGCCTCGACGTGCCCGCGATCGTCCTGGACGCGAAGTACGACGTCCTGGCCTGGAACCGCCAGGCCGCCGCCCTCCTCACCGACTTCTCCGCCCTGCCGCCGCGCGACCGCAACCTGCTCCGCCAGCGCTTCCTGCACGGCGACCAAGCCGACCGCTTCGGCCGCGACGCGACCCGCGAGTTCGCCCGCGAGGCCGCCGCGGACCTCCGCGCCGCCGCCGGCACCTACCCCGACGACCCCGCCCTCACCCAACTCATCGCCGACCTACAAGCCGGCAGCCCCGAGTTCGCCGACATCTGGTCCCGCCACGAAGTGGCCCGCCAGCAAACCCTCTGCCAAACCATCCTGCACCCGGCTGTCGGCCGCATCGACGTCATCTGCGAGGTCCTCGTCGTCCCCGACCGCGACCAGCGCGTCATCCTCTACACGGCCGAGCCGGGCTCGGAGTCCGACCAGGCCCTCCGCCTCCTCGACGTCATCGGCACCCAGACGCTGGCCTGATCACATCTCCTGCGGGTCGAACAGGACCAGACCGTGCTGCTCCGCGAGCTGCGCGGCGTACTCCGCGACCTCGTCGGCGTAGTCGAACTGGACGCCGAACGGGAACAGATCGCCGACCGCATCCGCGATCAGCGGCTCGACGACCCACGGCCCACCGGCAGACAGCTCCGGCCAGCGGGCGAGCAGCGCGTTCGCGTACTCGACCAGCCGCGGGTTCGGCGGCGCCGGCTCCTCGTCCTCACCGTCTGAGGGCTCGACCTCGAGCTGTTCCATCAGCTCGGCGTACAGCTCCTCCAGGGCGTCCTCATCGGCCGGACGCTCGCCCACCCACACCACGAAGTCATAGCTCATACGGGCGATGGTCGCAGCCGCCGGGGTCGTCAGCGGGTGGCGAGGGCGTCGATCGCGGCGGCTACCTGGGTGGGGTGGGAGATCAGGGTGAGGTGGCCGGCTTCGGGGATGATCGTGGGTGGGGGCGCGCCGATGCGGGTCGCGGTCTGGTCGGCCGAGCCGCCTTGGTTGTCGAGGGCGCCGAAGACGACGGAGGTCTTGAGGGGCAGGCCTTTCAGCGTCGCGAGGCGCTCTGGGGTGACGGAGGGGATGCCGCTGCCGTTGAACATTTGCCAGAGGGCCTGTTCGGCGTCGGGGACGCGGTAGGGGCGGGTCCATTGCTGGACTTCGTCGTGAGTGAGCTGGGCGCATTGGCGGGCGCAGGCGTCGTCGTAGATGCGGCGGATCAGGCTGTCGGAGCCGATGGCGAGGCGCAGCGCCGTCGTCCGGTAGGGCTCGACGATCAGCGTCCGGACGAGTTGTTCGGGCGGGCCGCCGCCGGGGAGCGGGAGGGCGTCGCCGTCCAGGAACATCAGCCCGCCGACCTTCGCGGGCTGCTCGAGCGCGGCCTCGGCGATCACACCGGCGCCGAGCGAGTGACCGACCAGGATCGGTTTCGGTTGCCCAGGGCCACCGAGTTCCATCGCCGCCAGGAAACCGAGCAGTTGCGCGGCGAGATGCTCGATCGTGTACGGCGCCTTGCGCTCGCTGTAGCCGTAGCCGGTCATGTCGTAGGCGTACACGCGGTACTTCGGCGCCAGCAGCGGGACCAGCTTCGACCAGGTCTCGACCGACTCGGCGGAGCCGTGCACGAGCACGATCGGCGTCCCCGTCGTCCCCCAGGAGTCGTACCTGGTCTGCAGATCCGCCGTCCGGACGAACTTGAGCCCGGCCGGCGGTTGCACCCGCTCACGGGTCGCGAAGTTGTACGTCAGCGAGGCTCCGGTGACCACGAGCCAGACCACCACCAGGACGACGAAGATTCGCCGCAGCACCCGCACGAGCCGCTTCACGAGCTCAAGTTTGGCGGATGCGTCCAAGAGCCCCCGCACCCAGGTGGCTGGGTGCGGGGGCCCGGATCACCGGGGCGGGGCTACTGCCCGGTGAAGGTGAACGACGATCCCGGTTCCTTGGCGATGTCGCCGTCGCGGGAGTTCGTGACGACCACGTTGGTCAGCACGGCGTTACCGCGCGCGCCGCCCATCGCGAGGATGCCGGAGCCGTTGTTCGACTTGTCGATCCGGAGGTTGGTGAGCTGGACGTTCGGCATCTCACCGCCGCCGGTCTTGAACTGGATACCGTCGTACGTCGAGTCGTGGATCTCGGTGTCGCGGATCGTGACGCCGGGGATCGGCAGGTTCGACGGGAACAGCGTGATCGCGCCGAACTCCTGGTCCTCGTTCCAGAACGCCCCGCCGCAACGGTAGAGGCCGTTGTTCGCGATCAGCGTCGTCCCGGAGAACGGCAGCGGATCGTGATCGGTGGCCAGCATGATGCCGGGGTAGTTCATCGTGTCGTAGATCAGGTTGTTCTCGATCTTGTTGCCGTAGCCGCCGTAGATCGCGATGCCGTTGGCGCGCCAGGGCAGTTGCACGGTGTTGTTGGTGAACGAGTTGTCGTGCCCGATGTCGACCGACTGGTCCTTGACGTACTTACTCGCCCACACCGCCAGCGCGTCGTCGCCGGTGGTCCGGAACGACGAGTTGAACACCTTGGAGTTGCGGCTGCCGTTGGCGAAGTTGATGCCGTCGGCATAGGTGTTGCGGATCCGCATCCCGGAGAACTCCAGCCCGTCGGCCGGGCCCCAGAGGTCGGGGATGTTGTCGTAGTCGCGGCCGACCCAGGCCCCGACGTTCGCGTGCTCGATCCAGACGTTGCTGATCTTGGTGCCGGTGCCGAAGCGCCCGTTCAGCGCGACGCCGCCTTCGGCGTTACCGTCACCGCCGCGGATCCGGCCGGAACCGAAGATCGCGATATCCGACAGCTGCACGTTCTTGTCGATGTCGAAGCCGAAGTTGCCCTCGTGCGGATGGTTGATGCCGCCCGCGTTCTGCGGCTCGATCGTCGAGTACAGCTGCGAGTACCACATCCCCGCGCCGCGGATCGTGGTGTTGCTGATCCCGACCTGGTTGAACTGACCCCGGTTCAGCGGGTCGTCGGTCAGGATCTTCTTCTCCTGCCGCCACTGCCCGGCCGGGATCCAGACACAGCTGATGACGCCGTTCTGGTCGTCGGTGACCGCGCGCTGGATGGCGTCGGCGTCGTCGATCCCGTCACCCGCGATCGCGCCGTACTGCGTGATCGACGTACAGCCGGCCGGTTGGGTGAGGGCCGGCGCGACCTGCTCGAGATCGATCGAGTCGATGATGTAGAACGACGCGCTGTCCCCCGCGTCGCGCTGCAACTTGAACTTGGTACCGGCCGGGTAGGACTGGTTGAGCAGCGCGTTCGACTCGTCGAAGAGCCGGCGCGCGTCCCCACCGGGCGTGTTGGTCAATGACTCGGGGCCGTCGCTGTTGCCGTAGAGCCAGCTGTACCGGGAGCTCAGCGTGAGCTTCTGCTTGAAGGCTCCGTTGACGTACAGGCTGATCGTTGCCTCGAGCCCCTGTCCGTTCGCGGAGTCCGGGATCGAGTTGCGGACGACGATCGAGTTGGTCGGCACGGTCGAGGTGAACTCGACGTACTGGCCGGTCGAGTTCAGCCGGACCGACGAGCGGCCGGAGGACTCGGTGGCGAAGTTCGTGTGACCGAAGGTGCGCAGCGCGTCGGTGGTCAGCACGGTGCCGGTGTGCGCGGCGGCCTCCGCCTCGTACGAGGTGTACGGGACGGCGGCGCCGCGGCCGACCACGATCGCCCGGGTGAAGGTGTTGTTGTTCTCGTTGGTCTCGGCCACCGCGTTCGCGGCGTCCGCGGTCGCGACCAGGTTGGCGCCGCCGTTCGTGGCGGTCCAGGTGCCGGAGATCGCGACGGTGGCGCTGGATCCGGCGGCGATCGTGCCGGTGGCGCCGTTGAGGGTGGTGCTGCCGACGGTCAGCCGCGTGGTGCTGGCCGCGGCGGACGACGTACCGCGGTTGTTGACGGTGACCGTGAACGAGACGGCCTGGCCGGGCGCCGGGTTGGCCGGGTTCGACGTGATGCCGGTGACCTGGAGGTCCGGGCCGGGAGCCTGGGCGACCTGGAGCTGCGTCGACGCCTGAAGAGTGTTGTTGTTCTCGTTCTGCTCGGTGACGATGTTGCCCGAGTCGGCGACGGCCGCGACCGTGTAGCTGCCTTGCGCTCGGGTCCCGACGTTCGCGGTGACCGTGGCCGAGGCTCCGGCGGCGAGCGCGCCGACGGACGTCGTACCGGCAACTGTGCCGCCGACGACGAAGTTGAGGCTGCTGGCCGGGGCGTTCGCCGTGCCGTTGTTCTTGACCGTGGCCGAGAGCGTGATCGGCGTGGTCTCGGACGGGTTCGCCGGTGACCAGTCGACCGCGGTCACGACGAGATCGGGGTTCGGCGCCGCCGTCCCGAAGACCTGCAGCTCCGCGACCTGACCGCCGGGGGCGCCGGTGTTCGAGAAGACCTGCAGCCGGACGTCGGCGTACCGGCCGGAGACCGGGATCGTGACGGTGTTCTGGCCGCTGTTGGCGTTGAACTGGTAGTCGGCGCGTGCCTTGATCGAGGTGAAGATGTTCGACGCCTGCTCCCGGGCGAGCACCTCGATACTCTGCGTCCGCGGGCCCCAGATCGGGTCGGGGTTCAGCTTGACCACGACCGAGCCCAGGTCGGCGTTCGAGCCGAGCTTGACGGTCAGCGTGGACGGGAAGCCGTTCGACTCCCAGTAGGTGCCGGTGTTCCCGTCGTTCGCGTTCGTCGCGACGAAGGAGTGGACCGAGGACGACGCCTCGATCGCCTTGCCGGCGGCGAGATCGGTGCCGGTCGGCGGCTCGACCGGCCCGCCACCAGGCCCGGCCAGTTCGAACTCGGACAGTTGCGCGGCCGGCCACCCCGTGTTGGCCGTGAAGGTGAGGCGCACATAGCGCGCCGAGGCGGCGCTGAAGTCGATCGTGACGACGTTGCTCCCGCTGAACGAGTACGCCGTACTGCTCACCAGAGTGTTGAACGAGGTGCCGTTCGCGCTGCCCTGGACGGTCAGCGTCTGCGAACGCGCACCCCACGAGCCGGGCAGTTTGAGCGTCACCTGATTGACATCCACGGTGGCGCCCAGGTCGGCCTGGATCCACTGCGGGAACGCGTTGTTGTTGCTCTCCCAGTACGTGTTCTGGTTGCCGTCACCGGCGTTGTTGGCGGGATACCCGCCGACCGAGCTACTCGCGGACAGGGTCTTCGCGAGGTTCGCCGTAACAGCCGCAGTCGCCGCGGGCACCAGCCCCACCGCAACCACCGCCGCCACCAGCAACCCCACCAGCACCCGGCGGACAGGCCTTGCTTTCCCTTGCATAAAGGGCTCCTCCGTCAGAGGGCGGATAGACGGACAGCACCGTGCACTCTACTTTTTTCAACACCTTGCCAATTTCTTGCAACACGGTCCTCGCATGTTGCAACACCCGTCGGCACACGTCAACAGCTCGCCGCACGCGAAAACACCCCATCCAGAAACTGGATGGGGTGTTTCAGAGAGTGCGGATCAGGCCTTGCGTTGGGTGGCCCAGTCCCGGATGAGGTCGATCCGTTCCTTGAGCTGGACGGAGGACGCCTGAGCGGCCGGCGGGCCGCCCAGCTTGCGGCGGAGGTCGGTGTGGATGACGCCGTGCGGCTGGCCGGTGCGGTGGTGCCAGGCGGCGACCAGGCCGTTCAGCTCGCGGCGGAGCAGGGCGATCTGCTCGTGGGTGGCGAGCTCGGTGGGGGTCGGGTCCTCGCGGCCTTCGGCGCGTTTGGAGTTGCGCTTCTGGGCGGCGATCGACTTCGCCTGACGCTCGCGGAGCAGCTCGCGAACCTGGTCGGGCTCGAGCAGACCGGGCAGGCCGAGGAAGTCGAGCTCCTCCTCGGAGGCGTTGTCACCGCCGGTGCCGTAGTCGCCGCCGTCGAACACGACCCGGTCGAAGCTGGCATCCGATCCGAGGGCCTCGAACTTCGCGTCCAGCTCGTCGCTCGCGCCCTCGGCCTCGTTCGCCTTCTTCAGCAGGTCGTCCTCGAGGGCGAAGATATCGCCGTCCTCGTTGTTGTTCTTCCGGCCGAGGACGTGGTCGCGCTCGACCTCCATCTCGGCCGCGAACCCGAGCAGCCGCGTCACCGACGGCACGAACACCGACGCCGTCTCCCCGCGCTTGCGCGCTCGCACGAACCGCCCGACCGCCTGCGCGAAGAACAGCGGCGTGGACGTCGGCGTCGCGTACACCCCGACAGCCAGCCGCGGGACGTCGACGCCTTCGGAGACCATCCGGACGGCGACCATCCAGCGCGATTCGTCCGCGGAGAACTTGGCGATCTTCTTGCTCGCCGCCTTCTCGTCCGACAGGACGACGGTCGGCGCCTCGCCGGTGATCTCCCGCAGTGTCTTCGCGTACGCGCGCGCCGTGTTCTGGTCGCCGGAGATGACCAGCCCACCGGCGTCCGGCATGTGCCGCCGGACCTCGGTCAGCCGCTTGTCGGCGGCGTTCAGCACGGCGCCCATCCACTCGCCGGTCGGGTCGAGCGCCGTCCGCAGCGCCTGGGCGGTCAGGTCCTTCGTCAGCGGCTCGCCGAGCCGCGCGGCCACCTCGTCACCGGCCTTCGTCCGCCAGCGCATCTCGCCGGAGTAGGACATGAAGATGACCGGACGGACGACGTGGTCGCGCAACGCGTGCCCGTAGCCGTAGGTGTAGTCGGCCTTGCTCCGGGCGTGCCCGTCCGCGCCGTGCTCGTACGTCACGAACGGGATCGGGTTGTCGTCGCTGCGGAACGGCGTACCGGTCAGGCACAGCCGGCGCGCGGCCGGCTCGAACGCCTCCCGCACCCCGTCGCCCCAGCTCAGCGCGTCACCGCCGTGGTGCACCTCGTCGAGGATCACCAGCGTCTTGAACCGCTCCGTCCGCACCCGGAACGCGAGCGGATTCACCGCGACCCCGGCGTACGTCACCGCGACGCCGGTGAAGTCCTTGTTCGTCTTACCGCGGCGCCCGGCGAACGCCGGGTCGATCGCGATCCCGGCCCGGTCCGCCGCCTCGGCCCACTGCACCTTGAGGTGCTCGGTCGGGGTGACCACCGTGATCCGCTCGATCTGCCGCCGCTGCAGCAGCTCCGCGGCGACCGTCAGCGCGAAGGTCGTCTTCCCGGCGCCGGGGGTCGCGACCGCGAGGAAGTCCCGCGGGTTGCTCTCCATGTACAGCGTGAGCGCCTCCGCCTGCCAGGCCCGCAGCTTGCTCGCGGTACCCCACGCAGCCCGGTCCGGATAGGCCGGAGGAAGCACGCCCGACGCGCCAGGCACGTGCATTTCCACAGGCGGCACTCCCCCGATCGACGACAAGTAAGCCGTGCAGGAACGTTACCCGACATCACCGACAGAACAGATTCGCCGCCCCCGGAACCGCCCGGTTCGGCCGGTGGACGACTAGGGGTGACGGGGGCGGCGGCATACACTCGGGGGATGAGCACGCAGTTGAGCCCGGGCGCCGATACGGTCGTCGACGAGCGGACGCAGCCGTTGGAGGGCGGGGACCACGAGCGGTTCTCGCACTACGTCCCGAAGGACAAGCTGACCGAGGCGATGGTGATGGGGACGCCGGTGGTGGCCCTGTGCGGGAAGGTGTGGGTGCCGAGCCGGGATCCGCAGAAGTTCCCGGTCTGCCCGGAGTGCAAGGAGATCTGGGAGACGATGAAACCGGGCGGGGACGGCGAGGGCGAGTAGCCCTCAGTTCTGGGTCGGGTCGTCGGGGTAGGTGGCCAGGTAGGCCACCTCGTCGGTCTGGCGGCGCAGCACGCGGCGCCAGAGCGTGTCCGGGTCCTGGCCGAAGACGTCGTCGGGCCGCGATTCGACGACGTACCAGGCGCCCTCGGTGATCTCGCCCTCGAGCTGGCCGGACGACCAGCCGGCGTACCCGGCGAAGATCCGCATCCGCTGGATCGCGCCCTCGAGCAGCGCCGGCGGGACGTCGAGATCGACCAGCCCGATCCGGCCGAAGCACTCCCGCCAGCCCGGCGGGTCGGCGGATTCGATCACCTCGGCGACGGCGAGCGCGCTGTCGGTGCCGACCGGACCGCCCATGAACAGCACTCCCGGCTCGTCGACCGCCGTCGACCAGTCCGGCAGGACGCGATCGACGGCGAGATCCGCGGCGCGGTTGATCACCACGCCGAGCGCGCCGTCGTCGTCGTGATCGAGGAGCAGGATCACCGATCGGCGAAAGGGCGGCTCGTCGAGCAACGGGGTCGCCACCAGGAGTGAACCGGTGAGGGTCGAGACCGTCATACCCCCATCATGTCGTGCCCGCGGACCGGCGCACCACGGCCCACCCCGCCCAGGCCCCGGCCGCGACCCCGATCAGGTCGGCGAGCGCGTCGAAGACGTCGCCGTCGCGGTGCGGCAGCAGGTAGTGCTGGATCAGCTCGCTGGCCACCGTGTTCAGCACCAGGGCGGCCAGCAGCCAGCGGGCCGGGACGCCGACCCTCAGGCCGGTGAACGCGACCGCCGCGAACAACCCGAAGTGCGCGATCTTGTCGATCCCCGGGAACAGCTCCTCGGGCCCGGGTGACCCCGGCGAGTAGACGCCGTACAGCTGCAGCGCGCAGGCCGCCACGAAGGCGGCCCGCCACAGCCACACCGAAACCGCCGGCGCCGTCATCAGAGCGCAGGCGAGTCGTCCGGGAAGACCTCGCTCGCGGGCGCCTTGCCGCCGGCGGCGTCCCGGACGGCGTGCGCGACGCGCGTGTGCACCTCGGGGTGGAAGACGCTCGGCACGATGTACGTCGCGTTCAGCTCCTCGTCGGTGACGACGCCGGCCAGCGCCTTCGCGGCCGCCAGCTCCATCTCGATCGACACCTTGGACGACTGCGCGTCGAGCAGACCGCGGAAGACGCCCGGGAAGACCAGCACGTTGTTGATCTGGTTCGGGTAGTCGCTGCGGCCGGTCGCGACGACGGCCGCGTGCTCGCCGGCCTCGGCCGGGTCGACCTCGGGGGTCGGGTTCGCCAGCGCGAAGACGATCGAGTTCTCGTTCATGGTGGCGATGTCGGCGCCGGTCAGGATGTTCGGCGCGGAGACGCCGATGAACACGTCCGCCCCGGCCAGCGCGCCCTTCAGGTCACCGGTGTACTGCGCGGCGTTGGTGTTCTCCGCGATCCAGCGCAGCTCCGGCGACAGGCCCTCGCGCTCGGTGTGGATGATGCCGCCGATGTCGGCGACGCAGGTGTCCTTCACGCCGGCCGCGATCAGCAGCTTGAGGATCGCCGTCCCGGCCGCGCCCGCGCCGGACAGCACCACCTTCACCTCGCTGATGTCCTTGCCGACCACGCGCAGCGCGTTGTACAGCGCGCCGAGGACGACGACCGCCGTCCCGTGCTGGTCGTCGTGGAAGACCGGGATGTCGAGCTCCTCGCGCAGCCGGGCCTCGATCTCGAAACAGCGCGGCGCGGAGATGTCCTCCAGGTTGATCCCGGCGAACCCCGGGGCGATCGCCTTGACGATCTCGACGATCGCGTCCGGGTCCTGGGTGTCGAGGCAGAGCGGCCAGGCGTCGATCCCGGCGAACCGCTTGAACAGCGCGGCCTTGCCCTCCATCACCGGCAGCGCGGCCTTCGGGCCGATGTTGCCCAGGCCGAGGACGGCCGAGCCGTCGGTGACCACGGCGACCGTGTTCCGCTTGATGGTCAGCCGGCGCGCGTCGTCGGGGTTGGCGGCGATCGCCAGGCAGACCCGGGCCACGCCCGGGGTGTAGATCATCGAGAGGTCGTCCCGGTTGCGGATCGGGTGCTTGGCCTCCATCGAGATCTTGCCGCCGAGGTGCATCAGGAAGGTCCGGTCCGAGACCCGGCCGATCTCGACGCCCGGGACGGCGCGCATCGCCTCGACCAGGCGGCCGGCGTGCTCGGTGTCGGCGGCGGCGCAGGTGACGTCGATCCGCAGCCGCTCGTGGCCGGACGCGGTCACGTCGAGGGCGGTGACGAGGCCGCCGGCCTGCTCGACCGCGGTCGTCAGCTTGCTGACCGTCGAGCCGCCCGCGGGCACCTCGAGGCGAACGGTGATGGAGTACGAAACACTCGGCAAGGCAGTCACGCGGGTGATCCTCTCATGGCACTGGTAAGGCCCTGAGGTTCCGTTCGTAAAGTCCACGGACCGCCGGGCCATCACAATCGGGCCAAGCGGTCACGGCCACGCTCACACGTTCCGCCGGGTGGCAATTGTGATGGGGCAGCGGTGCGCTACTCGGCCAGCCACTTGCGGACCGATTCGTTGTGCTCACCCAGGCGCGGCGGCGGGACGTTCGTCTCGCGGGCGCCGGCGTACGGGAGGTCGTCGAAGCGCAGCGGCGGGCCGGGCAGCTGGATGGCGCCCAGCGCCGGGTGCTCGACGTCGATCAGGAGGCCCTGCGAGCGGGTCTGCTCCCACTCGTAGACCTGCTGGAAGTCGCGGACCTTCCCGGCCGGAATCCCCTGCTCGGCCAGCGTTTCCAGCCACTTGTCGGCCGGCGCCTGCGCGAACGCCGCCTCGATCGCGGCGATCAGCTCGTCCCGGTTGCCGACCCGGTCCGCGTTGGTCGCGAACCGCGGGTCGGCCGGATCGAGCCCGACGATCGGCGCGAACGTCCGCCATTGCCCCTCGCTGCCGACCGCGACCTGCACGCTGTCGTCCGCCGTCGAGAACATCCCGTACGGCGCGATCTGCGCGTGGTGGTTGCCGATCCGCCCGGGCACCAGCCCGGCGACCGTCCACTTCGTCCCGTGGAACGCGTGGACGCCGACCATCGCGGCCAGCAGACTCGTCCGCACCACCCGGCCCTTGCCCGTCACCGACCGCTCGTGCAACGCGGCCAGCGCGCCGTACGCGGCGTACATCCCGGCCAGCAGATCCGCGATCGGGACGCCGACCTTCGTCGGCTCGGCCTCGCCGGTGACGCTCATCAGGCCGCCCTCGCCCTGCGCGATCTGGTCGTACCCGGCCCGGCCGCCCTCCGGCCCGTCGTGCCCGAACCCGGTGATCGACACGACGATCAGCCCCGGGTTCAGCTCGTGCAACCGCTCGACCGGGAAACCGAGCCGGTCCAGCACCCCCGGGCGGAAGTTCTCCAGCAGGATGTCGGCCCGCTGGACGAGCTTGGTCAGCAGATCCTTGCCCTCGGCGGATTTCAGATCCGCGGTGACGGACTCCTTGTTGCGGTTCGCGGACAGGAAGTACGTCGACTCCCCCTCGACGAACGGCGGCCCCCAGCCGCGGCTGTCGTCGCCGCCGTCCGGGGTCTCGACCTTGATCACCCGCGCGCCCAGGTCCCCGAGCATCATGCCCGCGTGCGGCCCGGCCAGAGCCCGGGTCAGGTCCACCACGACGACATCCGAGAGCAGCTGCATGCCTGTGAGGCTATTCGGTCAGCTCACACGGTGGCGCGAAATGAGACTGATCCCTCAAGCCACCTTGCGCGCCAGCGAAGCCAGCCGATGCGTCACGTCCCGCGGCCGCTCCTGCGGCAACATGTGCCCGGCGCCGGGGTACATCCACAGCCTCGCGCTCGGTAGCTCGGCCGCGATCCGGTTCGCATGCCGCGGCGGCAGCAGCCGGTCGCGCGTCCCGTGCATGATCTCCACCGGGATCTGGTCCAGCACCTTCAGAGCATCCGCCCGATCGTGCTGCAGGATCGCCTCGAAGAACCCGCTGTACGAAAGCCCCGGCAAGAGTGCGAGCTCGTCGACGAAGAGCGCGATCTCCGCCGGGTCCGCCTTCTTGCCGAACACGACCTGCCGGAGCGCCGGCCGCTGGACGAGCGCGCCGACCAGAGCTTTTCGTTCCGCGGCGCCCCGGCGCGTCCGCGGCGCGACGTCCAACGCCTTGGCCGCAAGGCGTTCCACCCTGCGGTCCACTCGGCTGCCGACGACTTTCGCGATGCGGGGAGCGATGCGGACGGCGGCTGGTTCGAAGCGGGACGGGATGCCGAAGGCGCCGCGGGCGGCTTGGCCGGACGACGTGCTGACCAGGACGGCGGCCTTGATCCGCGCGCCGAAGACGTCCGGGCGTTTGTCGGCCAGCTCCATCAGCGTCATGCCGCCCATCGAGTGCCCGGCGTAGACGACCGGCCCGTCGCCGACGACGTCGTCCAGCACGGTGACGAGGTCGTCCGCGAGCTGCTCGATGCGTAGCGAGCCCGCCGGCGCCGCGTCCGAGCGGCCGTGCCCGCGGTGGTCGTAGGTCACCACGCGGACGTTGTCCGCGCCGAGGATCCCCGGCAGGCTGTCGACCTGGTTGTGCCACGATCGCGTCGAGCAGGTCCAGCCGTGGACGAGGAGGACCGTGACCGGCGCGGTGGCCGGGCCGGTGGTCTCGACGTTGAGGTGGATGCCGTCGGTGGTGGTGACTCCCGAGCACTCGGCCTGAATTGTCACGCAGTCTCCCGTTCCCGGTCGCCGGCGGCGAGGTGGGCGGCGCGGAGACGCCCGCCCCGGGCGCCGCGGCCGACCAGCCAGGCGATGCCGGCGAGCTCCAGCAGACCGACCACGCCCAGCAGGGCGTAGCCGCCGTTCCACATCCATCGTGGCACGTCGGTGCGCTCTTCGCGCCGCAACGTCAGCTGTTCGTTGACGAATTCGACCGTCTGCCCGTCCGAGACCTGGATCGCGGGCTTCTCGATCGCGGCGTCCTCCGGCGCGTACACCCACATCGCGACCATGTCGCGCTGCCCGGTGTGCAGCCTGATCATCGACTTCCACTTGCCGTACATCGGCAACGCGTCGGTGGACCGGTACGTGCCGTCGGCAACCTTCTCCATCGGGTGCAGGATCCGCCCGCCGCCCTGCCAGGCGAGCGCCTCGAACCAGCGCGCGTCGTCCGCGGCCGTCGCCGGGTCGAGTTTGACGGTGACGTACGCCGTCGGCTCGGCGCCGGTGGCGACGCGCTCGAGCGAGACCGTCGCGGTCACGCCCGGCTCAGCGGATCGCGGGACGCAGAAGAAGATGATCCCGACGACCGCGACCAGGCCGATCGCGCCGAGTTGATGCGTCCGGCGGATCGCGGCCGGACGGGTGCTGCGGACGTCGGTCGACCGCGGCTCACCCGCGACCTCGGCGTACCGGGTGGCCAGCCAGGCCCCGACGAGCCCCGCGCCGGCGCCGACGAACAGGCCGAACCCGAGCGCGGACGGCAGCAGCCCGGACGGCCAGGCGATCGGCATCCAGACCTGGCTCCAGGCGTACTCCGCGGTGACGCCGACGGTCCCGATCAGGGCGCCCGCGACCAGGCCGAGCCGGAAGCGGTTCTTGTTGCCGAGGGCAAGGGCTACGGCCTCGACCAGGATCGCCTCGACGATCAGCAGCGGGAAGTGACCGAGGATCTCGCCGAGCGGCTGGTCCACCGCCCAGGCGATCCCGCCGCGGACGGCGAGGTAGATCGCGAGCGCGCCGAACGTGACGCCGGGGCCGCGGCGGGCGCGCAGGATCGTGAAGCCGAGCGCCGCGCCGAACGCGATCAGCAGCGGGTGCAGGATCAGCGGGAACTGCGGGACGCCGTAGTTGAACTCGGTGCTGAACAGGTCCCAGGCGATCAGCAGGGCGCCGACCGACGCGATCTCCTGGAACATCCGGCGCTTGTTCATCCCCATCAGCTGCTCGACCTCGGCGACCGCGAGCAGCCGGGCGAAGATCGAGAAGACCACGCCGCCGATCATCAGCAGGTGGGTCGGGCCCCAGAGCGTGACGTCCTCACCGAACAGCCGGTGCCAGGTGTCGTCGAGCGGGAAGCCGACCAGCGCGAAGGTGCCGCAGACCAGGATCAGCGCCGCGCTGCACGGGATCCGCCAGCTCTTGGTCAGCTTGATCGTGCGGGCCGGCAGCGGCTTGCCGGCGAGCGCGATCGGCAGCACGCCGGTCACGATCACGCCGAGGATGCCGAAGAAGATCGGATAGTGCGCCGGCGTCCCGAACGGGCCGGTGTCGCGGCCCTTGTCGATGTGGACGGCGATGTCCCACCAGACGCCGAAGGCGCAGGACAGCAGCGAGACGACGTGCAGGTACGGCGACAGCGCGGCCCATCGGGGGACTCCGTCCAGTCGCCCGATGGTGTCCGCGAGCCTGCCGACGAGCGTGGCGCGCCCGGTCCGCTCCCGCCAGAGGAAGACGGCCAGTGCGACGTACAGCAACCCGACCACACCGGTCACGATCGCGATCTGATCGAAGGACGCCGTACCGGTCGTGGCCAGCGGGATCGCCATTTGTCGCTCCTTCGGGACATTAAGTATGCGCCATGGCAGATGTTACATACCCTATGTAACGTGTCATCTGGAAGACTGTCAAGGGTGGAACCAGACGAGGAGTTCACCGTCGACCAGCTCGCCGCCAAGGTGGGCATGACGGTGCGTAATGTGCGGGCCTACGCCGGGCGCGGGCTGATCCCCCCGCCGCGGCTGGCCGGTCGCACCGGGTACTACGGCCACGACCACGTGGCCCGGCTCACCCTCGTCCAGGAGCTGCTCGGCAAGGGCTACACGCTGGCCGCCGTCGAGCGGATGATGAGCGAGCTGCCGGACGGCGCGATGGCGCTCGGCGTCTTCGAGACGCTCGTCAACCCGTGGACGCCGTCCGAGCCCGAGGAGCTCGACGAGTACCAGCTCGCCGAGCGGGCCGGTATCCCCCACGACCCGGTCATCATCGCCAAGCTGGTCGAGCTGGGCATCGCCGAGCGGATGGACGACGGCCGCCTGCGGATCCCCAACCCCGACCTGCTCCGCACCGGCCTCGAGGTGATCAAACTCGGCGTCCCCCTGGACGCGATCTTCGCGATGCTGCCCAAACTCTTCGCCCAGGCCGACGCCGTCGCCAAGACCTACGTCGAGCTCTTCCGCTCCACCGTCTGGCGCGAGTTCGCCGACGCCGGCCTCCCCGCCGAAGGCTGGCCCGAGATCCAGCGCACCCTCGAGAACATCATCCCCCTGGCCGGCCAGGCCCTCGTCGCCGCCTTCCGCGAAGCCATGGCCCGCGAGATCGAGGTCGTCGCCTACGAAGAACTGGGCCTCGACCCCACCACCCTCCCCTCCACCGGCTGACGACATGCCAAGACCCGGGGAGATTCCCCGGGTCTTGGGTCCGACGGGATCAGCCGGCGAGGGCTACGGATTGGGTGGCTTTGAGGAGGGCGGTGCCGAGGAGTTTGTAGTCGGTGGGGACACCGCCGACGGTGATCTCGAGTTCGGCCTTGTTGCTGCCGTGCTGGCCGAGGTAGCGGGTGGCGACCCAGCGGGTGGTCTTGCCGGAGCGGTAGGTGTAGACGACCGTGGTCATGGTCAGGCGGCCCTGGCTGTTGGTGGACTGCATGCGGGCGGTGTAGACGTTCTGGATCCGCAGGCCCGGGGTGCCCTTGAGCGCGGCGACCTTCTGCCGGGCCTTGGCCTCGGTGGTCGGCGGTACGTCGGGGCGGGTGAAGTCGAAGCGGATCATCCGGTTGGCGGTCGGGTCCTGGAAGGCGGTCTTCTCGCGGCCCTGGTCGACGTGCTTCCAGGTCTTCGGCAGGACGGCGGTCGCGTGGCACTCCTTCGGCTGCGAGCACTCGAAGTAGCGGTAGCCGTAGCTGATCGCCTGCGCGCTCGTCACCTGCGTCTGGCTCGTGGTGTTCGTCGTGCCGGCCGAGCTCGGCAGCATCGTCGCCGCCAGCAGCCCACCCGATCCGAGCACCGCCCCGACACCCGCCAGTACACCGAAACGCTTCTTGTTCATATGAGCCCCCTCAGCTCCGCGTCGGCCCTTCGTGGTCCGACGCCGAACTAGACGCACACTCGAGGGAATTAGTTGGCGCGGCCGGCAGGTCGCCGAGGTCGGCGTCCCAGTCGTCGTCCGCCAGGTCCGGATGCTCGGCCTCGTGCCGCTTGGCGATCCGGATGAACGCGATGATCAGCAGGATCGGCCCGAGCACCATCGCGGTCTCGGGGACGCCGCCCATGTGCAAGGCGATCACGAGGCCGTCACCAGCGCGATCCCGCCGGCCGTGAAGGCGACCATCGCGGCCAGCATCGGGTACTGCGCCTTCCGCAACTGCCGGCGCCGGAACAGACCGGCGGCACGATCGTGGGCGGACACGACCCCGAGTACGTGTCCGAGCACGATCGCGCCGATCTGCACTCCAGCGATCAGGCCAGTACCCAAGAACGCGTAGTCGATGCGCATCCCGCTCGTCCCGAGCAGATCCCAGCCGCGGCCGAACGGGTCCGTCGCGAGCAGGACGCCGTCCTGTCCCTGGAACATCGCGAACGAGAAGTAATGCGCGACCGCATAGCCGATCGCGATGGGGACGAGCGAGTGCACGAACGCGCCCGGCAGCCCAGCCGAGCCAACTGCGCCCGGGCGGATCTCGGCAGCCCCGGTGGTCCGCGCGGCGAGGATGAAGAGCGCGGCCACGAGCGCGACCGCGACGAGTAGGCCGAGCGTGTAGACGACCAGATGCCCGCCGCGACTCAGATCGCTCGTCCGGCTCGTCCAGACTGACCAGCGCGAGACGCCGTCGAAGGCTGTCGAACCGAGCAACAGACAGAGCAGCGCGACGAGCCCCGACCGCTGCGGCATGGTCGCCAGCCCGGCCAGCGGGTTGCGCAGCACGATCCGCCCGGCGTCGTCGCGGCCCCATGGGCTGAGCCGCGCCAGGACCTCGGCGTACACCTCGAAGGTGTCGCCGATCGCGAACCAGGCCGGGCCGTAGACGATCCCGGCCGCGATGTTCAGGACGGCGTACGCCGTCACGTACGCCGCGACCACCAGCGGCTCGGACGCATCCGGGTAGACAAGCTCCAGCCAGACGAACCCGGCCAGCCCAGCCACCGCGGGCCAGTACGCGATCCGCTCCGGCAGCGCCCGGTACGACGTCCGCCGGACCAGGCCGGCGATCGTCCGCAGCGGGTTCGCGAATCGCCAGACCGGACCGAAGAGCAGGGACAGCGGGATGATGCCGACCCAGATCCACACGTACAGCCAGGTCGGCGCCGGGTTCTCCGCCGGGGAGGCGCTGCCGAACCAGGCCGCGCCGACCAGCAACGCCAAGGCGAGGACGCCGAGCAACCGCACGACCCACCGCGTCGCGCGGGCGTCGACCACCTTGGTCAGGACGGCGAGCGGCGTACCGCCCACCGCTTCGAAGCGCGGGCGGGACCAGAAGGCCGCGAGCGCGAAGAACGACACCGCGACGGCGGCGCCGGCCGAGTAGATCGCCAGCCAGAGCGGCACCGGCAGATCACCACGCCCGCCGATCCCGTGCATCGGCACCAAGAGCTCCAGCACGCCGGCACCCTCCGATCAGGTATCTGACCGATCGAATGTAACACGCACAATGTCACATAGCGAGGGTTCGATATTCGCCCGCGTCGAAGTGCCGGGTGAGCTGCCGAAACCGGAAGGTGAAGGTCGGCCAGAGGGTCGTGTTGCGGCCCTCGGCGTCCAGGTACCAGCTGGTGCAGCCGCCGCGAGTCCAGATCGTGTTCTGCATCGACGAGCGGACCTCGTGGACGAACTGCCGCTGCACCTCCGGCCGAACCTCGACCTCGCGCAGACCCTGGCTGTCGATCGTCTTCAGCGCGTCCAGGATGTAGGCGATCTGGGACTCGATCATGAACACCATCGAGCTGTGGCCGAGGCCGGTGTTCGGGCCGATCAGCAGGAAGAAGTTCGGGAAGCCGGCGATCGCCGTCCCGAGGTGGGCCTCCATCCCCTCTGACCAGGCGTCCCGGAGCGAACGGCCCTCACGGCCGTAGAGCATGTCCATCACCGGGAGGTCGGTGACCTTGAAGCCGGTGCCGTAGATGATCGTGTCGACCTCGTGCTTCACGCCTTCGGTGTCGACGATGCCGGTCGGGGTGACCTCGGCGATCCCGTCGGTGACGACGTCGACATTCGGCTGCGCGAGCGCGGGGTAATACTCGTCGGAGAGCAGGATGCGCTTGCAGCCGAGGGTGAAGTCGGGGGTGAGTTTGGCGCGCAGTTTCGGGTCGCGGATCTGGCGATCGAGATGCGTCTTGGCGACCTTCTGCGCCTGTTTCATGATCGCGGGCAGCTTCGCGAAACCGAGCACGAACGACTCGCGCGCCCAGTAGATACCGGTCCGGATCGCCTTCTGCGCAAGGGGAAACCGGCGGAAGACGGCGCGCTCGGCAGCGGAGATCTTGCGGTCCGGCCGGGGCATCACCCACGGCGGCGTCCGCTGGAACAGGTGCAGCTCCTCGACCTCGGGCTGGATCGCCGGGACGAACTGGATCGCGGACGCGCCGGTGCCGACCACGGCGACCTTACGGCCGGCCAGATCGAGGTCGTGATTCCAGCGCGCGGAGTGGAAGACCTCGCCCTCGAAGTTCTCGATCCCGGGCAGCTTCGGGTCCGACGGCTCGGCGAGCGGACCCATCCCGGACAGGACGAACTGGGCGACGAAGTCCCCCTGATCGGTCTCGACCCGCCACTCGCCGTCCACCCAGGTCGCCTTCTCGACGGTGTGACCGAAGCGGATGTGCGGACGGACGCCGTACCGATCGGTGACGTCGCGGAGGTACTGCTCGATCTCGGGCTGCGGGGAGAACGTGGACGACCAGTCCGGATTCGGGGCGAAGGAGAACGAGTACAGATGCGAGGGGACGTCGCAGCGGCAGCCGGGGTAGGTGTTGTCCCGCCAGGTGCCGCCGACGTCGTCCGCGCGCTCGAGGACGACGAAGTCGTCGTACCCCGCCTGCTTGAGGCGAACCGCCATCCCGATCCCGGCGAACCCGGTGCCGATGACCACGATCCGGTGCTTGTTCTCCATGGCAGGCCTCCTCGCGGACGAACTTACTCCGAGTAAGTTACCCAGAGTCAGTTACGATGTGCAAGTGACGTCGACCACGGAACACCAGACCCCGAAACGCCGGCGCGACCGCGCCGCGCGGGAGCGGGAGATCCTCGCCGCGGCCGAGCGGATCTTCGGCGAACGCGGCTACCAGGGCACCTCGATGGACGACGTCGCCGCCGCGGTCGGGGTCTCGAAACCCCTGATCTACCAGTACTACGGCTCCAAGGACGGGCTCTTCCTCGCCTGCCTGGCCAGCCTGCGCACCCAGCTCCTGGAGTACGTCGCGGACGCCGTCATGGCCGCCGCCGATGTCGAGGACGCGCTCTACGCCGGTTTCGTCGCCTGGTTCCAGTTCCTCGACGACCACCCGCAGGCCTGGTCGGTCCTGATCGACGAGGGCATGCTCGCCGCCGGCCCGATGGCCGCCGCCACCGACGAGGTCCGGAACGCCTTCATCGAGCTGATCTCGACCATGGTCCGCCTCAACCTCCCGCCGGACCGCCCCACCGACGCCGAAGAGATCGAGATCCTCGCCCACTCCATCTCCGGCGCCACCGAACGCCTCGCCATCTGGCGCTCCCGCACCCCCAACCCCCCAACCCCGCAAAAAGTCGCCCGCACCCTCCAAGACCTCCTCTGGCAAGGCCTCAAAACCCTCAGCCAGACGTAGCGCCGGCCCCTTACAGGCCCGGCGCCACTCGCGTCAGATCCGCCGCCAGCTCCCGCTGTTGCCCATCCACACGTCACCGTTGCTGTTACTGGCGAGCACCGCACCGGAAACGGCCGCATTCAGGAGTGCTCCGTCACTCGCCTGAACCCACCGCTGGTTCAATCCACTGTTGCAAGTGTGCGGATAGACGCTGGAGCCGGATGCATCCAGACAGCGGTTGGTCCCCACGTTACGGATCGTCATCCAGCCGCCGCCGGCGTCAACCAGGTCCCATTTGTGACCGGGCAGGGCGCACGGACCGACCCCGGTCCGGATCGAACCGTTGTCCAGCAGACAGCGGCCGGTACCGGTGTGCTGCAACGCGAAGACGGCCTGCGGGCCGACCACTTGCTCGTTGACCGGGGCCGCCGTTGCCGTCGCGGCGCCGGCGACCGGGAGTGTGAGGGCGAGGGCGACCGCCGAGACCACCGCGCCGCGTCGTGCCGAGATTCGCATCGCGTTCCTCCAACGTTGTAGATTCAGGTCGATTCACCTTAAGGAGCATCGGCCCGCGCCTCACGCCCTTCGATGCAGACCGAAACGGCGGACTCGGGAGCAGGCCACTTCGGCTACGGCAAGCGCTGTCCGGAAATTTCCGGAACCGGTACCGCTTTCCCAGCGGGGGTTTCCGGGGCGGGTAAGAATGCGCATTCTCGTATGTCACGACACCTTGACGCGCCTGTGACCGGCGAGCAAACTAACGGCACTTCGGTCAGATCTTTTCTATATTCGCCTTCGCCACAAGCCGCCCCCAGGAAGGTGCCGAGACGACCGTTCGACGACTCCTGCCTGCCGTCGGACGGGCGGTCGGGTGCGGTGCGAGGGATCCCTCCGAAAGGAACCCGCCCCCATGAAGTCATTCACCCGAAGCCGGCTCGCCGTTGCGGCGCTGGCGCTCGTGACCGGTACCGCCGGTCTGGTCGGCACTCTCGCGACGACGAAAGCCGAAGCCGCGCCCGCTGCTGCCGCCGCCCCCACGGCAGTCACCGCGGCCGAGGCTCTGCCCGCCGGTTTCAAGAGCGTCGGCTACATGCCGTCGTGGTCGGGCAGCGTCACCGCGATCCAGTACAGCAAGCTCACCCACATCAACTACTCGTTCGCGCTGCCGAACTCCAACGGCACCCTGCAGGCCATTCCCGACCCCGGGAAGCTGAACCAGCTGGTCAGCCTCGCGCACCAGAACGGCGTCAAGGTCTCCCTCGCGATCGGCGGCTGGAACAACGGCAACGACTCGGCGTTCGAGGCGCTGGCGACCAACGCGAGCTCGCGGACGACGTTCGTGAACGCCGTCATGGGCGCCATCAACCAGTACAACCTGGACGGCGTCGACATCGACTGGGAGTACCCGGATCCGGGCGTCTCGGGCGACCGCTTCACGCTGCTCATGCAGCAGCTGAGCACCACGTTGCACAACAACGGCAAGCTGCTCACCGCGGCCGTCATCTCCGAGGGCGGGACGGCGAACGGCGTCCAGCCCGCGGTCTTCGGGTACGTCGACTGGCTGAACATCATGGCGTACGACGGCGGCAGCCCGCACGCCAACTACAACTGGTCGATCGGCGCGATGAACTTCTGGAAGAACCGCGGTCTGCCGAAGGCCAAGGCCGTCTTCGGCGTCCCGTTCTACAGCCGGCCGACGTACGTCGCGTACAAGGACATCGTCGCGCAGAACCCGGCCAACGCGAACGTCGACTGCTACAACAACGGCGGTCAGCAGTGCTACAACGGCATCCCGACCATCAAGCGCAAGACCGAGTGGGCGGTCGCGAACGCCGGCGGCATCATGAACTGGGAGCTGTCCCAGGACGCCACCGGCAGCCTCTCGCTGCTCAGCGCGATCTTCGACGCCGCCGGCGGCACCCAGAACCCGCCGACCGGTAAGACCGGCCAGATCAAGGGCATCGCCGGCAAGTGCGTCGACGTCGCCGGCAACAACAGCGCCAACGGCACCGCCGTCCAGCTCTGGACCTGTGGCAGCGGCTCCGGCCAGACCTGGACCGTCAGCTCCGACGGCACCATCCGCGCCCTCGGCAAGTGCCTCGACGTAGCCGCCGCCGGTACCACCAACGGCACCCTCACCCAGCTCTACGACTGCAACGGCACCGGCGCCCAGACCTGGCAGGCCCAGTCCAACGGCAACCTCCGCAACCCCGCCTCCGGCAAGTGCCTCGACGCCACCGGCCAATCCTCCGCCGACGGCACCCGCCTCCAGATCTGGACCTGCGCCACCAGCGCCAACCAGCTCTGGACCCTCCCCGCCTGACCGACCACCGGCCCGGGGATCTGCAGATCCCCGGGCCGACCCATGCGCTGGCAACAACCGGTCGGCACCCTCCACGCGGTGCGAATTCGCCGCACAGTGGTGCCATGCACCCAGCCGGAACGCACCCCCAGGCAGCCGACGCGCCCCGCTTCCGAGCGGACCCCGGGTACGGCGTCGCGGCGTCCGTCGCGATCGTCCTGGCCGCGGTCGCCAACGTCGCGTCGACCGTGGCGGACTGGCGGACGGCGTCCGCCGTAGCGCAGTTCGCCGTCGACCGGATCGACAACGGGCGACTGGAGGCGGTCGACCGATTCAGTCTCATCACGAGTGGCATCTACTTCGTCCTGTTGCTGACCGCCGGATCGCTGTTCATCGTCTGGCTGTGGCGCGCCCGCCGGAACGCCGAGTTCTTCTGCGACGGTCAGCACCAGTACCGCCGCGGCTGGCTGATCGGCGGCTGGTGCGTCCCGATCGTGTCGTTCTTCGTACCGCGGCGCGTAGTCAGCGACATCGCGGTGGCCAGTGATCCCTGGACGTCGCCGCGCGGGGTCTGGCTGGAGACCCGGAAGTCACCGGATGTCTCGAACTGGTGGGCCTTCTGGCTCCTGCAGGGCATCACGGGCTGGCTGTCCGCCGTGATCGCCAACGGCGCCGTCAGCGGTCGCGGATCCGACGTCACCTCCGGCCTGTACGCCGCCGCCCTGTGCGCCACGGTGAGCAGCATCTTCTGTTGTATCGCCGCGTTCCTGGCGATCCGGGTGATCCGGATCATCAACGGCGACCAGAACACCCGGCCGCGAATCCCCTGGTGGCAAACCCCTGAGCCCTGACCCTGAGAACCGGCTGACGGATGTCATGGGGTGGTCGTGACGGCTGAGCGAGGGACGGGACGGCGTCCCGCCGCAGGCTGGTCGTATGACGACAACCAGTGCGGTCAGCCTGAGGGGTGTGACCAGGAAGTACGGGACGGTGCAGGCCGTGGCCGGGGTGGATCTGGAGATCCGGGCCGGTGAGGTGGTGGCGCTGCTGGGGCCCAATGGGGCGGGGAAGTCGACGACCATCGAGATGTTGCTGGGGTTGGTGCGGCCGGATCAGGGCGCGGTGCGGGTGTACGGCGGGACCCCGGAGGAGGCGATCGCGCAGGGGCAGGTCGGGGTGATGCTGCAGAGCGGCGGGATCATCGAGGACGCCAAGGTCGGTGAGCTGCTGAATCTGGTGGTCGGACTGCACAAACACCCCATGCCGGTGGACGAAGCGCTGGACCGGGCCGGGATCGCAGACCTGCGCGACCGGAAGCTGAAGGGGCTGTCGGGCGGTCAGCAGCAGCGGGTGCGGTTCGCGATGGCGATCGTCCCGCAGCCCGACCTGATCGTGCTCGACGAGCCGACGACCGGGATGGACGTCGAGTCCCGGCGCGACTTCTGGGCGTCGATGCACGCCGAGACCGCCCGCGGCCGAACGGTTCTGTTCGCGACGCACTACCTCGAAGAGGCCGACGCGTACGCCGATCGCGTCGTCCTGATGCGGAACGGGAAAGTAGTTGCCGACGGCACCGCCGCGCAGATCAAGGCGAGCGTCTCCGGCCGGACGATCCGGGCCACCGTCCCGAACGCCGACCTCACCACGCTCGCATCCCTCAACGGGGTAAGGACTGTCGAGACCCGCGGCGACGTCGTCCTGCTCCAATGCGCGGACTCCGACGCGACGCTGCGCTACCTGCTCGCGAACACCCGCGCGCACGACATCGAGGTCACCTCGGCCGACCTCGAGGACGCCGTCCTCGCGATCAGCGCGGAGCAGGAGGCCCTGGCATGAACCGCACCTACCTGATGTTCGACATCCGCCGCACGCTGCGGAACAAACGCGTACTGCTGTTCTCGATCCTGATGCCGGTGGTCCTGTTCGCGATCTTCGGCCTGACCATCCCGGACGACGCCAGCACGGGCGGCATCTCCGCGATCGCCTACGTGATGGTCAGTATGGCGATGTTCGGCTCGATGTCGGCCGCGATGAGCAGCGGCGGCGCGATCGCGGCCGAGCGCGACGGCGGCTGGAACCGGACGCTGCGCCTGACGCCGCTCAAACCGCAGGCCTACGTCGCCAGCAAGGTGATCCTCTCGCTGCTGCTCGCGATCCCGCCGCTGCTGATCGTCTTCCTCTTCGGCCGGATCGTCGGTCACGTCCACCTCGGCGCGAGCCAGTGGCTCACCGTCGCGCTGGTCTCCTGGCTCGGCGCGCTCCCGTTCGCCGCGATCGGCCTGGTGATCGGGTACGTCGCCAAACCGGACAGCGTGCAGCCCATCACCGGCCTGAGCACGATGCTGATCGCGGCCTTCGGCGGGCTCTGGCTGCCGGTCGACCAGATGCCGTCGCTGATGAAGCACATCGCGCAGCTGACCCCGGCGTACTGGACCGGCCAGACGTCGCGCAGCGCGCTGACCACCGCCGGTGTGGACACCCAGGCCCTGCTCGTCGTACTCGCGTGGACGGTCGTCCTCGGCTTCATCGCGTTGCGCCGCTTCCGCGCGGACACCGCGCGAGCCTGAGGACGTGGCATAGCGTGGCCTTCATGAAGCTCCCACCGGCCGCCGAACCCGAGTATTCGGAGCGGCGCGGCCGGTTGGGGTTCCTGGCCGTCGGGGTCTGGCTGTTCTACCTCGGTCAGCCGCTGCAAGAGATCGTGCAGACCCAGCACGGCGTCACCCGCGTGCTCGGTCTGCTCAACCTGCTGGTTTTCGCGGCGTCGTACCTCGGCTACTTCTTCCTCCTGCGCTGGCAGGGTTTCCGGCCGAACGCGGCGCCGCTGTGGCAGCGACTGACCTACCTCGGCGCGATGCTCGCCCTGGCCCTGCTGCTGATCACGACCGCCGGTCAGACCGCGCTCACCTGCCTGGTCTACATCGGCGCGACGGCGATGGTCTCGCTGGACATCCGGCTCGGCGTCGTGATCGTCGCGCTCCTGCTCGGCGGCGCGGAGCTGTCGATGCGCCTGGTCCCCGGCTGGTCGGACGACGGCAGCTACGGCCTCGCGATCTTCCTCGGCGGCCTGGCCGTGTTCGGGATGCGCCGCGCGATGCAGCGCGGCACCGAGCTGGCCGCCGCCCGCGAGGACATGGCCAAACTCGCCGTCCAGGAGGAGCGGAATCGGTTCGCCCGCGACCTGCACGACATCCTCGGCCACTCGCTGACCGTGATCACCGTCAAGGCCGAGCTGGCCGGCCGGCTGATCCAGGCCAACCCCGAGCGCGCCGCGACCGAGGTGGCCGACGTCGAGAGCCTGGCCCGGGCCGCGCTCGCCGACGTCCGCGCCGCCGTCGCCGGATACCGCGAGCTGAGCCTGGCCGGTGAGCTCGTCTCGGCCCGCGCCGCGCTGCAGGCGGCCGGGATCAAGGCCGAGCTGCCGACCACGATGGACGAGGTCCCCGAGCAGAACCGCGAGCTCTTCGCCTGGGTGATCCGCGAGGGTGTCACGAACGTCATCCGGCACTCCGGCGCCAAGCGCTGCACGATCAAGTACTCCGCCCGCCGCATCGAAGTCCTGGACGACGGCAGCGGCCCGGCCCCCGGCGGCACCGGCCACGGCCTGATCGGCCTGCGCGAACGCGCCGACGCGGCCGGCGCGAGCGTCGAGATCGGCCAGGCGCCGGGCGGCGGCTTCCGACTCGCTGTGAAGGTAGGCCCGTGACCATTCGACTCCTGATCGCTGACGACCAGGCCCTGGTGCGCGGCGCGCTGGCCGCGTTGCTGGATCTCGAGCACGACCTCCAGGTGGTCGCCGAGGTCGGCCGCGGTGACGAGGTGGTCGCCGCGGCCCAGGCCAGTACGCCGGACGTCGCGCTGCTCGACGTCGAGATGCCCGGCCTGGACGGGATCGAGGCCGCGGCCGCCCTGCGCAAGGCCGTCCCCGCCGTCCGCATCCTGATGGTGACCACCTTCGGCCGGCCCGGGTACCTGCGCCGCGCGATGGAGGCCGGCGCGGCCGGGTTCGTCGTCAAGGACACCCCGGCGGCGCAGCTCGCGGACGCCGTCCGCCGGGTGCACCAGGGGCTGCGCGTGGTCGACCCGTCACTCGCCGCTGAGACTCTCGTCGCGGGTACGAGTCCGCTGACCGGCCGGGAGTCCGACGTGCTGCGGTCCGCGCGGGCCGGCGGAACGGTCGCCGATATCGCGCGCGAGCTGCATCTGTCCGAGGGCACCGTGCGTAATCACCTGTCCGCCGCGATCGGTAAGACCGGCGCCCGGACGCGGGCCGAGGCCGCACGAATAGCTGTCGACAACGGCTGGCTCTGACGTCCGGCCCGCCCTAGTGTGAGGGCATGTCGATCGAGCAGTTCAGCGTGCGGGGGCGGTTGGCGGACACCGGGGAGGGCATCACCGGGGACGAACTACAACTGGCGGCGCGTAATCACGGGATCCCGTTGGAGGCGTTGCGGTACGACGTCACACCAGCCGGCTTGCACTACGTGCTGGTCCACTACGACATCCCCGTCGGTACGGCGGAGACCTGGCGGCTCGAGGTCGACGGATGCGTCGAGCAACCGTTGTCGATCGGCCTGACCGAGCTGCGCGCGATGGGACGGCGTACCGTCCGCGTCACGCTGGAGTGCGCGGGCAATGGCCGCGCGGCGCTGCAGCCGCGCCCGATCAGCCAACCCTGGTTGAACGAGGCCGTCGGCACTGCGGAGTGGACGGGCGTCCTCCTCGCCGACCTGCTGCGTAACGCGGGGGTCCGCTCGGACGCCGTCGATGTCGTCTTCACCGGCGCCGACCACGGCATCGAACGCGGTGTCGAGCAGGACTACCAGCGCGGCCTGTCGTTGACCGAGGCAATCGACTCCGGCGCGATCGTCGCCTGGGAGATGAACGGCGACCCGCTGCCCCCGCAACACGGCTTCCCGCTGCGCCTCGTCGTCCCGGGCTGGTACGGGATGGCGAGTGTGAAGTGGTTGCGCTCGATCGAGCTGATCGACCACGAGTTCCGCGGCTTCCAGAACGCCGTCGCCTACCGGATCCGCCAGGAGGCCGACGAGCTCGGCACGCCGGTGACCCGGATCGAGCCGCGCGCCTTGCTGATCCCGCCCGGCTTCCCCGACTTCATGAGTCGGCACCGGTTCGTTGCCGCCGGCACCGTCACGTTGCAGGGCCGGGCCTGGTCCGGATGGGCGCCGATCGAGCGCGTCGAGGTCAGCACGGACGCCGGCGTCAGCTGGCAGACTGCCAAACTCGATGCTGCTGGCAACGATGAACTCGCCTGGCGCTCCTTCACCCACGACTGGGACGCGACTCCGGGTGAACACGTCCTCACCGTCCGCGCGGTCGACGCCAGTGGCCGAGAGCAACCAATCGAAGCGCCCTGGAACCGCGGCGGCTTCGCCAACAACTCCGCCCAGCGGATGACCGTCCTCGTCAGCTGACCGCGTGTCGCTGTCCACTTCGCGCGGATCGCCGTCACATCCTGGAACCAGTACACGGTCCTCACTCCAGGAGTGAAACGGTGAACGATCTGCAGTTGCACGCACGGGTCTTCCGAACAGCCGGCCAGTGGTACGCCGACATCGACGACGAGCTGTTCCCGCAACCCGACAACCCGCTCTGGCACGGCTCCTACCCCACGCAGTCCTCGGCCCTCGCCGCGGCCTGCACGCTGATCGCAGAGCTCAGTGACGCGGGCCGAACACGAGGAACAGTCCGAAGCCGAGGGTGAACAGCGCGAGCAGGCCGATCAGCGGGTACTCCCACCAGCTCCAGCTCCGGTCGACATCCACGGCCAGCACATAGGACGGGTCTTCGGGGTCGACCACCACGTTGACCTGGTCGCCGACCGCAGGCCTCGGCTCGAGCTGGTCGCCGTCGCTCAGCTCGACGGCCACGCCGTCACCGGGCCGTGCGACCTTCACGGTGGCTTGATCGGTTGTCGACCAGCGGTCGCTTTCGACGGAGACCACCTGGGCGGGCACCACCGGCCCTGCTGCCAGCAACTGTTCGTCGGACTGGCCGCTCTGCAGCCCCAGCGGGATGACCGCGATCCCGAACAGCGCGATCGGCACCCCGACCACGATTCGGGCGATCCGGATCGCGCTCCCGACGCCTTTGCGCGGCGGGCGCGCGGCTCGGGCCTGACGGCGTTCGTCGATGCGGTGCCACCAGTCGAAACGCTCGACGAGCAGGCGCGCCGGGTAACAGAGGCCGCCGGCGATGGCGGCGCAGATGAACGGGTTGTCGTAGAGGAAGTTCGGTCGGGCCAGCCAGCCGGCCAGGTAGAGGAGGCCGCCTGTCGTGAGGAAGAAGAGGACGAGGAGGACGGACTGCAGCCCGTCCAGATCGTCGTCCGCGTCCGTCTTGCTCATCGGAACATCATGCAGGCCGACGGTTCTCCTACTCCGGCTCGTTGTGGGCGTGTCCGCCGACTTGGTACGGGGTCGTGTAGCCGGCGTACATGAGGTGGGCCATCAGGCCTTCGGCGGCATGCGGGAGGTTGTGGCAGTGGTCCATCCAGACACCGGGGTTGTCGGCGACGAAGGCGAGCTCGTAGGTCTCGTCGTTGCCGACCTCGAGCGTGTCGGTCCACCAGGGCGCGCCGGACGACGGCGTCCCGTTGCGGCTGAGGACGACGGCATGGTGGCCGTGCAGGTGCATCGGGTGCGCCTGCCCGCTGGTGTTCGAGATCGTCATCCGGACGACGTCGCCGGACGCGACCATGAACATCGGGACGTCGGGGAACTTCCGCCCGTTGATCGTCCACCACAGCCCTGGCACCCCGTCGAGGAAGCCGGGCCGCCGCCCGATCCGGTACTCGAACCGCCGGTCCGCCGTGGCGGGGTCGAACCCGACCGGCATCGGCCGTCCGTACGTCAGCAGATCCACTGTGTCGGCAGGCAGCTCACCCGGCGTGCCTCCCGCACTCGGCCCGATCGCGAGCGAGAGCGCACTCGTGCCTGCGACCAGGCCCATCCCACCTGCCGGGACTACTGCCTCGATGTCCACCCGTCCGCCCGCGGCGAGCGCGTACGCCTTGCGCACCGGCGTCGGCGCGTTCACCTCGCGGCCGTCGACCGCGACCACCTTGTACGGCGTGCCCACCAGCCCGACCCGCAGAATTGCGTTGTCGGTGTTGATCACCCGCACTCGCGCAGTCGTCCCGGCCGGTAGGTCCACCCGCTGCGAACCCGGCTGTCCGTTGATCGTCCGCTTGCCGTCGTACGTGTGGATCGTCGCGATCACCTCGCCCGGCACCTTGGGCGCGATCACGATCGGGCCGAACAAGCCGCCTTTGACGACCTCGCTGGAGACCTGATGGGAGTGGTACCAGTAGGTACCGCCGTCTTCGGCGCGGAAACGGTAGACATGCCTGCCCCCGATCGGTACGGCGTCCTGAGTCACGCCGGCGACGCCGTCCTCGGCGTTCGGGACGTCGATCCCGTGCCAGTGCAGCGTGGCGCCGTCCTGGACCGACTCGTTGACCAGCGTCACCTCGACGAGATCACCGCTCTCGGCTCGGATCAGTGGTCCGGGTGAGCTGCCGTTGAGGGTGTACCGCGCGAGGCCCTTCCGTTCCTGCCGCGCGACGAGCGTGACCGCGACGTCCGGCGTACCGGTCCTGGGGCCGGTCAGGTCGGCGATGCTGCGGTGGTGATGCTCGTGCCCACCAGCCGGGCCGCCGCCGTAGTCGGCGTACCCCATGTCGGCCGCGTTGTACGTCGACGGGACCAGGCTGGTCGCCCAGAGGTAGGCCAGCGGCGCGAGCACCGCGAGCGCTATCCCGAGAGCGACCAGCCGCCCCTTACGCACTGACCGGCCGAGGCGCCGCGGCCCGACCGGCCGCAGTCCCCGCCACGGCCGCGATGGCCAACCCGTTCAGCCCGTGCAGAACTCCCAGCGCCGGCAGGCCGAACGACACAACTGCCAGCACGAACTGCAGCGCGACCAGCCCGACCACGACTCCTGCCAGCACCCGGCCCCGCGGCACCTCCGTCAGAAACGAAACCACCAGCAACGCCAACGCCAGCACGCCGATCGCCGTCCCCGCGATGCTGTGATAGCTCTGACCGAAGTTCGTGTAGTCGGCCCCGATAGCGACCCCGTCACCGGCGTCCTTGGCCACCGTGAACCCCGCGAACGCGATCGACGCCACCTGCAATCCCACCGCCACCGAGATCAGCAGCGCCAGGACCCGGTACGCCGTCCTCACGCCACTCGCCGCTTCCGCAGGAAGAAGACCGCGCCGGCCAGCAGCGCCACGAACAGCAACACCGGCGGATGCCCGCCCAGCACGGCACAGGCGACCCCGGCAACAGCCAGCACGCCCAACACGATCAACAACGGCAGGGGGATCCCGCCCACGCCCGCCTTACGGGCCCACGGCGGGCCGGCCGCCCACGATGCCTTCTGCTCAGCCGAAGGGCCACCGGCGGTGGCACCTCCAACCCAGGAGCCTCGTCCGGGGTTCGTCCGTCCGGGGTCCACCCAGCCGTCCGGGCCCGACTGGTGTTCGCCCGGCAGATCGCCGAACATCCCGGACAACTCCGGCCCGGTCTTCGCCTGAAGCGCGGCCTCAACGCGCTCGGCGTGCTCCTCGGCCGTCAGCCGCCCAGCCTCGTAGTGCTCGCCCAACCGGCGAACAGCCTCTTCACGTTCGCTGTCCCCGATACGGATCGGATCGTTCATGACACTCCTCGGTTCGCAGTTTTCGACTGCACCGATCGTGTCCCGGCGACCCCATCCACCGCGTCGCCCAGCCGGCGGCACCCTGCCTACCCCGCCAGGCGCACCACACCCCACCCAGCCCGGTCCGCCGTACTCCCCGCGGAGTACCCCGCCCCCGGGCAAACCCCGAGGAGATCGCCGGGGCCCCGGGTACGGCGGGGCCCCGGCCGCCTAGGCGCTCGCGGCGAGGATCTGGTTGACGTCGTCGTTCGCCCCGGCCAGCGACGCCGGGTCGGCCTCGAACGACATCACGGCGTCCATCGCCGGCGTCATCACCGCGCTCACGTCCGCCGCGTTCGGGTTCGCCGGGTAGGCGAACACGTCACCGGCTTCGACCGTCTCCAGGAACGGCGTCACGTCCCACCCGTCGGCCGCGAACTTCGCCTTCGCCGCCGGCAGGCTCGCCGACACCGCCGGGAACACCACGCCCGCCTTCGCGACGATGTCCTGCGCGGTCTGCGACCCGAGGAACTTCACCCACGCCCAGGACGCCTCCCGCCGCGTGGTGCCGGCCCAGATTGTGTCGGCCAGCCCGTTCATCATCGACATCCGCTTGCCGATCGGCCCGACCGGCAACCGCGCCAGCTTGGTCGGTACCTGCTTCAGCGTCTTGTACGTCCCGAGCATCCACGACCCGTTCGGCGTGATCGCGTACTTCCCCGCGCCGAACGACGTCGTGACGTCGACCCCGGACTTCGCCTGCGCGTACGTCGGCATGTACCCCTTGGTGATCAGCCCCCGCCACCAGCCGATGGTGTCGGTGAACTTCGGGTCGCCGTAGAAGAACTTCGTCCCCCACGGCTCGCCCTCGGAGTACTTCCAGCCGTTCGAGGCGGCGTACCAGCTCCAGCTGGTCTGGCCGTCGGAGCCGCCCGCGTCGCCGTACCCGAGCCCGTAGACCTTGATCTTGGTCTTGTCGAAGCCGGGCTGGTCGCCGCGGCGGCCCTTGGCGTCGACCGTCAGCCGGCGCACGATCTGCTCGAAGGTGCCGCCGTCCTGCGGGTTCCAGGTCATCGAGTTCAGCTGCTCGACGCTGATCCCGGCCGCCTCGGTGAACGCGCTGTTGTAGAAGTACACCTCGGAGTCGAAGTCCTTCGGCAAGCCGTACCGCTTGCCGTCGGCGCCGATCCAGCGCTCGGCCAGGCCTTTCTGGTAGATGCCGAGGTCAACGTTGTCCTGGGCGACGAAGTCGTCGATCGCCAGCACCTGGCCCTTGTCCGCGAACAAGGGGTACTTCGCCGAGTGCGAGGTGAACACGTCCGGCGCGGTGTCGGAGATGAACCCGGTGACGAGTTTCGACCAGTAGTCACCCCAGCCGTACTGCTCGATCCGGACGCTGTACTGCGGGTTCTGCTGCTGGAAGACCTTCGCGCACTCGGTGTACATCGGTAGCTGCGCGGAGTCCCAGAGCCAGTAGATGACCTCCCCCTCACCGCGCGCCGCGGCGCCGTTGTTACAGGCGGCCAGCGGCGGGACGGCGAGGGCGGCGAGGCCGGCTTTCAGCAAGGTCCTGCGGGAGAGGTTCATCATTTGATCCCCGAGAAGCCGATGGAGTTGGTGATGCGTTTGGCGAAGGCCAGGAACAGGATGATCATCGGCAGCGCCGCGATCAGCGTGGCAGCCATCAGGCCGGCCCAGTCCGGGCCGCCCTGCGGGGTCTGCGAGCGGAAGACGCCGAGGGCGACCGTGAGCACGCGGACGTTCTCCTGCTGACCGACCAGCAGCGGCCAGAAGTAGTCGTTCCAGGAGTTGATGTAGGTCAGGATCGCCAGCGTCGCGATCGGCGCCGCGCTCATCGGGATGATCATCCCGAAGAACAGCCGCGCGTGGCCGGCGCCGTCGATCATCGCGGCCTCCTCCAGCTCCCGGCTGATGCCGAGGAAGAACTGGCGCAGGAAGAAGATCGCGAACGGCGTCATGAACGCACCCGGCAGGATGATGCCGGCGAAGCTGTTCAGCAGGCCGAGGTTCTTGATCAGCACGAAGTTCGGCAGCGTGGTGAAGATCGGCGGCACCATCAGCGCGGCCAGGAAGAGCGCGAACACCTTGTCCCGGCCGGGCCAGCGCAACCGGGCGAACGCGTACGCCGCCATCGCGCTGAAGAAGACCTGGCAGACCGTGGTGATCGTTGCCACCACCAACGAGTTGCGCAGGTACAGCCAGAAGTTCACCGAGGCGCCGGAGCCGCCCTGGGCCTGCGCCTCCTCGATCGTGGCCAGCCCGAGCACGCGTTTGAACGCGCCGAGGGTGGTCTCGACCGGGAGCAGCGAGCTGGGGTGGCCGGCGAGCTGGGTGTTGTTCGACAGCGCCGTCCGGAGCATCCAGTAGAAGGGGAACAGCGTGACGATCAGCAGGATGATCAGCACGGCCCAGGCGACGATCCGGCCCGGGTTCAGCGGACGTTTCATGCCAGATCACTCTCCTTGGCGCGCAGCAGCCGCAGCTGCAGCAGCGAGACGACCGCCAGGATCGCGAACAGCACCATCGCCATCGCCGAGGCGTAGCCGAAGTCGAAGCGGGTGAACGCCCGCTCGAAGATGTAGTAGTAGATGACCCGGGTCGAGTTGATCGGTCCGCCCTGGGTCGTGACGGCGATGGTGTCGAAGATCTGGAACGACCCGATCATGGTGACCACCAGGACCATCACCAGAACAGGACGCAGCAGCGGCAGCGTGATCCGCCAGAAGGTCTTCATTTCGCTCGCGCCGTCCACCTCGGCGGCCTCGTACACGTACGACGGGATGGTCTGCAGGCCGGCGAACACCAGCAGCGCGGTGTAGCCCATGTGCCGCCAGACGTTGATCCCGGCAACGGTCGGGATGGCCCAGTTCGAGTCGCCGAAGAACGCGATCGGGTCGATCCCGAGCCAGGTCAGGCCCTGGTTCACGATGCCGACCTGGAAGTCGAGCATCCAGTACCAGACCAGCGCGACGACGACGTTCGCGACCAGGTAGGGCAGCAGGATCGCGGCCCGGACGGTGATCGACTTGGTCAGCCGGTACATCAGCATCGCGATCGCGACCGCGAGGACGGTCTGCAGGCCGATGTTGATCAGGACGTACTGGACGGTGACGCCGAGCGCGTTCCAGAAGAAGCTGTCGTGGATCATCCGCTCGTAGTTGTCCAGCCCGTTGAACTTGGGGGCCTCGAGCAAGCTGTACTCGGTGAAGCTCAGGTAGGCGCCGCGCAGTGTCGGCCAGATGTAGAAGACGACGAACCCGAGCGTCGCCGGGGCCAGGAAGATCATCGCGACCTTGAGGTCTCCCAGGCGCCGTCGCTTCCGGACCGGCGGCGCCTGTTCCCCGTGACTTCGTTCAGCTGGTGGTGCGTTGGTTGCGGCGGTCACGGGGGATCTCCTTTGTCGGGGACTGGTCAGCTGATCGCTGTCACGTCCAGCAGCAGCGCGTGCTCGGGCCACTGCGCCGGGAGCTGGACGCCGACCGCGGCCAGCGCGGCGCCGTTCAGCTCGACGGGCTCGGTCCAGGACGGTAGTGAGCGGGGCTCGGGGCCGGGGGTCGCGATCCGGCTCACCCGGTAGGTCCGCTGCGGGTCGAGGCCCGGCAGCCGGACCCGGCCGACGGCCGAGGTGACGGATTGCGTCAGCTGGACGGCGGCGTACACGGCCCGGCTGTTGTCCTGGGCAACCACTCCGTGCAGCAGGAAGTCGTCCGGACCACGGTCGGCGCGAACCACCCGGCCAGTGTGCAGCAACGGCCGCAGTTCCTTGTGCAGGGCAACCCACCCGGCGAGTTCAGCGCGCTCTTCGTCCGACGCGAGCGAGATGTCCCACTCGATGCCGAAGTGGCCGAACAGCGCGGTGATCGCGCGGAACGACAGGTCCTGCGTCCGTCCGGTGGTGTGCGCCTTCGGCGGGCCGACGTGGCAGCCGATCAGCTCCGGCGGCAGCAGCAGCTGCGTGTAGCGCTGGATGGTCTGACGCTCGAGCGCGTCGTTGCTGTCACTGCCCCAGACCCGGTCGGTGCGCTCCAGGATGGCGAGGTCGACGCGGGCGCCGCCGGACGAGCAGGACTCGATCTCCAGGCCCGGGTGCCGGCGCTTGAGCTCGTCGATCAGCCGGTACACGGCCAGGGTCTGCGCGTGGATCCCCGCCGTCCCGGTCTGCTGGTTGCCGCCGTCGATGAAGTCGCGGTTGTGGTCCCACTTCAGGTACGCGATGTCGTACTCCGTGAGCAGGCTGTCGAGCCGCTCCAGGATGTAGTCGTACGCCGCCGGGACGCCGAGGTTCAGCCCCTGCTGGTGCCGCGCCGTCGGCGGGAGGCGGTTGCCGGTGGCAAGGATCCAGTCCGGGTGCTCGCGGGCCAGGTCGGAGTCCGGGTTGACCATCTCGGGCTCGACCCAGAGGCCGAACTGCAGGCCGAGGCCGCGGACGTGATCGACGAGCGGGTGCAGGCCCTTGGGCCAGATGCCTTCGTCGACGTACCAGTCGCCGAGACCGGCGTGGTCGTCGCGACGGCCGCGGAACCAGCCGTCGTCCAGGACGAAGCGCTCGGCGCCGACCTCGGCGGCGGCGTTGGCCAAGCCCTTCAGCTTGTCCAGGTCGAGGTCGAAGTAGACCGCTTCCCAGGTGTTCAGGACGACCGGACGGTCGGTCTTCGGGTGGCTCGCGCGACCGCGCAGGTACTCGTGGAAGCGGGTCGAGATGCGGTCCAGGCCGACGCCGTACGAGCCGTAGATCCAGGGGGTGGCGTAGGTGCCCTGCGGCTCGACGCGGCCCTCGCCCGGAAGGAGGAGCTCACCGCCGCCGATGACGGCGTACCCGCTCATGCCGCGTTCGGCGTACGAGCGGTGGTTGCCGCTCCACGCGGTGTGGACGGCCCAGACCTCGCCCTCGGTGAACCCGAAGCCCTTGGCACCCGCGATCAGCAACAGCGTCGCGTCGGCGCCGGTGCGGCCGCGCCGGTTGTCGCGGATGTGCGCGCCCTGGGTGAACGCGTGCCGCTGCGGGTGCCGCTCGCCGATGTGGCGGCCGGTCAGGTCGAGCAGCTCGGTCGCCTCGGTCGGCACGGGCAGTGCGAGCACGAGCCCGTCGACGTTGTACGCCGTACCGCCGGTGTTCGTGAGGTCCGCCTTCGCGCGGACGAGACCCGAGTCGGTCAGCTCGACGGTCAGGCGAATACTCAGCCCGGCCTCGGCGTCCACCGCGTCCGCGACAACCGTGTTGTCAGTCTGCGCGACGCTGGTCAGCGCGAAACTCGGCGAGAAGTTCTGACCGTCCCGGTGCCCACTGAGCCCCGGCAGGCCGAACCAGCCCGCCGAGTACTCCGGCACGATCGCGATCGGCCGGTTCTCGTCCAGCCCGTTCCCGTCCTGCACGGCCCCGGCCCCACGCCGCAGCTCCAGCAGAGCCTGCCCCGTGAGCTCCCCCAGATCCGCGCCCCAATGCAGCACGGACGGCAGCGCCGGCCCCGAGCAGTCCAGCACCAAGCTGACCCCAGCAGCGCGCAGCTGCAGCACCTCGATGTTCGACACTGTTGATTCACTCTGCTTTCTGATTGATTCCGTGACGGAACTATTTACCCCGCCAGCCCGGATGTCAATGCTTCACGAAGTTAAGTAAGTACCATAGAGCTCCGCCCGCCCCTCTACAACGACGGAATCACCCCCCGAGCCGCACCCGAACCAACAACTCGTGCAACCCAACGTCCCCAACCGAACTCTCCGGCAGACGACTCTCCGCCTCCCCCTCATCCAGCGCCCGCATCAACCGCTCGACATCAGCCGCCACCACCTCGACCGACGGCCCCTCCAGCGCGCCATGCTCAGCCTCAGCCTTCAGCGCCATCAACTCAGGCAAGTACGCCGGCGCCCCGCCCAACAACTCCCGCAGATCCGCCTGAACCTCTCCCGACCGCATCAAGTGAATGCCGGTCAGCAACACCCGGAAGGTGTAGAGCAGCGGCTTCAGCTCACCCGTCTTCCCGAAGAGCTCCCACTGGGTCTTCGCGAAACCGCGGTAGTGATGCGCATGCCACTTGGTGATACACCCGGCCGCCAGCGCCTTGAGCTCCTCGTGCTCCGGCGTACTGACGACCACCAGCGGCGACAGCACCTGCTCGAGCACATACCCGTTCCGCCGCAACATCAGCCGGGCGAACTTCCCCAGATCATGCGTCACGAGGTCGACCTCGGCCTCGTTCTCGAACCAACTCCGATCCAGCGTCTCCGGCCCAGTCCGCAGGCCGACCACCTCCGCGGCGGGCAGGATGTGGACGCCGCGCAGGTCGACATCGGAGTCACGAGACGGAAAGCCGTAGAGATGCGCGCCGGACACCGTTGCGAACAGCAACGGAAACGGCTGTTCGCCGACGATGGTCCGGAGCTCGACGAAGTCGAGGGTTCGCATGTCACGCGTCATCGAGGCTCCTTTGGCGGACGGATCGCAGCCAGGTGTCCACTCGGGCTACGTCGGGGGTTGGGGGTAGGACGGTGTGGCGGAGGGCTTGGTCGAGGTCGGCGTGTAGGGCGAGGCGCCAGCGTTCGACGTCGTCCCAGGGCAGATCGCCTTGTTTTATTGCGAGGAGGCGGTCTCGGTCGGGGCCTACGTCGACGGTGAGTTCGGCTTCGAGGAGGAGGGTGCGGGCCGAGAGCAACAAGCGGATGAGGTGCATGACGTGTTTCCACTTGGGGGCGCCGTCGCGGCGGAAGTCGGCTTCGAGCTTCTTGAACTGGCTGAGGACGTAGCCGGAGTAGGTCTGGTAAGCGAGCTGGGACAGGAACGCCGTCCGCAAGCCGACCAACTCGGCGCCCAGCGGGGTCTGGTGGACGACGAGGGGTGAGTGGAGGACCTCGAGGAGGTTCGGGTTCGACTTGAGGGCGAGTTCGCAGAAGCGCTCGACCTCCCAGGAGAACCACTCCGGCTCCGGGCCGTCGACGTGCGTGGGCGGTTTGGCCAAGCCCCAGAAGTCCCGGGTCGGCGCGACATAGACGCCGCGCGTATCGGTGTCGGAGGTGTCGGTGTCGAGCCCGAATGCCCGGGAGCCGACGACCGCCGCGAAGATGGTGTGCTCGCGGACCAGGCGATCGCCGTCGGGTTGCCCGAGGTCGAGCGCTTCGGCCTGGTACGCCGTCCGCAGGCTCAACTGATCGCGGCCGGCGAGAGTTTCCCGGCCGTCGGCGAGCCGGACGGCGTACCGGCCGTCCGGGGTGATCGCGGCGACCCGGCCGGTGGCGCCGCGCTGCGCCGTACCGCCCTGATCGTCGGGCGCGGCCACCCGGATCACCACCTGCGTCCCCACCGGCAACTGCGGACCCTGGACCATGGCGGCATCCTCCCCCGCCTCCAGGTCAGTGCACTAACGCCATCCGATATTGACAGCTTTTCTTGTCTAATGGCAGGTTGAGCTCATGCTCGGATATGTGGAGGAACCGGAGCAGGTGCGGGTGGCGCTGTCGCCGATCCGGCGGCGGCTGCTGGAGTTGCTGCGGGAGCCGTCGTCAGCGACGCAGCTCGCGGCTGCGCTGGAGTTGCCGCGACAGCGGGTCAACTACCACCTACGCGAGCTGGAGAAGGCCGGCTTGCTCGAGCTGGTCGAGGAGCGGCAGCGCCGCGGTTTCACCGAGCGGATCCTGCGGGCCGCGACGCTGGTGGTCGATCCGGCAGTGGTGGGCCACGCCTTCACCGGCATCCAGGACCAGTACGCCGCCGAGCACCTCGTCGACGTCGCCGCCGGCACGGTTCGCGACGTCGCGCGAATGCAGAGCGCAGCGGGCGCCGAAGGGAAGCGGCTGCTGACCTTCACGCTCGAGGCCGAGGTCCGGTTCGGCGAACCGGGCGACGTCCACCGGTTCACCGACGCGCTGACCGAGGCGGTCCGGCAGACGATCGAGCAGTTCGACACCGCCGAGGGGCGGCCCTATCGCGTGATCGCCGGTGGTCACCCGGCGCCCCGACGTACCGAAGGAGCATCATGAGCGAGGAAACCCCGAAGATCGTCGTGACTGTCGCCGCGCCGGTGGACGCCGTCTGGGACGCGCTGCGCGACCGCAAGCAGATCCGGCACTGGCACGGCTGGGAGTACGAAGGCCCCCAAGGCGGCCTCGAGGAAGAGATCGACCTGATCTACTTCACCCAGTCGACCGAGGACGGCACGAAACTCACCCTGGGCAGCGGTGACGAGTTCGTCGTCGAGCCGGTCGAGGGCGGCAGCCGGATCACCCTGACCCGGGCCCCGCTCGGGGGCAATCCCGAATGGGACGCGTACTACGACGACGTCACCGAAGGCTGGATCACCTTCATGAACCAGCTCCGGTTCGCCGTCGAGCAACACCCCGGCGAGCCCCGGCGGACGCTCTTCTACTCGGGCGCCGGCGACGTCAATCCGATCACCGAGCTGGGCGTCCCCGCCGCCGAGCTGGACCTGCCGGGCGGGCAAGTCAACAGCGAGGTCCTCTACACCTCCGAGCACCAGGTCGGGGTCACAGTAGATGCCTGGGGCAACGGTCTGCTCGTACTCAGCCACATCCCGCCGGGGCCCGCCAAACCCGAAGGCGCTTCGATGGCGCTGCTCACCCTGTACGGCGACGTCGACCGCGACGAGCTCGACGCCGCCTGGCAGTCCTGGTGGAACGAGCGCTATGCCGAGCAGCTGGACCTGCCGGGCGCGTGACACAGCGGTGACGGTACGCAAACGTGCCACCACGCTCGGTCTGTACCTCGCCGGTTACCTGTGAGTACATGGGGTCGGCGGCCTGACGGTCGCCGACCTCCGGCAAGAGAGGTACCCCGGTGAAAATTCCGCCCCTCCGGCTCCCCGCCGTCCTCAGCCTCACTCTGATCGGGCTCTGCCTGGTCGCGACTCCCGCCCGCGCCGACGGTCCCGGCACCGGGACGCCGTACGTCGTCACCGTCGGCGACTCCTACATCTCGGGTGAGGCCGGCCGCTGGGCCGGCAGCTCGAACAACTCCGAGGCGCCCGCCGACGCGCTCGGCGCGCACGCCTACCACGACAACGCCGCCGGGACCGCCGAGGCGATCCCGAAATGCCACCGCAGCCGCTCGGCCGAAGCCTTCATCGGCGGCGGCGTCGGCGGGCTGAACCTGGCCTGCTCCGGCGCCCGCGCGACCACCAGCGCCGGCGACGAGTTCAAACCCGGTGTCGACTTCTACGACAACGGCGCCGGTCGCGTCGGCCAGGCGAAGGCCCTGCAGCAGTTCGCGACCACGCACAACGTGCGGCAGGTCGTCGTCTCGATCGGCGGCAACGACTTCAACTTCGCCGCCATCGTCACGCGATGCGTCCAGAACTTCCTGCTGTCGCCGTCCTGGGCGCCCGACTACTGCAGGGACGACTCGTCGGTCGTCAACAACTTCACCTCGGCCAACGTGACGACAGTCCGGGCCAAGATCGCGACGGCGTACCAGAACGTCCGCACCGCGATGCGGAACGCCGGGTACGCCGACAACGCCTGGACGCTCGTCGTCCAGACGTACCCCTCGCCGATCCCAGCCGGGAGCGGCTTCCGCTACGTCCAGACCGGCTACACGCGCCAGAGCGTCGGCGGTTGCGGCTTCTGGAACGCGGACGCCGACTGGGCCAACAGCTCGGCCCTCCTCACGATCAACAACACCGTCCGGGCCGCGATCGCCCAGTCCGGCCTCACGAACGCACGGCTGCTCGAACTGCAGTCCGCATTCAACGGCCGCCGGCTGTGCGAGAAGACCGTTGGCCTGTACGAAGAAGTCGGCCTGAACTCCTGGACGCAACCGACCGCCGTCGACAAGACCGAGTGGATCAACCAGATCCGCACCGTCACCACGATCGGCTCGAACTACTACATCCAGGAATCCCTGCACCCTAACTACTGGGCGCAACTGGCGCTGCGCTCCTGCGTCCGGCAGACCTACGTCCAGAACCGCGGCGGCACCTGCACGATCGCCGGCACCGGCCTGAGCAACGGCGAACCCCGTATGACACTTGGTTAATTACTGAACCCACTGGTCTCGGTACGGCGGCCACCTGCGCGAGGCCGCCGTCCTCCGTTAGTGTTGCGCATCTCAACAGGGCAGGGCCCCTGGACCGGGCGCGGGTAAGGCAGGCAGAATCGCGCCGACGGAGTTTGCTGCCGGGTGGGGTGTTGGTGGAAACGGAATACGCGCTGTCTCTCGGCACGCAGCACTGGCCCCTGCCCTCCACCGCCGCCGAAATCACCATCGGCCGCGCCTCCAACGCCGACGTGCGCCTCCCCGCCGACGACCAGATCTCCCGCATCCACGCCCGCCTGACCCGCTCAGGCGCCACCTGGACCCTCCACGACGCCTCCCGCAACGGCACCGGCCTCAACGGCCGCCGCCTAACCGCCCCCACCCCCCTCTCCCCCAACGACCAAATCCACATCGGCCGCTCAGTCCTAACCTTCACCCCCACCCCCACCGCAGCCGCAGGCACGCCGAACGCGGGCACGGCAGGCGCAGACACGCCGGGTGCAGGTACGTCGAACGCAGGCACGCCGGACACAGGCGCGTCGAACGCAGGTACACCGAACACAGGCACATCAGGCGTGGGTCCTTCGAGCGCGGGCGCAGGCACCGCAGCCGCCGCACTCGCCAGCCCAAGCACCCCCACCCCCACCCAACCCCCACCAGCCGCCCCCTCCCCCCAAGCGGAAACCCCCGACACGAGCATTCCGGGCACTCCGGGCACTCCGGGCACTCCGGCCAACGACACCCCCAACCAAGCCCCGCCCGCCACCCCCTCCCCTCGCTCCTATCCGGCCGCTGACTACCCGCCCCAGACAAACTCCCCGGCCGCCGCAACAAATCCAAGCACCAGAAACGCCCCACCCCCCGGCACACCAGACGGCCACGTGCCCGGCTGGGGCGCGGCGAGCGCCACCCCCGACCGGGCTACAGGCGCCGAGCAGGGAACACCGGCCCAGCCAGGTACAGCGGGCGAGCAGGGTACGGCGGCTGAGCGTGGCACGCCCGCCCAGCGGGACGCGTTGGGTGAGCAGGGCACGGCGACCGATCGCGGCACAGCGAGCGAGTACACGCCCGGGCGGGGCACGCCAGCCCAGCAGCGCGCGTTGGGCGAGCAGGGCACGCCAGCCGACCGGGGTACAGCAAGCGAGTACGCGACTGGGCGAGGCGCAGCGGCCGAGCAGGGCACGACGGCTGGGCAGGACACACCAGCCCAGCGAGGTGCAGCGGGCGAACGCGGCGCAGCAAGCGAGTACGCGCCCGGTCGAGGCGCAACAGGCGAGCGTGGGACGACGACTGGGCAGGGCACACCAGCCCAGCGAGGTACGGCGGATGAGCAAGGCACGCCAGCCGAGCGGGGTATCTCGGGTGACCAGGGCACGGCGGCCGAGCGCGGTACAGCGAACGAGTACACGGCTGGGCAGGGCGCGGCGGGCGAGCAGGGTACGGCGTCTGGGCGAGGTACGGCGGCCGAGCGGGGTACGGCGGGTGGGCACGTGGGTGGGCGGGGGTCGGGAGACAGGTATTCGCCGCGCCCGTACTCGGCCGCTGAGTACTCGGCCCGGGCGGAGTCCCCGGCCGGCGCGGCGGGCTCGGGGTATGAAACGACTCCGGGTGACCAGGACGACGACGTACCGGCAGACTCGCCCTTCGCGCCGACAGACGGACGGTCCGCCCAGCCCGACGGACCGGGCGCGGCCTGGCCCGGGTACCCCTCGGCGGACTACCTGGAGTCGGCCAGATCACCGTGGGCAGCCGGCACCGAGCGCCCCCAGATCACCCAGCCCGAGCCCCAGGTGGCCGACTGGAACATCCCCGACGACGACCACCGTACGCCGGAGCGCACCACCAAGGACCGCACCACCAAAGACCGCGCCCCGAAGGACCGCGAGCCAGCCGAACGACGTCCGAACAATCCCGAGGACACCGAGGTCGGCACGGTCCGGCTCCCCCGGGTGCTCGCGGTGGCCGGGGCGTTGCTCGTGCTCGGCCTCGTCGTCAACCTGATCGTCACGTTCGCCACCGACGGCCCGAACAGCCTGCTCCGCTGGCTCGTCGCGCCGACGATCGCCCTGATCACCGCGATGGTCGTCGCCCTCCTAGACGCCCTCAACCCCACCGACCGCGAGCCCGGCCGCCTCGACGTCTCGGTCGTCGTCGCGATCGCCGCCGTCCTGCTCGGCGTCGGCGTCGGCGGCTTCGCGATCACCGCCGGAGTCGAGTACACCGCCGGCTACCTCAGCGGCAACGAGTCCGGCGAGGACCGCCTGGTCAAACCCGTCAGCAAAACCGCCGCCGGTTTCACCTTCACGGTCAGCAACGTCACCTACACCAGCCACTTCACCCGCGTCGAGCTCGTCATCGTCAACAAGGGCAACGACACCGCCAAACTCCCCCTGGACACCGACGCCACCTTCACCAGCGCCGACGGCAACTCCGTCCGCGCCGACCCCGGCCGCAGCAACTGGCCCGGCAACTTCCCACCCGGCAGCACCCAGGAAACCACCATCGTCTTCAAAGGCCACCTCCCCAAAGGCCTCAAGACCGCCACCCTCACCCTCCGCCCCGGCGAAGCCCCGATCGCCCTCGGCGGCATCGCCCTCAGCAACTGACCGTCGCCAACGACATGTACTAGTCACCCCCGCGCCCCCACCGCACGCCTGACCCCCGCGTCAACCCGACACCACCTCATGTCCTTACCGACCCGGCCCCCGCACTAGCTTCCAGAAATTCGTTGCCCCGATCACCGTTCGCGCCCGGCCCCGGTCCACACGCACACACGAAGGCCGAGAGATAGGCCCCGAGCACCCAGCCGACCACGGCGTCCACCGCCGACCGACGGGCTCGGTTCTCAGCGGCGAAGTGGTCGGCGGCCCGGCCGTTCACCTGGCAGATCTCCTGACCCTGGCTGCTCGGTAGGTTCACGTCATGTCGCGCACAGTCGTTGCCAGTACAGCCATTTCGCTGATCGTTGCCTCGGTCACCGTTCTGTCGGCCTGCTCCAAGGTCCCGAACTTCGACCCGAACGCGCCGACGACGGTGACGCCGCAGCAGCCCGCGATCCGTCCGACCACGCAGGACCCGCGGCCGACCGCGCCCCCGGCGCCGGAGCCCGCGGTCGCGAAGGTCGGCGAGTCGATCCGGGTCCACGAGCTCGGCAACGTCAAGCTCTCCAGCTACGACCCGCCGAAGTGGGCCGCCGCGACCGTCACCCTGCGATCCTTCCGGATCTCCAAGACCGTCCCCGGCATCCCCGCCCACATCAAACCCGACCCCGGCAGGGTCTACGCCAGCGCCGACATCCGCACCCTGATCACCGCGGACCCCTTCACCCTCTGGAACGACCACTTCAAACTCGTCGCCCCCGACGGCACCGAGTACGACCAGGACGCCAACGGCGCCTATCTGCCCAACGACTACAACCCCGTCAGCGACTCCAAACCCATGACACACATCAAGCACCCCTTGCCACCCGGCAACGGCGTCCTCCTCTTCCAGATCCCGCCGACCCTCCCGCCCGGCACCAAACTCACCGCCGAGATCTGGAAGGACCAGCCCTTCAGCTGGCAGGTCGCCTGAAGACGACAAAAGGCCGGCCCCACGAGGGGGCCGGCCTAACTCCAAGGGGTGGAGGTGGCGGGAATCGAACCCGCGTCCTTCAGCGTCGCTCCAAGACTTCTCCGGGCGCAGTCTGTTAAGTCGTTTTCTCAGTCCCAGCGCTCATACAGACATGTCGCTGACAGACTCAGTCACTGTGAATGTCCCACACCAACCCCGTGACCGGGTTAGTGCAGCAAGCTCCCTAGCTGAGGCCAGGAACCGGGTCGGAAGCATCCCCGGGCTGACCGCTTCTTTAAGTGCTCAGGCCGTCAGGCGGCGAGAGCGAAGCTACTGCGCGACTTAGCGTTGGCAGTTATTGGTTTCCAGAGATCGTTTACGAGATAACCCTGGATCCTCGGCCCGCTTCTCTTGGAACTAACGTCCAAAGTCGAAACCGTTCACCCCCTGTTGAGTTGTCAAACTCCCACCCAGACCTCGGGTGGAAGATCCACACTATCAAGTCCAACAAGCCGGGCGCACCTGGGATTCCCCTACTTGATCAGGCGCAGGGTGAACGGGTAGCGGAAGTTCGAGCCGGCCGCGGTGGCGATCCCGCCGATGCCGGTGAGGATGAACCACATCAGGCCGAGGATCGGGAAGACGAAGCCGAGCCAGGAGCCGACGATGCCGGTCGCGATGCCCGCGGTCATGAACGCGAGCAGCGCCGTGAGCTGGAAGTTGAGCGCCTCGACGGCGTGCCGGCGGACGGCGGGGTTCTGCTTGCCGGCGGTCGCGACGACGATCGCGGGGCCGACGAAGAAGGTCGGGTACCCGAGCCAGTGCGCGACGGTGCCCATCCCCCGGCCGTCGCCGGTGTAGCGCTGGACGGGCGCCGGGCGGGCGAAGGCCGCCGGGACGTACGTCGGGACCGGACGCGCGACGACGCCGTCGAACGAGCCGTTCAGCTCGGCCCGCGTGCGCGCCTTCAGCGCCAGGTCGACCCGGGTGTCGAACTCCATGTGGTCGATGCGCCCGTCGGCGTACATCTCTTTCAGGATCTCGACGGCCCGATCCCGTTGTTCCGGCGTCACCAGCAGCTCTGAAGTGGACATGTACCCACTGTCGCCGCCGGACGCCGTCCACCCCATCGGGTGCGCCCCGGAAGCACCCCTGAGCGGACCCGGAAGCGCGGCCTTGACTTCAAGCGCTTGAAGTTTGTCAGGCTGATGACATGTTCACCATTCAGGACGTATCCCGCCGGTCCGGGCTGAGCGAGCCGACCGTCCGGTACTACGAACAGGTCGGGCTGATCGGCCCGATCCGGCGTGACGAGAGCAGCGGCCACCGCCGGTACGACGACGCCGACCTGCACACCCTGGAGTCGCTGGCGTGCCTGCGGGCGACCGGGGTCGGTATCGAGGACATGCGCACCTACCAGGCCAACCGCGCCCGAGGCCGCGCAGCCGCGGCGGAGCAGCGCGAGCTGCTGCTGCGGCACGCCGAGCGGATCGAGGCCGAGATCGCCGCCCAGCACGTGCGCCTGGAGTACCTCCGCCAGAAGGCGGCGCTCTGGGACGCCCGGGACCGCGGGGACGCCGCCGCGGAGGCGGCCGTCACCGAGCGCGTCCTGGAGGTCATCACCCGATTGGAGCCAGTCACATGAGTCCCACCCTGGTCACCGGCGGATCCGGTTACCTGAGCACCCACGTCATCGCGGCGCTGCTGCGCGCGGGCCACGAGGTCCGCGCGACCGTCCGCTCGCTGGATCGCGAACCCGAGCTCCGCGCCGCCGTACGCCGAGGCGACGCCGATGACTCAGGTCTCGAACTCGTCGTCGCCGATCTCTCCGCGGACGACGGCTGGGACGTCGCGGTCAAGGGCGTCGAGGAGGTCCATCACGTCGCCTCCCCGATCCCGATCGTCGCCCCGGACGACCCCGAGGAACTGATCCGCCCGGCCCGCGACGGCGCCCTCCGCGTACTCCGGGCCGCGCGCGACGCCGACGTCCGCCGCGTCGTCCTCACCTCGTCCTTCGCCGCCGTCGGCTACACCCCGAAACCCGGCGCCGAGTACACCGAGGACGACTGGACAGGCCCGGACACCCCAGGCCTCGCCGCGTACCCCCGCTCCAAGACCCTCGCCGAACGCGCCGCCTGGGACTTCATGCGGGACGCCGACACCGAACTCGTCGTCGTGAACCCCACCGGCATCTTCGGCCCGACCCTGACCACCAAGCTCGGCTCCTCCGCCCAGCTCATCAAACTCATGCTCGACGGCGGTATGCCCGTCGCTCCCCGGGTCCGCTTCGGCATCGTCGACGTCCGCGACGTCGCCGACCTCCACCTCCGCGCCATGGCCGCACCCCAAGCCGCCGGCAACCGCTACCTAGCCGTCTCCAACGACCCCGCCACCAGCTTCCTCGAGGTCGCCACCCTCCTCCGAACCCACCTAGGCACCACCAACCCACCCACCCAAGAGGCCCCCGGCAACGACATCCCCCGCCCCACCATCCACAACACCCAAGCCCGCACCCACCTCAACTGGACCCCACGCCCCGCCACCCAAACCATCCTCGACACCGCCCACAGCCTCCGCGAACTCGGCCTACTCGAAGCGCGCTGAGGGGTGGACCGCCACCACTCACCAACACTGCAGAGATGCGAGTCGGCACGCTCAGCGGAAGCCGGAAAGTGGGCTCCGGAGGGAGTTGGTGAGTGCGGGGCGTCCGGCTAGTCGCGGTGGCGGGTGCGGTCGGAGAGGGCTCGCTGGGCTTCGCGGGAGGCTTGGCGTTCGGCGAGGGCGTGGCGTTTGTCGTAGTCCTTCTTGCCGCGGCCGGTGGCGAGCTCGACCTTGGCGTAGCCGTCTTTGAAGTAGAGGGACAGGGGGATGAGGGAGACGCCCTGTTGCTCGACGGCTTTGATGAGTTTCTGGACTTCTTCTTTGTGGAGCAGCAGTTTGCGGGTACGGCGGGGCTCGTGGTTGGTCCAGGTGCCGTGTTTGTACTCGGGGATGTGCATACCCTGCAGCCACAGCTCGCTGCCGCGGACGGCGGCGAAGGCGTCGACGAGGGAGGCCCGGCCCTGCCGCAGGGACTTCACCTCGGTCCCGGTCAGCACCAGCCCGGCCTCCACGACATCATCGATGTGGTAGTCGTGTCGCGCCTTGCGGTTCTGCGCGATCGGCTTGCTCTGGCCGGTCTGTTTCACCATCCGACCAGTATCTCAGACGCGCTACAGCCACTTCATCGGATTAACGACGCGCCCGTCCTGGTAGACCATGAAGTGCAGGTGGCACCCGGTCGAGTAGCCGGTGGTGCCGACGTACCCGATGATCTCGCCGCGGGTGACGCGTTCGCCGACGCGCGCCTTGTAGCGGGACAGGTGGTTGTAGACGCTGGTGACGGAGTGCCCGTCGATCACGCCGTGTGAGATGAAGATCCGGTTGCCGTACCCGCCGTTGTAGTAGCGGTCGGTGACGCGCCCGCTGGCGGCGGCGCGGATCGGCGTACCGCAGCCGGCGCCGAAGTCGGTGCCGTCGTGCAGCTTCCAGTAGTGCAGGATCGGGTGGAACCGCATCCCGAACGGCGAGGTGATGTAGGTGTCGACCGGCCGGCTGAGCCGCCCGCCGTCGTCCGGATCGTCCGGGACCTGGCGCGGCGGCCGGCCCTCGCGGCGGGCCTTGTCGCGCTCGGCCTTCTCCCGGGCAGCCTTACGGCGCTCGGCGGCGGCCTTCTCGGCGCGGGCGCGCGCGATCAGGATCTGCTCGACCCGGTTGCGCTCGGCAAGTAACGCGTTGTACTGCGCCTGCTCGGAGTTCTTCTCCCGCTCGGCGCGCTTGTACAGCGTCAGCTTCTCGACCCGGATCGCGTCCGCCTCGGCCTTGTCGGCCGCGACCTGCTTGGTCAGCTCGGTGACCTGCTTGACCGTCTTGGCGGACTCCGCGCGCGCGGCGGCGGCCGCCTTCTCCGCGGCGGCGACCTTGACCCGCTTGCTGGCGAGCTGCGCCTGGGCGTTGTTCAGGTTGGTCAGCGCGTTGCTCTGGATGCCGAACACGTTCCGCTGCACCTGGATGCCGGTGGCAACATCCGCCGGCGAGGCGCCGCGGAGAGCGATACTCAGCCCGACCAGGCTGTTCTGCTGCTGGTACGCCGATCGCACCGCACGGCCCGCGAGCGCACGCCGCTCCGCGATCTGCCGTTCGCCCTCCTCGACGTCCGCGACCGCACCCCGCAGGGCCTGTTCAGCGGCGGCGAGCTTGCTCGCGGCAACCAGGTCGGCGGCCTTCGCAGCGGCGAGTCGGCCCTGCGCGGCGGCGTACCGGACCTGGACGACCTCGAACTTGGCCTGCGCTTTGGTGTAGGAGGCAACGGATTTCCCGAGCTGGTCGGACGCTTCCGCGAGCTCGGTCTTGGACTTGCCGAGATCGGCGTCCAGTTGCTTCTTCTTGGCGGCTGGATCCGGCGGATCCGCCTGGGCAGCGGGAACCGCCGCCAGGACTCCGGCGGACAGGGACAGGACAAGGCAGCATGCGGCAACGACCGGCTGCCGCCCCTGCGGTCTCGTGCGGGAACGCGGGTGCGGAGTGGCCGGGTTGTCGGTGCTGTCGTCTCGCTTGATGCTCCCCCGCTCACGCGGGTTCGCACCGGGGAAGTGCGGGACCACAGGTCGACCCCTTGCGTCTTGAGTTGGGTTCGTGCGGAGAGACTTCTACTGCACGATAAGTCACCCAGCTCAGACTTTGAGGTATTTCCGGGTCGTCAGGAATGTCGGGACGACGGCGAGCACCAGGCCGACGACCACCATGATGAGCGTGGCGCGGAAGGTTTCGGTCGCGCCGACCCACTCCCAGACCCGGAACGTCTCCTGGGCGCGCCGCATCACGACGAAGTACACCCCGAGCCAAAGGGTGCCGCAGGCAAAGGCCGCCCCGATCAGCGCCGCCAGCACCGCTTCGAGCAGGAACGGTAGCTGGATGTAGAAGTTCGAGGCGCCCACCAGGCGCATGATGCCTATCTCTCGTCTTCGGGCGTACGCCGCCAGCCGGATCGTGTTCGAGATCTGCATCAGCGCCGCGATCAACAGCAGCGCCGCGGCGATATAGGCGCCGAATTGAAGGCCTTCGAGGGCTTTGAACAACGGATCGAGGTATTGCCGGAGGTCCTGGACGGTATCCACCCCGGGTAAGCCGGCGACCGCGCTGACCAGGTTCTGGTAGCGCTGCGGATCTCGGAGTTTGACCCGGAACGACTCCTGCATCTGGTCCTCGGTGACCGTCGAGACGATCGGCGAGTCCTTGTACAGCTTCTTGAACTGGGTGAACGCTTCCTTCTTCGACTCGCCGAAGACGCCGTCCGGCGCGGTGTCCGGGTTCGACTCGATCACCTGGCGGATCCGGTTCTTCTGCTCCTGCGTCACCTCGGCGCCCGAGCAGCCGCGGCCACCGGAGTCCTTGGTGCACATGAAGACCGAGATCTGGATCTTGTCGTACCAGTTGCCCTTCATCAGCTCGACCTGCTCGCGCGCCAGCAGCGCGCTGCCGAACAGCGACAGCGAGACCCAGATCGTGACGACGACCGCGATCGTCATCGACAGGTTCCGCTTCAGGCCGATCCCGAGGTCGGAGAGGATGTAGTTCAAACGCATTGTTCAGTCAGTCCCTGTACTCGGCAGCGGTCAGTGCTGGTAGCCGTAGACGCCGCGCGACTCGTCGCGGACGACATGACCGTTCTCCAGCTCGATCACGCGCTTGCGCATCTGGTTGACGATCGACACGTCGTGGGTGGCCATCACCACGGTCGTCCCGGTCCGGTTGATCCGGTCGAGCAGTTTCATGATGCCCTCGGACGTCGCCGGGTCCAGGTTTCCGGTCGGCTCGTCGGCGATCAGGATCATCGGCCGGTTCACGAACGCACGAGCGATCGCGACCCGCTGCTGCTCACCGCCGGACAGCTCGTCCGGCAGGCGGTCCTGTTTACCCTCCAGGCCGACCAGCTCCAGCACCTCGGGCACCGTCTTGCGGATGTGCGACCGCGGCTTGCCGATCACCTGCAGCGCGAACGCCACGTTCTCAGCGACCGTCTTGTTCGGCAGCAGCCGGAAGTCCTGGAACACGGTGCCGATCTGGCGGCGCATCTGCGGGATCCGCCAGCTGGCGAGCCGGTTCAGATCCTTGCCGGCCACCATGATGTGGCCCTTGGACGTCCGGTGCTCACGCAGCACCAGCCGCAGGAACGTCGACTTGCCGGACCCGGAGGTGCCGACCAGAAAGACGAACTCGCCTTTCTCGATCTCGACGTTGATGTTCAGCAGAGCGGCCTTGGACTGGCCCTCGTACGTCTTGGAAACATTCTCGAAGCGGATCACGGGTTCATCCGGCCGTGGTCGGGAACAGGGAGCGACGCAGCGGTAACCACGAGGTGCACCGTACGCCACCGAAGCGGCCGCGCTAAGCCTAGCCCGCTCCCGGCGCGCCGCCGACCACCCACTCCCACGCGTCCGCTAACCGGGAATCGTGCTCAGGGTGTCAGGCGTCGGAGAGGCGGGCGATGGTGGCGGAGGCGCGGCGGACGATCGGGACGGGGCCGGCCGGGAGGACGTCGCCGATGAAGGTGTAGTGCTTGAGGATCTCGGGGTCGACATCGCCGGGGCGGTGCCGGCTGTGATCGCGGACCCAGTCGATGATGTCGCCCCAGCCGGGGGCGGCGAGGGAGCCGCCGAAGTGCTGGACAGAGAGGCCGGCGCAGAGGTTGCCGAAGGCGAGGCGATGAGCCAGCGGCCAGCCGCGCAGAGTGCCCAGGACGAGCGAGGCGAGGAAGACGTCGCCGGCGCCGGTGGGGTCGTAGGAGTTCACGGGCAGGGCCGGGATGTGCTCTTCCTCGCCGGTGGTCGAATCGATGGCCAGGACGCCGTCCGCGCCGTTGGTCACCACCGCGAGCGGGACGCGGCCGGCGAGTTTGTGCAGGGCGGCCTTCGGGGTGTCGGTCCGGGTGTAGGCCATCGCCTCGGAGGCGTTCGGGGTGAAGGCGTGGAAGCCGTCCAGGACGTCGAGGACGGCGGGCGACCATTCGTCGGTCGGATCCCAGCCGACGTCGCCGAACAGCAGCGCGCCGGACTGCTTGGCCTCCAGCGTCCAGTCGGGCAGCTCGTCGGCGACGGGCACGATCGCGGAGCGGGTGTTCAGCCCCGGGCCGACCAGTTTGCTCGGGTTGCCGGGGGCCTCGTGGGCGTGGGTGACCATCGCCCGGTCCCGGTCGATCGACATCGAGACGGTGACCGGGGAGTGCCAGTGGCCGATCCGGCGCGAGTGCGAGAGGTCGACGCCCTCCTGGTCGGCCAGGGTCCGCCAGCAGAAGTCGGCGTACACGTCGTCGCCGAAGACCGCGGCGAGCCCGCTCTTCAGACCGAGCCGGCTGGCCGCGATGGCGAAGTTCGCGACGCCGCCGGGGCACGAGCCCATCCCCTCGGCGAAGATCTCGGTCCCGGTCGTCGGCGCGGTCTCGAGCCCGGTGAGCACGATGTCGAGGAACACGGTCCCCTGCACGAATACGTCGTACGCCTCGTCGTTCACGGTGACCTCGCTCCTTGTCATGCTGACTCGCGGGGGCGCGCGAACCTGTCGGTGCCGGATGGAATGCTCCTACGTAACATCATCGACCGGTCAACGGCGCGCAGCGGTGAGGAAACGTGATGGTTTGTGAGGTGTCGGCATGATTCCGGTCTGGATCTCGGTGGTCGGCGTGGTGATGACCGTGCTGAGCCCGCTGCTCGCGCTCGGCGGCGTCATCCTGGGCGCCTACCTGACGCGGAAGTCCGATCGCGAGCTCGACACCTGGCGGCATCGCGAGGAGACGATGCGGATGGTCCGCTGGGCCGTCGAGCAGATCCTCGAGGGTGACGAAGCGGGGACGGACGCCGGCGTCGTCACACTCCGCTCACTGATGCGGTCGGAGCTGTTACAACCGGAGGACTACGACCTGGTCGCCGCGCTGACCGCCGCCGTGGCGATCGACCGGGTCGGCGCGGCCGCGTACGCTGAGATTGCGGATGCCGAGATCGAGGTCGTCGAAGGAGACGGTGATGGCTGAGAAGAAGACCGTGAAGGTCTCCCGCCAGGCGGTGGAGCTGGCCCGCCTCCACGTCGAGGCGGCCCGGCGCGCGGGCCGCAAACCGGACGCCGCCGTCGCCCGGATCGCGGGCGCCCGCCCGGCCGCCGACAGCGGGCCGGCCGTCGCACCAGCCTGACCTGTGGAAAACTCCGTCGCCCGGCCCCTGAAAAGCAATAGTCTCTTGGTGGTCAGGTGTTGGCAGGGTGTGACGGAGGCGCGAGATGACGGGATTCAGTCGGCGGCAGGTTCTGACGGTGGGCGGCGGGCTGGCCGCGCTGGCCGTGGCCGGGTGCGGCTCCAACACGGGGCGTCCGTCCGGGGGCGACGGCGGAGGTAAGGCGACGCTCTCGCAGTGGTACCACCAGTACGGCGAAGCCGGGACGCAGCAGGCCGTCGAGCGCTACGCCAAGGAGTACCCCGACGCGACCGTCACGATCGACTGGTCGCCGGGTGACTACGACAAGAAGGTCTCGACGACCCTGCTCACCGACCAGGGTCCGGATGTCTTCGAGTACGGCAACGGCCCGACGATCGACATGATCAAGGGCGGCCAGGTGGTCGACCTGAGCGACCTGCCGGGTGCGGCGAAGGAAGACTTCACGCCGTCGCTGATCGCTCGAATGTCCTACCAGGACAAGCTGTACGCGATCCCGCAGGTCACCGACATGCAGCTGCTCGTCTACCGCAAGAGCCTGCTGAGCGCGGCCGGTCTGCAGCCGCCGCAGACCTTCGACGAGCTGTTCGACGCGGCGAAGAAGCTGACCACCGACAAGGTCAAGGGCCTGTTCGTCGGGAACGACGGCGGCGTCGGCGTCCTCGGCGGTCCGGCCCTGTGGTCCGCCGGGCTGGACTACCTGACCGACGACGGGAAGTTCGGGTTCGACGACCCGCTGGCCGCGGAGGCGTTGAAGAAGCTGCGCGAGCTGTTCACGTCGAAGACGCTGCTGCTCGGCGCCCCGACCGACTGGTCCGACCCGGCCGCGTTCACCCAGGGCCTGACGGCGATGCAGTTCACCGGCCTGTGGACGCTGCCCGCGATCGAGAAGGCCTTCAAGGACGACTTCGGCGTCCTCCCCTGGCCCAAGCTGAACGCGACCACCGGCGCCCCGAGCGTCCCGGTCGGCGCCTACGGCGCGTGTGTCAACGCCAAGTCGAAGAACGTCGACGCCGCGAAGAAGTTCGTCAAGTGGCTCTGGGTCGATCAGACCGACAAACAGCTCGACTTCGCCCAGGCGTACGGCTTCCACATCCCGGCCCGCAAGAGCCTGGCCGCGCAGGCCGAGAAGCTGAAATCCGGTGTGGGTGCCGACGCGGTGAAGTTCGTCAACGAGAACGGGCACGCCCAGACGCCCGTCCTCTGGTCCCCCAAGTCGGGCACCGCCTACACCGACGCCCTCAACCGCATCATCCGCAGCGGCTCCGACCCGGCGACCGAGATCAAGGCGGTCAAATCCGTCGTCGAGGCCGAGTTGAAACGCATCGCCGGCTGATGGAGCTCCAGCCCCTCACCGCCGACGACCACGAGCTGATCGAGTTGGCTCGGCGTACCGTCGACGAGAACACCGACGGCCCCGACGGTATCCACACGATGGGCGCCGCGGTCCGCGGCGCCGACGGCCGCACATACACCGGTATCAACCTCTACCACTTCACCGGCGGCCCCTGCGCCGAGCTCGTCGCCCTCGGCCACGCCCGCGCCGCCGGCGCCCGCGAACTCACCACCATAGTCGCCGTAGGCAACGAAAACCGCGGTATCTTCGCCCCCTGCGGCCGCGACCGCCAGATCCTCGCCGACTACCACCCCACCATCCGAGTCATCCTCCCAACCCCCGAAGGCGGCGCCACCGCCCTCATCACCGACCTCCTCCCCGCCGCCTTCCACTGGAGCCCCTGAGCTCAGTCAACCTTCCAGCGACGGTCCCTTGCGTGCCGGGACGGCGGACGCGGTTCGTTCGTGGGGGTGGGAGCGGCTGGGGTTCGTTCGTGAGGTGGGAACGGCTGGGGTTCGTTCGTGAGGTGGGAACGGCTGGGGTTCGTTCGTGAGGTGGGAACGGCTGGGGTTCGAGCGATCGACCGGCTGTCGAGTGATGGTCGGGTTGGTTGCGGCGGGGAGGTGGTACGGCCGATGAGATTGCCTACGTCGTGCGGAAGGTGGGGATGATGGTTTTGCCGTAGGTGGTGAGGGTTTGGTCTTTGGCGTCGTGTTGGAGGTAGAGGGCGAACTGGTCGACGCCGAGGGATTTGAGTTCTTCGAGGCGGGCCAGGTGGTTCTCGACGGGGCCGAGGAGGCAGAAGCGGTCCACTACCTCGTCGGGGACGAAGTCGGTGTGGGTGTTGCCGGCGCGGCCGTGCTGGGCGTAGTCGTAGCCTTTGCGGCCTTCGATGTAGTCGGTGAGGGCTTTGGGGACGCCGCCGCCGGTGGCGCCGTAGCGGGCGACGATGTCGGCGACGTGGTTGCCGACCATGCCGCCGAACCAGCGGGTCTGGTCGCGCTGGTGGGCGAGGTCGTCGCCGACGTACGCCGGGGCCGCGACGCAGAAGGTGATCGCGTCCGGGTCGCGGCCGGCTTCTTCGGCGGAGCGGCGGACGGCGGCGATCATCCAGGCGGCGATGTCGGGGTCGGCCAGCTGGAGGATGTACCCGTCGCCGACCTGGCCGGTCGCGGCGAGCGCCTTCGGGCCGTACGCCGCCACCCAGATCTCGAGCGCGCCGTCGTCGACCCAGGCGAACTTCAGCTCCCGGCCGCGATACGTCACGGTCTCGCCGCGGGCCAGCGAGCGGATCACCTCGACGCTCTGCTTCATCTCCTCGACCGTGCCCGGCTGAGCGCCGAGCGTCCGCAGCGCGGAGTCGCCACGGCCCATCCCGCAGACGGTCCGGTTCCCGAACATCTCGTTCAGCGTGGCGAACTGGGACGCGATCACGGTCCAGTCCCGCGTACCGGGGTTCGTCACCATCGGGCCGACGATCACCCGGCGAGTACTCGCGAGGATCTGGCTGTAGATGACGAACGGCTCCTGCCAGAGCAGATGCGAGTCGAACGTCCACACGTAGTCGAACCCGGCGTCCTCCGCCTTGACCGCCAGCTCCACGACCGCGGACGCCGGCGGATCACACTGGAACACCACTCCGAAGTCCACAGCAGCCCCCTAGACCAGGTACGACGACAAGCCGCGTTGCAGGTACCGGCCGCGGCCCTTGCGGCCATGGTAGTTGCCGTCAGCCACGATCACCTCGCCACGGGAGAGCACCGTGCCCACGCGGCCCTGGATCTCGACCCCTTCGTACGCCGAGTAGTCCATGTTCATGTGGTGCGTCTCGACGCCGATCCGGGTGCGGCCGTTCGGGTCGTAGACGACCAGGTCGGCGTCCGAGCCGGGGGCGATGATGCCCTTCTGCGGATAGAGCCCGAACATCCGCGCCGGGGTGGTCGCGATCGTCTCCACCCAGCGCTCCAGCGACAGCTGTCCGTCGACGACGCCTTGGTAGATCAGGTCGACGCGATGCTCGACGCCGCCGATCCCGTTCGGGATCTTGGAGAAGTCGCCGAGCCCGAGCTCCTTCTGGTCCTTCATGCAGAACGGGCAGTGGTCGGTCGAGACAATCGCGAGATCGTTGCTGCGCAACCCTTTCCACAGGTCCTTCGCATGTGACTCGTGCTTACTGCGCAACGGCGTACTGCAGACCCATTTCGCGCCTTCGAAACCAGGCGCACCGAGCTGGTCCTCCAGCGTCAGGTACAGGTACTGCGGGCAGGTCTCGGCGAAGACGTTCCGCCCGGCGTCCCGCGCCTCGGCGACCGCGCGCAGAGCGCCGCTCGCCGACAGGTGGACGATGTAGAGCGGGCAGTCGCGCGCGACGTCGGCGAGCGCGATCGCGCGGCTGGTCGCCTCGGTCTCCAGCGCGGCCGGCCGGGTGATGCCGTGGTAGATCGGGTCCGTCTCGCCGCGGGCCAGCGCCTGCTGGACGAGGACGTCGATCGCGATCCCGTTCTCGGCGTGCATCATGATCATCGCGCCGTTCTCCCGCGCGGTCTGCATCGCGCGCAGGATCTGCCCGTCGTCGGAGTAGAACACCCCGGGATAGGCCATGAACAGCTTGAAACTGGTGATCCCCTCGCCCACCAGCTGGTCCATCGCCTTCAGCGACTCGTCGTCGACGCCGCCGAGGATCATGTGGAAGGCGTAGTCGACATGGCAGTTGCCCTCGGCCTTGGCATGCCAGGCCGCGAGCCCGTCCTGGACGACCTCACCGGTCTTCTGGACGGCGAAGTCGATGATGGTCGTCGTCCCGCCGTACGCCGCCGCCCGGGTGCCGGTGTCGAACGTGTCGCTGGCGGCCGTCCCGCCGAAGGGCAGCTCCATATGGGTGTGGGCGTCGATCCCGCCCGGGATCACGTACTTGCCGGCGGCATCGATGATCTCGTCCGGCGTGATCGCGCCGCTGAACGCCGGATCGAGCAGCGCGACGATCTTCTCGCCCTGCACCAGCACGTCCGCGAGCTGCGTCCCGGTCGGCCCGACGACCGTCCCGCCCTTGACCAGTAACGTCATGTCCGCTCCCCCCTACGGCTTGGTCAGGTCCCCGTAGGCGTCCGGCCGGCGATCACGATAGAACTGCCACCGATCGCGCACGGTGTCGAGCAGGCCCAGATCCAGGTCCCGGACGATCAGCTCGGGGTCGTGGTCGTGCCCGACCTCGCCGACGAACTTGCCCTCCGGGTCGACGAAGTACGACGTACCGTAGAAGTCGTTGTCCCCGTAGTCGGACTCGATCCCGACCCGGTTGATCGCACCGATGAAGTACTCGTTCGCGACCGCCGAGGCCGGCTGCTCCAGCTGCCACAGGTACGCCGACAGCCCGCGACTGGTCGCCGACGGGTTGAACACGATCTTCGCCCCGGCCAGGCCGAGCGCCCGCCACCCCTCCGGGAAGTGCCGGTCGTAACAGATGTAGACGCCGATCCGGCCGACCGCGGTGTCGAAGACCGGATACCCCAGGTTGCCCGGGCGGAAGTAGAACTTCTCCCAGAACCCCTTCACCTGCGGGATGTGGTTCTTCCGGTACTTCCCCAGGTACTTGCCGTCGGCATCGATCACCGCCGCCGTGTTGTACAGCACCCCCGGCTGCTCCTGCTCGTACATCGGCAGCACCATCACCAGCCCGAGCTCCGCCGCCAGTGCCTGGAACCGCTCCGTCGTCGGCCCCGGCACCGCCTCGGCGTACTCGTAGAACTTCGGATCCTGCAGCTGGCAGAAGTACGGCCCGTAGAACAGCTCCTGGAAGCAGATCACCTTCGCCCCCGCCGCGGCCGCCTGCCGCGCGTACTCCTCATGCGCCTTGATCATCGACTCCTTGTCACCAGTCCAAGAAGTCTGCACCAACGCCGCCCGCACAACCTCCGCCACCAGAGCCTCCCGAAGTCGACAGGCACTCATCCTCCATCCGCACCCCAACAGAGTCAACGGATGTCAGAGGGTGCGGGGCTCCAGGGGGACGACGCGGCCGCCCACGGTGGCTCGGGTCGGGGGGAGGTGGGTGGTGTGGAGGTGGGAGCCGGTGCCTTGAGTGATGTGCAGCGAGCGGGCGAGGGCGGCGGTCAGTTGCGTGGCGGCGGAGCCGGTGGCCTCGTCTTCGGCGACACCCATGGCGGGGGCGACCAGACGATGCCCAAGGGGTTGCCGAAGGCGCCGTCGGGGTCGGTGAAGACCCGGACGACGTCGATGGGGAGCTTCGAGGTCAGAGGACCGCGATCAGGACGACGACGAGCACGAGGACGGCTGCGGCGCCGACGATCGCGAAGAGGCGGCCGTTGGACTTCGGCTGCGCCGCGGTCTCGCCTTCGCTGACGAAGGCGCGGAACATCTGGGTGTTCGCTCCCGGGTCCTGCTCGTTCTCGGGGAGGTTCTGGTCTGCCATGGCCCCTGACCCTACCTGCCGGGCGGACGCCCAGCGCTCATCAATCGCCATTCCGCGCGCGCGTCGAGCGTGCGGAGCCAGGAGCCGGGCGATTGTGATGCACTGGCGGTCCGTGTACCGTTTGGTACATGAGGTTCGAGGCGAGCGTGACGGCGCAGGCGCCGGCGGAGCGGGTGTGGCGGGTGTTCAGCGACGTCGAGCGGTGGGCGGAGTGGACGCCGACGGTGACGTCGGTCGAGCGGCTGGACGACGGGCCGTTGCGGGTCGGGGCCCGGGCGCGGATTCGGCAGCCGAAGCTGCCGGTCGCGGTCTGGGAGGTGACCGAGCTGGACGCCGGGAGCTACTTCGCGTGGGTCTCCACGGGCCCGGGGACCCGGACGACCGGCGAACACCGCGTGGTCGCGACCGCGGAGGGGACCGTGATCACGGCGGCGGTCACTCAGGAGGGCCCGCTGGGTTGGGTCTTCGGGAAGCTGTACGCCGGGCTGACGCGGCGTTATGTGACCACCGAGGTCGAGCAGCTGAAGGCGGTCGTCGAAGGGTGAGCCGCGAGACGCTGCTGAGCGACGCGGTCGAGCATTTCGCGAAGCACGGGATCGGCGATGCCAGTCTGCGCGCGATCGCGGCCGGGATCGGCACCAGCCATCGGATGCTGATCTATCACTTCAACTCTCGCGAGGGGTTGCTGGCCGAGGTCGTCCGGGCGGTCGAGCAGCAGCAGCGTGAGTTGCTCGCGGAGCTGGCGGCGTCCGAGCTGCCGATCGCGGAGCAGTCGGCGCAGTTCTGGCGGCGGGTCACCGAGGCCACCTTGATCTACGGGCCGCTGTTCTTCGAGGTCACGGCGTACGCGATGCGCGGCGCCAAGGCGCCGGACCTCGTGCACGTGTGGCTGCCGCCGCTGGTCGAGCTGTGTGTCCGGGCGGGGATCGACCCGGCCGAGGCCCCGGCGTACGCGCGGCTCGGGCTCGCAGCGGCCCGTGGGTTACTGCACGATCTGCTGCTCACCGGCGATCGCGAGCAGGTCGACGAGGCGTCCCGCCTGCTCGACCGGTTGTTCAGGCTCCCTCGGTAGGCGCGTCGATCCAGCCGGCGACGACAGGCAGTCGCGACTCCCGCTGGACGGCGGTGAACGCGAACGGCCGATCGAGGACGACGTCCAGCCGGCGTTCGTGCTGGGTGATCATCGCGGCCCGAGTCATCGCCATCGCCGTCACGGCGGCGGCCTCGAACCCGGTCGCGAAGAAGCGCGCCAGCACCTCCTGTTTGGCCTGCCCGATCGCGAGCGGGGTCGGGCTGATCGCGCTGAAGTGGCCGCGCTCGCCCGGGTTGGTCGTCACGGTCGTCAGGCCGAACAGCTCGCGCCGCTCCAGTAGGTCGTGCGACGCCTCAACCCGGAACGACGGCAGCGACAACCGGACGTCGGGCCGGGGCGCCGTCGTCCGGCCGATCTGGACGCCGGGCGCGACCTTGCCCTCACGCAGGATCAACTGGCTACCCGGTACGCCGTCGTCCGGTCGAGCGGCCGCGTCGAGGAGCGCATCAAGGGAGCCGACGCCGAGGAGGACGTCGACATCGGCATCGCCGCGGACGGTGATCACGGTGACGTCGTCGTACCGGCGGACGGAGTCGAGGTCGGGGTCGGCGCGTTCGAGCCAGTGCCAGGAGCCGGCCCAGGCGCCGGAGGGGATGCGTTTGATCTGCTCGGTGAACGGGCGGACCCACGTCGTCCGCAGCGAGAGCGCCGAGGCGAGCACGAGCATCACGTCAGGATCGACGTCGACCGGCATCTCGCGGATCAGGTCTGCGGTGTGCTCGGCGGCCCACGCGTCCAGCTTCGGCTTGTCGACCGCCGGATCGCCGGTCAGCATCCCGACCAGCGGTGCCGGCAGCACCGCGTCAAAGGACTCGGCCAGCTTCAGCCGCTCGCTGACCCACACCCCCAGCGCGGCATGCAGATCGGACGCCGTGTCGATCGCACCGATCAACGCGGTCGCTGCCTGGGCTCCATCCTCCGCGCGAACCCCCGCCGCCGCAGCCAGCTCGGCGCGCCCCGGCTCGTCCGCCGCCGTGGCCAGCATCGCCAGCAACGGCCACAACCCCAGCCCCGACACGACGGTGTTGCCCTCCGGCAGGCTCCCCGCCCACCGCCGGGTCAGCTCGTTCACGGCCTTCACCACGTCCGCATCCATACCCTCCACACTGCCACGCCCGACCACAGACTTTGCCCGGCACGACGGCCTGGGAGGGCTGATCCGGAAGGGAAACCTTCGGCCGCGAGAGATGGCTGAGACGACGACTATTTGGCGGGATGACGGTGGTTTTCATTTCATTGACGCGGTCAGTACTCGTCCGGGTGCGTTGCGTTGTGTCAGGATTCCGCCCATGAGTGCGCCTGTGGGGGTCGCCGAAAAGGCCGAGAAGACGCCGAAAGAGCCGCTTGGCTCCTCGATCGCGTTCACGTTGACGTTGGTGTTGCTGGTGGGACTGGCGTTGTTCGGACGCCGGATCTTCGCCGGAGCGTTCACCGACGAGACGATCCGGACGTGGGCGACCATGTTCGTCGGCGTGACCGTCCAGGCGCTGCCGTTCCTGGTGCTGGGGGTGTTGCTGTCGGCGGCGCTGACGGCGTTCGTCCCGGCGTCCTTCTTCGCGAAGGCGCTGCCGAAGCACCCGGCGCTCGCGGTGCCGGTGGCCAGCGCGTCCGGGGTGATCCTGCCCGGGTGCGAGTGCGCGTCGGTGCCGGTGTCGGCCGCGTTGATGGCCCGCGGCGTGACGCCGGCGGCGGCGATCGCGTTCCTGCTGTCGGCGCCGGCGATCAACCCGGTCGTCCTCGCGTCGACCGCGGTCGCCTTCCCGGGCCAGCCGAAGGTCGTGGTCGCGCGGGCGGTCGCCTCGATGGCGATCTCGATGATCATCGGCTGGCTGTGGCTGATGACCGGCAAGGGCGGCTCGTGGATGCGGATCCCGAAGAACCGGCATGCCGAGGGCACCGGCAAACTCGAGGTGTTCCGCTCGTCGATGCTGCACGACTTCCTGCACGCCGGCGGTTTCCTGGTGGTCGGCGCCGCCGCGGCCGCCACGCTGAACGTGATCGTCCCGCGGGCCTGGCTCGACCACGTCGCCAGTAACCTGCTGCTGTCGGTGCTGGTGCTCGGCCTGCTCGCCGTCCTGCTGGCGATCTGCTCGGAGGCGGACGCGTTCGTCGCCGCCAGCCTGTCGCAGTTCTCGATGACCGCCCGGCTGGCCTTCATGGTCGTCGGCCCGATCGTCGACGTGAAGCTGATCGCCCTGCAGGCCGGGACGTTCGGTCCGAAGTTCGCAATCCGGTTCGCGCCCGCCACGTTCGTCATCGCGATCTTGGTCAGTCTCGGAGTGGGGTGGTGGTTGCTGTGAAGCGCAATGTCGCCGGTCTCGTGATCGTGTTCGTCGGCGCCGCGGTGGTTCAGCTCGCGGTCTCGAACACCTACCTGCGGTACGTCAAACCCGGGATGCGCTGGATGCTGCTGGCCGCCGGCATCATCCTGATCGCGCTCGCGGTCGCCGACGTCCTCGCGGACACCCGGAAGAAGAATCCCGAGGACGAACACGACCATGCTCTGGCCGACGACGGCCACGGTCACCACGGCCTGCCCCGCGCGGCCTGGCTGCTGCTGATCCCGATCTTCGCGCTGCTCGTCGTCGACCCGCCCGCCCTCGGCGCGGCCGCCGCGGAGCGCCAGTCGCCGGTCGCCTCGAAACCGATCCAGCCGAAGAGCAACTCCTGGCTGGCCGACAACCCGTCCGGCGGCCCGGTCCAGCTCCCCGTCCGCGACTACTCCGTCTGGGCGGTCTGGGAGAAGGAGAGCATGAAGGGCCGCTCCTTCGAGCTGTCCGGTTTCGTCACCCCCGGCAAGAACGGCAGCTGGTACGTCACCCGGATGGGCCTGAACTGCTGTGTCGCCGACGCGACGGCGTTCATGGTCGAGGCTCGCGGCCAGACCACCGCGCCGGCCAAGAACCAGTGGGTCAAGGTCACCGGCGAGTGGGCCGAGCCGACCAAGCGCGCGGACGGCGACGTCGCCGCCCTCACCGTGACGTCGGTCAGCCCGATCCCCACGCCCGCCAACCAGTACGAGTAGCCCTCACACAACCGGACGCCGCGCCGTTCCTTGGGTATGAAGCGCACAGTCGAGCCCAAGGTCCTGTACTTCGGCACCCCGGTCGTCCTGATCAGCAGCCGCAACCCCGACGGCACCACGAACCTCGCACCGATGTCGTCGGCCTGGTGGCTCGGCTACCACGCCATGCTCGGGATGGGAACGAGCTCGCAGACGGTCCAGAACCTCGTCGACCGTCCGGAGCTCGTCCTCAACCTGGCCGACCCCGCGATGGTCGCCGCCCTGGACCGGATCGCGCTGCTGACCGGCGCCGAGCAGATGTCGGCGTCCAAACGCGCCCGCGGCTACCGCTACGAGCCGGACAAGTTCCGCGCCGCCGGCCTGACCCGCTCCCCCGGCGAGCTGACCGGCCTCGACACCGTCGAGGAGAGCCCGATCACGCTCGAGGGCCGGATCGAGGCCATCCATCCGATCGGCGACCCGGACGACCATCTGTGCGCGCTGGCAATGAAGGTCGAGCAGGTCCAGGTTCGCGAGGACCTGCTGCTCGGCGATCACTACATCGATCCGCTCCGCTGGGATCCGCTGATCATGAAGTTCACCGAGTACTTCGCTGGTGGAGCTCCGGCGTACGAGTCGTCGCTGGCGCGGGGCTGGCAGATGCCGCCGCTGCAGGTCGGATGACGGTGCAGGCCATGCCGCCGATGATGAGCGCGGCGGCAACGGCCTGCTGGACGCCGACAGCTTCGCCGCGCAGCAGCCAGGCGGTCGCCATCCCGACGACTGGGACGAGCAGGGAGAACGGCGCGACCGTACTGGCGTCGTACTGGCGGAGCAGGTAACCCCAGACACCGAAGCCGAACAGGGTGGCGACGAAGGCCAGGAAGGCCAGCGCGCCGACACCGGTCAGGTCGATACCGCGGAGCGCGTCGAGGTCGGCCTGCGGCCCTTCGGTGGCCAGTGACAGGCCGAGCAGCGGGACGACGGCGACCGCGCTCACCCAGACCATGAAGCGCAGGGTGTCCTGTGGTTTCGCGTACCGGGTGATTGTGTTCGAGACGCCCCAGCAGGCGCCGGCCAGGATCACCAGCGCGACCGCGCCGACCGGGGCCGACAAGCCCCGGTCGAACAGGATCACCAGCATGCCCACGCAGGCGATCGCGATCCCGGCGAGCTGGGCCGGCCGGGGCCGCTCCCGGAGGACGGCGATCGCGAACACCACTGTGAAGATCACCTGGCACTGCAGGACGAGTGAGGCCAGCCCGGCCGGGACGCCGCGATCCATCGCGAAGAAGACCAGGCCGAACTTCGCGACCCCGAGCGCGAGTCCGACGCCGACGACGTACCGCCAGGCGACCCGCGGCCGGCCGAGCAGGAAGATCGCGGGGACGGCCGCGAAGAAGAACCGCAGCGCGGTGAACAGCAACGGCGGGAAGTCCTCCAGGCCGACCTCGATCACCACGAAGTTGACCCCCCAGATCGTGACGACGGTCAGGGCGAGGAGGAGGTCACGAGGCGTCATGCGGTCAAGTCTGAGCCGGGTCTAGACTTAAGCACCAGCACCGATTGCTACCGCCCTCGATGTAGGAGTGCTACATGATGGATCTCGGCCGGCTCCGCGCCCTGGACGCCGTCGCGCGGTACGGCTCGGTCAACCGGGCGGCCGACGTCCTCGGCTACACGCCGTCCGCCGTCTCCCAGCAGCTCGCCAAACTCGAGCGCGAGACCCGGACGACGCTGATCGAGCGGCAGGGCCGCGGGATCGCGCTCACCGACGCCGCCCGCGAGCTGGCCGCGACCGCGGCGCGCATCCTGGAGCTGGTCGAGGACGCCGAGCTCACGCTGGAGGAGCACCGCGGCGCGGCGATCGGCACCCTGCGGATCACCGCGTTCGCGACGTCCGCGCGCGGATTGTTGCCGACCGCCCTCAGCCGGCTGATCGCCGAGCATCCCGGCCTGGACATCCGGCTGACCGAGATCGACCCGTACGACGCCGTCGCGGCCGTCAGCCGGGGCGAGAGCGACATCGCGATCGTGCACGACTGGCACGACACCCCGCTCGCGCTGCCGGAGGGGCTGACCCGGGTCGAGCTCGGGTCCGATCCGGCCGACGTCCTGGTGCACGTCACCCACCGGCTCGCGGGGAAGGAGTTCGTCCGCGCACAGGATCTGGTCGGCGAGCGCTGGATCTGCCAGGTGCCGGGCTCGATCTGCCACGACTGGCTGGTACGGACGATGCGGCGGGTCGGCGTCGAGCCGGAGGTGGTTTGCTCAGTGGCTGAGTACCAGACCCAATTGGCGTTACTTGCCCAGGGCATCGGCATCGCGATGATTCCGCGACTCGGTCGCGGCCCGGTACCCGGCGAGGTGGTCGCGGTCCCGCTGCAGCCGGCGCCGTCCCGGCGGATTTACGCGGTCTGGCGGGAAATAACGTCCCGGCGGCCGGCGATCGCGGTGACGCTGGCGATGTTGCAGCGGGCCTGGCCGGAACGCGTCACCGCGTGATCGAAATTGATTACCTTGCGCGACCCGTTGACAACACTCAGCGCCAACATTAGGTTCCTCTGAAACTATCAGGAAACTTTCCTAATAGTTGTCTGCTTCGTCCCCGCCCCGACGCAGTAGGAGGTCTCCGAATGCAGATTCGCTCCTTGGCCGGCGCGCTCCTCGCCGCCGCCGCACTGTTCCCCGTGCTGACCACGACCGCCACCGCTGCCCCTGCGGCAGAGGCATCGGTCGCAGCACCGGCCGCCGACACCCCAGTATCCCGGAACGGGCAACTGCGGGTCTGCGGTCTGAAACTCTGTAATCAGAACGGCCAGCCCGTGCAACTGCGCGGGATGAGCACGCATGGTATCCAGTGGTATTCCAGCTGTCTGAAGACGGCGTCCCTGGACGCGCTGGCCTACGACTGGAAAGCCGACATCCTGCGCATCTCGATGTACGTGCAGGAAGGCGGTTACGAGACGAACCCGCGCAAGTTCACCGACATGGTGCACGGGTACATCGAGGAAGCCACCAAACGCGGGATGTACGCCCTGGTCGACTGGCACCAGCTCACGCCGGGCGACCCGAACGCCAACCTGGCCAGGGCGAAGACGTTCTTCACCGAGATCGCCGATCGGCACAAGAACAAGAACAACATCATCTACGACATCGCCAACGAGCCGAACGGCGTCAGCTGGGCCGGTATCAAGGCGTACGCCGAGCAGATGGTGCCGGTGATCCGGGCCAAGGACGCCGACTCGGTGATCTTCGTCGGCACCCACGGCTGGGCCTCGCTCGGCGTCTCCGACGGCCGCAACGAGTCCGACATCATCAACAACAAGATCAACGCGACGAACCTGATGTACACGTTCCACTTCTACGCCGCGTCGCACAAGCAGGAGTACTTCGACGCCCTGTCCCGGGCCTCGAACCAGATCCCGATCTTCGTCACGGAGTTCGGCACCCAGACCTACACCGGTGACGGCGGCAACGACTTCACCTGGTCGAAGAAGTACCTGGACTTCCTGAAGAGCAAGCAGATCGGGTGGACCAACTGGAACTTCTCCGACGACTTCCGCTCCGGCGCGGTCTTCAAGCAGGGCACCTGCGCGGGGAACAGCTTCACCGGAACGGGCCCCCTGAAGCCCGCCGGCGTCTGGATCCGCGATCGCATCATCAACCGCAACCTGTGAGATAGCATCACCCTGCGCGGGCCGCAGCCCGGCCCGCGCAGGATCCCACTTCGTCCCCGCCATGACGCAGTTGGAGGCAGTACCTTGATCCGCTCCCTCGTGGCCGGTGCCATGCTCGCCGCAGCCACCTTGGTCCCGGTCGCCACCGCTCAGGCGGCGCCCACCGCGGACACGCCGGTATCCCGCAACGGCCAGCTCCACGTGTGCGGGCTGAAGCTCTGTAACGAGAACGACCAGCCCGTGCAGCTGCGCGGCATGAGCAGCCACGGCATCCAGTGGTACTCCAGCTGTCTCAAGAAGGCGTCGCTGGACGCCCTCGCGACCGACTGGAAGGCCGACATCCTCCGGATCTCGATGTACGTCGCCAAGCAGGAGGGCGGCTACGAGACCAACCCGCGCAAGTTCACCGACATGGTGCACGGCTACATCGAAGAGGCCACCAAACGCGGGATGTACGCCCTGGTCGACTGGCACCAGCTCAGCCCGGGCGACCCGAACATCTACACGGCGAAGGCGAAGACCTTCTTCGCGGAGATCGCCGAACGGCACAAGGACAAGAACAACATCATCTACGACATCGCCAACGAGCCGAACGGCGTCAGCTGGTCGAAGGTGAAGTCGTACGCCGAGCAGGTGATCCCGACCATTCGCGCCAAGGACCCGGACAGCGTGATCTTCGTCGGCACGCACGCGTGGTCGTCGCTCGGCGTCTCCGACGGCCGGACCGAGGCCGACGTCCTGAACAACAAGATCAACGCGTCGAACATCATGTACACGTTCCACTTCTACGCCGCGTCACATCACCAGGAGTACTTCGACGCCCTGTCCCGGGCGGCGGCGAAGATCCCGATCTTCGTCACCGAGTTCGGCACCCAGGACTACGCCGGCGAGGGCCCGAACGACTTCACCTGGTCGAAGAAGTACCTCGACTTCCTGAAGAGCAAGCAGATCGGCTGGACGAACTGGAACTTCTCCGACGACGAGCGCTCCGGCGCCGTCTTCAAGGAGGGGACCTGTTCGGGGAACAGCTTCACCGGTACGTCGAAGCTGAAGCCCGCCGGGGTCTGGATCCGGGAACGGATCATCAACCGCAACCTCTGATCCGCCCGCCGCCCCCGACGTACGTAGAGGACTTCTTCATGATTCGCTCCCTGATGGCCGGCGCCCTGCTCGCCGCCGCCCTCGTAGTTCCTTCGGTTCCCGCCACGGCTGCCCCGGCCGCGGACACTCCGGTGTCGCGAAACGGTCAGCTGCGGGTCTGCGGCCTGAAGCTGTGCAACCAGAGTGGTAAGCCCGTGCAGCTGCGCGGGATGAGCACGCACGGCATCAACTGGTTCGCCAACTGCATCAAGACCGCGTCGCTGGACGCGCTGGCCTACGACTGGAAGGCCGACATCCTCCGCATCTCGATGTACGTCGCCGCGGAGGACGGCGGTTACGAGAGCGACCCGCGCAAGTTCACCGACATGGTGCACGGCTACATCGAAGAGGCGACCAAACGCGGCATGTACGCGCTGGTCGACTGGCACCAGCTCGACCCCGGCGACCCGAACATCTACACCGCCAAGGCCAAGACGTTCTTCGCCGAGATCGCCGAACGGCACAAGGACAAGAACAACATCATCTACGACATCGCCAACGAGCCCAACGGGGTCAGCTGGTCGGCCGTCAAGTCGTACGCCGAGCAGGTCATTCCGACCATTCGCGCGAAGGACTCCGACAGCGTGATCTTCGTCGGCACGCACGCGTGGTCGTCGCTCGGCGTCTCCGAGGACCGGACCGAGGCCGATGTCATCAACAACAAGATCAACGCCTCGAACCTGATGTACACCTTCCACTTCTACGCCGCGTCGCACCACCAGGAGTACTTCGACGCGTTGTCCCGCGCGGCCGCGAAGATCCCGATCTTCGTGACCGAGTTCGGCACCCAGAACTACAAGGGCGAAGACGCCAACGACTTCGTCTGGTCGAAGAAGTACCTCGATTTCCTGGCCAGCAAGCAGATCGGCTGGACCAACTGGAACTTCTCCGACGACCACCGCTCCGGCGCCGTCTTCAAGACCGGCACCTGCGCGGGCAACTCCTTCACCGGCACCTCCAAACTGAAGGAAGCCGGCATCTGGGTCCGCAACCAGATCCGCAACCGCTGAAAACCTCGCGTGGGCCTCGTCCCGGGCCCACGCGAAGCCGGCCGCACCGCCCCGCGGCCGGCCCCCGGCCTCGTCCGGCGCGACCGCCCCAGTCGCCCCGGCCGAGGCCGGCTGCGTTCTCCCACCGGATTCAGGGGGTGTTGAGCAGGTGGTGGAGTTTGGATTCGGTGGTGGGGTCGGTGGGGGTGTAGATGGTGAGGCGGAGTTGGCTGGATTGGGTCAGGTAGAGGACGGCGGGGTCTACTTTGAGGAGGCCCGCGGTGGGGTGGTCCAGGAGTTTGATGCGGGTGCTGGGGGCGGCGACGTCGTAGCGTTCCCAGAGGGTGGCGAACTCGGGGGAACGGGCCTGGAGGCTTTGGGTGAGCTCTTGCCAGGAGGGCTCGGTGAGGTGGTTGGCCAGGGCGGCGCGGTAGGCGGCGACCATGTGGTGCCGGGTGGACTCGGTGTCGGTGAAGTAGCAGTGCCAGCGGTCGGAGACGAACATCAGCCAGAGCATGTTCCGCTCGAGCAGGTCGACCTCGCGCAGATCGATCACGACCCGGCAGTAGGCCTCGTTGAACGCGAGGATGTCGTACCGCTCGTTCACGACGATCGCCGGATACGGCGAGACGGCGTCCAGCGTCTTCTGGATGGACTCCGGCAACAGCGTGCACTCCGCGGACGCCGGGCCGACCCGCAGCCCGGACAGCGTGAACAGGTGATTGGCCTCCTGGCGATCGAGCCGGAGCGTGCCGGCGATCGCCTCCAGCACCTGCGCCGACACGTTGATGTCGCGCCCCTGCTCCAGCCACGTGTACCAGGTCACACCGACCCCGGCGAGCAGCGCGACCTCCTCGCGCCGGAGCCCCGGCGTCCGGCGTCGCTGGCCCGGCGCGAAGCCGACCTCCTCCGGCTGGATCCGCTCCCGCCGGCTGCGCAGGAAGACCCCGAGCTCCCGCCGGCGCTCGACGCCGGCCGCTGACACAGTGGACATGTTCTCATCGTGCCCGAGCGCTCAACCTGGTGCCAGGTGCTGCGAGTACTAGGATAACCAGGCTCTCACCACCAGGATCAGCTCGGCCGCAGCCTGGTTCCATGACTGACCAGCTTCAGGCCACCGCCACCCCGGTCGCCGCGCCGTCCGGGCTCTCGGGAGTGGCCCTGACCTCGCTCTTGTTCGGCTCGCTGCTGCCGATGCTCTCGTTCTTCATGATCAACGTCTCGCTCCCCGCGATCGGCGCCGACCTGCACGCGGACGCCGGTGAGCTCCAGCTCGTCGTCGGCACGTACGGGATCGCAGTCGCGACCCTGCTGGTCGTCGGCGGCCGGCTCGGCGACGGGTTCGGCCGCCGCCGGCTGCTCCTGCTCGGCCTCGCCGGGTTCACCGTCGCCTCGGTGATCTGTGCGATCGCGCCGTCCGTCCCGGTCCTGCTGCTCGCGCGCGTCGCCCAGGGCGCGGCCGCGGCGGCGGTCACCCCACAGGTCCTCGCGTCGATCACCAGCCTGATGACCGGCGAGCACCGCACCCGCGGGATGGCGATGTTCGGCGTCGCCAACGGCATCTCCGCCGCGCTCGGGCAGATCCTCGGCGGCGTATTCGTGGACGCCGACCCGTTCGGCCTCGGCTGGCGCTCGGTCTTCATCGTCCTCGCGCTCGGCAGCCTGCTCGCACTGATCGCGATCGCGATCTCCGTCCCGGACAGCAAGGCCGTCCAAGCGCATCGCGTCGACCTCGTCGGCGCCGCCCTGCTCGCGGCGACGCTCGTCCTGCTGCTCCTCCCGCTGACCGAAGGTCGCGCCCTCGGCTGGCCGCTCTGGACCTGGCTCAGCCTCGCCGCCGTCGTCCCGGCGGTCGCCCTGCTCGCCGTCCACCAACGCCGCGCGGAACGCGCCGGACACGCGCCGCTGATCCCGCCGAGCGTGCTCCAGCACCGCGCGATGCGGATCGGCCTGTTGATGGCGGTCGGCTTCTTCACCAGCTTCGGCGGCTTCATGTTCACCTTCGCCCTCGCCACCCAGGCCGGCGCGCACCTGACCGCCCTCGAAGGCGGCCTCAGCCTGCTCCCCCTCGCGATCGGCTTCCTGATCACCTGCATCTGGGGCCCCGCACTCCAGCGCCGGTACGGCGTCGCCATGGTCGTCTGGGGCTGGATCATCGAGGCGGCCGGTTTCGTCCTGCTCGCCGTCGCCGCCCTCACCCTCTGGCCCGACGTGACCGTCTTCCGCCTCGCCCTCCCGATGCTCGTGATCGGCTTCGGCGGCGGCCTCGTCATGGTCCCCCTGATCGGCCTCGTCATCAGCCAGGTCCCACCCGCCCAGGCCGGCCTCGGCAGCGGCATCCTCCTCACCAGCCAACAAACCTGCCTCGCCTTCGGCGCCGCCACCGTAGGCACCGTCTACCTCACCCTCGCCACCACCCCCTGGAACCACAACGGCGCCCTAGCCGCCACCACCCTCGCCCTAGCCGCCATCACCTTGACCATGGCCCCCCTCACCAACAAACTCCGCCGCTGACCGTTCCCTTAGACTCCCCGGAGAAGGATGGGGGGTTGATGGACCGACTACGCAGGATCGGCCGGCGCGTCGACGAGCTCGCCCCCGCCGTCGGGAGAACAGTCGTCGCCTGCGCCGCCGCGTTCGGCCTGGTGATCCTCATCCTCGCGCTGCCGGGCGCCATTCGGGCCACACAGAACGAGGGCACCCCCGGCACCTTCACCACAGTGCGCAAGGAGTGCCGGCCGTGGTGGGAGAAGGGCGGCGGCGGCTGCACCTACCACGGCGACTTCACCAGCGACGACGGCAGCGTACGCCGTACCAACGTGCTGCTCGAAGGCGACGGCGCTCCGATCGGCGGCACGGTCCGAGCCCAAGACGTGGGCTCGACAGACCCCGGCGTCGTCTACCCACCGGGGTCGGACGACTGGATCCTCATCCTGCTGATGGCATTCGCCGCAGCCGGCTACCTCGTCTACTGCGGCTGGAAGATCGTGAGCTGGCGGCGCAGGACTACCAGCGCGAAGGGCGGCTGATCGCGGCCGGGAGTTTGGTCGCGTGGTTGCCGTGGGCGGCGTTGACCTGGGATTGGGTGAGGAAGAGGGCGTTGGTGAGGTCGGCTGCGGTGAGGTCCGCATCGCGGAGGTCGGCGCCGATGAGGTCTGCTTGGCGGAGGTTGGCGCCGGTCAGGTCGGCGGCGATCAGGTAGGCGCCGCGGAGGTTGGCGTTGGCGAGGTCGGCGTTGCGGAGGCGTTTGCCGATCAGGTCGGCGCCCCGGCGGTCCTTCTTCTTCGGCTGATTGCCGCGAACGAGGGAAGAAGTTGCCAGGAGCAACGTGTTGACCGCGGCCCGTTCCGCGGGGACGTCGACGGTCGCGAGATCCGGCGTCCGGGCAACGGTTTCGACGCGATCGGCGGCGGCGCGCAGGTCGGCGTGGATGCTGCGGGCCACGTCGTACTCGAGGGCTTCGGCGAGGTACCAGAGCAGCTCGTGCAGTTGGCGCAGGATCGGCAGCGCGGCGAACATCTCCTGCCCCGGCTGCTCGCGCCAGCTGACACCGGCCCGGCGCGAGATCTCCTGGCCGGCGCCGAAACAGTCGTAGACCGTGCAGCCCTGAAAGCCTTTCGGCCGCAGGTCACGGTGAATCGAGCAACCGAAACCGTCGTCCAGATTCGGGCAGGGCGAGCCGGCCGGTTTGTCGATCGCGAAGTCGGCCGACCGCGCGAAGGTCAGTGCGACACAGCAGAGCCCGAAACAGCTACCGCAGTCGGCGCGGAGCTCAGTTCTGGTCGGCAACCGTCTGGCCGGTCCGGCGCCAGCGGATACCGGCTTCGACGAACTCGTCGATCTCGCCGTCGAAGACGCTGGAGGTGTTGCCGGACTCGAACTGCGTCCGCAGGTCCTTCACCATCTGGTACGGGTGCAGGACGTAGGAGCGCATCTGGTCACCCCACGAGCCGGCGACGTCACCGCGCAGCGCGTCGATCTGGGCCCGCTCCTCGGCCTTCTTCAGCGCGAGCAGCTTGGCCTTCAGGATGACCATCGCGGAGGCCTTGTTCTGCAGCTGCGACTTCTCGTTCTGGCAGGAGACCACGGTGCCGGTCGGGATGTGCGTGAGCCGGACGGCGGAGTCGGTCGTGTTGACGCTCTGCCCACCCGGGCCGGACGACCGGTACACGTCGACCCGGATCTCCTCGTCCGGGACGTCGATCTCGTCGGTCTGCTCCAGCACCGGAACCACCTCGACCGCCGCGAACGACGTCTGCCGGCGGCCCTGGTTGTCGAACGGCGAGATCCGGACCAGCCGGTGCGTCCCCGACTCGACGCTCAGCGTTCCGTAGGCGTACGGCGCCTTGACCGCGAACGTGGTCGACTTGAGCCCGGCCTCCTCGGCGTACGACGTGTCGTAGACCTCGGTCGGGTAGCCGTGCCGCTCGGCCCAGCGCAGGTACATCCGCTGCAGCATCTCGGCGAAGTCCGCGGCGTCGACGCCACCGGCGCCGGAGCGGATCGTCACCAGCGCCTCGCGCTCGTCGTACTCGCCGGACAGCAGCGTGCGGACCTCGAGGGACTGGATCGCCTTGGCCAGCGAGCCGATCTCCTTCTCCGCCTCGGCCAGGCTGTCGGCGTCGTTCTCCTCGCGGCCGAGCTCGACCAGGACGCCGAGGTCCTCGAGCCGGCCGCGCAACCCGGTGACCCGCTCCAGGTCGGCCTGCAGGCTGGACAGCCGCGACGTCACCTTCTGCGCGTTCGCCTGGTCGTCCCACAGGTCCGGCGCGGCGACCTCCTCACCGAGCCCGGCGATCTCCGTGCGCAGGGCAGGGAGATCCATCACCTTCTCGATCGAGGTCAGCGTTGCGTCGAGCTGCTTCTGCTCAGCGTCGAAATCCAGTCCAGCCACAACCATGCAGCGTACCCGCTACGCGGTCGTAGCCGTTAAACCGTTTCTGAGGATCGCGAAGACCTTCGTCACAGCGAGCTCCAGCTGCTCCTGCGCGGCGACCAGCTCGGCCGCGCCGGCGTCTTCGGGGAGGAGGTGCAGCAGCTCGTCCTCCAGGACATTCTGGGCGGCGGCGTACTGGGCGGCGAGCAGACGGTTGCGCAGCCGGTCCGGCCCGCGCTCGTCGAGGGCCGCGGCCAGGTCGACGACCAACTCGTCGGCCTGCAGCCGACGCCGGGCCGACAGCGCGGGGCTGCCGTCGATCGTCCGGACGAACAGCCGCCAGGTCGCCAGATGCCCGACAGCCAGCCGCTCCCGGATCGAGGCCAGGTAGTGCGCCTGCAGCGCGTCCAGCGGATCGCCGGACGCCGCCCGGACCGCGCGCGCAGGGCCGACCCACCAGCCGTCCTCGTCGAAGAACAGATCTTCCTTGGCCGGGAAGTGATTGAAGACAGTCTGGACGGCGACGTCCGCGGCGCGGGCCACCTCGGCCACCGTCACCGCGTCGAACCCGCGCTCGAGGAACAGCCCGGTCGCGACGTCCGAGATGGCCTGCCGCGTCTGCTGCTTCTTGCGTTCCCGCCGCCCGATCTCCATTGCGGGCACCTTAGCGGATCTGCTTTACTGAGCCCAATCTTAGAGTGACTACAATTTTGGAGCTCATACAATGACAATCCTCGTCACCGGCGGTCGCGGTGCGATCGCCCGCGCCGTCATCGCCGGTCTCCGCGATGCCGGCCACGACGTCCGCATCGCCTCTCGCGCACCGGACGACGTCCCCGGCGCGGTCGCCTACGACCCCGAGGACCCGCGTCCGGCGCTCGAAGGCATCAGTCAGGTCTTCCTGTACGCCGATCGCTCGGCCCCGGGCGCATTCGTCGCGGCATCCGAGGCCGCGGGTGTGAAGCACGTCGTCCTGCTCTCATCGCTGTCCGCACTCGACGGACCGGCCGACCCGCATGCCAAAGCCGAGCGCGCGGTCGGTGCGGGCTCGTACGCGACCACCTACCTGCAGCCGGGCGCCTTCATGAGCAACGCGCGTTTCTGGGCGTACCAGGCCCGTGCGACCGGTCAGATCCGGTTGCCGTATCTGGAGGCCGAGGAGGCGCCGATCCATGAGCAGGACATCGCGGACGCCGCCGTCCGGGTTCTGCTCGACGGACCGGGCAGCGGACACGACGGCCGCGGCTATCCGCTCACCGGGCCGGAGTCCATGACCCGACGCGAGCAGATCGCGCGGATCGGCGTACCGATCGAGGCGGTCGATCTGACAGCCGAACAGGCGCGGGAGGAGATGGGCATCCGGGACGCGGGCCAGCGCGAGACCCTGTTGGCGTACTGGGCCTCGCGCGTCGGCTCACCGCATCCGATCGAGCCGGGTGTCGAACTGCTCACTGGTCACCCGGCCCGGAGCTGGCAGACCTGGCTGGCGGACCATCCAGGTCTGTTCGACTAGCGACCCTGCAGTGCCTTCACGTTGTCGCCGAAGGTCCAGTTCTTCGAGCCGTCCCAGTTGATCGACCAGGTCATCAGACCCTTGAGCTGGCCGTTGAAGCTGTTCCAGGACTGCGAGACGAGTGACGGCGACATGTGGCCACCGCCGGCGCCGACCTGAGCAGGCAGCCCGGGGACCTGCTTGTCGTACGGAACGCGGATGGTGACGCCCTGAATGACCAGACCGTTGTTCAGACAGGTCGTCTGCGCCACGAAGCCCTGGACCGTGCCGGCGTTGTACGAGTCGCCAGAACAGCCGTACATGCTGCCGTTGTAGTACTGCATGTTCAGCCACCAGAGGCGCCCGTTGTCGGCGTACTTCTTGATGATCGGCAGGTACGAGCCCCAGATGGAGCCGTAGGTGACGCTGCCACCGGTCACGTACGCCGTCTCCGGCGCCATCGTCAGACCGAAGTTCGACGGCATCTGGGCGAGTACTCCGTCGATGATCCGGATCAGGTTCGCCTGCGAGGTCGACAGCTGGTTGATATTGCCGCTACCGGTCAGGCCGGTCTCGATGTCGATGTCGATCCCGTCGAAGTTGTACCGCTTCAGGATCGGGACTACGGTCGCGACGAACCGGTCCGCGACGGCCGACGAGCTGAGGTCGATGCCGGCGGTGGCGCCGCCGATCGAGAGCAGGATGGTCTGCCCGGCGGCCTTCGCCTGGCACATCTCCGCGGGCGTCGCGACCTTGACGGTCGAGTCCATCCCGTCCTCCCACTTGACCGTGCCGTCGGACAGGATCACCGGGAAGGCCGCGTTGATGACGTTGTAGCCGTGCTGACCGATCCGCGCGTCGGTGATCGGCGTCCAGCCGAACGGCGGGTGGACGCCGTTCGACGCGCCGTCCCAGTTCTCCCAGTAGCCGTGCAGCACCTTGCCGGCCGGGCGCGACTTCACCGCGCAGGTGACGTCGTTCGGCGGGGTAGTCGGTGGCGTCGTGGGCGGTGTGGTCGGCGGGGTGTTGTCACACGCGCCGAGGTCCTGCCAGAGCGAGGGGGTCGAGGCCGGCGTCCAACCGGCGCCAGGGTGGGCCGTGTGCGCCGACCGTGCCTGGTAGAGCCGGCCCTGATAGGTCACCTGGGCGCCGACCGCATAAGTATTGCCTTCGGCCCAGGCCGGTGCCGTACAGGCCACCGTCACCGCGGCTGAGCTGGTCTGCCCGGCCTGGGCGACCAGCCCGGCCGACCCGAACAGGAGTCCGATCGCGACAGCACTCGCAGCGACCACACCGGCTCGTCGATTCATGGCGACTCCCATCCAATACGCAGCGACCTTTCGTTTCTTCACCGTAGGGCGTGCTCACGGCGGCTGCTACGACATGGCGGAAACCCGCCACTCAGGTTTAGGGCAGGATCGCGTCGACGTAGCCGCCGTCGACACGGAGGGCGCCGCCCGTGGTCGCGGAGGCCTGCTCGGAGCTGAGATAGACGACCAGATTGCCGATCTCATGCGGCTCGATCAGCCGCTCGATCAGCGAGTACGGCCGGTGCTCACGCATGAACTGCCGCTGCGCGGCGTCCCACTCCTGATCTTCGCCGACCAGCTCGTGCACGAAGTCCTCGACACCGGGCGTATGCGTCGGCCCGGCGATCACCGAGTTGACCGTCACCCCAGTACCGGCCGCCGCCTTCGCGTAGCCGCGGGTAACAGCGAGCAGCGCCGTCTTCGTCACGCCGTAGTGGACCATCTCGATCGGCGTCACCACGGCCGAGTCGCTGGCAATGTTCTGCACCCGACCGAAACCGCGCTCGATCATCCCCGGCAGATACATCCGAATCAGCCGGACGGCGGACAACACGTTGACCTCGAAGTACCGGCGCCACTCGTCATCGTCGATCTCCAGCACCGGCTTCGCCCCGAAGATCCCCAAGTTGTTGACCAAAATATCCAGTTCAGGCACCTGCTCCCGCAACTGCCCGGCCCCCTCAGCCGACGCCAAATCAGCGCCCACGGCAACCACCTCAGCCCCAGCCACCTCCTTACGCACCTGCGCAGCAGCCGCCTCGGTCTTGTCCGCCGTCCGCCCGTTCACCACCACCGAAGCACCAGCCCTGGCCAACTCAGTCGCAATCGCCAGCCCAATCCCCTGACTCGACCCCGAAACCAGCGCCCGCCGTCCGCTCAAATCGATCTTCATTTCCCCATAGTGCCCACGCGACGATGTCAAAACGCCGCCAGCGGCTCCGACTGAGAGCTGACCGCACCGAAAAGGAGAAGATCATGCGCAAGCTCATCCACTGGGTCCACACCTCGGTCGACGGGTTCATCGACGGGCCGAACGGGGAGTTCGATTGGCCGGCGATGGGGCCGGGGCTCTCGGCGTACTCCGAGGGCCTGGGCAAGGCTGTGGACACGCTGCTGTTCGGTCGTCCGGTCTGGCAGATGATGGTCGCCTTCTGGCCGGACGCCGAAGCCCACACCGACGACCCGCACGTCGCAGCGTTCGCGCCGTTTTGGCGGGCGACGCCGAAGGTGGTGTTCTCGCGCGACTATGCGGGTGACGAGTGGGCGTCGCGGGTGATCCGCGGCGATCTGGCGACGGAGGTCGGTGCGCTGAAGGCCGAGCCGGGTGGGGATTTGCTGCTGACCGGCGGCTCCGCGCTCGCCGGGGCACTGGCCGAGCTGGGGTTGATCGACGAGTTCCACATCGCCGTCCACCCGGTCGTGCTAGGCGGCGGGCGGCCGCTGTTCGCGCACCCGGCCGCGCGCGGGCACCTTCGGCTGATCGACACCGCGGTGGTGGACGGCCAGATCGTGGTCTCGCACTACCGGCCGGCGGTGTCAGCGGATCGGTACGACGGCTGAGGCTTCGGTGGCGATGTCGGAGGAGCCGGGGAAGCCGGGCGGTTGGAAGGGGAGCTGCACGGTTGAGGTGAGCTGGACGGTCACCGTTGTTCCGGTGACGTCGGCGGACCAGTCGAGGCCGTCGAAACGGTTGCTGGCGGCAACTTGGTCGAGGTACTCCGCGGTCAGCCGGCGGGCCTGCTCGGGATCGAGCTCGGCGTTGCCGCCGGCGGCCGGCTGGGCGTAGATCGCGGCCAGGCCGTTGGCCGCGGCGAGGACGGCGCCGTCCGCGGTGGCGTCGAGGTCGCGGCGGACCAGGAAGACCTTGGAGATGTCGGTGACGACGACGATCAGCAGCAGGATGACGAAGGTGAAGCCGATGATCAGCACGGTCATCTGGCCTTGCTCGTCACGGCGCGGGCGGCTCATCCGTCGCCCTTGGCTTCGCGGTAGTCGCCGTACGGCTCGGTGTGTTCGGAGCTGATCCGGATCGCCGGGGGCTCGCCGCCGAGCGCGTCGGGGATCAGCGGCAGCCGCACCCTCGTCTCGAGGGTGACCGTCACCGTCGAGCCAGGCTGCAGACAGGCCGGGTTGCAACTGATCGACAGCTCACCCGGCGACAGCTCCATCCCCTGGTCCTTCATCGCCAGCTTCGCCGCCTCGAACGCGCGCGCTCGCGCCTCCTGCTCGGTCAACCCGTCCGGCACGATGATGAACGCCCGCCCGGCCGCCCGAGTCGCCGCCGTCGCGCCGTACGACGCCCGCTGCACATCGAAAACCCCCAGCAGCACATAGATCAACGGCACCATCAACAGCAACGCCAACCAGGAGAACTCCACCACCGCACTCCCCCGCTCCTCGCGTCGGCGGGTCATTCGCCGGTCTCCTTGATGGCATGGCCGGAGACGCTGAACTCGACGGCCGGGCCCCAGAGACCGAGGGCGGGCATATGGGCCCGGACGGTCACCTCGACGCCAGGCTGGCCGTCGATGTCGGTGGCACTCGCTTCGACGGCGTCCACCAGGCGGTCGTTCACGACACCGCTGATCAGCTCGCGCGTCCGCGCTTGGCCGTCGCCGGGGTCGCGGTTCAGGACGGCGGCGTAGTGGGCGCCCTCCGACGCGGCCGCGGTTACCGTGTTCCGCACGTAGAGATAGAGGCCGACCTGCAGGATGCCGAGGAACAACGGCACCACGAGCATCGAGACCAGCACGAAGTCCACGACCGCGGAACCACGGTCGTCGCGAACTCGGCTGGTCAGGCGCACCGGTCTACTTGTTGCCGACGGAGTCCAGCGCCTTACGCAGCATCGCCTCGAGTTGCTCGCCGGCGAGTGTCCAGATCCCGATCACCAGACCGGCCGTCATCACCGTGATCAGCACCCAGCCGGGTACGTCACCGCGCTCCTTGCGCGCGGGTCGCGACGTCGTCAGCGCCACGAGCATTCTCGTCATCAACAGGGACATGGTTTCTCCTCGATTCATCCGGCGATCAGCCGGATTCCGACAGCGCCCGGGTAGAAGGCGAAGGCGATGGTGACCGGCAGCACCAGGAAGATCACCGGGACCATCATGGCGACCTCGCGCCGGGCGCCCGACTCGATCAGCTCGCGCCGACCGGCCTCACGAATATCGCCGGCCTGCGCCCGCAGTACGTCGGCGAGCGGCGTCCCCCGCTCGAGCGCCACGGCCAAACCATCAGCGAAGCGGGACAGGGCCAGCAGGCCGGTGCGATCCGCGAGCGCATCCAGCGCGCGGACGAGCGTTTCGCCCGCGCGGGTCTCGGCCAGGACCCGTTTCAGCTCGTCGGCCAGGTCACCTCGGCAGGACCGCGCGACCCGGTCGAGCGCGGCGGCCGGGCCTTCTCCGGCCGCGACCGACAGCGCGAGCAGCTCGGCCACGGTCGGCAGCTCGGCGAGCAGCCGCCGCTCCCGGTTCCGCACCTGGGTGCTCAGGTAGGTGTCCCGGGCAAGGACTCCGAGGACGCCGAGCAACGCACAGAAGACCAGCATGCCGATCGGGTTGCCGACGCCGAGTGAGACGGCGATCAGCGAGACGATCAGACCCGCGCCGAACAACGCCGTCCCCCACAGCAGCTGCTCGATCCGGAACTCCTCGACCGTGCGCTCCAGGCCGGCCCGCGCGAGCCGCCGCCGGATCGACGACGCGCCGCCGAGCAACCGCTCCAGCCGCTGGGCGCCCGAGCGCAGCGACGGCCCGAACAACCGCAGGATCGCGTAGAACGGCGAGCCCGAATCCGCGACGCCGAGGAACACCTCGGAGCCGCCGAGATCGCGCAGGTACGGCGAGATCCGGTCGTCAGCCGTGGGTTTGCGCAGGAACGGCAACCGGCGGACGACGACCACCAGGCCGAGGCCGAACAGCGCGCCGAGGACGCCGCCGAGCAGGATCGGGCTCATCGCAGCACCCGCTCGGGCTCGGGCAACCGGCCGATCCGCAGCATCAACCGGTACGCGAACACGCAGATGACCGCGCCCGCGCCGATGATGATCGCGCCGACCGGCGAGTTGTACCGCTCGATGACATCGCCCTGGAAGGACAGCAGCGCCAGCACCAGCCAGGGCGCGGCGACCGCGACGCGGGCGCCGTTCACCGACCAGGACTGTCGAGACTCCAGCTCGGATCTCGTCCGCGCGTCGTCGCGCAGGAACGTCGACAGGGAGCGCAGCAACCGGCCGAGATCACCGCCGCCGACCTCACGCGCGATCCGCAACGCCTCGATCACCCGGTCACCGACCGGATCGGCCAGCCGCTCCTTCAACCGGTCCAGCGACTCGGCGAAGCGGCCGGTCGAGGCGTAGTCCGCCCCGAACCGACGGAACGGCTCGCGCAGCGGCAACGGCCCGCGCTCACCGACCTGCGCCAGCGCCTCGGACAGCGACAACCCGGCCCGGACGGCGGACGCGATGTTGTCGACCACATCCGGCCAGAGCTCGCGGAACTCGGCCAGCCGCCGCCGGGCCCGGCTCTTCACCAGAGCGATCGGCGCGGCGCCGGCCATCAGCCCGAAGACGGCGCCGATCGGCAGCGCGCCCGAGACCGCGAACATCAGCACGAACCCGAGCAGACCGGTGATCAGGCAGGCGCCGATGAAGGCCCCTGGTGTCACGCCCTCCACGCCGGCGCTCGCGAGCAGCTCCCGGCTGCGGCTGATCAGCCGGCCGTCCTGCGGTGGCCGACTCTCCGCCGGCGCCACGAACGTCGCGATGATCAGCAGCAAACCGATCCCGAAGAACAACCCGAGCAGCAACCCCATCAGCCGACACCTCCGGGCAGCTCGGTCAGCAGACCGGCCAGGTTGTACCCGGCCTGCTGGAACCGCTCGGGATGCGGCAGCTGCCCCTCGGCCCGGCGCAACCGGCCGTCGACCGTGCCGAACAGGGTCTCGGTCTCGATCGCCTGCTCCTCGATCCGGCCGCTGACCGCCAGGATCTCGCGCACGCGACGGCGTCCGTCGGCCCCGACCCCGAGGTGGACGACGAGGTCCACACAGCCGGCCACCGTCGGCAGCACGAATCGGGAACCGATGTTCTCGCCCGCGAGCAGCGGCAGCGTGCACATCTTGGTCAGCGCCTCGCGCGCCGAGTTGGCGTGGATCGTGCACATACCGGGCAGGCCCGAATTCAGCGCGAGGAGCAGGTCGAGACACTCCTCACCGCGAACCTCGCCGACGATCACCCGGGACGGCCGCATCCGCAGCGACTCCTTGACCAGATCCCGCAGGCGGACCTCGCCGGTGCCCTCGAGCCCGGCCTGCCGGGTCTGCATGGAGACCCAGTCCGGGATCGGGAGCTTGATCTCGAAGACTTCCTCACAGCTGATCACCCGCTCGCTGCCCGGGATCGAGCCGGCCAGCGCGTTCAGCATGGTGGTCTTACCGGCCTGCGTGCCGCCGGAGACCAGGATGTTCAGCCCGACGGCTACCGCGGCGTCCAGGACGGCGGCCGCGTGCGGAGTCAGGGAGCCGAGCTGGACCAGGTCGGTCAGCCGGGTGGCGCGGACGGTGAATTTGCGGATGTTGATCGCCGCGTAGCGCTGGGTGATGCCGCCGAGGACGATGTGCACGCGGCTGCCGTCGGGCAGCCGGGCGTCGGTGAACGGCTGCGAGACGTCGATCCGGCGTCCGGTGGTCTTCAGCATCCGCTCGACCAGGTCGCTGACCTCCTCCTCGGTCAGCACCGTCGTGGTCAGCTCGTGCCGGCCGTCACGGGCGATGAAGACCCGGCTCGGCTCGTTGATCCAGATCTCCTCGACCTTCGGGTCGTCCAGGTAGCGCTGCAGCGGGCCGAACCCGGCGACCCGGTCGTGCACCTCGCGGCTGACCGCCTCCAGATCGCCGATCGGCGGTACCACGCCGGTCAGACTGCGCTCGTCGTACTCCCGGACGACGGTCGCGACGATCGCATTGACGGCCGCCGGATCGCGGAGCGGGTCGATCCCCTCCCGGCGGACGACGTCGCGCACCTGGGCGTCGATGAGCTCGACGGCGCCGTCCCAGCCCGCCCGGCGCGGGGCAAGTCTGTCGGCTGTCATCGGTCTCCCCGTGTGTGTCCCGTCCGGCGACCACATGCGGTCACCATGCGCGACCATCCTTTCAACCCCGGGGCACCTCGCGCCACCGGCTCACGGCTGCCTGTGGATAACCGTGACATGCGAAAGGCTCACCGAGCGTATCCACGCCGGGACGGCCCGGTCCAGAAAGTTGCACCTTGCTGCAGGAGCGGTTGAGCGCTCAGCGATGGACGAGCGTGTGCTCGAAGGAGTAGCGGCTGGCGCGGTAGAGATGCGACCCGAACTCGACCGGCTGGCCGTGGTCGTCGTACGTGATCCGGGTGGTGGCGAGCAGCGGGTGGCCGGGATCCTCGGCGAGCAGCCGGGCCTGCTCCGGGGACGCCGGGACGGCGGAGATGGTCTGGTGCGCGACCTTGAGCCGGACGCCCTCAGCGCGGAGCAGCTGGTAGAGACCTCGCTCGGCCAGCGTGGTCGGGTCTGTCTCCAGCAGGTCCGGCGGCAGCCAGTTACGCATCAGGGCCAGGGGCTCACCGTCCGCCCGGCGTAGCCGCTCCAGACGCAGTACGCGGTCCCCCACCTCACAGAGCAGCGCTGAAGCCACATCTGCGGTGGCTGGTGCGATGCCGAACCGCAGTACCTCGGTCTCCGGTTTGCGGTGTGCTGCGGACAGGTCGTCGTACAGGCTGGTCAGCTCGAGCGAACGGCGTACCTGGCCGGAGCTGCCGACCACCTGGGTGCCGACGCCGCGTTTGCGGACCAGAAGGCCCTGGTCGACCAGTCTGGCGATCGCCTGCCGCACTGTGGGCCGGCTGAGCCCGTACGCCTCCGCGAGGTCCACCTCGTTGCTGAGGCGAGAGCCGACCGGTAGCTCGCCGCCCTGGATTGCCGCCTCGAGCTGCTGTGCCAGCTGGACGTGCAACGGCGTACGGCTACTCCGGTCAACCTGGACCTGCACGGTGTTCATGCGGACATCCTGAGGCCTGCACCGTGATCAGTCGACCCACCACGGTGATTTGATCAGATCGCCCCCGGCCGATCAGGAGGTCCGGATGGCGGTCCGGCCGTATCTGCCGGAGCGCGCGTGCGGCAGGATGACGGCTTCCAATTCATCCGCCGGCCCGCTCGGGGGGCTGTGCTGGCAGTACGGCTGAGATGAGGACACGTATGGAACCGCTGCGGATCGGGATCCTCGGCGCTGCCCGGATCGCCGGGCGCGCGATCGCCGAGCCGGCCCGGCTGACCGGGGCCCGGCTGGTCGCCGTCGCCGCCCGCGACCGGGATCGGGCCGCGGCCTTCGCGGCCGAGCACGGAGTCGAGCGCGTCCACGCGACGTACGACGACGTGCTGGCCGACCCCGAGGTCGAGGCCGTCTACAACCCGCTGGCCAACGCGCTGCACGGCCCGTGGAACCTGAAGGCGCTTGCCGCGGGCAAGCACGTGCTCACCGAGAAACCCTCGGCCAGCAACGCGACCGAGGCAGTGGCGGTGCGCGACGCTGCCGCGGAGCGCGGACTGGCCGTGATGGAGGGCTTCCACTATCTGTTCCACCCGGTCACCCGGCGGCTGCACGAGCTGCTGGCCAAGGGCGAGCTGGGTGAGCTGCAGCACGTCGAGACCACGATGGTGATGCCGCCGCCCGCCGACGACGACCCGCGCTGGTCGCTGCCGCTCGCGGGAGGCGCGCTGATGGACGTCGGCTGCTACGCACTGCACGCGCAGCGCACAATCGCGCCCTGGGCGGGCGGTGCGCCGCGTCTGGTCAGTGCACGGGCCGGTGAGCGCAAGCGGCTGCCCGGCGTGGACGAATGGCTGAACGCCGACCTGGAGTTCCCCAACGGCGCCACGGGTGCGGTGCGGACGAGCATGGGCGCGGAAACACTCGAATTCAGCTGCAAGCTGGTCGGCACCCGCGGCGAGGCATTCGCGCCCAGCTTCGTACTGCCGCACCAGGACGACCGAGTGATCGTTACAACCAAGGAAGACCATTGGGTCGAGCACCTCGGCCGCAAGTCGTCGTACGCATACCAGCTGGAGGCCTTCGCAGCCCACCTGCGCAACGGCGCCCCACTACCAACCGACGCGGACGACGCCGTCGCCACGATGGAGCTGATCGACGCGGCATACATAGCAGCAGGCCTCTCACCTCGCCCCTCGCAGTAGCCCCCAAGGAGGTCCCGGCGGGGGATTCGGGCAGCAGCCGAATCCCCGCCCGACTAGGCTTCCAGGAGCTTTCTTCGATATATCGAAGAAATAAGCAACTTGGAGGGGAAAATATGCGTAAGTACGTCCGGTCCGCCCTCGCGCTCACCGCGGGGGTGACGCTCCTGGCAGCCACTGTCCCGTCGGCCCAGGCCGGCACCACCTACTACGCCCAGATCAGGAACTCGGCGAGCGGACTCTGCCTTCAGGAACTGCCCGGTGCCGCAGTCGCGATGCGGGTCTGCAACGCGAACGACAACGACCAGAAGTGGGAGTGGTCGAGTCCCGACTTCTCGGGAAAGTTGTGGAATCGCTCGACCGGGCACTGCCTCGACAGCAACGGCACGACGGTCTACGCCATCGCCTGCAACGATGACGGCTACCAGCGGTGGGTCTACGTCAACGGCGGATACATCGCGCACGGCCTCACCCAGAAGAACCTTGCGAGCGACCCCAGCCCTGGCGTCCACATCAGGCCGCACAACACGAGCCTCACCCAGAAGTGGTACTGATCCTCAGGTCTCTTGAGGGTTCGGTTCGCCAGGTGGTTCCGTTGTTGGCGCTGTAGAGGGCGGCGCCGGTGGGTAGGGGGTTGGCGTCGTTGTGGGCGAGGCCGTAGCAGCCGGTGGTTGCGGTGGTCTTGATGACGATGGCGAACTGCTCGCGGGGGGCTGCTGGGGCGTTGAGCTGGACTGTCTGCTGCTGGGGTGACCAGCTCACCTCAGCAGCAGGCACGGTTCGGGTGGCGACTGCTGCGCCTGGGGTGCCGTCAGGGTTGAGGCGGGTGACGGTGAGGGTGAGGGGGCCGTTGGGGTGGCCGGACTGGAAGGTTGTGTAGGTGACGGACTTCAGGTGGCCGGCGCCTGGGGTGAAGGTTTGGGCGCGGGCGATGGACCGGGTGATGTCGCAGTAGGTGTGGAAACCTTCGTCGCCGGATGACGTGGTGGGGCGCTTGGCGGTGGTGAGGTCGTAGCGGGTGCCGCATTCGAGGGGTTGGATGGCGCCGTCCGCTGTGAAGCGCAGGGGTTCCCAGTGGTGCTTGGCTAGGGCTTCGTTGGGGGCGCCGTTGTTCCAGAGGTCGCTTTGGTAGAGGTAGGTGCCGCCGGGGAGTTCAGCGACGTCGGCAGGTTGGCCGCCGCAGGAGTTCGTGCTGATCTTGACGCCGCGGACTGCGACCGGCGGTGCGTTCCAGGCCGACAGGTCGCCGCTGAAGTCGTCGGCGAACAGAACGGTGCCGTCTGCCGCGGTGACGCGGACGTCGTCGAACAGTGCGCTCTCACCGTCGTTACCGCCGCTCTGGCGGAAGCCGATCCGTCCGGTCGCGTACGTCGCGTCTGTCGTCGTGTCGACGAGCACGTCGTTCACCCAGGTCCGGATCGTCGAGCCGACCACCTCCGTCCGGACGGCGTACGGCAGGCCGCCGACGATCGCCATTGGCGTCTTCACAACCTCAAGCCGCTGCACAGCGCCGCCGCGGTAGACGATCTTCGTCAGGTTGCCACCCTCGGCTCCGGGATGGGCGTAGTTACCCAAGAGCCATTGGTAGCCAGTCCCACCATCAGTCGCCCGAAAAGTCCAGCCGGCTTGGGCATAGCTACCGCCGCCGCCGGTCTGCAGCGGTGTGGTCTTGAACGTCAGGTCGTAGTCAGCCCACGCCGCACCAGCCTTGCTGAGGCCGACACCGCCGCCGTTCGCGTGTAGCGCCTGGTTCTCGATCTGCCAAGCCGCATCGGCCGTGCTACCGACCCATGGCCCCAACGGGCTGGTTGCGCGGAAGTACGACGTCCCGGTCGTGCAGTAGCCGCAGTTCGGGTCCGACAGGGTCAGGTAGTAGCTGCCGTTGCGTTTGAACATGGACGGCGCTTCCGTAGACCGGACGCCGAGCCGGACGTGCTGCCCGGTACCGGTCCGGTACGACGCGTCCAGCTTCTCCACGATGATGTCGCCACCGGCGCGCCAGTCCGTGTACGCGAGGTACGCCGTACCGTCGGAGTCGCGGAACAGGTCGTGGTCGCCGTTGTTCACCCCGGGCGGGATGTCGTTGTTGACGGCGAGCGTCGGCAGCGGCTGCTCGGTGAACGGACCGGTCGGGCGGTTCGACGTGAACACGTGATAGCCGACACCGACGTCGTACGAGTTGATCCACAGCACGTACTTGCGCGTGGCCTCGTTGTACATCACATGCGGGCGGTAGCACCCGTACGTCGAGCCGTTGCACCGTTGCTGCCACGCGGACGTCGTACCGTCGAACAGGAAGCCCTCGTCGACCCAGCTGCGCAGGTCGGTCGAGCTGTAGGCCTTGAACCCGCAGAACGGCGTACCGGCACGGTTCCACTCGTAGCCGCAGCCGTAGCTCGTCCCGTACAGGTAGTACCGGGAGCCGAACCGCCGGATCTCGCCATCGTGCGCGTCCACCGCGTCACCGCCCGGGACGAATCGCACGGTCGGGCCGGCCGCATCACCATTGATGATCGTGAGTGGCTGGTCCGGCCTTGCGGCAACGGCAGTCGTCGGCATCAATACGCCGAGCAGGGCGACGAGGGCTGCGATTCGTCCGTTCACCCGACCGACGGTGGCGGTACGGCGTACCAGGGGTCAACGTCCCTGACCGGCATCGGCCAGGGACGTCGCCCGCCGGTGGTTCAGTCGTGCGTCGGGAAGCCCAGGTTGATCCCGCCGTGGCTCGGGTCGAGCCAGCGCGAGGTGACGACCTTCGTCCGGGTGAAGAAGTGCACGCCGTCCATACCGTGCGCGTGGGTGTCGCCGAACAGCGAGTTCTTCCAGCCGCCGAACGAGTAGTACGCCATCGGGACCGGGATCGGGACGTTGATCCCGACCATCCCGACCTCGACCTCGTTCTGGAAGCGGCGGGCCGCGCCGCCGTCGTTGGTGAAGATCGCCGTGCCGTTGCCGTACGGGTTCGAGTTCACCAGGTCGAGCGCCGCGTCGTACGACGGCAGCCGGAGCACCGAGAGCACCGGACCGAAGATCTCGTCGGTGTAGATCGACATCTCCGGGGTGACCTTGTCGAACAGCGTGGGGCCGAGCCAGAACCCGTCCGCGCCGCCGTCGAAGTCGCCCGCGCGGCCGTCGACCACCAGCTCCGCGCCCTCGTCGACACCGGCGGCGACGTATCCGGAGACCTTGTCCCGGTGCGCGCCGGTGACGAGCGGGCCCATGTCGCAGGAGCGCGTGCCGTCGCCGGTCTTCAGCTTCGCCATCCGCTCGGAGATCTTCGCGATCAGCTCGTCGGCGATCGGCTCGATCGCGACCAGCGCCGAGATCGCCATACAGCGCTCACCCGCCGAGCCGAAACCCGCGTTCACCGCGGCGTCGGCGGCCAGGTCGAGATCGGCGTCCGGCAGCACGATCATGTGGTTCTTCGCGCCGCCGAGCGCCTGGACGCGTTTGCCGTTCCGGGTGCCGTTCTCGTAGACGTACTTCGCGATCGGCGTCGAACCGACGAACGAGACCGACTTGATGTCGGGGTGCTCGAGCAGCCGGTCGACGGTCTCCTTGTCGCCGTGTACGACGTTGACGACGCCGTCCGGCAGGCCGGCCTCCTTCCACAGCTCGGCCATCGCGTTCGCCGCCGACGGGTCCTTCTCGGACGGCTTGATCACCACGGCGTTACCGCAGGCGACCGCGATCGGTACGAACCACATCGGCACCATCGCCGGGAAGTTGAACGGCGAGATGACCGCGCTGACGCCGAGCGGCTGCCGGATCGAGTACACGTCGACCTTGGTCGAGACGCCCTCGCTGAAACCGCCCTTGAGCAGATGCGGGATCCCGCAGGCGAACTCGATCACCTCGAGACCGCGGGTGACCTCGCCGACGGCATCCGACAGGACCTTGCCGTGCTCGGCGGTGATCAGGGCCGCGATCTCCTCCTTCCGCTCGTTGACGAGCTGGCGGTAGGCGAACAGCACCTGCGCGCGCTTGGTCAGCGACGTCGCCGCCCAGGCCTTCGAGGCCTCGTGGGCGACCTTCACGACCTCGTCGACGGTGGCCGCGGAGGCCAGGTCGAGCTGCCCGGTGACGGCGCCGGTGGCCGGGTTGTAGACGTCGCTCGTACGCTCGGCGACGCCCGCCCACGAGCTGCCGCCGACCAGGTGGGTGATGCGCTTGATGTCAGTACTCACAGTGTTTCCCTTTCAGCTTCAGCCGAGCACGGTGCGGCGGTCGGCAAGATCGACGGCGACGGGCTGCCCGGTGCTCAGCGAGGCGACCCCCGCCTCACAGACCGCGGCCGCCGCGTAGCCGTCCCACGCGCTCGGCCCATCGATCTCACCACGGCCGGCGGCGTCGATCCAGCGCTGGACCTCGATGTCGTAGGCCAGGTCGAAACGGACCCGGAAGTCGTCGGGGACGACGCCGCCCCAGTGACCGGCCGCCCGGGTGACGACACCCGAGCCGAGCCCGATCGTCGCGCTGCCGCGCTCGGCGACGGCCTCGCACCGGACCTCGTAGCCGACCTGGAAGTTCACGAAGACCTCGACGTCGGCCATCGCGCCGTTGGCCATCTCGAAGACCGCGAACTGCGGATCGAGGACGCCGTCCGGTACCGCGCCGGTCGGCTTCGGGGCGTGCACGGTGATCCGGCTGATCTCGGAGCCGAACAGCCACCGGGCCACGTCGACCTCGTGGACCATCGAATCCCGGACGATCATCTCGCTGCGGAAGCCGGGCCCGTTCGCCTTGTTGCGGTGCACGTTGTGCAGCAGCAGCGGCCGGCCGAGCTCCCCGGAGTCGAGCAGCTGCTTGAGCGCGGCGTACTCCGGGTCGAAGCGGCGCATGAAGCCGACCTGGATCAGCGTCCGGCCGAGTTTGTGCTCGGCCTCGACGACCTGCAGCGAGGACGCGGCGTCCATCGTCAGCGGCTTCTCGCAGAGCACCGGTTTGCCGTGCTCCAGGCAGGCGAACAGCTGCTCCGCATGGGCGAACCCGGGCGACGCCAGGATCACGGCATCCACCTCCCGGGCGCCGATCAGCTCGAGCGGGTCGGCGATCACCCGGACCGCGCCGCCGCTGGACAATCGGCCCGCGAGCTCCTCGGCGCGCGCGGTGTCCGGGTCCGACACCGCGACCAGGCGCGCGCCGGAGATCCGCCGGACGATCCGCTCGGCGTGATCCGCGCCCATGGCGCCGACCCCGACGATGCCGATCCGCAGATCGCTCATTCCTGCTCCTTCTCCCCTGCGGGGTTCTTCTCGACCGGATCCGCCGGCGCGAGATCGCGCAACTCGTGGCTGAGCGCCTCGAGCTCGGACCCGCCGGCCATCTCGGTGGTCAGCTGCTCCAGCGTGATGTCGGCGCGGTGCGTGTCCAGCGCGACGCGGCCGAGTTTCAGCACGACGAAGTGGTTGCCGACCAGGTACGCGTGGTGCGGGTTGTGGGTGATGAAGATGACGCCGATCCCGGCGTCCCGGGCCTTCACGATGTACTTCAGCACGACGCCGGACTGGTTCACGCCGAGCGCCGCGGTCGGCTCGTCGAGGATCAGCACCTTGGCGCCGAAGTGGATCGCGCGGGCGATCGCGACGCACTGCTTCTGACCGCCGGACAGCTTCCCGACCGGCTGCTCCAGGTTGGGGATCGAGATCCCCATCTTGGTCAGCTCCTCCTGGGCGATCCGCTTCATCGCCGCGACGTCGAGCTGTTTGAACGGGCCCTTGGTGAGCTCGTTACCGAGGAAGAAGTTCCGCCAGACCGACATCAGCGGCGCCAGCGCGAGATCCTGGTAGACGGTCGCGATCCCGCTGTCCAGCGACTCGCGCGGTGAGGAGAAGTGCCGCTCCTCGCCGTTCACCGACATCCGGCCCGAGGTGTAGTCGTGCAGCCCGGCGACGATCTTGATCAGCGTCGACTTACCGGCGCCGTTGTCCCCGAGCACACAGGTGATCTCGCCCTGCCGCACCGACAGCGACACACCACGCAGCGCATGCACATTCCCGTAGCTCTTACCGACGTCCTCGAGCAGGACGATCGGCGTGTTCGGGCTGGTCGTCGCCTCGTCCGCGAAGCTCTGCGTGGTGCTCATCGTGCCTCCGCCTTGCTCCGAACGACCAGGTTGACGATCGTGGCCAGCAGCAGCATCACGCCGAGGAACGCCTTGAACCAGTCCGCGTTCCAGCCGGCGTAGACGACGCCGAGCTGCACCATGCCGAAGATCAGCGCGCCGACCGCGCCGCCGACCACCGAGCCGTAGCCGCCGGTCAGCAGACAGCCGCCGACCACCGCGGCGATGATGTAGAGGAACTCCTTGCCGACGCCCTCACCGGACTGGACGACGCCGTTCTGCACGAACAGCAGCTGCATCCCGGTGAACCAGGCGAAGAAGCCGACCGTCATGAACAGCCCGATCTTCACCTTCTTCACCGGGACGCCGACCGCCCGCGCGGCCGCGGCGTCCCCGCCGACGGCGAAGATCCAGTTACCGATCTGGGTCTTCAGCAGCACCCAGGCGGCGATCGCCACGAACACGATCCACCAGACGATGATGATCTTGATCGTGATCCCGCCGAGTTTGAACTCGGAGGCGAAGATCGCCTTCGCGGCGTTGAAGCCGTCCATGTCGCTGATCGAGTTCGACGCGACGGCGCCCGAGGTGAGCCGGGTGACCGCGAGGTTCACACCTTGCAGGATGAAGAAGGTGCCCAGCGTCACCAGGAAGCTGGGCAGCCCGGTTCGCATCAGCAGCCAGCCGTTGAACGCGCCGACGGCGACCGAGACGACCAGCGCCAGCAGGATGCCGGCCCACACGTTCAGGCTGAGCTGGTAGGCGAAGATCCCGGCGGTCAGCCCGGACGTCGTCACCGCGACACCGGCCGACAGGTCGAACTCACCGCCGATCATCAGCAGCGCGACCGGCACCGCCATCACTCCGATCAGCGCGGCGCCGTACAGGATCGTGCCGGTGTTGTTGATATCGCGGAACGGCGGTGCGGCGATCAGGAAGAACACCAGGATGACCGCCGCGCCGACCAGCGATCCGATCTCCGGCCGGCTCAGCAACCGGGCCCCGACGGAGCGCGCGGCGACGCGGTCGTCCGCCGTGGCGGGTGAAGTGATGGTCGATGCCATGCCGCTACCTCAGCGCGTCCCGGCGGCGGCGTACTTCTCGACGGCGTCGATATTCGACTTGTCGATGAAGGCCGGTCCGGTCAGGGTGGCCTCGCCGCCGCCGATGGTGTCGCCGTTGGTCTTGTAGAGCCAGAGCGCGTCGATCGCCAGGTAGCCCTGCAGGTACGGCTGCTGGTCGACGGCGAACTGGACGGTGCCGTCCTTGACCGCCTTGGCCATCTCCTTGCTCATGTCGAAGCTGCCGATCTTGGCCGCCGAACCGGCGTCCTTGGCGGCGGTGACCGCGGTCAGCGCGATCCCGGCGTTCAGCGCGACGACGTAGTCCGCGGCCTTGTCCTGCTGCAGCTTCGAGGTCAGCGTCGCCTGCGTGGCGGGCTGGTCGGTGCCGTTGACGTTGACGTTCTCGACGGCGCCGAGCCGGTCCTTGATGCCCTGGCAGCGGGCCTCGAGACTGACGTTGCCCTGCTCGTGGATGACGCAGATGACCTTCTTGGCGCCGAGCTGCTTGAGCTTGTCACCGGTCGCCTGGCCGGCGATCCGCTCGTCCTGGCCGAAGTAGCCGACCGCGCCGGTGGTCTTCCAGGTGTCCAGGCCGCCGTTCAGGATCGTCACCGGGATTCCCGCCTCGACGGCCTTCTTGACGTTCGGGATGACGGCGTCCGGCTTGCTCAGCGTGACGGCGATCCCGTCGACCTTCGCGTCGATCGCCGTCTGCACCAGGTTCGCCTGGGCGGCGCCGTCGGGGTCGGAGGAGTACTGCAGCTCGACGTTGTCCTTCTTCGCGGCCACCTCGGCGCCGCGCCGGACGATGTCCCAGAAGGTGTCACCCGGACCCGAGTGGGTGATCAGCGCGACCTTCATCCGCGGTGTGTCGGCGACCCCGCTGCCGCTGCCGCCCGAACCCTGCTCCTCCTGCTTGCCCCCGGAGGAACTACATGCGGCCAGCGCCGCGGCGAGCGTGAGCACCGCGCCCGCGGCCACCGCCTTCTTGTGCCACCGAACCATGACTCCAACCAGCCTTTCGAGTGATCCGCGGCCGTTCCGCGGGTTTGGGTTGGGACCAGCGAGTCTCACACTGCTGGCCGTCACAGCGATACGCCACCCCCGTGGGATCTCAGATAGGCCGCGGTCCGCGCCGCGATCGGCAACGGCACCTCCGGCGGGCAGGGATACATGTCCTGCTCGACGATCGCGAACAGGTCGGCGCCGAGCTTCGCCAGCTCGTCGAGCAACGGCGGGAACTCCGGGACGCCGGCCGGCGGCTCGGCCATCACGCCGCGCTCGATCGCCTGGTCGAAACTCAGCTCCTGGCCCTCGATCGCGGCCAGCACCTCGGGATTCACCTGCTTGAGGTGCAGGTAGCCGATCCGCTCCGGGTACTTGCGGATCAGGTCGAGATTGTCACCGCCGCAGTAGCTGATGTGACCGGTGTCGAGACACAGGCCCACATGCTCGGGGTCGGTCTCCTCGAGGAAGCGCTCGACGGTCTGCTGGTTGTCGACGTGGCCATCGGCATGTGGGTGATACTGCAGGCGGACGCCGAACTCCGCCGCGACGCGACGACCGAGCTCCGTCACCTGCTTGCCGTGCGCGGCCTGCGCGGCGTGGTCCAGGCGCTCCTCGACGATGCTGCCGTCGGCGTCCCGCCACATGGAGGGCATCACGACCAGATGCTTCGCGCCCATCGCCGCCGCCAGTTCGGCGGTCGGCGCGACACCCTGCCACGTCGACTCCCAGCCGTCAGGCCGATGCAACTGCTCGAACGTCGTCCCGGCGGTCATCGTCAGGCCACGCTGGTCGAGCTCGGCCTTGAGCTGCTGCGGATCGGTCGGCAGGTAGCCGTAGGGGCCCAGCTCGATCCGCCGGTAACCGGCCGCGACGACCTCGTCGAGGAACCGCGCCCACGGCGTCTGCTTCGGGTCGTCGGCGAACCAGACTCCCCACGAGTCCGGCGCCGTACCGACGTTGATCGCGCCCATGTCAGCCCTCCGCGGGGGTGACGTAGGGCTGCTGGACCTTCTTGCTCTCCTCGTACGCCGCGGCGGCGGCCCGGGTGCTCTCGAGCTCGGAGACCTCGCTGACCGGGACATCCCACCAGGAATCGCTGTCGGGCGCGCCGATCAGCGGATCGGTCGTGACATGGATCGCGATCGGCCCGGTGGCGGCCTTCGCCGTCCCGATGGCCTTCTCCAGCTCGTCGAGGCTGCGGACATCCAGAACCTCGATCCCGAAGCTGCGCACGTTGGCCGCGAGATCGACCGGCAGGTAGTCGCCGTCGAGACGGCCGTCACCGCTGCGTTTGCGGTACGCCGTCCCGAACCGCTGCGAGCCCAGGGACTCCGAGAGCGCGCCGATCGAGGCGAAGCCGTGGTTCTGCACCAGGACGACGATGATCTTCAGGTTCTCCTGGACGGCGGTGGCCAGCTCACTGGACATCATCAGGTACGACCCGTCGCCGACCATGACGAACACGTCGCGCTCCGGCGCGCCGAGCCGGACGCCCAGCCCACCGGCGATCTCGTAACCCATACAGGAGAAGCCATATTCGACGTGGTATCCCTTCGGGTCGCGAGTCCGCCAGAGTTTGTGCAGGTCGCCGGGCATCGATCCGGCCGCGCACACCACCACATCAGACGGCGCCGACAATTCGTTGACGGCGCCGAGGACCTGGCCCTGGGTGAGCAGCCCGTCCGCGAGTTTCGCGGTCACCTCGGCCGGGGGTCCGTAATGGGCCGAAACAGTTCCGTCCCAGTTCCTTGAAAGTTCCGTGCCGTGCGACGTGTACTGGACGTCGACGGACCAGTCGCCAAGTGCGGAGCCCAAGGAAACAAGGGCTTCCCGCGCATCTGCCACGAGAGGGAGGCCGGCATGTTTTGCGCTGTCGAAACGCGCCACGTTGATGTTGAGGAACTTGACCCCCGGCTGCTGGAAGGCGGTCCGGGAGGCGGTGGTGAAGTCGCTGTAGCGGGTGCCGATCCCGATCACCAGGTCGGCCTCGCGGGCCAGCGCGTTCGCCGCCGTCGTCCCGGTCGAGCCGACCGCGCCCATCGCCTGCGGGTGGTCGTAGCGCAGAGATCCCTTACCGGCCTGGGTTTCGGCCACCGGGATACCGGTCTGCTCGGCGAACGCCCGGAGCGCGTCCTCGGCGCCGGAGTAGTGCACACCGCCGCCGGCGACGATCAGCGGCCGCTGCGCGGACCGTAGGAGATCTACCGCCTTGTCGACAATTGATGCTTCCGGCAACGGGCGGGCGACGTACCAGGTGCGCTCGGCGAAGAGCTCCTCGGGCCAGTCGTAGGCCTCGGCCTGCACGTCCTGCGGCAGCGCCAGCGTGACCGCGCCGGTCTCGACCGGATCGGTCAGCACGCGCATCGCGTTCAGCAGCGCCGAGGGGAGCTGCTCGGGGCGCCAGACGCGATCGAAGTACTTCGACACCGGGCGGAAGGCGTCGTTGACCGAGACGTCACCGGCGCCGAAGCTCTCCAGCTCCTGCAGCACGGGGGTCGCCACCCGCGTTGCGAACACATCCGAAGGGAGGATCAGGACGGGCAGCCGATTGATCGTGGCCAAGGCCGCGCCGGTCACCATGTTGGTCGAGCCCGGGCCGACGCTCGCCGTGCAGGCGTAGGTCTGCAGCCGGTCCCGGGTGCGGGCGAAGGCGGCGGCCGTGTGCACCATGGCCTGCTCGTTGCGGGACAGGATGTACGGGAGCGCCGTCGGGTCCTGCAGCTCGGCCTGGAGCAGCGCCTGGCCGACACCGGCGACATTGCCGTGGCCGAAGATGCCCAGGGTGCCGGCGATCAGCCGCTGGCGCACGCCGTCGCGCTCCGAGTACTGGACGCTCAGGAATCGCACCAAGGCCTGCGCGACCGTGAGACGCACCGTCATGACTCTTCTCCTTCAGCTCCGAAAGGCAGGCGCGGGTCGATCTGCTGGCTCGGCCACAACTCACGAACCCAGCCGTGCTGGGGGTCGTCGGTGATCAGCCACTCGCGCTGCGCGCCGGGGCCGGCCATCACGTTCAGGTAGTACATGTCGTAACCAGGAGGCGCCATTGCCGGACCATGCCAACCATGCGGTACCAGGACCAGATCGCCGTTGCGGACCTCCGCGAGGACGTCGATCGGGCGGTCGCCGGTGCCGTACACCCGCTGGTAGCCGATCGGATCGTTGCCCTGGACACCTTCCGGGGCCGCGTCCGAGAGCTGCAGCTCGAAGTAGTAGATCTCCTCGAGCACGCTCTCCTGACCGGGCTTGTGCTCGTCGTGCTTGTGCGGCGGGTAGGAGGACCAGTTCCCGGCCGGGGTGAGCACCTCGCAGGCGATGATCGAGTCGGCGTCCAGGACGCCCGGCGTACCGAAGTTGCGCACCTGGCGTGAGGCGACCCCCGCGCCGCGCAGCTCGGATTCCACCTGCTCGACGCCGATCCGCCGGAAGGGGTAATCGTTGGCGGCTCTTGCGTGCGGGAAGGCGATGCGCGCTCCACCGGCGCTGGTGACGGCGACGGTGACGGCGCGCGGGACGTACGCGAGGTCGGTCGGGCCGGCGAAGACGTCGGCCCGACCGCCGAGCGGCAGCATTTCGCCGTCCACGATCACTTCGGCCGATCCGCTGAGCGGCAGGACGAGGTACTCGCAGTCGCCGGTGGCGAACTCGATCGTCTGGCCGGGGCGGAGCGTCGCGACGTACAGGCCGGTGTGCTCCCAGTCCTGCTCGCCGGGTGTCACCGCGACGTCGAAGCCGTCGCGGGCCGTCGTACCGGCCGGCCTGAACCACTCGGTCATTCGGCGCCTCCGTGAACGAGAGCAGCAGCTTGGTCGACGGCGTAGGCGACGTCGCCGTCCGGCGGGAAGAGCAGTGCGCGGCCGACGACCAGACCGCGGACGGACGGGAGGGTCAGTGCTTTACCCCAGCGTGCATAGGTTTCTTCGGGGGCGACCGTCGGGTCGCCGCCGAGCAGGAGAGTCGGAAGGGTGGTGGCATCCATGACGCGTTCGAGTTCGTCGACGACCGGGAGTTTGAGCCAGGTGTAGGCGCTGGTCGCGCCGAGGCCGGCGGCGATGTGCACCGACTTGATCACCGAGTCGGCGTCCAGGACGTTCGTGACGCGGCCGTCAGTGCGGGTCGACCAGAACGGCTCGACCATCGCCATCAGCTTGTGCTCGGCCAGCTCGGTGACGGCCTTCGCGCTCGCTTCGAGTGTGGCGACCGTGCCGGCGTCGTCCAGGTCGATACGCGTCAGCATCTTGCCGCCGTCGAGCCGGCGAACCGCCAGATCATCAGCACACCCGTACGCCGTGAACCGGTCGTCCAGCTCGAACGCGGCGCCCTGCAATCCGCCGCGGTTCATCGACCCGATGACGACCTTGCCCTCCAACGCCCCCAGGAGCAGCAGATCTTCCAGCACATCCGGCGTCGCCAGCACGCCGTCCACGCCCGGGCGCTCCAGCGCCGTCACCAGCCGCTCGATCAACCCCGGCCGGCTGCCCATCGCGAACCGATCGTCACGTACTCCCAGAGCCCCGCGCGCCGGGTGGTCAGCCGCCACAATCAGCAGCCGCCCATCAGCGCCGACCAACTCCCGAGTCCGCCGCCGCTGCCAGGCCTCCGCGATCCGCTCCGGCCACCGCACCCGAATCTCAGTCAGCTCGGCCAACCGCGCCTGCACGCCACTACCCGACCCCCAAACCTGCCCAGGCGCCTCCACAACCTGCTGCGCAACCTGCTCAACCGGCCGCCCACCTTCCGTAGCCGCATGCCAAGCAACAACCGGCTCACCACCCACCCCCACCTCCGGCACAGGCGGCGCCGCAACCACAGTCACCTCGTCGCCCCCAACCGCAGCCGCGCCACCCCCACCCTGCGCGACACCAGTCACCTCGTCGCCCCCAACCGCAGCCGCGCCACCCCCACCCTGCGCGACACCAGTCACCTCGTCGGGATCAACCGCGGGCCCACCATTCACCGGCTGCACAGCTGCTTGCGCAACCTGCTGCGCCGGTGGCACACCCCCGGCACCCGAAGTCGGCACGAGAACAGTCTCGTCATCCGCCCCCGCCGCCGACACCACAACCGTCGGGTCATTAGCCGCCGCATCGCGGGCAGGTACCACGACCGTCGGGTCGTTAGCCGCCGCATCGCGAGCAGGTACCACGACCGTCGGGTCGTTAGCCGGCACGACGACCGTCGCATCGCCCCCAGGCACAGCAACCGTCGGGTCATCAGCAGAGACGCCGCCGGTCGGGCCGTTGGTCGGAACTACGACCGTCGGATCGTCGGAGCCCGGGCGGTTGACTCGGGCAACGATCGTCGGATCGTTGGGACCAGCCGACCGCCGATGCGCAGGCGCCTCATCCCCCGCTTGCCCAACCACCACCGTCGGATCGTTCGAGCCGGCCGGCCGCCGATGCGCAGGCACCTCGTGGACAGCCTGGCCCACGATCACGGTCGGGTCCGTCGGGCTCACCTCGTGCCCATGCACGACCGTAGGGTCTGTCGGGGCGACTCCACCCGCCTGCGACTGCACCGACCCCGCCGGGCCGGCCCTGTGCGTCTGCACGACCGTCGGATCGTTCGAGCCAACCGGGCGCCGATCCGCGGACGCCTCGTGCCCCGCCTGCCCAACCACAACCGTCGGATCGTTGGGACCAGCCGGGCGCCGGTGTGCAGGCGCCTCGTGCTCCGCCTGGCCCACGACTACGGTCGGGTCCGTTGGGTTCACCTCGTGGGTGGGGTGGTCGGTGGGGTTTGGGGGTTCGGGGGTGGGGCGGCGGATGGGGAGGGGCTGGCGGGCGTCGGGGTTGGTCATGCTTCGGCTCCCATGGTGGTGAGGACCTCGGCGGTGGTGGGCATGGCGGTGGAGCATTCGAGGCGGCCGGCGACGATGGCGCCGGCGGTGTTGGCGAAGCGGATGATCTTCTCCAGGGGCCAGCCTGCGAGCAGGCCGTGGCAGAGGGCGCCGCCGAAGCCGTCGCCGGCGCCGAGGCCGTTGACCACCTCGACCGGGTGCGGTGGGACCTCGACGCGTTCGTCGCGGGTGCGGGCGAGGGTGCCCTTGGGGCCTTGTTTGACGACGGCGAGGTCGAGACCGCGGTCGAGCAGCGCCTGCGCCGCCTTGTCCGGGTCGGTCTCGCCGACGGCGACCTCACACTCCTCACGGTTGCCGACGGCAACCGTGCAGTGCTCGAGCGCCCGGCTCACCTGCGCGTGCGCCTGGGTCGGGTCGGCCCAGAACATCGGCCGGTAGTCCAGGTCCAGCACGGTGATCGCCTCCCCCGACCGGCCGCGCCGGCCGCGGGCCTCCCAGGCGGCGAAATGCGCCGACCGGGACGGCTCGTCGGACAGGCCGGTCACCGTCGACCAGTAGATCCGGGCGTCGGCGATCGCGTCCAGGTCGAGCTCGGCCGGGTTGATGACGAGGTCCGGCGCCTTCGGGAACCGGTAGAAGTACAGCGGGAAGTTGTCCGGCGGGAAGATCTCGCAGAAGGTGATCGGCGTCGGCAGCCCGTCCACCGGTGTGACGAACCGATCGTCCACCCCGAGGTCACGTAACGCGGTGTGGATGAACGTGCCGAACGGGTCGTTCCCGGTCCGGCTGATCACCGCGGCCTTGCGGCCGTGCCGGGCCGCCGCGACGGCGACGTTCGTGGCGCTGCCGCCGAGGAACTTCCCGAACGACGTCACGTCCTCGAGATGCGTCCCGGTCTGCAGCGGGTACAGGTCGACCCCGATCCGCCCGATCGTCAGTACGTCGTCCGCCATCAGTCTCCCCGTCTCGAACCGAACCTTGCCGAACCCATCTGCGCCGAACCCGACCGCAAACTCATCCCACCGTCTCCGCGATCGCCAGCAGATGCGCGATACTCACCCGGACGTCGACCACCGGCCCCTCGTCGGCCGGTCGCTCCGGCAGGATCGTGTCCTGCTCCAGCACGTACCAGCCGGTGTAGCCGGCCGCCTCCAGCGTCCCGACGATCGCCCCGAGGTCGACGTCACCGTGCCCCAGCGGCCGGTACATCCCCTGCCGGACGGCGTCCGTGTAGCTGACCTCGCCGGATTGAACCCTCGCGGCCCAAGCGGCGTCGACGTCCTTCAAATGCGTGTGCTTGATCCGATCGGTGTTCGCGAGCGTCAGCGCGACCGGGTCGACGCCGCCGATCAGCAGGTGACCGGTGTCGAGCGTGAGCCCGATCGAGGAGCCGCGCAGCACTCGGTCGACGTCGTCCGCGTTCTCGACCATCGTCCCGACGTGCGGGTGGATCGTCGCCAGGACGCCGCTCTCGGCGGCGAGCGCGGACAGCTTGTCCAGGTTGGCGAGCAGCGTGTTCCAGCCGTTCTCGTCCAGCACCGGGCGGTCGTCGTACCCCTCCTGGCCGGTCGCCGCCGCGAGGACGAGCGTGCTCGCGCCGGCGGCCACGAAACCCTCCAACGCGGTCGCGACCGCGGGAGCCGGGTCGTGCGCCGGGTCGTGCAGGACGACGGGCACGAACCCGCCGACCGCGCGCAGCCCGACGTCCGCGAGCGTCTTCGCCTTGTCCGCCGGATCGACCGGCAAGAACTCGTCCGGACCGAACTCGGTCGCGGCGAGCCCCACGGCCCGCATCTCGGCCAGCACCGTCGCGGCGTCGTACTGGTAGCCCCAGCCGGGAACCTCGCAGACGCCCCAGGAGATCGGAGCGCCGGCGATCCGGGCAGCCAGGTCAGTCATCGAGCACAGTCTCCTCTATCGCAGAAGTGAGTTCGGTCAGAGTGTGACGACACGGTTCTCGTGCCGGGACAGTTCGCAGGCGTCGGCGATCCGGAACGCCGCCAGCGCGTCGCGGACCGTGCACGGAACGTCGCGCGTCCCGGCGGCCACCTCGGTGAAGGCGGTCAGCTCGGCGACGTACGCGGGCTGGAAGCGGTCCATGAAAGTCAGGTGCGGCGGCCCACCCGGGAAGGTGACGCCCGGCTCGGCCGACCGCAGCGCCGTGTGCTCGTCCAGGCCGACCGCGAGCGACCCGAGGCTGCCCTGCAGTTCCATCCGGACGTCGTGGCCGGCGCCGTTGTAGCGCGTGCCGCTGACCTGGACGAACGTGCCGTCGTCCAGCGTGAGCAGCGCGGCCGCGGAGTCGACGTCGCCGTACTCGCCGAAGAACGGCTCACCGCGGTTCGCGCCGGTCGCATAGACGCTGACGACCTCGCGACCGGTGACGTACCGGACGATGTCGAAGTCGTGGACGCTGCAGTCGCGGAAGAAGCCGCCGCTCTGCGGGATGTAGTCCTGGTGCGGCGGGGAGGCGTCGTTCGTGTTCGCGCGGATGTGGTGCACGAAGCCGAGCTCCCCAGCGGCAACCGCGGCCCGCGCGGCCTGGTAGCCGGCGTCGAACCGGCGCTGGAACCCGATGTGCACCGGGACGTCGTTCGCCTCGACCAGCTCGACGACACGCTGCGTCTCGGCCAGGTCGAGCGCGACCGGCTTCTCGCAGAACGTCGGTACGCCGGCCGCGACCCCGGCGGCGATCAGCTCCGCGTGGGCGCCCGTGGCAGCGGCGATCACGAACCCGTCCAGCTCACCAACGAGCAGCGCCGGGACGTCGGCGGCGAACTCCAGACCGAGCTCCTTCGCGACGGTCTCCGCCCGGCCCGGGTCCGCGTCGGCGACGACCACCTGGTCCACCGCCGGTAACGCCTTCAGCGTCGAGGCGTGGAACGCGCCGATCCGCCCGACTCCGACCAACCCGATCCGCATGCGTGTGCCCTCTTCCGTCGTCCGCGACCACCGTCAGCTTTCCTGGCGGCGGAGGTAGGTGTCAATAGTTTGTTAACACATTCGCACGTCGCGACATACATACCTGGTTCATGTAACATCCGCGGCATGGCCACCCTGCCGATCAGCATCGATCGGACGAGCCCGGTGCCGCTCTACCACCAGCTCGCCGAGCAGCTGACCGCTGCCATCAGCGAGGGCACGCTGCGGCCCGGCGACCCGTTCGAGAACGAGATCGCGATGTCGGACCGGCTCGGGCTCTCCCGGCCGACCGTCCGGCGGGCCATCTCCGAGCTGGTCAACAAAGGCCTCCTCGTCCGTCGCCGCGGGATCGGCACCACGGTCGCGAACCGGATGGTGCACCGCAAGGCCGAGCTGACCAGCCTGTACGACGACCTGATCCGCGAAGGCCGCACACCGCGGACCGAAGTCCTCGCGCTGACCTTCGACGCACACGACGACCGGGCCGCGGAGATGCTCGGCCTCGCGGCCAACACCCCGCTGGTCTCGATCGTCCGCCTGCGCTACGCCGGCGACCAGCCGCTCGCCATCCTGCGCAACTGGCTCCCCCCGGCCCTCGACGACCTGACCGTCGACGACCTCGTCCGCGACGGCCTGTACGCCGTCCTCCGCGCGCGCGGCATCCGCCCCACCGTCGCCCGCCAGCGGATCGGCGCCCGCAACGCGACCGCCGAAGAGCGCCGTACCCTCCACATGTCCAAAGCCGAGCCCTTGGTCACCATGACCCGCTCCGCCTACGACGCCGACGGAGCCCCCGTCGAATACGGCAGCCACTGCTACCGAGCCGACCAGTACTCCGTAGACGTCCTGGTCTCCGAACGCTGACCTGCGGGTGGGCTGTCGGCCCACCCGCGATGGTGGTCAGGCCTGGTTGGCCAGGAGGGTTCGGACGAGGCGGAGGCCTACGGAGAGGTGGGCCAGTTCGGGGCCTTCGGTGTCGACGATCTCTTCGAGCATGGCGGCGGCTCGGGAGAGGGCGGTGGCGTTCTGGTCCTGCCAGGCGATGACTCGGGATTCGGGGTCGTCGGTGGCTTCGGTGGTGGCGAGGACCTGGCGGGTGAGGCTGGCGTGGACGGCGTGCAGGTCGTCGCGGAGGGCGGCCCGGGCCATCGTCTGCCAGCGGTCGGTGCGGGGCAGGCCGATGATGCGCTCGAGGAAGAGGCCCAGCTGGAGCCGCTCGTTGAGCGCGAAGTGGACCTTGGCGACCTCGAAGATGTCCAGGCCGTCGGCGGACGCCGTCTCGACGATCCCGAGCCCCGCGTATGCCGGGGGCAGGATCGCGACACCGGTCGCGACATCGACCGGAACGCCCTTCTCCACCAGCGACTCCCGCCGGTGCTCGAACAGCGCCAGCTCGCGCCCGCGCAGCAGCTCGGGCAGCGCCGCGGTCAGCTTCGCGATACCGGGAGCGAAGTGCTCGATCAGCTCCTGGATGTCGACCGGTGGACGCCGGTTGCTGACCAGCCAGCGGGTGGCGCGCTCGACCAGCGTCCGGGTCTCCAGCCGCATGTGGGTCTGGGTCGCGGCGTCCACGACGTTGTCCAGATCGGCGTTCGCGGACAACAGCTCGGGCTGGGAGAAGATCCGCGAGGCGGCCAGGTTCGCGCGGACGACGTCCTCGACCGAACCGCCGGTCTCCAGCGAGAGCCGGTGGTACGCCGTGATCCCGGACGTGTTGACGAACTCGTTGACGACCTGGGTCGTGATGATCTCGCGGCGCAGCTGGTGGGCCTGGATCTGATCGGCGAACCGCTCCTGGATCGCCTGTGGGAAGTACGACGCCAGCTTGTGCTTGAGGAACGGGTCGTCCGGCAGCGAGGTCTTCAGCAGCTCCGCGTCCAGCACGATCTTGGTGTAGGCGATCAGCACCGACAGCTCCGGCGAGGTCAGCCCGCGCCCGTCGGCCTTGCGCCGCTTGAACTCCGCGACACTCGGCAGGAACTCCAGCTCCCGGTCCAGCAGGCCTTCCTTCTCCAGCCGGCGCACCCAGTCCTGGTGGACGTGCATCAGCGCCGGCGCCTGCGCGGCCGCGTTGGCCAGCGCGATGTTCTGCCGGTAGTTCGACTTCAGCACCAGCCCGCCGACCTCGTCGGTCATCGAGGCGATGATGTCGTTGCGCTGCTTCTCGGTCAGGTCGCCGTCCGCGGCGACCTTGTCGAGCAGGATCTTGATGTTCACCTCGTGGTCGGAGGTGTCCACGCCGGCCACGTTGTCGATGAAGTCGGTGTTGATCCGGCCGCCGGCCGCGGCGTACTCGATCCGGCCCAGCTGGGTGAAGCCGAGGTTGCCGCCCTCACCGACCGCCTTGGCGCGCAGCTCGCCGCCGTTGATCCGGATCGCGTCGTTCGCCTTGTCGCCGACGTCGGAGTTCGCCTCGGACTCGGCCTTGACGTAGGTGCCGATACCGCCGTTCCAGAACAGGTCGACCGGCGCCTTGAGGATCGCGTTCATCAGCTCGGCCGGCGTCAGGGTCGCGGGCGAGCCCTCGATACCGAGCGCCTCGCGGATCTCGGCCGAGACCGGGATCGCCTTGTCGGTCCGCGGGTAGACGCCGCCGCCGGCCGAGATCAGCGCGGTGTCGTAGTCGGCCCACGACGAGCGCGGCAGGTCGAAGAGCCGCTGCCGCTCTGCGTACGACGTCGCGGCGTCCGGCGCCGGGTCGAGGAAGATGTGCCGGTGGTCGAACGCGGCCACCAGCCGGATGTGCTCCGACAGCAGCATCCCGTTGCCGAAGACGTCACCGGACATGTCGCCGACGCCGACAACGGTGAAGTCGGCGTTCTGGCAGTCGTGGCCCATCTCGCGGAAATGCCGCTTGACCGACTCCCACGCGCCGCGCGCGGTGATCCCCATCGCCTTGTGGTCGTAGCCGACCGACCCGCCGGAGGCAAACGCGTCCCCGAGCCAGTGGCCGTACTCCTTGGCGACCCCGTTCGCGATATCGGAGAACGTCGCCGTCCCCTTGTCCGCCGCGACCACCAGGTAGGCGTCGTCGCCGTCGTACCGGACGACGTCACGCGGCGGAACGATGTCACCGGCAACGATGTTGTCGGTGATGTCCAGCAGCCCGGAGATGAACGTCTTGTACGACGCGATCCCCTCGGCCAGCCACGCGTCCCGATCGACCGACGGATCCGGCAGCTGCTTGGCGTAGAACCCGCCCTTCGCGCCGACCGGCACGATCACCGAGTTCTTCACCATCTGCGCCTTGACCAGACCCAGCACCTCGGTCCGGAAGTCCTCGCGCCGGTCCGACCAGCGCAGACCGCCGCGGGCGACCGCGCCGAAGCGCAGGTGCACGCCCTCGACGCGCGGCGAGTACACGAAGATCTCGTACTTCGGCCGCGGCTGCGGCAGCTCCGGGATCGCCTTCGGCTCGAGCTTCAGCGAAATGTAGGGCCGCAGTGAACCGTCGGCGGCCGGCTGGAAGTAGTTCGTCCGCAGCGTCGCCTTCATGACGGTCAGGTAGGACCGCAGGATGCGGTCCTCGTCCAGGCTCTGCACGGTGTCGAGCGCGGCCAGGATCTCCTTCTCCAACAGGTCGCACTGGGCGACCCGGTCCGGATCGTCGGCCGCGCCGCGAGCCGGGTCGAAGCTGGCCTCGAACAGCTGGACCAACAAGCCGGCGACGTCCACGTGGTTCAGGAAGGTGTTCTCGATGTAGTCCTGGCTGAACGGCGTACCGCCCTGGCGGATGTAGCGCTGGTAAGCGCGCAGGATCGACACCTGGCGCCAGCTCAGGCTGCCGCGCAGAACGAGCGCGTTCAGCTTGTCGGACTCCGCACGCCCCTCCCAGACCGCCTGGAAGGTGTCCGAGAACAGCTGTCGCAGCTCTTCGCGCTCCTCGGACTTCGGCGGCGCCTTCAGCCCGAAGTCGTAGATGTAGACCATGCCGTCGTCACGGCGGATCTCGTACGGCCGTTCGTCGATCACCTCGACGCCCATGTGGGTCAGGTGCGGCAGCACCTGCGACAGCGACAGCGCCGAGCCCGTCCGGTAGACCTTGAACCGGCGCTCGCCGGCCCACTCCTCCTCGATCGGGCTGTACAGCGACATCGCCAGGCCGTTGTCGGCCGGCAGGCTCTCCAGCACGCCGACGTCCTTCACGGCGACGCGGGCGGCGAAGTCCTCCTTGTAGGCCTCCGGGAACGCGTCGGCGTACCGCCGGGCGAGCGCGGTGACGGCGCCGTCGCCGCCCTGCGCGTGCAGCGCGACGGTGAAGTCGTCCTCCCAGGCGCGGGTCGCCTCGACGACGCGCTGCTCCATCAGCTCCTGGTCGAACTCACCGACCGTCGTACCGCGCTTCATCCGGACGACGAAGTGGACGCGCGCGAGCACGGACTCCGTGACGTAGGCGGCGTACGTGACCGACTCCGCGCCGATGGCGTCCTTGAGGATCTGCTGCATCTTCAGCCGGACCGCGGTGGTGTAGCGGTCCCGCGGCAGGTAGACGAGGCAGGACAGGTAGCGGTTGTAGACGTCACGGCGGACGAACAGCTTGACCGCACGGCGCTCCTGCAGGTGCAGGACTGAGGTGACGATCGGCAGCAGGTCCTCTACCGGGGCCTGCAGCAGCTCGTCGCGCGGGTAGGTCTCGAGCGCGTCGAGCAGGCCCTTGCCGCTGTGGCTGTTCGGGTCGAAGCCGGTCAGCCGGAACAGCTCCAGCGCCTTGCGCCGCAGCACCGGCACCTGCATGACGCTCTCGGTGTACGCCGTCGACGACAGCAGCCCGATGAAGCGGCACTCGCGGACCGGGTCGCCGTTCGCGTCGAACTGCTTGATGCCGACGTAGTCCAGGTAGGTGGAGCGGTGCACGGTGGAGCGCGAGTTGGCCTTGGTGAGGATCATCAGCTTGCGCTCGCGGGCCTTGGCGCTCACCTCGGGCGGCAGCTTGCCGGAGCCGGGCGCCGGGTCCGGCCGGAGGATGCCGAGGCCGGTGCCGGGGACGCCGCGCAGGATGCCCTGGTCGCCCTCCATCGTGAAGTCGTACTCGCGGTAGCCGAGGAAGGTGAAATGCTCGTCGGCGAGCCACTGCAGCAGCTCCTTGGCCTCCTCGACCTCGTTCGCGCCGACCGGCAGGTCGGCGGCGTCGAGGGAGCGGGCGATGCTGACGGCCTTCTCATGCATCTTCGGCCAGTCCTCGACGGCCTCGCGGACGTCGTGCAGCGCCTTCTGCAGGGCCTCCTCGAGCGCGCGGTGCTCGGCGACGTCGGCGATCCGCTCGACCTCGAGGTGCATCCAGCTCTCGCGGACCAGATCGTGCCCGTCGGAGGCGGCGCCGTCCTCCAGCACCTCCTCCAGCGTGCCGGTGACGTCGCGGCGGACGACGAACTGCGGGTGGACCAGCAGCTGGATCTCGAGGTTCCGCTCGGTGATGGCCATCGAGGCGCTGTCGACCAGGAACGGCATGTCGTCGATGACGATCTCGACCACGGTCCGCCCGTTCGCGGACCAGCCGTGCTCCTCCAGGGTCGGGGTGAACACGTGCACCTTCGCGGTGCCCTGCGGCCGGGAGACGGCAGTCTTGTAGTGGTGCCGGGCCGCGCCCAGGCAGTCGGCCGGCTGGCGCTGGGCCACGTCCTCGGCGGCCACATGCCGGTAGTAGCGCTCCAGGAACTTCTTCAGCTTCTCCGGATCGACCGACTTGTCATGCCCGTGGGCACCCGCGGCCACCGCTTTCGCGAGCACATCCGCCTTCTGGACGTCCAGCTTGCTCTGCATTCCCCACCGTCTCCACACGTGACTTCACGGCGCTCTCCGCACCGGCCGCACGCCTTTGTGCGGTCACTCAGAGATTAGTCCACCTTTGTCACTGGTGTGATGTCGGGACGGCCCTGTCCGGCCACTGGTCATCAACGGTTAACAGACCTACTCAGACGTAACGCCAGCGCCGGGCAGGCGAGGACTGCGCGGCGCGCATCCGGCCCCTCACCGGCAGTGAGCTCGCGGCCCCTCAGAACGGGGTATCCCCACTCGTCGAGCTGCACCTCACCGCCCAGCAACGTGGCGCAGAGACCGTGACCGTCGCACCGGGTCCAGTCGATTTCCAGTCTGTTCACACCGCACCTCCAGGAACGGGCAGGACGCCGAGGACCGGCCGGCCGCAGCCGCCGGCCAGATGCCGCCGGACGTCGTCGTCGAACTCCTGGAGCGCCGAGGTCAGGAAGCGGGCGGCCCCGTCCGGGTGGGCGCAGGCGCCGCGGCCCGGAATTAGGCCCAGATGCCGCTGCGCGTCGTACCAGCCGTTCACATCGCCGTTGAGGAGCCGGGCGAAGTCGTCGACCAGCGAAGCGAGACCAAAGACACACGGGCCGCACTGGCCGGCGGACTGCGCGGACAGCCATTGAGCGACCCGGTGCACCTCACCGAGTGGGCAGGTCGCCGAGCCGAGGGCCACGACGATGCTCGCGCCGTCCAGTGGCACCGACTGCGACAGCCAGCGGCCGTGGTAGCCGCCGAGGAGCACCGGTCCCGCTTCAGCACCGGCGTACTGCAGGACGGTGTCGAGCGGTACGCCGTTCGGCGTCTCCACGACCCCTGGTCGCTGGACGGCGCCGGCGACCGTGAGCAGCTGGGTGCCAGGCGCCGTACTGAGCCCCGTCGCCGCGAACTCGCGGGCACCGAGTCGGGCCAGGACGGCGAGCTGGGCGAAGGTCTCGACGTTCGACAGGAACGTCGGCCGCCGGTGGTAGCCCTGCCGGGTCGGCAGCACCTTCCGGCCGGGTGGGACTGCCGGGCCACCTTCCAAGGCGCTGAGGACCGCACGGGCCTCACCGGCGACGAAGCGGCCCGGAGTCTCGGACACCTCGACTGCGAGCCGGTCGTCGCGCTCCAGGATCGCCTCACGGATCGACTGCGCCGACTCGGCGTCATGGACGGCGATGAGGACGTGCGGGGCGCCGAGCGCCCGGGCGAGCCCGGTGGCGCCGTCCAGTACGAGGTGTGGCGCCAAGGTGAGCAGCATGCGGTCCTTGCGGCTCACCGGCTCGCTCTCGGAGCCGTTGACCACTACTGCCTCGACACCGCGCTCGGGGAGGTCAGCGAGCTTGCGCGCTACTGGGAAGGCGGCGCCGCCGCGACCCTTGAGGCCGACGGCCTCGCACAGCTGCTGGTAGGTGGCGCGAGATAGGTCAGGTGGGGCGCCGTGGGTCCAGAGGTGGTTCTGTCGGTCCAATCGGCCGCGTTCGACTCCGGCGAGGAGGCGGGCGGCTCCGATCACGCTGGTTGCCAGCAAGGTCTTCATCGGGCCCTCACCAGGTTGGGTGCGGTGTAGGTGCTGGCTCGGTAGGCACCAGCGCCTGCGACCGCGGCTAGACAGCTGACGGTGATGGCGAGCATCCACGGCGTACTGCGGTCTGTTCCGGCCAGGAAGGCGTGGCCGACGGAGAGGAGCCAGCCGACCGAGGCTGCGATGTGAACCGTGCGCCAGTACTTCGCGAAGGTCGCGTACTGCGCCAGGCGACCGCGGGCCGCGCCAGCCAGAGTTGCTAGGACGACGCCGTACAGCGCCAGCGTCCCAACGGCCATGGCGACGGGGCGGTAGCCGGAGCCGAACGGCCAGACCAGCACCGTCGGACTGATGTCCACGTTGGCGTCCGCGATCACTGCGATGACGTGAGCAGCCAGCAGGACCAGACCGGTGACTGCGGCTGATCTGTGCACGTACTGGAGCCAGAAACGGCGCTCCGGGTTGCGGTTGCCGGAGGTGAGGATGCCGAGGGCCGCTGCGACCGTGAACATGATCATCGCGACCACTCCGGCCGCGCGGGCGACGTACCAGAGCGTCATCACGCCGCCTGAGTGGACGTCGGCCAACCGGCCAGCTGGGTGACCTCACCGTCGTCCGCGATCAGGCGAGCCGGGTGTCGCGCCAGGGTCAGTCGGCCGAGTGCGGCCTCGCCGGTGGCGACGAGCGCCGTACTGAAGGTGTTGGCGCGCACCGCGCTCGGAGCCCAGACGGACGCCGTCCGCCACGGCCCATCGGCGGGACGCGCGGTTCGCGGGTCGATGATGTGGTGCCCGTTCTCCCAGGCGCGAGAGGTGCGCGTGGACGTCGTCAGACCGCCGTGGGCGAGAGTGACGAGGACGCCGGGTTCACCTGCCCGTTCGGCGACGGTGATCACCCACGGCTGCTCGGGCTCACCGGCAGCGCGGAGGTCGCCACCGATCTCAACCAGGACGCCGCAGCCGTAGCGCTTGCTGAGGATGAGGGCTGCGCGGTCCGCAGTCCAAGCCTTGGCGATCGCTCCGAGGTCGAGAACCGCGCCTTCGGGGACGCCGAGGAGCGCGAGCTTGCGGTTGAGCTGGACGCCCTGCCAGCCGGGGACCGGCGGCGGCGTACCCAGCGGCTGCGGGAAGCGGCGGCGGACCGTCTCGATATCGGCGTCGTAGCCCGCTGCGATGACGGCCGAGCCGACTGTCGGGTCGACTGCACCGCCACTGATCGACGCTGCGACCAGACTGACGTCGACCAGGTCGACGAGGAGGCGCGAGACCGGGACCATCGCGCCGGAGCGGCTGTTGACGGCGGACAGCTCGGAGTCCGGGCGGAAACGGCTGGCGGCCTTGTCGACTCGGTCCATCAGCGCTTTGAGCTCACCACAGGCCGCACCGAGGACAGCCGGGTCCTCAACGGTCAGACGGACGCTGCAGCTCCAGGCGTTCCAGTTGCGGGATGCGCTCATGAGCCGTTGCTCCCACCTTGCGAGGTCGCGCCGGAGGGTGCGGAGCCGATGCCAGTGGAGTTGTCGACGGTCGACGTACTGGCCGGTGGAGTCTCGTGGCGGGCGGCGGCGACGGCGACCGACAGGCCCGCGGTGCCGATACCGAGGACTGCGGTCGTTGCCGCCGCGACGGAGGCCCGGCGCAACCAGCGCCGGCGAGCGGAATCGTCTGTGGTGAGCATGACGCCAGCGTCGCCAGAAGCGCGTCAGCCGCACTCCAAGAGACCCTCAAGCGAGCGTCAAGTTCTGCTGAGAGGTGACTGAGAGAAGCTCTCAGCTCAGCAGCTGCCGCGGACCTCCGGCGGGCAGTCGTTCTCCTCGTGGCGGCGGATGGTCTCGACCACCTCGGCGCCGGCCTTGCCCAGCTCGGCCAGCCGCTCCGGACCGAAGACATCGACGAAGAACTCGCGGATCCGGGCCGCCTGCTGCGGCGCGCAGGCCTCGATCGCGGCCTGCCCCTCCGCGGTGATCACGACCTCCGGATACCGGGCCTGGCAGGCCTCGCGCCGGATCAGCCCGCGCTTCTCCATCCGGGTCAGGTGGTGCGACATCCGGCTCTTCTCCCACTGGGTGGCCCGGCCGAGCTCGAACGCGCGCATCCGCCCGTTCTCCGCCTCGGAGAGGTTGACCAGGATCTCGAAGTCGGACTTGGACAGCCCGAACTCCCGCTGGAGGTGCCGCTCCATGTGCGTCTCCAGCGTCTTGTTCATCAGCAGATAGCTCCGCCACGCCTTCTGCTCGTCGTCGTCCAGCCACGGTCCGTTGCCCACGCCGTCCATCATACTCGACCCAGTTGACACATCAACCAGAAGCGCTAAGCTGTGCCGAGTTGACACATCAACCCAACTCTCGGGAGTAGCAATGAGCAAGGTGATCGCGGTCGTCGGAGCCACCGGAGCACAGGGCGGCGGCCTGGTGCAGGCGATCCTGGACGACCCGGCGCGGGAGTTCACCGTCCGCGCGCTGACCCGCAGCGCCCAGTCGGCGTCCGCCCAGGCACTCGCGGCCCGCGGCGCCGAGATCGTCGAGGCCGACCTGGACGACGCGGACAGCCTCCGCAAGGCCTTCGACGGCGCGTACGGCGCCTTCGTCGTGACGAACTACTGGGTCGCCCGGACCCCGGCCGAGGAGGCCGCCCGGACCCGCGCCGAGATGGAGCTGCAGCAGGCCGAGAACGCCGCCCGCGCCGCCAAGGACGCCGGCGTCCGGCACGTCGTCTGGTCGACCCTCGAGGACACCCGCGACTTCTTCGGCGACCGCGCCGACGTCCCGAGCCTGGACGACGGCCGCTACAAGGTCCCGCACTTCGACGCCAAGGGCGAGGCCGACGAGATCTTCCGCGCCGCCGGCGTCCCGACCACCTACCTGCGCACCACCTTCTACTTCGACGCCTTCCTCGGCGGCCTCGAACCCCAGCGCGGCGCCGACGGCAAGATCACCATCACCTTCCCGATGTCCGACCGCCCCCTCTCCGGCGTAGCCTCCGCCGACATCGGCCGCACCGCCCTCGCCATCCTCAAGCGCCCCGACCTGATCAACGAAACCATCAGCATCGCCGGCGACCACCTCACCGGCCACCAGTACGCCGAACACCTCGCCGCCACCCTCAACGAACCAGTCACCTACAACTCCCCCACCTGGGACGAGTTCCGCTCCTACGGCTTCCCCATGGCCGTCGAAATGGGCAACATGTTCCAGTTCTACGCCGAGAACCACGCCTTCGCCGGCGACCGCGACCTCGACACCGTCCGCGACCTCAACCCCGACCTCCAGTCCTTCGATGCCTGGCTGGAACTGCACAAGGACGAACTCAAGGCCGCCGTACAGTAGACGACGCCCGCGGCGGGCCCGGAATCGGGATGATCACGGTACTTCTTGGTGACGTACTCGTTGGTCAGCGCACCCAGGAACGCTCAGCCCGCCTCTCGGTCAGCAGCTCCGCACCGGCGTGCAATCTGAGCCGAGACCCTGACAGCGGATCCATCGCCTTTGTCGGCACGTTCGTCGGGTGCGCCGGGCGGGTCTACGCTTTGCGTTGCATCAGGTGAGTCCGACTTCGTAGGCGGCGATGACGAGATGGACCCGGTCGCGGGCGCCTAGCTTCGCGAGGATGCGGGCCACGTGAGTCTTGGCGGTCAGCGGGCTGACGACCAGCTCGTCCGCGATCTCCTGGTTGCTCCGGCCCACGGCGATGAGCCGGAGCACCTCGCGCTCGCGCGCTGTCAGGCTGGCCAGCCGCTCAGGCGCGGGTACGTCGGGACGACTCAACGCACGAGTGATGACCGCCTTGGTCGCGGCGGGTGACAGCAACGAGTCTCCCACGGCGACTGTGCGGATGGCGTCCAGCAGGCTGTCCGGGCGGGTGTCCTTGGGAAGAAATCCGCATGCTCCCGCGCGAAGACTGCGCAGGACGTTGGCGTCTGTCTCGAAGGTGGTCAGGATGAGGACCCTGCTATCGCTCGATGCACCGTCAGCGACGATCTGCCGAGTCGCTTCGATGCCGTCGCTGCTCGGCATTCTGATGTCCATCAACACCACGTCGGGGCGGAGGTCCCGAGCCAGGGTCACTGCCTCGTCGCCGGTGCCGGCTTCGCCGACCACTTGCATGTCGTTGGCGGAGTTGACCAGTAGCGCGAAGGCGCCGCGTACGAGGGTCTGGTCGTCGGCGAGCAGGACCCGGATCATGTGGTAACCCGCCAGATTTCCGGCAGCGGCAGACCGGCGCGTACCTCGAATCCTCCGGACTCACCAGGGCCGGCGGACAGCTCGCCGCCGACGGCCCGCGCCCGGCCTGTCATTCCGGCGATTCCGAACCCCGCCGGTGTCATGGCTGAGCTCGGTCGGGCGGGGCCGGGGTCGACGACTGTGATTTGCAGTTGGTGACCGTTCTGGTCGAGTCGGACAACAGCGTGCCCGGCCGTCGAGTGTCGGATGACATTGGTGAGCGACTCCTGGATGATTCGGTAGGCCACGACAGACACCGTCGAAGGTAACTCGTCCGGGAGTCCGTCCGTCTCCAGGTCGACCCGGACATCGGCGGCCTCGGCCATCTCCACCAGACGCTGCAGCTCGCCGAGGTGAGACGCGGGCTCGATTGGCTCGGTTTCGCTGCCGTGCAGGACGTCCAGAACGGCGCGCAGCTCACGGAGCGTCGCCCGGCTCGTGTCCGACAGATTGTGCAGTGTGCTGGACAGCTCCTGCAGCGACACATCGCCGCGCTTCGGCAGCTGGTCGATCAGGTGCGCGGCGACGGACGCCTGGACGTTCGCGACCGCAAGGCCGTGCGCCAGTACGTCGTGCAGCTCGGCAGCGATCAGCACTCGCTCCTCGGCGACCCGCCGCTCGACCTCGTCGGCACGCTCCTGCTCGACCCGCGCGGCGACGGCAGCCTTCCAGTTTTCGCGGAAGCGGACCGCCAGCCCGGCGAAGAACGCCATCAACAGCCAGCCGACGCCGAGCAGCGCATCACTCAGTGCCCCGGACGCCTCGTCGGCGAGAACAGGCACAGTCACCGCGGCGACCGCAACCAGTACGGCGACGGGCCGCCGCTGCGGCCGGCTGTAGCGCGCCGCCGCGAACGCCGCCACCAGTGAGGCCGGCATCGTGGCCTCGTGGGGATAGTCGAGGATGTGGTACGGCGTTGACACGATCAAGACCGCGAGGACCGCGAGGATCGGCCGGCGCCGCCGAGTCAGCAACGGCGCCGCCATCGTGCCCAGCAACGCGATCGCCCACACATCCACCCGGCGCTCGCCTTCGAAGTCGACCACCTCGAGGATGATCGCCGCGGCGACACCGAGCACGAACGACCCCGCCGCCAGCAGCCGATCGGCTACCGGCGGGCGGAGCGCCATCATCGACACGGTTCTATCCCTTGCTCGAGAGCTTGCTGGGCCACCAGATCCGCGAGCCTAGCGACATCGTCAGTGCGGGAACGACGATGGACCGCACCAGCAGCGTGTCGATGAGCACACCGACGGCGACCAGGATCCCAACCTCGATCAGCATGACAAGCGGCAGCGAGGCGAGCACCGCGAACGTCGCCGCCAGCACGACGCCGGCCGACGTGATCACCCCGCCGGTGACCGCGAGGCCGCGTTTCGTGCCCTCGACGATCCCGAACCGGACGGCTTCCTCACGTACCCGGCTCATCAAGAAGATGTTGTAGTCGACGCCGAGCGCGACCAGGAAGAGAAACCCGATCAGGGGCACCGACGACTCCCAGCCGCCGAACCCGAGCACCCGGTCGAACAGCAGGTTGCACAGTCCAAGTGCTCCGAAGAACGACACCACGACGGTTGCGACCAGGACCAGCGGAGCCAGGACCGCCCGCAGCAGCAGCCCCAAGATCACCAGCACTACCAGCAGGATCAACGGCATCACCCGATTGCGGTCGCCTTTGTTGGTCTCGTCCGTGTCCAGCAGCTCGGCGCTCGGCCCGCCGACCAGCGCGGCGTCACCGGCCACCTTCTGGACGGCGTCCCGCAGCCGCTTGATCGTGGCCGTCTCGCCCGCGCTCTCCGGCGAGTCGACCGGGATCGCCGAGATCTCCACCCACTCGTCGCCGGCCCGACCGACCTCGGCGCCGGCAACCCCGGACGTGTTCCGGACGGCGGCCAGGACCTCGCTGCTCCTGTCCGGCCGACTCATCACCATGATCGGCTGACCGCCTTGACCGGGGAAGCGCTCGTCGATCAGCTTCGCACCGGTCGCCGAGTCCGGTGTGGAACGGGCGAACTGGTCCAGCTGCGGAAGCGAGCCGCTCGCACCCGCCAAGCCCAACGCAAGAGCGCCCAGGATCACCATCGGCACAGCCCAACTGACCACCCGTCGACGATCGACCAGCTCGCCGAGCCTGGCCCAACGCGATCCGGACCGGCCTACCTCAGCCCCGAGTCGCGGCACGAGCGGCCAGAACACCCTGCGCCCGAGCACCACCAGCAAGGCCGGGAAGAACGTCAGCATGACCAGCAACGAGGCCGCAATGCCCATCGCACCGACCGGGCCGAGACCGCTGGTGCTGTTGAGATCCGCGACCAACAGACACAACAGACCTGCTGCCACCGTCCCCGCCGAAGCGGCGATGGCCGGGCCGGCCGCACGCAGCGCCGCCAGCATCGCGTCGATCGGGCGCTCGTGGTGGTGCAACTCCTCGCGGTAGCGAGATACCAGTAGCAAGGCATAGTCGGTGCCTGCGCCGAAGACCAGCACGATCAGCAGCGCCGAGCTCATGCTCGTGATGGTGACGTCGAAGACCTGGGTGAGCGCGTACACAGCCCCCATCGCCGTGACCGCCGCGACCCCGACTGCCGTCAGCGGGACGAGCCAGAGCAGCGGACTGCGGTAGGTCAAGACGAGCAGGAGTGCCACCACCACCGCCGTGGCGAGCAGCAACCTCGAGTCCACGGCATCGAAGACCTCGTCCATATCGGCCCCGATCGCTGACGGGCCGGTGACATACACGTTCAGACCGCCCGGCCGGTCGGCGAGAAGCGCACGAGCATCCGCAACCGAGACGGCCTCGGCCTCATCGGTGACCCACTTGCGATCCAGCGGTAGCCCGAGCATCAGCGCCGTGCCGTGGCTGGATTCGACGATTTCCGGAGGTGCGTCGGTGTCGTTGCCGAATCGCTTCGCCAGCTCGATGTAGCCGCGTACGGCCGCCTCCCGATCCCCCGGTTGAATGCCATCGGCTCGTTCGTACACGACCACGAGCAGGCCGTCCCCGCCACCGGGCAGGCCGGCCTCGGCCAGGAGCACCTTGGTCGATTGAGCGCTGGCCGGCAGATAGTCGGCCTGATTGTCCTGCGTCACCGAGTCGAGCTTGCCGGCCAGTGAGAGGCCACCCACCACCAGTCCGATCCACACAGCCAGCACGAGCCACGGCAGCGCGGTCTTGGACCGTGATCTCTTCGGTCCGGTATCGAATCTCTTAGGGCTCGGTTTCCGTAGCTCAGTCGTCATGATGATCAGACTTCCAAGCCAGCGAGGCTGACGCGTCCGGCCACGGCAGACACCTTCCAGTACTCCGTTCGGAGTACGACGGACGGGGGAATCGTGGTCGGCGCCGTCGTGGCGCAGAGCGCTTACACCTAGGCAGTGAGGGTGGGGGTGCTGTACTCGCCTGTACCGGAAAGGACTCGTAGGCCGAGGGGTGTGATCCGGTGCTCGACGGAGGGGCCACGGCGGTCGCTGCGGATCAAGCCGCCTTCGCGCAGGATGTTGAGCTGCCAGCCCTTGTCGCGGCCGGCGTCATACCGCGTCCGATCCGGAACGAACGGGGAGAGCGCTCGAGTACGCCGCCAGCCGCAAGGACGGCATGCACGCCCTTCGCCGGCGACCGCGACCTCAACCCCGACCTCCAGTCCTTCGATGCCTGGCTGGAACTGCACAAGGACGAACTCAAAGCTCTGGTGAGCTGACTCGTCAGTGGGCTGTCCGCGCGGGCGCGCGTTGCGGTGACTGGCGAGTTGTTCCGCTGATCGCGACTATGGCGACCAGGAGAGCCAGGGAGAGGGGGCCGGACCAGCCGAGGTCGGGGGCTCGGCCGGTGGCGACCATGAGGGCCCAGGAGGAGGCGAGTAGGGCGATCAGTAGGGCTAGGTAGGTGAGTGTGACGCGCGCGGCGCGCCAGGCGATCGCTACTGGGACGGCGCCGAAGATGACGCAGCTGAAGAGCCACGTGGCGTAGAGGGTCAGCTTGGGGCCGGGTTCGGTGTTGCTTGCCAGGACCCAGGTTGGCCAGGACTCCAGGGTTCCGACGACCAGGTGGAAGACCGCGTTCGGGGCGGCCACGATGAACGCGACCCACAGCAGGATCAGTCGGCTCCGCGTCAGCTTGGCCGCTGGCGCAGGTGGGCCCGCCGGCGGACGTGCCAGCCAGACGAGTACGGCGACTGCGCCGTTGAGTAGCCAGATCGGGATCGCGTACGGCCAGGAGGCGCCGTCGATCCAGATCGCCGCCGCTGCGAACAGGATCGCCTGGGAAGCGTTCAGTAGCGCGACCAAGGCCAGCATCGGCCGGGCCACCGAGGCTGGGCGGCGGCGCATCAGCAGGAGTACGACGGGACACGTCCAGGCGATCGCCGACATCCCGTGCCACATCATTTCCAGCCCCTGCTTGCCCTCGGCAACCGCGTCGCCGGCGCGCAGCGGTTCAAGCACCGGCCCGGACTGGACGAACGTGTGCAGCGCCGCCCCCACCACAGACAGCACAACCCCCGACCAGAGCGGCCACGACCCAGGCGGATTCCTCATCCTCATCTCCTTCATCGAAACAACAGGTTCCGGAACGATCAGTTCCAGTACCACTAGTTTCGTATCATGCCGCGACGCATCCCCGAAAGCAAGACAGCGCCGACCGAGGTCGGCTACGCCAGGCGGCCGGTCGTCACGGGGTGAGCTGGGGGCGAGATGCAGGGTGACCCCTGAGGCTCCGCGGCGCCGGCTCGCCTACGGTGCTGTCCATGTGGACAGTTGAGCATCCAGTCGGACAGTCTGAGCGGCTGCACTACCTCGACCACCTGAAGGTTGCGCTGGTTGGTCTGGTGGTTCTGCATCACGCTGCACAGCCCTACGGTCCGCCGGACTGGTGGTACGTCGAAGGGTCCGCCCGGTCGGGTTTGCTCGAACGGTTCACAGTGGTGAACGGGTCCTTCTTCATGAGCCTGTTCTTCGCGATCTCGGCGTATCTCCTGCCGGCGTCGTTCGACCGCAAAGGCAGCAGCAGGTACCTGCTAGACCGATGCCGCCGCCTCGGGGCGCCGCTGCTGTTCGGAGTTGCCGTCATCGTCCCGGTGCTGATGTTCGTCCACTACCGGATGTTCCGCGGCTACGGGCCGATTTCGTTCGGTCGCTATTACTCCGACGTCTACCTCGGTCTCGGCGACGAACCGGCGGGCTGGAGCGGTCCGACCTGGCCGGACCTGCAGTTCGGGCACCTCTGGTTCATCCAGCATTTGTTGGTCTACGCGGTCCTGTACGCCGCCTGGCGCGCGCTTCTTCACCCCAAGGCCCGTCCGCCCGCTCCACGGGTCCCCGGCGGCTGGGCGATCGCGGGTTTCGCCGCGCTGATCGGTCTCGGCACCTACGCCGTCCGCCTGAGATGGCCCGTGGATACCTGGATCGGTATCTTCGATTTCATCCAGGCCGAGCCCGCCGACCTCGTCCAGTACGCCGGCCTGTTCGTCGCCGGTCTGCTGGCCGCGAGGTACGGCTGGCTGTCGACGATCACCCGGCAGGTTGGCTACCGCTGCCTCGCCATCGGTGCGGGATTGGCCGTCGTCCACTACGCGGCGCTGCCGTGGCTGACGAAGTTCTACGCATCAGGAGGCGCCGGCTGGCGGTCGCTGGTCTGGTCGATCGTCGAATCGGCGCTGTGTGTCACCTTGAGTGTCGGCCTGGTGGTGCTCTTCCGTGAGCGGCTCAACGCGCCCAGCCCCACGTTGGCCCGGATCGCGAGCCTGTCGTTCACGGTATATATCGTGCACGTGCCGGTGGTCGTTGGTCTCCAGTTACTGCTGCGCAACCTCGACTTTGCCCCAGTGCCGAAGTTTCTGCTGGTGGGGGCGATCGCGCTGCCGGGCAGCGTCGCGCTGGCCGCCGTGCTGCGACGGATCCCTTACCTGCGCGCCTGGCTCTGAACGGACGGAGAACATGACCGGTTCACTTTCGCCTGATCTGACCGCCCGCGCGCGATTGCGGATGTCCGCGCTCATGCTGTTCGCCGAGCACGGTTTCGAGGCGACGTCGACGCGGGCGATCGCGGCCGAGGCCGGCGTCTCGCACGCCTTGCTGCGGCACCACTACGGCTCCAAGGACGGGCTGCGCGCCGCCGTCGACGAAGACGTGCTGAACGCCTTCGACGACGGACTCGCGGAGTTCGATCCGAGCGACTTGGCGGCGTTGGGCGCGGTGACCGCCAGGTTGTTCGGGTCCGACACCGTACGGCGTAGCTATCTCCGCCGAACCCTGCTCGAAGGAGGCGCGGCCGGCGTCGTCCTCTTCGAGCGGCTCCTCGATGGCGCGCGTCAGCACCTGCAAACACTCCGCACGGCTCCGATCGACGACGCCGACGCACGCTGGGCGCCGTACCAGGCACTGTTCCTGATCCTCGGCCCAATGCTCCTCGAGCCCGTCCTCGCACCCACCCTCGACAAGCCCGTCTTCGACCCCGGGCAACTCGCCGAGCGCAGCCTCGCCAACCAGCAACTCCTCGCCCGCGGCCTGCTCGGAATCCGACCGACCAGCTGACGGCTGGACGACGAGCCGGGGTCAGGGGATTTGTTTGAGGGCGTAGCGGGCGTTCTGGCGCAAGTACTGGTTCTCGCTGTTCAGAGCGGCCTCGAGGAGTGGGCGCGCGGGAGCGTGGCGCAACCGTCGCAGTCCCAGCGCGGCGACCGGAGCGAGGTCCGGGTCGGAGAGCAGGTCCATCAGGAGTCCGGGGACGCGCGGATCTTTCGTCTTCACCAATCCGGGTTGAATGAGCGGCATCCGGATGTCCCAGTGAAGGGAGGTGTCCAGCACCAGGTCGATCAGCTCGTTCGCGATCGCGGGCGTCGCGTGGCCCGACAAGCCGGTGGTGAGATCGCGCTGCAGAACCTGCTGCCAGTACCGATCGTCACGGTCAGAATCGCGAGGGTCGTGCTGGCGAGGTGGGTTTCGGATCAGGTCGAGGAACAGCGGGACGGCGACCTTGCGGGCCATCGCTGGGCGCAGTGCGTGACTGATGTCCCAGGCCAGCGGCGGATAGGCCGCCTTCGGCAACCACTCCGCCAAGAGCGGGAGCGTGGCCTTGTAGTTGATCTTGCGCCGCTCGGCCACCTCGCCATCGGCACCGAAGGTGAAAATCTGACGGCCGAACAGGTCGCCGACGGACTCCATCTGGAAGCCGAGCTGTTCGAACTCCGGGATCAGCGCCTGGAGTTGTGGGAGCAGTTCGGCCGCGGCCTCGGCGTACAGGCGCATGCCCTCGACGACCCTCGGGTCCTTCGCGAGGTCCGCCTCGACCTTGGCCTGGATGTCGGGATCGTTGGCGATCCATTCGACCAGGTCGCGATGGGACTTGAAGGCTTTGCTCACGCCGCCCACGGTAGCAACGACGAAGTCCGCTCCTACGGCTTCCCGATGGCCGTCGAAATGGGCAACGGGCCGGATCGCACCCTCGTCACGATCGGGAGGCAGTAGCCGCGGTCGGCTGAAGCTGCGCCGTCCAGGTCTCGGCGATCTGTTCGGCCTGCTCAGCCGGCGGCGGATTGTCCTGGTCGATGTCGTTGATCAGCAGCCAGGTCCGGGCCTCGAGATCGATCCAGGTATTGACGCGGGACCGAACGGCAGCTTCCGCCCGCGGGCCGATGAGGATGAGCAGCGTCCAGGCCCAGGCTCTGCCACGCTCGGTGAGCCACGGCATCGCATCGAGGAGGAGTCGGCCGAGCACCGCCGACTCTGCTCGGTCGGTCCAGCACATCGGGAAATCTGCAGGAGTTCCGCCAACCCGGTCGGCACCGAGGGCTTCGAGCACTGCTGTGACGTCGGCGGGGACCAGCTCTGTGCTCCACTCCGGGATTTCCAGTAGCGCAGTCGGAGTACCGGACCAGTTGCCGACCTCGGGCAGGGCGGCTCGGCCTAGGTCGGTCAGACGAATGACGTCGTCAACGACGCTCACGGCGCCGAGCGATCGCAGCCGGTTGACGACCTCCTCCAGCCGCACCCAGTCGCCGTCCGCACCAACCTCGTCGAGCCGGACGCCGCCGTCACGGGCAGCCAGCTGAACAAGTTGCAGCGCAAGCCCGGTGAGGCGGAGATAGCCGGTATCCGTTGACCCGACCGCGAACTGAGTGGCCACGCACTGGAAGGCGCGAGCCCACACACGAGCGCGGAGCTCCGGCCGCGCCGAGTCCCATTGCCGAAGGGCGGGCCCAACCTGCAGTTGCTCCTGTAGCAATGGGTGCGGGACCACGAAGGCCTGGAGGACGATCTGCCGCCAGACCCAGTCAGCTACGCCTTCCGGGCGCTTTCCTGCGGTCGCCGCGGCACGTGCCACCGTGATGAAGTCGCCCAGGAGTTCCGATTGCTCGGCGAGCGTCGAGATGACCGACGGTACCGGCGCTGCCGGGTACTGCTGCGCCTCGGCGAACCGGGCCGGACAGACCGCCGGCGCGGCCAGCGCCTCCTGTTCTGCCCAGGAAAGACTCTGCGGGTCGACGGTCAAACCTTGCTCTTCGGCAGCCGCGTACACCCGAAAAACAGCGGCGAGAACAGCTGGATGCGCCGCGTTCAGGGGGCTGTGGATCGCCACGAAGTCCGACCGCACGGCAGCTAGATCCTCGGCCGTCGTCAGGTCGTGGTCCAACTGAAGGAGGTAGTCGAAGAACAACGGCATCGCGTACCGGACGGCCGCCAGCCAATAGTCCTCGAGCGGCACCAGTGCCAGCAGGCCGCGGAACAAATGGTCCGCGCGATAGGCGATCCAGAACCGCGGATCGGCCCCTGGAAACGAGTCGTCGTCGATGACCAACTCGTCCAGAAAAGCCGCCTTGGCGGCGCAGAGGTCCGCCACGACAGTGAGGTCGACCGGGCGGTGGCCACGGGACTCGACCCAGGCAGCGAAGTCCTCGAGGACTGTCTCTGTCAGTTTGCTCATCTTTCCCCGTCCAGGCCGGCTGCCGTGGGCAGGGTAACGGACCTCAGGTCCTAAGAGGCTCGCTTCACTTCGATGCGCGTAGCCGGCGCGGCGGGGGGGGGGGGGGGGGGGGGGGGGGGGGGGGGGGGGGGGGGGGGGGGGGGGGGGGGGGGGGGGGGGGGGGGGGGGGGGGGGGGGGGGGGGGGG
>NZ_JBVJMQ010000003.1:0-365452 GCF_055584105.1 Kribbella sp. NPDC104218
CCCCCCCCCCCCTCCCCCCCCCCCCCCCCCCCCCCCCCCCCCCCCCCCCCCCCCCCCCCCCCCCCCCCCCCCCCCCCCCCCCCCCCCCCCCCCCCGAGACCGGCCGCCTGAGGCGTCACCCGCGCACGCTGGGCCCGCAGGAAGTCCCCGAGTGCTGTCATCCCTGCGGATCCTACGCCGGGTGGTCAGTTGCGGTAGCGGAAGATGATGCGGCCGCGGGTGAGGTCGTATGGGCTGAGCTCGACCAGGACGCGGTCCTCGGGGATGATCTTGATGTAGTTGCGGCGGATTTTGCCGCTGATGTGGGCCAGTACCTGGTGGCCGTTGGTCAGTTCGACGCGGAAGGTCGCGTTGCGGAGCGATTCGACGACGACGCCGTCCAGCTCGATGGCGCCTGCTTTTCTGGGCATGTCAGACCTCCTCGTGGACGAGTTCGAGAGCGCCGCCGGTCCGCCGGGCGCCGAGGCCCGTGAAGAGCGCGACCGCGGCTGCGTTGGTTTCGTTGACCTCGGCAACGACTGTCTCGACGCCGGCGGTGTGCAGCCCGGCGAGGACGTGGCCGACGAGCGCGCGGGCGATTCCTTGCCGCTGCTCGCCGGCGCGGACGGCGACCAGGCCGATCCGGGGCTGCCGGGTGTAGGTGGCGAGCCGGAGGAGTCCGGCGTACCGTCCGGCGCGGTGCGCGATCGTGTACGTCGCTGGGTCGATCGGCGTGCTTCCGCCCTGCCAGGGCAGGACTTCGGCGGGCATTGTTTCCCAGCCGACCGTACTGCGGATCTCGGCGCGAAGGGCTTGGTCCAGCTCGCGTAGCGGCTCTTCGGTGGCTGTGGTGATGACGATGCCGGGCGGTGGCTCAGTGGGGTAGAGCTGTGTCGGGACGACGTACTCGTGTTCGCGGCGCCGGCTCGTGAAACCGGCGCGTTCCCAGTTGGCGGCCAGCTCGTGGTCGGTCTCGTCGACGACTGTGTAGAGCGGCGCGGGCTGATCGGCCAGCATCGCGGTGGCGAGCCGTTCGAAGACGGAGTCGCGCCAGGTGTCGATGCTGAGGAACGTGCGACCGTCGAGCCGGCGGGACGCGTGGCCACGACCGACGACGAGGTCGTTCTCCACCGCATGCCATTGGTTCTCGGCGACGCGGGAGATCGTGCAGGGCAAAGGGTGCATAGGTGTTCCTTCCGGGAGCTTGGGAGCGCTCCCGCTGACACCTACGTCAATGACCCGCCCGTGACCACGGAGGGGAGCACCCACTGCGATAGAGCGTTCATGGGGGCCTCACCTCCAGGTGTGATGTCACGGACGCCGAAACGGTACCAACCCGCCGTCCGCCGCGGCCAGCTGTTTTCGGTACGGGCGGAGTACGGGCAGGCCGATGGCGGTGGCGGTCCCTACGGTCGGGTGACTGCCGAATCTCGAAAGGACCTTTGTCGTGCGTAGAACCATCCTGTCCGTTGGCGTGGCGAGTGCACTGGCCGCGGCCGGCCTTGTCGTCGTGACGTCGTCGTCCGGAGCGGCCGTCGGTGATGTGCCCGCCGGTTGCGCCGCCGTCACCTCGGCGTACAAGGCGGACGGGCAGCGCCTGTCCTACCGGTACGAGCGGAACAGCGAGCAGCCGACGAAGGTGGAGTCCATCCCGGGTGACAAGCTGCCGTGGCGTCCGGCGGCGCTGACGCTCGGGGGAGTGTGGGGCGAGAGCCAGGACAGCTTCCACCGTGAGGAGTTCGCCGTCCATCCGACCGACGGCTACGTCTACCGGATCGAGCGGGCGGCCGAGCGCGGTGACGACCGCGTCTGGCGGATGACCCAGCACAAGGTGACCCGGCTCGCGGCCGGCTTCGGCGGGACGCGGACGCTCGTTTACGCCTACCCCTACCTGTACCGCTTCACGGCCAAGTCGCTCTACCGGTACGACGTCGTCGGGCAGGAGGGCCTCCCGGTCGACCCGGTCAAGATGCCCGGGACGGGCTGGGGCTCGATCAAGACGATGATCTACGAGCGCACCGGCGGCACCGACGCGCAGCCGGTGAGCGTCCTGATCGGTACGACGTCCGCGGGTGCGCTGAAGGAGTGGCGTTTCCGCTGGGGCGCGCCGGGTGCCAGCATCCCGTCGTCCGTTCTCCGGGAGACCGGCTGGGGCGCGTTCACCAGCCTTTCCACCGGTGCCTGTGAGCAGCACCCCGCCGGCCGGTCGCTGCTCGCGATCAAGGACACCGGCTCGGTCTCCTGGCACTTCGACGCCGACGCGAAGGACTGGAGCGGCGCCGACATCAAGGGCGGTTCGCTGGGCGCGCTCGGCTGGACGGAGAAGGCGTACGGCGAGTAGTCCGCTATCCTTGGTTCAGCGTCGCGTGCTGGTGGCAGACCCTGTCAGGCATGGAGGCGCCGAACCGAAGGAGGCGACGATGTTCTCGTCACCCACTTCGTTCTCGCGTGACTGAGCGCGAGACGACCAGGCTTGTTGCCTGGAGCACCGAAATGCGCCGGGTGCACACCCGGCTCCGCGAAGCCCTGGCGATCACCCGCGACGCCGTCCGTGACGGCATCCCGGGCGAGCAGGCCACCCGTGACCTGCTGCTCTACTGCCACGGCTTCTGTACTGCGCTCGACGGCCATCATCAGGGCGAGGACCGAGCTCTGTTCCCGGCCATCGAAGCGGCCCATCCCCACCTCGCCCCGGTCCTGCGCGCCCTCAAACAGGACCACTCGATGATCGGCCACCTCCTGCAAGGCCTGCAGGACGCCGTCGATCGGACGGCGTCCCCGGCCGAGCTCGACCGCCATCTCGAGGGCATCGCGGCGATCATGGAGAGCCACTTCCGCTACGAGGAACGCCAGCTCCTCGGCGTCCTGGAAACGCTCGCGCTCCAGGCCGGGCCGACCACGGTCTTCGGGCCGTTCGGTTGAGGTGGGGCGCTACTGCTTCGCCGCAGGATCGATGATCGCCCGGAGGGCCGGCTCGAGGATGGCCTCTAACTGCTTGGTCTCCGCGGCGGCCAGCACCGGATCCCGCAGCAGATAGCGCGAGATGGCTACGCCGAGGGTGCAGGCGTTGAGGACGGCGGCGCGCAGGTCGCCGTCCTCGCCGCCGATCGTCTCCGCGACCACGGCCTGGGCCGGCGCCATCACCTGCTCACGCAGCACGGCCCCCGCTTGGTCGTGGGTCAGGCTGCTGCGCAGCAACGCTTCCGCTGCCACGCGCCGTTCAGGATCCTCGAAACCGTCGAACAGGTGCGCGGCCGCGGCTGCCGGTAGAGCTTTCAGGTTCGCGCCGATCAACGGATCCACGGCCACGCTGGACGTCGCGGCTGCGGCGAACAGCCGCTCCTTGTTGCCGAAGAGCTGCATGACCAATGCGGGATCGATGCCGGCCTCGGCGGCGACCGCCCTGATGCTGGTCCGCTCGAAACCCGCCTCGGCGAACTGCCGGCGCGCTGCCTGAAGTACTGCGTTCTCGGTCCGCCGCCGCCGCTCGGCCCTCGGCAGCCCCGACTCGTCTGCTGTCACCGAACTCACTCTACGCGCGTTGACCGAAACTCGCATTCGCTCTACGCTTGTTGAGTGAAAATGAGGCGCGGGCGTGACGGGATGGACAGGCGAGCGGCATCGGCGCTCGGCGTACTGGCGGGTGGCCAGCTGCTGATCGTGGTGGATGCCACGATCGTCAACGTGGCGCTCGGGCCGGTCCGTGACGCGCTGGGGTTCAGCGCGTCGCAACTGTCCTGGATCGTCACCGCCTACACGCTCGCGTTCGGCGGGTTTCTGATACCGGGCGGACGGGTTGCGGATCGGTTCGGGCGGCGTCGGGTCTTCATGGCGGGTACCGCTGTGTTCGGGCTGGCGTCGTTGATCGGTGGCGCCGCCGACACTCCACTGACGCTGGTGGTGGCCCGCGCGGTGCAGGGGCTGGGTGCGGCCGTGCTGGCTCCGGCTGCGTTGGGGCTGGTGATGGAGGTGTTTCCACCGGGTCGTGGACGTCAGTCCGCGCTCGGAGTGTGGGCTTCGGTCACTGCGGCCGGGACGGCGCTCGGATCGGTACTCGGCGGGGTTCTGGTCGAGACGCTGTCGTGGCGGTGGGTTCTGTGGATCAACGTTCCGCTCGCGGCGATCATCTTGCTGGCGGGGCTGGCCGTCGTCCCTCGATCCGTCCCAGTGCGGAGTGGCCGGATCGATCTGCCTGGCGCGGCGACGGTCACCGGCGGACTGATGGTGCTGGTGTACGCGCTCACGGGTGCTGCCGAGTACGGATGGACGGCGATGAGCACGGTCGCCGGCCTGCTGATCGCGGCTGCGCTGCTCGGGACCTTTGCCGTGCTCCAGAGTCGCGGTGGCGACCGGTTGATTCCGGCGGAGTTGTTGCGGAACCGTGCAGTTGTCGCCGCTGACCTCGTCGGGCTGGCGTTCGGTGTCGCGATCTTCGGGCTCTTCTATTTCGTGAGCTTGTTCCTGTCCACCGTCAAAGGCGAAGGGCCGATCGCTGTCGGGATGGCCTTCGTGCCGATGACGGTGGCCATCACGGCCGCGGCGCAGCTCTCCGCCCGGTACGCCGATCGGGTCGCGGCTGGGCTGATCACGGCTGGGCGGCTTACGGCTGCTGGTGCGGCGCTGGTCGCGCTCGGCATGGCCTTGCTGGGCAGGCTGAATGCGGAGTCCACCTACCTGGGCACCTTGCTGCCGGCCATGCTGCTGGCCGGTGTGGGGCTGGGGATGGCCTTCGTCCCCCTCACCTCGGCCGCGGTGGCTGGTGCCGGACAGGCGCATGCCGGCGTAGCTTCGGCGCTGTTCAATGCGGGCCAGCAGATTGGCGGTGCGCTGGGGCTGGCCGTGCTGACGACCGTCAGCGCGGCGTGGACGGCCAGACATTCGGAAACGCCTTCAGCCGCGGCGACGACGGCTGGATGGGGCCTCGCATTCCTGGTCGCTGCCGTGATCGCAACCGTGGCGGCGGCTCTGGCTCTGCGGTGCGTCGTGGTCGCCAAGGAGGTGAGCTGAGATGCTCGCCAGCTATCGAGGTGCACTTGCCACGCCCGGAATCGCCCGCGTGGTGGCTGCGGTGCTGTTGTGTTACCTGCTGGCCGGCATGGTGAATCTGTCGCTGTTGACCAGTGCGGCGTCCACGACTGGTAGCTACGCAGTTGCGGGCGCTGTTGTCGGGGCGTACTCAACCGCCGTGGCGATTGCGGCGCCAATCTGGGGGAGAGTCGTCGACCGGCGAGGCCCCCGCTGGACCCTGGCCGTCACAACCATTGCCCAGACGTTGCTCTTCGCCGGTTACATCGCTGTCGCTTTGGCTCAGCTGCCCGCTCCGGTCCTGATCGCCGCGGCTGCCGTCGCCGGATCGTGCAGCCCGCCGGCGTCCGCCGTTGCCAGGAAGGTCTTCGCCGCGGTCAGCGAGCCTGCCGCGCGACGCGCGCTCTTCGCGATCTCGGGGCTCTTCACGGAGACCGTCTTCGTGATCGGACCGCTGCTCGTCGGCCTGATCACCGCCTTCGGGCAACCGATCGTCGCCGTCGCCGCGACCGCGACGATCTCGGCCGTCGGCGTCTGCTGGCTCCGCTCCGCGCCGGCGGTCCGAGCTGGTGACACCGAACAGAAGTCGGCGTCCAATCCACCGACGACCTGGACGCCCCAGCAGCTCCACGTCCTGGCGGTCGTCGTCCTGGGTGCCGTGGCCATCGGCGCGCTCCAGGTGAGCGTTGTCGCCCATGCCGCGCAACTGCGCGCCAATGCCGGACTGTTGGTCGCGGCTATGGCGTGCGGTGGTGTGCTGGCGAGCTTCATTTACGGCGGCCGCGCTCTGCCGGGCAAGCTGCCGGCGCAGCTCTCGGTCGCGCTTGGTCTGTACGGCCTGCTGATCCTCACGCTCGGCGCCGGCCCGGGAGTCCTGGTGTCGCTATTCCTTCTCGTCCTGATCGGTGCGGCCACTGGGCCGGCGGATGCCATTGAGGCGTTACTCATCGCCAACTGCACGCCACCCGCCGCTCAATCACAGGCATTCGCCGCGCTCACCACCGCCAACTGGCTCGGCTTCGCCGCCGGAAGCGCGCTCGCAGGAACGTTGATCGACCGGTTCGCCCTCGTCGCAGCCCTGGTGCTGGCGGCCTCAGCCGCGCTGGCAGCCTCGCTGTCACTGACGCCTTCGCGAGCCCGGCGCCGGCTGGAAGCAACCTGAGCCCGACCCTGTGGACGGCGATTTTAGGGCTGATCGAACATATGTTCTAATGTGGGCATGGGGTACAACAATCCGCCGATCAAGTGGTCGGAGCTCGAGCGGCGGTTGTCGGACCGGTCGCGGCCGGGGAGTCATGGCGGGCGGCCGGTGACGGCGGACGGCGGGGACAGTCCGGCGTGGTCGCAGCATCGGGGGCCCTATGTGCCGGCGAAGGTGCAGCGGGGTACGGCCGAGGTGGCTTATGCCGAGTTGCATGTGCATTCGAACTATTCGTTCCTGGATGGGGCGTCGCAGCCGGAGGAGTTGATCGAGACGGCGGTGCGGCAGGGGATTCATGCGCTGGCGCTGACCGATCACGACGGGTTCTACGGTGCGGCGCGGTTCGCCGAGGCCGCGGCGGCGTACTCGTTGCCGACGGTGTTCGGGGCGGAGCTGTCGCTCGGGCTGACGCACCCGCAGAACGGGGTGGCCGATCCGGAGGGGAGCCACCTGCTGGTGCTGGCCGAGGGGCAGGAGGGGTATCACCAGCTGGCGGGGGCGATCACCGAGGCGCAGCTGGCCGGTGAGGAGAAGGGGCGGCCGGTCTACAACCTGGAGGAGTTGGCCGAACACGGGTCGGAGTGGGTGATCCTGACTGGTTGCCGGAAGGGGGCGGTGCGGCAGGCGTTGGAGCGGGGTGGGCAGGCCGAGGGGCCGGCGGCGGCCGGGCGGGAGCTGGATCGGCTGACCCACCTGTTCGGCCGGGATCGCGTGGTGGTCGAGCTGATCGACCATCACCTGCCCGCCGACACGGTCCGGAACCGGGTGCTCGCCGATCTGGCGGCCGATCGCGGTCTCCCGGTCGTTGCCACGAACAACGTTCACTACGCGACCCCGGCGCAGTACAAGCTGGCTGCTGCGCTGGCCGCCGTCCGCGCGCGCCGCGATCTGGATGCGATGGACGGCTGGCTCCCCCCGAGCGGGATGGCCTTCCTGCGGACCGGGGCCGAGATGGCCTACCGCTTCCGCCGGTACGACGGCGCTGTCGCGCGCTCGGTCGCCCTGGCCGACCAGCTCGCCTTCGACCTGGCCCGCGCCAAGCCGAAGCTACCGCTCCGCGACGTCCCGGAGGGGGAGACGCCGATGAGCTGGCTGCGTCATGTCACCTATGCGGGCGCCGCCCGCCGGTACGGCACCCGTGAGCAGCGCCCGGATGCGTACGACCGGCTGGCCCGCGAGCTGGCCGTGATCGAGGAGAAGGGGTTCCCGGGGTACTTCCTGATCGTCCACGACATCGTCAGCTTCGCCCACCGGGAGGGGATTCTCTGCCAGGGCAGGGGTTCCGCGGCGAACTCGGCGGTCTGTTACGCGCTCGGGATCACCGCCGTGGACAGCATCCTCTACGACCTGCCGTTCGAGCGGTTCCTCGCCTCGACCCGGGCCGAGGAGCCCGATATCGACGTCGATTTCGACTCCGACCGGCGGGAGGAGGTGATCCAGCACGTCTACCGCAAGTACGGCCGCCGGAACGCCGCCCAGGTGGCGAATGTGATCTCCTACCGGCCGAAGTCCGCCGTCCGGGATGTCGCCAAAGCGCTGGGGTACTCGGTCGGCCAGCAGGATGCCTGGTCCAAACAGGTGGACGGCTGGAGCCCGGAGATCACCTCGACCGAGCACGACATCCCGCCGCGGGTGGTGGCGATGGCGACCGAGCTGCTGAAGTTCCCGCGGCATCTGGGGATCCACTCCGGGGGCATGGTGCTGACCGAGCGGGCGGTGGGCGAGGTGGTGCCGATCGAACATGCCCGGAAGGAGAACCGCACGGTCCTGCAGTGGGACAAGGACGACTGCGCGTGGATGGGGCTGGTGAAGTTCGACCTGCTCGGCCTCGGCATGCTGGCCGCCCTGCAGTACTGCCTGGACATGGTCCGCGAGCGGCTGGGGGAGACGTGGCTGCTGCACACGATCCCGAAGGAGGAGGCCGGGGTCTACGACCAGCTCTGCCGGGCCGACTCGGTCGGCGTCTTCCAGGTCGAGTCGCGGGCCCAGATGGCGACCCTGCCGCGGCTGCGGCCGCGCAAGTTCTACGACCTGGTCACCGAGATCGCGCTGATCCGGCCCGGCCCGATCCAGGGCGGCGCCGTCCATCCGTACATCCGCCGCCGGACGGGGGAGGAGCCGGTCAGCTACCTGCATCCCAAGCTACGGCCGGTGCTCGAGCGGACGATGGGCGTGCCGCTGTTCCAGGAGCAGCTGATGCAGATGGCGATGGCGGTCGGGGAGATCGACGGCGACGAGGCCGATCTGCTGCGCCGGGCGATGGGCTCCAAACGCGGTGTCGAGAAGATCTCCTCACTCCAGGACAAGCTGTACGCCGGGATGGCGCGGAACGGGATCGAGGGTGAGCTGGCCGACGAGATCTACGCCAAGATCGAAGCCTTCGCGAACTTCGGGTTCGCCGAATCGCACTCGATCAGCTTCGCCCTGCTGGTCTACTCCAGCACCTGGCTGCGGCTGCACTACCCGGCCGCGTTCCTGGCCGCGCTGCTCCGGGCGCAGCCGATGGGTTTCTACTCGCCGCAGTCCCTGGTCGCCGACGCGCGCCGGCACGGGGTCGAAGTACGCCGTCCTGATCTGCAGCGCTCGGAGGTCGAGGCCGGGCTGGAGTTGCTGGTCGACGGCCAGGAGCGGCAGGGGCCGACCGGTTCGGCGTCCTGTCTGCTCGACCCGCAGCCGCCGGTCGGGCCGTTCGATCCGGCGACGCCGTTCGACTCGACCCCGCACCGGCGCGACGGAGCGTTCGCCGTCCGGCTCGGGTTGTCGGAGGTCCGGACAGTGGGGGAGAAGGGGGCGAAGCTGATCGTCGAAGAGCGGGAGCGTGGCGGGGCTTATCGGGATATGGCCGAGCTGGTCCGGCGGACCGGTATCACCGCCGCGCAGGTGGAGGCGCTGGCGACGGCCGGGGCATTCGACTGTTTCGGGCTCGACCGGCGGCAAGCGCTGTGGGAAGCCGGGCATGCCGCCGAGGAGCGACCGGACCGGCTGGCCGGCGTCTCGGTCGCCGGCCCGCCGCCGACCCTCCCCGGGATGAGCGATATCGAGACCGACATGGCCGACCTGTGGGCCACCTCGATCACCCCCACCAGTCATCCGATCGAGCGGGTCCGCGACGACCTCCGCGCCGCCGGTATCCTGTCGGCCGTTCAGCTCCGCGAGGTCCCCGACGGCACCCGCGTCCGCGTCGCCGGCGTCGTCACCCACCGCCAGCGCCCCGCCACCGCCTCCGGTGTCACCTTCATGAACCTCGAAGACGAAACCGGTATGGCCAACATCGTCATCACCAAAGGCTGCTGGCGCCGCCATGCCGCCACCGCCCGCAATGCCACCGCTCTCATCGTCCGCGGCCGCGTAGAACGAGCCGGCGAAGTGACCAACCTTTCCGCCGACTCCCTCGAACGCCTCCCCCTCGCCACCCGTTCCCCCTCCCGAGACTTCCGCTGACCCGCCGGCAGGTGACGCCGGCGGTGAAGCGGACGGCTGCCGGGGGTGAGCGCTCGGGCCTGCTCGTTCGCTGTCGAAGCGCTGGGGTGCAACGAATGGGAGCCGGCGGGCGTCTACTGTGGGAGGTGATGAGGATGCACAAGTACCCGGTGGCCCTGGCGGCCGCCGCCATGCTGTTTTTGGTTGCATGTGGCAACGAATCTGCGGGAGGAAACCCGGCCGTGAACCCGTCCGACAGCTCGAACCCGACCTCGCCGACCCCGTCGGTCCCCACCGGGAGTACGCCGGCCGCCGCGCCGGTGGAACTGGCCAAGGCCGACCTGACCAAGCGGCTCGGGATCGCCGAGACCGCCGTCAAGGTCCTCGGCGCGGAGGAAGTCACTTGGTCCGACGGCAGTCTCGGCTGTCCGGAGCCAGGGATGCACTACACCCAGGCCCTGGTGAACGGCATGCGGATCACCCTCGAGGCCGGCGGCAAACGCTACGAGTACCACTCCGGTGGCGCGCGCCCGCCGTTCCTCTGCGAGAACCCGCAGGCGCGCTGAGCGTCACAGCAACGTCCTCCAGTACGACCAGAACTGCTCGCCGATCAGCGTGAGGACGACGACCGCCCAGGTGGTCAGCACGGCGCCGTGGTACTTCGTCGGCGTCGAGGCCACCCGGGTGGAGCGCAGGTTGTGCAGGGTCGTGTACCAGAAGATCGGGACGGTGACCGTCCAGACGACCATGCAGTACGGGCAGAGCGCGTGGATCCGGTAGAGGCTCTGGAACATCAGCCAATGGACGAACACCACGCCGAAGGTCGCCCCGGCCTGCAATCCCCACCAGAACCACCGCCGGAACCCGGCGCCGGCCAGCAGGCCGGCGCCGATCGTCGCGACCACCGCGAACCCGGCGACCCCCAGCAACGGATTCGGGAAGCCGAACACCTCCGCCTGCGGTTTCGTCATCACCGATCCGCAGGACAGCACCGGGTTCAAACTGCAGGACGGCACGTACGCCGAATCCCGCAGCATCGCGATCTTCTCCACCAGCAGCACCCCGGACGCCGTCAGCCCCACCAGCCCGCCGACCAGCAGCAGCCACGGCAGCAACCGCGGGAACGGCGCCGGAACATCGACGGCCGACGCCGTCACCTCGCCCGAGGTCGCGGCGGGGTGACGGGCTGCCCGGGAACTACTTGAGGGCGGCATCGATACTCGCCGTCAGGTCTTCGACCGACTTCGGCTCGAGTTTGGCGCCGTTGAGGAAGAAGGTGGGCGTGCCGGTGACGCCCAGCGCCTCGCCGTCGGCCAGGTCGCGTTTGATCCGCTCCAGTGTCGCGGGGTCGGCGTACGCCTTGTCCCAGGCGGCCAGATCCAGACCCAGGGTCTTGGCGAAGTCCCGGAAGCGGGCGTCGGCGGGGACCTGCTGCTCGCCCCACTCGGCCTGCGTTTCGTACATCTTCTGGTACATCTGCTCGAACTTGCCCTGGGCGGCCGCCGCCTCGACGGCGCGCGCGGCGCGTTCGCCGTTGAAGTGCCCGGGCAGCGGGAAGTACCGGACGACGAAGGTGACCTTGCCCGCGTAGTCCTTGCGGAGTTGCTCGACCACCGGGAACGCCGCCCGGCAGGACTCGCACTCGAAGTCCAGGAACTCGACGAACGTCGCCTTGCCATCCGCGGCGACGTCGAGTTTGTGGCTGTCCGGACGGACGAGCCGTTCGTGGCGGTCGGTGGCGGCGGCGTTCGCGCCGGCCGGGCTGTCGGAGTCGCGGGTGGCGTTGACCGCCAGCAGGATGCCGGCGATCAGGACGAAAGCCGCCGCGATCCCGATCGACAAACGGGTGTTGGTGTTCATGATCCTCGATTCAGCTGGGCATGGGTGAGCGCACGGCGAGAGCGCCGCGTCGTACGAACCGAGCTGTGAGGCCTACGTGCGCGAGATGCGTAACTGGGTCAGCGAGACGGCCGACGGACAGAACGCGATCGGTACGTCGAACCCGGTACGGACCGCGGGGGATCGAACCGGCCGGACGCCGACGACCCGCAACGCGCGGGCCACGATGAGCAGCATCGACAGGCCGAGCAGACTCGCCAGGGCCAGATGCGCATGGGCGCCGGCGACCGGCATCGCATCCGGTACGTCGTCGAAGTCGACATGCAGCGGGCCGATCAGCTCCACGGCGATGGAGTTCGCCAGGGCGGTCTCGGCCGACTCCGTGGGGCTGTGGAACGCGCACACGGCGAGCAGCGCCGCGACCAGCATCAGGCCGCGCGCGAGCAATCGCCGTACCGAACCGTTCATCTCGGGGACCAGCGTAGCGCCGACTTCCCAAAGGATGCCGATAGTCGATAACATCGCCAGATGGCGATGAAAGCACCGATGGACGTCGAGATCGGATCGGGTCCCGGGGTGGTCGACGAGACGGCCGCGCTGTCGATCGCGGCCTGTCTGTTCAACGGGTTCAGTGACGGGTCGCGGCTGGCGATCGTGCGGCATCTGGCGCTGGGGGAGCATCGCGTGGTCGACCTGACCGAGCACCTCGGCCTCGCGCAGTCGACGGTGTCCAAACACCTGGCCTGCTTACGGGACTGTGGCCTGGTCGAGTCGCGACCGGTCGGCCGGGCTTCGGTGTTCAGCCTGACGCACCCCGAGGCGACGCTCGACCTGCTGACCGCGGCCGAGCGGTTGCTCAGCCTGACCGGTGACGCCGTCGCCCTCTGCCCCAACTACGGCCGTGACGCCCAGGAGCCGAGCAAATGAGCGAGCCGCCGCTCCCCGACGCGCCGGGCTCGCGAGTCGAGCTGTCGCTGGAGCCGCGCCCGGTCAGTAGCTGGACGAACGATCCGGAGCTGCGGCGCAAGCTGGGACGCCGGGCGCAGCTGCTGGCCGGCGCATCGGTGACCTACAACGTGATCGAGGCGGTGATCGCGATCAGCGCCGGGCTGGTCGCCGGGTCGGTCGCGCTGGTCGGCTTCGGGCTGGACTCCGTGGTCGAGGTGTCCAGCGGGCTGATCATCTTGTGGCAGTTCCGGCACCGGATGCCGGAGTCGCGCGAGCGGCAGGCGCTGCGGCTGCTCGCGTTCTCGTTCTTCGGCCTCGCCGCCTACGTCAGCTTCGAGTCGATCCGGTCGCTGATCACCGGCGCCGACCCGGAGACCTCGCCGGTCGGGATCGGGCTCGCGATCGCGTCGCTGATCGTGATGCCGTTCCTGTCCTGGGCGCAACGCCGGACCGGGAAGGCCCTGGGGTCGAACGCGGTCGTCGCCGACTCGACGCAGACGCTGCTCTGCACGTACCTGTCGGCCGTCCTGCTCGTCGGCCTGCTGCTGAACGCGACACTCGGCTGGGGCTGGGCCGATCCGATCGCGGGGCTGATCATCGCGGGCGTCGCCGTCCGCGAGGGGATCGAGGCCTGGCGGGGCGAAGGTTGCTGCGCGCCGATCGCCGGTTCGGCGGCGGGCTGCGGGTGCGGCGGCGACGCCTGCGCCGACGGCTGCTGCGACTGATCCCGGCGGGCCGGAAAAACTTCTGAAAGTCGGTGTATCACCGGCCGCGCGCAGGGACTCCGCCTTATGAAACCGCTTCGCAGTGCCGCCGAGGGGGGAAGGCAGCGCGAAGAGGTTTCGTTGGGGGGAGGTTGACGCGGCGTGTGAGGAGTTTCGGTGGTCAGGCCGAAGTCTTGTCCGCGCCGCGTCAGCGTGTGGGGGGACCGACAACCGCTTTCTGCCAGCTCGCCTGACTGAGCTGGCAGAGAGCGGTTCGTCATGTGTCAGGTCGTGCTGCTCTCCGCGTCCCCGGGGCGCAGGACCGGGCCGACGCCCGGCGCCGCCTGACCGAGCGCGTAGGCGAGCAGCGCGTCGGCGGACTGCAGCGCGTTCTCGCCGGTGAGCGACATCCGCCCGGCGATCAGCCCAGCGACCAGCGGCGTCGCGTACGACGTACCGCTCCAGCGAGCCATCCCGGTGAATTTGCGCAGCTCGCCGGTGTGCGGCGGCTCGGTGCAGCGGTACTCGCCGGTGAGGAACGCGTTCACCAGGTTCTCACCCGGCGCGTACACGTCGACCCAGCCGCCCAAGTTGCTGAACCAGGCCCGGTCGCGGCCGTTCTCCGCGAGCGCGCCGACGCCGACGGCCTCCGGGAACGCGGCCGGCCAGAAGTAGTCGCGGCTCGACTCGTTACCGGCGGCGGCGACCAGAGTGAGACCGTTGACCCGGTTCAGCCGGGTCTGGACGAAGACGTCCAGGCCGAGCGGCGGCAGGTCGAACCGCGTCCGGGTGCCGGCCGAGAGGCTGATGATGTCCGGCGCCAGGTCGAGGACCTCGTCCAGCGCCGCGGCCAGGTCGAACTCCCAGATCGCGCCCGCGATCGGGAAGTAGCTCTTCACGACGACCTCGACGTCGCGGGCGATCGAGCGCAGGACGCCGGCGATGAACGTGCCGTGCCCGGCGTACGGCTTGATCAGGCCGTCGGGGCCGAACGCGTCCTCCGGGTCGCCGGTGACGCCGTCCAGCCAGTACGCCGCGGGCGCGTCGGACCAGCCGACGTCCAGGACGACGACCTTGACGCCCTTACCGGTCGCCTTGGTCTTGTCGAGGAACGGCTCCGGCGGGATGCCGGGCGCGACCTCCTCGGGTTCGGTGGCCGGGCACGGGCTGACGCTCGGTGTGACGTAGAACAGGTGCTCGGGCGTGACGACGCCGCGGCCGAGGCGCAGATCGGCGTACTTCAGGAAGCGCTGCGTGGCGGACCGGTCCTCCGGCGCGCCCGGCGGGACCTTGGCCGGCAGGAACAGCCGGGTGACGCCGGCGATCCCGCCCTCGCCGGTCTTACCGCCCTCGAACAGGCGGACGACGCGGTCGACGTCCTCGTCGCGGACCAGGACGACCCCGGTGCGGTAGATGTACTCGGCGCCGGTCTCCTCCCACTTCGGCGGCGAGACCTCGACGTCCTTGCCGTAACCCTCCAGGATGAGTTTGATCTGCGCGATGTACTTCTTGTCGCGCTCGGACGGCTTGCCAACTTGTGCCATGGGTATGGCGACCCCCCTCGGATCAGTGTGTGGTCGTATCATTCCACCGAGCCGCCGGACAGGGGGAGACTCGCTTGACGGTTGTCCCCGAGGAATTGCTGCCACTGGCGTTGTCGCGTCCCCATGACGCGATCGCGGCGGCGCGGACGCTGCTGGCCGGGAAACCGGCGGCCGAGACGGCGTCCATCGCCCACCAGGCGACCGGGATCGGGTTGCGGCAGCTCGGCGAGGTCGACACGGCGATTCGTGAACTGCGGACGGCGTTGCGGCTGGCCAAGGGCGTCTCCGATCGGGAGGCGGATGTGCTGGCCACGCTGGGCGCGACACTCGGGCGGGCCGGCCGAAGCCGGGAGGGGCTGGCGAATCTCGACCGGGCGGTCGATTTGAGTCGGGGTGCGCTGGCCGGGCGCGTGCTGTTGCGACGGGCCGACGTCCTGCTCGTGCTCGGCCGGCATCAGGAGGCGCTGGAGGATCTGCGGCTCGCGATCACCCGGTTGCGGCGCTCCGGCGACCAGCTGTGGGAGGCGCGGTCGCGGAACTATCGCGGGTTCATTCAGCTCGCCCTCGGCGGGACGCGGCAGGCGGATGCCGACTTCGATCAGGCCGGGCGGTTGTACGCCGCGATCGGGCAGGAGTTCGAGTACGCCGAAACGCGACAGAACCGCGGGATGGCCGCGTTCGCGCGCTGGGATCTGCCGGCGGCGCTGCAGTTCCTGGGGGAGGCGGCGCAGGGCTTCGAAGCGGTCGGGGTGATCTGGCCGGATCTCGCGATCGATCGCTGTGCGGTGCTGCTGGCGGCCGGTCTGACCGCGGAAGCGTTGGCCGAGGCGGATGAAGCGATCGGCCGGATGGAGACCGTGCAGGCGGCGAAACGGGCCGAGGTGCTGTACGCCGCGGCCGGGGCTGCGCTCGCGGTCGGCGATCCGGCGACCGCGCAGGAGCGTGCGGAACGGGCGCGGCGGTTGTTCTCCGCGCAACGGCGAACGTGGTGGTCGGTTCGGGCGTCGATGCTGCAGCTGGAGGCGCGCTATCAGTCCGGTGAGCGGGGGCCGCGGCTGCTGCGGCAGGTCGTGCGGACGGCGGAGCGGCTCGACGAATTCTCCGCGTTGGAGGCGCCGGCGGCGCATCTGCTCGCCGGTCGGCTCGCGTTGGCCGAGGGCCAGTCACGGACGGCGGACCGACAGCTCGAGCTCGCCGGTCGGCTCTCCAAAGATGTTCCGTCACCGGTCCGCAGCGCGGCCTGGCTCGGCCGCGCCCTCCGCGCCGAGGCGCGCGGGGAGACTCGCCGCATGCTGACCGCCTGCGGTCGCGGCCTCGACGCCCTCGACGACTACCGCCTGATGATGGGTGCCACCGAACTCCGCGCCCGCGCGACCGGCCACGGTGCCGAGCTCGCCGAGCTGGCCCTCCGGCATGCGCTCCACCGCAACGACGCCCCCGCCCTCCTCACCTGGGCCGAGCGCTGGCGCGCCACCGCCCTCACCGTCCCGCCCGTCCGGCCACCCGACGACGAACAACTCATCCAGGACCTCGCCCAACTCCGCGACGTCGTCCGCCGCCTCGAATCCGAACCCACCCGCCCGCCGGCCCTCGAACGCGAACGCCGCCGGCTCGAATCCGCCGTCCGCCAGCGCTCTCTCCAAGCCCACGGTGACCAATCCGAGGTTGTGCAGGGGGAGTTCGATCCGAACCAGCTGCATGAAGCGCTCGGTGCGAGCGCGCTGGTGGAGCTTGTCGAGGTTGGCGGGGTGTTGCATGCGGTGGTTGCGGCTGACGGTGAGCTGACGCATTACGAGGTGGGGGAGTTGGAGGCGGCCGCGGTGGAGGTGGAGCGGTCGCGGTTCCGGTTGCGGTGGTTGGCGCACGGCCGGTCGCGGAGTGGGCCTTCGCTGGAGGTGTTGGGGCAGCGGCTGGGGGAGGCGATCCTGGGGCCGGTGCAGAAGGTGCTGGGGGACCGGGATGTGGTGATGGTGCCGCCTGCGCGGTTGCAGGCGTTGCCGTGGGGGCTGATCCCGGCGCTGGAGGGTCGCGCGGTGAACGTCGTACCGTCAGCGGCGGTCTGGTTGCGGGCCCGCCAGCTGCGACCGCCCGAGCAGAAACGCGTAGTGCTCGTGCTCGGCCCAGGTCTGTCCGCAGCGCGCGCGGAGATCACCCGGCTGACCGAGCAGTACCCGGACGCCGTCGTCCTGCGCGACGGGAACGCGACAGCGGAGCGGGTGCTGCAGGAGCTGGACGGCGCCTGGATCGCACACATCGCCGCGCACGGCACGTTCCGATCCGACAGCCCGCTCTTCTCGTCGCTGCGGCTCGACGACGGCCCGCTGACCGTCTACGACTTCGAGCGGCTGAAGCGAGCGCCGTACCGGCTGGTTCTGTCGAGCTGCGACTCCGGTCTGGCGAAGCCGGTCGGTGCTGACGAGCTGCTCGGGCTGAGCAGCAGTCTGGTTCCGCTGGGCGCGGCGGGCATCCTGGCGAGCGTCGTCCCGGTGAATGACCCCGCGACCGTCCCCCTGATGACGGCGCTGCACGAAAACCTGCAGAATGGCCACTCGCTCGCCGAGGCGTTCGCGAGGGCGCGGGCTGCCGCCGGAGCCGATCCGGTGGCGGACGCAGCGAGCCGTTCATTCGTCGCACTCGGCGCGTAAACGTTCATGTATCAATCAGCGGCCCCGGTCGCTCCGTATCAGTACTCGGGGGAGAGGAGACAGGGGCATGCGGGACGATCCCACTGTCGTCAGCCTGGTCAGTAGAGCGGTCGACGGTGACAAAGGCGCCTGGGACGAGCTGGTCGAGCGGTACGCGCCGCTGATCTGGGGCATCGGCCGCCGCTACCGGCTGGCCCCGACCGATATCGATGACGTCGGTCAGGGCGTCTGGTTGCGGCTGATCGAGCATCTGCCGAGTCTGCGCGAGCCCGCCGCGTTGCCCGGCTGGATCGCGACCACCGCGCAGCGGGAGTGTTTCCGGCTGCTGCGCGCGGCCAGCCGGGTCGATCCCGTCGACCCGGCCGAGCAGCGCGACGCCGTCGAACCCGCGGTGGCCGAGGAGGAAGTACTCCGGTTCGAGCGCCGGGCGATCGTCCGGACCGCGTTCGGGCAGCTCTCCCCGCGCTGTCAGTTGCTGTTGGCAATGATCACGAAGGACCCGCCGGCGCCGTACGACGAGATCAGCAAACGGCTCGCGATGCCGGTCGGCAGTATCGGCCCGAACCGGGCCCGATGTTTGGAACGGTTACGGCGAACGCCGGCCCTGGCCGGACTGGCCGACGAACAGAGGAGGTGAGTGGGATGACGGACACCGATTGGAACGACGACGGGCAACTGCTCGAGGCGCTGCGCGACACGCTGACCGCGGACCAGGACATGCCGCGGGCGTTCGTCGACGCCGGGAAGGCCGCGTTCGCGTGGCGGACCATCGACGCCGAGCTGGCCGCGCTCACCTACGACTCGGCCTGGGAGAGCCTGGAGCCGGCGCCGGTGCGGTCGGCCCCCGAGAGCGCGACGCTGCGCGCGCTGACGTTCGCCTCCGAGGGCTGGCGGATCGAGCTCGAGCTGACGCCGGACGGGCTGCTCGGCCAGCTCGACCCGCCGGCCGCCGGTGAGATCGTCGCCCGGACGGACTCCGGCGTCCTGGCCACGGCGCGGATCGACGAGCTCGGCTTCTTCGTGCTGAAGCCGGTCCCGAAGGTTCCCTACCGCCTGGTCTGTACGCCGGACGACGGCCCGACGATCCTGACCGGCTGGGTCACGCCGTAACCCAGCCGGTGTCGGCGGATCAGCCCAGGTAGTCGCGCCACGGGCCGGTGATGGCCAGCGTGATCCCGGGCGACTGGATGTTCACGAAGAGCACCTTGCCGTCGGCCGAGAACGCCGGACCGGTGAACTCGGAGTCGTTCAGCTGGTTCCGGGCGATCGCGTACGTCGGCCCGCCCGGGGTCGAGCTCAGCACGTGGCTGCTCGCGTTACCGTCCTCCGCGAGGATCAGCGAGCCCCACGGCGTCACGGTGACGTTGTCCGGGCCGTCGAAGTTGAAGTCCTGGAACTTCGCGCCGGCGCCCTGGTCGGCCGCGGCGCTCTCCGGGAAGTACGTGACCAGCTGGATGGTCTTCTTGGCGTAGTTGTAGAACCAGACCATGCCGTCGTGCGGCACCGCGTCGGCCGGCAGGTCCGACGTCCCGGACTGGGCGTACGAGTTGACGACGTACACGCCGTCCTTGGTGCCGAAGACGCCCTCGAACTTCTTGCCGCGGGTGATCTGCCCGTCGGTGAACTGCTTGCGGACGGACGTCGTCGCGCCGTCGCGGTCCGGGACCGGAACCCACGCGACCCGGAACGGGCGGAGCAGCTGGGCCGAGGTCAGGTAGGCGACGTCCGGGATCGGCTTGCCGTCGTCCCCGAGGATCGCGAGCGCCTCCAGGGTGCCGAAGTCCTTGTTCTGCAGGTCCTTCCAGCTGCGCGAGCTGAGCCGGTAGCCGCGCGGGCCGGACCAGCGGTAGAACGTCCCGTTCGGGCCGGACGCGTCCTCGGACAGGTAGATGTGGTTGCGGTCCTCGTCGACGGCGCAGGCCTCGTGGGCGTAGCGGCCGAGCGCCTTCAGCGGCACCGGGTGCGCGGTCTCGCCGTCGCCCCAGACCTCGAAGACGTAGCCGTGGTCCTTGAGCCGAGTGGTGCCGTTGGCCTTGCTCTCGGTCTCCTCGCAGGTCAGCCACGTGTTCCACGGGGTGTGGCCGCCGGCGCAGTTGGTCAGGGTGCCGGAGATGGCGACCCACTCGCCGAGGTTCTTGCCGTTGCGGTCGACCGAGATGACCGTGCAGCCGCCGGCCGCGCCGACACCCGTGTCGTACACGGTGCCGGGGACCTGCGGGACGCCGAGCGCGCTGTTGCCGCTGATCTCGTGGTTCTGGATCAGCCGGTAGCTGTCGTGCCGGCCGCCGGGGAAGACCGCGGTGCCGTCGTGCGAGTCAGGGGTCACCTGACCGGTCTTCAGCTTGGTCTCACCGGCCTTGGTGACGATGCGGTACTTGAAACCGGGCGGCAGCGCGAGGACGCCGGCCGGGTCGTCGAGGAGCGGCGGGAACGGCTTGTGCGTCGGGAACGGCGAGTGGTGACCTCCTCCGTGGGAGACCGGTGTGGCCTCGGCCAGCGAGGGGACGGAACCAACGGTGGCGAACCCGACACCGGCGGCGCCGGCAGCGGCGCCACGCAGGACGGAACGACGATCGACGGACATGTACTGCTCCTTGGACGCTGTAGGCGGAACGCCCCGATCCTCACCACCTACGGCCACCGCACGGGAAACTGCAGCTGAACAACAGGTAGGTCCCTGAAATCTCAACAAGTTAGGAATGCCTATACTCACCAGGTGGTCGGGGAGCGGATCGAGGCCTGGTCGCGCTCGCATCGAGAGGCCGTCGACCTCATCGTCACTGCGGTGCTGCTGGTAGTGACCACGCTGTTCGCCGCTCTCGTGCATGCCCCGGCGGCGCACTACCTCGTCTCGGTGCTTCTGCTGCTGCCGTTGGCGGTACGCCGGAGCCGGCCGGCCGTTTGTCTGCTACTGGTCGCTGTGGTTGCACTGGCGCAGTGGCTGACTGTTCGGGACACAGTCGGCGCCCTGCCGGCGGATGTCGCCGTACTACTCGCAGTGCACGCCGCTGCGGCGTACGGACCGCGTTGGGCGCGCGGAGCTGGTCTTGCGGGCGGGCTCTGCGGCGCTGCGCTCGGCGGAGTGGCCTGGCCGCAGATGGTGGACACACTCGTTGCCCACCTGGCGATTGGCGTCGCTCTGGCCGGTGCGGTCGTTGCGGCCTGGTCTGTGGGCACGCTGCGCCGGATCCGGGAGGCTGCGCAGCGCGAGCTGGCTGTGCTCGCCGAGCGGCAGCGGATCGCCCGGGAGATGCATGACGTCGTCGCGCATTCGTTGGCGGTCGTCATCGCGCAGGCCGACGGCGGTCGCTACGCACCGGGGAACGCGGTCGAAGCGCTGGGAGCGATTGGTGCGCACGCGCGGCAGGCGTTGGGTGAGACGCGGCGGATCCTCGGCGTACTCCGTGCTGACCAGCAGGCGTTGGAGCCCGCGTTGGGCCTCGCGGATCTTGGGGAGCTGGTGCAGGGGGTCGATGCGGTGCTGACGGTGGATGAGGTCGAGGTGGAGCCCGGTGTGGGGCTGGCGGCGTACCGGATCGTGCAGGAGGGGCTGACGAACGTGTTGAAACATGCTGGGCCGGGTGCGCGGGCTGAAGTGAGTGTCCGGCGTACTGCGGGGTGGCTGGAGATCTCGGTGGCAGATGACGGCCGTGGCCCGGGCAACGGCAGTGGGCTCGGGCTGGTAGGGATGCGGGAGCGGATGGCGGCGTACGGCGGAAGCGTCGAGCTGACGGCTCGGGAGGGCGGCGGGTCATTGCTGACGGCAAGGATGCCGCTGTGATCCGGGTGGTGCTGGTCGAGGACCAGGTGATGGTGCGGGTCGGGTTCCGGATGGTGATCGATTCGCAGGATGATCTGGAGGTCGTCGCTGAGGCAGGTGACGGTGTGAACGGCGTGGCCGAGGTACGCCGGACGCGGCCGGATGTGGTGGTGATGGACATCCGGATGCCGGTCCTGGATGGGATCGAGGCGTGCCGGCAGCTGACCGCGCTGCCGGAACCGCCGCGGATCTTGATGCTGACGACCTACGACCTCGACGAGTATGCGCTCGCTGCCGTTCGTGCCGGGGCCAGCGGATTCCTGCTGAAGGACGCGCCGCCGGAGGACATGCTGGCCGCGATCCGGACCGTGCACGCCGGGGACGCCGTCCTGGCCGCGTCGACGACCCGCCGTCTCCTGGAGCACCTGGCGCCGCCTTTCGACCCGACGGCCGCCGCCGCGGTGGAAGCGCTCACTGACCGCGAGCGAGAGGTGCTGCTCGCGGTCGCCCGCGGCTGGTCGAACGCCGAGATCGCTGCCCAGCTGGTCGTTTCCGCGGGGACCGTGAAGACACATGTGAGCAACCTGCTGGCCAAGCTCGGCGTCCGGGATCGCGTCCAGGCAGTGGTGATCGCCTACGAAGCAGGGTTGGTCCGGCCCGGCGGGCGTTAGCAGGTCTGGTCGGTTGGTGGGAGTGTTCCGGCGCTGAGGTAGCGCTCTACTGCGGTGTCTACGCAGGCGGAGACGCCGTGGACGCCGTGTCGGAACGCGCCGGAGAGCGTGATCAGCCGCGATCCGCGGAGAGCTTGATGCATGGCCTGCTGGCCGGCGTACGGCGTGACGGGGTCGCCCTCGGCGGCGAGCATCAGGGCCGGGCGGTCGTTGGCGATCTTGAGTGGTGGTTCGATCGGGGCTGTCGGCCAGAAGGCGCAGGGCGAGATGTCGCGGGCGAGTGGGCCGTAGAGCGGCTCGGTGGCGCGGTGAGTCTGGATGTCGCGGTAGTAGATCGCCGGATCACGTGGGGCGGCTCGGTCGGCGCATTGATTGGCGACGGTGGCGCTGAAGCCGAACTCCGGTACGACTTCGGCCAGGTCGTACAGCGCGAATCGCTGTTCCTGCAGGGGAGTCGGCGTCACTGGACGGCCGGCGGCCGCGTCGCGGTAAACGCGGACGGCGGCGCTGAGTTCGGCGTACGACTCATCGGTGTCGTCGACCGTGAGGAGTAGACCGGGGAGCATTGCTTCGGTGACCTGATGAGTCCCGACCTGCAGTGGGCGGCGTTTCGCGGCGGCGGCGATCCGGTCGACGGTCGCGAGGACGGCCGCTTGTGTCCGGCCGAGATCCTGGTGGCGGCGAGCGGCCCAGGTGGCCCAATCGGCGAGTGCGGCGGCGTCCGGGATGGCGGTTTCTCGCGTCCAGCGGGGGCCGTAGGAATCGGGTGCGTGTGAGCTGTCCAGGGCGAAGCGATCTGCGTGCTGTGGGAAGAGTTGGAGGTAGACGGCGCCGAGGTACGTTCCGTACGACGTGCCGAAGTAGGACAACTTCGGTACGCCGAGGGCCTGGCGGACCTGATCCAGGTCCCGTGCGATGTTGCGGGTCGAGGCGTAGGGCAACACCTCGCGATACGGCCCGCATTGGGCGGCCAGCTCGCGGGCGACCTTCGTACTGTCGGCGAAGGTGGCTCGAGTGGGACTCGCGTACTGCGCGCTGCGGAGGTACCGATCGGTTCGCCAGCCGCACTCCAGGGGAGCGCTGAGGCCGAAGAAGCGCGGATCGATGCCGACGAGGTCGAACTGGGCCGCTAGCTCAGGGTTCTTGGCCACGAACAGGTTGACGCCCTGCCGGGAGGCCTCAGGCCCGCCGACATTGATGACCAAGGTGCCTTTACTGGGTTCGGTGGCCGCACGCCGAGCGATTGCGATCGGGATCGCTCGCCCGTCGGGCCGGCGATAGTCGAGCGGCACCAGCACCTCGGCGCACCGAGCGCCGACAGCGCCCAGCTCCCCGTCGCATTCACGCCAGTCGAGTTGCTTGCTGTTAGCAACTGCTGGGGTGACGCTGCAGAGCAGACTCAGCGTCGCGGCTCCCCACAAGATTCGTCTCATGTGCGGAGCCTAGAAACGGCGCCCCGCCCGCCGCCTCTGCCGCACGGCCGATCCCTGATCAGTCGCGCGGCAGAGAACCGAGCTCTGTCAGTGGATTGGCTGTGGTCTCGCTCCGCAACCGCCCCCGTGGCCGCGCCCGTCGACTGTGAGCGTGTGACCTAGGTCGTTGTAGCCGGTAGTCGGCTGCCACGTGTTGGTGTTGGCGAGTTGGATGGCGTACGCCGGGTCCTGAAGTCGGGGCGAGGAATCCGCGAGGCTGAGGAGGAGGCGGTACCGGCCGGGCTTGGCCGGGGCGCAGACTGTCCGATCCAGCGTGGTCGTCGTGCCGGCTCCCCAGCGCCGGGGGTCGGCCGGAAGGTCGACCCGGTAGCTGCGGTCAGCGCCTTGGAAGATCAGCTGGACCTTGCGCTGTCGGTACGGCGCCGCCCATCCCTCGTTGCGGAGATCGAGACTGACCCGGACAGCTCCACCTGGCTTCGTCTTGTTAGTGAAGCTGCCGCGCAGCAGCGCCAAGCGGTAGCCGAGCTTCTGCTGGGCGATCGTGATGTTGTCGCCCCAGCTGCCGAGCACGTCCCGGTTGTAGTCGCTGTTCAGGTAGGAGAAGTGCAGCCGTGCCATCTCGGCCGCGGCCGACGGCCAGTCCGAACGGGGTGAGTTCAGTGCGCAGGTCTCACCGCCCTCCGGGACGTAATTGGTGTCCTGGGCAACGAAGTCCTTGTCCAGCTCGATCGGGTCGCTCAGATAGGTCCCGAAGTCGTCGGGGCTGGCCAGGAAGCAGTCGTTGTGGTGCCCGATCCGAGCGGCCGCGGAACCGTCGTACGCCTGATCGGGAGAGAGCGCTCCCTGCGTTCCCGTCGGGAGTCCGAGCATGCGTTGTTTCATGTACGGCGTCCGGACCTGGACCATGAGATCGCGAGGTAGCGCTCTCAGCAGCGCCAGCACGACGGTGCGCCGATCGGCCCAGTTCTGGTCCGAGACCTGGCTCGGGTCGGCCGGGTCGGCGAAGTGATCGGTGTAGTAGCCCTCGCCCCACAGCCCGACGAACCCGGACTGAACGACCGCGATCACGTCCGCGTTCGCGCGCAGTACCGGCGTCAGCTGAGCGATGTGCTTCACGACGCGGGCGACCGGCGCATCGCCGTACGGCGTGGTGGGCGGCCATCCGGGCGGCTGTGCATAGGCGAACCGGACGATCACCTTCACGCCGGCCGCGCGGGCGGTCCGGAAATCCGCCCGGACCAGATCGAGGAACGCGCGGTCGAGCTTGTAGACGCCGGCGAACTTCTCCAGGTAGATCACCCGGAGAATCTGGGTAACGCTCTCTTGCGTTCTGAACCCTTGCAGGGTTGCCAGATCGAGCGGTGTGTAGCCGGAGCCGTCCGCCCGGTAGTGCGTCTCGGTGTGGTGATAGAAACCGCGCTCCGGGTTCGCGATCACGGCGTCCGACGCGGCGTAAGTACGGGTGCTGAGCGGATCGCGATGGGCGCTCGCGAGCTGGGCCTGACCTATTTGGGCCGGCCCCAGGAGACCGAGGATCAGCGTCGCGCTGACCAGGCGGAACAGCTTCATCGAAAGACTCCTAGCTGATCGTGAGGGTGTGCAGGAGCGAGTTCATCCCCGTGGACGCCTCCCAGGTGCTCTGGTTGGCGAGCCGGATCGAGTACTCCGGCCGCGCGGACAGCAGCGGGTCCGGCAGATTGAGCAGCAGCTGGTACGAGCCCGCCGGGACGTTGCTCGGCACCGTCAGCGTCTGCGAGACGGACGTCGACGTACCGGCAGCCCAGCGCCGCGGGTCCGACGACATCCCGAGGCGGTAGTTCGTCCCGGTCGAGGTGTTGCGCAGGACCAGCTCGAGCCCGCGCGGGTTGTACGGCGACGCGTACCCGTCGTTGCGGACGGAGAACGAGATCGGCAGACTGCCACCGCGTGTCGCGCTACTCGGATAGGTGCCGCTCTCCAGCCGCAACCGGTACCCGAGCTTCTTCGTCACATCCGCCATACAGCCGCCAGAGCTCCACGAAGCAAGCACATTCGGCTCGTACCCGATGTTCAGGTACGACCAGTGGAACTGCGCCAGCTCCGCGGTTGCCGTCGGGCAAGTCGAGCGCGGCGCGTTCACCGCGCAGGTCTCGCCGCCCATCGCGACGAAGCGCGTCTCGTCCTGCAGGTACGGGTACTCGACGGCCGTGTTCTCGTAGGTGCCGAAGTCGTCCGGGCTGGCCAGGAAGCAGTCGTTGTGGTGCCCGAGCCGCGAGTTCGTCGAGCCGTTGTACGCGTCCCCCGGCTGGACGACGGAGGTCGTGTACATGGTCCGCTTGAACTTCGGCGTCCGCAGCTGGACCATCCGCGTCGACGGGACGACGCTCAGCAGTTTGTCGGTGACCGCCTTCCGGTTCGCCCAGTCGGTCGCGGTGACGGTGCCGGCGTTGCCGAAGTTCTGCGTGTAGTACCACTCACCCCAAGCACCGACCAGCCCGGCCTGGACGACGGCGATCACGTCCTTACCGGAGTTGAGATAGGGCGCCAGCTGATCGAGGTGGGCGACGACGCGAGCCCTCGTGGCGTCGTCCCCGGTGGTCGAGGTCGTGTACGCGAAGCGCAGGATCAGCTTCAGCCCGGCGGCGCGCACGGTGTCGATCTGCTGCTGCAGTTGATCGAGGGCGGCCTGACCAATGGCGCTGTTCTTGTACTCCGCCAGATAGAAGACACACATCACCAGCGAGTTGCCCTGGCTCCGGTAGCCCTGCAGCGTGCTCAGCGCGAAGTCGGCTTTGTCGCAGTCTCCGGTGTGGTGGTAGAAGCCGCGCTCCGGGTTGGCGAAGTTGTCGCTGCTCGCGGTGTAGTTGACGGTCCCGGACGACCCGCCGCCACTGTAGACATGCGTGTACTTCGCGGAGGACTCCAGCGGCGTCTCGACCTGAAAGACCAGGTCGGCGTCATTCGGGGAAGCGCTCTCGCCCAGATCCGCGCGATCCACGGTCCACCGAGCGACGCCGCCGGTTGCCGAGAAGGTGACCGCGCGGACGAGCGTCCAGCCCCAACCGGCGCCGGTGCTGCGGTAGAGGTTCCCGTTCTCGAGTAGGTACTCCGCGCCGACCGTGCCCTGGGCGTACCCGGTGCCGGTGTTCCGATCGGTGTCGACGTACACGCGCTGGAACGACGGGGCTCCGGTGAAGGAGAACTGGTAGGTGACGGTCGTGGCCGTGTTGGACGCCGAGCCGCCGGTGATCGCGGCGGCAGCGGGGGAGACGACCGCGGCGGCGGTCAGGAGGGCGCCGATCGTGACGCCGGTCAGCAGGCGGAGGGTGCGCCGGAGACTCATCTGTACTTCCTCTCGCAGGGCGGGCGATGAAAGTAATCATGGAGTCCAGGGAAATTATGTCAAGAGTTCGCAGCGGCCTGGTTCCGAGCAGCTTCGATCACTATTGGCGCTGCGCGGCGAACAGTGCGGGGGTCGCGGGGGAGTTGCCGTAGAGCGTCGACTCGACCTGTTCGAGCGCGAGCCGGACCGCGCCGAGCGCGACCCCCTCGTCCGCGAACGCCGAGACGCGGATCTCCGGCGTCCGCAGGCACCACCGATCCAGCTCGCGGCGCAACGGCTCGACCATCACATCGGCGGACCGGGAGAATCCGCCGCCGATCACGACCAGCTCCGGGTCGAGCGTGAGAACGAGCGCCGACGTCCCGATCGCGAGATCGCGGACGTATCCGCGGACGGCGCGCTGAGCCGCGCGATCGCCGTCCCGCGCCGCGAGGAACACCTGCTCGACCTCGGCGCCGGGGGTGAGCCAACCGTGCAGATGCTCGGGGGCGCGCTCCCAGCCGGCCGCGGGCAACGCGCCGATCTCGCCCGCGGAGTTGGCGAACCCGCGGTGCAGCTTGCCGTCGATGATCAGCCCAGCGCCGGTCCGCAGCCCGGCCAGCAGGAAGACGACGTCCTTGGCATAACGGGCAACGCCGCGCCAACTCTCCGCCAGAGCGGCCAGTTTGCAGTCGTTCTCGACGCGGATCGGCCCGGAGACCAGTCGCCGCAGCTGAGCGGTCAGGTCGACGCCGGTCCACTCGGGCAGCGAATCCGACAGCATGACCTTGCCGGTGCCGTCGACGAGCCCAGTGGTCGCGACACCGGTCGACCAGATCTGTTCGGCGGTCACTTCGGCGCCAGAGAGCGCGGCCTCGATACAGTCGTCGATCGCGGCCAGCCTGGTCCGGCGTCCGGCGTCCGGCGCGACCGGGATCCGCGCCTGATGCAGCACATCGCCTTCGAGATCGGTGACCACTGCGAGCACCTTGTGCCCGCCGACATCGACGCCGAGCAAGCGCCCGGCGTCCGCGCGGAACCGGTATCGCCGGGCCGGTCGGCCGACGGTACCCGCGGTCGGCTCGACCTCGCTGACCCAGCCGCGACCGAGTAGATCGCGGACGACGTCCTCGGTCGAGGCCCGTGACAGCCCGGTCCGTTTGGCGAGCTCCGTCAGCGTCAGCGGCTGGTCGGCGCGCAGAACTCGCAGTACTGCGATGGCGTTCAGCTGCCGCAGCCGCTGCAGGTCCCCGCCCGACAATGCCTCAGTCATCGCGCCTCACTTATCGCTGGAGTCCCGGATAACTATAGGTATGCCAGCACCTGGTCCGGTGGGCGAAATGGCGCGCCGAAGGTCTTCCCAAACCCCCATGACAACGTTGTACGGTGGTGCGCGGCCGGCGCTGGTGAGCCGGAACGACCTCGGGCAGGAGGATCCGATGCCGAATCCACTCAAGATCGCGACCCTGAGTTTCTGGCACGTCCACGCGGGCGATTACTCGCGCCAGGCGCAAGAGCATCCCGGCACCGAACTGGTCGCCGTCTGGGACGACGACGAGGCGCGTGGCAAGGCCGGCGCGGAGTCGTTCGGCGTCGAGTACACGAGCGATCTGGACGCCCTGCTCGCCAGCGACATCGACGGCGTGGTGATCACCACGGGCACCGACGTGCACCGCGACATCATGGTCAAGGCCGCCCAGGCGGGGAAGCACATCTTCACCGAGAAGGTGCTCGCGCCGACCGTGGCCGAAGCCGAGGAGATCATCGCCGCCACCGACGACAACGGTGTCAAACTGACCGTCTCGTTGCCGCGGCTGGCCCATGGCTACACCCAGGCGATCCGCGAGGTGCTGGACAGCGGCCGCCTCGGGCAGCTCACCTACGCGCGCGTCCGGCTCTCGCACGACGGCGCGATCGCCCGCGACGGGAACACCGAGGGCTGGCTCCCACTGCGCTTCTTCGACGAGCAGGCCGCGATCGGCGGCGCGCTCACCGACCTGGGCTGTCACCCGGTCTACCTGACACAGCTCTTCCTCGGCGCCGAGGCCGAAACCGTCAGCGCGACGTACCGCTCGGTGGCCGGGCGCGGCCTGGAGGACAACGCGGTCGTCGTGGTCGGCTACCCGAACCAGACGATCGGCGTCATCGAGGCCGGCTTCGCCAGCCCGAACCCGTTCACGATCGAGATCTTCGGGACGGACGGCACGCTCACGTACTCCGACGCCGGCAACGTGCTCAAGGTCGGCGACGAGCAGCTGCCGGTCCCCGAGCACAGCCTCGACCCGTTCGGCCAGTGGGTCGAGCACATCACCAACGGCACCCGGGCCGACGAGAACATCAGCCGCGCACTGGAGCTGACCCGGCTCGTCGTCGCCGCGAACGAAGCCGCCACCACCAACCAGGTCGTCGCCTACAACCGCTGAGGAGACTCACATGCCCCAGATCAAGGTCGGCCTGATCGGCGCCGGCGGTATCGCGTCCGCGCATATCAAGGGCTACCAGGTACACGCCGACAAGATCGGTGTCACCGCCGTCGCGGACGCCGTCGAGGCGACTGCCAAGGCCCGCGAGGCCGAGCTCGGCGCGACGGCGTACACCGACTACCGCGACATGCTCGTCAACGAAGAGCTGGACGCGGTCGACATCTGCCTACCTCATCACCTGCACCGCGATGCGATCATCGCGGCCGCCGAGGCCGGCAAGCACATCCTCTGCGAGAAGCCGCTCTGCCTGACGGCCGAAGAGGCCGGCGACGTCCGGCGCGTTGTCGAGGCGAACGGCGTCACGCTGATGTCGGCGCACAACCAGCTCTTCATGCCCGCCGTCGCCAAAGCCAAGGAGCTCCTCGAGGCCGGCACGATCGGAACCGTCTACGAAGTCCGGACGACGGATTCGTTCTACAACGACTTCGACCCCAGCTCGATGGGCTGGCGCGCCAGCAGCAAGACCAGCGGCGGCGGTGAGCTGATCGACACCGGCTACCACCCGACCTACCTGATGCTGCACCTCGCCGGCGGCCTCCCCGTGGAGGCGACCGCGATGCTCTCGACGCACCGGCTGAAGTTCATGGAAGGCGAGGACTCCGCGCAGGTCCTGATCCGTTTCGACAACGGCGTCGTCGGCCAACTCGTGACCAGCTGGGCCTACCAGCCGGCCGGCTCCACCGAGCGCTTCTCCGCCGTCGGCGAGCTGGGCTCCCTGCACAGCGACGGCACCTCCCTCACCTACAACCTGCGCTCCGGCGAATCCGAAACCCTCGACTTCGAACCCGTCGACACCTTCGCCGCCGAGATCGGCCACTTCGCCGACTCCCTGACCAACAAGACCCGCCCCCTGCACACCGAGGCCGAGGGCATCGCCGTCCTCGGCATCCTCCTCGCCGCCTACGAAGGCGCCCAGAACAAGACCATCGCTCCAGTCATCCGCCCCTAGGCCGAACGAACCTGCCCTGGACCGTCAAGGCTCCAGGGCAGGTTCGAAGCTCAGCGCCAGAAGGCAGGCTGGGTTTGGACGTTCAGCTCTTTCAGTTTGACCAGGTTGGCGATATCCGTGCGGCGGTCCTTGATCTTGAAGACGTCGAAGGCCTTCACGGCCTCGGTGCCGTAGATGTGGCCGTTGTAGTAGTAGACCGACCAATAGCCGCCGAAGCTCTCCGGCTCGATGGCGGGCCGGTCGAAGAAGCCGATCTCCTTGGGCTGCTTGGAGTTGGTGAAGTCCCAGACGGAGAAGCCGCCCTGGTACCAGGCCTGGACGACGATGTCCTTACCGGGCACCGGGATCAGCGAGCCGTTGTGGGAGACGCAGTTCTCGGTGTCGAGCTGGTGCCGGTTGATCTTGTAGTAACTCTGGAAGACGAGTTTGCGCTTCTTGATGTCGAAGATCGCGGTGGCGCCCTTGTTCGGGCCGACCTCGGCGGTGCACTCCGCGCCGCCGCCACCGCCGAGCTCGTCCTGGAAGATGACCTTGGTGCCGTTGCCGTTGAAGGTCGCGCCGTGCCAGAAGGCGAAGTTCGCCGCGTCCTGGACCCGGTCGATCACCGTCGGGGCCTCGGGCTTGGAGATGTCCAGCAGGACGCCGTCACCCATACACGCCGCGGCGGCGATGTTCTTGGACGGGAAGGCGGTGATGTCGTGGCAACCGCTGGTCGCCGTACCGGTCGGGCTGCCGGGGAAGCCGCCGTCCGGGAAGAGCACCGGCGAGGCGACGACAGCGGCCTTGGCCGGCTCCCGCAGCGGGACCTTGACGATGTCGATCTTGTCGCCCGGGGGCTGGCAGTCCGGGTAGGTGGCGCGCGGGAAGTACGACGAGTTGTAGACGTACACCGACTTGCCGCGCTTGTCCGGCACCAGCGTGTGGGTGTGCGAACCGCAGTGGGTCTCGACGGCGGCGACGTACTTCGGGTTGGCCGGATCCTTCACGTCGAAGATCTTGATGCCCTCCCACGACTCCTTGATCGTCGGTGACTGCGGCACGCTCTGGCAGGAGCTGTCGCTGCGGGACGAGTCGGTCGACAGGAAGAGCAGACCGGCGTACACGCTGACGTCGTTCTGGCTGCCAGGGCAGTGCACCTGGCTGATCAGCTTCGGTTTGGCCGGGTTCGCGATGTCGTAGATCTGGAACCCGTTGTAGTTGCCGACGTACGCCTTCTTGCCGGCGAAGGCGATATCGGTGTTCACACTGCCGGCCAGCGGACCGGTCATCGGCACACTGGCGAGATGGGTGATGTTGTCGCTCTTGGTCGCGCCGGTCTCCGGGGTCGGGTCGGCGGCCGAGGCGCCGACGGTGGCGGTCGCGAGCGAGGCGACGAGAGCGGTTGTCAGGACGAGGCGGACTAGCGTGCGTGGGCGGCGCATGCGCATTTCCTGGGTACCTCCGATGAGATTGGGCTGGGAGCAGCGTATGTCCGCCGGTTAGGGTTTCGGTAGTCAATTGACCACGAGGAGTAGACGGCCGTGAAGGTTTCCCCTAGCATCGCCGCAATTTGCCTGGTCATGGGCCTGGCCGGCTGTTCCGGCAGTGGCAATGCCAATACCGGCAACGTCTCACCCACTGGACCGGCGACCGTGCCACCGTCCGCGCCGATCATCGTGCCGGGCAGTCCCGGCGGCCCGAACCGGACCGTCACGGCGGTGCCCACGAGCCAGGCGACGGTCGATCCCGACGACGTCAAGTTCCTGCAGGACATGATGATCCACCACCAGCAGGCGGTGCAGATGACCGAGCTGGCCAAGACCCGGGCCGCCAACGCCTCGGTGAAGTCGCTGGCCGAGCGGATCCGGGTCGGCCAGAAGCCCGAGATCAACGCCATGCGCGTAATGCTCACCGAGCGCGGCCAGCAGGCGCCCGACCTCGAGAACCTCCAGCACGCCGACCACGGCCGGATGGCCGGCATGGCATCGCCGGCCCAGCTGTCCGAGCTGGAGAAGTCGACCGGATCCGCCTTCGACAAGCTCTTCCTGCAACTGATGATCAAGCACCACGAGGGCGCCGTCGCGATGGGCTACACAGCAGTCGAGAGCGGCAGCGACCTCCGCGTCAACGAGCTCGCCCAAGACGTCAACATCACCCAGACCAAGGAGATCCAGACCATGCGCAAACTCCAGAGCCAGCTCTGACCGGCGATCAACCCCGGATCCGGACGACGGTCTTACCGCTGACCCGCTCGGCGGAGTTGAAGGTGGCGACCGCGTCGTCGAGTGTCGGGGTCGTCCCGATGTTCGGGCGCAGGCTTCCGTCCTGGACCCGTCGCGCGAGCTCGGCCAGCTGAGCGCGGTCTGCCTCGACGACGAAGTCCACCGCCCGACCGTCAGCCGGGCGGGCCACGAGTGAGCCGACGATCGACACCAGCGAACCACCGGTCTTGATCAGCGCCGCGGACCGTTGCTGGACGTCGCCGCCGATGACGTCGAAGACCAGATCGACCGCGCCGACGTCCTCCAGGACGTCCCGCTCGAGATCGACGAACTCGTGGGCACCGAACTCGAGCGCCTTCGCCCGATCCGCGGTCCGTCCGGTACCGATGACGTGAGCGCCGGCCTCGCGGGCCAGCTGTGTCACCATCGTTCCGACCGCGCCGGCCGCGCCATGCGCGAGAACGGACTGGCCCGCCTGCAAGTGGCCGTGCAGGAAGAGCCCTTGCCAGGCAGTCAATCCCGAGATCGGCAGACTCGCGCCGACGACGAAGTCGATGTCGTCTGGCAGCGGTGCAACGTTGCGCGCTTCGATCGCGACGTACTCCGCCAGCGAGCCATCTCTGTGCCAATCGGCGAGCCCGAACACCCGCTGGCCCACCGACACCCCCGTCGTACCGTAGCCGAGTGCGGTCACCACTCCGGCCAGCTCGTGCCCAGGAATCGAGGGTGTGCGGTCGCGCCCGGCGCGGTCCACCCACGTCGAAGGCCACTCCAGCTCGGTCGAAACCCAACCCGATGCGCGCACCTCGACGATGACGTCGTTGATCGCAGGACTGGGCTCCGGTCGTTCGGCCAGCCGCATGCCGGCAGTACCCGCGCGTTCGTTCGCCACCACGATTGCCTTCATCGGGTATCTCCTTGTCGTTCGTCGTCGCGGACTGCGGCCGCGACCAGGGTTCGCAGGGCTGGGACGACGTCCGCCTCGAACCAGGGGTTCTTGGCATGCCACCGGAAGTTGAGCGGTGATGGGTGGACCAGAGGGATCTGAGCCGGGGCGTAGTCGCGGTGGGCGCGGACGGTTTCGGTGAGGTTCTTCTTGGCGGCGGCGCCAAGGTAGTGCTTCTGCGCGTAGCTGCCGATGAGGATCGTCAGGCGGACGTCGGGCATCAGCTGCAAGAGTCTCGGGTGCCAGAGCGCAGCGAAGCCAGGGCGCGGCGGCAGGTCGCCCTGCGCGCCTTTGCCGGGGTAGTAGAAGTCCATCGGCAGCAAGGCGATCGTGTCCGCGTCGTAGAACTGCTCGTCGGTCACAGCCAGCCACTCCCGCAGCCGGATCCCACTAGCATCGTTCCACGGCACCCGACTCTCCTGAGCCTGTCTGCCAGGCGCCTGACCGATGATCACAACCCTCGCCCCCGGCGAAGCGCTATAGATCGGCTCATACCCGCCTTCGGCGGCCCAGCCGTTCGACGGATGGTTCCTGATCTCAGCGCGAAGGCCGTCAAGTCCGGGCACGAGGTTTCTCACTTGGTCGATGGTGACGGGACGCCGCCGCGAAGGTTCGGGTCGTCCGCGTCGACGAGCAGCTCATCGTCTGGGTGGTGAGCGACAGCGATCGTCGGTATGGGTGGTGGGGGAGTGGCGTTGGCTACGGAGAGTAGGTCGGCTAAGGGGACTGTCCAGCCGGTGTCGAATGCCTGCGTGGGGAGCGTGGTGTGCCAGGTGAGGGCTGAACCGGCGCGGTCGTGGAAGTGCAGAGTCAGGTGCCAGTGGCCTTTGGCAAGCTGTTTGGTGCGTAGCCGTACTTGCAGGGTGCTGGGGAGTGAGTTGAGCATCAGGGCGGGTGTTCGCAGGGGGAGGACGAGGTGGTCGTCTGCTGACTGCACGGCCGCCAGGTCGCCTGGCTGTGTGGTGCTCCAGGCGGCGACTACGACGGTGAGGTCGTGGCCGCCGAACAGGCCCGCTGTGATGCTGACGTCGAATGGGAGTGGCTGAGCGGCGAGTTTCAGCTCGCCGCCGGCGAGGTGGAAGCCCGTCCCATCGGGCCGAGGGAGATGGTCGGTCATCGCTTAGGGGCGGACCTGGATGGTTGTTTTGCCTTGACGGCGGTTGGTTGGGTTGAAGGCGGAGACGGCGTTGTCGAGGGGGGCGATGGTGCCGATCAGGGTGCGGAGGCGGCCGTCGCGGATCCGTTGGGCGAGCTCGGTTAGTTGGGTGCGGTCGGCCTCGACTACGAAGTCGATCGCTAGGGCGTTGGCTGGTTGGGCCTCAGGCGGGCCGGCGATGGTGACTAGGGTTCCGCCGGCGCGCACCAGGTCCGCGGAGCGTTTCTGGGTTTCACCGCCGAAGATGTCGAACACCAGATCCACTTCGCCGACGTCGGCCAGGACGTCGTTCTGTAGGTCGACGAACTCGTGGGCGCCAAGGTCGAGCGCGGTGTCCCGGTCGGCGGCTCGGCCGGTGCCGACGACGTACGCGCCGGCTGCTCGCGCGAGTTGGGTGACCATCGATCCGACGCCGCCGGCGGCGCCGTGCACCAGTACGGTCTGCCCGACCTCGAGGCGGCCGTGCACGAACAATCCCTGCCAGGCAGTGAGTCCTGAGATCGGCAGGCTGGCGCCTACGGTGAAGTCGACGTCGCCGGGCAATGGGGCAAGGTTGCGCGCTTCGACGACGGCGTACTCCGCGAGGGTGCCGTCGCGGGTCCAGTCGGCCAGGCCGAAGACTCGCTGCCCTACGGTCAGGCCGCGCGTGCCGTAGCCGAGCGCGGCGACCACTCCGGCCAGTTCGTGCCCAGGGATGGACGGCGTCCGGTCGCGACCGAGACGGTCGGTCCAAGTCGTGTCCCAGTCCAGCTCGCCTGGGGTGAACCCGGACGCATGCACCTCAACCAGTACGTCGTTCCCCGCCGGCTCGGGCTGCGGTCGTTCGGCCAGCGACATCCCGGCCGTGCCCGCAGCCTGATCCGACACCACAATCGCCTTCATCCCCGCACCTTCCCGACGCGCTGATAGCAGAATGCGTCGACGCTAACCCGGTGCCGACCGGAAACCTGGGTCCAGTTGGGCGCCCAGGACGGGAACCACTCTCGACTGCTCAGCCGAGGGCGCGGACCAGCGCGTCCAGAGCGCCCGACCAGGCGCTGGTGGACGGCGTGGCGAATCCGATCACCACGCCGTCGCGGTCCGAGGTGCCGTCGGGGTGGCGGAAGAAGTCGAGCGGTTCGATCGTGAGCTGTTCCGCGGCGGCTCGGCGTACGAGTTCGGCCGCGGTCCGGTGCGGGTGTTCGACGACGACGTGCAGCCCGGCCGCCATCCCGGTGACCCGCACGGACGGCGCATGCCGGCCAAGCGCGTCGACCAGCTGCTGACGCCGACGACGGTACTGCGTTCGCATCGCGCGAATGTGCCGGTCGTACGCCCCTGACTCCACGAAGTCGGTCATCGCGAGCTGGTTGACGAATCCGACCGTCTCCTCGGCCCACCCCTTCTCGGCGATGGTCGCCTCGACCAGGTGATCGGGGACGACGAGCCAGCCGAGGCGCAGTCCCGGCGCGAGCGACTTGCTCGCGGTGCCCAGGTAGATCACGCGATCGTCGTCCAGCCCCTGCAACGCGCCGACGGGCGATCGGTCGTACCGGAACTCGCCGTCGTAGTCGTCCTCGATGATCAGCGCGCCGCGCCGTCGCGCCCAGTCCACGACCGCTGCCCGCCGGTCGGACTGCAGCGCGACGCCCAAGGGGAAGTGATGGGACGGCGTCAGCAGGACTGCTCCCGGAGCGGGATCGGCGTCCAGCCTGGAGAGGACGGCGCCCTCGGCGTCCACTGGGAGAGGGACGGCGGCAAGTCCCGCCTTCAGCAACGTCTCGCGCTGAGTCTGCAGACCGAACTCTTCGACCGCGACCGTCGTGACGCCTGCCTTGACCAGCACCGCGGCGACCAGCCGCAAACCCTCCGCCGCCCCGCTGCACACCACGACGTTGCCGGCCCGCGCGCGCAGTCCGCGGGCCCGGGCCAGATACCGGGCGATGACGTCGCGCAGCTCGCCGTGGCCGTGCGGGTCGGCGTACCCAAAAGCTTCGAACGGCGCTGAGCTGACCGTCCGCTTCACCGACCGGACCCACTCCTCGCGCGGAAACGACGAGAGATCGGGCCATCCGGGCCGCAGATTGTGCGTCAGCTGCTGGGGCACGGCCACCCGTCGCGACGGAACCCGCTCGGTCAGCTGCTCGGCCGACCGCCGCGCGACCTCCGTACACGACCCGTGCCGGGCCAGCAGCCATCCTTCGTTGATCAGCTCCGAGTACGCCCGGACGACGGTGTTCCGGCCTAAGCCGAGATCGTCGGCCAGCACCCGGCTCGACGGCAACCGCGTGCCCGGCGCCAGTCGCCCCGTGCGAATCGCCTCCCGAAAGGCGTCCATGAGCCCCGCGCGCATGTTGCGCCCGATCTGGCCGACATGCAGGTCCAGACCGGATGCCCTCGGTCCGCCGGACGAATCTTCCCTCATGCCGGACGACGATACGAACCATCCGCCATCGGATCGAGCAGCCGTGCCGCCACGCTGTTCCCGGTCGCGGAGTGGTTCCCGTTCCGGAGCCGGAGGTGGACCCAGCTCCAAGCGTGAAACCGGCCTAGCCTCGGAGTCGTGTCGAGGACTGAGCAGAGACAGTGGATGCGAACCGGCCAACGGGTTGAGGAGGCGCTTCGCGCGCAACAGGAGCGGATGTGGTCGATCGCGACCGTATTAGTGCGGTTCGCGCTGGCCGCCGGCTTCCTCTCATCCGTCGCCGACCGATTCGGCTGGTGGGGCCCGCCAGGAACCGGAGCCGTTGGCTGGGGCAACTTTGCGGCATACACCGCCTACACGCACACCCTCTCGCCATACGTACCCGACCAACTTCAGGACGCCGCCGCCTGGGGCTCGACCGCCGCCGAGGTGTTGCTGGGGCTGACGTTGCTCCTCGGCATTCTCGTCCGATGGTCCGCCGTCGGCTCGGCGGCACTACTGATGGTCTTCGGACTGTCGATGGGTGCCTTCCTGGGCTGGGAAGCACCATTCAGCTACTCGGTCTTCGCCGCCGCCGGCGCCGCCCTGCTACTCGCGCTGTCGCCAACGAATACGTTTGCCCTCAGCATCGATCAGTTGCTCTCCAGGGCTGACGACCCCCGATGAGGGCGCGCGCTACCTCGGCGAACCATTCGGTCAGCACGCTGGAGTTGTTCTTTGATCTGGTCTTCGTGTTTGCGTTGACTCAGGTCACCGCGGCGATGGCGCACGATCTGAGCGTGCATGGCGTGCTTCGGGGGCTGTTGCTGATTGGGTTGTTGTGGTGGAGCTGGATCGGCTTTTCCTGGATTTGCAATGTGGTGCGGGCTGACGCGGGTTCGGTTCGGGGTGTGTTGCTGGGTGCGATGGGGGCGATGTTTTTGATCGCGCTGGCCATTCCGGAGGCGTTCTACGACCTGCCTGGCGGTTTGCCTGGGCCGGTGGTGATCGCGGTCGCCTACTTCGCGTTCCGGTCGATCAACCTGTTGCTGTTCTGGCTGATCGCTGATGGCGACGAGGTACTGCGCCGGACGTTGACGCGCTTCGCGCCGTCGATGCTGGCCGGTACGGCGTTGCTGCTCGTCGCCTCCCAGTTCCACGGCACCGCCCAGACTCTGCTCTGGGCCGCGGCGTTGGCTGCCGACTACGGGGGTACCTACCTCGTCGATGCCCGGGGCTGGCGGCTGAACTCGGCGTCCCATTTCGCTGAGCGGCACGGCCTGATGGTGATCATCGCGCTGGGGGAGTCGATCGTGGCCATCGGTGTCGGTGTCACCGACCTGCCGATCTCGTGGCCGATCCTCGTCGCCTCCGTTCTCGGGCTGGGCGTCGCCTCGGCGCTGTGGTGGATCTACTTCGCCGCGACCGTGCACGACGGCGAACAAGCTCTGGCTACCGAGCCCGCCGAGACCCGGCCCAAGCTGGCGCGCGACGCCTACACCTTCCTCCACTTCCCGATCGTGGCCGGCATCGTCCTCCTGGCCCTCGGCCTGAAGAAGGTCCTCGAGTACGTCGGCGACACCGAACACCACCACCTCGACGACCCCTTGAAGGGCACCGGCCTGTCCGCTCTCTTCCTCGGCCTGATCCTCTACCTCCTCGGCCACGCCGGCTTCACCTGGCGCACCACCCACACGATCGGCGTGAGTCAACTGATCACGGCCGTCCTGTGCCTGCTCGCGATCCCAGCAGTCGCCAAGGTCCCAGCCCTCGGCCAACTCGCGGTACTGACCATCCTGGTAGCAGGTCTGGTGATCTACACAACGGTGCGGCGCGGGTCCGGAGTCGGTACCGTGGTTGCGGATCATTGAGTAAAACAAGGGGGGTTCGATGAAGAGAGCACGTTTGCTGGCCGCGGCGCTCGCGGTCGTCGCGACTGCGTTGGTGGCGCCGACCGTGACGACGTCCGCGAGTGCGGCGCCGCAGCGACTGGGGACGGCGGGGTACTGCCCGAACGCGAATGGCGTGACGGTGGTGGTCGACTACCAGGGGCTGGGGTTCGCGACGGAGATTCGTTGTGCGCCTGGGGATCAGGCGACCGGGTTGGCCGCGCTGGAGAACGCTGGTTTCGTGGTGACCGGTACGGATCGGTGGGGTAAGGCGTTCATCTGCCGGATCAACGGGCAGCCGACGCCGGCCGCTGAGCCGTGTAAGAACACGCCGCCGGCCAGTGCGTACTGGTCGTACTGGCACGCGCCGAACGGCGGATCCTGGACTTACAGCCAGTCCGGCGCCACCGCGCGGAAGCCTCCGTTGGGGAGCTTCGAGGGGTGGTCGTTCTCGCAGAACGCGGGGCCGACGACCAACCCGCCGCCGCGGGTCGCGCCCGTCCGGCCTTAGTCTCGGCGGTGAGCCGGCTCCCGTGCGGGAGCCGGCTTGCCGAAGGTCCCCTTGATACCGAACGACGCGCGGTGCGCTGTCCGCCGCAGTACGGCGAGCACGGCCGGGCCGAGGAGCAGGATCGCGACCGTGTTGGTGATCGCGCGACCGGTGTCCCAGCCGCCGGTCGAGGTGAGCAGGGTGAAGATCGCGAACCGGTGCAGGTTGTCGAGGACCGGAGCGCCAGGAACGTAACTGATCCCGCCGTCGTGGTACGGCACCTCGGCGTTGGTGATGAACGGCCAGAACCACAGGTTCATCAAGAAGCCGAAGGCGTACGCGACGAAGATGCCGTAGGCAACCAGCATCGCGATCTCGCCCTTGCCGCGGATCCGGCGCGGCAGCAGGCCCGCACCCAGCCCGATCCACGCCGAGCAGATCATCTGGAACGGTAGCCACGGCCCGACCCCGGCGGTCAGCAGAGCCGATGCGAACAGCGACGTACACCCCAGCAGGAACCCGAACCCCGGCCCGAACACCCGACCGGCCAGCACCAGCAGGAAGAACACCGACTCGATCCCGGCCGTTCCCGCACCGAGCGTCGGTCTGAGCGCCGCGTTCACCGCCGACAGGACGCCGAGGATCGCGAGTGTCTTCGAGTCCATCCCGCCCTCGGACAGCTCCGCGATCACCACCATCACCAGTACCGGCAGAATCACGATGAAGATGAACGGCGCGTCGGTCCCGTGCTGGGACGGCGAAGGCTCGACCTGCACGAGCAACGGCCAGATGAACATCATCAACCCGGCCACCGTCGCGAGCGTGAGCACGATCGCCGACCGGGCTCCCACCCGAACGGCCCCCGGATCAACGACAGTCCGCCGCTCTGCTGTCTTGCCGCTCATCGGATCGCCCCGGCCGGGTTCAAGGCCTCGCGGACGGCGTCGACGGTCAGCCAGGGTGAAGGAGCAAGAATCTTGGCCACCTGCGGAGCGAACGCCGGCGAGGCGCTGACCACCTCGGTAGTGGTGCCGTCGGCAACTATCTCGCCTTCGGCCATGACGACGACGCGGTCGGCGGTAGCGGCGACGAACTCGACGTCATGTGTGGCGACGACGATGGTGCGACCCTCCGCGGCCAGGGTCCGGACGATCGCGCGGAGACGGGATTTGGCCGCGTAGTCGAGACCGCGAGTCGGTTCGTCGAGCAGCACGATGCGGGGTGCGGCCGTGAGCTGGACGGCGAGGGCGAGCGAGAGCCGCTGCCCTTCGGAGAGATCACGGGGATGCCGGTCATCGGGCAGGCCGGGGACGATGCGATCGAGCAGGTCGCGGCAGGTTCCGGGAGCAGCGCCCGACTCGCGATCGGCGCCGGCGCATTCGTCGGCGACCGACTCGCGATAGAGCAGGTCACTCGGCGTCTGCGGCACCAACCCGACCAGCTTGCGGGACTCGCTCCGCGACAACCGTTTCGGATCGTTGCCATCGACATCCACCGTTCCGCCTTGCCGCGGTCCGGCGCCGTGCAGGCCCCACAACAACGAGGACTTCCCCGAGCCGTTGCGCCCCATCATCGCGGTGACCTCGCCGCGACGCAGCTCGAGATCGACGCCGCGAACCGCCACCACCTCGCCGTACCGGACGACGACCTTGCGCGCGCTCAGCAACCGATCGCCGGCAGCCACCGCCTCGGACGACGGCGTACGCCCGTCGAGCTGTTCCCGGAGCGGCCCCGCGACCCGTCGGGCGTCGCGCACGGACAGCGGCAGCGGCGACCAACCGGCGAGCCGACCGAGTTCCACGATCGGCGGCGCGATGGACGACGTCCGCAGGATCTCGGCCGGGTCACCCGCCTGGGCCGTTCCGTCGCCGGGCAGGTGAATCAGGCGGTCGGCGTACTGGACGACGCGCTCCATCCGATGCTCGGCCATCAGGACGGTCACGCCGAGGTCGTGGACGAGCCGGGTGATCGCGGCGAGTACGTCCTCGGCCGCGGTCGGGTCGAGCGCGGACGTCGGTTCGTCGAGCACCAGCACCCGCGGATGGCTCGTCAGCACCGAGCCGATCGCGACGCGCTGCTGCTGCCCGCCGGACAACGTCCGCAGCGGACGACGGCGCAGCTCGGCGATCCCCAGCAGATCAAGGGTCTCCTCGACGCGTTTGCGCATCGTCGCCGGCGGGACGGCGAGCTGTTCCATGCCGTAGGCAAGCTCTTCCTCGACGGTGTCGGTGACGAACCCGGCCAGCGGGTCCTGCCCGACCACGCCGACCAGATGAGCGAACTCACGCGGCGGCCGGCTGCTGGTGGCGATCCCGTCGACCGTGACCTCGCCGTCCAGATGCCCACCGGTGAAGTGCGGGACGAGGCCGTTGACGGCGCCGAGCATCGTCGACTTCCCGGTGCCGGTGCGGCCGGTGAGCAGACACAGCTCACCTTCGCTGATGGTCAGGTCCACCCGGTCGAGGACGGGCGCGTCCCCACCGGGATACGTGATGCTGACGTTGTCGAACCGGATCACCGGCCGGCCTCCTCGAGGTCGTTCGCGGCCGGAGGGACCAGCCAGGCAGGTAGCAGGGCGATCAGGACGCCGATCGCGGGGAGCAGGCCGACTTCGGGCCAGGTCAGCGGCCGCAGCGAAGGGTTGAGGTTCGCGGGGTCGACCGAACTGCTGCGGAACAGGGCGATCGCGGCCGCGATCCCGCAGCCGGCGGCTACGAGCTCGGCGAGTCGCCAGTGGTCGGGGCGATACATGGTCCGGTGCACGCGGCGTCCGGCGGAGTACATTCCCACCCCGGCGATCGCGACGCCGATGGCGAGCATCGGGCCGGCCAGGTAGCGCGGCGTCGTCCCGTCGAGGACGCCGTACACGCCGACGCAGATGCCGATCAGGCCGGTCACGAGCAGGGCGCCGGTGAGCGCACGCGCGCCGCCGGTCAGCGCGCCGGAGCGGCCGTAGCCGCGGCTGTCCATCGCCGCGGCGAGGCGGAGCGAGCGGTCGAGCGCGTCCTCGAGGACGGGGATCGCGACCGCGCGGAAGGCCCGGATCCCGCGCTCGGTGCTGCCGCGGAGCCGGCGCGCGCGCCCGACCCGGACGACGCTCTCGGCGAGCTGCGGGAAGACCGAGACCGCGACGACGACCGCCGAGCCGGCCTCGTAGAGCGCGGACGGGACCGACTTGAGCAGCCGCTTCGGGTTCGCGAGCGCGTTGGCCGCGCCGACGCAGATCAGCATCGTCGCGAGGCGGAGCCCGTCGTACGCGCCGCCGAGCAGCGACTCCACGGTCACCTGGCCGAACAGCCGGATGCCGGCCGCCCAAGCGGGTAACGGGATCTCGGGCAGCGTGAACAGGATCTGCTCACCTTCGCCACCGCCGAAGATGATCCGGTAGACGACGCGCATCACGACGATGAACGCGCCGAGCGACAGGTACAGCCGGAACGCGACCGCCCAGGGCGCATCCGATCGCCGGTTGATCACCACGAAGATCACCACCGACAAGATCAGCGCCAGCAGCATCGGGTTCGTCGTCCGGCTCGCGGCCGTCGCCAGCCCGAGCGCCCACAACCACCACGCCGCCGGATGCAGGTTCCGCGGCAACCAGTACGCCGTCACGAGCGCCGCGCCCGCCGATACTGCGCCGTAATCACCGCACCACCCAGGAGCATCAGCACCGCGAACCCAGTCAGCACAGTCGAAACCGGCACCCCCTTCGGTACCTGGTTGCTGTCAGCACTCACCTCACCGCCGGACCAGGCGATATCGCCGTTTCCCCCGCCCGGCGTGGTTCCGCAGGAACCGCCGGAGGCCGGCATGCTGGTGGCCCCGGGGTTCGTGGGGCAGGTGTCGCCAGGGCGCGGCGCGCCGGTACCGGGGAGCAGACCGTCGCGGGGGAGACCGGGTGGGAGGCTGGCCGACTGGCCGGGAAGCGGGTTGCTTTGGCCGGGTTGCTGGTTCTCGGGCGGCAGGCCTGGCTGTCCGGGACTCGTGTTCTGGATGGGACCGCCGCTGGATTGGCCGCCGGGCTGGGTCGGTTGACCGCTCGGACCACCGGTGCTGGGCCGGTTGCCGCCGATGGTGGTGATGGTGTCGCCGGGGAGTGGTCCCTGGTCGCCGGGGTCGTTCGGGTTGCCGGGCTGTTGCTGCTCGTTGGGATTGTTGCCGCTCGGCCGCTGGGTGGGGATCGTGTTGGTCGGTTGCGGCGCGCTGTTCGGGCGGCGCGGGTTGATGCGCGGCTTGGGGTTGGTCTCGGCGGTCGCGTTCAGCGAGAACGACCAGCCTTCGAACCCGCCGCGGATGGCGTTCCGGTTCTTCACACCCCACTGCGAGTACTGCCACTGCCCGCCGTTGGCCGCCCACCAGTACGACCAGTACCCGGCCGCCGGCGGCGTGTCGATACACGGCTCCTTGTACTTCTCCCGCCCCTTGATCGGGATCACCTCGTTCGGCCCCGGCCGGTTCTCGAGCCGGCAGATGAACGCCTCACCCCACCGCCGCGTCCCCTGCAACTCGATCCCCGCGTCCACCAGCGCCGAGTGTCCCGTGAACCCCGGCCCGACCGGCCCCGGCGCACACCTGACGATCGCGTTGCCGCCCAACCCGCCGAAGTCGATGACTACCGTCACCCCCTCCTCGGACGGGCAGAACCCCGGCGTCCCCCGCGAAGGATCCACCGCACTCGCCGTCAGCGGCGCCCCCACCAGCCCCACCCCGAGCACAACCGCCGCAACGCGGACGAGCCGGTTCATCGGGCGACGCCTCGGGGCCGGGTGATGAGCCAGCCGGCCAGGGCGCCGAGGGCGACCAGGGCAAGGGCGAGGATGGCGAAGAGGGCCCAGGGGATGTCGTCGCCGGTGGTGATGGCCGCCTGTGGCTTGACGTCGGTATCGAACGGCGCGGTCGTGGCGCGAGCCAGCACCGTGGTGTCGGCGGTGACCAGCGAGCCTCCGAACATGGCCGGGATCGCCGCGATACTTGCCGGGACGTCGCTCGCTCCGGCGACCGGGCTGATCGGCAGCCCGCCGTCCGGCGTGATCGAGCCGAGCAACCGGGTCGAGGCGGACGACGTGTCGAGGCCCGCGGACTGCAGCGCGACGACGGCGGCAGCCGTGGCCGGGACATCCGGCTGGCCGTTCTGCTGCCAGCCGCCCTTCCACACCCCATCGCCGTCCTGACGGTCGGTCAGCGCCTTGAGCGCGGCGCGGAGGCTGCCCACCGGCGCCAGGGCCTCGGTAGACCCGGGCCGCACCGCGTTGAGCGCCTGGACGGCGATCGCGGTGCTCGCGATGTCGCCGGTCTGACACTTCTGCTCGGCCGGCCCGAACTGCGCCGGGAACGACCCATCGCCGCACTGCTGCCGCAGCAGCGCCTCCATCGCCCGCTTGGCTTCGTCTTGTTTGCCGGCGGCAAGGAGCGCGAGGACGCCGTACGCCTGGCTGGTGAGATTCGACTGGTCACCGGATTTGGTCAGATCGGTGATCCGCCCGTCACCCTGGATCCGGGCGGCCAGCTGATTGGCCAACTCGTTGCCGGCAGCATCTTTCGTGCCGAGAGCGAGTAGCAGGACGAGTTTCGCGAGCGGCCCGGCGTACCGGGCGTCGGGCTGGTCGTACGGGACGCCGTACGCGTAGGCCGCGATCGCGTCCGGCTGCGCCATCAGCGCCGAAATCGCGCCGACGGTGCCGGTCAGCTTCTCGGACTGCCGCAGCGCGAGGCCGAGGCTCACTGTCGCGTCGTAGTCGACGTACCGAGAGCCGTTGCGGTCGACCTCGATGTGGTTCCCGCCGATCAGCTTGCTCTGCAGGTAGCTGACCGTGGCATCAGCCGACTTGGCCTGACCGATGGACGGCGGTGGCGGCGTCGCGCTCACGGTGGTCGGCGGCGGCGTGACCGAGACGGTCGTCGTGGACGACGGGCCAGGGATGTTGTTGGTGACGGTGGTCGTGGCGCGGGGGAGCGGCGGCGCGGTGACCTGCGTGACGACGATCCGCCGCTGCGTCACGGTCTGCCGGGGCAGCGGCGGCGGGCGCAGCGTGTTGGTCTTGGTGACGGTCGGGCCGGGCTTGGTGACCGTCGGGCCCGGTTTGGTGATCGTGGGGCCGGGTTTCGTGACGGTCGGGCCCGGGGTCGTCACGGTCGCCGTCGCGGTGATCGTGACGGTCGGCGTCGGGGTGGGGGACGGCGGGTTCGGGTCCGTCCAGGCGAGGTCGGCGAACGGGACCGGGGCGAACGCGAAGATCGCCTGCGGAGTGGCGCGCCGCCATTGGTCGATCCCGATGTCGATGCCGTCGCGCAACGCCTGGCCGAGCGACTCGGAGTTGTACGCGATCGCGCCGACGTGCGGGGCGGCAGGCGTGTTGCCCGCGTTCTCCGTGGTCAGCTGATGGCGGATCATCCAGCCCTCGGCCTTGCGGTACGCCTCGTACTCGCTGCCGGCGGCGAGGGTCTGCGCGATCAGGCCGGTGCTGTTGGAGTTCGACCCTTCGGTGGAGACGCCGCCGCCGAACGAGCCGTCCTCCTTCTGCACCGACTTGAGCCACTCGAGCCCCTTGCGGATCTCGTCGTCGACGCCGCCCATGCCGAAGTTCTGCGCGGTCATCAGCGCCTGCACGGCCATCGCCGTCCCGTCGCCGTCCGGCGCGCCGCCGCCCTCGTCACACGACTTCAGGTCGTTGTAGAACATCCGGAAGAAGCCCGCCGAGCACTGCTGGCGGATCAGGTAGTCGACCGCGTTCTGCGGGACGCCGCCCGCGCGCGCCAGGCCCATCACCGCGAGCGACTGGCTGAAGATGTTCGAGTCGTCGTTGCCGGTCTCCTTGTCGCGGATCCGGCCCTCCTCGACACCGGCGTCCGCTCCCGCGATCAGGTCGAGCGTCTCGCGGCGCATGTTGCGGCCGCCGAAGTTGCGGTAGTCCTTCCCCGCGGTCACCGCCGCCAGCAACACCTTCGCCGTCGCACCGGCGATCCGGGCATCCTCGTTCGGGTACCAGCTCGGGCCTGCGTAGTCCGGCACATGTGCAGCCACCGCCCCCACCACCTGAGCAATGACCTTCGGATCCGCCTCCGCCGCGATCAACGCCCACTGCGTGTCGATCGTCAGCCCCCAGTCCGGCCCCGAGAACCCGGGGATGGCCCCATCGACCAGCTGCCCACCCAACCAAGCCGCAGCCGAGGCTGCCTGCGTGGACGCCGCTGCCTCGGAGCGTTCGGAGGCGTTGGCGGTGGTTGCCAGTGTCGGAGTCAGCAGGAGCGCGGCTGCGACGAGGGCACCGACGCGTTGAACGAAGTACCGGGCTGGGCGGGTGCGCATGGGACCTGGATTCGGGCGGGTGGTCGCGCGCGTCGCCCAGGGGCCGGCAGGCCGGTTGGGATACAACCGGGTGCCGCCCGGACTCCGCCCGTAGACCACGACGGGTGGTGGAGTTCGCAGGCCCGGCGGTGAGGCATTCCGGCTCGCGGAGCTCGCGCTCCGCCTACGGTTGCGGGTCAGCGCCGGGTTTCGACCGGCTTCCCCCCACACGTCGGGTCGTGACAAGTCACGCTTTCCGGCGGCCACCGGAAAGTTGAAGAAATCTTACCTTGAATCTCAGTCATCCAGGACCTGATGGACGGCGGCGGCGCAGGCGCGAGCCAGTTCGCTGACCTGACCGGGCGTGATGACGAGCGGTGGCCCGAGGACGAGCAGGTCGCCGTTCGTCCCGTCGGCACATCCTGTCGAGTGGTAGAGCAGCACCCCCAGGTCCTTGGCCGCGGCGACCACCCGTTCGGCGACGCGCGCACTCCGTGAGAACGGCGTCAGATCGCCAGAGAGCGCTTTCGCACCCGTTCTCGGTCCGTCGTTCCGCTCCGCACCCGGCGGCGCGACCAGCTCGATCGCCTGGAGTAGCCCTCGTCCGCGAATATCGCCGACCGCCGGATGCCCGCCGAGCTCCGCACGCAGCTCGGCGGCAAGCTGAGCCCCGCGCTCGTCCGAAGCCTCCACAAGCCGCTCCCGCTGCAAGATCCGGAGTACGGCGAGACCGGCCGCAGCACCGACCACGTGATGCGAATAGGTGTAGCCATGCACGAACCCACCGGCCTGCACCGCGTCGTGCACCGCACCGCTGCACACCGTCAACCCCAACGGCCAATACCCCGACGCCGCGCCCTTCGCCGCGACCAGCAGATCCGGACGCACTCCCCAGTGATCGCACCCGAACCACCGCCCGGTCCGCCCGAACCCGGTCATCACCTCGTCCGCGATCACCAGGACGCCGTACTTCCGGCAAACCGCCGTGATCGCCGGCCAGTAATCGTCCGGCGGCACGCAGGCCCCGAGCGCCGCCCCCGCGATCGGCTCCGCGATGAACGCGGCCACGTTCGCCGGCCCCTGCGCGACGATCATCCGCTCCAGCGCCTCCGCATGCCGCACCCCGCAGCCCACCGGATGCGACTCCGGGAACGGGCAGCGGTACTCGTACGGCGACGTCGTGTGCACCGCCGACCCCAACCACGGCTGGTACGGCGCGCGCAGCCCGGCCCGCCCGGAGACGTCCAGCGCGCCGCGAGTATTGCCGTGGTACGCCCCGGTCCGCCCGATCACCACGGAACGGTCCTCGCCGCGCGCCAGGTGATACGCGCGAGCGAGCTTGAGAGCGGTCTCCACGGCCTCGCTGCCGCCCGAGACCGGGTAGATGTACGGGTCGTCGACCGGCAGCAGCGGGCCGAGCGCTTCGGCGTACTCGATCAGGCTCGCCGAGGTGAACGCCGTCCCGTGCGCGTAGGCGACCTGGCGGGCCTGCGCGGCGATCGCGTCGGCGACCTCCGCCGAGCCGTGCCCGACGCCGACCACGATCGCGCCACCGGCGCCGTCCAGGTAGCGGCGCCCGGTGGTGTCGAACAGTTCCGCCCCGTTGCCGCCGGCCACGACCGGGAGGTCGCGGCCGGCGGCCCGGGAGAAGACGGCGCCGGTCACTCGACTAGCCGGCGACCGCGGCCGCGAACAGCGAGAGCGCTCTCTGAGCTTCCTCGGCGGTGACCACGAGCGGCGGAGAAAGCCGGATAGCGCTCTCTCCGCACTCCAGCACCAGCAGCCCGCTCTCGAACGCGCGGCTCTGCACCGCCGCCGCCTGGTCCGCCGTGGCGAACTCGACGCCGATCATCAGCCCGACCCCGCGGACGTCGACGATCTTGTCCGGGTGCTCGGCCTGGATCTTCGTCAGTCCCTCGAGCAGCAGCTGCCCGACCTGGATCGCGTTCGCCATCAGCCCCTCGGACCGGATCACCTCGAGCGTCGCCAGCCCGGCCGCGCACGCGACCGGCGACCCGCCGTACGTCGAACCGTGCGCGCCGGCCGGCCAGCTCTCCATCAGCTCGGCCCGCGCCATGAACGCGCCCAGCGGCAGCCCGGACGCGAGCCCCTTCGCGCTGATCAGGATGTCCGGCTCGACGCCGGTGTGCTCGATCGCCCACATCTTGCCGGTCCGCCCGGCCCCGGACTGGACCTCGTCGGCGATCAGCAGGATCCCGTGCTGGTCGCACAGCTCGCGCAACCGCGCCATCCAGCCGGCCGGCGGGACCAGGTACCCGCCCTCACCCTGAATCGGCTCGACGAAGATCGCCGCCACCTCGTCCGGCGCGACCTCGTACCGGAAGAGCGTGTTCTCCAGGTGCTCGAACGTGCTGTCGTCGCCGTACGGCGCGTGCAGGACGCCGGGCAGCAGCGGCCCGAATCCCTTGTGGTACTTGGACTTCGATGCCGTCAGCGTCACCGCGCCCATCGTCCGGCCGTGGAACGCGCCGTAGAAGCTGATCACGTACGGGCGCTTGGTCGCATAGCGAGCCAGCTTCAGCGCACCCTCGACCGCCTCGGCGCCGGAGTTCGACAAGAAGACCCGCACCGGGCCGCTCATCGGCGCGGTCTCGGCCAGGGCCGCGCACATCTGGCTGTAGATCGGCAGGAAGAAGTCACTCGCCGAGTAGTGCAGCAGCTCGGCGGCCTGCTCCTGCACCGCGGCGACGACCGTCGGGTGACAGTGCCCCGTCGAGTTCACCGCGATCCCGGCGTTGAAGTCGAGGAAGAGGTTGCCGTCGGCATCCTCGATCACGCAGCCGTGACCGCGCCGCGGAGCCAGCGGGTACGCGCGCGGCAGCGACCGGCTCGTGATCGCGAGATCGCGCTCCACGACGGCGCTCGACAGCGGGCCGGGGATCGCGGTCCGAAGGTCCGGCACCGGCCGCTCCCGCAGCCACTCGGGGACGGACCGCTCGGCCGGGGTCGTCGGGATCGTCTGGGTCATCGGGCCACCACCGTTCGGGACTGCTCGCGAAGGAACTGCTGGACGTAGTACAGGCCGCCACCGGCCTTGCCGGAGCTGCCGGAACCCTTCCAGCCGCCGAAGGGCTGGACGCCGGGCCAGGCGCCGGTGGTCGCACCGGCCGCGCGGTTGACGTAGACGACACCCGCCTCGATCCGGTTCAGGAAGTCGTCGACCTCGGCGTCGTCGGCCGAGAAGAAGCCGGCCGTCAGGCCGAGCTCGGTCGCGTTCGCCAGCTCGATCGCCTCGTCGAGCGAGTCCACCGGCTGCACCGCGACGAACGGAACGAACAGCTCATCGGTCAGCAACCGGTCGCCCGCGGGCAGCCCCGTCACCACCGTCGGCTGCACGTAGTTGCCGTCAATGACGTTGCCGCCAGCAACAACCCGGCCGACCTCGGCGGCATGGGCGACGGCGGCGGTGTACCGGGCGACCGCGGCCGCGTCGATGACCGGGCCGACGAACACGTCGCGCCGGGTCGGATCACCGGTCACCAGCTCGTCGGCGCGGGCCGCGAGCCCGGCCAGGAACTCGTCGTACACCGAGCGCTCGACGTACACGCGCGAACAAGCGGAGCACTTCTGACCGGTGAAGCCGAACGCGGATCGCGCGATCCCGGCGACCGCCGTCGCCAGATCGGCCTTCGCGGAGACGATCGCAGGGTTCTTGCCGCCCATCTCGCAGACGACCGGCTTCGGGTACGGGGTCGGGAAGCTGCGGTAGATCTCCATCCCGACCTGGTACGAGCCGGTGAAGGTCAGCCCGTCCACGCCTGGGTGCGCGACGAGCAGGCGCCCGACCTCGTCACCGCCGGGCAGCAGATGCAGGACATCGGCGGGCAGACCCGCGTCGCGCAGGCACTCGTAGAGCTTGACCGCGGTGAACGTCCCCTGCGGGCTCGGCTTGAGCACAACGGTGTTCCCGGCGACCAGCGCGCCACCGGCCGGCCCGGCCGCCAGCGCCATCGGGAAGTTGAACGGGCTGATCACGCCCCAAACGCCGTATGGACGCAGGACGCTCGTCGTCTGCTCGGCGTCGGAGAGCTGCTCCATCGGCCGGACGAAACCGTCGTTGGCGGTGAACTGTTGGCAGTAGTACCGGATCAGGTCGGCCGATTCCTCGACGTCGCCGAGTGCTTCGAGCCGGTTCTTACCGACCTCCAGCGACATCAGCGCGGCCAGCTCGTTGGAGCGCTCACTGATCAGGTCCGCGGCGCGCATCAGGATGTCGACGCGCTCCTGCCAGGGCCGCCCGGACCACTCGCGGACGGCGTCCTTCGCGGACGCGACCGCCGCGTCGATGTCCGCCGAAGTCGCGCTGTGCACGCTGCACAGCGTCAGCTCGGGATCGCCGGGGCTGGTGATCCGGAACGTCTCCTGACCGCCGAGCGGCTTACCGGCGACGAAGCCGGTCAGGTCGGCGCCGAGCCAGTCCTGCGCGGTGGCGAGGCCTTGCTCGTACGCGGTGTGCAGATCTTCGTTGTCCGCACTGAGGGTTGCGTAGGTGACGCGAAATTTCGTCATCGATGTCCCTTCCACGACATGGCGACGGGTCGGAGAGTTGCGGCAGCCGTGCAGAAAAGGGCATGCCAAAGGCCACCTGGCCGTGCGGCCGGTGGCGTCGGGTGCGGAACCTACCCGGGGGGAAGAATCGTGAGCGGCTTGAGGGAGCCCGGAGGACGCATGGGCCTCGCTCCTCTCCGCTCACGGGCATCCGCGGACCGCGGACGTTGACGCAGCCTTTCTACCATCCCGACCGGTGCGCGGCCGATGCGATGTACGTCACGGCGGGTCAGGTGTAGCGGGGTTCGAGCTCGAAGCCGACAATGCGGATCCGCACCGCGGCGGGTCGCCCGGTCGCGCTCTCCAGCGCCGCGACCACCGCCTCGTGGACCTCCCGGCCGACGTCGGCGGCGTGATGGTCGATCGTCACCACGACGCGGACCTCGGCGTCGACCTGGAGCTCGGTGAGCGTGAGGTCGACGCCGGCGATGTCCGGGACGTCGCGGCCGGTCGTCCGCGTCCAGGCCTGGGCGGCGAACTGCTTCATCAAACCTTTCAGACCGGGCTGGAGCCGGACGACGCCCGCCACCGAGCGCGCCGCGCGGGCGGCCGCGTCGGCAGCGCTGATCTGGGCGACGGCGTCCGAGCTCACGGCTGGGTCCAGACGTCGACGACCTCGAAGTCGAGCGCCTCGAGCTCGAGGCCGATCTGGCCGCGGAGCGCCAGCACGACCCGCTGGCGGGCTTCGTCGAGCGCGTCGACCTGGCCGGCGCCGTACTGGAGCGCGACCGACATCCAGACCCGGACGGCGTGCTCCCCGGCCGGTTCGATCCGGCACTGCCGGGCGCGGACGCCGGTGGCGCCGTCGACGGCGTACCGCAGGACGGCGGCCAGCGCGTGCACGGACACCTCGACGTCGGCGACCGGGCCGGTCGGCAGCGGGATCGTCCGGCCGAGGCTCAGGTCGGCGCGGACGGCGGTCATGATCCGGTCGAGCAGGCCGCTCGGGACGTCGACCGGGTCGTCGATCAGCAGACTTGTCGCCGCGGCCAGCTGCTCGAGACCGGCCTGGGCCGTCCGGCAGTGCGGGCAGGTCTGCAGGTGGTTGCTCGGGGCATCGGACTCGAGGTCGTCCCAGACGTCCTCGACCGTGCGTCCGCACGGCAGCGGGTGCAGGCCGGTGGTCGTGTCGTCGGCGGGCGGGTTCATCTCCATGGTTCCATCACCTCCGCGAGCTCGGCGCGGGCCCGGGCGATTCGGCCCCGGACCGCGGTCGGCGTCGTCCCGACCAGATCGGCGATCTCCTGGTAGGAGCGGCCGTGGACTTCGCGCAGCAACCAGCAGGCGCGCTGCTGGGCGGGCAACCGGCGCAGCGCCTCGGAGAGCGCGCGCATGGCGGCGCTGTTCCCGGCGGCGCGGGCCGGATCGTCGTCGGTCGTGGGCGCGAGCTCGTCCTCGTCGAGGTCGGTCGTCGGTTTGCGGCGTTGTAACAGGGTCAGGCAGCGGTTGGTCGCCGTCCGGTACAGCCAGCTGCTGAAGGCGGCGTCGTGCTGGAGCTCGGGCAGCCGCCGCCAGGCGGTCACGAACGTGTCCTGGGCGACGTCCTCGGCGTCTCCCGTGGCGCCGTTCAGCATCCGCAGGCAGAGCGTGTAGATCCGGCGCTGGTAGCGGCGGACGAGCAATTCGAACGCCGCCGGGTCGCGATCGCGGGCCCGGGCGACCAGCGTCGCCTCGTCGAGCTCGGTCAGCCCTGTGCTCACTCCACCTCCGTCCGGTCGCGGCCGCTGCTTCCTGGGAAGACGACAGTTGCCACGTAATCGTCACGGTAGCGTCCCGGACTTCTTTCGTGAGCCATGTCACGCTGTTCGGACCCGAGATTCACCGTGACGATTCGGTCGCCGCCGGTGTCCAACCGGTGCATCACCCGGCCGCCGAGCCGGGACCGCTGACGAGAAAGGCATCTGATGAACGCGACACCTCAGTCCATCGCGAAGGCCAAGAGCGCGCCGCAGAGCGTGCCGGAGAGCGCTCTCGTTGCCGACGGCACCGGTCCGGCGGCCGGCGGCAAGACGACGATCGCGGATGTCGTGGTCTCCAAGATCGCCGGCATCGCGACCCGGGAGATCCCCGGCGTGCACGCGCTCGGCGGCGGCGCGGCCCGTGCGGTCGGCCTGCTGCGGGACCGGATCCCGGGCTCCAAGACGAACCTGTCCCAGGGCGTGTCGGTCGAGGTCGGCGAGAAGCAGGCCGCGGTCGACATCGAGCTGGTCGCCGAGTACGGCGTCGGGATCGCCGACCTGGCCGCCGCGATCCGGGCCAACGTGATCGCCGCCGTCGAGCGGATGACCGGGCTCGAGGTGACCGAGGTGAACATCGCGGTCACCGACGTCCACACCGACTCCGACGACGACGCGGACGACGAGGCCGCGGAGCCGGCCGAACGCCGCGTCCAGTAGTTCTGTCTTCCCCACTTCACTTCCTGAGGAGATTCGTGTGAGCACCTCGACCATCGGCCTGTTCGCCGGCCTGCTGATCGCCGTCGCGGCCGCGGCCGGCGGTTTCCCCGGCTTCCTGCTCGCGCTCGTGCTCGGAGCCGTCGGCTTCGTCGTCGGCCGCTTCCTGTCCGACGGCACGACGTCGAAGGCGCTCGACGATCTCCTGTCCCGCCGCAACCGTGGCTGACACGAAGCTCCCGGCGTCCTCGCTCGAGGACGGGACGCCGGGCGAGGAGCGGCCGGTGGACGGACCGGTCGCGCTCTCGGCGCCGTCCGCGATCGCATTCGGGGGCGATCGCGGCCGGCTCGAGATCAGTACCCGCGCCGTCGAGCGGATCGTCGAGATCACCGCTCGCCGGCACCCTGCCACCAGCCGTCACCCGGCCCTCCTGCGCCGCGGCCTGCCCAAGGCCCAAGCCGTCGTCGCCGGAACGCACGTCCGCCTGCACCTCGAAACCGCCATCACCTGGCCCAGCCCGCTGACCCCGACCGCCCAAGACCTCCGCACCACCATCGCCACCGCCGTCCAGGACTTCACCGGCCTCACCGTCGACCGAGCCGACATCACCATCACCACAGTCGACGCCGACACGAGTGCTGCGGCTGACGCCGCGCCTGCGGCTGCTCCTGTCCGGTCGACCGCGGCAGTTGTCGACCAGCGGGCTGGCGCGGACGCGAGTGCCGCGGCTGACGCCGCGCGTGCTGGGGGAGTGGGTGCTCCTGCCCGGGCGGCCTCAGCAGCTGGCGGGCGGGGTGCTGATGCCGAGGCGGGGTCGGTGGATGCGGCTGATGGCTCGTATGCCGGTGGGTCGGCTGTGAGTACGGTCGGTTCGTCGTCCGCGGGTGGGGGTGTGGACGCCGAGGCGAGTGCTCCGGCTGATGGCGCTCGGGCGGGGCGGGTGGTGGTGGGGAAGCGGCCGGTGGGGGCGCCGGCGGTTTTGTGGGTGGGGGTTCTGGGGGCTGTTGGGGTTGTGTTGGCGGGGTGTTGGGGGATTTGGGAGATGGCGTCGGCGAGTGGGCTGGCGGGCGGGGAGTCCTGGGTTGGTTGGGGGTTGCGGCGGGGCGTGACGCTGGATCGCGCCGCCGGGTGGGTGCTGCCGTTGGGGATTGCGGCGATCGCGTTGGGGATCGGGGTCTTGGGGTTGTGTTTGAAGCGGCGCCGGGGGAGTGAGCTCGGGGTCGGGGCGGACGGCCTGGTGTGGCTTCGCGGGGTCGAGCGGGTGGCGGTGCAGAGCGCTCGCGGGGTGGACTCGGTGACGGCGGTTTCGGGAGTGCGGAAGCGGCGTCGCGTCGAGGTCGTGGTGACCACGTTCGGGGAGTCCGAGCGGGTGGCGGGGGATGTGGAGAGCGCGGTGGGTGAGCGGCTCGCGGTGCTGAAGGCCGCGCCGCGGACCCGGATCGTCGTACGGGAGGAATGACATGCGTCGCGGAGTGATCGCGCTGGATCGGACAGTCGGGCTGGTGGTCGCGCTCGGCCTGATCGCGGCCGGAGGCGCCGCCCTGGCCTGGAAGTACGGCGAGTCGCCGCAGGCACCAGATCGCCGGACCTTCGGCCCGTGGACGGATATCAGCACGGCCGATTGGTGGCCGTGGGCAACAGGTGCGGCCGGCGTGACATTGATTCTGCTCGGCCTGTGGTGGCTGGCGCGGCATCTGCCGCGACGCGTGGACGGCCGGTTCGCGCTCCCCGGCGGAGATCGCACGGGCCAGCTGACCGCCGACGCGAGCTCGGCGGTGGACGCTGCCGCCCAGACGCTGGCCAACACGCCGGGCGTGCGCGACGGCTCCGGTCAGGTGGTCGCCGATCGCGGTCAGCTCGTCGCCGAGCTCACCTGCACGATCGAGCCGACCGCCGACCTGAAAGCGGTCCACGCGGCCGCGCTCCGGACTGCCGAGCAGCTCGCCGAGGTCGTCGACCTGCCGAAACTGCGCACCCGCGTCCGCCTGCGCGTCGCCCGGACCGACAAGGCCACGCCGCTGCCCCGCGTCGTCTAGGTGGTCAGGAATCGAGAAGCCCGCGCGCATCCCGCGGTCCTAGCGTTCTGACCATGGACACGACCAAGAAACGCAAACCAGGAACGCCGGGAGCGCTCTCTCGCTGGCTCCAGCGCACGACCGGCGCGCGGACGGTGCAGAAGATCCGCCGCGGTAAAGCAACCTTCATGGGTATGGACCTGCTGGTCCTGACCACGGTCGGCCGCCGCAGCGGTCAGCGTCGCGAGACAGCGCTCTCTTGGTTTCCCGACGGCTCCGACAGCTGGCTGATCGTCGGCTCCGGCGGCGGCAGCCAGAACCCGGACTGGCACGCCAACCTGCTCGCCAACCCCGCCGAGGTGACCATCGAGCTGCCCGGCCGCGGCGTCCTCGCAGTCACCCCCGAGAGCCTGTACGCCGAGGCGTACGCCGGGGCCTGGGCGAAGATCACCCAGGCCCAGCCGCGCTACGAGAAGTACCAGGCCAAGTCGGACCGCAAGTACCCGGTCGTCCGGCTCACCGCCCGCGCGTGACGCCGCAGCCCGGCCCTCGCCGTACCAGAGGCCGCTATGTAGCGGTCACTCGACGAGCTTGCCCTCGACGGAGATGTCGTCGCGCATCAGCGCCCGGATCTCGGCCGGGATCGCGGGGATCGCTTCCTGCTCGACCTGGCCGGGGCCGGACCACACCAGGTTGACCTGCAGCGACTCGTCCAGCTCGGGGTAGTCCGACCGGTTGTGGCAGCCGCGGGTCTCGCGCCGTTCCAGCGCCGCGTCCAGCGTGGCCCGGGCCGCCAGCGCCGACGACTTCAGATCGAACGCGTGCGCCAGATCCTGGAACCCGGCGATATCGGGATGGACGCCGACCTGCGTGATCCGCTCCTCGATCTCGGTCAGCTCGTCGATCCCGGCCCGCAGTCCGGTCTCGTCGCGGACGACGCCGGCCCGCGCGGTCATCGTGTCGCGGAGCGCCCTCTGCAACGCTCGGACGTTCTCCGGCCCGTCCCCGGCGAGCAACCCGTCGACCTCGGCCCGCGCCTCCGCGACGACGGACGCCGAGCGCTGCTGCGACTCCCGGCCGATCGAGTACTTCGCGGCCTCCTCGGCCACGATCCGCCCGAACACCAGCAGCTCGATCAGCGAGTTCCCGCCGAGCCGGTTCGCGCCGTGCAGACCGCTCGCGGCCTCGCCGAGCGCGTACAGCCCGTCGACGCCGGTACTGTGGTCCTCGGCCCGGACCCACACGCCGCCCATCGAGTAGTGCGCGGTCGGCGCGATCTCGATCGGTTGCTTGGTGATGTCGAGCATCTGCAGCTCCAGCAGCGTCTGGTAGACGCGCGGCAGCCGGCGCATGATCGTCTCGCGCGGCAGGTGCGAGACGTCCAGCCAGACGCCGCCGTTCGGCGTCCCGCGTCCTTCCATGATCTCCGTGTACGCCGCGAGCGCGACCCGGTCCCGGGTCGAGAGCTCCATCCGCTCGGCGTCGTACCGGGTCATGAAGCGCTCTCCGAGCGCGTTCCGGAGCTGGCCGCCCTCGCCGCGCGCGGCTTCGGAGACCAGCGTTCCGGCCGCGTTCTCCGGCTCGAGCAGCCCGGACGGGTGGAACTGGACCAGCTCGGGGTCGCGGATCCGGCCACCGGCCTGCACGGCCAGGCGGAACGAGTCGCCGGTGTTCTCGTCGCGCCGGGACGACGTCCGCCGCCAGATCCGGGTGTGACCGCCGGCCGCGAGGATCACCGCGTCCGCGTGGATCACGTACCGCCGACCGGTCGACAGATCGAACCCGTAGGCCCCGAACACCGTGTTGTCGCGGACCAGGATCCGCGTCACGTACACGTTGTCGAGGATCGGCACCCCGAGCTGCACGGCCCGATTCACCAGCGTGCGCTGGATCTCCAGGCCGGTGTAGTCACCGGCGAACGCCGTCCGCCGATAGGTGTGCGCGCCGAAGAACCGCTGCGAGATCCGGCCGTCGGCCTCGCGGGCGAACGGCATCCCGTAGCGCTCCAGGTCCTCGATCCCGCGGGCCGCGCCTTCGGTGACGATCCGGACGGTGTCCGGGTTGGCCAGGAAGTAGCTCTCCTGCAGGGTGTCGGCGGCGTGCTGCTGCCAGCTGTCCTCGGCGTCCATCGTGGCCAGCGCCGCGTTGATGCCGCCGGCGGCCAGCGCGGTGTGCGCGTCGGAGCGCGGCCGTTTGCCGAGGGCAAGGACGTCGACGCCCTGCTCGGCGAGTTCGATCGCGGCCCGCAACCCGCCGCCACCTGTCCCGATCACCAGTACGGAGGTTGCGATCTGCTGTTCGGCGGTCATCTACGGCTCCCCTTCGCTTCGTCGTCTCACTCCAATGGACCACGCGCGCGGGCGAAGTGTGACGCTCACGCGGGGTGGGCGCTGTCACATCGGGGCCGTCTGTGCTGTCTTAGTGGTGAGAGTCTCAGCGAGATGGAGGCAGCAGTGCGCAGAATCGTGGTGGTCGGAGGCGGGTACGCCGGCTTCTACACGGCGTGGGGCCTGGAGAAGAAGCTTCGGCGCGGCGAGGCCGAGGTGGTGCTGATCGATCCGCGGCCGTACATGACGTACCAGCCGTTCCTGCCCGAAGTCCTGTCCGGATCCGTCGAGGCGCGGCACGCCGCGATCTCGCTGCGCCGCAACCTGCGGCGGACGCGAGTGATCTCCGGCGCGGTGACGAAGGTCGAGCACGCGCGCCGCGCGGTCACGGTCAAGCCGATGCAGGGGCCTGAGTTCGAGCTGCCGTACGACGTCATCGTGGTGACGGCCGGCGCGATCACCCGCACGTTCGACCTGCCCGGGGTCGCCGAGCACGCGATCGGGCTCAAACATGTCGAAGAGGCCGTCTGGGTCCGCGACCGGCTGCTGACCGCCTTCGACGAGGCGTCCGGGCTGCCGGCCGGGCCGGAGCGGAAGCGGCTGCTGACGGTCACCTTCGTCGGCGCCGGGTTCGCCGGCGTGGAGGGCTTCGCCGAGCTGCTGTCGCTGGCCAACAGTCTGCTGAAGAAGTACCCGACGCTGACCCGCGACGACCTGTCGTTCCACCTGGTCGAGGCGACGAAACGGATGCTGCCGGAGGTGACCGACGGGCCGCGGCGGTGGGTCGCCAAGCTGCTCGAATCGCGGGGCGCGCACCTGCACCTGGAGACGACGATGGTCTCGGCCGTCGACGGCCACGTCATCTTGTCCGACGGCACGGAGTACGACTCCGACCTGATCGTGTGGACGGCGGGGAACGCGGCGACGCGGCTCGTCCGCGGGCACACCGACCTGCCGGTGACCGAGCGCGGCCTGATCCGGACGCGGCCCGACCTGCGGGTCGGGACGGACGACGAGATCGTGCCGGACGCGTGGGCCGCGGGTGACGACGCGGCGATCCCCGACCTCGCGGTGCCCGGGTCGCTGACGGTGCCGAACGCGCAGAACGCCGTCCGGCAAGGGCGTTTGCTCGCCAAGAACTTGCGCGCCGACCTGCGCGGGCGGGCGCCGAAGAAGTATCTGCACCACACGCTCGGCGCGGTCGCGACGCTCGGGTTGGGGACGGGCATCTTCCAGTTCCGGCGCCTGGTGATCAAGGGCGTGCTCGCCTGGCTGATGCATCGCGGGTACCACGTGCTCGCCGTCCCGACCTGGGACCGGAAGGTCCGGGTGCTGTTCGTGTGGCTCGCCGCCGCGGTGTACGGCCGCGACATCGTGTCGCTCGCGTCGGTGCAACATCCTCGGGACGCGTTCGTGACCGAGGCCGCAGCACCGGCCTCGGTCACGGCGCCCGCTGCCACTACTGAGCTCCCGGTGCAGTCGGGGACAGTGTGAGCAGGTCTGCCAGCCGGAACGTGGGCGCCAGGGTCGGCGTCCAGCCGGGCTTGAGACTGAGGTAGCTCGCCGGGTCGGCGCGGAGCAGCCCGATCAGGACCTCCGCGACGATCCGGCCGCCGACCGGGCCGAGCCGATCGCCGGCGGTCAGGTACTCGGACTCCTTGAGGATGTAGAACCACAACGGCGTCCCGTGCGGCCAGACCGCGCCGAGAGCTTTGCCGGGGAGCGCTCTCTCACCCATGATCTCGGCGATCGCCTCACCGCTGGGCAGCCCGGTCGTCTCGCCCCGCAGCAGATCGCGGACGGCGAGTGATCGGTAGGCCTCGGCGTCCACCTCCCCGGTCACCTGGGCCGGCAGCCCGATCAGGCTGGCCGGGAGGCGCCCGTCGAGCCGCTTCGCCCGCTGCGCCGGTGGCCGTCCCGGCAGGTCGAAGATCTGCGCGAAGTCGAGCCGCCGATCGGCCGGCAACGGCCCGAACCCGACGAGATCGGGAAAGAGCGGTACCTCGGGACCGTTCTCGACCAGCCGGTACGTGTGCCGGATCTGCCCGTGGCCGTAGCGGTACGCCGCATCGGCGTACTCCAGCGGGATGAACGCCGCGCCCGGCGCCGGAGCGAACCACCGGCCGCCGTACGTCAGCACGTTGTCGACCAGCGGCCGCCCGACGAGCCGCGGCAAGAAGTCGTGGACGACGATCCACTGGTAGTGCCAGGTCAGCGTGATCCGGGCCCGATCGAACACCTCGGATTCCGGGACAGCGCTCTCTCGCAGCAGATCCACGATCCGGTTGTGCGCGCGCAGCAGCGCCACATGCAAACTCAGCGAGAACAGATGGACGTCGTTGCGCGGGTCGCCGATCAGCGCGACGCCCTGCGGATTCCGCGGTACGTCGGCGCCATCCGGCGTCAGCAAGAACTTCGCCGGGTCCGCGACGTCGAACAAGTACGGCGCGCCGATCGGCCCATCGGCGTACAACATCTCCAGGTCGAGCTTCGGCGCCCGCGCGTTCCGCAGCGCATCCGGATCGGTCCCGCTCCCCAACGGCGACCGATCCGCAGTCGTGTCATGCGCGAGCAACTGCCCGAAGAACGGCCACCCGGCCGCCTCAAGCGCGTCGTCCCCACCAGGCAACTCGGCCAGCGCCGCAGTCGCATCACAGATCCCGCCGCCACTACCCGCCCGCAGCAGCGCCTGCGGATCCGCCCCCAACGGCTCCAGCCCAGGAAACATCCGCCCGTACCGCGCAGCCCCCGTCGGCCGATCAACCCCGCGCACCAGGCTCAAACAATGATCCCGAGCCGCCACCCGACTCCCGTGCATACATCCCACCTCTCACCACGCCGCCCAATACCCCACAAGACAGCCCAGCCCCCCAACCTGTGACGGCCCCCGGCAAACCACGTCGGCTCGCGGCCTGCCGGCCAGGTGTCACGCGCCGGGGACGGTGAGGAGGTCGGTGGTGAAGGCGTCGAGGGCGAGGCGGGCGGCGCCTAGGGCTACGGAGTCGGCGCCCATGGTGGAGGTGGCGATGTCGAGGGGGACGAGGGTGTGTTTGGCGAGTTCGCGGCGGAAGGGTTCGGCGATGATGGCGCCGCCGCGTGACATGCCGCCGCCGAGGATGACGACCTCTGGGTCGACCGCGAGGGCGAGGACGGCGGCGCCGCGGGCCAGGACCTCGGCGAAGGCGGTCAGTACGCGCTGACTGTTCGGGTCCTGCAGGGCGGCGGAGGCGATGACGAGCTCGCCTTCGGAGCCTGGTGCGACGTTCTGCTCGGCGGCGAGCTGGCTGCCGCGGCGGTGCAGGTCGTCGACGGCCTGGTCCCAGCCGAGCATCGGCAGGGTGCCGATCTCACCGGCGACGCCGTGCCGGCCCTGGTGTACTTCGCCGTTGATCAGGACGCCGGCGCCGGCGCGATGCCCGGCGAACATGTAGACGATGTCGCGGTACTGCTGCGCCGCGCCCTTCCAGTGCTCGGCGAGCGCCGCGAGTTTGACGTCGTTCGCGACGGTCACCGGCCGGCCGAGGCGCTCCGCGAGCACTGCGGGGACGTCGACCTCGGTGAAGCCCGGCAGCGAGTACACGGTCAGGTCTGAGCCGACCGGACCTCGGCGTACGTCCTGGACGTCTTTGCCTGCTCGCAGCGCGCCGGTGACCCCGCAGGCGATCCCGATGATGTCCTCCGGGACCAGATGGGCCTTGCGCCAGATGTACTGGACGGCGTCGGTCACGATGCGCAGCCGCTCGTGGGCGGGCGACTCCGGGTCCAGCTCGACGCGGCGGGTCGCCAAGGTGTTGCCGCGCAGGTCGGTGACCACTGTCATCGTTTTGTGCGCGCCGATGTCGATCCCGGTCGCATAGCCGGCCGACGCGCGAAACCGGAACTGACGAGCCGGTCGGCCCGCTGTGCGTCCTGCTCCGGCTTGCCGTCGTGCAGTGGTCTCTTCCACCCAGCCCTCGGCCAGCAGGTCGGTCAGTAGCTCCTCGGCGGTCGGCCGAGAGACACCGACCGCGTCCCGCAGCTCACGGGGTGTCAGCGCCTCGGCGTCCAGGAACGCCTGCAGTGCCGCAGCGCGATTCAGCCTGCGCAGCAGGGAGGAGTCCCCGGACCGTCCACCGTCAGCTCTGTCCGATTGCATGGGCTGATCATCTCCGATGACCGCTGCGCTAGCGTGAAGGCGTGGCGGACGAGGAGAGTTGGCGGGAGCGACGGCGGGCGGCGTCCGTGGAACAGGCGGCGGCGCTGGAGCGGCGTAAGGTCGCCGAATCGGCGCAGGCGCGTGAGCTGTTGGTCGCGTTCGTCCAGGAGCTGCGGGAGCGCGGAGTCGCGCCGGAACCGCTGCGGGCGCAGGTGATCGGGACCGGTACCAGCTACCGCACCGGCCTGACCGGCTGGTACCTGCGCCGGAATCGTTCGGTGGCGGTCGATGCCGAGGCCAACTTCTACATCCTCGGGACGTCGAACAGCCTCGCGGCCCGGCTGACCGGCGTCCGGGTCCTGGCGTCGGATCCGCCGCTCGTGGTCGGTCAAGGCGGCCGTGACGGCGAGTCGATCAAGCTCGCGGATCTGCTGGAAATGCGGCGGAACGAGCTCTTGCGGTAACTCGGATGCATTTTGTCGGCGGGCCCGGTTACGGTCTGTCGGGTGCTGACTCTGCTGAGATACGGGATGCGGATCGCGCCGTTCGCGGCGGCGTCGACCGTCGGCATCGCCGTGCTCGGGTCGCTGCTGGGGATGGCGGTCACGCTGCTCACCGGGCAGGTGGTCGGCGCGGTGCCCGCGGTCGTCGACGACGCGCCGGGGGCGATGTCGTTGTGGGCCTTCGGATGGTTGCTCGCGGCCCTGTTGACGGTCTTCGTCCTCGACAGCTTGCAGCCCGCGTTGCATCGGGTCGCCGAGATGGTCCTGGAGGCGGCGGTCGTGCGCGAGATCGGGATCGGGATCACCGAGCCGTTGCTGCGGCCGCTGCGGATCGAGCATCTCGAGGACGGCGAGGTCCTCGACGTCCAGGAGCGGGCCAAGGGCAAGGGCGGTTTCCATCTGGCCCAGGGGATGGGGCAGTTGCCCTGGGTGCTCGCCGCGCGGGTCACGATGGCCGGCTCGGGCGTGATCGTCGGCGTCATGTTCTCCTGGGCGGTCGCCGCGTTGCTGGTCGGCGTGACGTTACTGCTGGAGTGGCATCAGGGCCGGATGATCGAGCGCGAGATCGACGTCTGGTGGGGGAACACGGAGGAGCAGCGGCGCGCGAACTACGTCTTCGATCTCGGGATGCGTGACGCTCCGAAGGAGCTCCGCGTCTTCGGTCTGCACGACTGGCTGGTCCGCCGCTACACGCGGGAGTGGGCGGCCGGTTTCCGCGCGGTCTGGGCGCGGCGTGGCCGCAATGTCGGCTGGTCGGTCCTGATGGGGTTGGTGCGGCTGGCCGTCGACGGGTTCGCGATCCTGCTGGTCGGCCGGGCCGCGCTGGCCGGTGAGCTGCCGATCACCCAGGTCGCGACGACGGTCCCGGCGATTCTCGCGATCGGCGTCGCCGGCAGCGGCTACGGCATCGTCCAGATCCGGCGCGGGCTGTCGGCGTACCGGGCGATGGTGGCGCTGCCGGCCACGATCGCCGCCCGCCATCCGGAGCCGGTCGTCAGCGGGCCGCATCGGGTCGAGACGATGCCGGTGCGGGAGATCCGCTTCGAGCAGGTGACGTTCCGCTACCCGGGCGCGCAGACCGATGTGCTGCGTGGGCTCGACCTGACGATCCGGGCGCGTGAGGCGCTGGCGCTGGTCGGCGTGAACGGCGCGGGGAAATCGACGTTGGTGAAGCTGCTCGGCGGCGTGTACCGGCCGACCTCGGGCCGGATCACCGTCGACGGCGTCGATCTCGCGGAGCTGGATCTGGCGGTCTGGCAGCGGCGGATCGCGGCCATCGTGCAGGACTTCCTGCGCTTCCCGCTGTCGGCCGACGACAACGTGCTGTTCGGCGCGGTCGAGCGGGCCGGCGATCCAGGCGTCCGGGCGCAGGTGGCGCGCGAGGCCGGGATCGCGGAGCTGGTCCGCGAGCTGCCCGCCGGCTGGGAGACCGTGCTGGACAAGACTTTCGAGGGCGGTGTGGACCTGTCCGGCGGTGAGTGGCAGCGCTTCGCGCTGGCCCGCGCGCTGTACGCCGTCCGCGGCGGCGCCGGCGTCCTGGTGCTGGACGAGCCGGCCGCGGCGCTCGACGTCCGGGCCGAGATCGAGCTGGTCGAGCGTTACCTCGAGCTGACGTCCGGGGTCGCGTCGCTGATCATCTCGCACCGGTTCTCCGTCGTCCGCAACGCCAACCGGATCTGTGTGCTCGCCGATGGGCGGATCGTCGAGGACGGTACCCACGAGCAGTTGCTCGCCGCCGATGGCGCCTACGCCAGGATGTTCCGCCTGCAAGCTGAGCGGTACGTGAGCGGAGCGGCCGATGCGTAGCCTGCGGATCGGCGCCCTGTGGGTGTCGACGTCGTTCCGGGCGGCGCCGCTGCTGATGGTGGTCGCGACCGTGCTGGTCGCGCTGCGCGCGGTGGCCGCGCCGGCGCAGACCTTCGGGATCAGCCTGCTCGTCGAAGGGCTCACTGCGGATCGGTCGGCCACGATCACGGCCGGCATCGCGATCATCGTCGGCGGGCTCGCGGTGTCGTTCCTCGGCGACGTGGTGGCCTGGCCGGTGCAGGTGACTGCGGAGGAGCGGATGGCGGGTCGCGTGCACGCGGACCTGCTGGACGTGACGACCGGGATTCCGGGGCTGACACAGCATGAGCGGGCCGATGTCTCCGACCGGCTGGAGTTCGTGCGGGAGCGCGCCTGGAAGATGGGCGTCGGGTCCGAGGTGCTGCTCTGGCTGTTCGGCACGGTCACCAACACCGTGACCGTGCTCAGCCTGCTCGGGTCCGTACATCCGGTGCTCTTGCTGCTGCCGCTGCTCGGGACGTCGCGGGTCTGGTCGGCGTACCAGGGCAACATGCGCGAGCAGCAGGCCCACGAGGACACGATGCCGCAGGAGCGGTTGGCCGATCGGCTGATCGAGATCGCGAAGGACCCGCGGACAGGCCTCGAAGTCCGGGTGTTCGGCTTGCGGCGCGTGTTGCTGGAGCGGATCACCGCGCTCCAGGCGCAGCGCTTCCGGCTACTGGTGGCCGCGGCGCGCTGGAGCGGCAAGGTGGACGGCGCGGTCCGGTTGCTGTTCGGTCTGCTGTACGCCGCAGCCGTCGTGTGGATCGTGATCCGCGCGCGGAACGGGCAGCAGACCGCCGGTGACGTGGTGCTCGTGCTGCTTCTCGCGCCGCAGGTCGATCAGATGACCGGCGGGATCGCGCAGAACGTCTACTGGATCGGCGAAGTCGTGCGCAGTTTCAGCCGCTACGACTGGCTGCGCGAATACGCCAAGGCGAACTCCTGGCGGCAGAGCACGACACCGGCGCCGCGCCGGCTGACCACCGGGATCGAGCTCCGGGACGTCGGTTTCGCCTACCCGGGCGCGGAGTCGGCCGTCCTGAGCGGCGTGAGCCTGACCGTGCCGGCCGGGTCGGCGGTCGCGTTGGTGGGGGAGAACGGCGCGGGGAAGACGACGCTGGTGAAGTTGCTGGCCCGGATGTACGACCCGACCAGCGGGCAGATCCTGGTCGACGGCGTGGATCTCGCGACGATCGCGCCGGACAGCTGGCGATCCGGGCTGGCGGCCGGGTTCCAGGACTTCGTGAAGTTCGAGCTCATCGCGCGTGAGGTGATCGGGATCGGCGACGTCGGCCGGATGGACGACGCCGCCGCCGTCCAGGCCGCGGTCCGGCGCGGGGACGCGGAGTCCGTGCTGGCCGGGCTGCCGCACGGGCTCGACACGCAGCTGGGCAAGAAGTTCGCCGGCGGCGTCGAGCTGTCCGGCGGGCAGTGGCAGCGGTTCGCGCTGGCGCGCGCCTTCATGCGGGAGAAACCGATGCTGCTCCTGCTCGACGAGCCGACGGCGGCGCTCGATCCGGAGGCGGAGCATCGGCTCTACGAGCAGTACGCGACCGCGGCGCGCGCGGCGGCGGCCGAGACCGGTGGGATCACCGTGCTGGTCTCGCATCGCTTCTCGACCGTGCGGATGGCCGATCTGATCGTGGTCATGCACCACGGCCGGATCGAAGAGGTCGGCAGCCACGAGGAGCTGCTCGCGGCCGGCGGCCGGTACGCGGAGCTGTTCGAGCTGCAGGCCCGCGCCTACCGCTGACCGGCCCGAACGTCCACCAGGTGGGACCCGGTCCCGGAATGACGCGGAAAAGCTACTGTTCGGATCAACTTACTCTACTTATCTGGAGGGTCCGATGAGTGTCACCGACGAGCTGCTGGCCAATGCCGAGCGCTACGCGGAGAGTTTCGACAAGGGCGAGCTGCCGCTGCCGCCGGCCAAGCGCGTGGCCGTGGTCGCCTGTATGGACGCCCGGCTGAACCCGTACGGTCTGCTCGGCCTGTCCGAGGGCGACGCGCATGTCATCCGCAACGCCGGCGGCGTGATCACCGCCGACGAGCGCCGCAGCCTGGCGATCAGCCAGCGCCTGCTCGGCACCCAGGAGATCATCCTGATCCACCACACCGACTGCGGCATGCTGACCTTCACCGACGACGAGTTCAAGGCCTCCATCCAGGCCGATACCGGCCTCAAGCCGGACTGGTCGGCCGAGGCGTTCCCCGACCTGGACGCCGACGTCCGGCAGTCGATCGGCCGGATCGCCGCCGACCCGTTCATCCCGAACAAGACGTCCGTGCGCGGGTTCGTCTACGACGTCGCCAAGGGCAGCCTGCGGGAGGTCACCGACTGAGCCCGGCCGGCGGATTTAATCGGTGGCAGCCACCCGGGGGCGCTGGTAGCGTCGGGCGCCTGTCTTTCCGGGTGGCTCGCAGTTGTACGTGAAGGATCGAATCGAACCGGGCGCCGGCCCGGGGCGGGACCTTTGGTCGTCGCCCGCCGGTCCGTTCGTTCCCTCCTTCGCGAAACGAGGCATCCCCGTCATGGCCGAAGCCCCCACCGCCACCGCCGAGCTCACCGGCGAGCGCGCCTTCCTCACCGAGGCCCGCGCGGCCCTGCGCCGGATGTACGTCGACGTCCTGCACCGCGAGATCCCGGTGATCGGCGGTGAGGACAACGACGAGCGCTTCACCAACGAGGCCAGCCAGCGCGCCTACGAGCAGCGCACCAAAGCGCTCGTCGACCTGCCCGACGTCCCGCTGTTCTTCGGGCGGCTGGACTACGAGCCCGGCACGATCGAGGGCATCGACCGGATCTACATCGGCCGCCGGCACGTCCACGACGGCGGCGGCGAGCCGATCGTCATCGACTGGCGGGCGCCGGTCTCGGTGCCCTTCTACCGGGCGACGCCGTCCGATCGGCAGCGGGTGCTGCTGCGCCGCCGGTACGGGTTCTCCGACAGCGCCGAGCTGACCGGCTTCGAGGACGAGCCGCTGACCGGGCCGACCGGCGGCGATCAGGGCGATGCGTTCCTGCGCGCCGAGATCGAGCGGCCGCGGACCGGCCCGATGCGGGACATCGTCGCGACCATCCAGCCCGAGCAGGACGACCTGGTCCGCGCGCCGCTCAGCCCCTCGGTCTGCGTCCAGGGCGCGCCCGGCACCGGGAAGACAGCCGTCGGGTTGCACCGCGTCGCCTATCTGCTCTACACCGAGCGCGAGCGGCTCAGCCGCGGCGGCGTCGTGATCGTCGGGCCGAACAGCTCGTTCCTGGCCTACATCCGTAAGGTGCTGCCGGCCCTCGGTGAGGTCGACGTCCGGCAGATCACGATCGACGAGCTGATCACGCACCCGATCCAGGTCACCGACAACCTGGAGACCGCGCGGGTGAAGGGCGACGAGCGGATGCCGGCCCTGCTTGGGCGCGCGCTCTGGTCCTTCATCGGGACGCCGACCGAAGGCGTCCTCTACAGCAAGGGCGCGCAGCGGTTCCGGGTGCACGACTACGAGGCGCAGGAGATCGTCGCGGCGCTCAAGGGCAGCAGCGGGTACGCCGCCGGCCGGAACGCGCTCGCTCAGCGGCTGGCGCACGCCGTCCTGGTGTTGATGGAGCGCCGCGGTGACTCGCCGGACGACCGCGTGCAGAACGCCGTCGCCCGGTCGAAGCCGGTGATGTCGCTGGTGAACTCGGTCTGGCCGAAGGTGACGCCGGAGCAGGTGCTGCATCGCCTGCTCTCCGATGCGGACTTCCTGGCCGAGGTCGCCGGGGACGACCTGACGAAGGAGGAGCAGACCGCGCTGCTGTGGGCCAAGCCGCCGCGGTCGTGGAAGACCGCGAAGTGGTCGGCCGCGGACACGCCGCTGCTCGACGAGCTGGACGATCTGATCGAGCGGAAGCCCGGCTCGCTGGGCCACCTGGTGCTCGATGAGGCGCAGGACCTGTCGGCGATGCAGCTGCGCGCGCTCGGCCGCCGCTGCCGGATCGGCTCCGCGACCGTGCTCGGCGATATCGCGCAGGCGACGACGCCGTGGGCCGCCGGCTCGTGGGACCGGGTTCTGCGGCATCTCGACAAGTCGGACGGCGTGGTGGCCGAGCTGGATCGCGGGTTCCGGGTGCCGGAGCAGATCATCAGCTTCGCGGCGAAGCTGCTGCCCGAGATCGCGCCGACGCTGTCCGTCCCGACCGGCGTCCGCACGGTCGCCGACGCGCTGTCCGTCGTCCAGACCGACACCGTGGGCGCAGCAGTCGTCGACGCCTGCCGGGCAGCCTTGGCCGGTGAGGGATCGGTGGCGGTGATCGCGGCCGATGCGCAGATCGCCGGGCTGCGCGACGAGCTGGTCGCAGCGGGGCTGACAACTGCGCTGTTGGGGGAGGTCGAGGATGCGATGGAGAACGGGCGGCTCATCGCCGTACCGGCCACGCTCGCGAAGGGTCTGGAGTTCGACACGGTCGTCGTCGCCGATCCGGCCCGGATCGTGGCCGCCGAGCCGCGCGGGCTGCACCGGCTGTACGTCGTCCTGACCCGGGCCGTCAGCCGGCTGCACCTCGTGCACGCCGAGCCGCTGCCCGCCGCGCTAGCGACTTCCTAGAAGAGTGCGTCCTGCTGGACTTCAGGCACCGGGACGGCGATCGGCGTCGTCGCGGCGGTGAAGACAGCCGCGGGGTCGAGCATCGTCAGCTCCCAGCCGGCCAGCAGCTGGGTGTCGACGAGCGTGAGGCCCTGCGGGGTGTCGAGGTAGAGGTCGCGGCCGATGTGGCAGCTGAGCCGGCCCGAGATGACGCCGTACGAGTCGAGCGGCGCCAGGGCTTGCGTCGGCTGGACGCCGGTCGGCGCGAGACCGTACGTCGGCAGGTGGTCAGTCACCTCGGCCGGACGGCGCTCTTGCCCGTCCGGCCAGTCGAGGTCGCCGGCTTGGGCGGCGAGGGCATGCAGCTCTGCGGCGCGCTCGGCAGCGGTCGGGGGAGCGAGGCGGGCGACGCGCTTGACCGGCGAGTTGACGCGGTCCGTCGTCCCGAATGCGGAGCTGAACAGGCGCTCGACCCGGCGGGCCGCGGCCAGCGAGCCGGTGGACAGGATGGTCGAGCTGAGCGCGCCCTGCTCGAGCAGGCGGGCCGGGCCGCGGTCGACGGCGGTGATCCCGACCTTGAGACGGCTGCCGTGGTGAGCGAGGTACACGGCGAACTCGCGCGGGTCGTCCATCCGGGTGTCGGCGGCGATCGAGTTGGACCGGTCGAGGGTCTGGCAGTCCGGGCAGAGCGGGCCGTGCGCGGTCGCCGGTAGTGCGACGGCGGTCGGGCAGCCGAGGCGGCGTCCGTGCCGGAAGATGCCCAGGCAGCGCCGATCGGGGCCGGCCGTCACGGCCAGCTGGTCGCCGAGCCGGATCGGACTCCGCTGCGAGCCCTCGGGCGCGGACCACTCGAACTGCGGCCGGCCGTCGTTCCAGACCAGGCCGGACAGGCGGGCACCGTCGGTCGGCGTCGAGTCACTCATGGGCGCCGACTGTAGACGACGGCGCCGACAAATCAGCTCAGCTCCTCCGGCGGCGCGTGCTGCTCGCCGCAGTACCCGCACTGGTGGGGCAACGCGTGCCCGTGGCCCTGGCGGCACACGTGCGACCGCCCGCCCACTGCCCACGCAAACCGACACACTTCACCGCCGGCCTCCACCGGCGCACCACCGTCGTGGCTCATCAGTGCACATCCCATCGCTCGCTCGACCGTTCCTGTGTGTGAGACGCACCCCGTACTGGTTCATGACGTGACAACGCGCCCCGAAGTTGACGCCCCGCGCCCACACTTGACCGAAATCTGATGAATAACGGCCAACCGGCCGGGTACCGGCCTCCCGCGTCGTCCAACAGCGGGCGCGCTCCCTGGAGCTGCACCACGAAGGACACCCATGAGCACAGTCGGCGGCGTCGACACCTACTACGACTACGACCAGCACCGCTGGATGTACCGCCGCCTCGGCGGCGGCCCCGTCCACACCCAGCGCCTGACCCACCCACCCCGCGAACACCAACCCGCCGACAAACCAGCTAACCGAAAGCCGGCCGCCCAGCCGGCCCTTCGAGAGCACTCCTGATCCCGCGAGCGGTCATGGCTTTCTCCAGAAGGCTAGGCGCGGGGTGGTGTGGTCGAAGGTCTTCGGCATCGGGCCGGCCAGGAGGGTGCGGGTTCGGGGATCCAGGTCGAGGGTGTTGTGGTCGGCGAGGTGGCTGAGGGCGCTGCTGGTGGTGAGGAGGACGACGTTCTCGCCGGGGCAGCGGGCCGGGCCGGCGCTGAAAGGGATGATCGGCCAGTCGCCCTCCGTGCGGCCGTCGAGCCAGACATCCGGGTCGAAGGCGTCGGCGAAGTCGAGAGCTTCGTCGTCGCGGTGGAAGACCGAGCTGACGACGGCGAACTCGGTGCCCGCGGGCAGCGTCCGTCCGCGCCATTCGGTCGTACTGCGGGACTCGCGCAGGACGACGAGCGTCGTCGGCCAGAGCCGGAGCGACTCCTGGACGGCGCCGCCGGCGACCGCGATCAGCGGTGAGGACTCCGGGTGCCGGGCCTCGGCCGTGATCCGGTCGAGCAGGGCCGGCCGGGTAGCGAGGACGGCGAGTGCGCGCCAGACGGCGATCCCGGCCGCGTCGAACGCGAACAACCAGTGCGGGACCTGGCCGGTCGCGTCGTCGGCGGGTGGCAGCATCGCGATCAGGCTGCCCGGCTCCGCGGCTTCGGCGTACCGGTCCAGGCGCGCCTCGAAGCCGCGGCGGACGGCGGGCCGCCGCGGCGCGAACTCAACCCAGTTGGCGGCCGATCGGAGTGAGTCCAGCTCGGTGGTCAGCCCGAGATCGTCCCGGGCCGAGTCGCCGAGCACGATCCGGCGAACGATCCGGGACCAGACCGCGCGGAACTCGGTCCACCCGACGGTTCCGATCAGCTGGGCGAGCTCTTCGCGGATCACGGCCCGCATCCGGGCTGCGTGCTGGTGGACGGGCTGATGCGTCTCGAGTGCCTGCTCATTGAGCTCGCGACGCGGTTGCCGGAGCGGCGGATCGGTGACCAGCACGGCATGCGGCTGGAAATGCCGAAGCGCTCCGACCTTCTCGGTCGTCGCCGCCGAGAACGGCTCGGGCGTCATGTCCAGCACTCGCCGGACGTCCTCGGGTGCGGTCACCAAGGCGATGGTTCGGCCCGCGATCCGGATCGGCACCGGGCCCTCGGCGTACCGGGTCCGCAGCCGCCGGACCTCGCGCAACGCCCGCGCGTCGACCTGCAGCAGCTCAGCGAGCCGCATCAGCCGCGGCCGGCGCAGGATGGCGCCGCGGGCGACCACCGGCAAGAGTACGTCGCCGATCGCACGAGTCGTATCGAGGACGGAGGCGGTGGGCATCGGCTGGGGCATGGTCGGCCGGTGCCCGGGGTGGAGGCGGTGAAACGGCTGGTTTGCGGCGGATGCGGGGCGGTAACCGGGACCGCATGAAGCTGGGATTCAAACTGATCGCGGAGGCGTACGGGCCGCTGGAGATCGTCGAGCAGGCGGTTCGGGCGGAGGCGGCCGGGTTCGACTTCGTGGAGGTGAGTGATCACTTTCATCCGTGGATCGGCGAGCATGAACACTCGGGGTTCGCGTTCTCGATGCTGGCGGCGATCGCGACGAGGACGTCAGGGATCGGGCTTGCGACCGGGGTGACGTGTCCGTTCATCAGGTACCACCCGGCGGTGGTGGCGCAGGCTGCGGCGACGACGGCGATCCTGTCCGGCGAGCGGTTCACGCTGGGTCTTGGGTCGGGGGAGCGGCTCAACGAGCATGTGGTCGGCGCCGGGTGGCCGGCGGTGGCGACGCGGCACGAGATGTTGCGCGAGGCGATCGAGATCATCCGCCTGCTCTGGAGCGGCGGTTACCACTCGTACGACGGGAAACATCTGAAGCTCGAGGACGCCCGCGTCTTCGACCTGCCCGACGTCCTGCCGGACATCGCGGTCGCGGCGGGCGGACCAGCGGCGGCGCGGCTCGCGGGCGAGCTGGGCGACGCTTTGTTCGTGACCGAGCCGAAGGACGAGCTGATCGCCACGTACCGGGAGTCGGGCGGGCTCGGTCCGGCGTACGCCGAGGTGCCGTTGGCGTGGGCGCAGTCGGAGGACGAGGCGGCCGAGTCGGCGCGCCGGTTGTTCCGCTTCGGCGTGACCGGCTGGAAGGTGCAGGCCGAGCTGCCGAACCCGGTGAACTTCGACGCCGCGACGGCCCTGGTGACCGCCGACCACATGCGCGAGCAGTTCGGCTGTGGGCCGGACGTGGAGCGGCACGTCGAGGTCGCGCGGCAGTTCACAGACGCCGGGTACGACCGGCTCGCGCTGATCAACGCCGGGCCGGACATGGACGGCTTCTTCGACTTCTTCACCAAGGAACTGGCTCCGGAACTACGCAAGGCTGATTGAGAGGAACGCGTCATGCCGGCTGGGTCGAGCAAGAAGCGGGAACGGCAGTACGAGCACATCAAGGCCGGGCTGAAGCAGAGCGGCCGCAGCGAGGACACGGCCGAGGAGATCGCGGCGCGGACCGTCAACAAGGAGCGCGCGCGAGCCGGTGAGGCGAAGGAGTCGAGCCGCAGCTCGACCGACGACATCTCCTCCGGACGCCGCGGCGGGCTGCGCTCGCACTCCGGACCGGGTGGCCGCACGAAGGAGCAGCTCTACAACGAGGCCAAGCACAAGAACATCAAGGGCCGCTCGAAGATGACGAAGGCGGAGCTGGAGCGGGCAGTGGGTCGGGGGTAGCGCGACCCGAACGACAGGAGGTAGTCGCTGGGCCGGCGGCTCGCGCGGCGCCCGTGAGCGTGCCGCGCCCCCGCCCGGGCGACTACCTCCTGTTCTTACGGACGGGATCAGAAGTCGCGGTTCCGCATGAGGCGTCCTTTCGAGAGGCGGTGACCTGCCGCGGTTGCGCACGCGGCATCCTTCAGGGGTCGCTCAGAAGTCGCGGTTGCTCATCGGGGTGTCCTTTCGTCGAGGGGTAGGTCCATCCGATCCTCTGCACGTGATGTGGGCAATCGGTTCGACCGTGAGCGAAAGGGGCTTGCGGATTAGACTCGGATGTCTATGAGCGCACCGGGGGGCCGTTGGCTGGGCGACGGCGTAACGGCCGGGGCCGTGGCCGCGCTGGGCGTCGCGACTGTCTTCGGGCACGGCGCTGGTCCGGCGGCCCGGTTGGCCGCTGTCGGGTACGCCGTCGCGGTCAGCGCGCCCTTGCTGTGGCGCCGGCGGACGCCGCTACTGGTTGCCGCGGTGATCGGCGTCCTGGGAATGGTCGGTCAGCTCCTGCCGATCACCGCGCTGCTGGACGGGCCGTTCCTGGTGGCATTCGCGGTCGCGGTCGCGACAGTGGGTGCGCTCGACCTGCGCTGGGTCGCCGCCGGATGGGCGGTGCTCGCGGCAGCCCCGGCATTCGTCGTAGCCGTTGCCCAAGGCACCAATGGGTTGATCGCAACCCTGGGCTGGCTCGCGTTGGCCTTCGCGGTCGGTCGCGCGATCGGCTTCCGGCGGTCGTACGTCGCCGCGGTGCGCGAGCAGGCGATCGAGCGTCGGGTCACCGCCGAGCGGCTCGCCATCGCCCGCGATCTGCACGATGTCGTCGCGCAGTCCGTCTCCGCGGTGTCCCTGCAGGCGACCGTCGGTCTGTACGTGTTCGACCGCCAGCCGGATGAGGCGCGCGCGGCGCTGGAGCGGATCCGGGTGACCGGGGTGGGCGCGACCCGGGAGATCCGCGAGCTGCTCGGGCTGCTCCGCGGCGCGGACGACGGCCCGACACCCGGGGTGGACGACCTGCCCACGCTGGTGGCAGCGAGCCAGCTCGACGGCCCGACCGCGACGTACCGCGTGCTGGGCGCACCCCGAGCCCACGACCCCCTTGCCGGCCTCACCCTCTACCGCATCACCCAAGAAGCCCTCACCAACGCCCGCCGCCACTCCAGCGCCACCTCCATCTCCGTCCAGCTGCACTGGCAGCCATCGGCAATAGTCCTCACCATCGCGGACGACGGGATCGGGCTGCCGGCCGGTCAGCTGACCGAAGGGCACGGGCTGCGCGGCATGAGGGAGCGACTGACCCTGGTGGACGGCGTGCTGACGACAGATGGCCGCGACGGCTTCCGGCTGTCCGCCACCGTACCGACCGGGGACGGCGCATGATCGGAGTTCTCGTAGTCGACGACCAGGTCATGGCTCGCATTGGGCTGCGCGTGCTCATCGACGGCGAGCCGGATCTGCGGGTGGTCGGAGAGGCGGGGGACGGCGTGAGCGCGGTACGGCTCGCGCGCGAGCTGCGGCCGGATGTGGTGCTGATGGACGTGAAGATGCCCGGCGGGGACGGATTGACCGCGACGAAGGCGATCACCTCCGATCCGGAGCTGACCGCGACCCGGATCGTCGTCCTCACCGAGTACGACGCGGATGACGCCGTCCTCAGCGCGCTCCGCTTCGGCGCGAGCGGCTACCTGCTGAAGGACTTCGCCGCCCCCGCGCTCCTGCACGCGATCCGCACCGTTCACGCCGGCGAGTCCCTCCTCGCACCCGGGATCGCCCGCCGGATCGCCGCCACCTGGTTGCCCCCAGCAACCACTGCCGCCCGCGCCGCCGAACTCGCTCCGCTCACCGCCCGCGAACGCGAAATCCTTGCGCTCGTCGCCCGCGGCCGGACCAACGCCGAGCTCGCCGCCGAACTCCACATCACCCACGCCACCGCCAAGACCCATCTCAGCCGCATCCTCACCAAACTCGACGCCCGCGACCGGGTCCAGCTGGTCATCATCGCCCACCGCGCGGGCCTGGTAACTCCCGACTGATCAGCCAGCCGGGTCGGCCGCTCCGGTGTAAGCGGAGAGCGGTTGGCCGGCGAGAAACTTCAGGAGGGTCGGCACATAGGCCGTGGAGTCCTCGGGGCTGTGCCCGGTCCGGGGGAGAAAGGTGAGGGTGGCGTTGGGCAGAGTGTCGCGGTAGTCGCGGGTAACGGCCCACGGGACGTAGTCGCACTGGGCCCGCAGCACCAAAGCTGGGGTCGCCAGGCGGCTGAGCGCGGGGCGGGGGTCGGGGATGGTGGCGAAGTCGGCGTTGGTTTGCTGGTTGGAGTAGAAGCCCTGCGGGTTCTGGTGGACGCCGGAGGCGTGGGTCCCGCCGGGGCAGCCGCCGAGAGATCGGCCGGAGAGCGCGATCTCGTGGAACCGGGAGTCGGACTCGGCGTCCCCGGCGAAAGCGTGGGCGGCGCGCGGATTGAGGCCGAGCAGGACGCCCTGGAGCAGCAGTCTGGGCGCGGAGGTGAGCTCGTCATAGCGGCGCCGGTCCGGCCCGCTGAGGGCGGACCAGGGCGAGATCTCCAAGCCGGGGTGGGCGTTCGGCCAAACCTCGCCAGGAGAGGTGAAAGCGACCTTGGCGACGCGATCGGGATGGGCGGCGAGGTACTGCGCCGCGAGTGAGCCGCCCCAGGACTGGCCGATCAGGATCACCCGGTCGGCGCTGACCGCCGTCCGGACGGCGTCCAGATCGGCGACGTGGCGGGCGACGGTGTAGCCGGTCGGGTCGGTCAGCCGGGTGGAGCGGCCAGCGCCGAGCTGGTCGTAGCTGTAGACGTCGTACCCGGCCGCGTTGAGCTCCTTCGTCCCAGTAGGCAGCCCCTCGGAGGGCGTTCCGGGCCCGCCGTGCAGAAAGATCACCGGAGTGCGCTGACGAGCCCTGGACGCCGGACTGGTCACGTAAGCGAGCCGGCTCCCGTCAGCCAGCGTCCAGAACCGGACGCCGTCCGGAGTCGCCACCTGAGGCTGCTCCGGGAACGGTCGTAAGAACAGCACCCCGAACGCCGATGCGACCACCAGCGCCCACACGCCACCCACCAGCCACCGCCCAGCCGCCAGGCTCACCCCGAGCAGCACCAACAGCCCGGCCCCAAGAAATACCACCGGCACCGGGACTACGACGGCGACCGCGAGCATCACCCCCACCCCGGCAACAGGTGCGAGCACGCCGGCCACCACGCGAAAGACAGTCATGAGTCGACCGTAGAAAAGCCGGCCGCGGGATGCGTCCGGCTGGAGAAGACGTACCCCGTACATCCGCAGATGTACGGGGTACGTGGGCCCGCGTCAGTTCAGGCGGGTGAGGCGGCCGAACGGGGCCACCTTGACCGTGACCTTGCGGGTGCCGACGGTGAGGTCGAGGAGGACGGCGGTGCCGGTGTTCCGGGTGGCGTAGGTGACCTGCTCGGCTTGTTTGGACGGAATGATCAGCGACAGGATGCGGACGCTCTGACCGGTCCGGGTGAACTTCACGACCGGAGCCGGGACCGGGTTGAAGATGGTCGGCGCGAACCAGCCCTGCGCCGGGTTGGAGCGCCCCTCTTCGACGGTCGTGCTGCCGGCCGGGATGGCGCCGTCCAGCGGGATCTGGATCAGGTGAGTCTTCATCCCCGAGCGCGGCTGCTGGGCGACCGCGACGCCGTTCGCATCGATGGTGACCTTGTGGCCGGGCGGCAGGTGCCAGAGAGTCTCGTAGCGCTGGGTCGTGCCGGACTGGCCGCGGTCGAGCGCGATGACCAGGTCCGGGTCCTTGAGGACGAGGACGTCACGGTTGCGTTCGACGCCTTCGGCGGGCTGGTCGTTGAGCTCGTAGTAGTCCGAGTTCGGCGTGCTGACCGCGCCGACCAGTTTCGTCTTGGCGTTCCGGCTCTTCGCGGTCGGGATCGTCATCACGTTGTGGGCGTACTGCGTCCGCGCCCACTCCTGCTTCTCGTTCTTCCGGTAACCCAGGTAGCCCGGGTCGATCAGCACGTCCTGCCCGTGCCAGTTGTACGTGATCGCCGTGTGGTCCTCGTGCCCGTGGTACGCCCGCGGGAACCCGAACCGGATGCTGTACGACGACTCCTGCCCGAACGGCCGGTTGTCACCCCAGCCCGTCCGCCCGAAGATGTACCCGGCCCGGAAGATCCCGGTCCGCTTGGCCGGTTTCGTCCCCTTCTTGCCCTGGGACGCGACGAACTCCAGCGGCGTCCCGGGGGCGGTCTCGAGCTTCTGCTTGTTGGTGTTGCCGATCTGGTGCAGCTCGCCGTTCGCCTTGGTCGCGAGCGCCAGCCAGAGCGCGAGCTTCTCCCGGCGCTTGTCGATCTCCGGGCCCGGCTCGGTCTTACAGGCCCGCAGCACCTCGGCCGCCCGCCCCCAGAGCCGGTAGTTGAACGACGCGTACCCGACGGACTGCTCGTTCGTCGTGCCCTCGTCGTCGATCGCGTGCACGACGGCCTCGTTCAGCCGCTTGACGGCCAGCTCCTTCAGATCGGCCCGGTCGTAGGTGCACCCGATCCCGAACAGCGCGATGCTCTCGTCGGTGCCGTGGTTGCGGATCCCGCTCCAGTGCTCGGTCATGAACTTCGCGTGGTCGTTCAGCGCGGTGTCCAGCCACTTGTACTGCGCCGGCAGCGTCCGGGCCTGCAGGCTCTTGAGCGTGGTCTGCCGGATGCAGATCAGCACGTTCGTGCGGTGCATCGTCGACTCGGTCGCGCTCGCGCCCTGCCAGGGATACGGGTTGTCGCGCACCCAGTCCTTCGCGATCGCGAGGGTCTTGTCCAGGGCCTGCCGGTTCCCCCGGTCGGCGCCGTAGACGCCGTTGCCGAGCCAGCGCAGCGAGTGCAGCCACAGGTGCCAGCTCGGATCCTTGAACGGGTCCGCGTCCCAGCGGATGTTGCCCTTGCCGTCACCGACCTTGGTCGCCGGGTGGTTGCCCCAGGCAAACTTCTCCTCGAGGACCAGGGGCAGCGAGACCTTGGTCTGGATCCCGCTGAACCCCGGGCAGGCGTACCCGGCGGCGGCCGGCCCCCGGCGCGGCGCCCGGCCGGCCGGTGCCGGCGTGCTCACCGGCGCCGCGGTCGCCGTCCGCTCCGGTTCCATCGTGCCCAAAGGGGCAGTCTGCAACTGCTCCTTGGGCAGCAGGAAGTACGCCGCGCCCGCCAGCGCCACCCCGCACACCAGCAGACATCCGAGCAGCAGCCCAACTGCGCTCTTGGCCCGTCGCCGTCCTTGCACCCCAGCCTCCTTCGTCCCGCCCCGGTAAAGACCAAGACGTGCCGAAGTGGTGAAATTGTTGCAAGAAGCACCAAAACGGAGTGGACTTTTCGGAACTAGCCGATCGCAGGATAGAGCGGGAACTTCGCCGTCAGGACGCCGACGCGCGCACGCAATTCAGCTGTGAACGACTCGCTCGGCTCCTGAATCAGAGCCGCTGCGACGATGTCGGCCACCTCCGCGAATTCGGCCGCCCCGAACCCGCGGGCCGCCAATGCGGGCGTCCCGATCCGCAGCCCAGACGAGACCATCGGCGGCCGCGGGTCGAACGGGACGGCGTTGCGGTTCACGGTCAGCCCGACCGAGTGCAGCCGATCCTCGGCCTGCTGGCCGTCCAGCGCCGAGTCGCGCAGGTCGACCAGCACCAGGTGCACCTGCGTCCCTCCGGTCAGGACCGTAATCCCGGCCGCGCGGACGTCGTCGGCCAGCAGCCGGTCCGCGATCGCCTGCGCGCCCTCGAGCGTCCGCCGCTGCCGGTCGCGGAACTCCTCCGACGCCGCCAGCTTGAACCCGACCGCCTTGGCGGCGATCACATGTTCCAGAGGACCGCCCTGCTGCCCGGGGAAGACCGCGGAGTTGAACTTCTTCGCCAGGTCGGCCCGGTTGGTCAGGATGACGCCGCCGCGCGGCCCGCCGAGCGTCTTGTGGGTGGTCGTGGTGACCACGTCGGCGTGCGGGACCGGGCTCGGGTGCAGCCCGGCCGCGACCAGCCCGGCGAAGTGCGCCATGTCGACCATCAGGTACGCGCCGACCAGGTCCGCGATCCGCCGGAACTCGGCGAAGTCCAGGTGCAGCGGGTACGCCGACCAGCCGGCCACGATCAGCTTCGGCCGGTGCTCGAGCGCGAGCCGCTCGACCTCGGCCATGTCGACCGCGAAGTCGTCCGGACTGACGTGGTACGCGACGACGTCGTACAGCTTGCCGCTGAAGTTGAGCCGCATACCGTGCGTGAGGTGCCCGCCGTGCGCGAGGTCGAGGCCGAGGATCGTGTCACCGGGGTCGAGCAGCGCGAACATCGCGGCGGCGTTCGCCTGGGCGCCCGAGTGCGGCTGGACGTTCGCGAAACCCGCGCCGAACAGGGCCTTGGCCCGGTCGATGGCCAGCTGCTCGACGACGTCGACATGCTCGCAGCCGCCGTAGTACCGGCGGCCGGGGTAACCCTCGGCGTACTTGTTGGTCAGGACCGAGCCCTGGGCCTCCATCACCGCGAGCGGTGCGAAGTTCTCGCTGGCGATCAGCTCGAGGGTGTCGCGCTGACGGCCGAGCTCGGCGGTGATGGCGGCGTGGATCTCCGGATCGAACGCGGCCAGGGACTGGTCGAGCATCTCACTCACCGCCGATCAGGGTCGTGTAGGCGGCGGCGTCCAGCAGGCTGACCTCGCCCGTGATCCGCAGCCGCAGCAGCCAGCCCGCGCCGTACGGGTCGGTGTTCACCAGGCCCGGGTCGGCGACGACGGCCTCGTTGATCTCGGCGATCTCGCCGTCGAGCGGCGCGAACAGATCGCTCACCGACTTGGTCGACTCGATCTCGCCGCAGGTGTCACCGGCGCGGACGGCGTCGCCGGCCGCGGGCAGCTCGACGTACACGACATCGCCCAGCGCTTCCCCTGCGAACGCTGTGATGCCGACCGTCGCGATGTCGCCGTCGACGGCGATCCACTCGTGCTCCGCGGTGTACTGCAGGTTGGTGGGAACGGACATGAGAGCTCCTAGGCGCGGCGGTAGAAGGGCAGGGCGACGACCTCGACGACGTCGTGGGTCCCGCGGATGTCGACGTGCAGCTGGGTGCCGGGCTCGTCGTAGCCGGCCCCGACGTAGGCCATCGCGATCGGGTGACCGAGGGTGGGGGACGGCGCACCGCTGGTGATCGCGCCGATCTGCCGCCCGGACTCCGGGTCGTGGACGGCGTACCCGCTCCGCGGCGACCGGCGTCCGGCCGAGGTGAGGCCGACGAGCACCTGCCGCGCGCCCTCGTCGCGCCGGCGGGCGAGCGCGTCCCGGCCGACGAAGTCACCCTCTTTGCCGAAGGCAACGACCCGGCCGAGCCCGGCCTCGAACGGCGTGGTCGCGGCAGTCAGCTCGTTGCCGTACAGGGGCATTCCGGCCTCGAGCCGAAGCGTGTCCCGGCAGGCCAGCCCGGCCGGCAACAGCCCGTGCGGAGCGCCGGCCGCCAGGAGTGCGGTCCAGATCCCGGCGGCGTCGTCCGGCCGGCAGTAGATCTCGAAGCCGTCCTCGCCGGTGTAGCCGGTGCGCGCGAGCAGGATGTTGCGCTCGGCAAGCGTCCCGGCGCAGATCGCGTAGTACTTCAGGTCGGCCAGCGGCAGCTCGGTGAGCGTGGCGACGATCTCGGCGGACGCGGGGCCCTGGACGGCGATCAGCGTCCAATCAGCCGTGGTGTCGCGCAGCTCGGCGTCGAAGCCGGCGATCCGCTCGACCAGCTCGTCCCGGACGGCGGCCGCGTTGCTCGCGTTCGCGACGATCAGGAAGTGTTCCTCGGCGAGCCGGTAGACGACCAGATCGTCGAGGATGCCGCCGTCCGCGGCGCACAGCATCGTGTACCGGGCGCGACCGGCGCCGATCTTCGACGGCTGCCCGACCAGGCTGTGGTCGAGCGCCTGCGCGACCTGCGGCCCGGTCAGCTCCAGCTCGCCCATGTGGGACAGGTCGAACAGGCCGGCCGCCGTCCGGACGGCGGTGTGCTCGGCGATGTCGGAGGTGTAGCGCACCGGCATCGACCAGCCGGCGAAATCGGTGAACGACGCACCGAGTCGTTGATGTTCCGCATGCAGCGGCGTTGGACGTGACGACGTCATGGCTGGGAGGCTCCCTCGGTCCGGCGTCACGGACACGTGACGCCTCTGCTGGGTGACCTCCCCGCTCTGTCATCGGTACCTGAGAGCTTCGCCGCCGGGTGTGGCGGTTTGCACCGTGGGTGCGGGTCGCCCGCAGTTGCGCGGGCACCCGGCTTTCCAGAGTTCGCCTCATCGGAACGGTCGCTTGGGCCTGAGAGATTCTGGGGAGATTTGCTCCTTCGGCGCCTCATCGTGATGGATGAGGACTCTCCCGCCCCGATTCGAACGGCGCGATATGCGGTTGAGCCGCCGACTCTAGGGTGTGCCCGGCGGCCGGGTCAATCGGCGTCCGGACCCGCTGATGTGATTGGGTCGGCGGGTGACTGCCAACGACGCCGAGGCCCGGAGCCGGCGCGCCCAGCTCGTGGTCTGGGGCGTGTACGTCGGGATCCCGGTGCTGTTCCTGATCGCGACGGTGACGATCAACCTGTCCGCCGACCAGGCGCTGGTGGACTGGAAATCGGTGCTGATCCCGGTCGCGGCGATCGCCGGCGGCTGGCTGTTCCGCGACCGCAGCCGCTGGAAGCCGGACCGCTGGGCCTCGGTCGGCGCGATCACCGGGAGCACCGCCGCGCTGTTCGGCGTCTTCGCGACGATCGTGATCGGCGGCCCGGCGCTGTTCTGCGTCCCGGCGGCCGCGATCGGCGGCGTGATCGGGTTCCTGATCGGCCGGTGGGGCGAGCGTCAGCTGCTCCGGCCCGCGGTGGCCGGGCTGGGGGACACGCCGTACGAGCTGACGTTCCGGATCCGGGGGATCAACCGGCTCCGGCTGACCGTCGGCGACACCTCAGTGACGCTGCGGGCGACCGTCCGGGCCAAGAGCGCGGACGGCGACAACACCCGGGAGAACATCCAGGACGTGCCGCTCTCGGTGCTGAAGGTGTCGGAGACCACGCTGGCCGGCGGTGAGGAGCTGGAGTACCCGATCCGCCTCGACCGGACGCCGGTCAGCACGCCCGGCCCGGCGCTCGTCGTCCAGACTCTCGCGACCGAATGGATCCTGCCGCACGACGAAGCCGTCGTACTGGCCGAGATCCTGAATCGCCGGATCGCCGCGGCCGCGGCGCCGGCGAACTGAGAGGACGGTCGCGATGTTCCGCCAGATGTCGGTTTTCGCGTGGACGCTGATGCTGCTCGGCCTGGGCGGACTGGCCTGGTTCGTGATCTGGCTGGTCCGCCGCGAGCGCTACCGCAAGTCGTTGCGGGATCGGGGCTGGACGTTCGTCGGCTCGCCGGCGTTCGCCGCGGTCGCGCGGCTGGGCAACCCGCCGTTCGGCATCGGGTTCACCCGGTCGCCGGACGATCAGATCACCGGGGCGACGAGCCAGGGCCGCCCGTTCCAGGTGATCGAGTACAGCAACGATCACTGGGGCGGCTGGGTCGGCATGGTGACGCTGTCGCGGCGGCTGCCCGAGTTGTGGATCACCGGCGGGCAGACGCAGCCCCGGTACGGCGTGATGGCGACGATGGTCCCGGTTCCGGCGCAGCTCGGGGCCGGTTGGACGGTCGGTGTCCAGGAGCCCGAGTTCGCGACCGACGTGCTGACCGCCCAGCTGTGTGAGCAGCTGTACGCGATGGCCGCCGGGCAGCCCGGGCTGAACCTGAGCATCGACGGCGACCAGCTCGTCGTCCTCGACCCGCCGCGCAAGGACGCCGAGCTCCTCGCCCCCTGGCTGGAGCAGCTCGCCGCGATCGCGGCCGCGATCGATGCGGCTCCGCTGGACCGCTGGATCCAGCCCGAGCGTGAGGCCCGGCTGACCTTCTACCAGCACCCGGACTGGTACTGGATCGGCGAGGACGACCAGCTGCTGCAGACCACCCCGATCACCCGATCGGGCCATGGGCACCGCACGAGCGAGGTGATCCGCGGCCGGGACGGCGACGGCCCGCCCTTCGTCGCCTTCACCCACCACTGGAAGACGACGCGGACCGAGTCCAGCACGGACTCCGAGGGCCGCACCACCACCCGGACCGTGACCGAGCATCACAGCGAGGCGATGCTCGGCTTCCAGCTCCCGGCGCGGATGCCGTGGCTGCAGGTCGGCCGCCGGGGCTTCGGCGGTGGGATCAGCTTCGAGAGCGAGGACTTCAACCGGCAGTTCGGGATCTTCGCGCAGGACAAGAAGTTCGCCTACGACGTGATCCACCCGCGCCAGATGGAGTTCCTGATGGCCAACCCGCCGTCGGGGTTCCAGATCGTCGACGACTGGGCCTGGTTCAGCCCCGGCGAGCACAGCCACCCGCTGGTCGCGCACAACTCCCGCTTCCTGCGGACGTTCCTGGCCGGGATCCCGCGGTTCGTCTGGCGCAATCTCGGGCTGCCGGATTCTCCTTACCCGCAGACCTAATCCAGCGGGATCGTTGCCCATAGCCCGCAGTGGTGACTGCGTGCGACGTCGGTCCGTCCGAGGTGCAGATCGAGCGACTGGACGACGTCGTCCGCTGGGCGGAACCGCGGCCAATGGGGGAGTGCCGGCGTGTTCGGGTCACCGGTATGCGCGAAGGCAGACCAGTAGTCCAGCATCGCGTTCGCGAGCCGGCGCTGATCGCCGTCGAGGGGCGCTCCGCCCACCCGGAGGTCGAACAGGTACAGCGCGTCGGCCGAGTGGTACGCGTCGTACGGGTAGCCGACGGCTGGCAGCGTCGGTGGCGCCGTCCGATCGGCGAACTCGTACGCGTACGTCGGCGCGTGGCGCGCGTAGGTCTGATTGCGGCGCAGCGTCGGGCAGGCGAAGGCGCTGTCGGTACTGACGGCTGCCCAGGTCCGGCTCGGATTCCCGAGCGGGTACCGCGCCCGGACCCGATCGGCGTGCGGGCCGAACGCCTGGTCCAGGTACTCGCCGTACTTCGCCGGGGTCAACTCCCCGAGCAGTGCGTCGTAGATGCCTTGCAGGTAGGTTCCCTCGTCGCGGGTCGTGCCGGACAGCAGTGGGACGTCCTGCGTCCGTCCCGCTTGCAGGACGACGGCCGGGTTCTCCGGGAGAATCCGGCTGCCGTAGGACAGGCCCGCGAAATCCCGGAAGATCGGCATCAGCTGCTCCGGATCCTTCTCGGCCAGACAAGCGAGGTTGCTGCAGCCGACCCGGTCGGCGGCCGCGCGGCCGCGCGTAGCCAGACTTTCCGGCGCTTCCCAGGGGGAGACGGTCGGCAGCCCCGGTGCGAGCACGTTGGCCGGGATCGGCGTCGTACAAAGCGCGCTCTGGATGATCGCGCGCTGGAACAGCCCGGCCGCGGCAGGGGAGGTGAGGTGCGCGCAGATGCTCTGGCCACCGGCGGACTGCCCGAACAGCGTCACGTTGCCGGGGTCGCCGCCGAACGCGCCCGCGTTGCGTTGCACCCAGCGCAGCGCCGCCTGCTGATCGGCCAGGCCGAACGTGCCGGAGCCGTCGAGACCTGGATAGCCGAAGTTGCCGAAGATGCCGAGCCGGTAGTTGACCGTCACCACGACGACGCCGCCGCGAACGGCGAGCCGCCGCGGGTCGTACTCGCTACCGGCGCCTTCGACGAAGCCGCCGCCGTGCAGCCAGACCATCACCGGCTTCCGCCCGGGCCGCTTCGGCGCTGTCACGTTCAGATACAGGCAGTCCTCGGCTGTGGTCTCGCTGGTCCCGGTCGGGGACTCGAGCTGCGCGCAGCGCGGCCCGAACCGGGTCGCGTCGCGGACGCCGGTCCAGCGCGCGGCCGGTTGCGGGGCCCGCCAGCGGCGCGGCGGTGCGGCGTACGGGATGCCGTTGAACTCGCGGTAGTCGCCATGATCGATACCACGGACGGCACCGCGATCGGTCCGGGCGATTGGCGGCTCGGACGGCGGGGCGGCCGGTGCGGGGAGCAGTACGGCCAGTGCCAGGGCGAGTACCTTGACCATGTTGTCCTCATCTAATCAATACCAACGTATTGTTCTGCTTGGGATGGTAGCTCACGTGAGAGGTCAGGGCGCCGCGTACGACGCGCGGCGGACGGCGATCCTGGAGGCGGTGTTCGCGCTGGTCGACACCGAGGGGGTCGCCCAGGTGACGATCCGGCGGGTCGCGGACCGGGCCGGGGTCTCGGTCGGTCGCGTCCAGCACTACTTCACGACCAAGGACGAGCTGCTGGAGGCGGCGTCCAAGGCGATCAACGAGCGCGGCGCCGAGCGGGTCGCGGAACAGGCGGCCGATGCGCCCGCCGACACGTTGCGGGCGATCGTCCGGGTGCTGATCCCGCGGGACGAGGAGGACCGCCGGTTGTTCCGCGTCCAGCAGGCGTTCGAGACCTACGCCCTGACCACACCGGCGCTCGGTGCTCGGGTGACCCAGGGCTACGCCGAGCTGGCCGCGCTGTTCGCGCTGCTCCTCGGCGGTCCCGACCGGACGGCCGACGGGCAGGAGCTATTGGCGACCGCAGTCGGTCTGGCGACCCTGACGCTGACCGACGTCATCATCCCGGCCGACGCTGAGGCGATCGTCCTGCGGCGCGTGGATCAGTTGCTCGCTTAAGCTCGTCCTCGGTCGACCAATCGGAGGAGCGTCATGGGCGCGCAACAGAGCTGGCCGGCACCACCGTCGTCGGGCGCCGCGAAGGCGCAGCGGCCGCAGAAGCGGTCCGGCCTGCGCCGGGCGGAGATCCTCCAGGCCGCGATGGCCGTCTTCGGCGAGCGCGGCTACGCCGGTGGTTCGCTGCAGGAGATCGCGGAGCGGGTCGGGATGACGCACGCCGGCGTCCTGCATCACTTCGGATCGAAGGAGCAGCTGCTGATCGCGCTGCTCGAGTACCGCGACGACTCCGACGTCGCCGAGCTCGACGGGCATATCGCGCCCCGCGGCGCGCCGCTGCTCGACCACTTGGTCGAGACCGCCGAGGTCAACCGCAAACGCCCCGGCATCGTGCAGGCCTACACGGTCCTGCTCGGCGAGTCGGTGACCGAGAACCATCCCGGCCGCGCCTTCTTCACCGAGCGCTTCACCGGCCTGCGCGACATGGTCACCAGCGCCGTCGCGGACGCGACCGGCCGCGCGATGACCGATCCGGACGTCGACCGGGCCGCCTCCGCGATCATCGCCGCGATGGACGGCCTGCAGACGCAGTGGCTGCTCGACAACGACGCCGTCGACATGCGGTCGACAGTCGAGCTGGTCATTCGCGCTCTGGTGCGCGAGCTGACCGGCCCGGCTGTCTGACCGCTCAGGCGGCCGAGCCGTCGACCAGTGAACGCGGCCGCAGTTCCTGCACGGGCTGCTGCCGGATGGCGGTGAGGATCTCGCCCGCGCGGATCGCTGTGTTCGAGAGCAATGACGAAGCGAGTCCGTGCGTGTGCTCGGTGCCGCCGCCCTGCAGGTAGATCCCTGCCTGGACGGCGTCCGTGGTCTGGACCCGGTAGTCGCGGCCGATCCGCAGCCGGCCGTACGGGTCGCGGCGGCACTCCCGGCCGAGGTCACCGAGCATCTCCGCGGCGTCGCCCGCGCGGTAGCCGGTGCAGTACACGATCAGGTCCGCGTCGAGCGGCGTCTTCTGGCCGGTGCTGAGCGACTCGACCGTCAGGCTGAGGCCGTCGCTGTGCTCGTGCAGGTTGGTCACCCGGGCCACGTTGAAGAACCGCAGCCGCTCGCGCCCGGACACCCGCTCGCGGTAGCTCCTGCGGTACAGGTCCTCGATCAGCTCGGTGTCGACGACGGAGTAGTTGGTGTTGCTGTGATAGTCGAGCACCTGCTGCTTGACGTCCTCCGGAGCCGAGTAGAACTCGTCCACAGCGGCCGGATCGAAGACCCGGTTGGCGAACGGGCTGTCGTCGGCCGGGCTGTAGCCGTACCGGGAGAACACTGAGCAGACCTCGGCGGCCGGGAAACGCTCGTGCAGGAAGGAAGTCACCTCGGCCGCGCTCTGCCCGGCGCCGACGACGACCACCCGGCGCGGCGCCGCGTCAGCGCCGAGCTGCCGGACCCGGTCGAGCAGGTCCCGGTTGTGCCAGACCCGCGCGGACGCCGTGACGCCCTCGGGCAGCCGCGGCGTCAGACCCGTGCCCAGCACCACGTTCCGGGTGCGGTGCACCTCGCGGGCGGAGCCGTCCGCGGCGGTCGACGTCACGTCGAACTCCACGACGACGTCGTCCACCGTCACCGGCCGGACCTCGACGACGGTCCGGTCGTAGCGGACGGCGTCCGAGACCTGCGCGGCCGCCCACTCCAGGTAGTTGTGGAACTCGACCCGTAACGGGAACAGCGTCTTGTGGTTGACGAAGTCGACCAGCCGGCCGGTCTGGTGCAGGAAGTTCAGGAACGTGAAGCCGCTGGCCGGATTGCGCAGGGTGACCAGGTCCTTGAGGAACGAGACCTGCATCGTCGCGTCGTCGATCAGCATCCCGCGGTGCCAGCCGAAGCGGGGTTGCCGCTCCAGGAACAGGTGCCGCGGCGCGGTGTCGCCGAGTTCGCCGGCGGCGATGGCCACCGCGAGATTGGATGGACCGAAACCGACCCCGATCAGATCGAAGGTTCCGTCCTGGACGTGCGACGCCATACCTGCCCTCTCCGTTGAACTTAGGCGAGGCTAACCTAAAGAACCTGACGGGAGAAGAGGGGGCCCAGGCGGGTGTGACGTACCTGACCCTCGCCGCTACGGGGATCCGAACGCGTCCGCGGTGGCCGCGAGAGTCCGGGCGGTGCGCGCCGGATCGGCCTGGGCGACCAGCAGATAGAGCAGGTCTGCAGTCAGTAGTTGCGCATGCCGGGCGGCGACCTCGTCGGGCTGGACGTCGGAGTGCGGTGAAGCGACCGTGACGTGCTGCCGCGCGGCCCGCGCGATCGGCGTGTCCGGGGAGCTGGTGACGGCGACCGTCCACGCGCCGCGACTCGTTGCCTGCGACAACATTCGGAGCGTGTCCGGAGTGCTGCCGCTGTTCGAGATCGCCAGCGCGACGCACTGTTCGTCCAGTAAGGCAGCGGTCGCCAGGCCGCTGTGATGATCGGTGTGCGCATGCGCGTTCACGCCGAGCCGCTGGACCCGCGCGGCCAGCTCGCGACCGACGAGCCCGCTGCCCGCCACGGCGTACACATCGAACTGCCGGCTGCGGCTGATCCGCTGCGCGAGGTCGCTGAGTGCGGCCAGATCGAACTGCCGCGCCGTCTCGCGGACGGCGACGAGCTGCGCGTTCAGCAACGTGGACAACACACTGGACGGCGGGTCGCCGGGAGCCACCGAGTCGCCGAAGTCGGTCAGCCAAGCCCGGTCGCGGTCGCCGCGGCCGACGTCCTGAGCCACGGCGACGCGTAGCGCCGGGTAGCCGCTGAAGCCGAGCAGCCGGCACAGGCGGGTGACCGTCGCAGGCGACGTACCGGCCCGCTCGGCCAGGCCGGTGATCGACAGCCGCAGCGGAGCGCTCGGGTCGGCCTCGAGTACGGCGGCGACCCGGGCCATCGTCGCCGGCATCTGGGCGCGGAAGGTCAGAACCAGGTCGAGTACGCCGGGAGCTTCCATCTGGGTGATAATCCTTGTCATCTACTTGTTGATGTCTGAGAGTGATTTTCATCCACGCGGTCGCCCACGGCAAGGACCTCGCACATGAAACCGCATCGCCTGCTCACTCTGTTCGCCGTCCTGGCGCTGCTGCTCGCCGGGACGCCGGCGGCGCTCGCCGCGACCTCGGCCGCGCCCACGGCGTGGACCGCCGACTCCTGGAAACGGGTCTTCCGGACCGACCAGCGACCAGTTGGCGCCAGCGCCGCGATCAACTGGGACTCGGCGCGCAACGAAGCGGAGTCCTACCAGATCCTGCTTCGGCACACCGCCGCCTTCCGGATCACCGGCGTCACGTTCAGCGCGCTGAACGGCCCGGCCGGGAGCATCCCGGCGACGCGGCTGGAGTACAAGTTCCAGAACCACCACGACCCGGACGGCGGCGGTCTCGTCCCGGATCCACTCGGCAACGAGCGCTCGATCGACGTCGCGCGCAACGTCACCCAGGGCATCTGGGTGACCGTCAACGTCCCGGCCGGTCAGGCCGCCGGGAGCTACACCGGGACCGTGGACGTCGCGACCACGGCCGGCGCGATCGCCGTCCCGGTGTCGCTGGCCGTGTACGCCGTCGACATCCCGGACGCCGCCGACAGCAAGTACGTCTACAGCACCTGGAACGTGTTCTTCAACGAGTACGCCGACCACAACGGCGCGGTCGTCGCCGACGAGATCAAGGACCGCTACGGCTTCGCGCGCTACTCGCCGCAGTGGTGGAACCTGCTGACCGACTTCGCCAGGGAACAGAAGGCGACCCGGCAGAACCAGGTGCACATCTCGATCGACCCGCTGCTCGACGGTCCCACGACGCTCGTCAACGGCAGGTACCAGTTCAACTGGACGAAGTTCGACCAGGTCGTCGAGCTCTTCCTGCGCGAGGGATCGGTGCAGCGGCTGCGCGGCAATCCGCTGCTGAACGCCTTGCACACCGACCGGGTCTGGATCATCGACAACGTCGACGGCGCGACCAAGGTGACACTGGCCCCGGTGGGCAGCGCGAAGGCGGAGAACTGGCTCAACCAGTACCTGCCGGCTCTGAAGGCGCATCTGGACGCCAAGGGCTGGACGCGGATGTGGTACCAGACCATCTCCGACGAGCCGAGCAACGTCGCGAACTACAACCGGACTGCAGAGAAGTTCCGCCAGTACTTCGGGGCGGAGGCGCGGACGCAGGACGCGCTGACCGAGCTGAAGTCGGGCCTGTCCGGCAATGTCGATGTCTGGATCCCGCTCATCGACGGCCTGCAGCGTGATCCGCAGTTCTACCGGGACCGGCAGGCGGCCGGCGACGAGGTGTGGACGTATGTCTGCCTGCAGCCCGACCCACACGACGGCTGGCTGAACCGCTTCTCGACGTACCCGGCGTACACCGCGCGGCAGATCGGCTGGGGCAACTTCAAGTACGGCGCGACCGGCTTCTTCCACTGGGGTTACAACGCCTGGACGTCCGGCCAGTACGGCGAGGGCGAGACCTACCCGGGTGACGGCTACATCGTCTATCCCGATGTGCCGAACGGGACCGTGCGGACGAGCGTGCGCTCGCTGGCGACCCGGGACGGGAACGAGGAGTACGAGCTACTGGCGATCCTCCAGCGCCGGGACGCGGCCGCGGCGAACCGACTGGCCAGCACGTTGGTGACGGCGTACGACTGGTTCACCGACGACACCGACCTGATGGCGCGCACCCGGAAGGAGCTGCTGCTCCGGGCGGCCGGTGCACCGCTGCCGCCGCGGGTCGAGGCGGAGAGCGGCCGGCTGACTGGAGCCGCACGCGTCGACACGGTCGGCTCCGGCTACACCGGCAGCGGGTACGTCGGCTGGTTCGACCAGGCAGTCGGGAGCTCGGTGACGGTCGACGTCCAGGCGACGCGGTCCGGGCCGCACCAGCTCGAGCTGCGCTACAGCAACGGGACGCCGACGATCAGCTCGCTGACTCTGCTGGTGAACGGCGCGGCGCCGCGCAAGGTCTGGTTCCCGTCGACCGGCGACTGGAACACGACCTGGGACAGCGCCCACGCGACCGTCGACCTGGTCGCCGGGCGGAACACGATCCTCGTCCGCTTCGACGCCGACGACGGCTCGACCGACCTGGATTCGGTGGTGGCGTGGTAGCCGCGGGCTGGTAGCCCTCCGCCGCGATACATCTGGTGTCGTGGCGGACAGGTACCGGGTATGAGCAACCCAACCGACGGCAGGACGCGCGAGTCGCGGTTCGTCGCGCTGTACGAGGCGACGTACGACGATCTCGTCCGGTTCGCACAGCGCCGGGTGCCCGAACCACAGGCGGAGGACGTCGTGGGCGAGGCGCTGCTGGTCGCTTGGCGCCGGCTGGACGACGTACCGCCGCACCACTCGGACGCCCGGGCGTGGCTGTTCGGGATCGTGCGCAACACGATCCTGAACACCCGCCGCGGCGCCCGGCGGCAGGAGGCCCTCGCCGTCCGGCTGGCCGAGGTGACCACGACCTGGTCACCCGACGATGCCGAGCTGATCGCGCGGCAGGTCGACCTCACCCGAGCGTGGGATCGGCTGTCGGTACTCCATCAGGAAGCTCTGGCCCTCGCGGTGATCGACGACCTGTCGGCCCGTCAGGCGGCGTCGGTGCTCGGGATCACGGCGGTCGCCTTCCGGCTCCGCCTCTCCCGCGCCCGGCGCTCCCTGCGCGCCCAGCTCGGCCACCGCGCAACCCCTGCCACCGCCCCCGCAGGCCTCACCGAAAGGCCGACCTCATGAAGCACCTCGACGAGTTCGCCGACCTGAAGACCCTCGACCCCGCCACCGGCGCCGACCCCAACACCCCCCGAGCCCGCGCCGCCCTCGACCGTGCCCTCGCCGCCGAGCCGGCCCCAGCCGCCCGCCCCCGCCGCCGCGCCATCCGCCTCGCTGTCGCCGCCCTGGCGGTGGCCGTCGGCGCCGCCATCGTCTTCGTCCCCCGCGACAGCGGCCCACTCCCGACCGGCGAGGCCTACGCCGGCTGGACGGCGGAGCCGGGCAGCCTGTCCGCCAAGGACCGGGCGAAGGCGGTCAAGCAATGTCGCAAGATGCTCTGGGACACTCCGATGGACGACGTCGTCAAGAACACCGACCCGGCGATCGTCGAGCGTCGTGGTTACTGGTCGGTCGTCGTGTTGCTCGGCCCCGGCGGCTCGGAGGCAAGCTGTATGACGAGCAGCAGCCCGCGGATGAAAGGCGGCGGCTACGGCAGCATCGGCGGCCCGGGCCGCCCGGCCCCCGGCCCTCGCGAGATCTCCATCAGCTCCCTGGGCGCCGCCGGCGGCGGCGACTTCGGCTACGTGACCTCGGGCAGGGGGCGGGTCGGTGCGGAGATCGTCGGCATCACCTACCGGAGCAAGGCCCATGGCCTCGTCAAGGCGACGGTCGAGAACGGCTACTTCGCCTTCTGGGTGCCCGGCAAGGACCTCGAGGACTTCGAGCCCGCCCCGGTCCGGGTGACGTATCGCGACGGGACTTCGACCGAGGTGCAGCTCAAGGTCGGTTAGGCGGGGTCGAGGCGGAAGACGCGGATCTCGCGGTGGGCGGCGCGGGTGGCGTAGGTGTTGTAGGCGGGCCAGTAGGCGGCGACGGCGTCCCAGGTGGTTTGGCGTTCGGCGCCGGTGAGGAGGCGGGCGGTCACGGGGATCGTGCGGCCGCGGATGGCGGCGGTCGCCGCGGGGGTGGCGAGGAGGTTGGCGGACCAGGCGGGGTGCTGCTCGCCGCCCCAGTTGGATCCGATGACGACGTACCCGCCGTCGTGCTCGACGTACAGCAAGGGGACCTGGCGGGGCTGACCGCTGCGCCGGCCGGTGGTTGTCAGCAGCAACGTTCGGAGGCCGATCGGGCTGCCGACGCCGAACCGGCCCCGGGTGACCCGGAGGAGCTTCTCGTCGACGCGGACCAGGGCCCGGCCCACCGAGGCGAAGGCTTTCGTCGTCCCGACCTTTGCGAAGACCCGCCGCAGCTCCATCCGCCGGAGTCTAGAGGACGGTGCGCAAACGACTGACATAGGGAACGCCCGGGTAACAGATTTGACGCTCGTCTAAAGGCTCTACCACGCAGCGTGATCGAGTCCTACGATCGGTGCCCGACTCCACCCGCCCGCCCCGAGGAGTTGTCCCATGAGGTCTGTTCGACTTGCTCTCGCGACGGTCCTGCTGAGCACCGTCGCCGTCCCGGCCGGAGCGATCAGCCCGCCGAGTACCGATCCGAAGCCGCCCGACGAGGAACGCACCAAACTCGCGGACGTCGCCAAGCCGCTCGACCCGGAGGTCCCGGCCAAGAGCTGGCAGGTCGACGCCCGGGGCGCGTTCTCCGACGCGATCCCGTTGCAGGTCCCGACGTACCGGGGGCTGGAGCCGCAGCTCGCGCTCAAGTACGAGTCCGGCGCCGGGAACGGCGTGGTCGGTCAGGGCTGGACGCTGACCGGCGTCACCGAGGTCGAACGCGCCGGCGCAGGCAAGGGCGCGCCGAAGTACGACGCCTCCGACATCTTCCTGCTCGACGGCCAAGAGCTGGTCGCCTGTGCGGCGGGTAGCGCGAGCCCGAGCTGTACGACGGGCGGCACGCACTCGACCAAGAACGAGAGCTACCTGCGGATCGCGCTGACCGGGACCGGCGCCGCGAGCCGCTGGACGGTGACGGCGAAGGACGGCGCCCGGCAGATCTTCGCCCCGATCCACAGCGTCGCGACCGACCAGGTCTTCCGCTGGGGTCTCAGCCAGATCGTCGACACCCTCGGCAACACCGTGCGCTACACCTGGACCGACGGGCAGGCGCTGGACACCGTGGCCTACAACGGCGTCGAGGTGAAGTTCCACTACGAGACCCGACCGGACGCCGAACAACGGGCCGCGGGCAACGGAGTGCTGAGCACGCTGAGCGGCCGGCTCAAGACTGTCGACATAACGGTCGGCGGCGATCGGCTACGGGCCTACAAATTGACATACGCGACCAGTACGGCCACGGCGCGTTCGCTGCTGACCCAGGTGCAGCAGTTCGGCCGGGACGCAGCGATCGATGCCCAAGGCAACGTTACCGGCGGCACGAGTCTGCCGCCGGTGAGCGCGACCTATCAGACCGGGACGCCGGCCTTCGTGTCCGGCAGCGGCTCGACCTCGATGGCGAACAAGAACAACACCCGGTACCTGCCGATGGACATCAATGGCGACGGTAAGTCCGACCTGCTGGAGATGTACCCGGGCTGGACCTTCGAGCGGCACGCCTGGATCTCCGACGGCACCGACTTCACGCTCGCCTCGAACGGCACCGGGATGCCGATCCACGCCGACACCCGCTTCCTGACCGGAGACGCCAACGGCGACGGCAAGTCCGACCTGGTCGAGATCTACCCGAACGGGTTCAACTGGGGCCGCCGGCTCTATCTGTCCGACGGCACCGGTTTCGCGCTCGCGTCGACCGGCCACTCCCAGGGCAACAACGGCAAGGACAACCGCTTCCTCTCGATGGACGTGAACGGCGACGGCAAGTCCGATGTCGTCGAGCTCTACCAGTGCGGCCTGTTCCCGGTCCACTACTGCCGCGCGACCTGGCTGTCGAACGGGACGGCGTACACGCTGGCCTCGAACGACACCGGGATCGGCTTCGGGAAGGACAAGCAGTTCCTCACCGCCGACGTGAACGGCGACGGCCGGACCGACCTGGTCGAGCTCTACTCGGCCGGCTTCGGCGCTGGCGGCCGGCACATCTGGCTGTCCAACGGGACCGGCTTCGTCTCCGGAGCGACCGACACCGGCATGGCCTGGAGTACGCCGGACGCCGATGGCAGCGGCAGCCGATTCCACGCGATGGACGTGAACGGCGACGACAAGACCGACATGGTCGAGCTCTACCCGTTCTTCTCGACCTACACCCGCCGGACCTGGATCTCCACCGGATCCAGCTACGTGCTCGGCTCCACCGACGCGCTGATGTCGTCGTCCACCAACTCCCGCCAGCTCGTCGCCGATCTGAACGGTGACCACCGGGCCGACCTGGTCGAGCTCGCGCCATGGGGATTCTCGACCCTGCGCCGGATCTGGCTGTCGACCGGCGCGGGCTTCGCCCAGGGCGCGACCGACACGAGTATCGGCTCGTTCAGCTGCAGCAAGGGGGAGTGCAGCAGCGAGTTCCTCGAGATGGACGTCAACGGCGACGGGCTCGGCGAGATGACCGAGCTGTACTCGGCCAACCTCGGCTTCAACAAGGGCCGCCACGTCTGGAACATCGGCGGCGACGTCCCCGATCTGCTCAGCGCGAAGACCGATCCGTACGGCGCCAGGACGTCGGTCGCCTACACGCCGTCGTCCGCCTGGCCGAACGCGAACAACCCGCCGCTCGTGCAGACCGCCTCCGCGGTCTCGGTCGGCGACGGGCGCGGAGCGACCGCGACCACGAAGTACAGCTTCGCCGGTGGCGCCTACCACCGCGGTGAGCGGACCGGGCTCGGCTTCCGCACGCAGCGCGAGACCGCGCCCTGTGTCAGCGGCGAGACCGAGTGCCCGACGACGGTGACCACTTTCCGGCAGGACCTCGCGGCGGTTGGCGAGGCCGAACGCCGCGAGCGCCGGACCGGCGCCGGCGAGTTGCTCGGGGCAACCATTCAGGAGTTCACCGTCGACAACGGCGTCCTGCCGCGGACGGCGCTGCCGACTGGCACCTGGGAGAACGTCCACGCCGGGGACGACGTCAAACGCAAGTACACGACCCGGCAGTACAACGCGTACGGCGAGATCGCGCAACAGGTCGAGCACGGCGACCACGAGGCCGCCGGCGACGAGCGGACGGTGACGAACACGTACGTCCCGAACACCACGGCGTACGTCGTCGGCAAACCGGCCGCGGTTCGCAAGTACCAGGGCGCTGGGACCTCCGGCGCCAAACTCGCCGAGACGCTGGCGTACTACGACAACGCGACCGCCTGGAATCAAGCCCCGGCGAAAGGGCTTCCGACCCGCACCGGGGATTGGCGCTCGACGACCGATACCTACGCCGATACCCGGACGGAGTACGACGAGTTCGGCAACATCACCGCTGAGGTCGACGCGCTCGGCGGGCGGACGACGCTCGGCTGGGATCCGGCGTACCACCTGTTCCAGACCACCGAAGAGAACGCGCTCTCGCACGAGGTCACGGCCAGCTGGGACGTCGTCTGCGGCACGCCTACGCAGGTGCGCAGTCCGGACGGCCAACTGACCAAGGTGACGTACGACGCGTTGTGCCGGCGGGCCGAGATGACCGAGCCGGGAGGCCGCTTCGAGCGGTACACCTGGGCCAACCTCGGCGACGGCGGCGCGCAGTACGAGCAGACCGAGCGCCCGGCGGCCGACGGCAGCGCGAACGCGCAATGGAGCCGCCGGTACTTCGACGGCCTGCAGCGCACCTGGCGGACGGCCGACCAAGGTCCGGACGCCGCGACCGGTGACATCTACGTCGACACGACGTACAACGCCCGTGGGCTGGCTGCCGCCAAGACGCCGAAGTACTACTGGGTGTCGGGTCAGCCGCAGCCGACGACCTACCCGACCGTGACGACGTACGACGCGCTCGACCGGGTGGTCAAGGAGGCAATGCCCGGGGGAGCGAGCCGGACGAAGAGCTACGGGCTCTGGACGACGACCGAGACCGATGAGCGCGGGAACACGACCACCGACCGGGTGAACGCCTACGACAAGCGCATCGCGAGCACGCAGGAGGTCGGCGGGGTCGCGCGGACGGCGTCGTACGCGTACGACGGCAACGATCACCTGACCCGCTCCACCGACCCGGACGGCAACGCGATCGTCTACATCCGCGATGCGGCCGGGAACGCGACCAAGATCGTCGACCCGGACAACGGGACGACGACGTACACCTGGGACGCGGCCGACCGGCTGACCGCCCAGACCGACGCGAAGGGCCAGCGGACGACGTTCGCGTACGACGCCCTCGGCCGGAAGACGAGCCAGACCAGCACGACCGGGACCGCCACCTGGAAGTACGACGAGCAACGCTCCGGCTACTTCAACACCGGCCAGGTGACGACGACGACTGACGCAGCCGGGACGAAGAAGTCCGACTACGACGCCGCGGGCCGCACGGTCCGGATGGTGCGGACGATCGACAACACGGCCTACACCTTCACCTATGGGTTCGACCCCGGTGGACGCCCGTTGTGGACGACGTATCCGGACGGTTTCACCGTCGGCACCCAGGCCGAGCCGCTGCGGTACGACGGGGCCGGGCGGCCGCGCGCCATCCCCGGGTTCGTGACGGCCGCGCAGTACACGGCCGCCGGTGAGCTGAGCCGGCTGGAGAACGTCAACGGAACCGTCACGACCCGTGGCTTCGACGCCGAGCGCGGCTGGCTGAACTCGATCCTGACCAAGAAGGGCGCGACCGCGATCCAGGACGTCACCTACACCCGCGATGCCAAGGGCAACGTCGTCCAGGCGGCGAGCCCGTTCGCGGGGGAGAGTTGGACGTACGCGTACGACGAGGCCGAACAGCTCACCAAGGCCTCGACGCACACCATCGCCTACGACGGCACCGGCAACATCGCGTCCAACTCCGAGCTCGGCGCGTACACCTACGGTTCGGCGCGGCCGCACGCCGTCACCAAGGCCGGGCCGAACACCTACGCGTACGACGCGGCCGGGCTGATGACGTCGGGCGCCGGGCGGACCTTCACCTGGGACGGCGAGAACCGGCTCGCCTCCGTCACGAAGGCCGGCGTCACCACCGCCTTCACCTACGACGCCGACGGCGCCCGCATCCAGGCCGTCGAGGGGACGGCGACCCGCCGCTACCTCGGCGACGACTACGAGGTCGACGTCAGGGCCGGGACGGCGACGAAGTATGTCTCGATCGCGGGTCAGCTGGTCGCCCGGGCCGAGGGGACGACGCCGTACTGGGTGCACACCGACCAGCAGGGCTCGATCCAGGCCGTCACCGATGCCGCGGGCAACGAAGTGCACCGGAAGAAGTACGCGGCCTTCGGTGAGGTGGTCGCGACGAGCGGTTCGCTGGCCCGGGAGTCGCGCGGGTTCACCGGGCAGCGTGACGACGCGGCCGGGCTGCTCTATCTGCACTCGCGGTACTACGACCCGGAGCTGGGCCGGTTCATCTCGCCGAACCCGGTGATCGACGGCGACGACACGGTCGGCCTGAACCGGTACGCGTACGCCGCCAACGACCCGATCAACCAGACCGACAAATCCGGGCTGGACTGTGAGGACGGCGGCAAGCGCTGCGACCGCGACAACTGGGAGAACTACGGCCAGCAGAAGGAGCTCGAGTTCTCCTGCGGTCCGGCCGCCGTCCGGGTCGCGCTGTCGGCCCAGGGCTACACGGTCGTGGACGAGGAGGAGCTGTGGGGTCCGCTGCAGACGGACACCGGCGGCACCGACTCGATCGCGGGCAACGTCGTGCCGGTGATGAACGAGCTGCTGGAGACGAGCTTCTACGAGTCCAAGGACATCCCGCAGGACGCCGAAGGGAACGCGCCCGACGAGTTCAAGCAGCAGCTGAAGGCCGACATCGTCTACGACATCAACCGCAACCGCCTGATCGTGGCCAACGTCGTCCAGGGCACCGCGTACGACACCGCGGGCAACCCGCACCAGTATCCGGGGCACTACGTCACCGTGGTCGGCTACGACGAGGGCGGCTACCTCGCCCACATCTACGACCCGGCCGATGCCTTCGGCAAGTATCACTACTGGATGAGCACCGACAACCTGGCGAACTGGATCGCCGGCAAGGGTTACGCCGGCTGACCGGTCAGCTCACCCCCGGTCGCCCGGACCGGGGGTGAGCAGGCCCTGCGCGTGTGCGGTCGCCGTCGCCTCCGTGCGGCTGGCCGCGCCGAGTTTGGTCAGGATGCGGCCGACGTGGACGCCGACCGTTGCGGGGGAGATGTACAGCTCGGCAGCGATCTGGCGGTTCGGCAGGCCGCGCGCGAGCAGCCGGAGGACGTCGTACTCACGCGGCGTCAGGCCACTCGTGTCCGCGGTCGCGGCGGCCGCCGGGGCCTCGAGCCGGGCACGCTGGCCGAGGGCCTCGATCCGGTCCAGCCAGACGGTCGCGCGAACCTTCAGCGCCAGCTCGCGCGCCTCTTCGAGCCGCTTCCGGGCGCCGGCCCGGTTGCTGGCTGCAAGCGCTGCTTCGGCGCTGTGAATCAGGCACAACACGAGCGCGGGCAGGTGCTTGACCTCTCGCCAGGCGGCGACGCACTCGTCCCAGTCCGTCATCCGGCCGGAGCCGAGCCCGGCCTCGATGCTCAGCCGATACGCCCGGTCGAGCGGGGACCGGGTGGCCAGGCGGTGCAGGAGGCCCGTGATGTTGGCGCGGATCTCGGCGACGTCCGCGGCGATCTCCCGGTTTCGCGGCGCGGCCGCGAGGCGGGCCCGCTGCAGCAGCGTGATCGCCAGCAGCCCGTCCTGGTCAGGTTGCACCTGGGCCGCTGTGTCGCGGCTGTTTCGCAGGAAGAGATCCACGGCGCGGCCGGCCAGCTCCGGCTCGTGGCGGGCGACGGCGAGATCGGCCCAGATCATCGCGGTGTGACCGAGCATGTAACCGCGAAGCGTCCGGGTGCCGGAGCTCAGCGCTTCGGGGGACTGCACCAAGCTCTCGGCCAGCTCGAAGTTGCCGCGGAAGACGTTGATCCAGGACAGCATCGCCTGCAGGACGCTGACGTAGAGCTCCTCGGGCTCCGCGGCGAGAGTCTGCTCGATGGTCTCGACGGCTTCGTCCCAGCGGCCCAGGCTGAGGTAGCCCTCGCAGAGATTGACCGCCAGCAGCGGGCCGCGCCATCGCTGCATACCGAGCAGCTCGGCCTCGCGTAACGCCTGCGGCGCCTTGACGACGATCTGGTCGTACTGTGCGTTCAGCGTCAGCGCCGCGCACTCCCACAGGCCGTTGGCCACCAGCATGTAGTCGTCACCGGTGCGGACGGCGAGCTCCCGGGCCTTCGCCTGCAGGGCCTGGGTGACGGCGAGCGGTTCGAGGAAGATCGCGACATGCCCGAGGACGGCGTACGCCCGGCACCGGAGCCTATCGTCGTCCAGCGCCTCGGCGATCTCGAGGACGCGCTCGGCATGCACCCGGCCGGACTGCGGGCGCCGGGCGACCGTCTCGTCGACCGTGAGGTGGTAGTGCAGCACGCCGAGTGCGAACGTCGGCCGGTCGGAGGGCAGGAGCCGCTCGGCCTCGTCCAGATCGACGCGGCCGGTGAGGTCGAGGCGGCCGCGGAACTGTGCCCGGTCGAGCAGGATCTGGGCCGCGCGCTCCGGCTCCTGATCGCGGTCGACCAGCTCGAGCGCGGCCGTGCAGTGCTGCAGACCTTGCGCGGCCTGGCCGGCCGGACCGGCCGCGGCGATGGCGCGTTCGAGCAGCATCAGCCGATCCGGATGGTCGCCGGGACACAGCGCGATGGCGCGTTCGAGATGCCGGAGCTCCTCGGTGTACGCGAAACTCACCTTGGCCTCGTCAGCAGCGACCAGGGTGGCGCGGTAAGCCTCCTCGGTGCGGCCGGCGAGGAACCAGTGCTCGGCCAGCTCGGCCGCGGGTAGCGTCTGCGTGGCCAGGCCGGGGTGTTCGGCGAGCGCGGTGGCGGCACGCGCGTGCAGGCGGCGGCGTTCGCCGGGGAGCAGGCCTGTGTAGACGGCCTCGCGGATCAGCGCGTGCCGGAACTGATAGCCCTGCGTCGTGGCCAGAAGCTGGTCGCGCTCGACCAGCTCGTGGAGGGCGTGGTCGAGCTCGTCGTCGGAGCGGTTGGCGAGCAGAGCGAGTAACTCGTGCGCTATCGCCGACCCCGCGACGGACGCGACGGCGAGGACCGGCCGGGCGGTCTCCGACAGCCGGGCGACGCGCTCCTGGAGGAGGCTCCGGAGCGCAAGCGCGCTCGAACTCCCGGGGTCGCTGCCGGCCAGAGCCTCGATGAACAGCGGATTGCCGCCGGAGCGTTGGTGCACGGCGGCTGCTCGGGCGGGGTCGTACCGGCCGTCGAGCGCGGTGAGCAGCTCGCTGACGTACTGCTGTTCGAGTGGGCCGAGGCGGAGCGTGGTGATGTCGGGGCGGCGGCCGAGCTCGGCGACGAGCTGCCGGATCGGGTGCCCGGCGGGGACCTCGCCGGTGCGGACGGTGCCGACCAGGAGGACCTGGCGGTCGGCGAGATTGCGGGCGAGGTAGCCGAAGAGCTCGCGGCTGGCGCCGTCCGCCCAGTGCAGGTCTTCGACGACGAGCAACAGTGGACGCCGGGCGGCGGCGCGCTCGACCAGCGCGACCAGCTCTTGGAGGAGCGTGAGCCGGCTGCTCGCCGTGGACGACGGGTGCGGGAGGAGCGCGTTCAGCGCGGAGTCGGGTTGGGAGCCGCCTTCGGCGTCGACGAGCTGCTGGACGACCGGGAGGAACGCGACGTACGGGAGGTGCTCGGCGCCCAACTCGGGGCAGGCGCCGGTGATGGTCAGCCAGTCGTCCTTGAGCAGCGCGGTGAACTCGGCGACCAGCCGGGACTTCCCGATCCCGGCCTCGCCGGTGATCAGGACGCGCGCCGATCCGCCGTCCCGGACCTGTTGCGCGGCCGCGCGTAACGCGGTGAGTTCGGCCTGTCGCCCGACGTACAAGGGGCTGACCACGGGCTGTCGGCCGGTAGCGGACGCATCGTCACCGGACATGGATATACCGGGTTCTGCGGATTCGCCGGGACCGGTCTGCCAGCACGATGTGATCCTAGACCGGCCGGGGGCGAGACCGAGGCCGGATTTATCCCCTGAGGAGAACAAAGTGAGCACTCCGAACAGCCACCCGCGCGACACCGCCGACGAGGCCGTCCGGCCGTTGCGGATCGAAGTTCCCCAGTCACAGCTCGATGATCTGAACGACCGGCTGCGCCGGGTCCGCTGGGCCAACGAGCTGCCCCGCGACCAGGTCACCGACGGCGTCCAGCGCGGTCCGGTCACGCCGGGCTGGGAGTACGGCGTCCCGGTCGACTACGTGCAGCGACTCGTCGAGCACTGGCGCGACGGGTACGACTGGCGCAAGTGGGAGGCGCGGCTGAACGAGTACCCGCACTTCACCACCGAGATCGACGGGCAGAACATCCACTTCCTGCACGTCCGCTCGCCCGAGCCGGACGCCACCCCGCTGATCCTGACGCACGGCTGGCCGAACTCGGTCGTCGAGTACCTGGACCTGATCGGCCCGCTGACCGACCCGCGCTCGCACGGCGGCGACCCGGCCGACGCGTTCCACGTCGTCCTGCCCTCGCTGCCCGGCTTCGGCTTCTCCGGGCCGACGTTCGAGAAGGGCTGGAACCGGTACCGGACGGCGGCCGCGTGGGCCGAGCTGATGCGCCGGCTCGGGTACGACAAGTACGGCGCCCACGGCAACGACGTCGGCTCGTTCGTGTCGCCGGAGCTGGGCCGGCTCGCGCCGGACCACGTGCTCGGCGTCCACGTCACCCAGCTGTTCTCGTTCCCGTCCGGCGACCCGGCCGAGTTCGAGGGGATGAGCCAGAAGGACATGGAGTACCTCGGCTTCCTGCAGAAGTTCAACGAGGAGATGTCGGCGTACGCGAAACTGCAGGAGACCGCGCCGCAGAACCTCGCCCACGCCCTGGCCGACTCGCCCGCCGGGCAGCTGGCCTGGAGCGCGCAGTTGCTGAACGCGCTCGACGACGAGCACGTGCTGACCAACGCGACCATCTACTGGCTCACCAACACCGGTGCCTCGGCGGCCCGCTTCTACTACGAGGACCACCACGCCGAGCACCCGACCGAGCCCACCACTGCCCCGACCGGCCTGGCCAGCTTCGCCAACGACTTCACCCCGCTGCGCCGCTTCGCCGATCGCGACCACAAGAACATCGTGTCCTGGAACGAGTACGAGCGCGGCGGCCACTGGTCCGCCCTGGATGCGCCCGACCTGCTCGTCGCCGACATCCGGGTCTTCTTCCGCGAACTGAAGAAGTAACTCCGGCAGGTCGTCGAGCGACCTTCACCGCGCGGGCATGGTGAAGGTCGCTCGCGGCTGTCAGGTGACAGTGAAGTCGGCGGACTTCGCGAGCAGCGTGTAGCCGTCGTCGGCGAAGAAGCGGAAGTTGTAGGCGCCGGTGCTGTTCGGGGCGGTGAAGGTGATCGACGCGCCGGTCAGGCCGCTGGACGGCGGGGTGTTCCGGCCGTTCAGGTACTTCTCGTCGACGCCGCCGGCCGAGTTGGCGGCGCTCGCGCGGTAGAGGCCGACCCAGTCGCGGGTGTTCCCCGGGCCGTTCGTCACGGTCGCGGTGATCTGTCCGCCGCGGCGGACCGTCGTCTTGTCCGCGACGACCTTCGGCCCGGTCGGGGTCGGGGTGGGCGTCGGCCCGCCGGGCGTCGACACCGGCTCGTTCATCGTCACGCAGTGCGCGCCGCCACCGCCGTCACCCATCAGCCGGTCCAGGTTGAGCTGGACGACGGGACGCCCGAAGGCGGTCGCCAGCGCGGACTTCGCCGCCGCGTCGGCCTGCGCGTCGCCGAACTGGGCCGTGATGATCGCCGAGTTCGTCATCGCGCAATTGAGGTACCCGTCGAAGAACGTCGACCACTGCGAGCTGGGGATCCGCGGCAGCGTCGCCGGCCCGTAGATCGTGGTCACCTGGAACCGCCGGCCCTTGGCATCGGTTGCTGCTAGCAACAGATCGCGGGTCGCGATCGCGTCCCGCGACCAGACACTCGACGGCCGCGACGGGCTCGAGAGCTGCACGATCACCACACCGGGCCGGACGAACAGCACCTTGCTGTCGATGTGGTCGTCGGTGATGTCCTGGTTCGCGACGCCCTGGCACCAGATCATCTTGGTCGCGCCGTACTGCGCGAGCAGCTCGGCCTCGATCTGCGCTAGCGACTTCCCGGGGTTGCGGGCGGAGTCCAGCCAGGAGCTCTTGTTCGCGATCAGCGTCCCGTCGCCGTCGCACAGGACGCCGCCGCCCTCGCCGACCACACTCGACCGGTTGAACGGGACGCCGGTGTAGGCCGCGATGTTCTGCGCGACCAGGTTGTCCTTGGCGTGCGTCTGCTCGTTGCCCCAGCCGTTGAAGTTCAGCCCGAACGCGTCCATCTGCCCGGCCGGGTTCAGCCGGAACAGCGGGCCGGTGTCGCGCATCCAGCAGTCGTTGACCGGGATCGACCCGATCACCGTCACCGCGGAGCTGACCCGGCCGCGGGCCGTCGCCGCGTTCGACGTCCCGTCGGCGCAGAGCACCACCGGGTTGTACTTGACGATCTCGTTCGCGATCTTCGCGACGTCCCCCTGGACGCCGCCGAGCAGGTTGCCCCAGATCGACGTACTGGACGGCCAGGCCATCCACGTCCGCTGGACGGCGGCTTCTTCCCCCGGGACGGCGAACGGCGGCGCGGCCATCGCGGCGCCCCGCGTCGTGACGGCGCGGACGCCGGCGCCGGTCACGGCGAGTCCGGCGGCCGCGAGGCCGGTCCGGGTGACGAACTGGCGGCGCGACCACCCGGGGCGGGCCGGGAGATCGCTGCTGAGGTCGTTCATATCGGTTCCTCTCGGTCGCAATTCTTGGATGGCATCCAAGAATTGCCGCAACTGTCCTCCCGCCCGTCAGGGCTGTCAAGAGGCCGGAAAGGTGCTTTGGGCAACCAGATTCCAGGCAGGCCGAAGCACCCCCGGCACCCCTGTGAAGACGCCGATTCAGCGCTGTGGCAGCTCGATTGCGATCGCTCCGGCGAGCAGTTCCCGCAGGTGATCCGGCTCGACCGCGCCGGTCAGCCAGCGACCGGACAGGCCCTCGACGAGTGCCACCAGCCGCTCAGCGACCGCGCTCGCGTGATCGGCGCCGTCCGTCCCTTCCTCGGCGTGTACGCGCTGGACCAGCTCGGCGATCTCGTCGACCCACTCCGCGGTGAGCTTGTGGACGGCGGGCCGCAGCCGCTCGTCGAAGACCGACGCCCAGCGCAGCTCACCCCACGCCGCGGAGTTCACCTGGACTTCGTCCGTCCCGCTGAGCTCGCCGACCAAGCGCGCCACGAGCTCGGCGCGGGCGGACGTCGCACCCGCGGCCGCGCGTTCGCCGTACCGGCCGGCCTGGTCGCTGACCGCCTCCAGCGCCGCTTCGAGCAGACCCTCGCGGCTGCCGAAGTAGTGGTAGAGCAGCGTGACCGAGACCCCGGCGTCGGCGGCGACCTCCTGGACCCGCATCCCGCGGACGCCGCGCCGGGCGATGACGGCGATGGTGGCCTGCAGGAGCTGCGTACGACGGTCGGTCATCTGCCCGATTCTAGGCGGACTCATCGGCCCACCAGCCCTTCGGCGAACGACCGGCCCTGCCCGCGCCGCCGCAACACCCATCCGATCGCGAGGACGGCGACCGCGATCAGCAGCATCACCACGACCGAGGCGGCCGCCGCGTCACCGCGCAACCCGTTCCGCATCGTCGAGTACACGTACACCGGTAGCGTCGTCGTCCCGACGTTCCCCAGCATGCTGGACGCGACGACGTCGTCCAGGGAGGCAGTCGAGGCCAGGATGGCCGCGGCGAGCACGGCAGGCGCCGCCAATGGGACCGTCACCTGCCGGAACGCCGCCCACGGCCGCGCCCCCAGATCCGCCGCCGCGTCCGACAGTCGCGGGTCGAGCCCGGCCAGCCGCGCCTGGACGACGAACGCGACGATCGCGACCGCAAGCACCGAGTGCGCGATGACCAAGCGCAGGACGCCGTTCGACAGCCCCGGCCCGGCAGCGACGTAGAACAGCAGCAGCCCGATCGCCGAGACGATCTCCGGCGTGATGAACACGACGAGCAGGAGTGCGAGCAGCGTCCGCCGGATCGGACGCGCGGCCCGGGCGAGCGCGGTGCCCGCGAGCGTCCCGATGATCACGGCCACCACGGTCGAGAGCACCGCGACCCGCAGCGAGATCCCGATCGCATCGACCAGAGTCGGGTTGTCGCCGATTCCGGCGTACCAGCGGGTGCTGAACCCCGTCCAGACCTGCAGCGTCCGTCCGCCGTTGAACGAGTACCCGACGATGGTCAGAATCGGCAGCCACAGGAAGAGACAGAGCAGTACGCCGAACACCCGCAACAACGGCCCCCAGACGTCGAACGTCCGCCCGGGTGACCACAGCCGTGCTGTCAGGTCCAACGGCCGCACGGCCCGGACCGCCAGTCCAGCCAACCGCAGTAGCACCGCGGCACAGCCCAGCACGACCAGCACCAACAGAATGAGCAGTACGGCGGTTGCCGCGCCGAGAGCCCAGTCCTGGCTCTGCAAGAACGAGCTGCTGACCAGCGACCCGGCCACCGCCGCCTTGACCCCGCCCAGCACGGACGGCGTCACGTAGTCACCCATCAGCGGGATGAAGACCAGCAGTGCGGCGCTGATGATGCCCGGCCGCGCGGCCGGCAGCGTCACCTGCCAGAACACCCGCCACGGACTCGCGCCCTGGTCCCGCCCGGCCCGCCGTAGCGCCGGGTCGAGCCGATCGAGGGCGACCGCGATCGGCAGCACCGCGAGCGGCAGGTAGTTGTAGACGACGCCGAGCTGGGCGCCGGCCAAGGTGTCCAGGACGCCGGGCACCCCTAGGGGCCCGTGATCGCCGAGCAGGATCCGCCACGAGTACGTCCGGAGCAGGAACGGCATCCAGTACGGGATCACGACCGCCGCGATCGCGGCGTACTTCCAGGCGCCGGTCAGCCGGGTCGCGATCAGGTACGCCATCGGTACGGCGAGCACGACGCACAACGCCGTCCCGACCACCGAGAGCTGCAGCGTGTTCTCGAAGACGATCCGGAAGGTCTCGCTGGTCGCCTCGCCGTACCGGTCCAGGGACGGCGCACCCAGGTCGACCGTGCCGAACAGCGTCGACTCACCGAGGCTGAAGACCGCGACCAGCGCGCCGGGCAGCAGGAAGAACAGACACAACCAGGTGAAGGCCGGCAGCGAGGGCACGAGCCCGCGGACCCTCACCGCGATCCCACCGCCTTCAACCGCTGGAACGTCGACACCGCGAGCTTGCGGGCCGGCGTCACCTCGGCCGGAACGAATCGGTCGGCCGGGACGCCGGCGTCGAAGAAGACGAGCTCTTGATGCGGCAGATCCTTCGGCAGGAACTTCCGGGACGCCTCGACCCCGGTGTAGTACCCGTGTGACTCGGTCTCCTTCGCCGCGTTCTCCGGCTTGAGCAGGAACTCCACGAACGAGTGCGCGGCCGCGGTGTTCTTCGACCCCTTCGGCAGCACCCAGTGGTCGACGTACAGGTCGGTCTTCGGCGCGCCGAGCGCGAACCGCAGCGTCTTCGGCCCGTCCAGCAACGCGCCGCGCGCGTCACCGGTGAAGGCCTGCGCCAGCACGAGGTCGCCCGAGGCGAGGTTCGCCCGCGGATAGGAGTTGAACTCCTTCAGGTGCCCCAGCACCTTCGATTCGTAGTACTGCTGCGCGGCGCTGTAGTCGGCGGCGTTCGTCGTCTGATCGGAGATGCCGTTCCCCCAGAAATAGGAGCCGACGAACGACGGCGCTCCGTCGATGACCGACGTCCGGCCCTTGACCGCGGGGTCGGCGAAGTGGTCGTAGAAGCCGTTCCAATCGGCCGGGGGAGTCTTGACCACCGCGCTGTCCCAGACGAATCCGGTCGAGCCGCCGGTCTTCGGGATCGCGTAGGTGTTCTCCGGATCCCACGACTTACCCGTGAAGGTCGGGGACAGCCCGGGCAGACTCGGCAGCCGGCTCTTGTCCCAGGGCAGCAACGCCTTGTTCTGCACGAGTTGCGGCACATAGGACCCGTCCATCACGACCAGGTCGTAACCGCTCGTCCCCTGCGTGAGCCGCAGCTTCGCGACCGCCTCCTCGGCCGATGCGTAGGCGTCGACCTGCACCCGGACGCCGGTCGCCTGCTCGAACGCCTTCAGGTTCGCGGGCGCGATGTAGTCGGCCCACGAATAGATCGTGAGCGTCGAGCCCTGTTCCACCACGGCCGATTGGTCGCTGCCGCCGTCGCTGCAGCCGCTGATGGCGAGCGCGGCCGCGAGCAGGGCCGCGAGACGTCTGATGCTCATGACTCTCCTCGGAAGATCCGGACGTGCGCCGTGTCCCACGAGCACCGGACCTGATCGCCGACCCGCGGCAACGGCCGCCCGTCGCGCGGAACCCGGGCCAGCAGCGTGAGGCCGCGGCAGTGGACGAGGACGACGCTGGAGATCCCGGCGATACTCACGCCGCGGACGACGCCGTCGATCGTGTTGACGTCGGCCGGCCCGCTGACCGGGCCGACCCGCACATGTTCGGGGCGGATGAGCGCGATCGAAGCGCCGGCCTCGGGCCGGTCGCCGACGATCGTCACCTCCGGGTGCTGGAACCGGCCCCTTTCGTCGACCGTCCCGGCGAGCTCGTTCTGCTCGCCGACGAAGCGGGCGACGAACAGGCTGTCCGGGAAGTCGTAGACCTCCTCGGCCGTCCCGACCTGTTCGGCGCGGCCCTCGGACATGATGACGATCCGATCGGCCAGGCTGAGCGCCTCTTCCTGATCGTGCGTGACGAGTACGGTCGTGACGCCGAGGTTCTGTTGCAGCAGCCGCAGCTCGACCTGCATGGCCTGCCGCAGACTCCGGTCGAGTGCGGACAGCGGCTCGTCGAGCAGCAAGACGCCCGGCCGATCTACGACGGCCCGGGCGAGCGCGACCCGCTGCTGCTGGCCGCCCGAAAGGCTCGTCACGGCCTGACCGCCGATCGCGGGCAACTGGACGAGCGCGAGCGCGTCCGCGACCCGGCTCCGGATCTCCGCCCGCGGCACCCCGCGCTGCCGCAACGGGAAAGCCACGTTGTCCGCGACGCTGAGATGCGGGAACAGTGCGTAGGACTGGAAGACAGTGTGGATGTCCCGCCGATGCGCAGGTACGCCGGTCACGTCGATCCCGGACAGCCGGACCTGGCCGCTGTCGGGCTGCTCCAGACCGGCCAGCATCCGCAGCGTCGTGGACTTCCCGCAGCCCGACGGCCCGAGCAGCGCAACGAACTCCCCGGCCGGGACGGTCAGCGACAACTCGTCGACCGCGACCGTGCCGCCGTACCGTTTGACGAGCCCGGACAGCTCGACCTCCGCGCTCGTACGGCCGGCCGTGGGTGGCCGATCGGTCAGCAGCGTCATACCGAACCTCCGATCGCAGCAGGGATCTGCATCGTGATGCAGTGCGGGCCGCCGCCCCCGAACGCGATCACCTGACCCGCGACCCCGATCACCTGACGATCGGGGAACTGGTTGCCGATGACCTCGAGTGCGTGCTCGTCGTCCGCCGCGGCGCCGCTGACCGGGACGACGACCACGCCGTTCGCGACGTAGAAGTTCGGGTAGGCGACGTACTCGGTGACGCCTTCGAGCGCGAACGACGAGAACAGGTCGAGCCCGCGGACGTCGACGATCCGCCCCTGCTGGTCGAGGTTGTCGCGCAGGTAGCGCAGGTTGCGGGCCATCGCCTCGTGGTTGACGTTCCCGGTGTCGCTGCAGGTCTGCGCGACCACCCGGCCGGGCGCGACGTAGGTGCAGACCCCGTCGACGTGCCCGTCGGTGTGCCGGTCGTCGAGATGGCCGAACGGCAGCATCAGGATCGTCTCCACGCCGAGCGCCCGGCGGACGACGTCCTCGATCGCGGCCTGGGACAGGTTGGCGTTGCGGTTGCTGTGCAGCAGGCACTGCGCGGTCGAGATCAGCGTGCCCTGGCCGTCGACCGTGATGCTGCCGCCTTCGAGGACCAGGTCGATCGGGACGCGTTCGATCCCGAGGTGGTCCAGGACGATCTCCGCCAGGCCGGCGTCCCGGTCGTAGGGCAGGAACTTGCGCCCCCACGAGTTGAAGGCGAAGTCGACGCCGAGCCGGTTGCCCTCGGCGTCGCGGACGACCAGCGGCCCGTTGTCGCGGATCCAGGAGTCGTCGACCGGTGCTTCCAGGACGTCGAGGTTCGCGGTGCCGCAGTGGTCGATCACCTCCTGTTTCGCGCCCGGGAGCGCGACGACGGTGACCGGCTCGAAGTCCGCGATCGCGCGGGCGACGGCGGCGTACTCGCGTTTCGCGTCGGCGAAGACGCCGGCCCACAGCTCGCGCCGGGTCGGCCAGGTCAGCAGAGTGCGTTCGTGGCGGTCCCACTCGGCCGGCATCCGGAAGCGCTCCAGGCGGGCGTCGACGTGGGGGAGCGCCCTGGCGGGCGCGGCGGCCAGGCCGTGCGGTCCCAGTTCGGCGGGGTAGGTCGCGGCCATTCCCGGCTCGGAGCCGGACGTTGTGGACGGGGTCATGGTGCGTTAGTTTGGCGTTGACCAAATTTTCAGTCAAGACCTCGGACGGGACTGCGGAATGCAACTGACACCCACCGAACGTGACCGGCTGCTGCTGTTCTCGGCGGCCGAGCTGGCTCGTCGGCGGCGCGCCGCCGGGGTGCTGCTGAACGTGCCCGAGGCGACCGCGCTGATCGCCGACGAGGTGTGCGAGGTGGCCCGGCGCGGTGGCCGGCACGCGGACGCCGTCCGTACCGGGCAGTCGGTGCTGACCGCCGCCGAGGTGCTGCCCGAGGTGCCGTACGTCGTTCGGAGCGTCGCCGTCGAGGCCGTCTTCACCGACGGGTCCCGGCTGGTCGTCGTCCGCGATCCGTTCGGGCCGGTGGCCGAGCGGGCCGACATGCCGGGCGCCGTCCTGGTGGCGGATCAGCCGCCGGTCGAGCCGGTGGCCGACCTGGTCACGGTCGAGGTGGTCAACACGGCGTCCGTGGTGATCTCGGTGACGAGTCACTTCCATTTCTTCGAGGCCAACGCGCGGCTGCGGTTCTCCCGGGCGACGGCGTACGGGCGGCATCTCGACGTCCCGGCCGGCACGCACGTGCGGTTCGAGCCCGGGACGACGACGAGTGTGCGGCTCGCGCCGATCCGGGGCGGCCGGGTCGTGGTCGGCTTCGCCGGGCTGGTCGACGGGCCGCTCGACGAGCCCGGGATCTTCGCGACCGCGCTGGCCCGCGCCCACGAGTGGGGCTTCCTGGACAGCGACCATCCGGACAACGGCGATCCGGAGACGGCCGCGGCCAAGGCGGTCGCCCGATGACACTCGACCAGCGCGCCCGCGCCGGCGCCTACGGCCCGGGCCTGGGCGACCGGGTCGTCCTCGGCGACACCGGCCTCGTCGTCCGCGTCGACCACGACGACCGGGGCACTGATCGCGACGAAGTCCTGCTCGGCTTCGGGAAGACCGGCCGGGACGGGATCGGCCTGCAGGCCGTCCGGACCAGCGAGTCCTGCGATCTGGTGGTCAGCAACGTGCTGCTGCTCGACCCCGTGCTCGGCATCCGCGCGACGAACCTCGGCATCCGCAACGGCTACATCGTCGGTATCGGCAAAGCCGGCAACCCGGACACGATGGACGACGTCGACCTCGTGATCGGCAGCGGGACGGCGGTCGTGTCGGGTGAAGGCCTGATCGCGACGCCGGGTGGTATCGACACCCACGTCCATCTGCTGTCGCCGCGGGTCTGCGAGGCCGAGCTGGCCTCCGGCGTGACGACGGTGATCGGGCAGGAGATCGGCCCGTTCTGGGGTGTCGGCGTCGGCTCGGCCTGGATCCTGCGCACCGGGTACGGCGCGTTCGACGACTATCCGCTGAACATCGGCATCCTCGGTCGCGGGTCGTCCAGCCGCCGCGATCCGTTGCTCGAGGCACTCGAAGCCGGCGTCTGCGGGTTCAAGGTGCACGAGGACACCGGCGCGCACCTGCGTACGCTCGACACCGCGCTGGTCGTTGCCGAGGACTACGACGTCCAGGTCGCCGTCCATACCGATGGACTGAACGAGGGACTCACGGTCGCCGACACACTCGCCGTCCTCGACGGGCGGGCGATCCACGCCTATCACGTGGAGGGGTGCGGCGGCGGTCACACGCCCGACGTCCTCAGCCTGGCCGGAATCCCGCATGTGCTGGCCTCGTCGACCAGTCCGACCTTGCCGTTCGGCCGGGACGCCGTCGCCGAGCACCGCTCGATGATCGCCCACGTACACGGCCTGCGGGACGACCTGCCCGGCGACCGCGCGCTCGCCGACGACCGGGTCCGGGCCGCGACGATGGGCGCCGAGAACCTGCTGCACGATCTGGGCGTCATCCCGATCACGTCGTCCGACGCGCAGGGGATGGGCCGTGCGGGGGAGACCTGGCGGAGCACCTTCGGCCTGGCGTCCGTCCTGCGCGGCGAGCCGCGCGGCGACGACAACACCCGCGTCCTGCGTTATTTGGCCAAGCTCACGATCAACCCGGCGCGTGTACACGGGCTCGACGAGCATGTCGGCAGCCTGGAGCCGGGCAAACTCGCGGATATCGTTTTGTGGCGGCCGGCAACGTTCGGCGCCAAACCCGAGCTGGTCCTGAAGGCCGGCTTCCCGGCCTGGGGCGTGACGGGTGACCCGAACGGGTCGATCGACAGCGCGCAGCCCTTGGTGTTCGGCGCGCAGTTCGGCGGGCACGGCGCGACCGCGGCCGAGTTGTCGGTGCTGTTCGTCAACGAAGCCGCTGCGGCAGCCGGAGTCTCTGCCGTCCCGACGCGCCGCCGGCTGGCGCCGGTCCGGGGCTGCCGCACGGTCCGGCTCGCCGATATGGCTCATCACGGCCGGACCGGCCCGGTCGTCGTCGACCCGCACAACGGGCAGACCCGCTTCGAGGACCAGTTGCTGACGATGCCGCCCGTCGACCGGGCGCCGCTCCAGCAGCTCTACCACTTCTGAGGAGAAGGACGCGATGAAGCGCTGGTTGATCCGCGAGTACCACGACGACGACCTGGAGGCCGTCGTCCGGCTGTGCGATACGACGTCCGACAGTCAGCACTCGGTGTTCTCGCTGGCCGACTGCATCGGCGTCCTGCGGACGCGGCAGCCCGCGGTCGTTGCCATCCGCCACGGTCGGGTGGTCGGGGTCGCGCTGTCGATGGTTTCCGGCGATCGCGCGTGGGTGACGCGGATCGCGATCCCGGACGAGCTGCGCGGCCAGGGCCTCGCGAGTGCATTGCTGCTTGCGCTGGAGACTCAGCTCGTTGAGCGGCGCGTGCGCAGTATCGCCTACGTGTTGCGCGAGGAGGAGTTGCTCGCGCGCGGCCTGGAGAACGCCGGTTACAGCCGCCGGCCCGCCGTCGCGTACTACGACAAGACGATCTCGGTCGACGCGGATCAGGCCCTCGTCCTGGATCGGCTTGGTGGGCAGTTGTTGCCGCGTGATCTGTGGGAGCGGCTCGCGGGGATGGATCAGGAGAAAGACCTGATCGAGAAGCGGGTGCTGCTCCCGCTGGCCGAGCCTGAGCTGGCACAACAGCATGGCGTCGAGCCGCCGCGGGCGATCATTCTGTTCGGGCCGCCGGGCACCGGGAAGACGACGTTCGCGCGGGCGATCGCCTCCCGGCTGGGCTGGCCGTTCGTGGAGCTGCTGCCATCGCAGCTGGCCGGTGATCCGGCGGCGCTGCGGGATGCGTTCGCGGAGGTGGCTCAGCTCGAACGGGTGCTGATCTTCATCGACGAGGTGGAGGAGATCGCGGCGACCCGTGACGGCGCCACCGCGCGGCACGGCGTCACCAATGAGCTGCTCAAGCTGATCCCAGCGTTCCGGCAGCACGACACCCGGCTGTTGGTCTGCGCGACCAACACCGTCGGCGATCTCGATCCAGCCTTCCTACGGCCCGGCCGGTTCGACTATGTCCTGCCGATCGGTACGCCGGACCACGGCGCCCGGCGGGCGATCTGGGCCCGGTATGCCGCCGACGGTGTGGACGTCGACGAGCTCGTGGCGTCGAGTGAGCGGATGACGCCGGCCGAGATCGAGTACGTCGCCCGGGCCGCCGCGCAGGCGTCGTTCGAACGCGACCTCGACCGGCCGACCGGGATCGGTCCGGTCACCGCGGACTATCTGGTTGCCCTGGGCAAGTTACGGCGCAGCGTCACGCCCGAGCTGCTCGACGACTTCGGCGTCGCGATCGCGGCGTACGCGCGGACCTAATGGCCGAGCAACGCCTGCGCCGTGCCCAGGCAGAGTTTCCGGACCTTGGCGACCGTCAGCCCGGCGGTGCCCAGGGTGAGCCGGATCGAGAGCCCGTCGACTGTGGCGGCCAGGACGGCGGCCGCCGCATCGGGATCCTCGGTACGGAAAACGCCCTGCTCGCGGCCGGAGCGGATGATGCCGGTCAGGATCCGGCGCGACCGCGCGTCCAGCTCTTCGTGCAACGCGGCGACCTCGGGATCGAGCGCGGCGCTGCTCCAGACCTCGAACCACAGCACCCAGCCCGGGTCGTGCGGACGGTCGGCCGCCGACAGCTCGACGTACTTCGCCAGCTGTTTCCACGGGTCGCGGATCCGGGCCAGCGTCGCCTCGGCACGGTCGATGAACGCGTCCTCGGACTGCTGGATCGCGCGCATCAGCAACACGGTCTTGGACCGGAAGTAGTACGACACGTGCCCGGTGCCGACACCGGCGCGCTCGGCGACATCCGCGACCCGGATGCCGGCCAGGCCGCGCTCGGTGATCAGCTCGGCGGCCGCGGTGACGATCAGTTGTTCACGGGCCGCGCCACGCGGCTGCCGTTTCGGCGCGGCGGCGTCCGGATCTGTCACGCTCGGAGCTTAACCGCCGCCCGCGCCAGGAGTAGATTCACAACCACGAACGGGAGCGAGATTTCGCGATGATGGGTCGGCGGACTTTTCTCAGGACGGCGGGAGCCGGGATGGTGATCGCCGGGCTGACCGGCTGCGGGCCGGACGAGGCTGCTGCACCGCCGAAGGCTGCGAGCGGCGGGTACCTGATGCCGGCCGAGGGCGCGCCGCACGAGGTGACCTGGATGGCGTACGGCGCCACGCCCGGCGTCTGGGGCGAGGAGCCGGACACGGCGTACGGGCGGGATCTGACCAACGCGCGGCTGGTCGCGCGGCAGGACCTGATCCGGCTGGCGGCGACGATCTCCCGGTTCGAGCCGGTGGCGCTGCTGGTGAACAACGCGGCCGACGAGGCCGAGGCGAAGCGTTTCCTGGCCGAGATCGTCGCGGCGGCCTCGCCCAAGGACCAGGTCGGGCCCGAGCTCGACGGGTCCGGGCGGATCTACCTCGGCGACGTGGCGGCCAAGGAGTTGCCGCCGATCCGGACGCATCCGCTCGACTTCGTGCAGCTGCCGCTCAACGATCTCTGGGTGCGCGACACCGCGCCGGTCTTCGTCCGCGACGCGGCCGGCGCACTGCACGCCGTGAACCTGAACTTCAACGGCTGGGGCCAGGAGTCGATCAGTACCGGTCTGGAGGGCTGGCGCAAGGACCCGCGGAAGGCGGCGAACGGCGTCGCCGACCAGCCGATCGACGCGGACCGGGCGATCGCGGCCGCGATCGCCGCCGACTCCGGCGTCCCGGTGCTGAAGACCTGGCTGACGATGGAGGGCGGCGGGCTGGAGGTGAACGGGTACGGCCTGGGCGTCGCGACCGAGAGCTGCATCCTGAACCCGAACCGGAACCCGGGGAAGCAGAAGGAAGAGATCGAGGTCGAGTTGCGCCGGTTGTTCGGCGCCGAGCGGATGCTGTGGATGCCCGGCCGCCCCGGGCTCGAGGTGACGGACTGGCACATCGACTTCCTGGCCCGCTTCACCGCGCCCGACCACCTGCTCTACGCCTCCGCGGAGTTCGGCGAGGCCGAGGACAAGCGCGATCGCAAGGCGCTGCTCACGGCGATCGACGAGCTCAACCAGCTGCCGGCCGAGCAGCGCACGAAGCTCCTGGGCGGCGGTAAGAAGCTGACCACCTCGACACTGCCCGAGCCCGACCCGGCCGCCGTCTACAAGACCTACCGCGCCCGCAACACCGCGCTGCCGTTCACCGAACGCGGTGCCGACGAGTTCGCCCAGACGGCCGCACCCGGCTACATCGGCTACTACGAGGCCAACGACTGCATCGTCCTCGGCCAGTACGGCGATCTGGACACCGATGCGGAGGCGTTCGACATCGTCGCCGACCTGTTCCCGGACAAGATCGTCGTCCAGATCACCACCGACGGGCTGTGCACCGGCGGCGGCACGATCCACTGCGCGACCCAGCAGCAGCCGCGGGCCAAATCCTGACAAACGGCATCCGGCCGCGGTTGTGGATAAGATCCGTTCGTGCGGCAGCTTGCGGAGGGGGTGTTCCAGCTACTGGGCCGGCCGCCGCATTTCATGAACGCGTATCTCGTTGACGACGTTCTGGTGGATGCGGGGACGCCTGCGGCTGGACGGCGGATCGTGGCCCAGTTGCGCGGCCGGGAGGTGGCCGCGCATGTGGTGACCCATGCGCATCCGGATCACTTCGGGTCCAGCCATGTCGTCTGCGAGGAGTTCGGCATCCCGCTGTGGGCGGGCGCGGACGATGCCGCAGCGATCGAGACCGCGACGCCGGTGCCCGCGGCGGGCTGGCTGCCCGGGCTGCTCGCCAAGGGCAAGATGCCGCCGCCGCACCCGGTGTCGCGGCGGCTCGTCGAAGGCGATCAGGTCGGCAGCTTCGTCGTCCTGGACGTCCCGGGGCACTCGCCCGGGCATATCGCGCTGTGGCGCGAGTCCGACCGGACGCTGCTCTGCGGTGACGTCTTCTTCCGGCTGCCGAAGGTGTCGGCGCCCTGGAACTTCCTGACCTTCGATGTCGCGCGCAACCATCAGGCGATGCGCCGGCTGGCCGCGCTGCGTCCGGCGCTGGTGCTGTTCGGGCACGGCAAGCCGCTGCGCGATCCGGACCACCTGGCCCGGGTCGCCGCCGCGCTGCCCACCGCGGCCGGGGCTGAATGAGCGGCACGCTCGAGCGGCCGGACGAACTCGGCCGGCTCGCCGCTGCCCTGGACGCGGCCCGCGGCGGTGACGGCCGGGTCGTGGTGATCGAGGGCGAGGCCGGGATCGGCAAGTCCCGGCTGGTCGCCGAGGCCCGCGCGATGGCCAAGGACCGCGGCTTCGTCCGGATGCAGGCGATCGGCGACGAGCTGGAGAGCGCGCTCGCGTGGGGCGTCGTCCGGCAGCTGATCGAGCGGTCGATCTCCCGGTACGCCGGGGACACACGCGCCGCCATCCTCGCCGGGCCGGCCGGTCGCGCGCTGGAGGCCCTCGACAAGGCCGCGCCGGACGCCGGGGACGCCGAGGTCGCGCGGACCATGCACGCGCTGTGGTGGGTCGCGGTCGACCTCGCCGCACCGCGGCCGCTGCTGATCAGCATCGACGACGCGCAGTGGTCCGATCCGCCGTCGCTGCGGTTCCTGTCGTACCTGTCCAAGCGGGTCGCGGATCTGCCGATCGCGCTCGTCATCGCGACCCGCCCGCCACCGGATCGGATCGGTCCACTGGCCGAGCTGACCGTGGCCCGGCACGTCGAACGGTTGCTGCCCCGGCCGCTGAGCCGCGACGGCATCGCCGTACTGATCGCGGAGCGCAGCGCGGCCCCGTCGGATCAGGTGGTTGATGCGGTGCTGGCCGCGAGCGGCGGCAACCCGTTCCTGGCGGAGTCGTTACTTGATGAGCTGACTGTGCTCGATCGGAAGCCGAGCGATCCGGCAACGGCCGAGACCGTGCGCGGGCTGGGTGCGAGCGCGGTCAGCCGGACGTTGCTGTCCCGGTTGTCGCCGATCGCGCTGGCCCTCGCGCAGACCGTCGCCGTCCTGGGCGCGCGAGCCGATATCTGGGCCGCCGGTTCCGTTGCGCAGCTCGACGAGTCGGCGCTGGCCCCGGCCGTGGACGAGCTCGTGGCCGCCCATGTGCTGACGGTCGAGTCGGCGCAGCTGACCTTCCTGCATCCGGTCATTCGCGACTCGGTCAGCGCGACGCTCGGGCCGCTGGAGCAGGCCGCGCTGCACGGGCGCGCCGCGCAGGCACTGTGGACGTCGCGCGCACCCGCCGACCGGATCGCCGCGCATCTGATCCAAGCGCCGGCCGGGACACTCGACGAGGCCGTCACGATCTTCGGCGCGGCCGCGACCATGTGCGCGACCGCGGGCGACGTCCGAAAAGCTGTCGACTACCTGACCCGTGCGCTCGAAGCCGAGCCCGGAAACGCTGCGCTACAAGGGCTCCTGGGTAAGTTGCTGCTGCGGGACGGCGATCCGGCATCCGCGCGGCGGTATCTGCTGGCAGCTGCCGATGGCAGCACCGGGCGGGACCGGGCCGAGCTGCTCGGTACGGCGGCGACCGCGACGGCCGCGCTCGACGGGCCGGTCGCTGCGGTCGGCGAGCTGATGGATGCCCTCGACACCTGGCAGGGCGCCGAGCCGGCCCGGCTGGCACTCGATGCGCGCCTCGGCATCGTCCGCTCCTATCTCCCCACCGAGCGCCGCAAGGCGTCCCAGCATCTGCGCGGGTTCGCGAGCCTGCCGGGGGAGACGCCCGACGAGCGGATCCTGCTCGCGTTGCTCGCCCAATGCGGTCGCTACGAGGTGACCCCGGCGGCCGACGTCCGGCGGACCGCGGAGCGTGGGCTGCGGCACGGCGCGCTGCTGCGGGACTCGGTCGGCCAGGCGGACCCGTTGGTCGGCTGGCTGCTGGCGATGATGTCGCTGATCGCGGCCGACGGCGTCGATCCGGCGCGGGAGGAGATCGCCGGCGCGCAGGACTGGGTTCGCCGCAACGGCTCGCCGATCGAGTTCGCGATGGTGGCCAACGTGTCGGACTTCCTGGCCTGGCGCTGCGGTGACCTGCCGGCGGTCGAGGCCGACGCGGACGGCGTCCTGGCGGCTCTGGCCCCGGAGGACCTGACGCCGCAGGTGGTGGCGATCCGGGCGACGGCGGTGACGTTCGCGGCGTACGCGGCGGTCGAGCGCGGCGATCTGGCCGGAGCGCAGACGATGATTGCGGACTTCGACGAGTACGCGCGGAACGCGCCGCGGGTGATCGCCGCGATGTGGCTGCAGGCGACCCGGGCGCGGATCGCGCTGGAGCAGGACGACCCGGCCGCGGCCCTCGAGCACGCGAACCGGCTGCGCGACGAGATGGTCGCCGCCGATCTGGATCCGCCCGCCGTCCCGTGGCGGACGCCGGCCGCCCTCGCGCAGCTGCGGCTGGGGGACGAGGCCGCGGCGCGGGCGCTGGCCTCGGACCAGCTGGATCTCGCGCGCCGCTGGGGTGCACCGACCGATCTCGGGGCGGCGCTGCGGCTGAGTGCGAAGGTCGACGTCGGCCAAGGGGCTCGGCGGGTGGAGACGTTGTCCGAAGCGGTCGCCGTCCTCGAACGGTCGCCGGCCCGGCTGGAGCTGGCCCGCGCGCTGGTCGACCTCGGCGAGGCGTATCGGGTGGTCGGTCGGCGGTCGGATGCCCGGGAGACGCTGTTGCGCGGCGGCGAGCTGGCGGCCGCGTGCGGGGCCGTCGTCCTGCGGTCGCGGGTCGTCGAAGTCCTGCAGGCGCTGGGGGATCGGCCGCGGGCGCTGGTTGCCCCGGGCCAGGATTCGCTGACGGCCAGCGAGCGCCGGGTGGCCGGGCTGGCCGTCACCGGGCGCAGCAACCGCGACATCGCGCAGGAGCTGTTCGTCTCGCCGAAGACGGTGGAGAACCACCTCGGCCGGATCTACGTCAAGCTCGGTATCACCGGCCGTCGCGAGCTCGGTAAAGCCCTCGCATAACGCAGTACGAGCGGCCCCCTCCCTCCAAGGGCCGCTCGTACTCAGGTGCTGCGCGTCGATCAGCCGACCGGCGGCGCGGTCTCGAACCAGTTGAAGGCCTCGACGTACTGCAGGGTCGTGCCGGTGTAGTTCTCGCCGAACAGGCGCCAGTAGGTGTGCTGCTTGATCGTCTCGACGCCGGTCTCCTCGTCGACCGACTTGGTCCGGATCGCGACCCGGTACAGCGTCACCTTCTCGTCGCGGATCTGGGACTGCGTGTCCTTGTAGCCGGGGCTCTTGTGGTCGTCCGAGCGGGCCGGGTCGTGCAGGGTCAGCTCGACCTTGCCCGAGGCCACATCACCCTTGGCCGCGACGACGGTGACCGCGTGCCCGCCGGTGCGGGTGTGGGTGTTGTCGGCGTTCAGGACGTACCGGCCGTACCAGAGCTGGACCGGCGCCTGCCGCAGCCGCTTCGCGATCTCGAGCCCGAACTCCGGGACGCTGTCGGAGCTCGTCCCGCCGCGGTTGACCGTCCAGCCGCTGGCCTTGGCGCCCTCGGTCGCCGCGTCGAAGGCGGCGCGGTTGCCGCTCGCGCTGGAGCCGCTCGGGTTCGCGCCCATCCCGGCCTTGTGGCCGAGCCAGCCGAGCCACGCCGTGGTCTCGTCGTAGTCCGCCGGGTCGTGCGGGTCGTACTCGGTCATCAGCTGACCGTTCGGCGTCACCCGCATCGGCAGGCCCTTGTGCTCGCCGAGGTAGTACATCGCGTTGAACAGCGAAGTCGGACCGCAGTGCACGCTGCCTTCCTTGGCCAGATGCGTGCGGAACTGGTCCGCGTCGGTCACGTCGCACAGCTTGACCGCGAACTGCGGCCCGGTCACGTCCTTCTGCTCGCTGCACGGCACCTGCAGCGGCAGCTCCGCCGCGGTGGCGCTCACAGCCGGCAGGACGGTCCCGGCGACGACAGTTGCCACCCCGGCCAGTACGGCGATCCCTTGACGCTTCATTTCGGTTACCCCCAGGTTCTCGGTGTTCGGTGTGTTTCCCTCTGCCACCAATCTCCCGTGGGAGGCACCCCCCAGGCATGAGGGTCGATCCCTCATCTCCTAGGGGTGGGGGTTGCTGGGGGTGGGTACTGGGGGCCGGTGCTGCGATGGACGGGCTTGCTGCTGGTGGCGGCGCTCCTGGCGACCGGATGTGCGACTCCCGAGCAGAAGCTCCGGGACGCTGCCGCGCAGGCCGGGCGGGAGGCGGCGTCCGAGGTCGGGACGGCGCGGGTCGCCGTAGAGCAGTTCCAGGCGGGGCGCTTGTGGGCGCAGCCCGCGGGGCAGCTGGTCGGGGAGGCCGAGAAGGGGGTCGAGCAGGCGGCCAGTTCGTTCGCGGCGCAGCAGCCGGCGTCCGACGCGGCGCAGCGGCTGTACGACCAGGTCACCAAGGTCTTGGACGACGCGACGCGGGCTGTCACCTCGGTGCGGATCGCGCTCGGTAACGACGATCTGGCCGGCGCCGGGCGTCAGCTCGCCGTCCTGCGGGACTCGGCCGAGCAGTTGCGGCGGATCGGGGAGTTGTGAAGAAGCTCCTCGCCGTCACTCTGGGGATCCTGACCGCGATCGGCGGGTTCGTCGATATCGGGGACCTGGTCACGAACGCGCTGGTCGGCGCCCGGTTCGGGATGCACATGGCGTGGGTCGTGGTGGTCGGGGTGATCGGGATCTGCCTGTACGCCGAGATGTCCGGCCGGGTCGTCGCGATCTCCGGGCGGCCGGTGTTCGACCTGATCCGTGAGCGGCTCGGACGGCGGACCGGGCTGGTCACGCTGGTGGCGTCGTTCCTGGTCACGCTGCTGACGCTGATCGCGGAGATCGGCGGCGTCGCGCTCGCCTTCGAGCTGGCGAGTGGCGTGCATTACCTGCTCTGGATGCCGCTCGCGGCGTTCGCGGTCTGGCTGGTGATCTGGCGGGTCAAGTTCTCCCGGCTGGAGCAGGTCTTCGGGTTGATGGGGTTGCTGCTGGTCATCTTCGCGGTCGCGCTGTTCAAGCTCGGGCCGGACTGGGGCGACTTGCTGAGCCAGGCGACGTCCCCGCATCCGATCGGCTCCGAGAACTGGGCGACGTACGCGTACTACGGGATCGCGCTGTTCGGCGCGGCGATGACGCCGTACGAGGTCTTCTTCTTCACGTCCGGGGGAGTGGAGGAGAAGTGGACGCGGCGGGATCTGGTCACCGCGCGGACGAACGTGTTCGTCGGCTTCCCGTTGGGCGGATTGCTGTCGCTGTCGATCATGGGGTGCGCGGCGGTGCTGTTCCTGCCGGCCGGGATCCAGGTCGGCACGCTGGGGCAGGTGACGCTGCCGGTGGCCGTTGCCTTAGGCAAGCTTGGGTTGGCCGTCGTGCTGATCGGGGTGTTCGCGGCGACCTTCGGCGCGGCGCTGGAGACGGCGTTGTCGTGCGGGTACACGATCGCGCAGTACCGGGGCTGGCAGTGGGGGAAGTTCGTCCGGCCGCGGGAGGCGTCGCGGTTCCACGTCGTCATCATCATCTGTCTGGTACTGGCGATGCTCACGCTGGTGACAGCGGTCGATCCGGTCAAGGTGACGGAGTACTCGGTCGTGTTCGCCGCGATGGCGCTCCCGCTGACCTACTTGCCGATCCTGATCATCGCCAACGATCCGGACTACGTCGGCGCGAACACCAACGGCCCGCTGCGGAACGCGTTCGGCCTGTTCTACCTCGGCCTGCTGGTGGTCGCATCGCTGGCCGCCATCCCGTTGATGATCCTCACGAAAGCGGGGCAATGACCCATGACCGGACGCGTCCTGCACGCCCAGCTGCACCTGCTCGACCGCCAGCTGATCGACCAGTCCGACGGCCACCTGGCCGGCAAGGTGGACGACGTCGTCCTCGACCTGGACGCCGATCCGCCGGTCGTCACCGCGCTGATCTCGGCCCGCCGGGAGATCTCCGCCCGCCGGATCGCCGACCTCGGCACCGCCGTCACCATCGTTGCCGACGGCCTCGACCTGGACCGGTACGACGACCGCGTCGAACGCGCCGTCATCGACAAGATCCCGGGAGCCGGTCATGCGGCTGAATGAGCTGTTGGGGCACCGGGTGGTGGACTCGTCGCGTGTCGCGATCGGTGGCGTCGCCGACGTCCGCTTGGTTCAAGACGGCCCGCTGCTCGCGGCGAGCCACCGCGCTTTGCGCGTCGACGGGCTCATCGTCGTCGAACACCGCCACACCCGCCTCTTCGGCTACGAACGCCACGTCGGCCCGGCGCTGTTGCGCCGCCTCGTCCACGCCCGCCTCGGCGAAGTCTGGTACCTGCCATGGCACGACGTGGCGGCGATCGCCGACGGAGTGGTGACGACCGAACGCGGCCGGAACGAGTTGCAGCCGTTGGAGGAGCTCGCCCGCTACTGACCAGGCTTGACGGCGTCGCGCGCCGCCTGTTCCACCCGGGATCGATGCGCAGCCCATTCCGCTTCGCTCGGTCCGGATGCCGCGTTCGGCCAGGCGCCGAGGGTGCCGTCGAGCTCCTCGCGCAGGATGTCCGCATGCCCGGCGTGCCGGTTGGTTTCGGTGAGCACGTGGACGAGCGCGTTGAACAGCTTGATGTCCGGTCGCGGCCACCACGGCACGTGGCCGGGTGCGTCGATCGGCAGCGCCGCGATCGTCGCGTCTGCGTGGGTGCACGCTCGTTGGTACTCCGCCAGCACCTCGGCACGCGTCTCCGTGGCCGGCACCCACAGATGGTCGTAGCTGACGTAGTCAGGCGCGAAGAAGTCCGGGATCGATCCGGCGTACGGACGGTCGAAGACCTCGCCGAGGTAGCGGGCCTCGCTGTGGCCGAGGTGTTTGACCAGGCCGAGCAGGTTGGTGCCGGTACGGGTCATTGGGCGGCGGACGTCGTACTCGGGCAGGCCGTCGAGTTTGAACAGGAGGGACTCGCGGACCGAGCGGAGGGCGTTGTGCAGGTAGTCCTTGGCGAAGTCGTCGATCATTCGGCGGCCGCGGGGGAGCGGACGATGAGGGCGTCGGGGGCGACGGTGGCGGTGAGGGTGCGGCCGGGGGTGGTGGGGTCGCCGTCGAGCTGGCGGCGCATGGGCTCGGCGGCGGTGACGACGATCCGGCGGCCGGCGCGGCGGTGGATGTGCGGGTCGCGGACGTCGCTGCGGCTCAGGATCCGCCAGACGACGCGCGGCCAGTGCGACAGCCGGTTGGGACTGAGGACGACGACGTCGATCAGGCCGTCGTCGGGGCGCGCGTCCGGGATCAGGGCGATATCGGCGGTCAGGGTGCCGACGTTGCCGATCACGACGGTCCGGGCGTGCCGGACGAAGGGTTTGCGGTCGTCGACGGTGACGGTCACCTTGACCGCGGACTGGTTCAGGTTGCGGGCCAGGGCGACCGCGTACGCCGCCCACCCGATCCGCTTCTTCACCGGGTCCGGGGCATCCTCGATGATCGCGGCGTCCAGGCCGAGACCGGCCATCACGGTGAACCGGTCGGCGGGCAGGTCGTCGCCTTCGACGTCCGCGAGATCGATCGTCCGGTCGGCGCCGTCCAGCAGCTGGGTCAGCGCGAGGTCGACCGTCAGCGGGATGCCGAGGTTGCGGGCGAGCAGGTTGCCGGTGCCGGCCGGCAAGATCACGAGCGGGATGCCGGTATTCGCCAGCTCGACGCAGACCACCCGCACCGTCCCGTCGCCACCCGCGACGATCACCAGGTCGACCTCCTCGTCGACCGCCCGCCGGGCCATCCCTTGCCCGGGGTCGTCGACGGTGGTCTCCATCCAGATCGGCTCGGCGTACCCCCGCTCCTCGACCGCCGCCGTCACCGCCGACCGCAACTGCTCGACGTCCCCCACCTTGACCGGATTGACGACCACGGCCACCCGCTTCGAACCCATAACGCCCTCTCCTCGACTGCCCGATCATCCCCCGCCCAGCCGAGCTGAACCCCAGGACGCCCGCAGACTACGCCCTGCCGTCAGCGGGTGACGCGGTCGATGTTGGCGCGGTCTTCGGCGTCCTGGCTGGGGGCGGTGGCGAACCAGGCGTCGAGGATCTCTTCGAGGAGGGGTTCGGAGGTGAGGCGGAGGCTGAGGGCGAGGACGTTCGCGTCGTTCCAGCGCCGGGCGCCCTCGGCGGTGTAGGCGTCGGTGCAGAGCGCGGCGCGGACGCCGGGCACCTTGTTGGCGGCGATCGACGCGCCGGTGCCGGTCCAGCAGCAGACGACGGCCTGGTCGGCGCGGCCCTCGGCGAGCTCGCGCGCGGCCGTCTCCGAGCAGACGGCCCACTGCGGGTCGTCGCCGTCGCGGAGCGCGCCGTACGCCGTCACCTCGTGACCGCGTTTGCCCAGCTCGGCCACCAGGGCCCGGGCGACGGGCTGGTCCATATCCGACGACACCGCGATCCGCATGAGCCGACCCTAGCTGGTTACGGAACTGCGCGAGACTTCGGTCAGATCTTGAATTAAGTGTGGGAATCCGCTTTCCTGAGCACATTCGCCGCCCAGGAACGAGGAGAACCCCATGTCCGGAGTCGCCCCACTCCGTCCGCCGCCGCGTGTGCGCCGGCGCCGGATCGCCGTGATCGCGACCGCGCTGGCCGGTGTCGTCGCCGGTGGCCTGACCGTCGTCACGACGTCCCCGGCGGTCGCCGCGATCTCGCCGACCGCGTGGAACACCGTCACCGCCAAGCACAGCGGCAAGTGCCTCGACACCCGCAACGCGGGGACGGCGAACGGCACCGCCGTCCAGCAGTTCGCCTGCAACACGTCGACCGCCCAGCAGTGGCAGTTCCAGCCGACCAGCGGCGGCTACGTGCGCATCAACGTGCGGACGAACCCGGCGCAGGTCGTCGACGTCTCGAACGTGTCGAACGCCGACAACGCGCTGCTGCACCTGTGGGCCTACGGCGGCGGTAACAACCAGCAGTGGCTGCCGGTCGAGGAGGCCGACGGCAACTACCATTTCGTCAGCCGGCACAGCGGCAAGTGCCTCGACGTCCCGGCCGCCAACACCGCGGACAACGTCCAGCTCGTGCAGTACGCGTGCAACGGCAGCGCCGCCCAATCCTTCAAGGTGACCTCCGTGGATGGACCGCCGAACCCGCCCGGTACGCCGGACCTCGGCCCGAACGTCTCCGTCTTCGACCCGTCGATGCCGGCCAGCCAGATCCAGTCGCGCCTGGACCAGGTCTTCAACCAGCAGGAGGAGAACCAGTACGGCGAGCAGCGGTACGCCCTGCTGTTCAAGCCCGGCACCTACAACGTCAGCGCGAACGTCGGCTTCTTCACCCAGGTCGCCGGTCTGGGCCTGACGCCGGGCAGCGTGAACATCAACGGCGCCGTCCACGTCGAGGCCGACTGGTTCCCGCCGCAGAACGCGACGCACAACTTCTGGCGCGGCGCCGAGGGTCTCACCGTGACGCCGCCTGGTGGGCTGGACCGGTGGGCCGTCAGCCAGGCGTCGGCGTACCGGCGGATGCACCTGAAGGGCAACCTCGCGCTGGACGACGGCGGCTGGTCGAGCGGCGGCTTCATGGCCGACACGATCGTCGACGGCCAGGTCCGGTCGGGCAGCCAGCAGCAGTGGCTGTCGCGGAACACCCGCTGGGGCAGCTGGACCGGCCAGAACTGGAACATGGTCTTCGTCGGCGCCGAGAACGCGCCGGCCGGTAACTTCCCCGAGCCGCCGTACACGAAGGTCGCGCAGACGCCGATCATCCGCGAGAAGCCGTACCTGTACATCGACGCCGCGGGCGCCTACAAGGTCTTCGTCCCGGCGCTGAAGTCGAACTCGGCCGGCCCCGGCTGGGCCAACGGCAACCCCGCCGGTCAGTCGCTGCCGATCGAGCAGTTCTACATCGCCAAACCCGGCGTCACCGCCGCGACGCTGAACGCCGAGCTGGCCGCCGGTAAGGACCTGCTGTTCACGCCGGGCGTCTACAAGCTCAGCGACTCGCTCCGGATCAACCGCGCCAACACCGTCGTCCTCGGGCTCGGCCTGGCCACGATCATGCCGACCAACGGCACCACCGCGATCTCGGTCGCCGATGTGGACGGCGTCAAACTGGCCGGTCTGCTCATCGACGCGGCCCCGACCAACTCGCCGCTGCTGATGGAGCTCGGCCCGGCCAACTCCTCGGCCGACCACAGCGCCAACCCCACCTCGCTGCACGACATCTACTACCGCATCGGCGGCTCCGCCGTCGGCAAGGCGACCGAGACCCTGCGCATCAACAGCGACGACGTCATCCTCGACCACACCTGGCTGTGGCGCGGCGACCACTCGTTCGGCGTCGGCTGGAACACCAACACCGCCGACACCGGCCTCGTGGTCAACGGCGACGACATCACGGCGTACGGCCTGTTCGTCGAGCACTACCAGAAGTACCAGACCATCTGGAACGGCGAACGCGGCCGCACCTACTTCTACCAGAACGAAATGCCCTACGACCCGCCCAACCAGGCCGCCTGGATGAACGGCTCCACCCGCGGCTACGCCGCCTACAAGGTCGCCGACCACGTCAACACCCACGAAGCCTGGGGCCTCGGCTCCTACTGCGTCTTCACCTCCGACGCCTCCATAGTCGGCGAACGAGCCATCGAGACCCCCGTCAAACCCAACGTCAAGTTCCACAACATGGTCACCATCTCCCTCGGCGGCCGCGGCACCATCGCCCACGTCATCAACAACACCGGCGGCCCCTCCAACTCCACCACCAACAAAGCCCAATGGGTCAACTTCCCCTAACCACCTGATCCTGCGGCGCCCCACCCGGGGCGCCGCAGGTGTCGTACCGTCGCCCCATGACCGGTGACCAAAAGCTCGTCCTCGTCGACCTGGACGCAGACCTCGTCGCTGCCTGGGCCGACGTCTTCGCCGAACAGATCGAGGACGGCGCCGTCGAGGTGCGGCACGGCTCGTTGCTCGACGTCCTACCTGAGGTGGACGCGGTGCTGACGGCAGGTAACAGCTACGGCCAGATGGACGGCGGTGTCGATCGTGCGCTCTCGAGTCATTGGCCGAGTCTCCAGCGCACGGTGTGGGCTACGCTCGGCGACGAGCATCACGGCTACCAGCCGGTGGGTAATGCCATTGTCGTCCCAACCGGCGATGAGCGCTGCCGCTGGCTCGTCTACGCACCGACAATGCGGGTGCCGATGCCACTCGCGGGCGGTCTGGAGATTGCCGTCCATGACGCGTTCTGGGCTGCTCTCCTGGCAGTCGGCCGCCTCGGTGACGCAGTCGGCAGTTTCGCGGCGCCGGGATTCGGCACCGGGTACGGCCGAGTCGCCCCGCGCCGAGCCGCGCACCTGATGGCCGCTGCCTACACCATGTGGCGCCTCCCCGCGACCACACGGATCTCCCATCGTGAACAACTCTTGCAGTGAGTAGGTGGCGAAGATTTGCGCAAAGGTCATCGGGGGTTGGGGGTGGGCGTTTAGGTTGGCTGCGACTTGGTGTTCGGGCTGAAGGGGTCGCTCCGATGCGTTTTGTTGCTGCTGGTCTGGTGCTGGCTTTGGTGGTGCCGGTGGGGCCGGCGACGGCGGCGCCGGGGGTGGTGCGGGATCCGGCGGCTCATGTTGATCCGTTGATCGGGTCGTTGCGGGACGGGACGACGTGGCCGGGGGCGGTGCGGCCGTTCGGGATGATCTCGTGGAGTCCGACGAGTACGCGTGGGGACCAGACCAGTACGGGGGCTGCCAACGGGTATCAGTACGACCTGACTCGGGTGCGGGGGTTCAGCCTGACGCACTTGAGTGGGGCCGGGTGTAATCCGGGTGCGGCCGGGGACATCCCGATCCTGCCGTACGTCGGGGCGGTCGATTCGTCGCCGACGGCTGACACGAAGGATGCGAAGTACGCGTCGAACTTCAGTCATGCGAACGAGAAGGCCGTTCCGGGCCGGTACACGGTGACGCTGGACTCGGGAGTGAAGTCGGATCTCTCCGTGACGACGCGGGCGGGGCTGGGGGAGTTCACGTTCCCGGCCGGGCAGGCGGCGAACCTGTTGTTCCGGACGTCGAACTCGCTCAACGGCAGCGAGGACGCCGAGGTGACGATCGACCCGCGGCGCCGGAAGGTGACCGGATCGGTGCTGACGGGGGCGTTCTGCGGACGGCGGGCCAACGGCGGCGTGAACAACCGGAAGACGTATTACCGGCTGCACTTCACCGCGTCGTTCGATCAGCCGATCGTTGCCAACGGCACCTGGAAGGACGGCGAGCTGGCGGCCGGGAGCACCCGGGCGACCGGGGGAGAGGGCTACGCGACCGGGGCGGACCGGGCGGGGCGCGGGTCGGGTGGGTACGTGACGTTCGCGCCCGGCGCCAAGGTGCGGATGCGGCTCGGCATCTCCTACGTCAGCCTGGCCGGCGCCGAGCTGAACCTGCGCGCCGAGCTGCCTCCGCGGGCGACCGTCGACCAGGTCGCTGCCGAGGGGTACGCCGCTTGGCGTCGTGAGTTGCGCTCGGTCGCGATCACCGGCGGCACCGAGGCGCAGCGGACGACGTTCTACACCGCGCTCTACCACGTGCTGCTGCAGCCGAACGTCTTCAACGACATCGACGGCCGCTACCTCGGCTCGGACCTGAAGATCCACCGGCTGGCACGAGGCCAGAAGGCGCAGTACGGCACGTTTTCCGGCTGGGACCAGTACCGCGCGCACATCCAGCTGCTCGCCGTGCTGCGACCGGACGTCGCGGGCGACTTCGCCCAATCCATGTACCACTTCGCCCAGCAGAACAAGGGCATCTGGGACCGCTGGCTGCACAACAACGGCCCGACGCACGTGATGACCGGCGACCCGGCCGCGCCGACGCTGGCGACGTTCGCCGCGCTGGGCGTGCGGAACTTCGACACCCGCGGCGCGTTCGCGTCACTCGTCCGGCAGGCCCGCGTCCAGAACCCGGACGCCGAGAACGACGGTGGTTGCCCAGGGCAATGCACCGGGCAACGACCGGCGCTGAACACCTACCTCGCCAAGCAGTACGCGCCACAGGACGCCTGTCACTGTTGGGGCGGCGCGGCCGAGACCCTGGAGAACGCGCTGGCCGACTACTCGCTGGCGCAGTGGGGGCAGCGCCTCGGCGCCGACGTCCGCGATCTGAAGGACCGCGGCAGCTGGTGGAAGAACACCTTCGACCCGGCCGTCGGCTACCAGCGGGCCCGCAAAGCCGACGGCACCTGGGAGCCCGGTTTCACGCCGTCCACACAGACCGGTTTCGCGCAGGGCTCCAGCGCGACGTACACCTGGATGGTCCCGCAGGACGTCGACGGTCTCGCGCAGGCGATGAACGGCCAGGCCGTCAGCCGGCTCGACGCGTTCTTCCACGACGAGAACGGCAACTGGGCCGTCAAGGGCGGCAGCGCGGTGCGGTACGACCCGACCAACGAGCCCGGGTTGCACGCGCCCTGGCTCTACAACGGCCTCGGCGTCCCATCGAAGACCCAGGCGACCACCCGCGAGATCGTCGACACCGTCTACGGCACCGGCCCGGCCGGTCTGCCCGGTAACGACGACCTCGGCACGCTGTCGGCCTGGTACGTCTTCGCCGCGATCGGCCTCTTCCCGCAGACCCCCGGCCGCGCCGAGCTCCTCGTCGGCAGCCCGCTGTTCCCCAAGGTCGAGCTGCGGCGCAGCAACGGTGTCCGGCTGATCATCGAGGCGCCTGCGACCTCGGATGCCAACCAGTACGTCGAAGCTCTGTCACTCAACGGCCGGTCGCAAGCCGAGCCCTGGCTGCCGGAGTCGTTCGTCAACCGCGGCGGCCGGATCGTCGCCCGCATGACCGATGCCCCGACCAGCTGGGGAACCCCGCGTTGACCTAACGGACGCAGCCGCAGGACTCGCGGTGCATGATCTCGACGGGCAGGCGCATCGTCTGCGCCGGCGCGTCGGGGTCCTGCATCCGGCGGACCAGCAGCTGGACGGCGCGGGCCCCGATGGCCGCCGACGGCTGGGCGATCGTGGTCAGCGCCGGGCTGAACAGGTCCGCCCACGGAAAGTCGTCGAAGGCAACGAGCGCCATGTCGTCCGGTACGCCGACGCCCGCGGCATGTAACGCGGCCAGCGCACCGATCGTCATCCCGCTGTTGCCGGTGAACATCGCCGTCGGCGGCCGGTCGAGCTGCAGCAACTCACCGGTCGCCCGCCGTCCGCCCGGACTGGACGAGTCGCCGACCCGGACCAGATCCGGATCGACGCGCAGCCCCGCGCGCTCGTGCGCCAGGTGGTACCCGCGCAGCCGCTCGGCGCTCGTGGACAGCCCAGGGATGCCGGTCAGCATCCCGATCCGGCGATGCCCGTGCCGGATCAGGTGGTCGATGACGGCGATCGTCGCGGCCTCGTTCTCGACGCCGACCTGGTCGACGTGCAGCGCCGGGTCGATCCGGTCCACCATCACGAACGGCAGCCCCTGATCGCGGAGCAGCGGCAGCGTCGTCCCGCGCCAGTCGGCCGCGGGCGAGATGATGAGGCCTTCGAGCCGGTGCGCGAGCAGGTTCGCCACCGACGACGTCTCGTACCGGGCGTCGTCCCGGGTGTCGACGATGACCAGGTTCAGCCCGGCCCGCGTCGCCTCCCCGTCGATGCCTTGGATGAGATCCACCCAGTACGGATTGTTGGCCACCGTGATCGCCAGGCCGATCGTCCGGTTCGCCCCGGCCGCCAGCGAGCGCGCCGTCGGCTGGTGCTCGTAGCCCAGCGCGCTCATCACCCGCTGCACGCGCTCCCGCGTCTCCGCCGCGACCGCCCGCGTCCCGTTCACCACATGCGAGACCGTGCTCACCGACACCCCGGCCGCCAGAGCGACCTCGCTCATCGTGACGCGGTCGGAAGTGTCGGCCATGCGGACATGGTCGCAGGCGGGCCACCTCAGCCGAAGTGCCGGGACAGCTCCGAGACTTTCGCGGCGGGGTCGGCCCGGCCGCCGGCGCGGGTACGGTGAAGCTTTGCTGGTTGCCGACGACGAATCTGGGGAGACGATCGTGGCATGGATGGATGCAAGATGACCGACCGGATCGGGGCCGAAGTGGCCATCGTGGGCGGCGGTCTCGGCGGGGTGGCCGCCGCGCTCGCGGTCCTGCAGCGTGGTCGCCGGGTGGTGCTCACCGAGGAGTACGCGTGGCTCGGCGGGCAGCTGACCTCGCAGGCGGTGCCGCCGGACGAGCGCAACTGGGTCGAACAGTTCGGCAGCACCGCGCGCTACCGCGAACTGCGCGAGAACATCAGCCAGTACAACCCGGGCCGCGCTCGGGTCAACAAACTGTGCGACGAGCCGCGCGTCGCCGCTGCGGTCATCACCGAGTTGCTCGCGTCGTACCGCTCGTCGGGCCGGCTGACCGTGCTGCAGCCCGCGGAGCCGGTGGCGGCCGAGATGAGCGGTCCCGCCGTCCGCACGGTCACCGTCCGCAATCCGCTGACCGAGGCCGAGACCGAGATCACCGCCGACTTCTTCGTCGACGCGACGGAGGCCGGCGATCTGCTGCCGCTGACCGGGACGGCGTTCGCGGTCGGCGCCGAGGCTCGCAGCGAGCATGGTGAGCCGAGTGCGCCCGAGGTCGCCGATCCGGCCGATGTGCGGTCGATCGCCTGGTGTTTCGTCTTCGACCACGTGGACGGTGAGCACATCATCGAGCGGCCGCGCGACTACGACCTGTGGCGTTCGTTCGAGCTGCCGATCGAGGACGGCTTCGACGCCGGCGACGTCGTCCTGGCCAACTGGCCGCAGCTCGACTACGTCGGCGGCCCGGCGATCGACTTCGAGTCCCGGCAGGCGCATTTCGCCGCGGCGAAGGCGCAGTCCCGCGCGTACTTCTACTGGTTGCAGACCGAGGCTCCGCGGCCGGACGGCGGCCACGGCTGGCCCGGGCTGCGGTTGCGCGGTGATCTGGTCGGGACGGACGACGGGTTCGCGCAGGCGCCGTACATCCGGGAGTCGCGCCGGATCAAAGCCCTGACGACCGTCCGCGAGCAGGACATCTCGATCAAGGCCCGTGGGACCGCCGGCGACAACTCCCGCGACGGGGAGTGCGCGCCGTTCGAGATCCCGCTCGGCGCGCTGATCCCGGTGACCACGCAGAACCTGCTGCCGGCGGCAAAGAACCTCGGGACCACGCACATCACCAACGACGTCTACCGGCTGCACCCGGTGGAGTGGAACGTCGGCGAGGCCACCGGGGAGCTCGCCGCGTTCTGTCTCGACCACGGGCTGCGCACGCAGCAGGTCGCGACCGATCCGGAGCTGGTCGAGCAGTACCAGGCCCGGCTGGCCGAAGCCGGCGTCGAGCTGCACCGGCCTGAGACCGACGGCTGAAGGGACTGGGCCGGCCCGGCTATCGCACGGGCGGCCCGAGGGTGGCGGCGAACTGGGCGGCGCCGCGGGTGGGCGCTTCGAGGTCGAGCCACCAGACGTCGGGCGGCAGGTCGTCGGTGTTGTGGACGGCGCCGAGGGCGGCGAGGCCGTCGACGAGTTCCGGTTTGGGGACGGCGCCTTCGCGGCTCTTCTCGAAGACGCCGCGTTTGGTCGAGAGCAGTGAGACGACGGGGTGCGCGGACTTCGCCCAGTGCGCCGTGAGGCGTTTGGGAGTCGCGTTGCGGCTGCCGTGGTGGCCGACTTTGTAGAGGTCGACCTTGCTCAGCGCGGTCGCGAGCCGGCGATCGGTCTTCAGTAGATCGAGTGTGCGGGACCAGTTCTCGGCCTGGGCGTCGCCGGGTAGCAGGATGCGGCGGCTCCCGATGGTGACGAGCAGGATGACGCTGGTGTTGTTGAGGACGTCGTCCAGCGCCTCGACGATCTCCAGCCCTTGGGAGATCCGGCGTTCGTCGAGGTTGCGGAGCAGCCACTCGGCCGCGCCGACGCCACCGGGCTGCGCGAGTGTCCGTCGTGCGCGGGCCAAGGTCGCCGTGCCGCCGGGCTGGAGCAGCTCGGCCAGAGCGCTGTCACCGGCCAGCCCGAGCCAGTACTCCTCGGACTCCTTGGCGTAGCGGGTCAGCGACGGCACGTCCTTCAGCGTCGGCGGTCCGAGAACCTGGATCTTCACCCCCGGCAGCTCGGCTGCGACGTCCAGCGTCGTACCGGCTGTCACATAGTGGGCCTTGCTGTCCGCGGCCCAGCCTTCCAGCCGCGCGATCGCGGCCGCGTTCTTGAAGCCGAGCTCGGCCAGGCGGGCCGCGCGCTTGGCCTGCGCGACGCTGTCGAAGGCGAGGACGCCGAGGCGCTCGGCCTGCGCGGGCAGCTGATCGAGGATGCCGAGGAAGTGCCGCTGGTCGTCGTCGAGCTGGTCGCGCTCGGTCTCCGGTACGTCGGTCCACGGGCGGATCACGAGCCGCGGTTTCAGCCGATCGAGAGCCGCGCCGGCCCGCGCGTCCCCGAAGCCGCCGACATGATCGCGATGCCGATGCGTCGCCACGACGGCGTCCAGCTGACCGCCGCTGTGTTCGGCGATCAGCTCCGCGACCTCCGCCATCCGCGGTCCGTCGTCCGCGCGCGCGACGCTGCCGCAGTCGATCAGCATGTGCCGCTCGCGCCGGCCGTCGGGCAGCTTGCTCCGGTACGTCATGGTCAGGAGCAGACAGTCCCCGAAGCCGACCTTGTACGCGCGGAGTCGCACACGACTCGGCGTACTCACAGCTCGTCCTCGGCGTCGTGCAGCAGCGCGAACCGCCGCTTGTCGCCGCCGTCGCGGAACCCGCGCTTGGCGAGGTACTGCAGCCGCCGGTTCTGCCGGTCGACGTCGAGGACGGGTTTGCGCTGATGCAGCCGAAACCGGCCGAACTGGTCGAAGACCAGGACGCCGCCGCCCAGCAGCTCGACCGGCTCGTCGGCGGGCAATCCGTCCGGAGCGTCGATCCCGGGCGGCAGCTCCGCAGGTAGGGCGCGCAGGATCTGGATGTAGTCCGCGATGGTCTCGTTCAGCACCAAACCGTCCGGGCCGACCCGGGTGCTGCCGAGCACGCGCTCGACGCGAGTGGTCAGCCGGACGTCGATGCCGAGGGCGCCGGCGTTGTTCCAGATGAACTGGTAGACCTCCTCGGGCGAGGTCCGCAGCGCGGCCAGATTCAGATGCTCGTACCGGATGCCGCCGCGCGTCTTCGCGTCCGGATCGGCCCGGTACGGCGTCGGCGTCCGCCGGGCCGAGGGCGGGGGAGCGGCGTCGCCGTCCTCGTCGACCATCTGATGCTCGGGCGGCGTGATACCGAAACTCGCGAAGGCGGCCGTCAACTTGGCGCGGTAGCCGTGCTCGTCGTCGGCGGCCAGCCGCCGGTCCGCGGTCAGCACCGCATCGATCACGTCGGCGAACTCCAGCTCCGCGGGCGGCAGGTAGTCCAGCGCCCGGAGCAACATGCCGAGCAGGTGCTGGGCTGACTTCACGCCCTCCTCGGCAACCCGGTTCACGTCGACGCCGTCGGTGTCGACGCGCAGCGGGTCGAGCCGCGCGGCCCACATCGCCACCAGCGTCTGCAGGAACGCGGCGACCAGCACCTCGGCCCGCCGATGCGGCTCGAGGAACGCCGGATCCGTCGTCCAGGCAGGGGTAGCGGGGAGATCGACCGATCTGCGTAGCGCCGGGTAGCGGCCCGGCGCGGCCGGCGTCCGGCGGCCGCCGATCTGCTCGGCGAGCAGGGTCAGTGGCGTCGCCTTCAGCTCGGCTGCACGCCATTCGGCCATCAGCCGGCGGCCGATCTCCTGGTCCGGGTTCCGCATCGCGGCCTCGTCACCGGGGAACGCGATCTTCCCGTTGCCGTTGTCGAGAAGGCGTTTCGCGACGTCCTTGAGGCTGAAGACCGACAGCAGCGCGACGATATCGGCCAGCGCCTCGTGGAACGCGAGCTGATCCGGCAGGCCGGGCTCGGTGTAGCGCGGCCGCAGGCCGTCCAGGATCGCGTGGCTGACCTCGTGCGCGATGACGTCGTACGACAGCGCGGTGTAGAGACTCGGCTGGTCGCCGGTGGCCGGCAGCCAGCCGAACAGGACGGCGTTGTGTTCGCGGGAGTAGAAGGCGTTGGCCTCGATCCGGGCCCGCGGGACCAGGTAGAGCTGCGGGTAGTGCGAGTACCACGGGATCGGGCGGCCGAGGTGCCGCTCGAAGAGCGCGAGGGTGTGCGCGGCGACGGCGAACAGGTTCTGTGCGCGGAAGCCGGCGTCCTCGACGAGTAGTGCCGGATCGGCCGGGCGGTGGTCGGCGTCCCAGCGGTCGCGGTACGTCCAGGGGTCGCCGTCGTTCAGGACGACGGGCGCCGCGGCGGTGTTGGTGCCGATGCCGACGTCCACCACATGGAAACGATGGCCGCGCGGCCCGCGCTGCAGGCGCTCGGCCGGGACGGCGAGCTGGGTGAGCAGCGGCAGCTTCCCGCCGGCCAGGACGATCGGGTCCTGGGCGAAGACCGTCATCGCGACGGTGTCGTGGTGCAGCAGGTTCTGGTCAGGCGCGGACATCCTGACCGTCCTTCAACGGACGGTCCGGGTAGGGCAGGGCGACGGCCGGCAGGTCGGCGTCGAGATAGGCGAGGAGACCGGCGTCCGCGGCCGCGAAACCCCAGTTGATCAACAGCTCCTGCTGTTCGTCGGACACGGTGGTGAGCCGGGTGCTGATGGCGGCCAGCCGCTCGGTGACGGCCGGATCGACCTCGATGTACGGCCGGTTGGCGGGGACCGGCCAGTCACGCAGATCGCTGACCGTGCTGATGAAGAAGCCGTCGTGCGGATCGTGCGCGTTCGCGAACGCGTCGACGACGGCGCTTCGCCGCAGCGCGCGGACCTGTGAGTCGAGCAGGAACAGCACCCGGATGATGCCGCGGGCCCAGTCCCGCGCGGGGTCCGGATCGGCGTCGATGTAGCCGCTGGCATCGCTGATCAGGACGGTGCGGCAGCGCTTCCACACGGTCTCGATCCCGAGGTTGTCGTAGACGCCGCCGTCGCTCAGCAGGATCTCGTTGCGGAACCCGGCGCCGGTGTGCACATTGCCGCTCTCGGTCCGCCACTTCGCGCCGGACAGGTCAAGCTCGTACGGCGACAGGAACGGCGGGAAGGCCGAGGACGCCGCCACGGCGTCGGCGAGCGGGACGTCGGCGTGGTCGACGCGGCCGACCTTGTAGTCGGCGACGTAAGGGCGGCTGAAGCGCAGCAGGACGCCGGACTCGAGATTGGTCGCGTTCAGGATGAAACGCGGTGTCTCGGGGAGGTCCTGCAGGGTCGCGTCGCCGTACAGATGCCGTTTGAATTTGGCGACCACGCGATCGGAGATCGTGACGAACGGGAGTAATGCGCCGGCCGCCACCGCGGGCAGGTCGACTTTCAATTGAGCGAATGCTCGAATGGGCTCGGTGATCAGGTCGTCGAAATTCGTGGCGACATCGCCGGTGAACTTCAGTTCGTTCCAGCGCAGGCCCAGCAGTGCGGCCGTGATCGAGCCGCCGGAGACGCTGGAAACCCTGTCCAGGCTGGGTAATCGGCCTGCGAGATTCAGTCGCCGCAGGACGCCGACGTGAAAGAGCATCGCGCGAAAACCGCCGCCGGACAGGCACAACCCCACGCCGCCGGACGGCGCTTCGCCTGGTGCGTCCGGCCCTTGCCGGACCGGCCCGGAAAAGTCGTCCATGCCGAGACCCCCCTCGGAACACATTCCCCTTTTCGCAGCGTGGCACAACCCCGAACGGCGATCAACCCTTCGGCGCGACGGCCCGTAGCGCGAGGTCGGCCAGCGCATCGGCGTACGCGTCGCTGAACGGATGCGTACGCAGGATCCAGCGGTGGTAGAGCGGGCCGAAGATCAGCTCGGCGGCGACGTCCAGATCGATGCCCTCGGCAACTTGCCCGGCGGCCTGCGCCGCGCCGAGGCGCCGCTTGGTGGCCGCGAGCTGCGGACCCAGGACGCGGCTCATCACCTCTTGGCCCAGGGCGTCGTCATGCTGCATGTCGATCAGCAGCGCGCGCAGCGTCGCCGAGTTGGCCGCGTCGGCGAGCTCGGCCGCGATCGCGCGCAGCACCAGCCGCAGGTCGGCGGCCAGGTCGCCGGTGTCGGGCCAGTCGGCCTCGGGCGTGGCCTGCTCGACGACCAGCGCGTCCAGCACGACCGCGCCTTTCGAGGACCACCAGCGATAGATCGTCTGCTTGCCGACGCCGGCCCGGGCGGCGATGCCCTCGATCGAGGTCTTGGCGTAGCCGAGCTCGGCGACCGACTCGGCGGCGGCGGTCAGGATCGCCGTCCGGGCCCGGTCGCTGCGGCGGCGGTCGTCTGGACTTTTCATAGACGAGACGATACGGTCCGTCTCGTTAGGTTTTCAAGTGGGAGGCGGAACCGATGACCCTGTGGATGATTACCGGCGCCGGGCGCGGGCTGGGCCGGGCGTTCGCCGCGGCGGCGCTGGAGCGCGGCGACCGGGTGGTCGCGACGATCCGGCAGGACGGCGTCCTCGACGATCTCGCCAAGCAGCACGGCGATCGCCTGGTCACCCGCCGGCTGGACGTCACGTCGGCCGAGGCGGTGCGCGCCGTCGTCGCGGACGTCGTCGCGACCGTCGGGACGCCGGATGTCGTGGTCAACAACGCCGGGTACGGGCTGGTCGGCGCGGTCGAGGAGCTGTCCGAGGCCGAGTTGCGCGCGCAGTTCGAGGTGAACTTCTTCGGCGCGATCTGGGTGACGCAGGCCGTCCTGCCGCATCTCCGGGAGCGCGGGTCCGGCCGGATCGTCCAGGTCTCGACCGTCGGCGCGGTCGGGCATCTGCCGCTGTTCGGCGCTTACAACGCTAGTAAGTGGGCGCTCGAGGGGCTCAGCTCGGCCCTGGCGGCCGAGGTGGCGCCGCTCGGCATCGGCGTCCACCTGCTGCAGCTGGGCGGGTTCGCGACCGACTGGGCCGGCGCGAGTATGAGCTTCGCGACCGCTGATCCGGCGTACGACGGCACCCGCGAGGCGATCCTCGGGGCGTCGGCGTACCCGGAGCTGATCGTCGAGCCGGGGGAGTCCACCGACGAGTCTCCGGCGGTCGCCGCCCAAGCCTTGCTGGCCTTGATCGACGACCCCGATGCTCCGTTGCGCAAGGTGGTCGGCGCGGGTGCGCACGACATGGTCCGGATGGCGCTGGAGTGGCGTCGCGACGACTACCAGCGCGATCCGGAGTTCACCTGGCCGTCGGCTAGCTGACGATCTTTCCGGGGTTCAGGTTGCGGCCGGGGTCCACGGCCGCGACCAGACCCTGGATCATCTGGACGCCGGGCTCGGAGATGTCGTCGGCCAGCCAGCGGGCGTGTTCGGTCCCGACCGCGTGGTGGTGCGACAAGGTGCCATTGGCATCGATGAAGGCCTGCTGGACGGCGGACTTGACGACGTCGTACTGCGCGATCGGGTCACCCTCGGACTGCTTGAAGGCGAAGGTGAAGTAGAGGCACGCGCCGCTGTGGTACGAGTGCGACAGGTGGCACATGATCCAGCCCTTGACCCCGAGCTGCGCGAACGCCTTGTTGGCCCGGTCGACGACCGTGTCGTACAAGGGCAGCAGCTGCGCCCAGGACGTCGAGGTCTCCGACACGTCGGCCAGCGCGCCGCGATCGAGCAGGAAGTCCCGGATGTAGGGCGTGTCGAACTTCTTCTGGTCGTAGAGCTCACCCGGCCCGGCGCCGACGCACAGGCCGCCGTGCGAGGCGACGATCTTCTTGACCAGCTTGCGCTGCCGGGCGACGTGCTCCGGGCTGCCTTCGTAGCCGATGAACGACAGGCACATCTGCTCCAGGTCCCAGCCGCGCTTGCGCAGGACGGCGATCAGCGCGGAGCTCATCACCTTCGACAGGCCCTTGCTGTTCTTCCGGGTGGCGAACGAGAACGACGTCTCGCGCGCGTCCGAGACGCGGGTGATCAACGGCGCCGCGTCGCTGGCCGCGATCGCCCGCATCGCGGCCACGCCGCGCTTCCAGTCCGGGAAGAAGTAGCCGAGGACGACGCGCTCGGCCGGTTTGCGGTGCACCTGGACGGTCGCCTCGGTGATCACACCGAGCCGGCCCTCGCTGCCGAGGATCATCTCGCGCACGCTCGGCCCGGTCGACGTGACCGGGACGGCGCGGGTCGCGAGTGTCCGGCCGGGCTGGACGACGCGCACCGCGCGGGTGATGTCCGCGATGTCGCCGTACTTGTCGGACTGCATGCCGGACGAGCGGGTCGCGATCCAGCCGCCGAGCGAGCTGTGGGTGAAGCTGTCCGGGAAGTGGCCGAGCGTCCAGCCGCGGTCGCCGAGCTGCTTTTCCAGGTCGGGCCCGAGGGCGCCGGCCTGGATCCGGGCCAGGCCGGACTCCTCGTCGATCGACAGCACCTGGTTCAGCCGGCCGAGGTCGAGCGACACGACCGGGCGCTCCTCGCCGGCCGGCGCCTCCAGGCTGCCGGAGATGTTGCTGCCGCCGCCGAACGGGATCAGGACGGCGTCCGCCGCGACGACCGCGTCCAGGACGGCGGCCACCTGCTCCTCGTCGGCCGGGTAGACCACGACGTCCGGGATCCGGCGCAGGTCGCTGGCCCGGATCCGGAGCAGGTCGCGCAGGCTCTTGCCGAAGGCGTGGACGACGCGGTCGAGATCGGTGCTGACGACGTACTCCGCGCCGAGAACGTCGGAGAGCGCTCTCTGCAGGTTCTCGGGAAGCCGGGACGCCGGGATGTCGAGCTCCTCGAACGCGATCGGCGGCCGCGCCGGGGCGTTCAGGTCCACCTCGACGACCTTCTGGACGAACGGCGCCAGCGACGGCTTGTCGTCGTGCGAGAACGCGACGCCCTCGACGCCCCAGCCCCACCACTTCATGTGCTGCACGGTCATGTTGAGTCCTCTCGGGGTGGGGCGGTCAGGAGCCGGCGAGTTTGGCGACGACCGGGGCCATCGCGTCCAGGGCGTCGACGGCGATCCCGATCGACGAGAAGCCGAACCGCTCGCGGCGGATCAGCAGGTCCTCGACGATCTCCTCGACCGAGCCGAACAGTGCGTGCGGCGTCCCGACGGCCTCTTCGGGGGTGAGCCCGAAACCGGCGGCCAGGTTGTTCGCGGTCTCGGCCCGGTCGAAGCCGACCAGCGCGAGATGGATACGGGACTGCAGAACGAGGCCGGGGAAGCGCTCCCCGGCGGCCTCGCGGATCCAGGCGATCTTCTGGTCGGTCGCGGCGATCGTCGCGTTCGGACCGACCGAGGCGTCGATCACGCCCTTGTGCATGTTCATGTTCACCGCGACCACGTCGGCCTCGCGGGCCGCGAGCGAGAGCACGCGCTTCCCGCCGCCGCCGATCACGATCGGCGGATACGGCCGCTGCGTGGGCTTCGGCGTCCCGTCCAGGCCGTTGACCTGGTAGTGCTTGCCGTCGAAGTGGCAAGGCTCGGCGGCGAACAGGCCCTTGAGGACGGCGAGCGCCTCCTCGAGCCGGTCGATCCGGACGCCCGGCGGGTCGAGCGGGATGCCCGCGCGCTCGTAGTCCGTGGCCAGCCAGCCGGCGCCGAGGCCGAGGTCGAAGCGGCCGCCGGACAGCACGTCGAGGGTCGCGGCCTCCTTGGCGAGGACGACCGGGTGCCGGTAGTCGTTGCAGAACAGCATCGAGCCGATCCGCAGCGTGGTGGTCGCGTTCGCCGCGGCCATCAGGGCGGCGATCGGCGCGATCTGCTCGTCGAGATGGTCGGAGACGGTGAGGCTGTAGTAGCCCAGGTCCTCGACCTTGCGGGCCAGCCCGGCCCACGACTGCGGGCTGATCTCGGACGGCGACGAGCACTGGACGGTGAAACGGAACGGCTTGTCAGCCGGCATCACGAACTCCTTGCTGATGAAGAGCGGCCACCGCGGCGGACATCCGGGCCGCGAACGCCTCGACCGGTTCGCCGGGACGCGGCCGGAGCGGCGTCCCGAACGCCACCCGCACCTTCGGGCGCCCGGGCCGGGGCCAACTGCGCCCCCGCGGCATCGCATCGTACGCACCCGTGATCCCGACCGGCAGACACGGCACCCCCTTCGCGACGCACAGCGCCGCGGCGCCCGGGCGGAATTCGCCCATCAGCCCGTCGCGCGAACGCGTCCCCTCGGGGAAGACGAGCAGGCTGAAACCGGCGTCGAGGACCCGCCCCGACGTCCCGCGTTTCGGGCGGTCCTTGCCCCGGTCGATCGGGAACGTGTTGAACACGAGCGCGGTCACGACCGCTCGCCACCGGCTCTCGAAGAAGTAGTCGGCCGCCGCGCCGACCGCCAGCCGCCGGGTGAGGCGGCGCGGCAGCTGGGTGACCAGGAGGGCGGTGTCCAGATGACTGGAGTGGTTGGCGACCACGACGTACGGGCCGGGATCGCGTACAGTGCCAGTGGTTTCGAGTCGCACCAGCGAACGGACCAGCGGGCGCAGCAGGCCGCGCTGGACGAACATCCGGACCAGTGCGGTGGATCGGGACCCCAGCCAACGCGGCAACGCCGGCGGACGGGCCGCGGGGAGCTCCTCCCGGGCGGCAGGCTCAGCGCTCATCGGGACTGACCATACCTGCGACGGGGTCGCAGATGGAAGCCATGTGTCCGGATCCACTGAACGGGCTGGATCGCCTGCGACACAAGGTGTTTCGCTGTCGCAAGACCAGTCCGCGCGGCGGTCTGGCCCACCTGCGATTCGATCGCATAGTGTGCGGCTCATGACCGACCCGATCGCACTCGAGGACCAGTACGGCGCGCACAACTACCACCCGCTCCCGGTGACGATCGCCACCGCCGAGGGCGCCTGGGTCGAGGACACCACCGGCCGCCGGTACCTGGATTGTCTGGCCGGCTACTCCGCGCTGAACTTCGGGCACCGGCATCCGGCGCTGATCGCCGCCGCGACCGAGCAGCTCGGCCGGGTCACGCTGACCTCGAGGGCCTTCCACCACGACCAGCTCGGGCCGTTCGTCGCGGAGCTGGCCGCGCTGTCCGGCAAGGACGCCGTCCTGCCGATGAACTCCGGCGCCGAGGCCGTCGAGACCGCGCTGAAGCTCGCGCGCCGCTGGGGTTATCTGGTCAAGGGCGTCCCGGACGGGCAGGCCACCATCATCGTGGCCGACGGCAACTTCCACGGCCGCACGATCAGCATCATCAGCTTCTCCGGGGACGCCGAGGCCCACGACAACTACGGTCCGTACACGCCCGGCTTCCGCTCCGTCCCGTACGGCGACGCCGACGCGCTGGCCGCCGCGATCGACGACACCACGGTCGCCGTCCTGATCGAGCCCGTCCAGGGTGAAGCCGGCGTGATCGTCCCGCCGGAGGGCTACCTGGCCGCCGTCCGCGCGACCTGTACGGCCAACAACGTGCTGATGATCGCCGACGAGATCCAGTCCGGCCTCGGCCGCGCGGGCGCCACCTTCGCCAGCGCCCGCGCGGGCGTCGTCCCCGACGCCTACATCCTTGGCAAGGCCCTCGGCGGCGGCATCATGCCGCTGTCGGCCGTCGTCACCGACCGCGCCATCATGGACGTCATCACCCCCGGCACCCACGGCAGCACCTTCGGCGGCAACCCGCTCGCCGCCGCCGTCGGCCGAGCCGTCGTGAAGCTCCTGCAGCCCGGCGACCTCCAGGCCCACGCCCGCACCCTCGAACAAGACCTGCGCGACCGCCTCGAGCCCCTCCGCGCCCACGGCCTGGCCGGCCTCCGCGTCCACGGCCTCTGGGCCGGCCTCGACCTGGACCCCGCCCTCGGCACCGGCCGCGCCCTCTGCGAGCGCCTCGCCGACAACGGCGTCCTCGCCAAAGACACCCACGGCTCCACCATCCGCCTCTCCCCACCCCTGGTAGTCACCCCCGACGACCTCGACTACCTCACCGACCGCCTGACCCAAGCCCTCAAGACGCTCGCGGGCTGACGCGGCAACTCGTCCGCACGATCGCGGTCGGCCCGGTGATGTCGGTCTCCTCCGGGTCGACCGAGATCCGCCCGGCCACCGCGAGCGTGTCGCACACCTCCGGAACGCCGTACTCGGCCAGCAGTCGCTGGTACCCCTCCGCAAGCGCGACCGGATCGCTGAGATCCAGCGTGTCGATGGCGTCGTCCGGCAGCCCCGACGGCTCGTGCGGCAACCGCAGCCCAGCCTCGGCCGGATGCGGCGCACCGACGGCGGCCGCAGGATCGTCGTAGTCGTAGTGCCGAACAACCTCGCCCGCCTCGGCGATACACCAGGCGGCCCAACCATCCGAGCAGTTGACGCCGTACCAATGCGCAACCCCGAACCGCCGGCTCAGCTCGGCAGTCCGCTCGGCCACCACCAGGTCGTGCCCGGTCCGCCCGAACACCAGCGCCCACCCCTGCACCTCCGGGACGACGAACGCCCGCGAGCAGTACCGATGATCCTCCCGCGGCGAGCTGTGCACGATCTCGTTCCAGGCCGGCCCACCCACTTCGGCATCCACCCATTCCGGCTCCGAGAACCCGAACCCCTCGAACAAGGCCTCCACACCCACCGCCGGCACCGCATACCACCCACCACACAAATGCATCCGCATCCGCCCGAAACTAGCGGACACAAGGGGCGAACCGCCCGCACTCACCAACAATGCGGAGTAGCGGCGGTTCACGCCTGGGCGCGGTATCTGAGGGGCTGCGGGGAGGGGTTGGTGAGTGGCTGGGGTCCGCTTTCAGGTTGGAGGGAAGGTTGGGGTGCGGCGTTCGCGGTAGGCGCGGACGCCTTCGTGGTAGTCGGTGGTGGGCCAGGCGAGGTCGGCGGGTTGGCCGGCGGTGAGTTGTTTGGCGGCTCGGATGGTGGTCTGGGAGCGGGCGGTGAGGAGGCGGGCGAGCTCCTGTGCGCGTTTGTCGACGTCTTCGGTGGTGAGTTCGGTGACCAGGCCGACGCGTTCGGCCCACCTCGCGTCGACGAGGTCGCCGGTGTAGAGGAGGTGGCGGGACTGGGCGAGGCCGATGAGGGCGACCAGACGCTGGGTCGGTGCGAACGGGTAGACGATGCCCAGGCGGCTGGCGGTGATGCCGAAGCGGGCGGTGTGGTCGGCGATCCGGAGATCGGCCGCGACGGCGAGTTCGCAGCCGCCGCCGACGCAGCAGCCGCGGATCGCGGCGATCACCGGCTGGGGGAGGGTGGCGATCGTGTGTTCGGTGGCCAGGTGGACGCGGTGGAACTCGTCGGGATCGTCGGGCAGGTCGTCGATATCGGCGCCGGCGCTGAAGTGGGCGCCCGCGCCGCGGAGGATGACGACGCGGACGGCCGCGTCATCGGCGAGGCTGCGGAGGACGTCGTTCAGTGCGACCCACATCGCCATCGTCAGCGCGTTGCGCTTGGCCGCGTGATCGAGCGTGACGGTGGCGATGTGGTCGGCCACCGTCAGCTCGATTCGGTCAGCCGACAAGACGGTCCGCCCCGGCAGGGACTGGGCGCTGGGAGACGCCGACGTAGCTGCTGAGGGGGCGGATCAATGAGTTGGATTCGAGCTGTTCCATGATGTGGGCGGTCCAGCCGGTGATGCGGCTCATGACGAAGAGCGGCGTGAAGAGCGGGATGTCGAAGCCCATGAGGTGGTAGGCCGGGCCGGTGGGGTAGTCGAGGTTCGGGTGGATGTTCTTGTCGCGGAGCATGGCGGCGGCGAGCGCGTCGTACTTGGCCATCAGTTCGTCGGCCGTGCCGTCGGCGGTCAGGTTGCGCAGCTCGGCGGTCATGGTGGGCACGCGGGAGTCGCCGTTCTTGTAGACGCGGTGGCCGAAGCCCATGATCTTGCGCTTGTCGGCGAGCGCCTGTTTCAGCCAGGCCTCCACCTCGCCGGCGCTCTCGATCTCGGCCAGGACGTGCATCACGGCCTCGTTCGCGCCGCCATGCAAGGGGCCCTTGAGCGCGCCGATCGCCGCGGTGACGGCGCTGTAGATGTCGGACAGCGTCGAGGTGACGACGCGGGCCGTGAAGGTGGAGGCGTTGAAGCTGTGTTCGGCGTACAGGATCATCGAGACCTCGAACGCGCGGACCTGCTCGGCCGGCGGCACCGCGCCGAAGCACATCTGCAGGAAGTTCTCGGCGTAGCCGAGGGCCGGGTCCGGCAGGATCGGCTCCAGGCCGCGGCGGCGGCGCTGCTCGGCCGCGACGATGGTGGGCAGCTTGGCGAACATGTCGATCGACTTGGCCAGGTTGTGGTCGCGATCGTCGAGACCCTCGGTCGGGTCGTCGGCGCCGAGGTAGCTGATCGCCGTCCGCAGGACGTCCATCGGGTGGCAGTCGGCGGGCAGCCGCGACAGCGCGCCGCTGACGGTCCGGCCGAGCGTCCGCCGATTCCGCTCCAGCGACCGGAACTCGGCCAGCTCCCGCGCGGTCGGCAGCTCGCCGTGCCAGAGCAGCCAGGCGACCTCCTCGAACGTGCAGTTCGCGCACAGCTCCTGGACCGGGTAGCCGCGGTACGTCAGTGAGTTGGTCTGCTCGTCGACCATCGAGATGGTCGTGGTGTCGACGACGACGCCGGCCAGGCCGCGGTGGATCTGGGTCATGAGTTCTCCTGGTAGGTGAAGATGCCGTTGTCGAAGGTGTTGTAGTCGGCGTAGCGCAGCAGCTCGTACAGCCGGGCGCGGGTCTGCATCCGGGGGACCAGCGCCGCCTGCGTCCCGTCGGCGGCGATCACGTCGAGACCGCGTTCGATCGCGCCGAGCGCGATCCGCAGCAGCGTGACCGGGTAGATGACGACGTTCGCCCCGGCGTCCTCGAGTTGTCGCGCGGTGAACAGCTCGCTCTTCCCGAACTCGGTCATGTTGGCGACGATCGGTACGTCGACCGCCTTCCGCACGGCCTCGAACTCGCCGAGATCGGCCAGCGCTTCGGGAAAGATCGCGTCGGCCCCGGCATCGGCATACGCCTTGGCCCGGTCGATCGCGGCGTCCAGCCCGTCGACCGAACGCGCGTCGGTACGGGCGCAGATGACGAAGTCCGGGTCGGTCCGGCCGCCGACGGCGGCGCGGATCCGGCGGATCATCTCGGCGGGCTCGACGACCGACTTCCCGTCGAGATGCCCGCAACGCTTCGGGTTCACCTGGTCCTCCAGATGACACCCGGCCACCCCGGCGGCCTCCAGGGACCGGATCGTGCGCGCCACGTTCATCGGCTCCCCGAAGCCGGTGTCGGCGTCGATGAACGTCGGCAGCCCGGTCGCCGAACTGATGTCGCGGCCGCGGTCGGTGACCTCGGTCAGCGTGGTCAGCCCGATATCCGGCAGCCCGCGCTCGGCGGCCAGCACCGCGCCGGAGATGTAGACGCCGTCGAACCCGCGGTCCTCGATCAGCCGGGCGGTCAACGGCGTGAACGCACCCGGGAACCGGAGCAGCCGGCCGCTCGCCAGCCCCTCCCGGAATCGTGCGGCGGCGGTCATCAGAACAGCCCTTCCGGAGCATCCGCGAGCTTGACCTCGTCGACGGTCACCGTCAGCTCCCGGACTTCGGCCGCCGTCAGCTCCGGCAGCCGCTGCACCAGCTCGGTGAAGCGGGCCTGCTCGCCCGCGGAGACCACGCCGTCCGCCAGCGCCCCGAACTTGTCGAGATAGTTGCTCCGGGCAAACGGCCGGGCGCCGCGCGGATGCGCGTCGGCGAGCCCGAGCTCATCGGCGACGACCGTCCCGTCGGTGAGCGTGATCTCGACCCGGCCGCCGAACTCCGGCTCGGCCGCGTGGTACCGCTGCGTCCAGGCCGGGTCCTCGACGGTGCTGATCCGGTGCCAGAGGTCGACCGTGTCCGGCCGCGCGGCCCGCTCCGGCGCGTAGGAGTCGACGTGATGCCAGCGCCCGTCCTGCAGCGCGACGGCGAAGATGTACATGATCGAGTGGTCGAGCGTCTCCCGGCTGGCCGTCGGGTCGAGCTTCTGCGGGTCGTTGGCGCCGGTCCCGATCACGTGGTGCGTGTGGTGGCTGGTCCGGATCAGCACCGACTCGATCCGGCTCAGATCGCCGACCTGCTCCCGCATCCGGCGCGCGAGATCGATCAGCGCCTGGCTCTGGTACTCCGCCGAATGCTCCTTGGTGTACGTCCGCAGGATCGCCGCCTTCGCCTCGCCTGGTCCCGGCAACGGCACGGTGTACGACGCCGCCGGCCCACTCAGCAGCCACGCGATGAACCCGTCCTCGCCCTCGTAGATCGGCGTCGGCGCGCCCTCGCCGCGCAGCGCGCGGTCCATCGCCTCGATCGCCGCCTTCCCCGCGAACGCCGGCGCGTACGCCTTCCAGCTGGAGATCTCGCCCTTGCGCGACTGCCGCGTCGCGGTCGTCGTGTGCAGCGCCTGCCCGATCGCCTGGAAGATCACCTCCGGCCGCGCGCCGAGCAGCGTGCCCAGACCGGCCGCGGCCGCCGGGCCGAGATGGGCGACGTGGTCGATCTTGTGCTCGTGCAGGCAGATCCCGGTGACGAGGTCGACCTGCACCTCGTACGCCGTCGCGATCGCGCGCGCCAGTTGGTTGCCATCGGCACCGACATGCTGGGCCACCGCGAGCAGCGGCGGGATGTTGTCACCCGGGTGCGAGTAGTCCGCGGCCAGGAACGTGTCGTGGTAGTCGAGCTCCCGGACGGCGACGCCGTTGGCCCAGGCCGCCCACTCCGGCGACACCCGGACGTCGGACGCCGTCCCGATCACCGCCGCGCCGCGGGCACTCGGGTGCGCGAGCGCCTGGCCGCGGGCCGCGACCACCGGCCGGCGGTTGACCGAGGCAACGGCTACGGCCGCATTGTCGATGATGCGATTGATCACCATGTCGGTGACGTCGGCGCGGACCGCGACCGGATCGGCCGCGACCTCCGCGAGTTTCCAGGCGAGTTGCTCCGCGCGGGGGAGCCGGTCGCTGCTGGGGTGGACGCGGACGCCGTGCTCGATCACAGGTGGATCCCTTTCGCCGGTGGGTGTGCAGCGAGATTCGCATCGCTGTCACACCTTGCGAAAGAGAGCCAAGTTGCGAAGAGTTGCCAGCCAAGATTCGCAACCGCGCAGGATCAGCTCCGGACGCTCAACGGGTACGGGACGAACGTGCTCCGGTCCTCGTCGATGTTCAGCGTCCGCCCGATCGGCGGCGCCGCCCGCTGCGGGCAGCGCGGCCGGTCACAGGTCCGGCAGCCCGGCCCGATCGGCATCACCTGCGTCCGGTCGTCGAGGTTCAGGCCGTCGGCGTACACCAGCCGGCCGGCCTGGCGGATTTCGCACCCGAGCCCGATGGCGAAGGTTTTCGCAGGCCGGCCGAAGCCGCCGCGGCTACGCGTCATCGCCCGCGCGACCCACAGATAGCGCTGCCCGTCGGGCATCTCGGCGATCTGGGTGATCACCCGGCCCGGCGCCGCGAACGACTCGTAGACGTTCCACAGCGGGCAGGTGCCGCCGCTGCGGGAGAAGTGGAAACTCGTCGCGGACTGGCGTTTGGAGATGTTCCCGGCCCGGTCGACCCGGACGAAGATGAAGGGCACCCCGCGCAGGCTCGGCCGTTGCAGCGTACTGAGCCGGTGCGCGATGGTCTCGTAGCTCACCCCGAAGTGGTCGGCCAGCAACTCGACGTCGTACCGGAAGCGTTCGGCGGCCGCGAAGAACGGCGTGTACGGCAGGACGAACGCGCCCGCGTAGTGGTTGGCCAGACCGATACTCGCCAGCTGCCGCGTGGACTCGTCGGGCCAGGGCTCGGTCGCCAGGACGTCGTCGATCAGCGGCTGCGTTTCGAGGAACGCGAGCTGGGTCGCCATCCGGAAGGCCTGCTGACCTGCCTGCAGATGTGACGAGAAGTACAGCGTCCGCTCGGCGGGTTGGTAGCGGTGCAACTCGTCGGCGCCGACCGGATCGTCCAGACCGCGTTGGACGACGCGGATCCCGTGCCGCTCGTTCAGATGGTCGCGCAACCGCCGCCGGACTTCGCCGCGCCGCGTGCCGATCTCCTTCGCGGTCGCCTCGGCGGCCCGGTCGAGAGTGTCGAAGTAGTTCTGGTGCCGATAGAAGAAGTCGCGGACGAGCTCGTGCGGGCTGGCCGTGGGGGAGGCCGTCCGGGAGTCGGTCAGCGTTTCCAGATGTTCGGCGACCTGGCGGTGCCGGCGGAACAGGTCGATCACCGCGTCGGCGACCTCCGGCATCGAGCCGGCGAGCTCCTGCAGGTCGGCCAGCGGTACGGCGCCGCCACCGGTGCGGGTGGGCAGCGCCTCGCGCAGCTCGGCGAGCTGGCGGGCGGAGTCCTGCGGGGCGAAAAACGTGGCGTCGATCCCGAAGACCTCGGTCAGCCGGACGAGCACCGTGACGGTGAGCGGCCGGGCGTCGTGCTCGATCTGGTTCAGGTAGCTGGGCGAGATCGCGAGCACCCGGGCCAGGTCGACCTGGCTCATCCCGCGATCCTGCCGCAGCCGCTTCAGCCGGCCGCCGGCGAACACCTTGTCCACCCGGCCACGGTAGCGCGCTTCTGCGAATCCTTGCATTCGCAATCTTCGCAAATCCGCTCGATGTGGTTTCCGGAACTTCGCAGATTCCGCCCCCTGACAGCCGGGCGGCCGCGATGTGAGCCTCGGAGACACCCGAGAACGAGGAGCGAAGATGACGAGCAGCGCCGAGGAACTGGACCAGCAGTGGGCGACCGACCCCCGGTGGTCGGCGGTCAAGCGCGACTACACCGGCGCGGACGTCGTCCGCCTCCGGGGGACTGTCCAGGAAGCGCACACGCTGGCCGACCGCGGCGCCCGCCGCCTCTGGGAGTTGCTGGCGAGCGAGGACTACGTGCACTCGCTCGGCGCGCTGACCGGGAATCAGGCCGTCCAGCAGGTCCGCGCCGGGCTGAAGGCGATCTATCTGTCCGGCTGGCAGGTCGCGGCCGATGCGAACCTGTCCGGCCATACCTACCCCGACCAGAGCCTTTACCCGGCCAACTCGGTGCCGTCCGTCGTCCGCCGGATCAACAATGCGCTGCTCCGGGCCGACGAGCTGGAACATGCCGAGGGCAACGTCACCCGGGACTGGCTGGCGCCGATCGTGGCCGACGCGGAGGCCGGCTTCGGCGGTCCGCTGAACGCCTACGAGCTGATGAAGTCGATGATCACCGCCGGTGCGGCCGGCGTGCACTGGGAGGACCAGCTCGCGTCGGAGAAGAAGTGCGGCCACCTCGGCGGCAAGGTGCTGATCCCGACCAAGCAGCACGAGCGCACGCTGAACGCAGCCCGGCTGGCCGCGGACGTGGCCGGCGTCCCGTCCGTCGTGATCGCGCGTACTGATGCGCAGGCGGCGACGCTGATCACCAGCGATGTCGACGAGCGGGACCGGAAGTTCGTCACCGGTGAGCGGACCGCCGAAGGGTTCTACCGGGTCCGCAACGGGCTCGAGCCGTGTATCGACCGCGGGCTCGCGTACGCGGCATACGCCGATCTGCTCTGGATGGAGACCTCCGAGCCCGACCTGGAGGTCGCGCGCCAGTTCGCCGAGGCGATCAAGAAGGAGCACCCGGAGCAGCTGCTCGCCTACAACTGCTCGCCGTCGTTCAACTGGAAGAAGCACCTGGACGACGCCACCATCGCCAAGTACCAGCGCGAACTGGGGGCCATGGGCTACAAGTTCCAGTTCATCACGCTGGCCGGGTTCCACGCGCTGAACTACTCGATGTTCGATCTCGCCCACGGCTACGCCCGGGACGGAATGACGGCGTACGTCGACCTGCAGGAGCGCGAGTTCGGCGCAGAGGGCCGCGGCTACACCGCGACGAGGCACCAGCGCGAGGTCGGCACCGGCTATTTCGACGCGCTCAGCACGACGATCAACCCGCAGGCCTCGACCACCGCGCTGGCCGGCTCGACCGAGGAGGCGCAGTTCTGATGAACGTCCAGGCGGCAACCTGTTCGGCGCGCTACCACGTCGACGTCCGCGGCGCGCACGGCCCGCGCTACGACGAGATCGTCACGCCGGAGGCGCTCGACTTCCTGCGCGATCTGCACCGGGCCTTCATCGACCGGCGCAGCTTCGTCCTCGACCGGCGCTTCCGCCGCGACGTCGCCCGCGAGGGACTGCGGTTCCTCCCGGAGACCCAGGCCGTACGCGACGATCCGTCCTGGCGGGTCGCGCCGGTCGCCCCGGGCCTGCTCGACCGGCGGGTCGAGATCACCGGCCCGGTCGACGCCAAGATGGCGATCAACGCGCTGAACTCCGGCGCCGGCGTCTGGATGGCGGACTTCGAGGACGCGACCAGCCCGACCTGGGCCAACGTGATCGAGGGCCAGCTCAACCTTCGCGACGCGATCGCCGGCACCCTGCGGCACACCAGCGCGGCGGGCAAGGAATATGCCCTGGGCAACGACCTGGCGACGATCGTCGTCCGGCCGCGCGGATGGCACCTGCTGGAACGGCACATCGTTGTCGACGGCAACCCGGTGCCGGGCTCGCTGGTCGACTTCGGGCTGTTCTTCTTCCACAACGCGCGGGCGCTGATCGAGCAGGGCGCGGGCCCGTACTTCTACCTGCCCAAGCTGGAGAGCCATCTCGAGGCCCGGCTGTGGAACGACGTCTTCGTCTTCGCCCAGGACCGGCTCGGCATCCCGCGGGGCACGATCCGGGCGACCGTGCTGATCGAGACGATCACCGCGGCATTCGAGATGGAGGAGATCCTCTACGAGCTGCGCGAGCACGCCGCCGGGCTGAACGCCGGCCGCTGGGACTACATCTTCAGCATCGTCAAGAACTTCGGCCAGGAGCCGGCCTACGTGCTGCCGGACCGCGCCGGCGTCACGATGACGGTGCCGTTCATGAGGGCCTACACCGAGTTGCTGGTGCAGACCTGCCACCGGCGCGGCGCCTACGCGATCGGCGGTATGGCGGCCGTCATCCCGAGCCGGGACGCCGCCGCGGAAGCGCTCGCCAAGGTGCAAACCGACAAGGAACGCGAGGCCGCGGCCGGGTACGACGGCTCCTGGGTCGCCCATCCCGGTCTGGTCGAGACCTGCCGGACGGCGTTCGACGCGGTCCTCGGCGATCGGCCGAACCAGCTCGACCGGCTGCGCGAAGAGGTGACGGTGTCCGCCGAGGAGCTGTTGGCCGTCGCCAGCACTCCGGGCAGCGTCACCGCGGCCGGCGTCCGAACCAACGTTTCGGTCCTGGTTCGCTACCTCGACGCCTGGCTGGACGGCCACGGCGCCGTCGCCCTCGACGGCCTGATGGAGGACGCCGCGACCGCCGAGATCTCCAGATGCCAACTGTGGCAATGGATCCAGCACAACACCAAGCTGGACGACGGTACGCCGGTCTCGCTCCCACTCGTCGCCCAGTACCTCGACTTCGAGCTGGCAACTCTCGTCCAGGCCCGCCCCGGCTTCCCGGGGGAGCGTATCGACGCGATCCGCGATCTCGTCCGGTTCGGCGTACTCCGTGAGACGTTACCGCCCTTCATCACGGAGTACGCCTACCGTCGCTACCTGGTCAGGAGCAGCTGAGCGTGGCGGCGGCCGGTGCCGAGCCGGCCGCCGTCAGCTGGTGCAGGGCCGGAGCGCCGAGACCGAGGACTGCCTGCGCGGTCGCTCGGGGAGCGGTGGCCGGGTCGAAACCGGTGGCGTCGTAGGCGATCGCGCCACGGACGGCGGCCGGTGCGGAGCAACCCTGTTGGAGGCCGAGGAGGTACGACTTGGCCTGGTTCGCGTCGGTGGTCCGGCCACCGGCCCGGAAGGCCTGGCCGGCCAGGCCGGTCGTGTTGGTGTTCGGCGTGGCAGCCCCCGCCCCGGCTGCCAGGCCGCCGTTGGCCTGTTGCTTGGCGGCCAGGAAGTCCAGGCCCTCACCTGCATCGGCGTACCGGCGGGTGGCGAGCAGCGCCTGGACCACCATCGCGGTGGCGTCGGTGTCGCTGACGCAGGGCGTCGTCCCGAAGACGATCGGGAAGCCGCCGTCCGCGCATTGGGTGCTGACGGCGAAGTTCACCGCGGCCGCCGGTACGCCGCCCGGCGTCCGCTTGAGGGCGATGATGCCGAGCGACTGCGAGAAGGCGTTGCTGTAGTCGCCGAACGCCGACTTGTCCGAGATCCGGCCGGACGGCGTGACGAGCGCGCGCAGCCGGGCCGGCAGGTCGACGCCGCCGAAGGTCGCGGGGTTGAGCCCGCGGACCTGCGCGGCGAGCGTGAGCTTCGCGGTGCCGCCGGCGTACGACTCGTCGACGCCGTCGCCGACGTAGCCGGACAGGATCTCCGGCCGGGCGAGCCAGGTGGTCGCCTTGGCGGCGTTCGTCCCGGACGACTTGGTCGCGGCGAAGGCGAGGACGGCGTCGATCGTGAGCCCCTGGTCGGGGAACTTCTCGCCGCCGAAGTCGGCCTCGAACCGCTCGCCGTCGACGAGCTGGCGAGCCAGCCAGCCGGAGGCGGCGGCCGGCTTGGCCGAATGGGCGGCGGCGGTGGCCGCCGGGATCGCGACCCCGGCGGTGAGAACGAGCAGCGAACTGATGAGCGGGCGGAATCTCATGGACGGATGAGCCTTTCGGTTGGGCGGTTACAGCTCCGCGCGCAGGAGGCGCGCGGCGGCAACGAGGTTGGTCAGGGCCTGGGTGACCTCGGGCCAGGCGCGGGTCTTCAGCCCGCAGTCCGGCGTGACCCAGAGCCGGTCCGCGGGGACGACGGTCAGAGCGGTCCGGAGCAGCGCGACGATCTCCTCGGTACTCGGGACGCGCGGCGAATGGACGTCGTACACGCCGAGCCCGACGGCTCGGGAACCGTCCAGGACGTCGGCGATCGCGAGGTGGGATCGGGCCGCCTCCAGGCTGATCACATCGGCGTCGAGGTCGCGGATCGCCGGCAGGATGTCGCTGAAATCGGCGTAACACATGTGGGTGTGGATCTGCGTCGTCGCGCGCACCCGGCTGGTTGTCAGCCGGAACGCCTCGGCCGCCCACTGCAGGTAGGCGGGACGGTCGGCCCGGCGCAGCGGCAGCCCCTCGCGCAACCCCGGCTCGTCGACCTGGATGATCGGGATGCCGGTGATCTCGAGGTCGACCACCTCGTCGCGCAGCGCCAGCGCGACCTGGCGCGCGGTCTCGGCGCGGGGCTGGTCGTCGCGGACGAACGACCGGTTCAGCATCGTCACCGGACCGGTCAGCAGCCCCTTCACCGGCTTGCCCGAATGGGCCTTCGCGTACGTCGTCCAGCGGTAGTTGATCTGCGTACTCCGGTACACGTCGCCGGCCAGGATCGGCGGCCGCACGTACCGCGTCCCGTACGACTGCACCCAGCCGTTCTGCGTGGTCACGAAACCCGACAACGGCTCGGCGAGATAGCGGACGAGATCATCGCGCTCCGGCTCGCCGTGCACGAGCACGTCGAGGCCGATCTCCTCCTGGAACGCGAGGATGTCGCCGATCTCGCGCGCGATCCGTTCGTCGTACGCCGGTTGGCCGAGCGCGGCCCGGGCGCCGCGCAACTCGTCGGTCTGCGGGAACGAGCCGACCGTGGTGGTCGGGAGCAAGGGGAGCGCGAGCGCGGTCTGCTGGGCCGCGCGGCGTTCGGCGTACGGCGTCGCGCGGCGCAGGTCCGCCGGCCGGATGGACGCCGTCCGCGAGCTCACGTGCGCCTTGTTGGTGAGCGGGGAGCGCCGCCGGGCGCGGTAGGCCGCCTGATTGGCGGCGAGCTCACCCGCGATCGCGTCGGCGCCGTCGAGCAGGCCGCGCCGGAGGATCGCGAGCTCGCGGACCTTCTGCCGGGCGAAGGCGAGCCATGGCCGGACTTCGGGGTCGAGCTCGGGCTCGGCGTCCAGATCGAGCGGCACGTGCAGCAGTGAGCAGGACGTCGACACGTCGAGCCGATCGGTCAGCCGGGACAGGCGCTGCAGCGTGCTCAGCGACTTCGCCAGGTCGTTGGCCCAGATGTTGCGCCCGTCGACCACACCCGCGACCAGGCGCTTGCCGGGCAGCGGGCCCAGCTCGGCGAGGGCACCGGCTGCGGTGAAGTCGAGGGCCAGGCCGTCGATCGGCGAGTTGGCGAGTACCGGAAGCGATTCGCCGAGTCGGCCGAAGTACGACGCGACCAGCAACTGCGGCCGGTCGGTCAGGCCGCCGAGGAAGCGGTACGCGTGCTCGACCGCGGCGAGCTCCGCGGCGGACCGGTCCTGGACGAGCGCCGGTTCGTCCAGCTGGACCCACTCGGCGCCCGCGGCGCGCAGCTCGGCGAGAACCTCGGCATAGACGGGCAGCAGCCGGTCGAGGAGGTCGAGCGCCCCAGGCCGGGCCAGCAGCAAGTAGGTGAGAGGACCGAGCAGCACCGGCCGCGCGGTCAGCCCGCTGGCCAGCGCCTCCTTCAGCTCACCGACCTGTTTGCTCGCGTCGGCGGCGAACACGGTGTCCGGGCCGAGCTCCGGGACGAGGTAGTGGTAGTTGGTATCGAACCATTTGGTCAGCTGGAGCGGCGCGACGTCCTGCGTGCCGCGGGCCATCGCGAAGTACGGGTCACCGCCGCGGTACCGGTCGGGGATCGCGCCGACCATGACGGTCGTGTCGAGGACGTGGTCGTAGTACGAGAAGTCGCCGGTCGGGACCTCGCCGACGCCGTCCGCGATCAGCTGCCGCCGGCTCGCGGCGCGCAGGGCGGCGCCGGTGGCGTGCAGCTCCGCGGCGCTGACGGCGCCCTGCCAGTGGCCTTCGACGGCCTTCTTCAGCTCGCGGTTCGGCCCTTGGCGGGGCCAGCCGTGGACAGTGCTGAGTGTCAAGGGTGCTGCCTTTCGACTGACCGTCCCACGCGGTCACCGGAGGACCACGGACGCCGCGCGTCCGTGGGCAGTGGCAGGTCTTCGGACTCGTGGGCGTGTCCAGACGCGGACCCCTACTGGCCGTCGCTTCCCAGGCCGTTGACCCAGTGCTCGATGACGGCGTTCGTTCCCACTCACCGCTGCGGGGCAGTCCCGGATTCGCACCGGGTTCCCTCTTACGACGACCCGCCTGGCGGACGGGCCGAACCACATGCCCCACCAGCCTATGCGGCCGCGCAGTGACGTGCGCCATGTCTGTCCATCCTCGACATAGTTGGACGTCCTACTATATTTTTGCGGCATCCCCAGGCGATCGACCGGCACGCCACCGCGTACCCGGGCGGTCCGTCCTGCCCGCATGCGAAAGGTGTCAGCCATGACCATTGAGCTCCACCATTTCCTCGACGGCAAACCGGTTCCGGGCACCTCCGGACGCTTCGCCGACGTCTTCGACCCCAGCACCGGCGCCGTCCAGGCCCGGGTCCCCCTCGCCTCGGCGGACGAGGTCGCGGACGTCGTCCGCTCGGCCGCCGCCGCGCAGCAGGAGTGGGCCGCCTGGAACCCGCAGCGCCGGGCCCGGGTGCTGATGCGCTTCCTCGACCTGGTCCGCGCCGAGGAGGACGAGCTCGCCCGGACGCTGTCGTCCGAACACGGCAAGACGATCTCGGACGCGCGCGGCGACATCCAGCGCGGCCTGGAGGTCGTGGAGTTCGCGATCGGGATCCCGCACCTGCTCAAGGGCGAGTTCAGCGACAGCGCCGGGACCGGGATCGACGTCTACTCGATGCGGCAGCCGCTCGGCGTGGTGGCCGGCATCACGCCGTTCAACTTCCCAGCGATGATCCCGCTCTGGAAGGCCGCGCCGGCCATCGCCTGCGGTAACGCCTTCGTGCTCAAGCCCTCCGAACGCGACCCGTCGGTGCCGCTGCGGCTGGCCGAGCTGTTCGCCGAGGCCGGTCTGCCGCCGGGCGTCTTCTCGGTCGTGAACGGCGACAAGGTCGCGGTCGACGCGTTGCTGACCGATCCGCTCGTCGAGGCCGTCGGGTTCGTGGGCTCGTCCGACATCGCGCAGTACGTCTACTCGACCGCGGCCGCGCACGGAAAACGCGCGCAGTGCTTCGGCGGCGCGAAGAACCACCTGATCGTGATGCCGGACGCCGACCTCGATCAGGTCGCCGACGCGCTGATCGGAGCGGGGTACGGCTCGGCGGGAGAGCGCTGTATGGCGATCTCGGTCGCCGTCCCGGTCGGCGAGGCGACGGCCGACGCGCTGGTCGCCAAGCTGGCCGAACGGGTCCGGTCGCTCAAGGTCGGCGCCGCGCACGACGAGACCGCGGACTTCGGCCCGCTGGTCACGGCCGAGGCCGTCGACCGGGTCCGCGCGTATGTCGAGGCCGGTGTCGCCGAAGGCGCGGAGCTGGTCGTCGACGGCCGGGAGCTCACCGTGCCCGGCTACGAGAACGGGTTCTTCCTCGGCGGCTGCCTGTTCGACCACGTGCGGCCCGAGATGCGGATCTACCGCGAGGAGATCTTCGGCCCGGTGCTGTCGATCGTCCGCGCGCGGGACTACGCCGAGGCGCTGCGGCTGCCGAGTGAGCACGAGTACGGCAACGGCGTCGCGATCTTCACCCGCGACGGCGACACCGCTCGCGACTTCACCGCCCGCGTGAACACCGGCATGGTCGGGGTCAACGTCCCGATCCCGGTACCGATCGCGTACCACACGTTCGGCGGCTGGAAGCGGTCCGGTTTCGGCGACCTGAACCAGCACGGACCCGACGCGGTGCGCTTCTACACCAAGACCAAGACGGTCACCTCGCGCTGGCCGTCGGGGATCAAGGAAGGCGCCAGCTTCGTCATCCCGACGATGAGCTGAGGCGGCGATGCGACTGACCGAGGAGCAGCGGGCGGTCCGGGAGACGGCGGCGGGTTTCGCCGCCGAGTATCTCGCGCCGCACGCGGTGGAATGGGATCGGGCCAAACACTTTCCCGTCGACGTCCTCCGCAAGGCCGCGGAGCTGGGCATGGGCGGGCTCTACCTGCCGGACGACGTCGGCGGTTCCGGCCTCGGCCGGCTGGACGGCGTCCTGGTGTTCGAGGCGCTGGCCACCGGGTGCCCGTCGATCGCGGCGTACATCTCGATCCACAATATGGTGGCCTCGATGATCGACCGGTTCGGCACCGTTGCCCAGCGCAACCGTTATCTGCCGCGGATGGCGGCGATGGATGCCCTGGGCAGCTATTGCCTGACCGAGCCGGACGCCGGATCGGACGCCGCCGCGCTGACGACCCGGGCCCGCCGCGACGGCGACGAGTACGTGCTGGACGGCGTCAAGCAGTTCATCTCCGGCGCCGGGACGGCCGAGGTGTACGTCGTCCTCGCGCGGACCGGGGGAGCGGGGGCGCGCGGGATCTCGGCGTTCGTGGCCGAGCGCGACACCCCTGGGCTCGAGTTCGGGCCGAACGAGGTCAAGATGGGCTGGAATGCGCAGCCCACCCGGCAGGTCACGTTCGACGGCGCCCGGGTTCCGGCCACGGCGCTGCTCGGCGCTGAGGGCGAGGGGTTCAAGGTCGCCATGTCCGCGCTGGACGGCGGTCGGCTGAACATCGCCGCCTGCTCGCTCGGCGGCGCGGAAGTTGCCCTGGGCAAGGCGATCCGGTACCTCAGCGAGCGCGCGGCGTTCGGGGCCCGGTTGTCCCAGGCGCAGGCGCTGCGGTTCCGGCTGGCCGACATGCGCACCGACCTGGAGGCCGGGCGCACCTTGCTGTGGCGAGCGGCGGACGCGCTCGACCAGCGGGACGCCGGGGCGACGCAGCTGTCCGCGATGGCGAAACGGTTCTGCACCGACGTCGGATTCGACGTCGCGAACCAGGCGCTGCAGCTGCACGGCGGCTACGGCTACCTGGCCGAGTACGGGCTGGAGAAGATCGTCCGCGATCTGCGGGTCCACCAGATTCTTGAAGGCAGTAACGAGATCATGCGGGTGATCATCGCCCGCGAGATGTTGCGGGAGGCATCATGAGCGACGTGCTGTTCGTAGTCCACAGCGGGATCGGGCGGATCACCCTGAACCGGCCGCGGGCGCTGAACGCGCTGACCCACGGCATGGTCCAGGCGATCACCGAGCGGCTCGCCGCGTGGCGCGACGACCCGGCCGTCCGCGCGGTCGCGATCGACGGCGCGGGGGAGCGCGGGCTCTGCGCGGGCGGCGACATCCGGTCCATCTACGAGGACGCGAAGGCCGGCGGTACGGCGTCCCTGGACTTCTGGGCCGACGAGTACCGGCTGAACGCGATGATCGCGCGCTACCCCAAGCCGTACCTGGCGATCATGGACGGACTCGTGATGGGCGGCGGCGTCGGCGTCTCCGCGCACGGCAGTCTGCGGATCGTCACCGAGCGGTCCCGGATCGCGATGCCGGAGGTAGGGATCGGCTTCGTCCCCGACGTCGGTGGCACCTACCTGCTGTCCCGGACGCCGGGGTACGTCGGCGTCCATGTCGCGCTGACGACCGCGCAGCTGTCGGGTGCGGATGCGATCCATTGCGGGCTCGCGGATCACTACGTCCCGGCCGATCGGCTCCCGGACCTGTTCGACGCCTTGAGTTCGCGGACGCCGCACGCCGCGCTCGCGGTCGTCGACGAACCGGCGCCGGCCAGTGCGCTGGCCGGGCAGACCTGGATCGACGAGTGCTACGCGGCCGACACGGTCGAGGAGATCCTGGAGCGGCTGCGCGACGGCGGCCCGGCGGCCATCGCCGCGGCCAAGGAGATCGAGACCAAGTCGCCGACCGCGCTCAAGGTCACGTTGCGAGCTCTGCGGTCCGCCGCGCGGCTGCCTGATCTGGAGTCGGCGCTGGTCCAGGAGTTTCGGATCGCGCGGCACGCGCTGTCCGCCCCGGATCTGGTCGAAGGCGTCCGGGCCCAGATCATCGACAAAGACCGCTCGCCGCGCTGGTCGCCGCCGAGCCTGGCCGAGGTGGACGACGCCACCGTCGCCGCCTACTTCGCGGGCGATCCGGCGTCCGACCTGAGTGGGGTGACCCGATGACGATCGCCTTCCTCGGGCTCGGCAACATGGGCGGCCCGATGGCCGCGAACCTGGTCCGGACCGGTGCGCACGTGGTCGGCTACGACCCGGTGGACGCGGCCCGTGAGGTTGCCGTTAGCAACGGAATCGTCGTCGCGGAGTCGGTTCTCGCGGCGGTCGCCGGCGCGGACGTCGTGATCACCATGCTCCCCAGCGGTGCACACGTGCTGGACTGTTACCGCGAGGTCGTCCCGGCGGTTGCCCAGGGCACCTTGTTCCTGGACTGCTCGACCATCGACGTCGCCGATGCCCGGGAGGCCGCGGCGCTTGCGGCCAAGGCGGGACACGAAGCGGTCGACGCGCCGGTCTCCGGCGGGGTCGTCGGCGCCGAGGCGGCCACGCTGACGTTCATGATCGGCGGTCCCGAGCCGGCGGTGCAGCGGGCCGAGCCGATCCTGCAGGCGATGGGCGCGCGGCTGGTGCCGTGTGGCGATTCCGGGGCCGGGCAGGCCGCGAAGATCTGTAACAACATGATTCTGGGCATCTCGATGATCGCGGTCAGCGAGGCGTTCGCGCTCGGCCAGAGCCTGGGGCTGTCCGATCAGGCGCTGTTCGACGTCGCGTCGACGGCGTCCGGGCAGTGCTGGGCGCTGACGACGAACTGCCCGGTCCCGGGGCCGGTGCCGACCAGTCCGGCCAACCGCGACTACGCCGGTGGATTCGCCAGCGGGTTGATGCTCAAGGACCTGCGGCTGGCGCAGTCCGCGGCCGAAGCCGCCGGCGTACCGGCTGCGCTGGGCCGCAAGGCCGCCGAGTTGTACGGCGTGTTCGTCCAGGACGACGGACCAGGGCGGGACTTCTCCGCGATCGTGACCAGTCTCCGAGGGGACCGCAATGACTGACTACGAGACGATCACTGTCACGCGACCGGCTGACCGGGTCGCGCTGATCACGCTCGACCGGCCGAAGGCGCTGAACGCGCTGAACCTGCAGACCATGCAGGAGCTGACCGAAGCCGCCGCGACCCTCGATCGGGACGCCGAGGTCGGCGCGATCGTGATCACCGGCTCGGCCAAGGCCTTCGCGGCCGGCGCCGATATCAAGGAGATGTCGACGCAGAGCTTCAGCGACGTGTACGCCGCGGACTGGTTCGCCGGGTGGGACGCGCTGACGCGTGTGCGCAAACCGCTGGTCGCGGCCGTGGCCGGGTACGCGCTCGGCGGCGGGTGTGAGCTGGCGATGATGTGCGACGTCCTGATCGCGGCCGGGACGGCGAAGTTCGGGCAGCCGGAGATCACGCTCGGCGTGATCCCGGGGATGGGCGGCTCGCAGCGGCTGACCCGCGCGATCGGTAAGGCGAAGGCGATGGACCTGTGCCTGACCGGCCGGATGATCGACGCGGTCGAGGCCGAGCGGTCGGGTCTGGTGTCGCGAGTGGTCGAGCCCGACGTCCTGGTCGAGGAGGCGGTGGCGGTGGCGGCGAAGATCGCGACCATGTCCGCGCCCGCGACGATGATGGTCAAGGAGGCGGTCAACCGGGCCTTCGAGACCGGTCTGGCCGAGGGGCTGCTGTTCGAGCGGCGCGTCTTCCACTCCACCTTCGCCACCCACGACCAGAAGGAGGGGATGGCCGCGTTCGCGGCGAAGCGGCCCGCCGAGTTCCGCCACGCGTGACCCGTAGGGTGTGAGCAGGACACGGAGGAGGAGTCGGATGACCGCGTTGGGAAATCTGGATCTGCTGGACGGCCGGGAGATCCCGCGGGTCGGGCTGGGCGTCTGGCAGACGCCGGACGGGCCGGACTGCGAGCGGGCGGTGGCGGCGGCGCTCGAGGCCGGGTACCGGCTGATCGACACCGCGCAGGACTACGGGAACGAGGTCAGCGTCGGGCGGGCGATCCGGGCGAGCGGGATCCCGCGCGAGGAGATCTTCCTGACGACGAAGTTCCGGCCGGACGGGCGCCAGCCGTTCACCGCGGCGCAGGAGAGCGTCGAGCGGCTCGGCGTCGACTACCTCGATCTGTATCTCGTGCACTGGCCGGAGGGCGGCCCGACCTGGGCCTGGCCAGAGATGGAGCAGGCGGCCAAGGCCGGGCTGACGCGCAGCCTCGGCGTCTCCAACTTCAGCGCGGACGAGATGGCCGAGCTGGCCAAGGTCGCCGAGATCCCGGCGGTGCTGAACCAGGTGTACTTCAGCCCGTTCGTCTACCGCCGGGGCCTGCTCGAGTTCTGCGAGACCGCCGGTGTCGTCCTGCAGGCCTACAGCCCACTCGGCACCGGCGACCACCTGAGCGACCCGGTGGTCGGGCGGATCGCGGCCGAGGTGGGCCGGACACCGGCGCAGGTGCTGATCCGGTGGGCCTACGACCGCGGCGTCTCGGTGATCCCGAAGTCCGCGAACCCGGCGCGGATCGCCGAGAACTTCGCGCTCGACTTCGAGCTGGACGGCGCCGCCCTCGAGGCCCTCGACGCCCTGGACACCTCCGGCGGGAGCGCGGAAGCGATGCACCCGAACGGCAAGTGGTGGTAACACCCGACCCCACGCAGACCGGCGTCCGACTGATCGTGCAGGGTGACGACTTCGGCATGTGCCACGCGGTGAACGTGGGCACGATCCAGGCGTTCCGCGAGGGGATCCTGACTCAGACGTCGACGATGGCCGCCTGTCCGTGGTTCACCGAGGCGGCGGCGCTGGCCCGCGCGACCGGCATCCCGCTCGGCGTCCATCAGACGCTGACGTGCGAGTGGGACCACTTGCGCTGGCGGCCGCTGACCGGCGGGGCTTCGCTGGTGGACGCCGATGGCACGTTCTACCGGACGGTCGCCGAAGCGGCGGCCGCGATCTCGGCCGACGACGCGCTGGCCGAACTGACCGCGCAGGTGGCCCGATTCGCGGCCGAAGGGCTGACCTTCGACTACCTCGACGTCCACATGGGGCAGTCGGCGACGCCCGCGGTGTACGAGGAGGTCGCGCGGGCGGCCGGGAAGCCGTTCGTGTTCGGGCCGGCCGAGTCGCGGCGGTTCGGGTCGATCGCGACGCTGAGTGACCGCGACGCCGAGGGCAAGCGGGACTGGCTGCTCGCGTACCTCGACGCGTTGACGCCGGGAGTGCATCTGCTGATCACGCACTGTGCAGTTGCGGAACCTGAGCTGGGTGCGCTCACGTCGCCGGGGACGGAGACCTACCGCTGGGCCGAGGAGTACCGCTTGTCGGACCAGGCGCTGGTGACGGATCCGCGGATCCGGCGCGAGATCGAGGACCGCGGGATCGCCCTGGTCTCGGTCGGGGAGGCCTTCGGCTAGGTGATGCGGGGTGAGCGGGCGCATACTGGAAGCAAATGGAGCCTTCACGTTCTACACGCCGCCACCTGTCCACCAGCCCGTTCAAGCCGCGGGTCGAAGCGCCGGTCAAGACGTTCGAGGCCGGAGACCGGGTCTCGCACGACAAGGAAGGCATCGGCCGGATCAGCACCGTCGAAGGCACTCACGCGGTCGTCGTGGACTTCGGGAACGGCCGGCTGCTCCGCGTCATGGCGCCTTTCACCAAACTGCACGTGCTCTGATCCCACAGGCTGGGACAGACACCCATAAGTCAACTGTTTTTGTAGACTTTGAGGGTCGGTCTCGTTCACCAGGCGAGATCGCCGGAGCCGGCCGGTGCGGCGGGGCGGAAACTGCCGCGCCGACCGGCTCGTCAGCTCAGCGGCCGGTGCTGCCGTCGATCAGCTCGCGGAGGATATCCGCGTGCCCCGCGTGGCGGCCGGTCTCCTCGATCATGTGCGTCAGCGCCCAGCGCACGGTCGGCGCCCCCGGGTACGGCAGCGGCGCGCCGGGGTCCGGGCAGCCGTCCAGGATGGTGTTCGCCTCCGCGACCGTCTGCCGGTAGCGCGCGACCACGACGTCCACCGAGTCCTCAGGCGCGGCGTGGAAGGTCTTGGGCCAGCTGCGCACCTTGGCGCCCAGCAGAATCGCCCGCTCGACGTAGGTCAGATGGTTGAGCAGCCCGAGCAGATTCGTCCCGGACGGGACGGCAGCCGCGCGGGCCGCCGCCTCCGGGGCGCCGTCCACCTTCGCGGCGACGGACTCGCGCAGATAGTCGAGGAAGCCGCGCAGGGTCTCGGTTTCGCTGCCGGCGGTGCGCGGCGGCGGGGTGTCGCGGCGGCGTCGGGGCATGGTCGTCTCCTCAGGTCGTGGAACGCCAGTTTTGCCGCCGGCCGCGCGGAGCGGTGCGGATGTTGCCGGTTCGGCAACTCGGGGTTCGAGTGGCGGGGCGAGCGGATGTGCGGTGGGATCAGGAGGTTGCGGGACGTGTGGTCCCGGCGTTCGGAGGCACTGTGAGGCGCATCGCTCGGGTGGTCGTGGGTTTGCTCGCGGCCGCTCTTCTGTTCGGTCCGGCCGGTCGCGCGGAGGCGGCCGGGCAGCGGCCGCACTGCTCGGTGGTCTGGTTCGACCTCGGGAACACGTTGGTGAACACGACGGTTCCGGGGCAGACGACGTACATGGACGGCGCTCTGCGGCATCTGCGCCAGCTGCGCGCCGTCGGGGTCCCGATCGGCGTGATCACGAACGTCCCGCCGGAGTGGGGGACGACGGACGCCGAGCGGGCCGCGGCGACCAAGGCATTCGTGGACTCGACCTGGGCCGAGGAGCGGCCGTTCCCCTGGGAATGGTTCGGCGACCGGTTCCTGACGCCGCGGACCAAGGCCGAGTCCAAGCCCGCGCTCGCGCTGTTCGAGCGCGGCCGCGACGCAGCGGCGCCGTGCCGGTCGTTCTACGAGGGCGAGACGCCCGCGGAGATCACGGCCGCCGACCAGGCCGGGCTGACCGGCTATCTGATCGGACAGCCGGATCGCCCCACCTATCTACCGATCTGGCGCGTGCTACTGCGGTAGCGCGGCTTCCATCCCGTCGAGGATCGCCCGGCAGTCGCGCTGCAACGTCGGCGCGTCCGCCGCGGTGAGCAGGAAGACGCCGAGCCAGTTGCGCGAGCCACCGGACGGATCGAAGGCCGGCACTCGGGTGCCCGTGGGCATCATGAACACGGGCACCGGCTCGACCGTGCTGCCGGGCGAGAGCAGCGCCGACCAGTCGACCTGCTCCGGATCCCAGACCGGCCGCGTCTGCCACGGCTCACCCGCGGTGTTGGCCGGGACGACGGCGACCGACGCCGCGGCGCGCTGCCCGTCGATCAGCATCGCGGGCGGGTAGTCGACCTGCTCGCCGAGCTGTTCGCGGATCAGCATGCCGATCGGGTCCAGGCCGAAGGCGATCTCGACCTGGCGCGTGGTCAGCAGGCCGCCGAAGCGGGCACCGACCTCGATCACCACGAGTTCGCCGTCCGCGCGCAGTTTGAGCTCGGTGTGGGTGCCGCAAGTGTCCAGGCCGAGCGCGTCGACCGCCCGCCGGGAGACCTCCTCGATCCGGCGCTGCAGCTCTTCGGGCAGCACACACGGCGAGGTGCTGGCGACCTCGATGTACGGCGGCACGGTCGGCAGCTTGGCCGTGATCGCCAGTGGGTGGTACTTGCCCTTGGCAACGATGCCCTCGACGCTCAGGTAGTCGCCGTAACCGCCGTCGGGATACCAGCCCTCGGTGGTGCCGTCGGCGATCTCTTCGACCAGGCGGTCGCCGTCGGTGTTCGGCTCGTAGAGCTCGTTCATTCCGACCTGGCCGCCACGCTCCAGCGCCTGCTCGATCTCCGCCCACGCCCCGGCCACTTGATCGGCCGACGTCAGCACGAGCTGGGCCACCGAACCTGCGCCCCACGCGGGCTTGAGCAGCAGCGGCGGCGTCATCGCGGCCAGCGCGCCGTGCAGGTCGGCAGCGGAGTCCACCCGGCGGAAGCGGGGGATCGGCACGCCCGCGGCCTGCCACGCCTGCCGCATCAGCCGCTTGTCCCGAGCCGCCCGGATCCCCGGTCCGGCGCCGGCCAGGCCGAGCCGATCCGCGGCATTCGCCACGGCCAGTACGGCGAACTCCGAAAGCGTGAACAGCGCGTCCGCGCCAATCGCGCGGGCGTGCTCGACGATCGCCTCGACCACCGGCTCGCCCGGCGTCAGCCCGCCGGGGCGCACGGTGATCGTCGTACAGCACGGCTCCCAGATCTCTTTGCCGGCTGCGGGTAGCGGCGACAGCGCGAGGACATGCAGCTCGCCGTGCTCCGCGAGCCGCGGGAACGCGGTCTCGAGCGGGGCGCCGCCCTTCACGTAGACGTACAGGATCTTCTTCACGCGACGCTCTCCTTGGTGGCCGCGCGGTCGCGGCTTCGGCTGACGAGTACGGCGAGGGCGGCCATCGACACGGTGACGGCGGCGGCCAGCAGGATCAGGAAGTCCGGCATCGCGCCGCGGGCGAGGAAACCGCCCAGCAGGAACACGACCAGCGCGCAGACGGCGCGATCGGCCAGCGACTCGATCGACAGCAACGTCGCACGGCGGGCCGGTTCGGTGATGGCCTGGTTGACGAGTTTGCGCTGCACCGGGAACGCGAGCCCGGAGGCCAGCGAGAAGACCGCGAGACAAGCCATCGTGCCGACCAGTCCCAGCGGGACGACGGAGGCCAGCGCGATCGCCATCAGCACGGTGAGCACCAGCACGACGCGGACCTGCCCGAACCGCGCCAGTACGGCGGACCGCGCGGCCCCGGCCACCTCGAACACGGTCGTCGCGGCCATCAGCACCCCGAACCAGTGCAGCGGCAGATCCTTGGACTCCAAAATCGGCTGGAACAGGTTGGCCTGCCCGATCCGGACCAATGTGAACACCGCAATGCCCTGCGCCATCAGCAGCATCAGCCGATTCGACTTGCCCAGTGATCGCAGCGCGCCCATGAGCGCGGGCAACACCGGTTCGACCGCGCCGTCCGACTCCGACGGCGGCAGCGCCGGGAAACCGAAGGCGATCACGGCCGCGATCCCGCAGGTCAGCGCCGACAAGACATACGGTGACGGCTCCCACCAGGCGGCCAGGAACCCGGCCGCGGGCAGACAAGCGATCCGGCCGATCAGCGTCCAGGCCCGGGCCGAGCCCTCGGCGCCCTGGTACGACGCCTCGTTCCCGGTCCGCCGCAGGTACTCGTACAGGTAGGCGCTGCCCGCGCCGGAGAACAGCGAATGTGCCACCGCGATCAGCAGGAACTGTACGAGGAACCCGGTGAAGGTCGGCTGCCAGACCGGGATGACGTTTGCGACCACGAGGATCAGCGCGCCGCCCTGCAGACACCGCCGGTAGTCGAACCGGTCGGCGATCATCCCGGTCGGGATGTCGACCAGGCAGAACGCCAGGTAGAAGATGCTCTGGATGGTGAAGATCTCGCGATCCGACAGCCCGGCCGAGCGCTGGATGACGTAGAAGACCGGCAGCCACCACAGCAACCCGGCGAAGAGCTGGAACGCGTTGTAGCGGCGAATCACCCGCGCCGCTTCGGGACTGCGCGCGCTCACGCGGCGAGCTGGTACGGACGGCACTGCAGCAGCACGATCCGGTCGCCGTCCACGAGCCACTCGACGTCCACCGGCGAGTCGACGAAACCGTCGGCGCCGGCGAAGTGGGCCTGCAGCAACCGGCCGACCAGGGCGAGCCGGCCCAGGGTCGCCTTCGCCCGGTCGTCGACGTCGGACGGTTCGGCGCCCATCGCGACCGTGCGGCTGCCGCCCTCCATCGTGTTGTAGAGGTGCTGCAGCGGATCGCGGTTACCCGACACGACGTCGTCCACCGAGTTCCGGGCCAGGTTCAGCAGGACGGACCGGAAGTCGCCGCGGTCGAGCGGGTTCGTGGTGACCATGACGCCGCCGAGCTCGCCGTCCAGCTGCTGCTGGACGACGACGCCCATGAAGCAGTCCGACAAGCCGATCCCGGCCTCGTCGCGGAGCAGCACGCCGCGCGTGGTGACGAGCGAGGCCCAGACCCGCTGGATGGCGTTGATGACGTCCTCGATCGACTCCGCCTCGGGGACCGACTCGTAGATGCCGGCGGCCGAGAAGCCGATCAGGTCCTCGGCGTTCGACGAGGAGCGGACGACGACGCGACCGGCGCCGGTGAGGTGCCGTAGGACGGCGTCCTCGATGAGCGTGCGCAGATCGGCGGGCAGCGGGGTGTCGCGGATCAGGCCGCCGAGCTCGGCGCACAGCGCGTCGACCTCGCCGCCGAGGGCCAGCGCCATCTTCAGTTTGCCGATCGTCTGCTGGATCGCCGGTGACGATTCGAGGAACTGCTGCTGCAACGCGAACGGCAGCGCGACCCCACGCGGGACGACGGTCTGCTCGCGCACCATCCGCAACGCGGCCTGGGACAGCTCGCCGACGTCCGTGCCGTCGACATCCAGATGCCGGGCCAGGTATTCGAGCAGATGCGGCCGCGGCGGGCGCGGGGCCTCGTAGAAGCCCAGCCAGTACGGCGATCCGTCGCGCAGGACGGCGGTCAGCTCGCCCAGATTGGCCGCCTTCGTGCCGAACCGGTGCGCATCGGTCGCGCGGAGCTGGTCGAGCGGCAGGATCTGCGCCGCGGCCAGGTCGGGCTTGCCGATGTCGACCTGCGTGACCGCCCACGGCGGCCCGTCGTCCACCGACTCCGGCCGGTCGATCGGGGCCAGGCTCAGCCCGGCCGGGTCGACGGTCAGCTCGATCCAGGTGCCGTCCAAGCCGGCGTACGTCGCGAGCGCGTCCTGCTGGATCGCGTTCGGGATACCCCAGCCGGCGGCCAGGACGTTGGTGTGCGACAGGGGAGTGGTGTGCCGGGCGTTGATCAGCCCGGACAACCGCGGGATGTCATCGGGCATCCGTTCCATCACCAGGATGTCGTGCCAGCGCACCGGATCGGTCGTCGCGCGGTACTCCGCCTCCGACGCGAACAGCCGCAACCGGCCGGTCGTCGTCCCGGGGTTCAGCGGTACGTACGACGCCGTCGAGTACAGCTCGTGCGCGAGGATCCGCGGGATGCCGGCGGCCGGGAACCCTTCCTGGAAATGGTTCGCCGGCTTCAGCAGCACCGGGACGCCGTCGTCGACGAGCGTGCGGACCGTGCGGTAGAAGGTGTGCAGCAGGTCCGCGCTCATCGTGTCGACCTCGACGGTCTCGAGCGAGAGGAACCGGCCGCCGTACTCCGAGCGGTCGTGCAGCGCCAGCGTCCCGAGCAGGAAGCGCCGATCGGCGGCCCGGTAGACGGAGTCGTTGAACGCGTCCAGGTTGCGGGCCAGCTCGGCGCGCGTCATCCCGAGCACCCGCTCGGCGACGTACTGGACGTGCAGCAGGCGATCGGCGCCGTCGATCAGGTGGACCGTCGCGGTCTCCAGATCGAGCACCAGCTTGACGTACGGGTAGCCCGCGACGGTCGTCGCGAGACCGGCGAAGTCGGTCAGAGTCAGTCGGTCACCCGGCAAGGCGGGAACCACAGCGGCCAGGACAAGAGGGGCGGTAGGCACGAGGGATCAGCCTAAGGGAGAACCTGCGACGTACGGTAGTTTTCGTGACGCTGTGTGAGCGCAATCACCAGCCGCCCGAGCGGGTGCGGATGGTCCGCCGGTCGTGTTGACTGCTTCCTACGAATCGACGACTGGGGGCGGCGATGGAGTTCGGAGTACTCGGGCCCCTCGAGGTGCGGGCGGGCGGGACGGCCCGCGCGGTGACCAAGGCGCAGGCGCGGCTGCTGGCCGTCCTGTTGTGCCGGCCGAACCAGTGGCAGCGCGCGGATCTGCTGACCGATCTGCTGTGGGGCGACGCCGACGGCAACCCCGCACGCCTGCAGGTGCTGGTGTTCCGGTTGCGCAAGTCACTCGGCGAGCCGGAGCGGATCGAGCATCACGACGGCAACTACCGGATCGTCATCGGCCCCGCTGAGCTGGACGCCGACCGGTTCCTGGACCATCGCCGGGCCGGCGCCGCGGCGCTCGGCCGCGGTGAGCTGGACGACGCCGTCCGGCAGCTCCGGGCAGGGCTCGCGGTGTGGCGGGGCGACGCGTTCACCGGGCTCGACGAGTCGGCGCTGGTCGCGGCCGAGGTGATCCGGTTGCAGGGCGAGCGGCTCGCGGCCGCGGAGGCGCTGTACGAGGCGGAGATCCGGCGCGGGACGGCCGCCGACGCCATCGACGAGTTGTCGGAGCTGGCGGCCGCGTACCCGCTCCGCGAGACCCTGACCGCGCTGTTGCTGCGGGGCCTGCACCAATGCGGACGGCGAGCCGAGGCGCTCACGCTCTATCAGCGGGCGCGGGCGCAGCTGATCGAGGAGCTCGGGCTCGAACCCGGGCAGGAGTTGCGGGCCGCGCAGGCGCTCGTCCTCGCTGAGGACGCCGAGCCGGAGCCCGTGAGTGGCGAGCCGGTGCGGCCGCGGCAGCTGCCACCGGATCCGGTGGACGTCGCCGGTCGTGCGGCCGAGCTCGATCAGGTGGCCGGGCTGGTCGCGGCGCACAGCTCGGCCGCGGCGCCGCTGGTGATCGCGATCGACGGTTCGGCCGGCATCGGGAAGACGACTTTCGCGCTGCACGTCGCGCATCGGGTCAGCGAGCACTACCAGGACGGCCAGATCTTCCTCGACCTGCGCGGGTACTCCTCGGGTGAGCCGATCGACTCGGCCACCGCCTTGCAGTTCGTGTTGCGGGCCCTCGGCGTCCCGCCGAAGCAGATTCCGGCGGACGCCGGCGAACGGTCGGCGATGCTGCGGTCGAGGCTGGCCGGTCAGCGGCTGCTGATCGTGCTCGACAACGCCCGGAACGCGGAGCAGATCCGGCCGCTGCTGCCCGCGGCCGACTGCCTGCTGCTGGTGACAAGCCGGAACCAGCTGCGCGGCCTGGCTGTGCACGACGGCGCGCACCGGATCACCCTGCGACCGCTGCCGCCCGACGCGGCCGGCGGCGTCCTCACCGGCGCGGTCGGTCGCAGCCGGGCCGCGGACGATCCGGACGCCGTCGCCCGGCTGGCCGAGTTGTGCGGCCGGATCCCGCTCGCGCTGCGGATCGCGGGGGAGCGCGCGTCCCGGTTCCCCGGCGATCTCGCGACGCTCGCGGCCGAGCTGTCGGACGAACACCAACGGCTCGATCACCTCGGCGACGCCGACGACCCCGCGGCCGATCTGCGCGCGGCGTTCTCCTGGTCGTACCACACGCTCTCGGCCGAGGACGCCCGCACGTTCCGGCTGCTCGGCCTCCATCCGTCCGGCACGATCGGGTTGCCGGCTGCCGCCGTCCTGACCGCCGGGACGCCGCGCGCGGTCCGCCGGTCGCTCGATCGGCTGGTCGCCCATCACCTGCTCGAAGAACCGCAGCCGGGTCGCTTCAAACTGCACGACCTGCTCCGCCTGTATGCCGCGGAGCTGGCCGCCGAGGAGGGCAGCGCGGCCGACGTCCGTGCGACAACGCTCGCCCTGCTGGACTGGTATCTCGCGACCGCGGCCTGCGCGCACCAGGCGATCCGCCCGCGCGGAACGGCCAGCCCGGTCGTGACCGCGCCCGCGGCGGACGTCGTCCCGCTGCGGTTCGCTGACGCGCCCCAGGCGCTGGACTGGTGTGAGGCCGAGTGTGCAGCGCTGATCGACCTGCTGCAGCGCGCCTTCGACCAGGAGTTCTACGAGCACGCGTGGCAGCTGGCCTGGGCGCTCAACTCGTACTTCGCCACCCGGCTGAACCTCGACGACTGGCGGACGGCGGCGGTGCTCGGCCGCCGGGCCGCGGAGCGCACGGGCTCCGAGCGGGCGCTGATGTTCGCCACCAACGTCGAAGGGTTCATGTATCTGGACTCGTCCCGGCTCGACGAGGGGCGGCGCTGCTACGAGGCCGCGCTGGACATCGCGCTGCGGATCGGCGACAGCTCCCGGCAGGCGACCATCCTGACCAACCTCGGCCTGGTCGCCGCCGGGCAAGGCGATTTCCGGCTGGCGGTCGAGTTGCACGAGAAGGCGCTGGCGGCCGAGGCCGCGGCGCCCGAAGAGGACTCCGCGATCTTCACCACCGCGCTCAACCTCAGCGCGGCACAAGGTGCCCTGGGCAACTTTCACGAGGCGATCCGGTACGGCGAGCTGGCGGTCGCGCACTTCCGCAACCACCGCAACGCGCCGATGGAGCCGCTGGCGCTGTCCAATATCGCCGAGGCGTACCTGTGTCTCGGCGATCACGAACAGGCCCGCGACTACTGCCGGCAGGCGCTGGAGCTGTTCGCGTTCCTCGACGGTAAACAAGGCCGCGCGAACGCGCTGACCGTCCTCGGCCGCGCGCACCTGGCCGCCGGTGACCGCGAGCCGGCCGCGGAGGCCTGGCGCGAGGCCCGCCAGCTCCTGCTGTCGACCGGCAACCCGCGGGTGGCCGACCTGGACGAACTGCTCGCGAAGCTGAGTTAGCGGCGGACCAGGCCGGACTCCCAGGCCCAGACGGCGATCTCGGTCCGGTTCCGGGCGACGATCTTGCGCTGGATCGAGGTCAGGTGCGATTTCACGGTCGACAGCGAGATCATCAGCTCCTGGGTGATCTCCGCGTTCGTCCGGCCGCGGGCGACGGCCCGGACCACTTCGAGCTCCCGGTCGGTCAGCGCGGGCTGCGCGCGCCGGACCTTAGCGTCCGGTTGCGCGAACTGCGCGAGCAGCCGGGTCGTGATGGACGGCGACACGAGCGACTCGCCGTTCGCCGCGGCCTGGACGGCCTCGACGAGCAGCCGCGGCCCGGCGTCCTTGAGCAGGAACCCGCAGGCGCCCGACCGGAGCGCCTCGTGCACGAGCTCGTCCAGGTCGAACGTCGTCACGACCAGCACCCGCAGCGGATCGCGAACCTCCGGCCCGGCCAGCGCCCGGGTCGCCTCGAGGCCGTCGACGAGCGGCATCCGGATGTCCATCAACGTCACGTCGGGCCGCAGCCGGCGGGCGAGGTCGATCGCGGCGCGCCCGTCCGCGGCCTCGCCGGCCACCTCGATATCGGGCTCGCGCTCCAGGATCAGCCGGAACCCCGTCCGGACCAGCGCCTGGTCGTCGGCCAGCAGCACCCGCAGTGTCACGACCCCTCCTCCGGTAGCGGCAGCTCGGCAAGCACTCGCCAGCCGCGGTCGCCGTCCTCGCCTGCGACCAGCCGGCCGCCCAACGCGTCGATCCGCTCCCGCATCCCGATCAGGCCGTAGCCGCCGGCCATCCGCCGCCCGCGTGCCGGGCGTACGCCGTCGTTGCGGATCACGACTCGCAGGTATCCGCCGTCCGCCTGGAGGTCGACCGTGATGCGCCGGGCGTCAGGGGCGTGCCGCCGGACATTGGTCAGCGACTCCAGCAGCACGCGGTGCACGGTCGACACCGTGACGGCTGCGATGGGGAGCCCGGCGAGCTCGGGCGCCATCCGCACGGTCACCAAGTCATTGCCGTCGACAACAGTCTCGACCGCTTCGGTAAGCCCGCCGGCGGTCGGCGGCGCCTGGTCCGGACTGCGCAGTACGGTGACGAGACTCCGGACGGCGGCCAGCGCCTCGGCCCCGGCCTTCTCGATCTCGCCGAGCATCTCCTGGTCACTGCCGACGACCTGAGCCGCCTGCGCACGGACGACGACGCCGGTGATGTGGTGGGCGACCAGATCGTGCAGCTCACGGGCGAGGGCGAGCCGCTCGCGGTTACGGGCCGCTGCCAGCGCTGCCTCGCGGCGAGCGACGCTGTCCCGCAGGATCAGCCCGACCGCGACGGCGCAGCCCCACAGCAGGGCCCAGATGATCGCGATCGTGAGCGCGGGCTCCTGATCGCCGTACCGGAGCTTGGGCGCCGCCGTCACGGCCAGCCCGCCGAGGACGGCGAGCGCGGCCGCGGAACGGGGGAGGAGCCGATGGCAACAGGCTCCGACGAGCAGGAACAGCGCGAGCGCCTCGGTGTCACCGCCGAACGGAGCCTCCAGCTGAAGCAGGAAGCCGAGCGCACTGGAGGCCAGAGAGACCGAGACCGCGGCCGCCGCCAGTTGGGTGAGCCGCTCGGGGTAGCGGCGGCGCAGCAGGGCGAGGACCGCGATGACGCAGCCCGACGCGAAGTAGAACACCTCGCCGGGCTGCGGTGCGTCCAGGATGATCCGCCGGACCAGCTCCTCGCCGGACAAACCGGCGAGGAGCACGATCTCGAGGATCAGTAGGCCGCGATAGGTGACACGGGTCACTGCGGCGCCGCCGCTGCCGAGCAGGCGTAGTCGTGCGCCGGGCGCTCACCGGTCAGCAGGAACGTCGTGACCGGGTAGTTCGCGCACTGGTTGCGGCCGAACAGGTAGGTGCCGTGGCCGCCCTGATCGGCGGTGACCATGACGGCCCGGTCGCCGAACGCCTTCCGCAGCGCCTTGGCGCCGGCCAGCGGGGTGGCCGGGTCGCGCTCGTTCTGCACCATCAGCACATTCGACGGTCCGCGGTCGGTGATGCGGACGGCGGGCTCGGTCGGGTCGGCCCAGAACGCGCACGGCTGGATGTTGGCCGCGGCCGCGCCGAACAACGGGTACCGGATCCTGTCCACTGCCACCTTCTGCTGATAGGTCTTGACACTCGTAGGCCACCGGGAGTCGTTGCAGATCATGGCATAGCGACCGGAGATCAGGTTGTCCGCGCCGTCGGCCTTCGCGACGGCGTCGGTCGCCTCGATCGGCGGCAGCGGCTGATCCGTGTCGACCGCTTTCCACAGCTGGGCCAGCGGCGCCAGCTGGGTGGGCCCGTAGGAGTAGGCGAACAGCAGCAGCCGGAAGATCGTGCCGTCGAGCTCGTCGACCGGCTTCTTGTCCAGCTTCGCGGCGAGCTCGAAGTACTTCGCCTTGATCTGCGCCGGCGTCCGGCCCAGACCGTACTCGCGGTGGTTGGCGGCTGCGTACGCCGCGAAGTCCGGGAAGCGGTCCTCGACGCCTTGGCCCCACAGGCGTTCGCTCGGGTAGTCCCAGCCGCCGGCGCCCAGGTTGCTGTCCAGGACGACGCGGTCGCTGCGTTCGGGGAAGAGCGTGGCGAACAGCGCGCCGAGATGGGTGCCCCACGAGGCGCCGAGGTACGACGCCTTCGGCTCGCCCAGCGCGGCCCGGATCCGATCCATGTCCCGCGCGGTGTTGGCGGTCGAGATGTGCCGCATGATGTCCGCGGTCTTGGACGACGCGCACTGCGCGGCGATCTGCTTGACCTCACCGGCGCGCTTGGTGACGTCGGTGGCCGAGCGCGCGTACGGCGGAATGTTGCCGTAGCGCTGTTGTTCCGCGGTCAGGTCGCAGCTCACCGGCGTACTGTGCCCGATCCCGCGCGGATCGAACCCGATCACGTCGTACGCGTCCCGGACGTTCTGCGGCAGCTTGGCCGCCACCAGGGTCGCCGGGTAGCCGAGCCCGGAGCTGGGCCCGCCGGGGTTGGTGAGCAGGATGCCGCGGCGCTGCTCGGGTTTCTTGCTCGGCAGCCGGGAGATCGCGATCTCGATCGTCCGCCCGCCGGGCTGACGGTAGTCGAGGGGGACGTCGAGTGTCGTGCACTGCAGTCCGGGTGGGACGGGCACGCCCGGCGAGACGGCGTCCGCCGGGCACGCACCCCAGTCGAGATTGTCCTTGCGGGGCGGCGGTTCGGCCTGCGATGTACCGGGAATCGTTGCCGTGGCCAACGTGGCGAGGGCGATCCCCAAGGACAAGGTTTTCCGCATCTGACTTTCCTTCGGACGAGGTCGATGTGGTCGGCACCCACTCTTCCGATCGGCTCGTCCGCGCACATCACCCGCGCGGCTGGTCCGCCACCGGCCGAAAGTACGACGTGCCGGCGTCCGTGGTCTGCCGCTGCGCGGCGGCCGCGAGCGCGATCATCACGGCTGGGATCAACAGGTCGTAGAGCAGCACGCCGCCGGTGTTACCGGGCGCGTGGTCGCTGCGGAAGAAGAACTGGAACAGGTGGCCGAGGTCGGCGCCCCACAGGAACATCCCGGCGCCGAGGCCGACGGTCATCCGCTCCCGGGCCGAGGACTTCGCCGACGCGGCGCGGAAGGCGAGGATCGTCAGGCAGAGGTTGGCGCAGCCGATCTCGAACTCGAACGGCGTCTGGCGGAAGCCGATCGCTTCGGCCATCACGCCGGGAATCGTGAAGAACGAGATCGTCATCCACAGGCTGCCGCCGCCGAGGGCCGCGCCGGCCCACCAGCGCTGCCAGATCTCCAGCCGCTCGGCCGGATCGGTCACGTGCCGGGTCCGGATCAGCGCGCCGGCGACTGCCAGCAGCAGCCAGATCATCGGGACCGAGGTCTGCAGGAGGTATGTCGTTGTGCTCATGACTTTAATCTTGCATGGTTAATATTAACTAGTCAAGAATGAGGTAGGCTCACCCCATGGATGACGGGTTGCCGGATTTGCTGCACCGCGTGGTGTTCTTGCTGGGGGAGGCCTCGCGCCGGGCGGCCGACGATCCGGGCGGCCTGACCTACAGCCAGATGCGGTTGCTGGGCACGCTGGAGGAGATCCAGCCCGCGACGCAGCACCGGCTCGCGCAGGCGCTGTCGGTCTCCGATCCGGCGATCAGCCGGGCGCTGAAACCGCTGGAGGCGGCCGGGCTGGTCCAGGTCCGCACCGATCCCGACCACGCGCGCCGCCGGCTGGTCGCGCTGACCGAGGCCGGGCGGAGCGCCTTCCACGACACCGGCCGGCCGCTGTACGAGCGGCTGCGGGTCGCGCTCGCCGAGGCCGGGTTCCCGTACGAGCGCTATCTCGCGGACACGGCCCGGCTGGCCGAGATCCTCAGCCCGAAACCCTAGGCCGCCCGAAGTCCTGCAGGACGAACGGCGGAATCCGCTCGGCGATCCCTTGGAGCACGGGCAGTACGGCGAGCGTGCCCGGGACGGTCCAGGGAGTCGGCGCCGCGACGACGATCAGCGGCCCGAAGATCCGGAACCGCAGTCCGGGGTTGGCGAGCAGGAACTCCATCATCAGCGGATGCAGTACGGCCGACGAGTAGCGGTGGTCCGCGCTGTACACGTCGAACGCGCGGTTGAACGCCTCGCTCTCGCTCTCGAACCGCGCGAGCGGCAGCTCGAACTGCCCCCGATCGCCGACGACCAGATCGGGCAGCGCGACCGGAAGCTCGACCGCGACCACGTGATTGACGACCTTGGTCGGGATCTTCCCGCCGCTGGAGTAGGTGTACTCCGCCATCCGGACCGGCCGGCCCGCGTACTGCCCGACGAGCATCCGGCGCAGGCGGCCGTTGTGCCGGAACGAGGCGGCCGCGGCCGAGCCGAGCATCGCGTCGGAGTCGACGCCCCGCTGCCAGCCGTACCGCTCGGCGCCGGCCTGGTCGCGTTTCAGCTGCGCCTTGTCCTTGTCGACCAGCGGGCCGACGAGCTTGATCAGCACCCAGCCGAGGAACCACAGCCAGCCGATCATCACCGCGAGGCCGCCCTGGATCCCCATGAACGCCTTGAACACCTCAGCGACCGTCAGCCCGAACACCCCCGCAACCTAGCGGATCACCCGGCCACAATTCCGGTCCAGTGGCCGTCGCCGCGCCGCCTATCGTCACCGGATGGAGCTCCTCGCCTGTGGTCACGCCGCCCTCGAAGGCCGCTTCCGATCCTGTTTGCACCTGACCGTCGAGAACGAGTTGGACGCCGCCCGCAGGTACACCGGCCGCGGTGGCGAGTACGAGGTGGTCTGCAACGAGTGCTTCGAGCTGGCGGATCCGTGGTCGCAGCTCGCGACCATCTGCGAGGGGTGTGCCGAGCGGGTCGACGACGAGCTGGTGTGGGTGAATGTCGGGCAGCCGGAGCACCTGCACCGGGATCGGCCGCTCGGCGGGACGCTGCAGGAGCAGCCGGCGCACTTCGGCCTGGCGAACGACCGCTGTCTGGCACCGCTCGGCGACAGCTGGATTGCCTACACCGGCAAATACCTCCTGCCGCTCGATGGCAAGGCCTGCAAGCTGAAGCTGCCCAAAGAGGAAGGCTCCACGCGTCCTCAGACCGAAGGTCCCGCGCTGTACACCTCCGCGGACGGCCGCTTCGCGGCGGTCGTCTGGGACCACGGCCGCTACGGCCGGGTCGTCGATCTCACCACCGGCCGCATCACGGTCCACCTCGACCGCGGCGATGAGCGCACCTTCGCATCGGCCTTTCCGTGCGCGTTCCTACCGGACGGCACGCTGGTCGCCGGAACCGCTTGGAACCGGCTCGATCTGCTGGACGCCGCGACGGGCACACTGCTGACCCCACGCGTCGTCGCCAAGCCGTCTGAGCATTACCGGTACGACCACCACGGCCGCCTGTCCGTGAGCCCGACCGGCGAATGGATCGCGGACGACGCCATGAACTTCGGCTGGCAGGGCGAACCGAGACTCCACGACGTGGCGGCCTGGCGCGGCGGCGATGTCTACACCACCGAGCACACCCCGTGGCTCGTCACCCGGCCCGACGTCCACGGCCTGCCGATCGCCTGGCTCGACGGCACCACGTTCGTTCTCCAGGGCGTCGGCAACACCGACGAGGCGATCGTGGACGGCGTCCAGCTGTACGACGCCCGCACCCGCGGGCGGATCGGGACGGTGTTCGGGCCGAAGGGGCGGATGTGGGGTGTCGACGGGAAGCTCGCGGTCGCGGGGGACGAGGGGCTGGAGCTGTGGGATGTGGAGGAGGGGGCGCGGGTCGGGTTCGTGCCTGGCTTCCGTCCGATGGCTTACAACGCTCGCATCCGGACCTTCGCGTCGCTGGCGGACTGGACGTTGCGCACGTACCGCCTACCGTGAGTTGACGTCGGTGAGGGCGGCGGTGGCTTCGGCGAGGCGCTGCCACTCGCCGACCTGCTCCAGGCCGCGGACTGCGGTGCGGTACGCCGATGCCGCCTCGCGGAGGCGCCCGAGTCCGGCCAGGGCCCGGCCCAGCTCGTAGTGGGCGACCGCCGTACCCCATTGGTCGTCGTGGGCCTGGAAGACGGCCAGCGCGCGGTTGCTGCGCAGAACGGCCTCTTCGTGCTGGCCCTGGTTGTTGCGTAGGGCACTGAAGCGGTATTCGGCCATGGCCACGCCGCGTTCGTCGCCGAGGCCGGCCCGCATCTTCAGTGCGAGCTTCAGACACGCTGCGGCCTCGGTGTGCCGCCCGAGCAGCTGCAGGGCGTGCGAACGGCGTCCGATCGCGGCTGCCTCGCCGAGCCGGTCGCCGAGCACGCGGCACTGCTCGGCGTGGTCTGCGTGCCGGGCTTCGGCTTCGGCGTACTGGCCGAGCCCTTCGTACGCCAGGCCCATCCGGCCGAACAGCTCGGCCTCCTCCGCCGCGAGGTGGGCAGCGCGCGCGTCGGCCAGGCCCAGCTGGCAGGAGGCCAGGGCGGCGCGGTAGCGATGCTGGCCGAGCTGGCCGAGGCCGAGCATGCTGTAGGCGAAGGCGCGTGCAGCAAGGTCGCCCAGCCGGTCTGCGACGACCCGCGCGTGGTCAGCCACTTCAACCATGTCGGACCAGCGGCAGCGCAGGTCGTAGTACCAGGGGATCAGCTGCGTGAGGTCGCCAAGCAGGTCGTCGTACTCGCCGTCGGTCCGCTCCCGCGTCCGGCGTACGGCGCCTAGCAGCGAGCTGGCTTCCGCATCGAGCCACGCGACCGCCGCAGCGCGGCCACCGGGGAACGCCGCGGACTCCGGCGCCAGCACGGCCGCCGCCCGGCGGGACTGCTCGAAAAGCCAAGTGAACAAGGCCCTCTCGGCTTTGTCGCGCTGGGCGTCGTCCTGCAATAGCTCGCACGCGTACAGCTGCAGCAGGTCATGCATCCGGTACCGGCCCGGCGTCGCGGCCAGACCGATCAGACTCGCACCAGCCAGGACCTCCAGCGCAGCCTCGGCCGGCTCACCGAGCAGCGCACTGGCTACCTGTACGTCGAAGTCCGCACCGGGCGCGAGCGCCAACCGCCGGAACAGGCGGCCCGCGATCGGTGGCACCTCGCGGTACGAGAGGGCGAATGCGCTGCGGACGGCGAGGTCGCCAGCGGTCAGCCGGCCCAACCGGTTCTGCTCGTCCCGCAGCAGCTCCGCGAGATGCGCGATCGACCACTCCGGCCAGGCGGCGAGCCGGTTGCCGGCGATCCGGACTGCGAGCGGCAGCCGCGCGCAGGCGGCCACCACCTCGGCAACCGACTCCGGCTCCGCCGCTGCGCGCTCGGGACCGACGATGTCGGTCAGCAAGGCCTGGGCGTCGTCCATCGTCAGCTCGGCGAGGCCGACTCGTCTGGCACCAGCCAGGCCGGTCAGCCGCTGCCGACTGGTCACCACGACCAGTACTGGCCCTGGGCCAGGCAGCAACGCCCGGACCTGCGCCTCGTCCCGCGCGTTGTCGAGCACCAGGACGCAGCGTCGTCCGGCCATCCGGGACCGGAACATCGCGGCCGCCTCGTCGACCTCTGGTGGCAGCTGCGCATCCGGTACGCCGAGCGCCCGCAGCAGTCGCCTGAGCACTGCATCTGGCTCGGCTGCGCCCAACTCGACGAAGAACTGCGCATCACGCAGCCCGAGCCGAAACGCCTGCTGTGCAGCGTGCACTGCCAGCGTCGTCTTGCCGGCACCAGGCTGTCCGGTCACCACGACCGTCACCGGACCCTGCCCGGCCAGGCAGTCCGCAGCTGCGCCCATTACGGCTGCCAGCTCTGCGCTGCGGCCTTGGAAGTCGGCCGGTACGGCAGGCAGCTCAGCAATGGTGGCCGTGGGCGCAGCGTCGGTTGGAGGCTCGGAGTGGTTCGTCGCGCGCTCGGCAAGCGCTGCGGCGTGGAGTGCGCGCAGCTCGCCGTCCGTGATGTTCAGCTGTTGTTCGTAGCGTTCGATCAGGTCGGCGGGGGCGAGCCGGCGTCCCTTCTCGTAGTCGGACAGGCCGCCGTGCCCCTGCATGCCGAGGCGGGCGGCGAGCTGCCGGAGCGAGAGCCCGCGGGCCATGCGGTAGCGCAGCATCGCAGCGCCGAGCGCTGCCAGAGCTGAGCTGTCCATCGCCTCACCTCGCCCCCAGTGGACAGTCTCTGGACGGCTATCCGCCCACAAGATAACCGACTCTGCGTAGTCGGCGGATAGCTTTTCGCCACCGATCCTGTTCCGTCCCATCAGGAGGACCCGTTATGACGTTCAACTCGCAGCTGCGCTGGGGAGCGGTGCTGTTCTCCGGCGCTCTCGCCGCCGCGATCGCCGTCCCAGCGACTGCCGCCAAGGCTCCGCAGCCGGACCTGACGCAGGCCGTCACCGCGAAGGTCGGCGCCGTGCAGTCCAAGACGGCCGCCACGACCGGAGTCCAGGTCAACGTGACCCGCGGCGCCGGAACCGGCACCGTGTTCGGTACGACGGTGGCCACGGTCGCCAAGGGCGACGACACACACCCCGAGGGCTGGCTCTTTGCGGCTCGGCTGGTCAACGGCAAGTGGCAGGTCGGGCTGGAGGGTGAGCAAGCCTTCAGAGACCTGACTGCGGCTTCGCCGGTGGTCTCGGCCAAGGAGAAGCAGCTGTTCGGTCAGTCGGCGTTCGCGCCGCAGGCGGCCGGCGGCGACTACCGAACCGGCATGCGGCTCCCGTACGCGGTCGGTGCGTCCTGGAGCATGCCGGGCGGCTCACACGGCTGGGCGGGCTCCGATACGCCGTACAGCTCGCTCGACCTGGCCGGCGGCAACGGTCAGGTGCTCGCGGCCCGCGGCGGTACGGCGTACACGATGTGCGGTAACGGCAAGGGCTGGATCCGCGTGATCCACGACCGCGGCTACGCGACCGACTACTACCACCTGTCCGGCAACATCGCGGCCAACGGGCTCTCGGTCGGCGAGGGCGCGTTCCTCGGCAACATCGGCACCGACGTGTCCTGCGGCGGTTCGGCGCTTGGTGCGCACGTGCACTTCGCACTCCGCCAGAACAGCGCGTACGTCGGCATCGCCGGCCACAACGTCGGCGGCTGGGTCTTCCAGAACGCGGCTTCGGCGTACAACGGCACCGCCTTGCACGGCAGCACCGTCCGCAGCCCGGGCCAGCAGCTCCACAACTACGGCGTCCTCGGATTCACCCAGGGCATCATCGACTCCTTCGGCGGCGGCACCGTCAATAAGCGCACCGGCCCCGGCACCAACTACGCCCTGGCCGGCTCCATCGCCGACGCCACCACCGTCAACATCTCCTGCTCCAAGACCGGCACCTCCCACACCGGCCGCTGGGGCGCCACCAACCTCTGGAACCGCCTCAGCGACGGCACCTGGGTCTCCGACGCCTTCATGTGGACCGGCCTCTCCACCCCCGTCAACGGCACCTGCCCCTAACCACCCCCCAAACGTGGGCGGGGTGGCCCCAGCACCCCGGCCACCCCGTTTGTAACCAGATTGAAAGTGGAGTCGAGTGTCCTGATCGTCGATCGGTTGTCCTGTCTCGGGGGCGGCCATTGACCATGGAGAACGATGATGCGACAAAGGAGCAGGCTCGCGGCCGTAGTTGCCGCGGGCACCTTGCTGACCGCCGGAGTGACGAGTACTCAGGCGGCCTCGGCCAGTACGTGGGAGGACTGCGCGAACAAGCCGATGGGCCTGTGTCTGTTCGTGGACATCAACGGCAACGGACAGCTGTGGTACTCCAGCGATGGCAAGGGCGATCTGGGCTGGATCAACAACCGGGCGTCGGCGTACTGGAACACCACCAATGTCTGGTACTGCCTGTACGAGAACAATGGTCAGGGCGGGGGAGCGTTCCGGATCCCACCGCGTACGCGAGGCAACCTCACCGGATACTGGAACGACCGGGCGAGCTCGTACGAGCTCAGGAACGGGTCGACGTGTTGAGGCGGCGGGTGGCGCAGGCGGCGGTTGCGGCGGTGGTGCTGGCCGGTACGACGGTGGTGGCTGCGCCGGCGCAGGCGGCGTACGAGCAGTGTCCGGACGGCTCGTTCTGCGTGTGGACGGACTGGAACGCGACCGGCAAGTTCGCCTACTTCAACACCGGTTCGAACGACCTGCGGCGGGCGATCAACGGGTACGTCTTCGACAACCGGATCACGACGATCTGGAACCGCAGTGAGTCGACCTACTGCGTGTGGGACGGCTACAAGTACACCGGGGACCGCGGCGGGTTCGGGATCGGGGGGAAGGGTAATCTGACCGCGACGATGAACGACACGATCAGCTCGCTCAAACCCTGCTGACCGGGGATCCCTGATCCGGTTCCCGTTCGCCCGTCATCCCCAGCGGCTACGGTCGGCGGGTGGTCTAAGACCTTGGTATGACATCGGCTCCGGCTTGGGGTTGATGGAAGTGGCGCTTGGTTTTTCTAAGTTCGTGGGTGGCGGATGCCGGCCGGACGAGGAAAGGCGCATGAGGTGCACGGGACCACAGCTGCTGGGGAGCGGAGCCGGATCGCGTGGGCGGATGTTGCCAAGGGCGTGTGTATTTTGCTGGTGGTGCTGTGGCATGTGCTGATGAAGCACTATCTGCAGATCGACTGGCAGATCAAGAGCCCGGTGCAGGGGTTGTGGGGAGCGCTGGGGGAGCAGCTGCTGCCGCTGCGGATGCCGTTGTTCTTCGCGGTGTCCGGGTTCTTCGCGGTTCGGGCGGTGCAGCGGCCGTGGCCGGTGCTGGCCCGGACTAAGGTGGCGAAGTTCTTTTATCTGTATGCGTTGTGGCTGACTGTTCACACCGTCGTCCTGGCTTTCGTGCCGGACTTCGGGACCGAGCGGGCCGACGGACTGCTGAAGTTCCTGGCTCAGTTGACGATCACGCCGTCCAACCTCTGGTACCTCTACGCGCTCGCGATCTACTTCGTCATCGCCAAGGCTGTCCGCCGGGTGCCGGTGTGGGCGGTGCTGGGGGCCGCCTTCGCCTTGTCCGCAACGGCTTCGGCCGGGCTGCTCGACGTCCCGGGTAACCGTGGCGGCGTCTACCAGAACCTGGTCTTCTTCCTGGTCGGCCTCTACGGCAAGACGCTGATCGAGGAGCTGGCGGCGCGTGCCAGCTGGCGCGGGCTCGTCCTGCTGGGCATTCCGTACGCCGGGCTGCTCGCCGTGGTCGAGCTCTTCGACGCCAAGACCTGGTTCGGGTTGTGGCCGGTCGTGAGCGGCGTCGCGATCGTCCTCGGGGTCACCGCGGCCGGTCTGCTGACCCGCGCCGAGTGGCTGAGCAACGGGCTGGCGAGTATCGGACGCCGCACGCTACCCATCTACGTGCTGCACATGCCGCTGCTCGCCCTGATCCACCTCGCGCTGATCAAGCCGCTGTCGGCAGCGGGCCCGGCGACCCAGTGGATCGTGTCGGTCGCCGAGCCCGTCGTGCTGACGGCGTTCCTGACCTGGCTGTGCCTGGTGCTCTACCGCTACCTGCCGAAGGCGCTGTTCGAACTGCCCTTCGGCCTCGGCGTCAGCCGCAGTGTTGCGCCTTCTCATCGGCGGACATCGCCGCTGTCTTCGCGGTGATCTGACCGGCGGCGTCCTTCACGGGCCCCGTCGCGTCGAACTCCTGGTACCAGATGTAGTGGTCGTAGTACTTGTCCGGGAAGTGCATCTCGTACTTCCCGTGTACCTTCTCCATCTCGGTGCTGCGCTCGATCCAGCCCTTCTCACCGGCCGGGACGTCGACGTTGCTGTCCTGGCCGAAGGTGCTCGAGGTCTCCCAGGTGTGCGAGTACGACGTCTCGATCGACACCTTGAACACCTCGGAGAACCCGTACTCGGCCGAGAGTGAGACGCCGAAGCTGTTCGACTCCCCGGTCGTCTCCGACCATTTGATCGTGCTGCGCTGCGGCGTCCCGGTGCAGTTGTAGTAGGTGTCGCCGACCTGGTGGACGTCGCCGCGGAAGCGCTCCGGCGCGCCCGACGGATGGAAGACGCACGTATCGGTGCCGTTGTTGCACTTGTCGAGCAGTTCGCGCCCGGTCGGGCCGTCGGCGAAGGCCGGCGCGGCGGTCAGGGTGCCGGCCGCGAGGACCGCGGCGCCGGCGAGGATTGCGAGACGTTTCGGCATGGCGGTGCTCCTCACTGGTCAGCTGAACCCGACCGACTTGGTCCGGTCGTCCATCATCGATCCCACCCACGCGGTGTTCTGCGTGAACGGGCCGTCCCGGTCGCCGTTCAGCTCCGGCTCGGGGTAGAGCCAGATCTTGCAGTTCGCCCACGGCTGGACCGAGCTGATCCGGTTCTCCCAGCCCTCGATCGTGTTCGTCTGATAATTGATCACGCCGTCCGAGCCGTCACACAGCCCGGCGCCGACCACCGTCCAGCTGGCGCCGCCGAAATCGCGATTGTCGAAGAATGTGCCCTGAATTACCTCGCCGGCGGCCCGGATATCCTTCGCGAGCGCCGCTCGCCCGGCCTGGTCCGGTACCGCCGCCGGCGCTCCGGTGACCTTTCCGTGGGACGCCGCGCCGATCGCCGCGGTGAACGTCGCGAAACACGTCGTCGTCCCACTCTTGAGGTCCTGCACGCAATGCTCGCCGCCCGGCGGCGCCGCCTGGGCCGGCGACACCACCCCGGCCAGCCCCAGCACGGCGGCCGCACCTAATACCCTCACGGTCATTTCCCTCATCTCCCGAAGTATCGGTTCGAATCGCTCGATGACAATTCGGGACGCTAGCGAGAGCGTTCTCACGCAGCAATACCTGAGGACTTGAATAACAATTGCTAGATACCCCTGAAACGCGGCTGAGATCTTGCGCAAAAGCGCATGTGCGGGCCCGCCGCGGGTATCGCGCGGGCGCGATCAGTCGAAGTCGAAGACCGAGTTGCGGTCGTAGAAGTGCAGGAAATCAGCGGAGGGGGTGGAAGGCGGCTCTTAGTTCGTTGGTGAAGAGGGCTGGTTCTTCCCAGGCGGCGAAGTGGCCGCCGCGGGTGGGTTGGTTGTAGTAGGTGAGGGTCGGGTAGACGTTGCGGACCCAGCTGCGGGGGGCCTGGAAGATCTCGCCGGGGAAGGCGCTGAAGGCGACGGGGACGCCGGCCGGGGGAGGAGGTGGGTTGGTGGCGCGGGCTCGGGCGCTTTCCCAGTAGATGCGGGCCGAGGAGGCGCCGGTGCCGGTGAGCCAGTAGAGGGTGATGTTGTCGAGGATGTGGTCGCGGGTCAGGTTGCCGGCCGGGTGGTTGCCGACGAAGGCCCGGGAGATCTTGTAGTAGCTGTCGGTGTCGTGGTCGAGCATCCAGGCGGCGAGGGCGACGGGGGAGTCGAGGAGTGCGTAGCCGATGGTCTGCGGGCGCGTGGTCTGCTCGATCCGGTAGCCGTTGCCGGTGGCATTGAATTCGGCCACGGCCGCGGCCGCGGCGCGTTCCTCCGCGGTGTCGGTCGGCTGACCGCCGGGCGCGAGCGCCGCGCCGAGCAGGTTCAGGTGGACGCCGAGCAACCCGTCCGGAGCCTGCCGCGCGAGGTTGTCGGTGACCGCGGAGCCGACGTCACCGCCCTGGGCGACGTACCGGTCGTACCCGAGGCGGCGCATCAGCTGGTGCCAGGCCCGTGCGGTCCGGCCCGGATCCCAACCGAGCTCGGTCGGCTGCGCGGAGAAGCCGTACCCGGGGATCGACGGCAGCACCAGGTGGAACGCATCCGCCGCGCGACCGCCGTACGCCGTCGGGTTGGTCAGCGGCCCGACGGTCTCGAGCAGCTCCACGAACGAGCCCGGCCAGCCGTGCGTCATGATCAGCGGCAGCGCGTCCCGATGCGGCGACCGGACATGCACGAAGTGGACGTCGACCCCGTCGATCTCGGTCAGGTACTGCGGGAACTTGCGCAGCTTCGCCTCGAACCGCCGCCAGTCGTACTTCGTCGTCCAGTACCTCGCCAACGCCTTCGTCGTCGCGAGCTGAACCCCCTGCGACCGATCGGCGACCAGCTCACCCGTCGGCCAGCTCACCGCCCGCACCCGCCGGCGCAGGTCAGCCAACCGCTGGTGCGGGATCTCGACCCGGAACGGCCGGATGCTCGATCCGCCCCCGGCCGGTACGGCGGACGCCGTACTCCGCTCCACCGCCGTCAACCCGGCCCCGGCGAGCCCCGCCGCGACCCCTCCCTGCAACACCCGACGTCGCGTTGGCCCGAACTCCCCAGTCGATGAGCGCACCGAATTTCCTCTCCGAAGCTGTCCGTTGTCCCCTCGAGCCTGGTCGTCGCACCCGGCCCTCGCACCCGGGGAAGTCCCTGGTCAGCACGCCCCACTCATCGAATGTAGAAAAATTGCATCAATGAGTTGAACTATTGCGTCGACTTAGCTCCTTCCTTAAGGTGTGCCCACCTCCTCCGCCCCCAGGAAGGTTCCGCTCATGCACGCACGCCCCTATCCCGTCCGCTGGGCCGTAGTCGCGGCCATCGCGATCGCCGCCGCCGGACTCCCAGCCGCACCGGTCCACGCCGCTCCGGCCGCGATCCAAGCCGCCGGCGCCGCCCTGCCGTTCACGATCCTGGAAGCCGAGAACGCCGCCACCAACGGCAGCAAGATCGGCCCCAGCTACGCCCAGGGCACGCTCGCTGCCGAGGCCTCGAACCGCCAGGCCGTCACCCTCTCCAGCGGTCAGTACGTCGAGTTCACCGCGCCAGGCCCGACCAACGCGATCAATGTCGCCTACTCGATCCCGGACGGCCGGACCGGCACCCTCGCGGTCTACGTGAACGGCCAGAAACTCGCGCAGCCCCTGGCCGTGACGGCGAAGTACAGCTACGTCGACACCGGCTGGATCGCCGGCTCCCGAACGCACAAGCTCTACGACCACGCGCGGCTGCTGCTCGGCCAGACCGTCTCCGCCGGCGCCAAGATCAAACTGCAGGTGGACGGCGAGAACACCGCCGGCCCGTACACCGTCGACGACGTCGAGTTCGAGAACGTGGCCGGTCCCGCCGGTCAGCCGGGCGGCTCGATCTCGATCACCGACCGCGGCGCCGACCCGAACGGCAACAACGACGCCACCGGCGCGATCCAGAGCGCCATCGACAGCGCCCGCGGTTCTGGTGGAACCGTGTGGATCCCGGCCGGCCGCTTCCGCGTCGGCGGCACGATCAACCCGGACGGCGTCACGATCCGCGGCGCCGGGCGCTGGCACTCGACGCTGCTCAGTCATCACCTGATCGACCGCCCGAACGGCGGCGGCAACGTCCGGCTGCACGACTTCGCCGTGATCGGCGAGGTGACCGAGCGCAACGACCAGTCGCCGGACAACTTCGTCAACGGCAGCCTCGGCCCGAACTCGGTCGTCTCCGGTCTGTGGCTGCAGCACCTCAAGGTCGGTCTGTGGCTGACCGGGAACAACGACAACCTGATCGTCGAGAACAACCGGTTCTACGACATGACCGCCGACGGGCTGAACCTGAACGGGACGGCGTCCAACGTGCAGGTCCGGAACAACTTCCTGCGTAACCAGGGCGACGACGCGCTCGCGGCCTGGTCGCTGCACGCGGCGAACCGGAGCAGCACGTTCGCGAACAACACGATCGTCCAGCCGAACCTGGCCAACGGCATCGCGATCTACGGCGGCACCGACATGACCGTGCGGGACAACCTGATCTCCGACACGAACGCGCTCGGCGGCGGGATCGCGATCTCCAACCAGTCGTTCGGCTCGCCGTTCTTCCCGCTCGCGGGCACCATCACCGTCTCCGGAAACACGCTGATCCGGACCGGCGCGATGAACCCGAACTGGGGCCAGAACCACCCGCACGGCGCGATTCGCGTCGACGCCTACGACAGCCCGATCAACGCCCAGGTCCGGTTGCTGAACAACCGGCTGGTGGCCAGCCCGTGGTCGGCGTACCAGTTCGTGGACGGCGGCGGCGCCGGCCGCGCGGTGCAGAACGTGACCGTGGACGGCGGGACGATCGAGGGCGCGGGGACGTTCGCGTTCCAGGCCGAGACGACCGGGTCAGCGTCCGTCAGCAATGTCGTTGCCACCGGCATCGGCCGGGCCGGCGTCTACAACTGCGGCTACCCGAGCGGCACGCTGAACCTCACCCGCGGTCCGGGCACGAGCGGCTGGGACTCGACCTGGAGCGGCTGCGGCTGGGTCGAGCCGGGGAACGGTACGCCGACGCCCGGCGGTAACCTCGCGGCCGGCCGCCCGGTCACGGCGACCAGCACCAACCAGAACTACGTCCCCGGCAACACCGTCGACGCGAATGCGGCCAGCTACTGGGAAAGCGCCAACAACGCCTGGCCGCAGTCCCTGACCGTCGACCTGGGCAGCAACCAGAACGTCAAGCGCCTGGTGCTGAAACTCCCCGCCAACTGGGGCAGCCGCGCCCAAACCATCGAGGTGCTCGGCAGCACCAACAACTCCACCTACACCCGCCTGGCCGCCCCCGCCGCCCGAACCTTCGCTCCCGACACCACCATCACCCTGCCCACCACCGCCAACACGCGGTGGCTTCGCCTCACCTTCACTGCCAACACCGGCTGGCCCGCCGCCCAACTCTCCGAGTACGAGATCTACGGCTCCTGATCCCCGCCCAGCCCGTCCGCGCATACGCCGGTGATATGTGGCGGCTCGTAGCATCGGGGTATGCGGGTGCTGATCGTGGAGGACGAGCCGGAGCTGGCGACGGCGATTCGGGACGGGTTGCGGCTGGAGGCGATCGCGGCGGATGTGGCGGGGGACGGCGACACCGCACTGGAGCTGCTGAGTATCAACTCGTACGACATCGCCGTCCTGGATCGGGACATCCCGGGGCCGTCGGGGGACGAGATCGCCGAGCGGATCGTTGCCTCGGGCAGCGGGATGCCGATCCTGATGCTGACCGCGGCGGACCGGCTGGACGACAAGGCGTCCGGGTTCGAGCTGGGCGCCGACGACTACCTGACCAAGCCGTTCGCGATGCAGGAGCTCGTCCTGCGGCTGCGCGCGCTGGACCGGCGGCGCGCGCACAACCGGCCGCCGGTCCGGGAGATCGCCGGCCTGCGGCTGGATCCGTTCCGCCGTGAGGTCTACCGCGACGGCCGGTACGTCGGGCTGACGCGTAAACAGTTCGCCGTCCTGGAGGTGCTGGTCGCGGCCGAAGGCGGCGTGATCAGCGCCGAGGAGCTGCTGGCTCGCGCCTGGGACGAGAATGCCGACCCGTTCACGAACGCCGTCCGGATCACGGTGTCGTCGCTGCGCAAGCGGCTCGGCGAGCCGTGGCTGATCACGACCGTGCCGGGTTTCGGCTACCGGATCGATTCCGGCGACGCGGATGGATAACTCATCGGGGTTGAGCGCGAGGCTCCGACTGACCTTCAGTTATGCGGGCCTGGTGATGGTGGCGGGCACGCTGGTCCTCGCGGCGATCGCGCTGGCGCTGAAGGTCACCCCGCAGGACGGCGTCGTGATCACCGTCAAGTACCCGTACTACGAAGGTCTGCTGCGCAGATTCGCCCCGGCCGCGGCGCTGACCTTGTTCGGCCTGCTGATCTTCGGGCTCGTGGTCGGCTGGTTCCTGGCCGGCTGGATGCTCGCCCCGCTCGCGCTGATCACGAAGGCGACCCGGCTGGCCGCTACCGGCTCGCTCTCGCACCGCATCGAGCTGCGCGATCGGCACGACGAGTTCCGCGAGCTCGCCGATTCCTTCGACAGCATGCTGGAGCGGATCGAGGCGCATGTCGCCGAGCAGCGTCGGTTCGCGGCCAACGCCTCCCACGAGCTACGGACGCCGCTGGCCATCACCCAGGCCATGCTGGACGTCGCCCGCAAGGACCCGAGCCGGTCGGCCGACGACCTCGTCGACCGGCTGCACGCGGTGAACGCCCGGGCGATCGACCTGACCGAGGCGCTGCTCCTCCTCGGCCGCACCGACCAGCATCGCCTCAGCCTCGAGGACGTCGACCTGTCGCTGCTCGCCGAGGACGCGACCGAGACGCTGCTGCCGCTCGCCGAGAAGCGCGGTGTGACGCTCGAGGCGCTTGGCGAGGCAGCCTGGACGACGGGCTCGCGGGCGCTGCTGCTGCAGCTCACCATGAACCTCGTCCACAACGCGATCGTGCACAACCTGCCGACCGGCGGCAGCGTGCAGGTGTTCACCGCCGTCGATGCCGAGTCGGTGACTCTGGTCGTGCAGAACACCGGCGAGCAGCTGCCGCCCGAGCTGGCCGCGACGCTGACCGAGCCGTTCCAGCGAGGTACTCAGCGGGTCCGCACCGATCATGCCGGCGTCGGGCTGGGCCTGGCGATCGTCAAGAGCATCACCGCGGCGCACCGCGGCACCCTCACGATCACCCCCGACTTCGACGGCGGCTTGCACGTCACTGTCCGCCTGCCCCGAGCCCGCTGAGGTCCCGCCGGAATCGCGACGAGCTGCCGGCCTGATCGACGTACCCATGGGCGACATAGAACGCGTGCGCCGCGCGGCGGTGATCCGAGCTGCTCACCTCCATCCGATCGCAACCGCGCCCGGCCGCGAATGACTCCGCCGCCGCGACCAGCGCGCTACCGACGCCCTGGCCGCGCGCCTCCGTGGCCACGACCAGGGCGACCAGTCGGCCCCAGAAACCTGGTCGCTCGAAGTACGGGCAGATGTGGACTGCGACGACCCCGATAAGGTTGCCGCCGGCATCGGCCACGTACGCCGCACTGGCCGGATCGTCGGCCCAGAAGCGAATCCGGGCCGCGGTACTGTCCACATCGTGCTGCAAGTAGCCCAGCTGACCGAGCAGTTCGTTGACCGCTTCGGCATCGCCGGGAACTACGGGCCGGATCTGCACACTCACTCCTGTCAGGTGATCGGGAAGTCGAAGTAGCGGTTCGGATAGGGCTCATCGGCGAGCGTGTAGTGCCACCACTCGGCGTCGTACCGGCGGAACCCGGCAGCCACCATGATCGAGCAGAGGTGCTGCCGGTTCCGGGTCGCGAGCGGGCTGATGCCCGGAGCGCCGTGGTGCGAGATCGAGTCCATCAGGTCGTGGTCGCCGCCCATCGCGGCCCGCTCGCCGGTGTCCAGGTGGTAGAGAGTCAGATCGACCGTACTGCCGCGGCTGTGACCGGACTTCGCCGACACATAGCCCTTCTCGAACATCTCCGTCCGGCGGATGTTCGGGTAGTGCCGCGGTTTCGTCCGGCCGTCCTCGGGCTGCTCGGACCAGCGCAGGAAGTTGTCGACCGCCCGCTGCGGGCGGTACCCGTCCCACAGCAGCAGGCCGAAGCCGAGCGCGGCGGCCTTGCGGCGGGCTTGTTCCAGAGCCGAGCACAGCGCCGTCGTACCGACGATGCGGTTCGCCAGGTAGCCGTCGACCGGCCGCCCGGTGAAGTTGTCCCAGGTCGCGTACTTCGCGTCCCACCGGATCCCGGGGACGAGTTGGTCGACGAAGACGAAGTCGTCGTTCATCGGCGCTCCCCGGGCCGGGCGGTGGCGACCAGGCGGTCGATCAGCTCGGCGCGAGTGACGCCGGCGGCGTCCATCATCCGCGGGTAGCGGCTGTACGACGTCATCCCCGGGAAGGTGTTCACCTCGTTCAGCACGACGCTGCCGTCCTCGGTGAGGAACAGGTCGACCCGCGCCAGACCGCGGCAGCCGAGTGCGCGGTAGATGGTTTTCGCGGTCTCCTGGACGAGCGTGCGAGCCGCGGCCGGGATGTCCGCGGGCACGATCGGCGTCGAGTTGTCGGACCCGCTCTCCGGCGAACTCTCCTGATGGATCTTGAAGAACCCGTGCGTCAGCGCGATGTGATCCGGCTCGCCGGCGAACAACTCGTCGTCCCCGAGGATCGCGCAGCCGATCTCACGCCCGGCAACGGCCTCCTCGATCAGGACCTTCGCGTCGTACGCACGGGCCGCCGTGATCGCCGCGGCCAGCTCGGCGCGGGACTCGACCTTGCTGACCCCGAACGACGAGCCTGACCCGGCCGGCTTCACGAACACCGGGTAGGGGAGGACGGCGGGATCGACCGGCTCGCGGACGGTGTCGATCCAGAACAGCGGCGTCGCGATGCCCGCGTTCCGGACCACCAGATAGGCGAGCGTCTTGTCCATGCAGAGCGCGGAGCTCGCGACGCCGCAGCCCACGTAGGGCAGGCCGGCGAGCTCGAGCAGACCCTGGATCGCGCCGTCCTCACCTAGTTTGCCGTGCAGTACCGGCAGGACGACGTCCAGCTCGACGGTCTCGTACTTGCCGTCGGCAAGGATGATCAGCCCTGGTAGGCCTCGGCTCGGCGACAGGACGGCCGGCTGATGGTTCTCCTGCTCCCAGTTGGTACTCGGATAACCACAGAGCCTCCACTCGCCGTCCTTGGTGATACCGATGTAGTAGGGCTCGTACTTGGCCGGATCCAGGTGTTTCGCGATCTCCTGCGCGGATTTCACCGAGATGGGATGCTCCTCGGAGCAACCGCCGAACAGAATGCCGATCTTCATATCCACTCCAGTTTCCTGCGTTCGAATTTCAGGCAGTTCACGACCGAGTTCTCGACGGTGTCGATCAGGGCCCGGCCGGTGTAATAGGCGATGTGCGGGCTGACGATCACGTTCGGCAGCTCCTGCAGCCGTAGCAGCGCGGCGTTCTCGATCGGCCGGTCGCGCCGATCGGCGTAGAAGACGCCTTCCTCGCCCTCGACGACGTCCAGCGCCGCGCCGCCGAGCGCGCCGCTGTCGAGTGCGGCGAGCAGGGCTTCGGTGTCGATCAGCGCGCCGCGGCCGGTGTTCACCACCACCGCGCCGGGGCGCATCCGCGCGATCCGGCCGCCGTCCAGCAGGTGGTGGGTCTCCGCGGTGAGCGGCGTGTGCAGCGTGACGACGTCGCTCAGCCGGAGCAGCTCGTCGAGTGACACGTAGTCCGCCGACGTCCTGGCCTCCCGGTCGTAGGCGAGCGTTCGGCAGCCGAAACCGCGCAACCGATCCAGGACGGCGGCGCCGATCCGGCCGGTGCCGATCACGCCGACGACCAGATCGCGCAGCTCCCGGCCGCGGACGCCGGGCAGCCGGTAGTCGTGGACATCGGTCCGGCGGATGACGGACTTGCCGTCCCGGATCGCCATCAGCATCAGCATCACCGTGTAGTCGGCGACGCTGTCCGGTGAGTAGGCGACGTTCTCGACCGTGAGTCCGACGCTCTCGGCGTACCGCAGATCGATGTGGTCGTAGCCGATACTCCGGGTCGAGATGTAGGCGACGCCCGCCTGGCCGAGCGCGCGCAGCGCCCGGTTCGAGATCGGCGTCTGGTGGCCGACGCTGACGCAGCGATTGCCGGCGGCCAGCTCGGCCGTTGCCTCGTCGACCGATGCGGCGGTGATCGCCGGCCGGACGCCGTACCGGGGCGCGAGGTCGCGGAACAGCTCGGCCTCGTCGGGCCCGCAGCCGTAGATGGTCAGTTCCATGGCACAAGTCAAGAAGGGTGCGCGTTGCAGGCGCGTATCCGGCTTTTCATATGCGTTTGGAACCTCTGAGTCTCTACACTCGCGCCATGCCGCAGTACGCCAACGACCGGGAGCGGTACGACGCCATCCGCGCAAGCACGGCCGCCAAGCTGGGCCGGGCCGACCTCGGCCCGCTCACCGGCGCGGAGCTGGTGCGCAGGCTGACCGAAGAGGCGCTGACCGAGTACTACGACGACCAGATCGCGGCCAACTACGCCTGGGACTTCGTCGAGGCCGAGGTCCGCCGGGCGATCGCCGAGGCGTAGCCGATGCCGGAGTCCGCCGACGCGTCCGTCGCTGCGATCCTCGACCGGTTCCGCACCCCGGAGGAGCGGCTGGCGGCGCTGACCCGCAGCGCGGAGCTGAAGTACGGCGTCGATCCGCGGACCGACGAAGAGGTCGAGATCACCACCGCCGCGGCGTACTTGCAGGCGGCGAAACGCGGCTGGCGCGCCGAGCTGGCCAGCCGTGCGGCGGGGAACGCGCCGAAGCGGCCCGGCTGGGAGGCTTTCCAGCAGGAGATGGACGCGTTCGCCCCGGAGGATCCGCGGACCGAAGAGGTGTGGTTCCTGCAGGAGAGCCAGGGGTACCAGGTGACCGGCCGGAACCGCGAGGAGCTGACCGCGCTCGGCGCGGCTCGGGAGCAGGTGCCGGCCGATGATCCGCAGCAGTTGCTCGGGTTCACCTATCAGCGCGACACGATGTACGCGATCCGCCCGGACGGCGCGATCTCCCGGCACGTCGGGACCTTCGATGCGACGGCGCCGGCCGAGCGATGGACCGGCGGCGTTGTCCGGGTGCAGGCGGACGGCGAGGAGCTGCGGCTACGGATCGACGCGGTCGCCGGGAACGGCTCGATCCGCGGTTCGGTCGTGGGCGGGCCGGTCGGCAACCGTGGGCTCGCGGTCGGGTCGACGGTCGAGTTGCGGCGCGAGGCGGACGGCGTCCTGACGGTCGACAGCGGCTCCCGGCGGGAGCAGCTGACCGCGTGGACCGGCTCCTTCGAGACGGCCGGCTACCACCAAGGGCGGACCAGGCTGAACGAGGGCGTCGGCCTGCACGTGCCCGGCGCCGGTACGCCGGAGGCGCGCAACCGGGGCGGCCGCTACCCGACCGACGATGCGATGTTCGAGCAGATCCGGTCGCGCTTCCGCAACGTCGAGGATCCCGAACACGGCTACGCCCGCACGCTCGGCCCGACGCGGACTCCGCTGAACGTCGAGGCGACCGGCTGGGAGATCGCCGTCCCGGCTTATCGGCGACTCGGCGGGGATGCGTTGTTCTTCGAGGCGGATCACCCCAGACCTGCGAAGTACCGGCCCGAGTTGCCGGTGCCGGGCACGGTCGACGTCGAGAACCCCAATTGGTTCCATGACGTGTCGAACGCGCTGCCGGAGCGCTTCGTCGGCGGCCGGTCGAGCAGCGCGACGCTGTACATGACCGCGGCGACGATGCTGATGCACGAGGACAAGCTCTCGCAGGACGAGGCGTCGGAGCTGATGGCGTTCACGGTCGCCGACATGGTCGTCAGCGGTGAGCACAGCCTGCCGGAATGTATGGCGCCGGTGACGCTGGCCGCGTCGGCGTCCCAGCCCTGGCAGAGCACCGAGCTCAACCTGACGAAGGAGACGATGTCGCTGCCGACCTGGCTGCAGCTGGTCGGTCCGGAGACCAGGAACGAGATGCGGGCCGAGACGCAGACCGCCTTGCTGAAGGTACTCGAGAGCCCGCAGCCGGATCCGCGGCTGGTCGCGAATCTGGCGATGGTGCTCAAGGCAACCGAATCGGCGGACCGGTCGGCCGATGGCCAGGAGCTGTCACATGCCTTCCGGGCCGGGCTGAACCCGACGTCCCCGCAGGCGCAGCGGGCGACCGCCGTTCCGACCGTTCGGCCGCAATCCGCGGCGTCCGCCGTCCGGGACACCGGGATTGACCGGTAGGGCCCGCGCACTGGGGAGCGCGAACCCTACCGGTGGACTCAGGCGATCGAGTTCGCGCTGACGGTGAAGCCGGTGTTGACCGCGGCTCCGGCGTTGGTGAAGCAGTTGACGTTGCGCACGTAGAGATCCGGGCTGGCGTTGGTCCAGAACGTGCTCAGCCCGCAGAAGTGCGAGTTCGATCCGTAGGCCGTCACCTGAACGGTGTTCGGCGTGACGGCGATCTGCGGGAAGGTGACCAGCGACAGGCCGGGACCGGACGCCATGATCGTGTTCGCGCCGAGGCCCAGCTGCGAGTTCAGGTTGGTCGACGGCGGTCCGGCCGGCGGCTGGTTGAGGAAGTAGCCGTAGTTGTTCGGTGCGAACGCGGCGCCGTACAGCGAGACCTTGTACTGGTAGGTCAGCGTGAAGCGCGTGTTCAGCAAGGCGCCGGCGGCGTCCCAGCAGAGCACGTTGACGGTCTGGCCGGCGCCGCTGGAGACCCAGTTACGGATCTTGCACCGCGCGCCCTGCTGCGGGTTCACCGCGGTGGCCTGCAGGCTGCCGTCCAGGGTGCCGCCGGCCACGAGCCCGGGGAACTTGACCTGGTACTGGCCGACGCCGAGCGGGGTCGACGTGTTCGCGGCGCCGGTCGAGTTGTACTGGCTGACCAGCGCGCCGTTCGGCTGGGAGTCGACGTACCCGTACGGGCCGGGCGCCGGTCCGCCGGACGCGCGGACGAAGAACGCCGCGAAACTCGACACATCCAGCGCGCCACCGGCCCGGTAACAGCGGATGTTCACGATCTCGTCGGCCCCGGACTGGAACCAGTTCTCCGCCTGGCACCAGTGCGGCGAGTTGTTGATCGCGGTCACGTGGACGACGCCGCCGGGCGCGCCCTGACCGACCAGCTTGACCTGGTACCGGCCGAACGCGACCGGCGTCACGGTACTCGGCGCCGGCCACGTACCGGTCGGCACCACCGCACCGGCGGTCTGGTTCCACAACACCCAGCCCTTACGGTCCGGAACAGCGGCGTCCGCGGCGGTCTGCGCAACGGTGAGGAAGGTCGCCAGCATCAACAGGCAAGCGAGGAGGCGGGCAGGCAAAGACAGTCGTAGCATCGGATTCCCCCCTTTAAGGAAATATCCCTCAGGAACGATTACTGGGGGAATGCAAACATGTGCGATCCGGCATTGGCAATAGCTCACCGTAATTGCCCGTGTACGGAGCGTTTGATTTAGTTGCCTGATGCAAACGCTCGTTCCGCTACCGGAAATTCCATTCCGCGTGCGCTCCCGGCCCCACAGTCAGCGTCGAGTTCCCGATCTGCTCGGCGTGCTGCGGTGTCGCCCGGTTCAGCCGGAACCGCAGCTGTTTCAGCCCGGCCTGGGCGCGCTCGACCCGGTCCAGCCGGACGGTGGTGAAGTCGCTGTGGGCAACGACTCCGCCGGCCACCTCCCGGACGGCGAACCCGCCGGCCCGCAGCAGCGGCAGCGTCGCGGCCAGATCGCGAGCGGTCACCCCGATCCGGATGCCGGTCACGTCCCGCATCAGATGCTCGCGGTACTTGTCGGCCAGGTACCGCTCACGGCTGATCTCACCCGGGTACGTCGCCGGCTCCTTCGCGCTGCGCGGGTCCTCGAAGTACGAGGGCTCGTACTCCATCGTCCAGGTGCCGAACGCGTCGTAGGCCGATGTCATGAAGATCGCCCCGTACCACGGCACCGGTACGCCGTCACCGAAGTCGCGTGTCTGCTCGAACACGATCGGCTCGTACGCGGCCTGCCGCAACCGCTGCAGGATCTCCGCGTTACCGCCCTGGCGATCGGGGCCGATGGCCAGCCCGGCGGACCCTTCTTCGGCGTCCTGACCGGGAAGGTCGCCGGCCGCGAACAGCTCGACGTAGGTCTCCCGGCCGTTCAGATAGCGGCCTTTCCAGGTCTGGCCGCCGCCCGTCGTCGTCCGGACCTCGAAGTTCGCGAACCGCCGCAGGTACGTCGAGTGCTCGATCGCGTCCGCGGTCGCCTTGTCCAGCACGCCGTACGCGTGATTGTAGAAAGCCGTCGGGCGGCCGCCGCCCCACGCCGTCGACGGAACCGCCGCCACGGCCAGGACGAAGGCGATCATCAGTGTGAGTCTGCGCATACCCGCGACCGTAGGCGACGCCGCCGACAGAAACCGGCGCGATGACCGGCTGCTGTCGTGGACGGCCCGCTAGGCTGGCGGCATGTTCGAGATCAGTGGGCTGACGTGGGTTCTGACCATCGGGCTGATTGTGGTGCTGCTGGCGGTGGATCTGGTGAGTGCGGCGGTGCGGCCGCATCGGGTGGGGTTCCGGGAGGCGGCGGCCTGGTCGGTGTTCTACGTGCTGGTGGCGGTTGCCTTCGGCATCTGGTTCATGAGTGCGTACGGCGGGTCGTACGGGGCGGAGTACTTCGCCGGGTACGTGGTGGAGAAGAGCCTGTCGGTCGACAACCTGTTCGTGTTCGTGATCATCATGACGACGTTCGCAGTGCCGGAGGAGCATCAGCACAAGGTGCTGACGTTCGGGATCGTGCTGGCGCTGGTGATGCGGGCGATCTTCATCGCGGTCGGGGCGACGCTGCTGTCGCTGTTCTCGTTCATGTTCCTGCTCTTCGGGTTGCTGCTGCTCTACACCGCCGTCCAGCTGTTCCGGCATCGCAACGAGGATCCGGACGTCGAGAACAACGTGATCGTCAAGACCGCGCGGCGGGTGCTGCCGGTGACCGAGGAGTACGCCGGGGGCAAGCTGATCACCCGGATCGACGGGCGCCGGTTCGTCACGCCGCTGTTCGTCGTGCTGGTCGCGATCGGCGGGGTCGACCTGCTGTTCGCGCTGGACTCGATCCCGGCCGTCTTCGGCGTCACCGAGGAGCCGTACATCGTGTTCACCGCGAACGCGTTCGCGCTGCTCGGCCTGCGGGCGCTGTTCTTCCTGGTCAAGGGCCTGCTGGACCGGCTCGTCTACCTGTCGGCCGGGCTGGCGATCATCCTCGCCTTCATCGGCGTCAAGCTGATCCTGCACTGGGCGCACGTCGACATCCACCCGAGCGTGCCCGAGGTCTCCACCCCGGTCAGCCTCGGCGTGATCATCGGCATCCTGGCCGTCGTGATCGTCGCGAGCCTGGTCAAGACCAGCCGGGACCCGGATGCGAAGGCGCACGCCGGCTCGCTGCGCGGCCATTCGGCCGAGCGCGACCAGAGCTAGCGGGTGATCGCCGCCAGGATGACCGCCTTGGCCTCGGCGGCGATCTCCGTGGGCGGGTAGTGCGCGGCGTGCGCCTGCCATTCGCGGAGCAGGCCGGTGAGCGCACCGACCAGCGCGATCGCGGTCAGGTGGAAGTCGCGCCGCGGCGCCGTGCCGATCGCGGCGGCCCGGTCGGCCTCCTGCTCGATCAGCGCGCTCCAGCGGCCGACCCACTCCTCGTGCTGGCGCTCCAGCGCCGGGCTGACCCCGACGGCCTCGACGTAGTTCAGTCGGGGGAGCCGCGGGTCGGACATCACCGCGGCCATGAACACGTCGACCAGTCGGCCGATCCGCGCGCGGACGTCGACGACGTCCAGCGCGGTCAGCGCCTGGCTGACGTGGTCGTACGCGAGCTGGTTCGTCCGCGCGTGCAGCGCCAGTAGCAGCTCTTCCTTGCTGTCGAACTCCTGGTAGAAGCCGCGGTTCGACATCCCGGCCGCCGCGCACAGCTCGGTGATCTTGGTCTGCTGGTAGCCGACCGAGGTGAAGAGCTCGACCCCGGCGGCCAGCAGCCGGTCGCGCCGCTCGGCGCGGCGCCGGGCCAGCGGTACACCCGCGTAGCTGCGCTCCGGATCTCCTGCCGCACGAGCCATTGCCACAGCCTACCGCCGTCCTTATATTCGGTAATCCAGATTACCGTTCCCGTTCCCAGTGGAGGTACGGATGCCGCGCAGCGCTGTCGCCGGGGGCACCGTCCTGAGTCTGATCCGCCGGAACGCGGCCGAGTACGGCGACGTCCTGGCGATCGTCGACGGTGAGCGGCGGCTCACCTGGGCCGAGTACGAGCAGCACGCGGCGGCGATCGCGCTGGTCCTCCTCGACCTCGGAGTCGCGGCCGGTGACGTGGTCGGCCTGCAGCTGGTGAACCGGGCCGAGCACGTCCTCGCGGACGTCGGCGCGATGCTCGCCGGAGCGACGCCGACGTCGTACTACAACACCCTCGCCCCCGATCAACTCGCTTATGTGGCAGGGGATTCGGCCTGCCGGGTGTGCATCGTGGACGCCGAGTTCCTGCCGGCGTGGCTGGCGATCCGGGACCGGCTGCCGGAGTTGCGGGCGATCATCGTCGTCGGGTCGGGCCCCGCGCCGTCCGGCGTCCTGTCCTTCGAAGTGCTGACGGCGGCCGCGCTGGGCTCGCTGCCGGAGCGGATCGGCGAGGTGTACCAAGCGGCCGAGCAGGTGACGCCGGACGACGCGGCCACGATCGTCTACACCTCAGGGACGACGGGACCGCCGAAAGGCACGATCGTCACCCACGCCGGGATCCGGACCGTCCTGGACGGCGTCCTGGCCCGGGTCGCCGCGGACCTGGGCGAGCTGCCCGCGCCGGGGCGGCGGCAGATCTCCTACCTACCGCTGGCCCACATGGCAGAGCGAATCATCACCCACTACCTCGGCTGCGCGCTGATCTCGACCGTCACCTATGTCCGCGATCTGCGGACGCTGGCCACCGAGCTGCCACTGATCCGCCCGCACGTCTTCCTCGCGGTGCCTCGGGTGTGGGAGAAGCTGCTCGGCGCCGTGACCGAGCGCGCGACCGGCGAGCCGGTGCGCTGGCGCCGTGCGCTGATCGGTCAGGCGCTCGCGGTGGCCCGGCGAGTCGGCAGCGACCGGTTCGGCATCGCGAAGGCCGGGCCGGGGACGCGGATCCAGCATGCGCTCTTCGAGCGGCTCGTGTACCGGCGGGTGCGGACGGCGATGGGGCTGGACGAGCTCGTCGTCGCGGTCAGCGGCGCGGCGCCGATCGCGCCCGACGTGCTGGTCTTCTTCCGGGGCCTCGGCATCACGATCGTCGAGGCGTACGGGATGACCGAGACCTCCGCCGTCCTGACCCTGAACTCGCTCCGATCGCCCCGGCTCGGAACGGTCGGCCCGGCCCTGCCGGGCGTCGAGTTGCGGCTGGCGGACGACGGTGAGCTGCTGGCCCGCGGCCGGATCATCTCACCCGGCTACCTGAACCGCCCGGAGGCGACCGCCGGCACCTTCGCCAACGGCTGGCTGCACACCGGCGATCTCGCTCGTTTCGATGCCGACGGCAACGTGTCGATCGTCGGCCGGAAGAAGGAGCTGATCATCAATGCCGCCGGCAAGAACATCTCCGCCGCGAATGTCGAGCAAGCGCTGTCGTCGGCGTCCGAGCTGATCGGCGCGGTCTACGTGCACGGCGACAACCGGCCCTACCTCGTTGCCCTGATCACCCTGGACTCCGACTGGCAACGCTGGTGCGCCGCCCGCGGCATCACGGCCGCCAGTCCGTCGGAGGCCGTAACGGACGCCGCCGTCCGCGCCGAGATCGACCGAGCCGTCCAGGCCGGCAACGAGCGCCTCTCCCGCGTCGAACAGGTCAAACGCTGGGCCCTCCTCCCGACGCTCTGGGACAGCGTCTCAGGCGAGCTGACCCCAACCCTCAAACTCAAACGAGCCATCGTCCGCGACAAGTACATGCAAGCCCTGGACGCCCTCTACTGCACGTCGAAGACCGTTAGCTGACCGGACGCCGGAAGTGCCGCACCGCTGCGTCGACGGCGGCCCGCACGGCGTCCGGCCGGTCGTAGAAGTCGAACTGGGTTACGTCGTCCAGCCAGATCTCCTCGACCTGGGCGACCCGGGCGGCGAACTCGTGCACACTTTCCGGGCTGGCGGCGGCCTCGCTGTGCATGATGAGGAGCGGCTGCTTCAGGACGTCGGCGGCCGCTTGGGCGTCGTAGTCCAGCCAGCTCGTCCAGGACGCCGGGTTGAAGGTGTTGTCCCATTCGGGGATCCGGCCGCGGGTCGGGTCGGCGTAGTAGCCGGTGGCGGTGGTCTGGTCGACCGCGGGAACCAACTGCTCGACCCCGGTCCGCCGGTACTCGTCCGCGGCCTGGTGAGCCGCCGCGAGCAGCGCGTCGGCACCGGCCTGGCCGCCGAGGGTGCTGATCGTCGTGGCGCGGCTCGGTAGCGCCGGGGCGATGAGTGCGACGAATTCGATCAGATCGGTCTTTGTGGCGGCGGTCGCCAAGTAGGCGGCGCCTGCGCAGACGCCGAGCCCGGTGACGGCGGCGACGTCGTCCCGGGTGGACAGATAGGTGGCTGCAGCAACGATGTCGTCCGCCTTGCGGAACGGATCCTCCAGTGAGCGCGGCCGCCCGCTGCTCGCGCCCCAGCTGTGGAAGTCGAAGGCGAGCGCGATGAAGCCGCGGGCTGCCAGCTCCCGGGCGTAGCCGGAGGCCATCTGCTCGCGCACGGTCGCCCAGGCTCCGGCCACGACGACGGCCGGCCGGGGCCTGTCGACGCCGGCCGGGTGGAACAAGGTGCCGGTCAGGGTGCTGCCGGCCGAGTCGAAGGTGATCTGTTCGGTGTGCGGGTCGTTCATCGGTGACTCCAATAAGAGAACGGTGTTCTGTTAATAACAGAGTAGCGTTCTCTTATCGGGTACAGTAGTGATCATGAGCACTTTCCAGCGCGCCCGGACCGAAGAGCAGCGCTCCGCCCGGCAGGCGGAGATCGTCGACGCGGCCCGCGAGATGCTGCGCGAGCTGCCGCTGGCGGAGATCTCGCTGAACGCGCTCGGCCGCCGGGCCGGGCTGGCGACGTCCAACGTGCTGCGGTACTTCGAGTCCCGTGAGGCGATCCTGCTCGAGCTCGTCCACGTCGAGACCGTTCGCTGGCTCGACGAGCTCGACGTCCTGCTGAAGCCGCCGCACCCGCGGTCGGGGGTGCGCAAGCGGGCGGCCGCGGCGGCGGACGCATTCGCGCAGAGTCTGACGGGGCAGCCGCTGTTCTGTGAGCTGATCAGCGCTCAGGCGCTCGTCCTGGAGCGCAAGATCAGCGTCGAGACCGCCATCGCCTTCAAGCAGACCTCGCTGGCCGACCTGAATCGGTTGACCGTGCTCCTGGCTCGCGCTGTCCCGGAGTTGGCCGCGAAAGACGAGCTGGTCGTCGCCAACCTCGCCAGCCGCGGAACTCTGCTCGCCGGTGCGCTCTGGGCGCAGACCCGCGCTACGGAGATCCTCCTGGCCGACGTCGATCTGCCTGCCGACCTCACTGTCCTCAACGTGCCGTTCGCCGACGCCGTCCGCGACACCTTCCAGACCCTCCTGCTCGGAGCCCTCGCGTGAGCCGCGTCTACGCCGTCACCGGCGGCAATGCCGGTATCGGCTACTTCATCGCCGAGCAGCTCGCCGCGACCGGCGCGGACGTCGTCCTCCTCGCTCGCAACGCCGATCGCGGACGGCGAGCCGCGGCCGCGATCCACACGGCGACCGGTCGTCCCGTAGCCGACGTCGTACCGCTCGACCTCGCCGACCTCGACTCGACCGCCGCCGCGGCCAACCGGCTCACCGCGCTGGAGCGGCTCGACGGCCTGATCCTCAACGCGGGGGTCAACGCCGGCAAGCGGCGCGAGACCACCCGGCAAGGCTTCGAGCTTGCCTTCGGCACCAATCATCTCGGCCACTTCGCCCTGACTGCGCAAGCGCTGCCGATCCTGCGTGCCACCCCTGGCAGCCGCGTCGTCGCCGTTGGCAGCCTGATGACGAAGTTCATCCGCTTCGACGCCGACGACCTCGAGTCCGAACGCTCCTACTCCCAGTCCAAGGCGTACGCCCAGTCCCGGCACGCCGTCCTGCACTTCACCGCCGAACTCGACCGCCGCCTCCGCGCCGCCGGCGCCGACATACTCGCGGTCGCAGCCCACCCCGGCCTCAGCGTCGACGCGTTCACGCCGCCCCGCCGAGCGCCCGCCCTTCCCATCCAGGGCAAACACCGAGCCGCCCGCTCCGCCCTCCACGCTGCCACCGCCCCCTCCGTTGCCGGCGGCCAGTACTACGGCCCGAAATACCTCACCTTCGGCCCGCCCACCCTCCTGAAACCCCCAACCACCGACCCCACCCAGTCCGCCCTCCTCTGGGCCCACGCCGAACAAGCCACCGGCCTCACCTTCAACCTCCCGGAGAAGTAGGCCGGGGCGGAAATTCTTCGGGGTGGTGGGGGAGTTGGGGGGCTGATGACCGGGCGTGTTGGGGGTTTCGCGGCGTATCGTCCGAGGCGGTGACGGGCTGCGGAGGGAGTGCTGGTGGCTACTGATTTTCAGCGCCGGAAGGTTGCCGGGGTGTTCGCGGCGATGGATGCCGATGGCAACGGTTATTTGGAGGAGGGGGACTTCGAGGCGCTGACCGCGCGCTGGGTCGGGTTGCGCGGGTGGGCGGCGGGGAGTCCTGAGTACGAGCGGATGCGCGCGGTGATGATGGGCTGGTGGTCGGCGGTGGCGGCGTTGTCGGGGGCCGAGCGTGCCGATCGGGTCTCGCTGGACGAGCTGATGAACGTGGTCGACCAGCTGCCGGGGATGGACGACGCCGTCTACGCGACCGCGGACGCGATGTTCGACGCGATCGACCAGAACGGCGACGACCGGATCGCGCTCGAGGAGCACAAACAGGTCGTCTACGCGTGGAAGGGGTCCAGCGACGGGATCGAGGACGTGTTCCCGCAGCTCGACCTGAACGGCGACGGGCAGTTGTCGCGGGCGGAGTTCCGCGACCTGTGGGCCGGGTTCTGGCGCGGGGACGATCCCGCCGCGCCGTCGCAGTGGGTTTTCGGGCGCTACTAGGAGCCGTACGTCCGAAGGGGCCGCAAGAGGACGGCGGCCCGGCGGTCGGCAGCCATGACGCGGTCGTACTCCGACCAGTCGTCATGGTTGCCGCCCGCGGCGGTGAAGATCTCCCGCAGCAGTACGCGCAGGCGCTCGGCGCCGATCCCGGCGTACGGGTCGTCGGGGCCGATCAGCTCGGCGTCGCCCTCGGCGGTGACCCAGCGCCAGCCGGAGCGCACGGTCAGGCTGAGCCGGTGCCGCGCCCGCAGGTTGGCCAGCTTCACCTTCCCGTAGGTGACGAAGGCGATCACCGGGTCGCCGTCGATCGGGTGCTCGAGGATGCCGACGTTCACCACCGAGGACTGGATGCTGTGATCGGCCCGGAGGGTCGACGCCACCGCCAGCCCCTGCTCCAGCCGGGCGACATCCTCGAACTCGTTCAGCGTGCTCACAGCGGGCTCCCTGGTCGTGACGAATCGCTACCTCCCCGATCATCCGCGTTCCGCGCGGCGGCCGGAGCGCGTCTCAGCCACCGGGCCGGATCCGGTCCGAAATTAGGGCAGGCTAACCTCAAGGCATGCGCATTCTGCGGCCTCACGGCCTGATCGGTACGGCGGTAGCGGTGGTCCTGCTGGCGGTTGCCGGCTGTTCCGGCGGCGGTTCGGACGACGCCGCCGGCGGCGCCTTCTCCAAGGTGCAGACCAAGTTCGGCGAGATCACCATCCCCGCTGAGCCCAAGCGGGTCGTCGCGCTCGGCTGGGGGGACGCCGAGACCGCGCTGGCGCTCGGCGTCGAGCCGGTCGGCGCGAGTGACTGGCTGGCCTTCGGCGGCGACGGCCTCGGCCCGTGGGCCACCGGCCGCTATCAGCAGGCGCCGAAGAAGATCGGCACGCTGGAGCCGGAGTACGAGCAGATCGCCGCGCTGAAACCCGACCTGATCCTCGACACCAAGTCGAGCGGTGACCAGACCCGGTACGACACGCTCAAGGCGATCGCGACCACGGTCGGCGTCCCGGAAGGCGGCGACTCGTACAAGCTGTCGTGGGAGAAGCAGACCGAGATAGTCGCCGCCGCGCTCGGCCGGGTCGAGCAGGGCCGCAAGCTGATCGCCGAGACCAAGGAGCGGTTCGCCAAGACCGTCGCCGAGAACCCCGGTTTCGCCGGTAAGACGATCACGCTCGGCTCCCGGACCAGCGAGGGGTACGGCGCCTACGTCAACGGCACCGGCCGGGTCGACTTCGTCGAGCGGCTCGGCTTCAAGAACAACCCGAAGGTCCAGGCGCTGGCCACCTCCGGCTTCTCGATCAAGATCTCCCAGGAGAAACTCGACCTGCTGGACGCCGACCTGACCGTGATGGCCCCGATCGGCGTCGACGCGGCCAAGATCACCGGCGACCCGCTCTTCCAGAAGGTCCCCTCGGTCAAGGACGGCCGCGTCGTCGTCTTCACCGACAAGACCCTCAGCAGCGCCTTCGCGACCGACTCGATCCTCTCGATCGGCTACGCCCTCGACAAAGTCGTCCCACTGTTCGCCACCGCACTGCGCTAGTCGAGGTGCCCCCGGGCCGCCGCGACGATCAGCCACGGGACGGCGGCCAGCGTGCCGATCCCGAGCACGATCAGCGCGGGGCGTAGCCCGAGGGTCGCGCCGAGGAAGCCGCCGAACAGCCCGCCGACCGGCCCGGTGCCCCACTCGACCAGCCGGATGACCGCACCGACCCGGCCCAGCAGGGCCGGCTCGACGGTGCGTTGTAGCAGTGTCGCGCGAATGATGATCAGGTAGACGACGCCGAGGCCCAGCAGGAACTGGCCGAGCCCGATGATCGCGATCAACAGCAGGTCCGGCCCGGCGGCGAACGGCGTCAGCAGCCCGCCGCCGAACAGGACGGCGGCGACAACGGCGGGCCCGGCGGTCCCGAACCGGCGGCTGACCGGCGTGGTCAGGACGCCGGCCAGCAGCGGCCCGAGCGAGCCGAGCACGGCGATGGCGCCGATCGCGGCGGGGGACAGGCCGAGCTCGCGGACGGCGTACAGGACGAAGAGGGCGAGCGCGCCCCAGTGGAAGAAGTCCGCGCAGCCTTTGCCGGCGGTGATCGCGACGATGCCGGGCTGCGCGCGGAAGGCCGTGAAGCCGGCCCGGAGCGCGACGCCGAAGTGGTGCTGCTCCCGGACCGGTCGCGGGTCGGGACCGCGGCCGAGCGCTTGCAGGACGGCGGCGACGAAGAACGACGCGGCGTCCACGGCGATCGCGATAGGTGCCGTCAGCAACTGAACGAGCACGCCGCCGAGCCCTGGCCCGGCGACTGCGGTGATCGAGTCGGTCAGAGCCATACTGCTGTTCGCCGCCGTCAGCCGCCGCTGATCAGTGACGAGGACCGGTACGTACGCCGTCTGCGCGAGCCCGTACGCCAGCGCCAGCGAGCCCACTGCGAACGTGACGACGTACAGCTGACCCATCGTCAGCCAGCCGAAGGCGGCCGCGATCGGGACCGTCGCGATCAGCGCGCCCTGCCCGATGTTGGCCCAGATCAACAGCCGCCCGCGGCGGATCCGGTCGACGTACACGCCGAGGAACAGCGCGAGCACCAGACTCGGCAGCGACTCCAGGGCGGTCAGCACGCCCATCTCGGCCGGCCCGGCCGACAGCGCGAGCACCGCGATCAGCGGGATCGCGAGCTCGCTGACCTGCGTCCCGGCGTTCGACAGCAGCTGGGCCGTCCAGAAGAACGCGAACGGCCGGTTCCGCCGTAGCGGCACGTCCACAACCCACCCCCGTCGACCCGGCTGGGAAGAGCATCGCTCTTCCGCGGCCGGGCCGCTACCGAGATTCCGGGGTCAGTCGCAGGTGTCGCAGATCCCGTTGGCGGGGGTCTGCAGGTTGCAGAGCGGGCATTTCTTGATCGGGCGCTCGGCGATGGCGGCCTTGCGGGCCCGGGCGCGGGCGGCGCCGAGCTTCAGCGGGATCATCGCGCTGCCGCCGTCGGCGGGCAGGCCGGCCGCCTCGAAGTAGCGGTGCGCGGCGAGGCGCTCGTGGGAGGCGTGGGCATCGGCGTCGGCCGGGGTGTCACCGGTCGCGGCGCCGACGATCACGGCGTAGCCGTCGAAGACGCTTTCGTCGGGGTTCACGCACAGGGCCGGCAGCATCGGCTCGCCGCGGCGCAGGTTCTCGGCGTAGACCTCGGCGAGGACACCGCCGATCCACAGCCGGGTGGCCTGCCTGGTCTGCAGGCGGGTCAGCTCCTGGACGCCGGCGGCGAGATCCTTCAGCTGCACCAGCGCCTGGTACTTGCGGGCCGCTCCGAGCAGCATCTCGCGGGCCGCGCCGGCCCACTCCAGCCGGGCGGCGGCGACGCCGACATCCGACACCTCGCGCCAGGGGCGGTCTTCGACGTTCTGTACTTCGTGGTCTGATGTGGCGACATCGAGAATAGACACCCGGCAGACCCTAATAGGGCGAGACCCGATCAGCGAAACCGCGTCGTTCCCGATTGTCGCGGAGGCTCTCCGCGGCCGCCCGCGCGAGCAGCCCGAAGCCGCAGCGCGCGGCGATCCGCGCCGCCTGTTCGGCCGCGTCAAGTGCGAGCCCCAGCTCGTCGGCGCGGTGCCGCGCGGCCGCCAGGACGAGCAGCGCCTGCGCTTCGAGATACGGATGGACGCCGGTCGCGATCGCGAGACCGGCGTTGCTCCACTCGACGGCCGCGGCGAAGTCCTGGCGGGTCAGATGGGCCTGCGCGACGGCGCCCGCGGTCTGCGCCTGCGCCTTGCGATCGCGCAATCCGTTCGCGAGTTCATGGGCGCGAAGCGCGAGGGCCAGCGCGGCGTCGCCGTCCCCGAGCTGGCTGCGCAGCCGCGCCTGCTCGTCCAGGGTGGACAGCTCGCCGCGGCGGTCGGCGCGCTCCTGGTAGCCACGCAGTACGTCGTCCAGCAGCTCGGCCGCTTCGTCGACGGCGCCCAGCTGCCGCAGGGCGCTGGCCAGATTGCCGCGGATGGGCAGCAGCGGCTCGATGTCCAGTGCCGCGGTGAACATGTCCGCGGCCTCCTGGAGCTCACCCTGGTAGAGCCGCGACATCCCCAGGCCGTTCAGGATGATGGCCCGCACGTGGTCCTGGTCCTCGACCAGCTCCAGCGCGCGGCGCATCCACAGCTCCGCATCCGGCAGGACGCCGCGTTCGAGCTGGAACCAGCCGAGCTGATGGGCGACGTACGACGCGGCCGCCATCCAACCGACTGCGACGGCGAGCGCGTGGGCGGCGAGGCAGTCGGCGAGGGCCTCGCTGTCCCGGCCCGCCTCCGCGAGGGCCTGCCCGCGGTTGATCAGCATCGCGACCTGGACGGTGTGATCGTCCGTCGCGGCGGCCCCGGCCTGCGCTGCCGCGAGCCAGCCGTCGGCATGCCGATTCAGTAGGAAGTAGCCGCGGAGCTGATCGACGATCCGCCAGGACAGCTCCGGAGTCTCGTGGACGACGGCCAGGAGCGCGGGCAACTCGGCGTCGAGCCAGGCCAGCGCCGCAGTGTCGGTGCTGAAGAATCGCTCGGGCTCGGGGTGGCTGCTGAGCCGGACGACGCGTGGGTACGCCTGACTGATCGCGGCCGTGACCGCTTCGGCGTACCAGGTGTGCAGCTTGGCCCGCGCGTCCGGGGCCTCGGCGTCCGCGGCGCACAGGCGGCCGGCGTAGAGGCCGAGCAGGTCGTGGAAGCGGTAGCGGTCCTTGGTGAGCTGCATGAGCATGTTCGCCTCGAGGAGGTCCTCCAGGATGTGCTCCGCATCGGCGGTCGGCGTCCCGAGCAGGATCGCTGTGCTGTCGGCGCTGAAGTCGTCGCCGGGGTGCAGGCTGCAGAGCCGGAAGGCTCGCTGCGCTGCCGCGCCGAGGTCGCTGTAGCCGAGTTCCAAACTGGTCAGGACGCCGGAGTCGCCGACGCTCAGCTCGCTCAACCGGCGGTTGTGGTCGGCCAGCCGCCGGGTCAGGTCCGCGACGGACCACTCGCGGCGGGTGGCGAGCCGGGAACCGGCGATCCGCAGCGCCAGCGGCAGCCGGGCACAGGCCTCGGCGAGCGCGCCGACGCCGTCCTGGTCGGGGCCGATCCGGGCGGTGGAGCTGATCAGCCGGATCGCGTCGTCGCGGGGGAGCGGTTCGAGATCGATGACCGCGACGGCGTCCAGCTCGGGGAGGCGCCGGCGGCTGGTGACGATCACGTCGCTGGGGCCGGCACCGGGCAGCAACGACCGGACCTGCCGCGCGTCGCGGGCATTGTCGAGGACCATCAGCATGCGCCGGTTCGCCAGCTCGCTGCGCAGGACGGCGGCCAGCTCACCCTCGTCGCTGCCGATGCGGCGGCTCGGTACGCCGAGCGCGCGCAGGAACCGGCCGAGCACCTGGAGCGGCGCGGTCGCCGAGTCGTTGCCGCGCAGGTCGGCGTACAACTGGCCGTCCGGGTACGCGGCGCGCAACCGGTGCGCCGCCGTCAGGGCGAGCGCGGTCTTGCCGACGCCGGCGATGCCGTTGATCAGCACGACCCGCGACGAGATGGCGGCCTGGTCGCCGAGGGCCGCCTGGATCTGGGTCAGCTCGCTCGCGCGGCCGACGAAGTCCGGTGGAGCGGACGGCGTCTGCTGGACGGCCGGGGGCTCCGGCCGCAGCACGGCGAGGTGCGCGGCGCGGAGCTGCTCGCCGGGATCGACGCCGAGCTCACGGACGAGCGCGGTCCGGATCCGGTCGTAGGCCGTCAGCGCCTCGGCCTGCCGGTCGGCGGCCGCGAGCGTACGGATCAGCTCGACGTGCAGCGGCTCGTCCAGCTCGTGCCGCGCGGCGAGCTCGCGCAGCTGGTGCAGCGCCGCTTCGGGATCGCCCGCCGCCCGCGACACCACCGCGCCGGCCCGGACCGCATCGGCGTACTCCTGCGCGAGACCTCGATAGCGCGGGTCGTTGGTCAAGGCCTCGACATCGGTCTCGCCACGCCACAACCCGGCCGCCGCCCCCGGCTCGCCGCCGGCGATCAGCTCCCGAAACCGCAGCAAATCAAGGGACTCCGGCGTCGCCTCCAGCCGATAGCCGGCGCGGTCCCCGACGATCACCGGCCCCGGCGGCTCGAGCGTACGCCGAAGCCGCGCGACCCGCGTCTGCAGCAACTCGGCCGCATTCGCCGGGACGGCGTCCGTCCACAGCAGCTCGATCAGCTCGTCGGAGCCGACCGGACTCCCCGCACTCAGCGCCAGCCTCGCCAGCAGCGCACGCTGCTGATCCGACTCCACCCGCACCCGCGCCGTCCCACGCCAGACCTCCAGCGGCCCCAGGATCCCGACCCGCACCGGACCATCCGTCGCTTCCTGCGCACTCACCGACCGTCCAGCAACGCGCAGAACCGCAGCATCCACCCCGAGCGCCGTCGCCAGCAGCTCAACAGACTCCGCCTTAGGGCTCCTGGTCCGGCCCTGCTCCAGGTCCCGAATCGCCGCCGCGCTCAGCCCGGTCCGCAGCGCGAGCTCGCGCTGCGTCAGGCCGGCCCGCCCTCGGAGCGTCCGCAGCAGCTCCCCGAAGCGCATCCCCGAACCCTACCGGGAGCAGGTGCAGTTATCGCGGAATCAGCTGGTCCTTGAGGACGGCGCGGGCTCGGTTGATGCGGGACTTGACGGTGCCGACGGGGATGCCGACCTGGTCGGCGATCTCGTCGTAACTGAGCTCGTAGATGTCGCGGAGTACTACTGCGGTGACGGTTTCGGGTAGTTCGGCTTCCAGGTGTTCCAGGGCGTCGAGGAGGTCCAGGCGGGTGCCGGCGACGACGCTGGTGGTGCGCGGATCGGGCCGGTCGTGGCGGGCCGGCTGGTCGGCGTCGGCCCAGGTGTCGGGGCGCTCGGCGGCGCGGCGTTTGAGGCGGCGGTAGGTCTCGCGGGCGGCGTTCGAGGCGACGGCGTGGACCCAGGTGCTGAAGCGGCTGCGACCGGCGAAGGTCCCGAGTTTGGTGGCGATGGCCAGCAGCGCCTCCTGGCAGGCGTCCTCGGCGTCGGCGCGATGCGGCAGCACCCGCTGGCAGATCCGCAGGACCTGCGGCTGGATCTGCCGGATCAGCTCGTCGAGCAGCGCCGGGTCCCGCGCTGCGCGGCGAGCCAGGTCGTCGAGCACGTCGGCGTCGTTCGGCATGGCGTTGAGGATAATGACCTCCATGGTTCAGCCCTCTCATTTCGGCCGCTACGCCGTGATCCGGCGCTTGGGCAGTGGTGGTTTCGCTGCGGTCTGGCTGGTTCGGGACGAGGAGCTGGACGCCGAGGTCGCGGTGAAGGTCCTGGCCGAGCACTGGGTCGACGACCTGGACGTCCGGCGGCGGTTCGTCGAGGAGGGCCGCTTCCTGCGCAAGGTCGAGTCGCCGCACGTCGTCGGCGTCCACGACATCGGCGCGACCGACGACGACCGTCCGTTCCTGGTGCTCACCTACGCCGACCGCGGGACGCTCGCCGACCGGATCAAGGCCGGTCCGCTCCCGCTGGCCGACACCCTCGACGTGATCGACCACGTCAGTGCCGGTCTCCAGGAGCTGCACGATCGCGGCGTCCTGCATCGCGATGTGAAACCGGAGAACGTGCTCTTCCGCAGTACGCCGACCGGCGAGCGCGCCATGCTCGGCGACCTCGGCCTGGGCAAGTCGCTCGACGCGGTGTCCCGGGTGACGATGCCGGGCGGCACCCCGGCGTACGTCGCTCCCGAGCAGGTCCGCGGCGACGTCCTCGACCCGCGCGCCGACCTGTACGCGCTGGCCGCGGTCACCTATGCCGCCCTGGCCGGGAAGCCGCCGTACGGCGCGACGACCCTGGCCGCCGTCCTGGCTGTCGACGGACCGCCGCCTGCGCTGCGCAACGTCTCGCCCGCGGTGGACGCCGTCGTCCGCCGCGGCCTGAGCAAGGACCGCGACCAGCGGTGGCCCGACGTCCGCGCGTACGCCGAAGCCCTGCGTGCTGCTGCGGAGGCGCCCACCCGGCGGCGCCGGATCAACCCCTGGGTCGCAGCCAGCGTCGCGGCCGCTGTGCTTGGTACCGCAGGCGGCTACCTGGGCTGGCAGTACGGCGTCCAGCGCCAGTGGGTCCGCGTCGTTGACCAGCAACAGGTCCTCTCGGTCGAGCTACCTCGCGACTGGGCCGGCAGTCGATCCGGCACCGGCTGGAGGCCGGTCGGCGCTACCGCATCGCTCCCAGGCCTGCTGGTCAGTAGCGACAACAACACCTGGAGCCAGCCCGCCGCGAAGGTCTCCGGTGTCTTCGCGGGCGTACTGCCGCCAGGTGAGCTGCCGTCGTCAGCCACGCTCCCAACGCCTGCTGGTTGCACAGCGGTGCCGGAACGCGCCGACAAGCCCGGCATCGCGACTGCGACCTACATCAACTGTCCAGCCGGCATGACGACGGTCGAGCACGTCAAGCAGCTGAACGGCGCCCTGGTTCGCATCCAGGTCCGGGCCGAGGACGCCGCCCAAGCTGAGCAGGTCCTCGACTCGATCACCTACACGCCAAAGAAATAAGGCGATCATCGGCCGAGCTGGTACGGCCGGTTGTCGTCGTTACCAGTGCCCTTCTTCAAGGGGACGGCCAGCTCGCAGTCGCCCGTCGCCGGGGTGCAGCGGGCGATCGCGGTCTGACCGTTCTGCTCGGCCAGAACGAGGATGTGGTCGGCGTCCTCGACCGTGGTCGAGATGATCGCGACCTTGGAGCCACCGGACCACTCGCGAACGGCCTTACCGGTCTTCAGATCCAGGGCGGCGAAAAGACCGTCGCCGTACCCGTCGCGGTAGGCGGGGCCGCCGAGGGCGAAAGTGCTCTTGGCGGGCAGCTCGTCGACGGCGTACGTGCAGGTCTGCCAGCGCTTCTTGGCCGCGGCCAGCTCGACCAGGGCGGTGCAGCTGCCGTCGTCCGCCACCGAGACGACCGATGCGGCGAGCTGCAGATCCGACGAGACCGCGGACGGCGCGGGCGCGGCCGGGACCGGGATGGCCTTGTCGTCACCCGCGGTCCAGCGGTAGAGGGTCTGCTTGGAGGTCTTCGACAGCGCGCTGAAGTAGACCTCGCTGCCCTGGACCGCATGCACGATGGGCCCGTGCTCCCCGGTGCGGTCGACGGAGTAGACCTCGCCGGTGCCGTTGTCGCGCCAGTTCAGCGTGAAGCGCGAGAGCTCGGCGCCGGAGGCGGTGGTCGGCTGGACGGCGTACGCGCTCGCTGACCGGTCGGCCGAGGACAGGACGGTGTTGACGTCCTTGATGGTTTCGCCGCGGGCGCCGGCGGTCCAGACGGTCAGGACGCCGTTGCCGTCCTTGGGGCTGTGGTGCACGAGCGCGTCGCCGGCACCCGCGCGGACGACGTTCCAGACCAGCCCGTCACTGGCTGGGAGGCTGAACTCGGTCTGGCCGACGTGGACCGTGCGGCCGTCGACGTACGCCGTGTTCGGCACCGCACCCTGCTTGAGCTGAGTGAGATCGAGGGTGCGCTTGATCGGCGCGGACGGCGTGCCGGACGGCGTCGTCGACGGCGTGGTCGTCGGTTTGGCACTGGTGACGGTGTCGATCGGCCGCGCGCCGCCGCCGTCGGACGCGGCGGCGAGCGTCGGCGTCTGCTGGGCGGCGACGAGCGCGCCCGCCGCCACGGCGGCCAGGGAAACCCCCGTCACCAGGCCGGCCAGCTTGATGCTCCGATTCATGATGCCCTCCGAAAATCGTCCTCAGTGTGTCGTACTGGAGGGCTCTGATGACGGGAGGACACGATCGGTTCACGGCACTTTCAGCGCCAGGATTCGACCAGCCCGGTGAGGCTGTCGGTCAAGGCCATCTGGAGCAGCGGCCCGAAGGTGATCCGCTGGACGCCGGCCGCCTTCAGCTCGTCGAACGAACCGGACGCCGCGCCCTTGACCGGGTGCGCGGTGACGTTGACCGGGCCGTTCAGCTCGGCCAGGACGGTCCGCAGCGCATCGGCGTCCGGGAGCAGGACCGGGTAGACGCAGCGGGCGCCGACGGCCTCGCAGGCCTGGAGGCGCCGGATGACCTCGGCCAGCGGGTCGTCGAACTTCTGCAGCTTGCCGAACAGCACGTCCGTCCGGGCGTTGATCACCAGCTCGACGCCGGCCTGGTCGGCCGCGGCCCGCAGCGCGCCGATGTAGTCCGCGTGCTCCTGCACCTCCCGCAGCCGGCCCTCGCTGTGCACGGTGTCCTCGACGTTGATCCCCACGGCGCCCGCCTCCAGGACCCGCTCGACCAGCTCGGCCGGAGCCGTCCCGTAGCCGGACTCGACGTCCGCGGTGACCGGTACGTCGACTGCCGCAGCGATCCGGCGGACCCCGTCCAGAGCGTCGTCCAGCGTCATCCCCTCGTTGTCCTCCTGGCCGCGGGAGGTGGCGAGCGGGTGGCTGCCGATGCTCAGCGCCGGGAACCCGGCCGCAGCGACCGTCTGTGCCGACCAGGCGTCCCAGACGGTCGGCAGGACGAGCGTTTCACCCGTGTGGTGGAGTCGGAGCAGTTCGCTGGCTTTCGTGGCGAGATCGGTCATGGTCCGAGTATGGACCGGCCGGCGCCCTACTCGCGCCAGCCGGTCAGCTGGACGGACTTGCTGCTGTCGACCCGGAACCCGAGGGTGAGGGTGGTCCGCTCGCCCGCGGGCAGGTCGAGTTTCCAGGTGACGACGCCGAGCTCGGTGGTCTCGGCCGGCTCCGGGGACGTGGTGATCGGCTTGACGGTGATGTCGTGGTCGATGGACAGCGGCAGCTGGTCGAGGACGGTGATCCGGGCCGCCCGCGGGCTGTGGTTCTCGACCGTGGTGGTGTACTCGACCTCGCGGCGGCGCGTCGATCCGAGCGTCGCCTTGGACGCCGTCCGCCGGACCAGCTTGCGCTCGACGCGGATCCGGTCGTCGAGACCGAGGGCCAGCTCGATCTCCTCACCTGACGCCCACTGCGGCAGCTCCGTCGAACCGACGAACTCGGCCTCGTGGAAGACGGCTGCCTTCCCAGGGGGCAGGGCGTGGGCGCTCGAGTTCACCACGGTCGCCCGGAGGTGGACGTCGGCCGATTCGACCGGCGCGGTGACGTAGTCCAGCTCGGACTCCAGCTCGACGGAGGCGATCGTCGCGCGGTGGGCGGCGCCGTCGGCCGGGACGGCGACCGGTCGCGGCGGGGTGTACGTGGCGGCAGTGGCGCCCTGCTCGACGATCGCTTCGGACTCGGCGAAGGCGAGCCGGGCGGAGGGCTGCGGCACGGCGCCGTAGTCCATCTCTCCCATCGAGTACATCGCCCCGGTGGCCGACACCGGCAGATGCGCCGCGATCGGCATCGGCGGACGGACCCGGTCCAGGTACCACGGCTCGAGCTCCGGCACCTTCGCGCTGATCGTCGGCCGCGCGGTCGACAGGCTCAGCTCGCACTCCGGCCAGTCCTCGCCGGTGGTCTGCGTGATCAGCCCGAACCAGCTCAGCGTCAGCCGATCACCCGACAGCCGGATGTCGTACGAGCTCGACCACCCCGCCGACTCGACGACGTACGACAGCTCGATCTCCACCTCGGCCTCGGATTCGAGCGCCAGCGCGACCGCGACCGAACGGCGATCCGGCGTCCGCTGCTCGGAGATCGCGGCCAGCCGGCGCTCCGCGGCCGCGAGCCGCTCCTCGGCCTCCTGCTGCTGTCGCGCCAGCTCCCGGCGCTTCGACCGGACGGCGGTCAGCCGGACGGCGAGCGACTCGGTGAACTCACTGAGGTCGGCGCCGGTCTCACCGGTCGCGAGCGTGCGCGCGAAGCTGCCACCGGCCCGGCGTCCGAGCTGGGCCAGGAAGGCGCTGAGCTGATCCTGGACGCCGGCCGCGTCGGCGAGCTCGCCGACCTCCTCCTGCGCGGCATGGCGCTGCCGCTCCAGCTCCATGACGGTCTCGTCGGGCGCCTGCGGGTTGTGCCGCATGACGACGTCCACGCCGAGGACGGTCGCCGGGCCGCGACCGGCGACCCGGACCGATTCCTCCTCCAGAGCGAGGGGGAGTGCGTCGACGTAGACGGTTTGATCCCCGGCGGGCAGGGTGATTCGGCCGCGGCGCGTCACGCGGGCCCGGTCGGGATAGACGACGACGGCCACGATCGGGGCATCCAGCATTTCGGTCATGCCCGAACAGTAGTCCGGGCCGGATCCGATGGACCCGGCCCGGAGCTGTCATTGCACTAGTTGACAGTGATCTTGTCGACCTCGATCGTGAGGCCCTTCACGAGCGGCGTCGAGGTTCCGGTCGTGACCGAGCCGGTTCCCTTCTGCACGCCCTTGACGTTCATCGAGTACGTCATCGAGCCACCGGGCGCGCCCGGCGTACTCGCGACGCGGTAGTCCTGCGTCGGGGGGCCGCTGATCTGGCTGCCGGCCGTGCCCTCGAAGTTCTCCGCGCCGACGGTCAGCCCGTACGCCGGACCGGGATCACCCGGCAGGTTGCCCGGGTCGTAGGCGTAGGTGATGTCCTCGGTGCCGTTGACGCCGATCCACTGCTGGAACACCTTCTGGCTGGTCGTGCCGAACAGGTTGACCCGCCATTCGAGGACGAGCCAGGTGTCCACCCCGTCGGTCAGAGTCGCCGCGTAGACACCCGGCGCGCCCGTCCCGTCGAGGTCGGTCCAGTACGGCGCGAGCACGTTGTTCGGCCGGGTCGGATCGGGCAGGGTCTGCGGGGTGAAGTTGACGTCGTCCGAGCCGGTGCTGCCGCCCGCGATCGAGTAGCCGTTGGAGACCACGCCGATCTGCGAGTAGGTCTGGCCGGCGAACACGAACGGCGGCACGTTGAAGTTGATCGCCTGCTCGTCGCCGATCGGCGCCGGTGCGATGCCGAAGGCGTCGAGCGGGATGTAGCCGGACAGCGATCCCGGTGCGATCACCGGCTTGTCCGGCTGGCGGGCCGCCAGGGTCGCGGTCTTGGTCGCGATCTGGGTGCCGACCTTGGTCGCGCCCGTCACGCTGTTCAGGCGCAGCTGCGAGCTCAGCGTGCTGAGCGCGGTGACCTCGGCCGCCTGCAGGCTGTTGTTCTGCACGGTCACCGTGCAGGTCGACTGGCCGGTGTTGCGGGCGATCGTGCTCGGGACGCAGTTCTGGTCGATCGGGACGACGCCTTCCTGCCGGTAGAACGCGACCGGCAGATGCAGTGCCCGGTTACCGCCGACCTGCTTGAGGTTGACCTGGCCGAAGTACTGCCCGTCCGGCAGCTCGGCCGCGGTGATCACGACCGTCAGCTTCTGCGACTTGCCCGGCGCCACCTCGAAGATCGGCGGCAGGACGGTGATGTTCGCGCCGTTCACCGTCGTCCCGGTCGCGGTGAAGCGGAGCTTCGAGCTGGTGACGTTCTTGACGACCCGCTCGGCGGTGATCACGCCGGGCATGGTCGGCGCGTTGACCGACGGCAGGTTCAGGTCGATCCGGTTCAGCGCGTCGGTGGCCGAGGCCGCGTAGTTCGCGGCGGTCTCGTCCAGCGTCAGGCCGGGGTCGCCGGCCTTGGTCAGGTCGATCCGCCCGCCGCCGGTGTCGAACGGGTCGGCCGGGGTGACCTTGTCGGACTTGCGCACGTTCGTCTTGGCGGTCGTCTCCAGCGCCGACTTGACCTGGCCCGGCGTCCACGACGGGTGCAGGGCGAAGAGCAGCGCGGCGGCGCCGGCGACGTGCGGCGACGACATCGACGTCCCGGCGATCACCTGGTAGAGGTTTCCGGGCGGGCCGCCCGCCGGGCCCTCCAGCGTCGGGGTCTGACCGGCGAGGATGTGCAGGCCGGGCGCCGTGACGTCCGGCTTCAGGAAGTCGCCGCCGGGGCCGCGCGACGAGAAGTTGGTGATCACGTCGCCTTGCCAGGTGGCCTTGGTGCCCTGGGTCATCTTGGCCGTGGCGTTCGGGTGCGCGGCGAGGAACGCGAGCAGCGCGTCGGCGTCCGGCTTCTCCAGCTGCGCGGCCGGCAGCCAGTGGTTGTCGGTGAAGACGTCGGACGGGAAGGTCGTGTTGTACATCAGCATGCCGACCGCGCCGCCCTGCTTGACGTTGAACCCCTTCATCACGCGGCCCGGGGTGAACTGACAGGCGACGATCTTGCCGGTGAAGACGCCCGCGGGCGCCGGGGTGTTACAGGTCGCGTCGGTGTACCCGGCGGTGGTGCCGGCCTTCACGACGGGCGTCGGCGTACTGATCCCGCCGGTGACCGAAGCGCCGGAGACGGTGGCGGTCGCGCCGCCGCTGCCGGCCAGCGTGATGGTCGAGCGGAAGGTGCGGCTCTGGGTGGACGCCGCGACCGTGGTGACCCACGGGCTGCGGTGGTCGGTGGTGTTCGCGCCCGGCCCGGAGTTACCGGCCGAGGCGGCCACGAACACGCCCGCGGCGTACGCGTCCAGGAACGCGAGCTCGACCGGGTCGCTGTACGGGTCGCTGCCGCCGGAGATCGAGAAGTTGATCACCCGGACGCCGTCCAGGATCGCGCGGGCGACGGCCTGCGCGGAGTCGGACGGGAAGCAGCCCTGGGCGCCGCAGACCTTGTAGACCGAGACGGCCGCGGCCGGGGCGATACCGCGGATCGGGCCGCGGTTGATGCCGAGCGGGTTCGCGTTCGCGACCGGGCCGCCGGCCGAGGTGGTCGACGTGTGCGTGCCGTGGCCGTTGGAGTCGCGGGCCGAGTCGGGGTAGACGTCGCCGCCGATGACCGCGTTGTAGGTGTCCAGGAACGGCCGGCCGCCGATCAGCTTGCGGTTGCAGACGTACGGGTCGCTGGCCGGGGTCAGCGGGTTGTCGCCGAAGTTGCAGACCCGGGGCGTGCCGTCCGCGGTCGGCGGCGGTGCGGGCAGTGTGCCGGGGTCGGCGTACGACGGGTGCTCGGGCCACGAGCCGCTGTCCAGGATGCCGACGATGACGCCCTTACCGGCCGACGACGAGCCGCCCAGCTTGTTGTAGATCGTCGGGGCGCCGATGAAGTCGCCGCTGGAATCGGTCAGCAGCTTCTGCGGGTCGTCCTGCTGGACGGCCGCGACGCCGGGGAGCTTGAGCAGCTCGCGCGCCTGGTTACCGGGCACGCTGAGCGCGATACCGCCGTACACCGTGCGCAGCTTCTGACCGGCTCGCGCGCTGGGCAGCTTGGACTGCAGCGCCGCGAGGAAGTCGTTCTCGACGCCGGCCACGTGGTTCAGGTACTTGGCGGCGTTGGCGCCCTTCGGGTCCAGACGCTTGCCGGTGACCGCCGGGCTGGTGCCGGGCAGGCCCTTCAGGCCGCCGCGGTAGGCCGCGAGCGAGTCGTAGTCGAGTTTGACGACGACCCGGACCTGCTTGGCCGACGTGTTGGCGAGCAGCGCCGGATCGCTCTTGGCGAGCTGCCCGGTCGGCGACTTCGCGCCGTTGACCGTGCTGGCGATCTGCAACGGCGTCGCCGTCCAGTTCCGGCCCCCTGGTACTGGGTCGGCGGCGATCGCGCCGGTCGGCGACAACGTGGTCGCGACGAGAACAGCGGCGGCTGTCACGGCCGTGGCGGTGCGTATCTTCGTTCGTCGATGGAGCGGTGACCTCATGCGGTGGCCTCCCGTGAAGGCAGAAGACGCCGTCACCACAGGGAAAACCGGGCCTCACCCTCAGCGTCGCCCCCCAGGCCGCCGCCGCGGACTCCTGTTTCCCGAGACCGAGCCCCCCTCGGATACGGCGTACCGACCGGCACCCCCACGGCGCCGATCTGGGCCTGAGGCTAGTACCGAATTCTGATCCCGGCCAGACCTCGCCGCCCTGGTTGCCTGAGGCATACGTTCGCTTCAGGCAACCAGGGGAAGAGATTTACGGGATCGCGACGCCGAAATCGCGGTTCGCGGTGGCGAAGTCCTGGAAGCCGATCCGGGGACCGGCGCTGCGGGTGACGGTGCCGTTGGCGATCAGGCCGGCCGAGCCGCGGGAGTAGACCGGGCCGCCGGAGTCGCCGCCGCGGGCGGACTGCTGGCCGTTCATCTGCTCACCTTCGACGAGATCCTCGCGGTCGTTGTAGAAGAAGAGCACCTTGATGTTGCAGACCGGGCCGCCGACGGCGGCCGCGCTGGTGATCCCGCTCTGGCACAGGTACTGGCCGACGTAGACATGACCCCAGTACGGGACGTTCTCGACCAGGCCGCTGTTGCCGTCGCCGACGTACAGCTGGAAGTCGACGGCGTTGGTCGGGATCAGCGCGATGTCGTGATCCTGGTGCCGGGCGCCCATGTGGCCGATGTATTCGCCGGTTCCGTCGGCGAACTGCTGACCGGACTGGCCGCAGTGGGCGGCGGTCAGGATGTACGGGCGGCCCTGGCCGTCCTTGACGCCGAAGCCGGTGGTGCAGATGGCGCCGGCCGACTGGTTCCACAACCGGGCGCCGCCGATCCAGGGCGACCAGTCGTCACCACGCGACGTCGGCTCGAGCGGCTCCTCGGCGACGACCCGGATCGGTACGCCGGTACGTCGTTCCAGCGTTTGATCGAGGGCCGCGGCGGCCCGATGGTTCGGCCGGACGCCGAGGACGAGGCCGCTGCCGTCGCCGGGGTTCTTGATCGCGTCGATCCCGTGCCCGGGGTTCTGGCGCTGGTAGGCCTCGATGGCCCGGGCGGCGGCGTCCAGCTCGGCCTTGGAGTGGACGGCGTTCGCGATCCGGACCGGGCCGGTGACGGCTCGCACGACCTGGGCCGGGGGAGTGCCCTTCCACCACAGGACGACGGCGTCGTCGGTGAGTGTGATGCCCGCATAGCCTTGCAGGCTTGGCGATTGGGCCACTTTGGCGAGGCGATCAGCGGCCTCGACCAACGGCCGCTGGGCCAGCATCTGCTGGTCGGCGGCGGTGAGCTGGACGGCGGGGGTCCGCGGCGCGGGTTCGGAGGCCACGGACGGGATGGCGGTGCAGGTGGCGATCAGGGCGACAGCCGTGACGATGACAGGTGTTCTGCGCATGAGCGAGTCCTCACACTGGGGGCGGTTTGCGCCCACTGTGAGCATTCGGCTACGGATCGTCAATACATCGTTGTCAATCGCCTAGGTCTTGACTACTGACACTCTGTATACTTACAGTGTAAGTCGATCAATCACGACTTCCTGGGGGGACCTTGATGAATCGACGGATGCTGACTGCCGCGCTGGTGAGCGTGGCGCTCACTCTCGCGGCGCCGACGGTGGCCGCGGCCGCTCCGGTCGCCGAGCCGGCGGCCGGAGGTACGGATCACACCAAGCTGTACAACGGTCCGGAAGGCACGATGTGGTACCAGGTGCACGTGCCGCCGCAGCAGGCCGCGGGTAAGCCGCTGCCGGTCGTGGTGTCGGTGCACGGCTGCACGATGAGCGGCTACGGGCTGAACAACATGCGGGACCTGACGAACTTCAACCAGGTGGCCGACGAGAAGGGTTTCATCGTCGTCTACCCGACGCAGGACGTGTTCCGCGACGTCACCGGCTGCTGGGGTGGCCTCAAGCCGGAGCACCAGCGCCGGGGGCAGGGCGAGCCGGCGCTGTTCGCCGCGGTCACCAAGAAGGTGGTTGCCGACTACAACGCCGACGCCAAGCGGGTGCACATCAACGGCGCCTCGTCCGGCGCGGGGTCGGCCGTCATCATGGGCGTCGCCTACCCGGACATCTACGCCTCGGTCACCTCGGTGGCCGGCGCGGAGTACGGCGCCAACGAGATCAATCTGAACGACCTGGACGACGTCCGTCCGATCGATACCGCCAAGCGGGCCTGGGGGCACATGGGCCGGCGGGCCCGGCCGGTGCCGACGCTCGTCGTCCAGGGTGATCAGGACACGACCGTGCGGCCGTTCCTCGCCGACCGGCTCGTGACGCACTGGGCGGCGATCGACGACCTGGCCATCGACGACGCCCTCGACGGGGACGTGGACGACGTCGCCGACTCCAACGTCACCGTCACCACACCCGGCCTGAAGACGTACACGCATCGCAAGTACGTCCCGCGCGCCGGTGGAGCGCCGCTGATCGAGTACGTGCTCGTCCAGGGGCTCGAGCACAAGTGGCCCGGCCCGGGCCGCGGCGGCCTGGTCGACAACGAAGGACCTGACCTGGCCCGCATCATCTGGGACTTCAACGCCACCCGGAGCCTGCCCTGATGCAGGGTCTGAGCCTGCGCTAGCGCGACAATGCCCGCATGGGTAGTCAGGTCGAGCGCAGGGTCCGGATGACGCGGGAGACGCGGGGCGCGCAACTGCTGGACGTCGCCGAGGGGCTGTTCGCCACTCAGGGCTTCGAAGGCACGTCGATGGACGACATTGCGCGCCTCGCCGGCGTCTCCCGCCCGACGGTCTACCACCACTACCAGACCAAGGACGCCGTCTACCTGGCCTGCGTCCGCCGGGCCCGCGCCGAGCTCGAGGACAAGATCCGCGAGCCCGAGCAGCTGATCGGCTCCGGCGCGGATGTCGCGGCCGTGATGGAACGCGCCGGCGAGGTCTTCTTCGCCCTGCTCGAACGCGACCCGCAACGCTGGATGGTCCTCTTCAACCCCAGCATCGCGCTCTCCCGCGAGCTCGCCGACCAGCTCACCGAACTACGGCGGCACACCATCCTCCGCATCGCCGCCATGCTTTCCCAGCTCGGCCCGCGCGACGACGACCGCACCCTCGCCTTCGCCTACGCCGTCAGCGGCGTCGGCGAACAACTCGGCCGCTGGTGGCTGGCCAACCCCGCCACCCCCCGAGCCGACGTAGTAGCCCTCTTCCGCGACTTCACCACCCCCGCCCTCACCACCACCCCCTGATGCGCGCTTGAAGCAACTACTGGGCTAGGGACGTCAACTGGGCAAGGCGTTCGGTCAGCGCAGCTTCGAGATCGGTTGGCATCCAGCGCGCCGGAGGTTTCTCGCCGTGGATGACCTGGACGAAGTCGGCGATGACTTGCAGGTGGTTTCTGGTCACGCTCAGGAAGAGATCCGGGCCCGGCCAGTCGAGCCGGCCGCCGGCGTCGGCGTACGCGCTGAGGATCGTGTCGATCGTGGCGGGGTCGCCGGCGGCGAAGATGTGGGCGACGCGGGCGGCCTCCAGCGCGGCGCTGTCGGTCCGCACGTTGTCCCAGTCGACGAGCAGGGGACCGGTTGCGGAGTGCACGAGGTTGTGCGGTTTGAAGTCGCCGTGGGTGGTGACGAGATCGGGGATCTCGTCGAGGCTCGCCAGTCGCTCGGCGGCGGCCAGGACGACCGGCAGTGCGTCGCTCCACGGGGCGAGCCAACGCTCCCAGGTCGCCGGGGACTGCCGCGCGCCCAGCCACAGCTCGGGGACGGCGGCGCGCCCGTGCGGCTGTAGCTGGTGGACTTCGGCCATCGTGCGGCCGAGCCACCGCTCGACGTCTTGTGCCGGGTGCGGCTCGATCCAGCGGTGCACGCGGTGGAACTGGTTGTGGATCAGGGCGATCCAGCCGGTGGCGGAATCGATCGGCTCGGGCATGTCGACGCCCGCATCGAGCGCCCGGCGTTCGAAGGCGGTCGCGTAGCCGAGTTGGCGGGTGAGCTCGGCGTCCGGCGGGTGGATGTACCGCTTGACGAAGTACGCGCCGGTGCTCGTGTCGAGCCGGTAGGCGTCGTTGTCGCCGCGACGGATGTGGACGGGCTCACTCGTTGGCGCGCCCAGGTTGAAGGCTCGGGTGACGTCGTCCATTCCTAGTCCTGGCGGGTGCGGGACTCGTAGTGGCGGCGGGCTTTGAGGCGGTTGCCGCAGCTTTGCATCGAGCACCAGCGAGCGGTGTTGGCTTTGGAGCGGTCGAGGAGGAAGAGCTGGCATTCGTCGTTGCCGCAGGGGCGCAGGCGGCCGGGGCGGGTTTGGCGGACGGCGTCCCAGGCGAGGACGGCGCGGGCCGGGACCAGGGCGCGCGGCGGGCCGGTCAGCGTCCACTCGACGCCGTCGGTGGTGAGGGCGGGAGTGGAGCGGATACCGCGGAGGAAGGGCTTGAGCGCGCTGCTCGGCTGATCGCCGCGGACGACGTCCTGGAGCGCGGAGCGGACTGCGACGAGCGCGGCCCGACCCTCGGGCTCGGCCAGATCGCCGCGGGTGGCGAGCCACTCCTGCCAGGCCGTGGTCGACGTCAGGTCGTCGCGCTCGCGGCCGGAGACGAGTGGCGTGCTGTTCAGTAGGCCGAGGAGCAGCTCCTCGTCGGTCGTCGTCATTTCTAACCCCCTTGGGTCAGTTGACAGGGTACACCGTCATGGGTTTTCATTCTAACCATCATAAACGCGTTGAGAGGGTTAGAAATGACAGTTCATCACCGGTTCGCCGAGATCGCCGGACGGCGGCTGTTCTACCGCGAGGCGGGTGCGGTGACCGCGCCGGTCGTCGTGTTGCTGCACGGTTTCCCGACCAGCTCGTTCATGTTCCGGGAGCTGATCCCGCGGCTGGCCGACCGGTACCGGGTGATCGCGCCGGACTTCCTCGGCTTCGGCCTGTCGGACGCGCCGTCCGCTGCCGAGTTCGGCTACACGTTCGACGCGCTCGCCGAGCTGACCCGCGACCTGCTGGCGTCGCTCGGAGCCGAGCGGTACGCGATCTACGTCCAGGACTACGGCGCCCCGGTCGGCTGGCGGCTCGCTCTACGCGACCCGGAGGCGATCACCGCGATCATCACCCAGAACGGCAACGGCTACGAGGACGGCTTCGTCGAGGGCTTCTGGAAGACCGTCTGGGACTACCACCGCGACCCGGCCGACGAGTCGGCCATCCGCGAAGCCCTCACCCTGGAGACGATCCGCTGGCAGTACGTGGCCGGCGTCCCCGACGAGTCCGTCGTCAGCCCCGACACCTGGCACCACGACTTCGCCAAGATCTCCCGCCCCGGCAACGACGAGATCCAGCTCGCGCTCTTCCGCGACTACGCCACCAATCCGCCCCTCTACCCCCAGCTGCACGACTACCTCCGCACCCACCAGCCCCCGGTCCTGGCCGTCTGGGGCGCCAACGACCCGATCTTCGGCCCCGACGGCGCCCGCGCCTTCACCAAGGACGTCCCGGACGCCGAAGTCCACCTCCTCGACGGCGGCCACTTCCTCCTCGAAAGCGAACTCACGCCGGTCACGGACCTCATCCGCGACTTCCTGGCCCGTCGCCTACCCAGTTGACCGGATGGCGAGGTTCTCGCGTTCGATGCGACGTTGGCCCCAGTCGCCGAGCGGGGCGAGGGCTTCGTTGAGCTCGCGGCCGGTGTCGGTCAGCGAGTACTCGACCTTGGGCGGGACCTCGGCGTAGACCTCGCGGTGGACGAGGCCGTCGGCCTCCATCTGGCGGAGGTGTTCGGTGAGCATGCGCTCGCTGACGCCGGGCAGGCCGCGGCGCAGTTCGGCGAAGCGGCGGGTGCCGTAGTTGTGCAGCTCCCAGAGCAGCAGGCCCTTCCACTTGCCGCTGACAACGTCCAGCGCGGCGTCGATACCGCAGATGTACGGTCCGGAGCGGGGTCGCTTGGCCATGAGGTCCTCTCGGCTGACGAACAGGGTGCGTAACGCAGTAAATAGTGCGTACTTCCCACCCTAGGCGGCGCTACCGACGATTGGGTCATGACTTCGACGACCGTGATCGGGCTCGGCCCGATGGGCCAAGCCATGACTCGAACCCTGCTCGCCGCCGGCCTCCCCGTGACGGTCTGGAATCGCACCCGCAGTCGCGCGGACGACGTCGTCGCCGCCGGAGCCGTACCGGCGGCGACTCCGGCTGAGGCGCTCGAAGCGAGCGAGCTGATCCTGCTCAGCCTGACCGACTACCAAGCCATGTGGGACATCCTCGGCGACAGCACCAGCGCCCTCGCCGGCCGAACGATCGTCAATCTCAGCTCGGACACCCCCGACCAGACCACGAAGGCGGCCGACTGGGCGGCGTCGTACGGCGCTCGGTTCCTGGCCGGCGGCCTGATGGTGCCCGACGTGATGGTCGGCACCGAGCATGCCTACGCGTACTACAGCGGCGACCCGGAGGCCTTCGAGACCTACCGGACGACGCTCGCCCACCTCGGCGAGCCGCGATACCTCGGCGCCGACCCGCAACGCGCACAGCTGATGTACCAGGCCAATCTCGACGTCTTCCTGACCACGATGACCGGCCTCGCGCACGCGACCGCGCTCGTCGGCGCGGCGGGTATCCCGGCGCAGGACTTCCTGGCCGAGGTCACCCAGCTGCTCACCGGCTTCCCGGCGATGATCGCCGCGGACGGCGTCGGCGCCCGGATCGACACCGGCGACCATCGCGACGACGGCGCGAACATTTTGATGCTCAAGGCAACGGCCGACCACATCCACGGCGCCAGTACGGCCCTCGGCGTCGACGCCGTTCTGCCCCAAGTGGTCCAGTCGTACTTCCGGCAGGCGATCGAGGCCGGTCACGGCGGCGACAGCTGGACGCGGATCGTGGAGCTGTTCCGGCGTCCGTGAACCCGGCGGACGGCACACTGAGCCGCTCGACCGCCAGTTCGAGAAGGGTGCCGCCCGTGAGGATTCTTCAGCTCTGCCAAGGAATGCAACGATGAAGGGCCGCCGGATCGCCGCGGCCGTGGCAGCGGTCGCGCTGCTCGTCGGCGTCGGGCTGCGGCCGGTCGCCGCGGAGGAGACGCCGCCGGACAGCTTCGCGTTCCGGCTGTTCGGCGGCGCGGACGACCCGGCGCGGCTCGCGCAGGTCGAGGTCGGCCGCTACCGCGTCTTCCTGCTCAGCCCGTACATGCGCCGAATCGCGGCCGCCGTCAAACAGACGCGGCCCGACGCGCTGGTCTACGTCTACAAGGACGCCAGCTCCACCCGGCGCGATCTCAGTAGACCAGCCAGTGAATGGTGCAACGCGGACGGCGGCACGATCGGCCGCGACTGGGGCGTCGACTACTGCGACACCGCGGCCAATCATCCGGAGTGGTTCCTGACCGTCAAGGGCAACCGCTTCGAGTACGCCGGTTATCGCGCGCACTGGCACACCGACGTCGGCGCGCCCGGCTACAAGGAACGCTGGACGGCGAACGTCCTGGCCGAGCTGCGGGCGAGCACCGTCATCGACGGCATCTTCGTCGACAACCAGCTGACCAAGATCGGCGCGTACACCCCGGGCAGCGTGCCCCCGGACCAGTACGCCGACGACCGGGCCGGCCAGGCGGCGTACCAGGAGTTCATCGACCACGCCGGCCAGGCGCTCGCCGCGGACGGGTACGGCGTGATGGCGAATATGGCCGACGCCCGGCTCTTCCCCGGGCTCTGGGACCGGTACTCGCGTAACCAGTCCGCCGGGTTCGACGAGTTCTGGACCACTTTCGGCGGGACGGAGTCCGCGCCCGACAACCTCCCGGCGTACGAGCCGTCGGGCTGGCAGGTCCAGCTCGCCGAGGTCGAGGCGAACGCCGGGCTCGGCAAACTCGGCGTCTTCAGCGCGCAGACCTCCGGCGGCCGCTGCGTCGAGTGCGCCCGCTACGGCTACGCGAGTTTCCTGCTCGCGGACGACGGGACGCAGGCCTTCATGGAGTCGAACGTCGATGCGGTCGTCGGCGACTGGGTCGCCACCCGGGAGATGTACGACTGGGTGCTCGGCGCGCCGACCGGCGTCCGCACAGAGCCGCAGCCGAACCTGCATCAGCGCACGTTCGACAAGGGCCTCGTCCTGGTGAACGCCGACCCGTCGGTCGCGCGGAGTGTGACCCTGCCGAAGGCCTACCTCGACGAGTCCGGCAGCCGGGTCACACAGGTGGACATTCCCGCGCGCCGGGGCCGGATCCTGCGCGCGGCCTAGAAAGTGGGCGGGCCGCCGAGCAGCGCGCGGCGGCCCGCGTCGGCGTCGGTGAAGAAGTTGGGCAGCTGCTCGGCGGCGTCGTAGTAGCGGTGGAAGACCGGCGTCTGGGCGCCGGACAGGGGCGGCACGATCCACGACCAGTCGGCCGGGCAGCGCCGTCCGGCCCGCTGCTCGCGTTCGAGGTGGATCAGGAAGCGGCGCGACTCGGTGTGGTGATCGGTGATGCTGACGCCGCTGCGCCGGTAGGAGTGCAGGACGGCGCGGTTGAGCTCGACCAGCGCCCGGTCGCGCCACAAGGTCGCCTCGTCGGAGGTGTCGAGGCCCATCCGCTTCGCGACCTCGGGGACGACGGCGTACCGGTCGTTGTCCGCGAGGTTGCGGGCGCCGATCTCGGTGCCCATGTACCAGCCGTTGAACGGCGCGGCCGGGTACGAGACGCCGCCGATCGCGAGCCGGTTGTTGCTGATCACGGGGACGGCATGCCAGCGCATCCCGAGCTCGGCGAACCACTCCAGCTCGGGATGCTCCAGCACGACCTCCTGGACGGCGGCCGCGGGCAGCTCGAACAGCCGCGGCCCCTCCTCGACGGTCTCCACCACCAGCGGGAGGACGTCGAACGCCCCGGGCTGCTCGGGTGGTCGCCACCCGCGCCGGACGACTTCGCTGGTGAAGGCCCGGTAGCGCGGATCGCCGAGGACATGGCCGTCGGACTGCTCGTACCCGGCGTACCGGATCAGCTGCTCGTTCCAGATCCGCGGCGCCGGCCGGCCTGGCGTCTCGGCAGCGAACACGCTGATCATCGGGCGGATCCGGCCGCCGTTGTAGGCGACCCGGAGATGGTCGAAACAATGCCCGGCGACGTCATCGGCGGCCGAGACGGTCCGCAGGTCACGCACCTGCAAGCTCTGCCAGTACAGCCGCCCGATACAGCGCGCGTTGTTGCGCCAGGCAGCGCGGGCGCCGAACACCAGCTCCGCCTGGGTGTGCCGGTACGTCCCGGTCCGATCGATCTCGTGGCGGACGTCGTCCAGGCGCGGGCCCGGCGGGCCGGCCTCGGGATGCTCGGTGTGAAAGAGCCGCAGGAAGTCCTCGGCCTCGGCGAACTCCACCGCGGCCCTCGCGGCCGGGGTGGTGCGGACGGGGCAGGTCGCCGGCGAATCATTCATACGGGCGGTCGAGCAACGGATCGTTCGGACGGCGTGTCGGCGGCGTACCGCCCAGCTGGTCGACCTCGTTGGCGAACGAGTCGACGATCGACTGCATCTGCGCGTGCGCCGTCTGCGCGTAGGACCGGACCTGCAGGCCGGCGGTGTCCATCGCCTCGGCGACGATCTTGCGCTCGTGTGCGCGGGCCTGGCTGATCCGCTCGCGGGCGTCCCGGCTGACGTCCTGGACCATCTCCTCGACCACGAGCTGGGCCTGGCTGAACATCTGCACGATCTGCTCGTTGACGCGGTTCCCGGCCTGCTCCTGCTCGGTCTGGACCGCCTGCAGCTGCGCCCGGCTGCGCTGCAGCTCGGCGAGCAGGCTCTCGCTGCGGGCCTGGCTGTCGCTCAGCTGCCGCTCGGTGGTCTGGACCTGATCAGCCAGCTGATCGAGGTACTCGTAGACCTCGGTCGGGTCCAGACCACGCATCCGCCGCCGGAACGCCGCGGCCCGGATCGACTGGGGATTGTGATAGCGCGAAAGGGTCGTCACCTGCGGTCTCCTGACCTGGTAGTGCCGGGCCGGCGGCGTGTTCGCCCGCGGCCGCGTAGTAGAAGTGCTCGTACTTGACGTGCTCGGGCGCCAGACCGGCCGCGGCCAGCTGCTCCAGCGTGTGCGCGACCATCTGCGGGCCGCCGCACACCATCGCCGTCCGCCCGTAGAGCAGCTGCCGGCCGGCCACCGTGCCGACCTTCCCGCGGGTGCCCGGATAGGACGGGTCATCGGACACGACCTCGGTGTACTCGAACCAGGCCCGCTGCTCGGCCAGCATGCGCAGCCGCGACCGCTCGTACAGATGCCACGGCATCCGGACGCCGTGCAGCAGGTGCACCAGCGGGCCCGTGCCCGCCCGCTCCCATTCCAGATGGATCTGTTCGAGGACGGCGAGCAGCGGCGCGAGCCCTGTCCCGCCCGCGACCAGCAGCAGATCGGTCGGATCGCCCGCGCGCCGTGTCAGCCGCTCGCCGACCGGCGCGCCCAGCTTCACGACATCGCCGACCTTGAGCGATCGCACCACCGCCGGACTGACCTGCCCGCCGTCGATCTGCTGGACGTGCAGGTCGATCGAGCTGTCCGCCCGCGGCGCGTTCGCCGGGCTGAAGTACCGCCATTGCAAGGGCCGTTGCGGAATCTCCATCGACACCGACTGCCCCGGCCGGAACGAGAACGGACTCCGCGGCCGGACCGTCAGCAGCGTCAGGTCCATTGTCCGCCGTTCGGCCGACACGACCTCGGCCTCCCACCAATCCGGTGTGGTCTCCGACGACATCTCCGCGGCCTCGACCATGATCCGCGCGACCACCTGGTACGCAGCCGTCCAGTGCGCGGCCAGCTCCTCGTCCCACTCGGCCCCGAGGAAATGCATCAGCGTCGCGCCCAGCGAGGCGCCGACGGCGTCGTAGTGCGCCGCGAGGACGGCGTACTTGCGGTGATCGCGGCCCAGATGCTGCAGAAAGGCCGCGTCCTTGTCCAACTGGTCGGCATGGCTCACGATCCGGCCGAGCGCGCCGACGAACTTGTCCCGCTGGTGCGACATCGACAACGGGAACATCGGCCGCACCTCGGGGTGCGCGACGAACAGGTGCGAGTAGAAGTACAGCGGCACCTGCTCACCGTGCTCGGTGACCCGGTCCCAACTGCGTTGCAGTGCTTGTGCATCCATCAGGTTGCGGGGCCCTCCCCAACTCTTCCCCGAGGCCTACCTGCCTTTCGATCCCTCCGACCTACCCGCCCCCCAACCCGGCGAAACCGGATCAACGGAACTCAATGGTCTAGAAATTTCAACTAGCCAGAACCCCTTGTTTTCCAAGGAAACGCTTGTTCGAGCCATCAGCTCGCAGTACAGACCGCCGACGGTGATGATAGAAGTGAACGTGTTCAATGGTGGGCTCAAGGGTGGGTTCTGCTGGTGGGCGGCCGTAGGCTCGGGGGATGGTGCAGCTGGTCGGGCGGCGGGGGGATCGGGCGCGGCTGGATCAGGTGGTGACGGGGGTACGGTCCGGAGCCGGGCAGGTGCTGATCGTGCACGGGGAGGCGGGGATCGGGAAGTCGGCGCTGCTGGAGCATGTGGTGGGCTCGGCGGAGGGGTGCCGGGTGGCGCGGGCGGCCGGGGTCGAGTCCGAGATGGAGCTGCCGTTCGCCGGTCTGCACCAGTTGTGCGCGCCGTTCCTGGCGGTGGCCGAGCAGTTGCCGCGGCCGCAGCGGGACGCGTTGAATGTTGCCTTCGGCATTGAGTTCGGCGGGCCGCCGGACCGGTTCCTGGTCGGGGCCGCGGTGCTGACGCTGTTGTCGGCGGTCGCGGACAGCACGCCGTTGCTGTGCCTGATCGACGACGCGCAGTGGCTCGACCAGGCGTCGGCGCAGACGCTGACGTTCGTCGGACGGCGCCTGCTCGCGGACCGGATCGGCCTGGTGTTCGCCGTCCGGGAGCCGGTGGTCGGGCCGGAGTGGCGCGGGTTCCCGCAGCTGGCGGTGCGCGGCCTGAACGACCGGGACGCGGGCGCCCTGCTGGACGCCGCCTTTCCCGGGCGGCTCGACGAGCGGGTGCGGGACCGGATCGTGTCCGAGACCGGCGGCAATCCGCTGGCGCTGATCGAGTTGCCGCGCGGCCGGACGGCGGGTGAGCTGGCGGGCGGCTTCGAGCGGCCGGACGCGCGGCCGGTGACGAGCCAGCTGGAGCAGAACTTCGTCCGCCGGGTTCGCGAGCTGCCGCCGCCGACGCAGCTCGCGCTGCTCGTCGCGGCCACCGAGCCGGTGGGTGACGTCGCGCTGCTGTTGCGGGCGCTGGAGGCGCTCGAGCTACCGGTCGAGGCGATGGAGCCGGCCGAGTCGGCCGGGCTGATCAGCGTGGACGCGCTGGTCCGGTTCCGGCACCCGATGGTGCGGTCGGCCGCGATCCGGGCCGCCGATCCGGTCGAGCGGCGACGGGCGCACCAGATCCTCGCGAAGGTCATCGACCGCCACCAGGACCCGGACCGCCGCGCCTGGCACCGCGCCCACGCAGCCGTCGGCCCCGACGAGGACGTCGCCGCCGAGCTGGTCGCCTCCGCGGACCGCGCCCAGCGCCGCGGTGGAGTGGCGGCCGCCGCAGCCTTCCTCCGCCGGGCGACCGAGCTGACCCCGGAGCCCGCCGATCGCGCCGTCCGTGCGTTGGGCGCAGCCGGAGCCACGCTCAAGGCCGGTGACTTCGAGACCGCCATCCGCCTGCTGGCGACCGCGCGGGAGGGCTCGACGGATGAGCTGCACCTGGCGCGGGTCGACCTGCTCCGCGGCCAGGTCGCGTTTCAGTCCGGCCACAGCACCGAGGCCCCAGCGCTCCTGTTGGAGGTCGCGCGCCGCTTGGAGTCGCTGGATCTCGACCTCGCCCGCGACACCTACCTGGACGTCATCGCGGCCGCCCAGTTCGCGGGCCGGTTGGGCGGCCGGGTCGGCGTCGCCGAGATGTCCCGCGCGGCCCGGGCCGCGCCGCCGGCCGGCGTCACCCGCAAGCGTGACCTGGTCCTGGACGCGATCTCGCTGCTGTTCACCGACGGCTACCCGGCGGGCGTCGTCCCGGCGCGGACGGCGCTGCAGGCGTTCATCGAGCGCTCCGGCCCGCCCGACCAGGACGAGATCCGCTGGCTGTGGATGGCGTGCCTGCTCGCCGTCGACCTCTGGGACGACGAGAGCTGGGACGTACTGACCGAGCGCTACACCCGGATCGCCCGCGACCTCGGCGACCTGAACGAGCTGCCCCTGGTGCTGCACCACCGGGTCATGGTCAGCCTGTTCGCCGGCGACCTCGCCGGCGCGGCCGCGCTGCTCGCGGAGATCCGGACGATCGACGACGCGACCCGCGCCGGGCTGTCGCCGTACGGGCAGGTCTGCCTGACGGCCCTGCGGGGGGATCCGGACGAGGCCGGTCCGTTCATCGCCAAAGCACGCGACGAGTCGATGGCGCGCGGCGAGGGCGGCGGCGCGACCACGGCGTACTTCGCGAACGCCCTGCTGCTGAACGGGCTCGCGCGGTACGACGAGGCGCTGGTGTCCGCGCGTGAGGCGACGGCCTACCCGGTCGAGCTCGGCGTGGCGAACTGGGCGCTGCCCGAGCTGATCGAGTCCGCCGCACTGAGCGGCAACACCGGTATCGCCGCCGAAGGCCTCGATCGCCTGGCCAGGATGGCCCGTGCCTGCGGGACGGACTGGGCGCTCGGCCTGCTGGCCCGCTGCACCGGGCTGCTCGCCTCGACTGCCGCTGAGGCGGAGTCGGCGTACCAGGAGGCGATTCAGCTCCTCGGCCGGACGCGGATGCGGATGGATCTGGCCCGCGCCCAGCTGCTGTACGGCGAATGGCTGCGCCGCGAGGGCCGTCGCCAGGATGCCCGGGTCCAGCTGCGGACGGCGTACAAACTCTTCGCCGAGGCGGGCGCCGACGCCTTCGCCGACCGCGCCGGGCGTGAGCTGGTCGCCACCGGCGAGACCGTCGGACGCCGGGCCGGTCGCGCGAGTGACGCGCTGACCCCGCAGGAGGCCCATATCGCCGAGCTGGCCGGGGCGGGCCTGACGAACGCCGAGATCGGCGCGCAGATGTTCCTCAGCCAGCACACCGTCGACTGGCACCTTCGCAAGGTCTTCAGCAAGCTCGGCATCTCGTCGCGCAAGCAGCTGCGCCCGTAGCGCTGTCACAGGACGCGGCCCTGCCCGGTCGGCCAAGTGAGCCGACGAAAGGACAAGGCCATGACAGAAGTAGTACTGGTACACGGTGCGTGGGCGGACGCCTCGAGTTGGGGCGGGGTGGTCCGGCCGCTCCGGGACGACGGGTTCACCGTCCGTGCGATCGCGAACCCGCTGCGCTCGTTGTCGGGTGATGCGGCCGCCGTGCGCGCGTTCCTCACGACGCTCGAGGGCCCGGTCGTGCTGGTCGGTCACTCGTACGGCGGCGCCGTGATCTCCAACGCCGCCACGGGGCTCCCGAACGTGGCGGCGCTCGTGTACGTGAACGCGTTCGCCCCGGACGCCGGACAGGCCGCGACCGAGCTGGCCGGACCGGACTCCGCCCTGTCGGTGGACCCGACGACGATCTTCGACTTCGTCCCGGCGACGCTGCCGCCGACGGGGGAGACCGAGCTCTACCTGAAGCCGGCGACCGTCTTCGCGTCGTTCGCGACCGGCCTGGACGACGACGGCAAGGCGCTGATCACGGCGACCCAGCGGGCCGCGACGCTCGGCGCGCTCAACGAGCCGTCGGGGGAGCCGGCCTGGCGGACGATCCCGTCCTGGTACCTGGTCGGCACCGAGGACCGGATCATCCCGCCGGACGCGCAGCAGGCGATGGCCAAGCACGCGGGCGCCGAGGTGGCCGAGTACGCCGCCGGCCACGTCGGCCTGATCACGCACCCGGACGACGTCGTCCGCATCATCCGGCGGGCCGCGGCCGGCCGCTGATCCCGATTGGCCGGCTGACTTCGGTCAGCCGGCCAGCTCGAGCGTGAGCCGGCGGCGCGCCCGGCAGACGAGCTGCCGGGAGTGGGCCATCTCGATGTCCAGGGTCGCGGCGATCTGCTCGTAGGAGCAGTCCAGGACCTCGCGCAGCAGGTACGCGGTCCGCTCGGCGCGGCTGAGCCGGTCGAGCATCACCAGCAGGACCTCCTCGGCGGCCTGCTGGTTCTCCGCGCGTACGGCCGGGTCGGCGCTGGTGTCGAGGATGTCGAAGCTGCCGAAGTCCATCGGCACCTCGTGCCGCCGGCGGCCGGACCGGGCGACGTTCAGCGCGATCCGGGTTGTAGTGGTGACCAGCAACGCCTGCGGGTTGCGGACGGCGGTCCGGTCGGTGCGCTGCCAGCGCAGCCAGGTCTCCTGGACGACGTCCTCGGCGTCGCTCGCGCCGGACAGGATCCGATGCGCGATGCGGACCAGCCGCGGCCGCAGTTGCACGAAGACCTCGACCGCCTCGGCGACGTCGTCCATGATCTGCTCCTCCCGCATCGGCCCGCAGTCTCAGACTGCGATGCCGGGCGGGCCGAGCGCGCCGCGTGAAACGCGTGGTTACGGCAACTACGTGCCCACGCGGGTCACGTGGTCGGTCGGCGGTGTCGCGCTGTGTGCCCGGACGATCGCAAGAACCTCGGCAGCGGTCCGGTCCAGATGGGTGCGGCCGTCGGGCAAGATCGCGGTCGGGCTGATGTAGCTGCGCGGACCGACGTGCGTGGCCGGTTCGAGCCCGACGACCGTGACCTTCGCGGCGCGGACGGCGCGGTTCCATCCGCTGCGCCGAAACAGCCGCCAGCGTTGCGGGAACAGCCAGCTGCCGAGCCGCTCGATCCGGTCGTTCGCGCTGGTGAGCTGATAGACCTGATCGGCGTACCGCAAGTTGTTGGAGCCGTTGTGGAAAGCACCGAGCATCACCACGAACACAGGCGCGCCGAGCTGCCGATGGACCTCGTCGACCGCTCCGGTCGCCACCTGCGCGCCACCGCTGTAGCTGAGCAGGACTACGGGGATGGCGCTCCCTGCTTCGTAGCCCGCGAGCCGGAGCTGGACGACGATCTGGTTGCCTACGGCTCGGTTGTACAGCGGCCGGTACCGGTGGTCAGCGGCAACGAACGTCTGCATGACGTTGTGCAGGAACAGCAGGAGCCCGGCCCGGCGCCGCAGCCAGGACCAGACCGGCCGGTCCGCCAACGGATCGGCCAGCGGCGAGTAGGGCTGCACCTGGCCGAGCACACGCAGCTCAGGCCCGCCCGCGAGTACCGCTTGGACGAGCTGACCGCCGTCCCGGGTGTCGCGGAACCGGCGCTTGCCGATGCCGTCCAGATACACCACGTACGCCGCAGGCGGCCGATCCGGCGCCGCACCGCGGGCGTAGGGCAGTCCTTCGGGCAGCTCGGTGGTAGCTCGCCGCCAGCCGACGCTGTAGGCCAGCAACTCGTAGCGGGCGAGCAGACCTTCCACGATGAGCAGCAGCCCGATCAGGCCGAGCCACAGCAGATGCCCGCTCATGCGGCCTGCTCTCCGACGCCGATCGAGAGCCCTCTGGCGACGAGCCGCCGGACGACGTCGACCGCGCCGGCCAGCACGATCGCCGTCACCGCCAGAACGCCCAGGGCAGCCCACCAGCTCAGCTCCGCCGAGGTCGCCAGCGGACCGGCGAGGGTCGCGGCGACCGCCGCCAGCAACATGAAGTGCAATAGCGGACCGAGCCAGGGGAACGCGACGATCCCGGCGAGGACGAGCGGTAGCACCAGCCCCGGCGTCCACCCGAAGTCCGCGGCCTTGCCGCCCGGCAAGAGCTCGGCAAGTGCCCGCGCGGCCCGCGGCCACAACGTGATGACCGTGGCCTCGACCAGGCCGCCGGTCACCAGCAACCCGGCGACCACTGGCTTGGACATCCCGGGACGGCGTGCCACGAGCGGCAGGACCCGGCCGGCGGACTCCGACAGCCCGGCGATCAGGATCAGGATGGCGACCAGTGACATCAGCTGGCCCGTTCCAGGTAGCGCTCCAGCTCGTCGGCAGCGCGGCGGAAGCCGCCGGGCTCGCGCTCGGCCAGCTGCAGTGCGGCCGCCGCGGTGGGGAACGCCGGGTCGTGCAGCAGCCGCCGAGCGTGGTCGCGGACGATGCCCTCGCCGACCTCGGCCGGGGTGATCGACAGCCCAGCGCCCAGCTGGACGACGCGGCTCGCGACGAGCGGCTGGTCGGCGCCCTGCGGTACGACGAGCATCGGGACGCCGGCGTACATGGCCTCGTTGGCACTGTTCATGCCGCCATGGGTGACGAACAGCGCCGCCCGGGTGAGGATGTCCGGCTGCGGGACGGAGCTGCGGGCGACGACGTTCGCGGGCAGCGGCCCCAGCTCCGCCGGGTCGGTCTGCCCGGTCGCCACCACGACCGTGCCGCCCAGCGGCGACAGCGCGGTGGCGAAGGTACGCAGGACGGCGGGGTCGGCCTTGAAGACCGTGCCGAGCGACACGTACAGCACCGGGTTGCGCAGCTTGTCGAACGGGAACGTCGGATCCATCGGCCGCGAGCCGATACTCGGGCCGACGAACCGGTAGGAGTCGTTGAACGTCCCCGGCTGGAACATACTCGACGTGTAGACGAGGTTGAGCCGCTGCCGAAGGTTGCCCAGGTCAACCAACGGCAGCCCGCGGACGCCGTACTGGCGGCGTAGCCGCGAGCGAGCGCGAAGGTAGCCGATGACGTTGGCCGGTCGCGACAACGCCTCGCGCAGCAAGGGGCGGGAGAGCCGGGTCGGACTGAGCGCCTCCCGGTTGAAGGCGAACGTGGTGAACGACGAGACGGCCGGGATTCCGAGTACCTGCGCGGCCACGGCTCCCCACAGACAGGCCGAGTCGTGCACGATCAGGTCCGGGCGCGCGGCGCGCAGGTCGGCGAGCACCTCGGGCAGGACGACGACCGCCGTCCGGGCCAGGCCGTCGACCAGCGTGACCGGGGTCGGCGGGTCCGGGAGCGGTTGCTCGCCTCCCGCGTACAGGAAGACCTTGGCCCCGGCCGCCTCGACTTCCGGCGCGAACTGCGCGGACGTGTGGTACGTGACGGTGTGGCCGCGCCGGACCAGCTCGGCGACGATCGGCAGGGTCGGGTTCACCCGGCCGTGCATGGCGATGTTGAGGAACGCGATCGTGCTCATGGCCGGACCCCTGTCTGTTGTGCCGCGCCCCGGTACAGGCCGGGGCCTTCGATGTGCAGCCGGTCCAGGAAGCGCCCGGCGGTGCCGGCCGCGGTGTCGATCAGCCGCCGCGAATGCCCGAAGTCCCAGGGCGCGGGCCAGGTGTCGATCCCGGTTGGCAGGACGACGACCGGCAGCCGCCGCGCGACGTCCGACAGATCGCCCTCGATCTGGTGGTGGACCTGGAGGACGGCGGCCCGGGACGCGATCGCGCCCGCCCGGCGCGGTGTTGCCGGTGGCAACGGCCCGCTCGCGGGACCGGTCGACAGCACCAGCACGCTCGCCGCTCCGGCCAGCTCGGCCGCGCGGACCGGGACGTACGCGATCATGCCGCCGTCCACCAGCGTCCGCCCGTCCTGGATCACCGGCGGCAGCGCGCCCGGGATGGCCGAGCTGGCCAGCAACGCCGTCTCCAGGTCACCGTGGTCGAGGCGAACCTCCGCGCCGTCGGCCAGGTCCATCGCGACCGCGGTGAACGGGATCGGCAGCTGTTCGATCCGCTCCGGCAGACCGGCGTGCGCGATCAGGCGGCGCAGTCCGCGATCGGAGAACAGGCTCGCGCGCGAGGACAGGAAGCCGAACGGGTAGACCTCGCGGCGGCTCAGGTTCGTCCAGACCTCCTCCAGCCACGGCGCGGCGGACTCCGGGTGCGCGGCCGCGATCGCACCGGTCAGCGCGCCGACCGACGTACCGACGACCAGGTCCGGCACGAAGCCCAGGCGCTCCAGCGCGTGCCCCACCCCGACATGGGCCGCTCCGAGCACCCCGCCGCCGCCCAGCGCCACCGCCACCGGCCGCGGCAACTCAGCCAACCCCATCGCGTCTCCCTCCAGGTAATGGGCCCTCACTGGATGGACCGCGCGCGGGTGCGCTTTGTGACATCGGCCGCACGACGTCACAAATCGGCCCGCCGCGGGGTCATCAAGGTGTCGGCTCGCGTGAGAGAGGACCGCGCTGATGCACCGCTCGTTGAAGGGCCTGCGGGGGAGGGTTTTCCCCGACCACTGGTCGCTGCTGTTCGGTCAGATCGCGTTCTACAGCTTCGTTGTGGTGATGATCACTGGTGTGATCCTGATGATTCCGTACGACCCGTCACTGGAGCACGTCGTGTACGACGGGCCGTACGTGCCGCTGCGCGGAGTGACGATGTCGCGGGCGCTGGACTCGACGCTGGAGATCAGCTTCGAGCTGCGCGGCGGGCTGCTGATCCGCCAGATGCACCACTGGGGAACGCTGCTGATGGTGGCGGCGATCATGCTGCATCTGCTCCGGCTGTTCTTCACCGGCGGCTTCCGCCGGCCGCGCCGGCTGAGCTGGCTGGTCGTGTTCGGCCTGTTCACCGCCATGCTTGGCGCCGCGCTGACCGGTACGTCGCTGCCGGACGACATGCTGTCGGGGACGAGCCTGGCGGTCATCGACGGCGTCGTGAAGTCCATCCCGTTCGTCGGCGCCGACATCTCGGCCCTGCTGTTCGCCGGGCAGTTCCCGGGCGACGTCCTCAAGCTGTTCTATCCGCTGCACGTCTACGTGCTGCCCGCCGTCCTGGTGCTGCTGTTCGTCGTGGCCGGGTACCTCGCGCTGAAGCACCGGCCCGCGCAGTTCCCCGGGCCCGGGCGGACGAACGACAACATCGTCGGGCGGCCGCTGAAGATCGCCGTCGTGAAGGCTGTCGGCCTGTTCTGCTTCGTCGTCGGCCTCGCGTTCCTGATGGGCGCCACCGCCACGATCAATCCGATCTGGATGTACGGTCCGGCCGACGCGGCGAACGCCTCGGCGGGGATCGGCCCCGCCTGGTACCTGGCGTTCCTGGACGGCGCTCTGCGGCTGGCGCCGGGCTGGGAGGTCGTCTGGTTCGGCCGGACCCTCACCATGGCGATCCTGGCCCCGGTGCTGGTCTGCACGGTGTTCCTCGGTCTGGTCTCGGTCTACCCGTTCGTCGAGGACTGGATCGTCGGCGACCGGACCGATCACAACCTGCTCGAGCGACCGCGGAACAACCCGCTCCGGACCGGGATCGGCGTCGCCGGGATCGTCTTCTACGGCGTCCTGTGGGCAGCGGCGGCGGCCGACACGATGGCCCTGACGTTCCACCTCTCGGTCAACGCGCTGATCCACTTCTTCCAGGTACTGCTGATCGTGGGCCCACCGCTCGCGCTCTACGTCACCCGGCGGATCTGCCTCGGCCTGCAAGCCGCGGACGTCGAGCTCGCGACGCACGGGATGGAGACCGGCCGCGTCGTCCGGCTGCCGAGCGGCGAGTACGTCGAGGACCACCGTGCCCTCGACCCTTACCGCCGCTGGAGTCTCGGCGCGCCCACCCGGACCCACACCGCGCTCCCGCCCCAGGGCTTCCGCATCTCGGCCACCCAACGCCTCCGCAGCCGCCTGGCCCACCTCTTCGAACAGGACCAGCACACCTAAACTGCGCTTGTGTCCATCGCCTTGCAGATGTGGTCGTTGCACTCAGCTGCCCAGCAGGACCTGCTCGGCACCCTCCAACGGGTCGCGGACCTCGGCTTCACCGCCGTCGAGACCTACGAGCTCTACGGCCACCCGCCGGCCGCCGTCCGCGCCCGTCTGGACGCCCTCGGCCTCGAACTCTGCAGTGCGCACGCGCCCTTCCCACACGGACCCGACGCCACCGCCATCCTCGACCGGTACGCCGAACTCGGCGCCGACACCCTGATCTGGAGCCTCGAACCCGACGAGTTCACGACGCTGGACGGCGTCCGCCGGGGAGCGGCCCGGATCAACGCGGCCGTGGCCAACGCCGCCGCGTACGGCATCCGCATCGGCTATCACAACCACTTCGCCGAGTTCCGCAACACCTTCGACGGCCGCGACGCTTACGACCTGCTCCTGGCCGACCTCGACCCGTCCGTCGTCCTCGAACTCGACACTTACTGGGCCCGAACCGCCGGCGTTGACCCCGCGGCGCTCGCCGCGCGCCTCGGCGGCCGCGTGGAGTACCTCCACCTCAAAGACGGCCCGGCGCAAGGCATGGACGACTACCTCGTTCCGTTCGGCGACGGCGTCCTGGACCTGTCCGCCGTCGTCCACGCGAACCCCGCCGTCCGCTGGCACATCGTCGAGGTCGACCGCACGCACCACAACCTCGACGACCTGCTGCGCGGCTACCTCGCCGCGTTGTCCTGACGGACGACGTCCAGGGCTTCGCGGGCGATCTGCCACTCCTCGTTGGTCGGGACGACGAGAACGGCGACGGGGCTGTCGTCGGGGGAGACGCGGGTGTCGCCGGAGTCGTTGCGGGCGTCGTCGACGGTGATGCCGAGGCGTTCGAGGCCGGACAGGGCGGCGGCGCGGACGGCGGGGGAGTGTTCGCCGACGCCGGCGGTGAAGACGATCGCGTCGACCGTGCCGAGGACGGCGTAGTAGGCGCCGACGTACTTGCGCAGGCGGTGGCAGTAGACGTCGAAGGCGAGGGCGGCGCCGGCGTCGCCGTCCGCGCGCAGCCTGAGCACCTCACGGAAGTCGTTCGCGCCGGCCAGGCCCTTGAGCCCGGAGGCCGAGTTGAGCTGCCGGTCGACCTCGTCGACGGTCAGCCCGAGCTCGCGGGTGAGGTACGCCGGGACGGCGGGGTCGAGGTCGCCGGACCGGGTGCCCATCACGAGACCCTCCAGTGGGGTGAGGCCCATCGAGGTCTCGACCGACCGGCCGCCGCGGACGGCGGAGGCCGAGCAGCCGTTGCCGAGGTGCAGGACGATCAGGTTGACGTCGGCGACGTCCCGGCCGAGCAGGCGGGCGGCCTCGTGGGAGACGAACGCGTGGGAGGTGCCGTGGAAGCCGTAGCGCCGGACGCCGTGGTCGTCGCGCCAGGTGAGCGGGACGGCGTACGTGTAGGCGGGCTCGGGCAGCGTCTGATGGAACGCGGTGTCGAACACCGCGACCTGCGGGAGGTCGGGGAAGAGCCGCCGGGCGACCGCGATCCCTTCGAGGTTCGCCGGGTTGTGCAGCGGCGCGAGCGGGACGAGCTCGGTGACCGCGGCGACCAGCTCGTCGTCGATCAGCGCCGGCGCGCCGAACCGCGCGCCGCCGTGGACGACGCGATGACCGACGGCCGCGAGGTCGAGGCCGTCGAGCGACGGCCCGTGCTCCTCGAACGCGTCCAGCGCGCCCTGGAGCGCGTCCTCGTGGTCGGCGATCGCGCGCTCGGTCTCCGTGTCGCCGCTCGGTCCGTGATGGACGTGCCGGCCCTGGCTCTCACCGATCCGCTCGACCAGACCGGACGCCGCGGCTTCGCCGGTCCGCCCGTCGATCAGGCTGTACTTCACCGACGACGAGCCGGCGTTGATCACCAGGACGTGGTCACTCACCGCGGGCTCCCTGCTCGGCCTGGACGGCCGTGATGGCGACCGTGTTGACGATGTCGCGGACGGTCGCGCCGCGGGACAGGTCGTTGACGGGTTTGCGCAGCCCCTGCAGGACCGGGCCGACCGCCACGGCGTTCGCGGACCGCTGGACCGCCTTGTAGGTGTTGTTGCCGGTGTTCAGATCGGGGAAGACGAACACGGTCGCCCGGCCGGCCACCGGCGAGCCGGGCAGCTTGGTCCTGGCGACGGCGGCGTCGATCGCGGCGTCGTACTGGATCGGGCCCTCGACCAGCAGCTCCGGCGCCCGGTCCCGGACAATGCTCGTTGCCTTCAGCACCTTCTCGACCTCGTCGCCGGAGCCGGAGGCGCCGGTCGAGTAGGACAGCATCGCGACCCGCGGCTCGATGCCGAAGGCAACGGCGGTCGCGGCCGAGGAGAGCGCGATGTCGGCGAGCTGTTCGGCCGACGGATCCGGGTTGACCGCGCAGTCGCCGTACACGAGCACCTGGTTCTGCAGGCACATGAAGAACACCGAGGAGACCACCGAGACGCCGGGCACGGTCTTCACCAGTTCGAGCGCCGGCCGGATGGTGTGCGCGGTGGTGTGGACGGCGCCGGAGACCATCCCGTCGGCGTGGCCGAGCTGGACCATCATCGTGCCGAAGTACGACACGTCGCGGACCAGCTCGCGGGCCCGCTCGAGATCGACGCCGCGGTGTGCGCGCAGGCGCTGCAGCTCGACGGCCAGCTCCTCGGCGAGCGGGTCGTGCTCGGGGTCGATCAGCCGGGCCGCGGTCACGTCGACGCCGAGGGCCGCGGCCTTCGCGCTGATCGCGACCGGATTGCCGAGCAGGGTGAGGTCGGCGACTCCGCGGCGCAGCAGCGTGTCGGCCGCGCGCAGGATCCGCTCCTCCTCGCCCTCGGGCAGGACGATGTTCTTGCGGTGGGCAACCGCTTCGTCGATCAGCTGGTGCTCGAACATCAGCGGCGTGACCGCGCTGCTGCGCACCACTTCGAGCTGGTCGAGCAGCGCGTTGCTGTCGACGTTGCGCTCGAACAGGGTCAGCGCGGCCTCGATCTTGCGCGGCGAGTCCTTCGCCAGCCGGCCGCGGACGGCGGTCAGCGCCGCCGACGTGGCCTGGGTGTCGAGCGTGGTGTCGACGATCGGCAGCGTGACGCCGAGCCCGTCGATCAGCCGCTGCACCTGGGGCGGCAGCTCGAACCCGCCGTTCAGGAAGACCGCCGAGATCTGCGGAAAGTTGAGCGACGCATGCGCCATCAGGACGCCGAGCACCACCTCCGGCCGGTCGCCGGCAGTCACCACCGCGGCGCCGTCCGAGAGCCGGTCGAGCACGTTCGGCATGGTCATCCCGGCCACGACCAGCCCGGTCACCTCCCGGCTCAGCAACGCCGGATCACCACTGAGCAGCCGGCCCTCCACCGCGGGCAGCAGGTCGGACACCATCGGCTGCGACAGCACCGGCTCCTCCGGCAGCGCGAACGCCGGGACGCCGATACCGGACAACGCGCCCACCGCCTCCGGCAACTCACCCGTCACCCGGTTCGCGACGACCGCCGCGAGCGTGCCGTGGTTCGCCCGCAACTCACCGGCCGCCATCTCCGCGATCGCCCGCAGATCGGACGGCGTCCGGCGAAAACCGTTCAGCACGAGCAGCACCGGCGTCCCCAGGTTCGCCGCGATCTTCGCGTTGAACGAGAACTCGGTCGGCGTCCCCACATCGGTGTAGTCGCTCCCGACCACCAGCACGGCGTCCGCCCGCTCGGCGACCTCGTGGTACCGCTGCACGATCAGCCCGAGCGCGGCATCCGGATCCGCGTGCACCTGCTCGTACGAAACCCCCACGCACTCCTCGTACGTCAGCTCCACCGCGTCATGCGCCGTCAGCAGCTCGAGCACATAATCCCGCCCCGCATGCCGCATTCCCGGCCGCACCACCGGCCGGAAGACCGCCACCCGCTCCGCCCGCCGCGACAACTGCTGCAGCACCCCCAGAGCCACCGTCGACTTCCCGGTAGCCCCCTCCACCGACGCCACATACACGCTGTTCGCCATACCCGAACCCTATCCGCGCGCGATCAGGGCTCGATGAGGCCGGCTCGGATGGCGTAGCGGGTGAGTTCGGTGCGATCGCGCATGCCGAGTTTCTGGAGGATGTTGGCGCGGTGGCGCTCGACGGTCTTGATGCTGATGGTGAGGAGCTGGGCGATCTCCTTGGAGGCGTGGCCCTCGGCAATGAGTTTGACGACCTCGTCCTCGCGGTCGGTGAGGACCTGGCCGGGGACGCGGTCACCGCGGCGGACGCGGTCCAGGTAGTCGCGGACGAGGGTGCTCATGACGCCGGGGTAGAGGAAGGACTCGCCGCGGCCGGCGGCGCGGCAGGCGTCGACGAGGTCGCGGTCGGCGACGGACTTGAGGACGTAGCCGCAGGCGCCGGCCTTGAGCGCGGCGAAGAAGTACTGCTCGTTGTCGTACATGGACAGCATCAGGATCGGCGGCGGCTCGCGCCGGCGGGACAGCTCGCGCGCGACCTGGAGGCCGGTCATCCGCGGCATCGCGACGTCCAGGACGGCGAGGTCGATCTCGGTCTCGCGGACCGCGGCGAGCGCTTCGACGCCGTCGCCGGCTTCGGCGACGACCTGGAGGTCGGGCTCGTTGTCGAGGATGAGGCGGACGCCGCGGCGGACCAGCGCGTGGTCGTCGGCCAGCAGGATGCGGATCATCGGTCCGCCCCCGGGACTTCGAGGCGGACCGCCGTACCGCCCAGCTCGCTCGCGCCGACGGTCAGCTCGGCGCCGACCAGTAGCGCGCGCTCCCGCATCCCGCGGATACCGGTGTTCTCGGCGGCTCCCCGCAGCCCGCGGCCGTCGTCGTCCACGGTGAGCACGACGGCCGGGCCCTGACGGTGCAGCGCCAGGCGAACCGTGCGAGCGTCGGCATGCCGGGCGACGTTCGTCAGGGCCTCCTGGGCGACCCGGTAGACGACGAGGTCGCGCTCGGCGCCGAGGTCGGGCAGGCCGGGGGAGGTGGCGCGGCGAACCCGCAGACCATGCGCCGAGAACTCGGTCGCGAGCGCCGCGAGCGCGCTGTGCAGGCCAAGATCCTCCAGGACGCCGGGCCGCAGGCGGCGGGCCACGCTGCGCACCTCGTCCAGCGTCGCGCGAGCTGTCTCCTGGACGTCGTGCAGATCCGTCTGCGCCTCGGCCGGCACCCGGCCTGAGAGCTGCTTGAGCCCGAGCAGGACGGCGGTCAGCCCCTGCCCGATCTCGTCGTGCAACTCGCGGGCGATCCGTTGCCGCTCGGCCTCCTGAGCCGCCAGCGCCTTGGCGTTGCTGGTACTGCGCTCGGTCTCCAGCCGTTCGAGCATCGCGTTGAACCCGCGCAGCAACTGACCGACCGCGCCACTGCCGGCGACGGGCAGCCGCTGGCCGGGCCGTTGTAGATCGACGGTGTCCATCAGCCGGATCAGCCGATCGAGCGGCGCCAGGCTGGTCCGCAGCAGGATCGAGTTGAGCACGACGATGCCGATCAGCCCGAACACCAGCACGACCAGCTCCGAGACGAGCACGGTCGCCGACACCGTGATCGGGGCCAGCGCGAGGGCGACCGTCCCGACCACGAACACCAGTCCGTTGATCAGGCAGACCCGCCAGTACAAAGGCATTCCGCTTCCCGTGTGCACCACTCCAGACTCCATCAGCGGCTCCCGGGCTGTCCATCCGACCGGCCGGAAGTGGGTGGCGGCACGGATGTTGCGCGCGCCGCCGCGCCGCAAGACTGGAGGTAGAGCGAACAGGAGCGACCATGATGAATCTCGCAACGACCGTGTTCGACCCGCCCGGTGCGCATCCGTGGGCGGTACTGATGATCCTGCTGCTGCTCGGAGTCGTCGCGGCTGCTGAGCCGCGCGTCGCCGGGAAGGGCCGCCTGGCCGTCGTCCTGCGGGCCGGACAGCCGCGGCGGGTGGTGCGCTCGGGGCTGGTTCTCCGGCTGCCGCTGCTCGAGCGTTACCTGTGGTTGCCGACGGCACCGACCCGGCAGCAGTTCTTCGTGGCGGGCCGGACGGCGGACGGCGTCGACCTTCGGCTGGCCGGTGAGGTCGACGTCCAGGTCGTCGATCCGTGGCAGGCCGCGGCCGACTCCGTGGATCCGATCCAGCTGGCCGTCGACCAGGTCGAACGGACGCTCGGCGAGCTGATCGCCGCCAGCAGCGTCGCGGACTTCACCGGCGCCGCGCTGGACGTCGGCTGCGCGGCGCCCGGCGTCCTGATCGGGACGCCGCGGATCGACACCGCCGAGGTCGAGCTGACGCCCTGGGTCCTGCGGGCGGTCGCCGATCAGGTGAAGTAGCGCAGCCACACGTACCCCCAAGCCATCGCGATGCTGAACGCCGTGACGACGATGCCGTACCGAGTGAACTGCCAGAAGGTGATGTGGTGCCCGCTCCGGGTGGCGATGCCCAGGGCAACCACATTGGCGCTCGCGGCGACCGCCGTCCCGTTGCCGCCGAAGTCCGCGCCGAGCGCGAAGGCCCACCACAGCGCCTGGCCGGTCTTCGGGTCCGGCGCCTCCTGGACGACGCCCTCGACGACCGGCGTCATCGTGGCGACGTACGGGATGTTGTCGAAGAACGCGCCCAGGACGCCGGAGCCGAACAGCAGCGCGGTCGCCGCCAGCAGGTACCGGTCGCCGATCGCCGCCACGGCCCAGTCGCCGATGGTCGCGATCAGCCCGGTGTGGGTCAGACCGGAGACCATCACGAACAGCCCCATGAAGAAGACCAGCGTCGGCCACTCCACCTCACGCAGGACGTCGGACACCTCCACCCGCGCGACCAGCACCATCACCCCGGCGCCGATCAGTGCGACCAGCGCGGGCTCGATGTGCAGGACCGAGTGCAGCGAGAAGCCGGCGATCATCACCGCGAGCACCGCCAGGCAGCGGGCCAGCAGCCGCGGATCGCGGATCGCGCGCCGCTCCTGCAGCGCGAGGACGGCGGCCACGTTCTCGGGGTTGTAGCGCAGGCTCTTGCGGAACAGTACCCGCGACATCAGCACGAACACCGCGAAGACGACGATCACGATCGGCGCCATGTGCACCAGGAAGTCGTTGAAGGTCAGGCCGGCCCGGCTGCCGATGATGATGTTGGGCGGATCGCCGATCAGCGTCGCCGCGCCGCCGATGTTCGACGCCAGCACCTCGGCGATCAGGTACGGCTGCGGCGCGATCCGGAGCCGTTCGCAGACCACGATCGTCACCGGCGCGACGAGCATGATCGTGGTGACGTTGTCCAGGAACGGCGACGCGACGGCGGTCAGCGCCATCAGCAGCACCATCAGCCGGTACGGCCGGCCCTGCGACCGCTTCGCCGCCCAGATGCCGAGGTAGTCGAACAGCCCGGTCTGTTTGACGACGCCGATCACGATCATCATCCCGAGCAGCAGGAAGATGACGTTCCAGTCGATGCCCTCGTGTTCGGAGAAGAACACCTCGGTCCCCGGCGCGAGGCCGAGGACCAGCATCACGGCGGCGCCGATCAGGACGACCTTGACCTTGTTCGCCTTCTCGGTGGCGATGAAGAAGAACGCCACCATGAAGATGCCGAGCGCGACGAACTGCCTCACACGTCACCCGGCGGGTCGCCGAGGCCCGCGACCGCGAGGCTGGTCAGCAGCCGGTCGAGGGTGATCACGCCGGTCAGCGCCAGGTCGGCGTCCACGACCGCGACCAGCGGGCTGCGGGCGCGCGCCATCAGCGCGGCGACCTCGAGCAGCGTCGCGTCCGCGGTGACCACCAGCGGCCTGGCCACCGGGCGTGGCAGGCAGTCGCCGACCGTCATCCCGCCGAGCTGGCGCCAGAAGACGTCCGCCGACGGCTCGTCGACGGCGCGGACCAGCATCGGGTCCTCCTGGAACGCGACCGGGATGCTCAGTTTCAGCACCTGCGAGCCGGGCAGCACGGCCAGCGGCCGGCCGCCGTCATCGACGACGACCAGCCCCGGCATCCGTCCGACGGCCATCAGCTGCACGGCCCGGACGACCGGGTCGAACATCGTCACCGTCGGCAGCCCGGCCGCTATGTCCGCGGCGCGCAACGACCGACTCCGTCCAGCCACTCGAAGAACTCCGGCACCAGACACCTCGACCTCCTGACCACCTCCGCCGCAGCGGCTGACGTGCGGTCAAGTCTGGTCAGCCGCGGGGCGGCGAACCATGGAGTCCGGACCCCATTTCCGGCGGTCGTTTGATGCCAACGCTGGTTTGAATTCGACCGTCCCGAAAACCCTCCGAAAGGTGCGGGAAAACCTGCGCAGCAAGGCATTCCGGTCGGTCCGGTCGCGGTTGTACGGTCACTCGATGACACCAAGCAGCCCGATCGACGAGCTCTCCGAGCGCTTCCTCGCCGCCCATGCCGAGCTGTCGCCGGCCGCGGCCACGATCATGGGGATGCAGGGGTACGACGACCGCCTCCCGGACCGCTCGCCGGACGGGTTCGCGGCCCTGATCGACCTGCACCGGACGACGATCGCGGCGGCGAAGGCCGTCGAGGTGTCGTCGTTCCGGGAGGAGACCGCCAAGGACGCGCTGCTGGAGCGGATCGAGCTGACCGCCGAGCGGCTGGACGCCGGCGTCCCGCAGTACGAGCTGAACGGGATCTCCTGCGTCCCGGTCGAGCTGCGGCTGGTGTTCGACCTGATGCCGACCGCCACCGACGAGGACTGGGAGAACGTCGGCAACCGGCTCGGTCAGGTCGGCGCGACCCTGGACGGCTACCGCGAGACGCTGCGCCAGCAGGCCGCGGCCGGCCGGGTGTCGGCGGCCCGCCAGATCCAGGTGCTGGCCGACCGGATCGCCGAGTGGACCGGTGCCGAGGGCAACGACTACTTCCGCGGCCTGACCGCGAACGCGCCCGACTCACCGGTCAAGGCGCGGGTCGACGCGGCCGCGATCGAGGCGAGCAAGGCCTTCGGGCAGTTCGGCCAGTGGCTGACCACCGAGCTGCTGCCGCACGCGCCGAGCCGGGACGCCGTCGGCCGCGAGGTCTACCAGCTCGCCTCCCGCGACCACATCGGCGCCACCCTCGATCTCGACGAGGCGTACGCCTGGGGCTGGCAGGAGCTGGCCCGGATCGAGGGCGAGATGCAGACCATCGCCGCCGCGCTGAACGACGGCGATCGGAGCATCCCGGCGCTGGCCGCCATCCTGGACGCCGACCCGGCCCGCAAGATCCACGGCAAGGAGGCGTTCCGCGACTGGATGCAGGAGCTCGCGGACGGCGCCGTCCGCGAGCTGGGCGGGAAGCACTTCGACATCCCGGACGAGATCGCGCGGATCGAGTGCAAGATCGCGGCGACGTCCGAGGGCGTCATCTACTACACGCCGCCGAGCGAGGACCTGAAGACGCGGCCGGGCCAGATGTGGTGGGCCGTGCCGGCCGGGATCGAGGACTTCGCCACCTGGCGCGAGGTCACGACCGTCTACCACGAAGGCGTTCCCGGCCATCACCTCCAGGTCGGCCAGACGATGCTGCGCGCCGATCTGCTGAACCGCTGGCAGCGCGTCGGCTGCTGGGTCTCCGGGCACGGCGAGGGCTGGGGCCTGTACGCCGAGCGCCTGATGGAGGAGCTGGGTTACCTGGACGAGCCCGGCGTCCGCTTCGGGATGCTGGACGCGCAGGGCTTCCGCGCCGCGCGGGTCGTCGTCGACATCGGGATGCACCTGGAGCTGGAGATCCCGAAGGACAACCCGTTCGGCTGGCGGCCGGGGGAGCGCTGGAACGCTGACCTCGGCTTCGAGTTCCTGCGCGCGCACTCACGGCTGGAGACCGCGTTCCTGAAGGCCGAGCTGAACCGCTACCTCGGCTGGCCGGGCCAGGCGCCGTCGTACAAGATCGGCGAGCGGATCTGGCTGCAGGCACGCGCCGAGGCCGAGCAGCGCAAGGGCGCGGACTTCGATCTGCGCAGCTTCCACCGCGACGCGCTCAACCTCGGCTCGCTCGGCCTCGATCCGCTGCGCCGCGCGCTGGCCAGGGTCTGAGCAGCGCGGCCATCCGGGTGGCGACCCGGTGCCCGGTCCGGTACGCCGTCACGTCGAGGCGCCGGGCCGAGACGCCGGACAGGGCCAGATCGCCGATCAGGTCCAGGAGCTTGTGCCGGGCCGGCTCGTCCGGATAGCGCGGCTCGTTGCCGTAGGCACCGGTCTCGGAGTCGATCAGGACGACGGAGCCGAGGTCGAGGCCCTGACCGAGCCCGCGGGCGCGCAGGGCGGCGACCTCGTGGGTGAGCGCGATCGTCCGGGCGCGGGCGACCTCGGCGACGTAGTCGGTGGGGAGCGTGCAGGCGAAGGTCTGGGTGTCGAAGGTGTACGACCACCGGCCGCTGCCCGGCCGCACCTGGATCCACGCATCGCCGTCCTGGAGGAACAGCTCGCGGGGGACGGCGATCTCGGCCGGCTCCAGCGGCTGCCGATTCGTCAAGCAGGTAACGAAATCGGCGGCGCTGCCGTCGAGTGCCGGAAGCTCCGGCGCGGACAGCTCGATCTCCGCGTCGGTGATTTCCAGACCGGCCAGCGCGCTCATCAGATGCTCGACGGTGGCGATCCCGCCGAGGGCGGTGCTGCGGTCGGTGCTGGTGACGGCGTCCGGTGTCGCCTGGACACGCGTGCCGTCGTACCGGAATGCGATGCCGTCGTCGCCGGGGTGGATGACGACCCGCACGGGCCGTCCGGTGTGCAGTCCGTGGCCGTCGATGCGGACGGCGTCCGACAGCGTCTGTCTCATGCGTCGCGCACCAGCCGCGGGAGGCGGGCCGCGATCCGGAGTCCCTCGGCGAGCGGACGGGCCGGCGTCCCGTAGTACACCTGGGCCTCGGGCAGGTCGCGGACCGTTGCGGTGTTCGCGGCCAGGGTCGCGCCGTCGGCGATCCGGACGTGGTCACCGACGCCGCTCTGACCGCCCATCGTCACCCGCTCGCCCAGGACGGCGCTGCCGCCGACCGCGGACTGCCCGCAGATGACGCTGTGCGCGCCGATCCGGGCGTTGTGCCCGATCTGCACCTGGTTGTCGAGCTTTACGCCGTCCCCGACCACGGTCGCCCCGGCGGTAGCCCGGTCCACGGCGCTGCCCGCGCCGATCTCCACGTCGTCCCCGATGACCACGCCACCGACCTGCTCGACCTTGCGCTGCACCTGACCATCCCACCGGAACCCGAAGCCGTCGGCGCCCAGCACAGCCTGCGCGTGCACCACACAGCGCGCCCCCACCTGGACGTCCTGGTAGAGCACAACCTGCGGATGGACGACGGTGTCGGCGCCGATCACGCAGTCCGGGCCGATGTAGCCATGGGCAAGAATCTGCACCCCGGCGCCGATCCGCGCACCACGCTCGATCACGACGAACGGCCCGACCGACGCCGTGCCGTGGACGTCGGCGCCCGGATCGACGACCGCGGTCGGATGGACGCCCGCCCGCGTAGGCAGCGGGCGGCGGCACATCGCGAGCAGCGCTTCGAACGCGGCGCGCGGATCCGCGGCCACCAGATGCGGCCGATCGATCGTCGTCCCGGCCGGAACGATCACCGCACCCGCGCCGTGCGCCGCGACGACGCGCAAGTACTTGGCGTCCCCGGCGAAGGTGATGCCCTCGGGGTCGTCCGAATCAGCTGGAACCGGTCGGCGGACGACGTACTCCGGCGAACGACCCACCGACACCTGAAGCAACTCGGCCAACTCGCCCAGCGACCACTCCATCACGCCGCCCGTTGCCGGGCAAACGGCGCGATCCCGCGCGCCGAGTCGGCCTGCAGGAACCCCGCCAACTCCCGCACCAGCACATGCTCCCCACTGACCTCGCCCCCAGCTCGCAACTGCCCGAACGCCATCCGCAGCACCTGGACGTCCTCGTCCGTCACTCCCGACCGCCGCAACCCGACCACGTTCAACGCCCGATGCGTAGCCGGATTCCCATCGACCGAACTGAACGGCAACACATCCCGCGTCACCTTCGCCAGAGCCCCGACCATTGCCCGAGCCCCGATCCGCACCCGCTGATGCACCGCGGTCATCCCACCCACCACAGCCCCATCACCCACACTCACATGCCCCCCGAGCGCCGCCTGCTGCGTGATCACCACCCCATCACCCACCTGACAGTCGTGCCCCACATGCGTCTGCCCCATGATCAAACACCCCGCCCCGATCCGCGTCGGCCGCTCCACATCCGTCGACCGATGCACGATCGCCCCCTCCCGGATCGCCGTCCCCGCCCCCACCTCCACAAACGTCCCCCCACCCCGAAACCCCAAATCCTGCGGCGCACCCCCCACCACCGCATGCGCATCCACCCAAACCCCAGCCCCCAACCGCACCCCGTCATGCACCACCGCGTACGCCCCGATCACCACATTCGCAGCCAACTCGGCCGCCGCGCCCACCACCGCCGTCGGATGTATCTGTGCCATCCCGCGATGCTGCCACGCCCAGGGGGTCGTTATCTCACGATCGTACTAAAAAATCGCGCCAACTAGTCGTCGCAGATGCGGGGGCCCTCGGCGATCCACCAGCTCGCGGTGCCCGCAAGAACTGGATCGGCGGCGCGCTGCCAGCGGTCCAGAACGGAGCTGGCGGCCATTCCGGCGGCATAGCAGATTCGCTCACTGTGGATGGGCTGCGCGGCCAGGGCTTGTTGCAACGCGAGCGGATCCGGTTCGCGGCCGGCCTGTGCGCGCAGTACCAGATCGACGATGTTCCGTGCCGTCGGCGGCGCGTGCCCGCTGTTCATGCCGACCAGGCGCCACCAGGCGCGTTCGCGAAGCTGCGGTTCCGCGGTGCGCGCGGCGGTGTCGGCCAAAGCCGCGCTGATCTCGTCGGCGTACGGCGCGTTGGTCAGCATCATCCCGCTGGTGACCGCCGTGGTCTCCGCCGATCCGAACAGCGCATCGAACATCAGCCGCGCCAGCAGATCCTCGTCGGGAAGCCCGAGCCTCGCCGACAACGCCTGTGCGTGGAGCTGACATTGCGACCAGTGGGTGTTGACGCGGGTCTCGCTGAGTTGCGGTAGCTCGGTCCGGGGATGGGGCGGTTGGTCCAGATATCGCCGGATACCCGCTGCGTGCACGGGCGGGAGAAGATGGAACAGCTGCGACAGCGAGCTCCGTGAGGACAGCGGCGCCGCGTTGTAGGCGTCGACGAACGGCTCGGTCAGCTCGAACCACAGATCGGGGTCGAAACCGCGCAGGCTGGACATGTTCTCGATCGCGAGAACGCCGGCATGGACGACGTTGCGTCGCTGGTCGCCGAGTCGTGCCACGGCCCAGGCCCACCCCTGCGCGTCGGCCTTCTCGGCCACTGCGCTGGCCAGGTCGGAGATGGCCTGGACGTGCGGATGAGCGATCGCCCGGCTCGCTGCCTCGAGGACGACGGCGCCCTGCGGTCCGGACCGCAACTGGGACAGTGCCTCGTAGCGCAGGGGATACCCGGTTCCCACGCTCCGACCGAGCTCGCTGATCAATCGCTGCGTGCGCCCGAGCAGTTCGCGGCTGGCGACGGGCACGTCATGGATGAGGTGCGCCCACTGCCACCAATCGCTGCCGGTGACGGGCTCGGTGTCGACCGCGTCCAAGATCGCGAGGCGTTGAGCCGGATCGGCCGGGCTGGGTAGCGGATCGAGCTCGGGTGGACTGGCCGCGAAACTGCGGTACAGGATGTCGATGGGGGCTGCCATCAAGCCAGGTGGGAGCTGTAGAGCCAGTTCGTACCAGCTGGTGAGCCGGGCGGATCGACGCCGTCCGCCCTCGATTTCCGCCAATCGGCGAGAGCTCGTCACCGCGTCGAGTTGCCGGAGGCGATCGACGAGCTGAGCGCGGCTCAGCCCGGCCGCCGTCCGGTGCGCCCGAAGCATCCAGGCTGCTCGCACCCGCGTATCGACGGAGCGGGCATTGAGCGGCGTTCGATCGCGCAGAGCAGCTGGTCTGCTCCCGCTCCGGCTGCGATCGGCCATCACTCAATCATCGGCCAGGTGTCGCTGACATACCACAGGAACCGCGTCCGTGGGGCCGAGATGCCGAAGTGACAGCGGCCGGCAGGTGAATCCTGGCCGGCTGCGTTCAGGCACATTCTGAGATCGTTGACATCAGCCGACGCTCCTTCCGGAGGTGGCTCATGCAGAACGTGAACTGGGTCGAGGTGTTCGCGGGCTTCCTGCTCGGCCTCACCCCGCTGTTCGGCCGTCCGCTCTGGCTGTTCATCCGCTTCAGGCGCCAACCCGGCCGCCACAAGTACCTCGGCACCTGGTACGCCTACCACCGGAGTACGACGGGCTCCGGTGAGATCCGGATGCGTAAGCTCGAGGTCACGTACTCGCTGTTCACCGGGCGGCTGAACGTCCGAACCGTCCGGGCTCCAGGCTCGGATACGATGAGCCGGTTGTACTACGAAGGCCAGCTGTCCGACCGCGCCGGAATGGTCCGCTATGTGACCTTGAAGAATCCGGACTCACACGAACGTCTGACCTGGTATCTGTTCGACCAGTTCCTGGATCCGCTCGATCGCACCGTCGGCGTCTACGTCGCCCTCGACCTTCGCGGCCTTCCGTCGGCCGGCGCGATGATGATCAGCCGTACCGAGCTGTCAGCCGCGGACTGCGCCCGGCTCAGCCGCCACGTCGTCAGGGTCGCCGCCATGCTCGACACCGGCGCGCTGCCTCCCAGCGCGCTGGTCTGAACGCCGTAGGTCAAAAGATGAAGAAGCCGGTTGCGATGGTGGGGGAGATGCCGGCCAGGAGCCAGGGGGAGAGGGGGGTGCGGCGGAAGATGGCGAGGATGCCGGCGACGGTGAGTAGGCCGATGACGCCGGACATGAGCCAGAGGCCTACGCCGCGGCCGAAGTCGTCGGCGGCGATGCCGATGCTGTAGACGGCGAGGGTGACGGCGGGGACGCTGCCGACGTGGAAGAGGATGGCGGAGGCGACCCAGCGCTGGACGGTTTCGACGTTCATCGGGCGGGGCTGTCGCCGGCGGCGTACCTGCTCCATCGTGGCTCCTCGTTACTTAGTGGACTAATTGTTAGTCTACAGAAGATTGGTACACTCACCACATGGCGGACATCACTCCGGGCCCGAACCCGTTGGCGCTCGAGCATCAGGTCTGTTTTGCGCTCGCGGTGGCCGCGCGGACGGTGATTGCGCTGTATCGGCCGGTGCTGGAGCCGATGGGGCTGACGCATCCTCAGTATCTGGTGATGCTGGCGCTCTGGGAGCAGGAGCCGGTTTCGGTGAAGGAGCTCTCTGGCCTGCTGCAGCTCGAGCCGGCCACGTTGTCGCCGTTGCTGAAACGCCTCGAGGCCGCGGGGTTGCTGGAGCGCAATCGCTCCACGGCCGATGAGCGCTCGCTGGCCGTCGCGCTCACTCCGGAGGGGCGCAGGTTGCGCGAGCAGGCGCTTGAGGTGCCGCCGGCGATCGTCGAGCGGTTGGGGATGGACGTCGGTGAGCTGATGGATATCCAGGCCCGGCTGACCAAGGTGATCGCTGCGGCGACGCGCTGAGGGTCAGCCGCGGCGGGTCCATTGTTCTAGGACGACGAGGGTCTTGGTGCTCGCGATGGCTTCGGCGGAGCGGAGGGAGCTGACGACGCGGCGGAGGTCTTCGACGCCTTCGACCTGGATGCGGACCAGGGCGTCGGGGTCGCCGGCCAGGGTCAGGACCTCTTTGACCTCGGGGATCTGGGCGACGAACTCCATGATCTGCGCGAGGTCGAGATCGTCGGCGAAGTGCAGCTCGGTCATCGCCTCGATACCGGTGGCGATCCGGCCGTGGTTGATCTGAACCGTGTAGCGCTCGATCACGCCGAGCTTCTCCAGCCGGGCGATCCGGCGCTGGACGGGGGCGACGGTGAGGCCGACCGCGGTCGCGATCTCGCGCAGCGGCCGGCGCGCGTTCTCCTGCAGCAGGCCGAGGATCTCGCGGTCGGTGGCGTCAAGAGTCGCAGGTTCGGGCACGCAACAGACTCTACCCGGAGCAGGAGGTTTGTTGCGCTCACAGCGGTCAGGCCGTCGTAGGGGTTGCGGATCGTCGCCAAACTCGGCGGCGACTCTTGTGATCCGGCCCACCCAGACCGCAGGCTCGTCGGAACTGCCGCGCGGACCCCTGGAGAGCCGATGACCGCCATCGCCCCCGCCGAGATCACCGTCGAGCGGCTGACCCCGCCGCCGTACGACCTCGACGACCGCTTCCGTCCGTCCGGGCCCTCGACGCTGCTGACCGGCGTCCAGGCGATCGCGCGGCTGCTCGTCGAGCATCGCGCGCTGGACCGGCGCCGCGGCCTGCGGACGGCGACCTTCGTGTCCGGTTACCAGGGCAGCCCGCTCGGCGGCCTCGACAAGCTGCTCGCCGACCTGCAGTCCGTGATGACCGAGAACGACGTCCGGTTCGTCCCCGGTCTCAACGAGGAGCTGGCCGCGACCTCAGTCTGGGGCAGCCAGATCGAGCTGCCGCGCGGTAGCGGCACGCACGACGGCGTCACCGGCTTCTGGTACGGCAAGGGCCCCGGCGTGGACCGCGCGACCGATGCGCTGCGGCACGCCAACATGTACGGCGTCAATCCGCGCGGCGGCGCCGTGCTGCTGGTCGGCGACGACCCGGCGTCCAAGTCGTCGACCGTGCCGGCGGTGAGCGAGCGGTCGCTGGCCGCGCTGGGAATCCCGGTCCTGTTCCCGCGGAACGCGGCCGAGATCGTCACGCTCGGCCTGCACGCGATCGAGATGTCCCGGACGACGGGTTGCGTCGTCGCGCTCAAGATCGTCGCGGATGTCGCCGACGGCGCCTGGGCGGTCGGCCCAGAGAGCGTTCTCCCGGTCGTTCCCACGATCGAGTGGAACGGCAAGCCGTACACCTACGCCCAGCGCCCGATGGTCCTGCGCCCGGATGCGATCGTCGGCGCCGAGGCCGATCTGGTCGGCCCGCGCACGGAGCTCGTCCGCGCGTACGCCGTTGCCAACGGGCTCGACGTGACCGATGTCGACCCGGCCCACGCGACCGTCGGCTTCGTCGCCTCGGGGAGCTGCTACGACTCGATGCGGCAGGCGATGACGGATCTCGGCGTCACCGAGGAAGCGCTCTCTCAGGCCGGGATCCGGGTACTCCGGCTCGGCCTGATGAGCCCGGTCGCCGCCGGCAGTATCGAGAAGTTCGCCGCCGGCCTGGACCGGATCGTCGTCGTCGAGGACAAGACGTCGTTCGTCGAGACCCAGATCCGCGACCTCCTCTACGGGACGCCGAACGCCCCGCAGATCCTCGGCAAACGGGACGCCGCCGGCCGCGCGCTGATCCCCGCCGACGGCGAGCTGACGTCGGGCCGCCTGCTCGCCCCGCTGCGGCACCTGCTGACCGGCCTGGTTGCGATCACACCGCCGGCCGCCAAGCGCACCCCGCTGCCGATGCTCTCGACGAGCCGCTCGGCGTACTTCTGCAGTGGCTGCCCGCACAACCGGTCGACCGCGTTGCCTGAGGGTTCGATGGGCGGCGGCGGCATCGGCTGCCACGCGATGGTCACCATCTCCGACCGCGACGACAGTGCTGTCACCGGCGTCACCCAGATGGGCGGCGAGGGCGCGCAGTGGATCGGTCAGGCCTGGTTCACCGACGCCGGGCACATCTTCCAGAACGTCGGCGACGGCACGTTCTTCCACTCCGGCCAGCTCGCCGTCCAGGCCTGTATCGCCGCCGGGGTGAACATCACCTACAAGGTGCTCTACAACGACGTCGTCGCGATGACCGGCGCCCAGGACGCCGAGGGCGCGCTGACCGTCCCGCAGCTGACCCGCAAGCTGCACACCGAAGGCGTCCGGAAGATCGTCGTCTGCGCGGACGAGCCGGGCCGGCACCGCCGTCGCGACCTCGCCCCCGGCACCCTGCTGTGGGACCGCGACCGCCTCGACGAGGCCCAGCGGATGCTGCGCGACGTCCCCGGCGTCACGGTCCTGATCTACGACCAGCACTGCGCCGCGGACGCGCGCCGGCAGCGTAAGCGCGGCACCCTGCCCGCCCGCACACAGCGCGTCGTGATCAACGAGGCCGTCTGCGAGGGCTGCGGCGACTGCGGCGTGAAGAGCAACTGCCTGTCCGTGCAGCCGGTCGAGACCGAGTACGGGCGCAAGACTCGCATCGAGCAGACGTCGTGCAACACCGACTACAGCTGCCTGGACGGCGATTGCCCGTCGTTCGTCACCGTCGAGACCGCGCCGGGCGGGAAGGCGAAACCCAAGGCCCGGAAGGGTTTCCCGACCCCGCCGCCGGTTGCGCCGAGCAGTGCCGAGGACCGCGTCGTTGGCACCCAGAACGTCTTCATGGCCGGAATCGGCGGCACCGGCATCGTCACGGTCAACCAGGTGCTCGCGACGGCCGCGCTGCGGGCCGGGTACGCCGCCGAGTCGCTCGACCAGACCGGCTTGAGCCAGAAGGCCGGCCCGGTCACCGGGCACCTGCGGTTCGCCGAGGGCACGCTGGAGCCGGCCAACCGGCTCACGCCCGGTGCGGCCGACTGCCTGCTCGGCTTCGACCTGCTGACGCTCGCCGAGGACCGGAACCTTGCCTACGGCAACAGTGCCGCGACCCGCGTCGTGGTCTCGACCAGCCGGACGGCGACCGGTGCGATGGTCTACGACCCGGCCGTCCAGCACCCGGACGAGGCGGGCCTGCTGGCCCGCGTCCGGACCGCCGGCGCCGACGTCTTCGACTTCGACGCGCTCGAGGCCGCGGACCGGCTCTTCGGCAACACGATCGCCGCGAACTTCCTCCTGGTCGGCGCCGCCTACCAGACCGGCGCGCTCCGGCTGCCCGCCGCGGCCATCGAGGAGGCGATCACGATCAACGGGACGGCGGTCGCCGCGAATATCGGCGCCTTCCGCTGGGGCCGCGTCGCCGTCACCGACCCCGCAGCCTTCCGCGCCGCCGGTGCGACGTCCGCTCGGCCGGTCGTCCGCGAAGTCCCGGCCTCGGTCGCGGCCGCCGGTCTCGACGGCGAGCTGCTGCGCTTGGTGAGCCGCCGCGCGACGGATCTGGTCGGCTTCCAGAGCGTCAAACTCGCCGACGCGTACGTCGACGCGATCGCCAAGGTCGCCGCCGCCGAGCGGGCCGTCACGACGGAGACCCGCTTCAGCGAGGCCGTCGCCCGGAACCTCTTCAAGCTCACCGCCTACAAGGACGAGTACGAGGTCGCCCGGCTGCTCACCGACCCGGAGTTCCTCGCCTCGACGGGGGAGTCCTTCCCGGACGGCGTCATCTCGTTCAAGCTGCACCCGCCGGTGCTCCGCGCGATGGGCCGGGAGAAGAAGATCTCCTTCGGGCCGAAGTCGCACGGCGCGCTCCGCATCCTGGCCCGCCTGAAGCCGCTACGCGGCACCCGCGCGGACCTCTTCGGCTACGCCCACCTCCGTAAGGTGGAGCGTGCGCTGCGCGACCACTACCGCGCGCTGGTCGGCACCTTGGCTGCCGAGCTGACCGCGGCGTCGTACGAGCGCGCCGTCCAGCTCGCGGAGCTGCCGGACCTGGTTCGCGGCTACGAGACCGTCAAACTGCGCAACATCGAGCGGTACGCAGCGGCCCTGCGCGAGCTGGGGGTCGAGCCGCCCGCTGCCGGTTGAGACAACTTATCCGTCCACTGATGCATCTTTGTCAGTAGAAGTTGCACAGATCGAGTAGTTTCGTCGTTGGCGCCCGGACGAGCGGGTAGCCGCGTGGACGGGTGGGTACGGGGAACGGATGTTGATCGCAGGGCGGTACCGGCTGGGCGAGTCGCTCGGCCGTGGCGGAATGGGAGAGGTGCACCGGGCCACTGACGAGGCCCTGGGCCGGGTGGTCGCGGTGAAGACGATGCTGCGCTCCGGGACCGACGCTTCGGCGGCCGAGCGGTTCCGCCGGGAGGCGCAGGCGGCCGCGCGGCTGAGCGATCCGCACATCGTGGCGGTCTACGACTTCGGCCAGCACGACGACGCCTGGTATCTGGTGATGGAGCTGGTGGAGGGCCGCTCGGTCGCCGCCGAGCTGGCGGACGGCGGCCCGATGCCCTGGGAGCGCGCGATCCGGATCGTCCGGCAGGCCGCGTTCGGGCTTGCGGCCGCGCACGCGCAGGACGTCGTCCATCGCGACATCAAGCCGAGCAACCTACTGACCGCCGCCGACGGGCGGATCAAGGTCGCGGACTTCGGGATCGCGCAGGTCCCGGGCGCGGAGACGCACGAGCTGACAGTCACCGGCCAGGTGCTGGGCAGTCCGTACTACCTGTCGCCGGAGCGGGCGCAGGGCCGGCCGGCTGGTCCGGCGGCCGACGTCTACGCGCTGGGCTGCGTTCTCTACGAGCTGGTCACCGGGCGGCCGCCGTTCACCGGCGAGCACCCCACCGCCGTCCTCTATCAGCACGTGGACGCCGAGCCGGTGCCGCCGAGCGAGCTGCGCAACGAGCCGGTCTCGCCGCTGGAGAGCGTGCTGATGCAGATGCTCGCCAAGGACCCGGAGGCGCGCCCGACTGCCGAGCAGCTGGCCACCGGCCGCTGGGCGTCCGCGGTGACGACGCCGGTTGCCAGCCAGCCGACCGAGCCGCTGACCCCGGCGCCGGTCGTCGCGCCGAAGAAGAAGCAGCCGCGGGCGAGTACGACGTGGTTGATCGCAGCCGCCAGCGTGCTGCTGATCGCGGCCGCCGCGACGGCCGCCGTCCTGCTGCCGAAGAACGACGACGTCCCGCCGACGGTCGACATCGGCCCGCGGCCGAGCTCCAACGTCAGTACGCCGATCGTTCCGGAGCCGACGGAGACGTCGCAGCCCACGCAGCCGACCGAGGGACCGACGCCCACCCCGACGCCGACGCCCACCCCCACGCCGACTCCTACCCCGACGCCCACGCCGACTCCGACCCCCACACCGACTCCGACGCCGACCCCGTCCCGGACGCCGTCCGCGAGCCCGACGCCGACTCCCACGCCGACGCCGACCCCGACACCCTCGGACACCCCGACGCCGACCGAGACGCCGACGCCCTAGGACAGCCGGCGCGCCTTCACGGTGCCATCTTGGTAATGCAGCTCCTTGCCGTCGATCACCTTGACGCTGTCGTGCGCGGCCTGGGTCAGGATCTCCCACCGGCCGTCGTCGAGGCCGACGTCCGCGACGACCTCGGCCGGCGTCGGGAAATGCACCTCGGCGTGGTCGTGCTGCCGCGACTTGTCCGGGAACCCCAGATGGCCCTCGATCAGCAGGATGCCGCCGACCGCCACCGCGGCGGCCGCCGCGCGCAGGATCTCCACCCGCGGCAGCTCGATCGTCGAGTGCAGGAACTGCGCCGAGACCAGGTCGAACGTGCCCGCCGGGAACGTCTTGCCGAGCTCGTGGTGCTGCCACTCGATCCGATCGGCAACCCCGGCCTCGCGCGCGTGCTCGGCGGCCCGCCCGAGTGCGATCGGCGACACGTCGGCCGCCGTCACCTGCCAGCCCTGCTGCGCCAGCCAGATCGCGTCCCCGCCCTCGCCGCTGCCCAGATCGAGCGCCCGGCCGGGGGCCGTCCCGGCCAGCTCGGCCACCAGCGCCGCGTTCGGCTTCCCGCTCCAGATCCGGGTGCTCTCGGCGTACCGCTCGTCCCAGTGTGCTTCTGCTGTCGTCATGTTCCCAGCGTCGGCGTTCGCACCGGGTTTGACAAACTCTGTTGCCGAATTGGCAAGATTCCGTGGGACTGACAGACCTAGTGAGCTGAGCCGCGGAGTCTGCACACTGGGGACATGGCTCATCCGTACGCTCGCGAACTCGGTGACTTCCTGCGCGCCCGCCGCAGCCGGCTGCGGCCGCAGGACGTCGGTCTGGAGCCCGGCGGCCGGCGGAAGGTGACCGGGCTGCGCCGCGAGGAGCTGGCGCTGCTGGCCGGGCTGAGCACCGACTACTACCAGCGGATGGAGCAGGGCCGCGACGTCCGCCCGTCCGACGAGGTCCTCGGTGCGATCGCCGAAGCGCTCGGTCTGGACGCCGAGGAGCGCCGGCATCTCTTCACGCTCGCGTACGCCGCGCGCCGCCCGGCGTCCGCCCCGGTCGAGCGGGCGCCGGAGTGGGTGCCGGACAGCACCCGGCGGCTGCTACCGGCGATGGACGTCCCGGTCGTCGTCCTCGGGCGGCACCTCGACGTCCTGGACTGGAACCCGATGGCCGAGGCGCTGCTCGGCGATCTCGACGCCTTCGCACCCGAACGGCTCAACCTCCTGCTGCTGATGTTCGACGAGCAACAGGCGAGTGAGTGGCGCTGCCCGGACTGGGAGAACCAAGCGCTGCAATACATCGGCATGATGCGCAGCGCGGTCGCCGCCGACCCGACCCATCCGCGCGCCACCGCGCTCGTCGGCGAGCTCTCGATCCAGAGCGCCGACTTCCGTCGCCTCTGGGCGCTGCACGACGTCGCCACCGCCACCAGTGGCACCCGAACCTTCCGGACCGCCGAGGTCGGCGAGATCACCCTCGACTGGGACACCTACCCGCTGCCCGGCAACCCCGGCCCCGTCATGCTCGTCTTCACCGCCGAACCCGACAGCCCGGACGCCGACCGTCTCCGCCTGCTCGCCTCGTTACACGCCACTCGGACAGCCAACTGACCAGGCTGGATTGCACGTTCTTGCCAGCGGCTCGGTTCTGTCGGTGGTTTGCGGCAGAGTTGCGGCGTCTGCTTGTTTGCTGAAGGGAACGCGCTGTGAGGCTGTTGCGACGTTCAGTACCGGTGCTCGTGTTGCTGGGTGGTCTGCTGGGGGCGCCGGTCGCGCAGGCCGCGCCACCCGAGCCAGTAGTTGCCCAAGGCAAGGGATGGCGAGTTCAGGCGGTGCCCGAGGGCGCCCGGGTGACGCTGGTGCTGGACGAGCCGCTACCGGTTCGCGACGCGCTGCCGATCCTCGCGGCCGACGGCGTGCCGATCGGCGTCGCCCGGCAGTCGCCGGACCAGCGGATGCTCTCGCTGATCAGCCCCGACAAAGGGTTGCTGAAGGCAACGAAGATCGAGCTCGTCCAGCCGGGCCGGACGACGGCGCGGCAGGCCGTCGGTGACAACACCGACGCGGAGTGGCTGAAGGCGCCGCAGGGGCCGCCGCTGGCGGTCGATCCCGGTGCGCCGGGTGCGTACGGCGTCCGGACGGCGGAGTACGACCTGGGCGAGGAGGCCGTCTACCTGTCCGGGCTGGAGCGCAAGGCCGAGGTACTCGGCAAGGTCTACACGCCGGTCGGCGCGCGCGGTAAGCGGCCGCTGGTGCTCTTCCTGCACGGCCGGCATCAGGTCTGTTACGGCGGCCGGCTGGTGCTGGGGATCCGGCCCTGGCCGTGCGCCGCGGGGGAGAAGCCGATCCCGAGCTACCGCGGGTACGACGCCCCGGCCAAGGCGCTCGCGAGCCACGGCTACCAGGTCGTCTCGATCAGTGCCAACGCGGTGAACGCGGCCGACGCCGCGACGTACGACGCGGGCGCCCAGGCGCGCGCCGAGCTGATCCTGCACCACCTCGGCCTGTGGCAGCGGTGGTCGACGACCGGCGGCGGCCCGTTCGGCCGCGCCTACGTCGGGAAGGTCGACCTGACCACGATCGGCCTGATGGGGCACTCGCGCGGTGGCGAGGGCGTCGCGCGCGCCGCCGCACTGAACGCGGACCGCGGCGGCAAGTACGGGATTCGCGCGGTCCTGCCGCTCGCGCCGACCGACTTCGCCCGCGCGACCGTTCCCGGCGTCGCGATGAGCGTGATCCTGCCGTACTGCGACGGCGACGTCTCCGACCTGCAGGGCCAGAAGTTCTTCGACGACACGCGATACTCGGTCACCGGCGACGCCGCGCCGCGGTCGACCGTCACCGTGCTCGGCGCCAACCACAACTTCTTCAACACCGAATGGACGCCGGGGCAGTCCGAGGCGCCGTCGTCCGACGACTGGTTCGACACCGGCTCGGGCCCGTGCTCGCCGAAGTCCGCGAGCCGGTTGACCGCGGTCGAGCAGCAGGCGGTCGGGACGGCGTACGTCGCCGGGTTCTTCCGGTTGCAGCTCGGGCGCGAGACCGCGCTGCTGCCGTTGCTGGACGGCACCAACAGCCACCCGAAGTCGGCCGGTAAGGCCGTCATCCGGGTGGTCGCGCAGGCCGCCGCGGCGACTCGCCGCGACGTGGAGCGCTTCGACCAGGAGCTGCCGGCCGGCGCCGTGACCGGTGCGGCGTCCGCGCGAGTCTGCGCCGGGACGAGCGGCCCGGGTGGTTGTGTGACGACCGACGAGCCGTGGAACTCACCGCATTGGGTCGGCGCGGCGTTCGTGCCCGAGGCGCGGACGACGGCTGTCACGAAGCTGAGCTGGACGGGTCGCAGCGGGGCGCTCAAGGTCGGCGTACCCGCGGCTCAGCGCGACGTCCGCAAGTACGCCGCGCTGTCGTTCCGCGCCGCTCCGGACCCGGCCGGAGCGCCGAAGTCCGATCTGACCGTGCGCGTCGTGGATGGCCGGGGGCGCTCGGCGTCCGTCGCGGTCTCCGCGGTCAGTGACGCGCTGCTGCGGCTGCCGGGCGCGCCGGGGACGGGTCTGCCGAAGAACCTGCTCCGCACGGTCCGGATCCCGACCGCCTCGTTGAAGGCGGTCGATCTGCGGGACATCCGGTCGATCGAGTTGCGCACCGACCGGCTCGACTCCGGCGCGGTCTTCCTGTCCGACTTGAGCTTCTCGACGCCGAGTCTCGGCAGGTCAGCCCCGACCAGCCTGCCCGAGCTGTCGGCGTCCAGTGTCCGCGGCACCATCCAGGAAGGCGACGAGGGCACACAGACCGTCAACGTCGCGGTCACCCTGTCGCGGCCGAGCGCCCGGCCGGTGACCGTGCACGCCGAGTCCACCGGCGACACCGCGAAGACCGTCGCCGACCTCACCTTCGCGCCCGGCGAGACCCGCAAACAGCTCCCGCTGACCGTGACCGGCAATCCCCGCGACAGCTACGACCACTTCTTCGTCAGCCTCGTCCTCGCCGCCCCGCGGGAAGCCCAGCTCGCCGACTCGTTCGGCAAGGTCAAAGTCGCCGACGACGACCCCACCCCGACGATGACGATCGGCTCCGCCACCGCCGCCGAGAGCGACGGCGTCCTCACCTTCCCGGCCACCCTCTCCGCCCCCAGCGACGTCTACGTCTACGCCTCGGGCACCGTCGACGACGGCACCGCCACCATCCGCCAGGACTACACCGTCCCCGGCGACCCCGGCACCGGCCCGCCCCTCCGCTTCGTCTTCGCCCTCTTCCAGCCCGGCCAAACCACCACCGGCCTCACCCTCGAGCTCACCGACGACTCCACCCCCGAACCGACCGAGACCTTCACCCTCAACCTCACCGACGCCGAACGCGCCGACCTCCCCCTCCCCACCAGCCGAACCGCCACCATCACCGACGACGACTAGCTAGCCCACCAGCCGGCGGACGGCGAGCCAGAGATCGGCCGGCGGCGGCAGGACCTGCATCATGAACAGCACGGTCAGGTCGTTCGCCGGGTCGATCCAGAAGTTGGTGCCGGCGGCCCCGCCCCAGCCGTACTCACCGCGGCCCGCCGGCGAACCGGCGGCGGTGGGGTCGAGCAGCGGGGCGACGCCGTACCCGAAGCCGCGCCCGGCGTGGCTGTCGTTGGTGTTCCCGGGCGGGTGGCTGAACGCGCGCAGGGTCGCGCCGCCGGGCAAGTGGTTCGCGGTCATCAACCGAACGGTGCCGGGGGCAAGCAATCCCTGCCCGGCGTCGGCGAGCATCCGGACGAAGCGCTGATAGTCGGCGGCCGTGGAGTAGAGCCCGTGGCCGCCCGCGACCAGCCCTGGCTGATCGTCCAGGAGCTCGGCCCGGCCGCTGTGCGGGTCCTGCCGGTACAGGGCGGCCAGCTGGTCGGCCGGTGGTCTGCGGTAGCCGGTGGCGGTCATACCGAGCGGGGCGAAGATCCGGTCGGCCAGGAACACGTCGAACGGCGTACCGCTCGCGACCTCGACGATGCGGGCCAGCACATCGGTCGCGCGGGAGTAGTTCCACGCCGTCCCCGGCTCGAACAGCAACGGCAGCTCGGCAAGCCGGTCACAGAGCTCCGCGAGTGGGTAGGTGTCGGGCGCGCCGAGCGGGGCGATCCCCGCGGCCCGGTAGGCGTCGTCGACCGGATTGCTCGCCAGGCCGGTGACGGTCAGACCGGCGGTATGGGTGAGCAGGTGGTGGATGCGGATCGGTTCGCCGGGGCGGGCGAAGGCGGGCAGAAAGCGCTCGACCGGATCCGCCAGGTCGAGCAGCCCGGCTTCCCAGGCGATGAGGACGGCGACCGACGTGATCGGCTTGGTCATCGAGTAGAGCCGCCAGACGGTGTCTTCGGTGACCGGGTGGACGCCGTCCGCGTCGCGAGCGCCGTGGGTGGACTGGTGGACGATCTCGCCGCGCTGCGTGACGATCACGATCGAGCCCGGCGCCCGGCCGGTCGTGACGCAGTCGTCGAGGTAGGCGGTCAGCCGGCGGAAGCTCATCGCGATCAGTCGAAGCGCAGGACGTAGCGGCCGCGGAGCCCGCGCTGGTCCAGGGCGTGGTGCGCCTCGGCGGCCTTCGCGGCCGGCAGTTCGCCGGCGACCCGCGTGGTCAGGACGCCGGCGGCGGCCAGGCGGGCGATCCGGTCGAGGGCCGCGGGTTGTTCGGCGTACCGGAAGACGAAGATCGGGACGACCTGGACCCGCTCGCCGCCGTCGCCCTGATAGCCGTTGAGGGTGACGAAGGCGCCGCCGTCCCGGACCGCGCCGAGGACAGCGGCGCCCAGCCCGGCCGTGTCGAGCAGGCCGTCGGCGCCGCCGGGGTGCTGCTCCCGGACGGCGGCGGCGAAGTCGTTGCCGCGGGCCACGATCGTGTCGGCGCCGCAGGCCTGGACGAACGCCTCGTCCGCCGGGGCGGCGTCCGCGATGACGATCAGCCCGGCCCGCTTGGCCAGCTGGACGAAGTACCCGCCGACCGTGCCCGCGGCGCCGGTGACCGCGACCGTCGAACCGGCCGGAAGCGCGAGTGTGTCGAGGGCGAGCTGCGCGGTGAGCCCGTTCATCGGGAGCGTCGCCGCCTGGGCGGGGGAGAGGCCGGCCGGAATCTTCGTCGCCGAGCCCGCCGGGACGACGACGTCCGCGCGATAGCCGCCGTGCGCACCGGACGGCACCACGATCGCCAGTACGGCGTCGCCTACCGCGAGCTGCCGGTCGGCGTCCGGCCCGATCTCCGCGACGACGCCGGCGACCTCCATCCCAGGGACGCGGACGGCGTCCGTCGCGCTCTGCCGGGGACGCGAGCGCATCATCGCGTCGACCGGGTTCACCGTGGCGTGCGTGACCCGGATCCGGACCTGCCCGGGCCCGAGCGGCTCGGGCTCGAGATCGAGGACGGCGAGCGCGTCCGCGCCGCCCGGTTCGGTCACTCCGATGGACTGGACCATGGTGGGTCGCTCCTGCCTGTCAGGGGGTGCGGAGACCGTCGAGCAGCACGCTGCAAACGGCGTCGAGCTCGGCCGTGATCCCGGCGTTCAGCCACTCGTCGGCGAGCGCGACATGGGTGAACCGGGTCGTGGCGTGGAAGAGGGTGCGCGCGGTGGCGGCCGCGTCGGCGTCCCGGAACGAACCGTCCGCGATACCGGCCGCGACGATCGCGGTCAGCTGGCCGAGAAGGTCGACGACATGCTCGACGGCCACCTCGGCATGGGTCGTCGCGAGCAGCACATAGGCGGCGAACAGCTCCGGATCCTCGCGCAGCTTGGCCTGTTTCACCGCCAGGACGGCATGCAGCCAGCCGCGCAGCCGATCCGCCGGAGCCGTCTCGCCATCAGCGGCCACGGCCGCCAGCGCGTCCCGGTTCGCTGCGAGCCAGCGCCGGGTGACGGCCTCACGCAGCGCCTGCTTGGAGGCGAAGTGCTTGTAGACCGCGGCATGGCTGACCCCGAGCGCCCGGGCGACGTCGACGACCGTCGCCTTGTCCGGCCCGTGCCGGCGCAGGATCTGCTCGGTGGCCGCGAGGATCGCTTCGGGGTCCAGGGCTCGCCGCACGCTCATGACGGCCACGGTACGGCCGGTGGGTTACAGATGTCAAAATCTGTAACTTGAAACTATTGGGGCCGCCCTATTTGGCGGAGAGTTCGAGGACGGTGGCGAGCCACTGCTGGTACTGGGGGACCGGCCAGCCGCGGTCGTGGGTGAGGCGGGCGAAGAGGTGGGGGCCGGTGAGAGCCCACCAGGCGTCGGCGACCGTGAGGGGATCGGCGTCGGGGGAGAGGAGGCCTTCGGCGGCCAGGTGGCAGGCGAAGGTGCGCAGGCCGGTGAGGCGGTCGGCGTCGGTCTCGGCGACGACCTGGGCGGCGTCGGCGCCGCCTTCCAGCAGGACGGCGGCGAGCGGCGCGAGGCGTTCGTTGACCGAGGTGACGAGGGCCGCGTAGGCGGCCAGCTTGGCCTGGATACCGGCCGCGGCGGAGATCTCGCGGGGGACGAAGCGCTCGGTGAGCGGCTCGTCGTCGCCGGTGCGGGTGGCGTCCCAGACCGCTTTCGCGAGGGCGGCCTTGGGGCCGATCGCCTTGTAGAGCAGCTCGGGCGAGACGCCGGCGCGCTCGGCGACGGCGTTCATGGTGGTTGCCGCGAAGCCGCGTTCGAGGAACAGGGCCAGGCAGGCATCGAGGGCGGCGGCGCGCCGGATCCGCGCTTGGTCCTTACGTCCGGACGAGTCGTAGCGACGACCGGATGCGGTGCTCGTCGGCAACTGACGCCTCCTTTACCTCTGGAACAGAGCGGGAGAGCCACGGCGGGTGCCGTGGCTCTCCCGGCTGATCATCAGCTAGCTGACGATCAGCTGACCTTCTTGACGCCGATCTGCGTCAGGTCCGGAAGACCGCCGCTGTTCGGGTCGGCGACCACGCCGTCGAGGTTCGAGCCCACGACGTAGACGTTGAGGTCCTGAAGGGTCGGCACGACCGGCGCCGTCTTCATGATCTCGGTGTACAGGTCGGCCAGACCCTGCTCCACCTTCTCCTTGTCGGACTCCTTGGCGATCTCCGCCATCTTGTCCCAGCCGGCCTGGCTACGGCCGTAGTTGTTCTGCGCGGCCTTGCCCGGAGCGGTCGCGTCCGGACCGAAGACCGACGGAACGATCGTGGTCAGGCTGGCCCAGTCGTAGCACCAGCCGGCGGTGATCAGGTCGGCCGCAGCGGAGTCCTGCTGCTGCGTCGAGTAGTAGTTGTCGCCGGGAACCTTCTGGATCTCGACGTTGATGCCGACGTTCTTCCAGGACGCCTGCGCGGCCTCGGCGGCCTTGGTGGCCAGACCGGAGTCGGCCGTGGCCAGGGTCAGCTTCTCACCCTTGTAGCCGGCCTCGGCCAGCAGCGCCTTGGCCTTCGCCGGGTCGCCTTCCGGCGGAGCCTTGAAGGTCTCCTCCGGCTGGTAGCCCTGCATGTCCTGCGGGATGATCGAGTCGACGACGGCGGCCAGACGCTCGCCACCGCGACCGTCACGGTAGCTCGTCCGGTCGAGGCCGTAGTACAGCGCCTCGCGCAGCTTCTGGTTCTTCAGCAGCGGCTTCTGCTGGTTGAAGGCGATGTAGCGGCGGCAGATGTCGGTGCTCTCGACGAGCCGGTCCTTGACGTTCGCCTGGTTGGTCTTGGCGATGTTCTCCGGCTGCACGCCGGCGAAGCTCAGCGAGCTCTGGTCCGCGGCGCCGTCGGCGATCAGCCGCTGGTCGACCGTGGCCTCGGCGTCACCGAACTTGAAGATGAACTTGTCCGGCAGCGCGGTGCGCACCGGGTCGGTCTTCGCGTCCCACTCGGTGTTGCGAACCAGCACCAGCTGCTTCTTCCGGGTGTAGGTCTCGATCTTGTACGGGCCCGAGGACACCGGCTTGTTGTCGTACTGCGTCTTGGTGTCCTTGGCCTTCGGGACCGGCGCGAAGATCTTCATCGTCGTGGTGCCGTCGAAGGACGGGACCGCGCGGTTCAGCTTGAAGACGAGCGTCTTCTCGTCCGTCGCCTCGATCGCGGTGCAGCCCTTGCCGCCGTTGTTGTCGCCGACGTAGGGGCCCTTGTAGCCCGCGCAGTCCATGTACGTCTTGGCGTACGGCGCGCCCTCGGCCATGTCGGCCGCGAACGAGCGCTCCAGGTTGTACTTGATGTCGGCCGCGACGATCGGCGTGCCGTCCTCGTACTTCAGCCCGTCCTTCAGCTTGAAGGTCCAGGTCTTGAAGTCCGGGGTGGACTCGTAGCTCTCGGCGAGGTCCTTCTCCAGGACGATCTTCTTCGACTTGGCGTCGTAGCGGTAGTCCGTCAGGGTCCGGGTGATCAGCTTGCCGATCATGCCGGAGTCGGTGACGAAGTTCCGGGCCGGGTCCAGGTGCTCGGGATCGTTGACCGCGTAGACGGTCACCGTTCCGCCCTTGGCGCCGGCGCCCGTGCTCTGCCCGCCGCTCGCCCCGCCGGTGTCGTCCCCGCCGCAGGCGACCGCGGTCAGGGTCAGTGTCACCGCGGTGGCGATCGCCATCCCGGTGCGCTTGACGTGATCCATGGTCAGTGTTCCTCTCTTGTCATGACGTGCTCCGCCGGGTCACGGCGGGTGGAAACGTGCAGGTAAAGGTCAGATGACATCCCGTTCCTCTGGGAAATGGCAGGCCACCTGATGATCAGGAGCGCCGATCTGGACCAGGGGTGGCTCCTGATCGGCGCAGATCTCCTGCGCCTTCCAGCATCGGGTGCGGAACCGGCATCCCGACGGCGGGTTCAAGGGGCTCGGCACGTCGCCGGTGAGGCGAATCCGGTCCCGGTGGCTCTCGGCGTCCGGGTCGGCCTCGGGGACCGCCGAAAGCAGGGCGTGGGTGTACGGGTGCCGGGCGTGGTTGTAGAGCTCGTCGCGGCCGGCCGTCTCGACCACCTTGCCGAGGTACATCACGGCGACCCGGTCGGAGATGTGCCGGATGACCGACAGGTCGTGGGCGATGAACAGGTACGCCAGACCGAACTCGGCCTGCAGGTCCTCGAGCAGGTTCACGATCTGGGCCTGGATCGACACGTCCAGCGCCGAGACCGGCTCGTCGCAGACGATCAGCCGCGGGTTCAGCGCGAGCGCGCGGGCCACGCCGATCCGCTGCCGCTGCCCACCGGAGAACTCGTGCGGGTACCGGTTGTAGTGCTCGGGGTTCAGCCCGACCCGCTCCATCAGCGCCTGGACGGCCTTCTTGGTGCCGCCGTCCGACTTCACCTTCTGGATGTCGAACGGCGCCGAGATGATCGCCCCGACCGTCTGCCGCGGGTTCAGCGACGAGAACGGGTCCTGGAAGATCATCTGGATGTCACGCCGGTACGGACGCATCTTCGTCCGGTTCAGGTGCGTGATGTCGTTGCCCAGGAACTTCAGCGTGCCGCCGGTCGGCTCGTCGAGTCGCGTGACGAGCCTCCCGGTGGTGGTCTTACCGCACCCGGACTCGCCCACCACGCCGAGCGTCTCGCCGGCGTGGATGGACAGGTCGACGCCGTCGACGGCTTTCACCGCTCCGGTCTGGTGCTGGAAGACGATTCCCTGGGTGATCGGGAAATGACGTTGCAGGCCGGTCGCCTCGAGGAGCAGTTCCCCTCGCGGCTTGACCGGGGTCGCCTGTTCGGCGGATGTCGTCGTACTCACCGGCGCTCCTCGGCCATCACAGGTTCGGCTTGATCTCTTCGGCGAACAGGCGTTTGCGCTGTCCGGTGTCGATGTGACAGCGCACGCTGTGCCCGTCCTGCCCGATCTGCAGCAGCTCCGGCAGCTCGTTCACACACGACCGGCCCTCGACATGGGCCTGCTGGTCGCAGCGCGGCTGGAACGGGCAGCCCTTGGGCAGGTTGATCAGCGACGGCGGAGTGCCCCGGATCGACTTGAGCCGTGCGGAGCCGGTCTTGTTCACCCGCGGGATCGAGCCGAGCAGACCCCAGGTGTACGGCATCTCGGGCCGGTAGAAGATGTCCCGGACGGCGCCGGTCTCGACCACGCGGCCGCCGTACATCACGACGACGTTCTCGGTCATCTGCGCGACCACGCCGAGATCGTGGGTGATCATGATGATCGCGGAGTTGAACTCCTTCTGCAGATCCTGCATCAGGTCCAGGATCTGGGCCTGCACCGTGACGTCGAGCGCCGTCGTCGGCTCGTCCGCGATCAGCAGCGACGGGTCGCACATCAACGCCATCGCGATCATCGCGCGCTGCCGCATACCGCCGGAGAACTGGTGCGGGTAGTCGCTGAACCGCTTGTCCGGCGACGGGATGCCGACCCGGTCGAGCAGCTCCACCGCGCGCTTGCGGGCGACCGCCTTCGGGGCGTCGTTGTGCACCAGGTAGGCCTCGACCAGCTGGTCGCCGATCCGGTAGAAGGGGTGCATCGCCGACAGCGGGTCCTGGAAGATCATCGCCATCTGGCGGCCGCGCATCCGGCGGATCTCCGGGACGGACATCCCCACCAGCTCGGCGCCGTCCAGCCAGATCTCACCGGTGACCTTGGCCCGGCTGCCCTTGTGCAGACCCATGATCGCCAGGCTGGACACGCTCTTGCCGGAGCCGGACTCGCCGACGATGCCGAGCGTCTGCCCGCGCTCCAGACTGAAGGACAGACCGTTCACGGCCTTCACCAGGCCGTCGTCGGTCGGGAAATGTACCTGCAGGTCCTTGACCTCCAGGAAGGGCCGGCTCTTCGCCGATTCGCTCACCGCGTCACCTTTACTGTTCACGACAACCGCACCCGCGGGTCGATGACGGCGTACAGCACGTCGACGATGATGTTCGCGACGACCACGAAGATGGCCGCGAACAGCACGACGCCCATGATGGCCGGCAGATCGTTGGCCAGCACGGAGTCGATCGAGAACTTACCCAGACCCGTGATGCTGTAGATCTGCTCGGTGATCACCGCGCCGCCGAGCAGGCCGCCGACGTCCAGACCGAAGATCGTGATGATCGGCGTCAGCGCCGAGCGGAGTCCGTGCTTGAAGACGACCGTCCGCTCGTCCAGGCCCTTGGCCCGGGCCGTGCGGATGTAGTCCTCGTTCATCGTGTCGATCATGTTCGCCCGGGTGAGCCGGGTGTACAGCGCCGCGAAGACCAGCGCGAGCGTGATCCACGGCAGGATGTAGAACTGCAGCCACTTCACCGGACCGACGGTGAACAGCGCGGCGTTCGCGGTGTCCGGGAACGGGATCCACTGCAGCTTCACGATGAACAGGAACAGCAGCAGGTACCCGAACACGATGGTCGGGAACGAGACGCCGAACAGCGACAGCCCGACGCTGAACTTGTCGATGAACTTGCCCTTGCGCAGGGCGGCGATCAGCCCGAGCATGACGCCGGACACCAGCCAGAGGACGGCGGCGCCGACAGCCAGCCAGAGCGTCGACGGGAACGCGTCGGAGATCGAGTCCCAGACCGGGATGCCGTTCTGGTACGACTCACCGAAGCACGGCCAGGCGCACTCGCGCTCGTTGCCCTCGGAGCCGATCGTCCGGCCGGCCGGGCTGACGAGGCCTTCCATGTAGTTGCCGTACTGCACGATCAGCGGGTCGTCGAAGCCGTAGGTCGCGTTCACCTGCGCCACGGTCTCGGTGTCGCAGTTCTTGCCGCAGATCAGCAGCGCCGGGTTGGCCGGCGTCGCCCAGAACAGGAAGAACGTGATCGCGCTGATGACCGCGAGTACGAGCGCCGCCTGGAGCAACCGGCGGATCAGATAGCGTCCCATCGGTCAGCCCCTTCCGGCGCGCGGGTCGAGAGCGTCGCGGACGGAGTCCCCGAGCAGGTTGAAGGCCAGCACGGTGATGAACAACGCCATGCCGGGGAAGAAGAGGTACAACGGGTTGCTCTCGATCCAGTCGGACGCGTCGGAGATCATCCGGCCCCAGGACGCGGTGGGTTCCTTGATGCCGACACCCAGGAAGGACAGCGCGGCCTCCGCGGTGATGTTGCCCGGGATCAGCAGCGTCGTGTAGACGAGCAGCGTCGGCAGCAGGTTGGGCAGCAGTTGTTTGAAGATCACGTACCCCGGGCCCGCGCCGAGCGACCGGGCCGCCTCGACGAACTCGCGTTCGCGCAGCGACAGGGTCTGGCCGCGGACGATCCGGGCCAGATAGGCCCAGCCGAAGAACCCGAGGACGAACATCAGCACGCCCATCCGGAGTTTGTTGTCGTCCGGGATGCCGAGCAGGTCCTGACCGCGGGATGCGATCACCGGCGTCAGCGCCATCACGAACAGCAGCGACGGGAAGCTCAGCATGATGTCCATCAGCCGGCTCAGCAGGGTGTCGACCCAGCCGCCGAAGTAGCCCGCGACCATCCCGATGACGGTGCCCAGGACGACGGCGATGATGGTGCCGCCGAGCGCGACCAGCAGCGAGACCCGGGTGCCGTAGACCAGCCGGGAGAACACGTCGCGGCCGTTCTGCGGCTCGACACCGAGCCAGTGCTCGGCGCTGGAGCCGCTGCCGAAGAGCCCGCCGATCGGGATACCGCCGTCCCGCGTGTTCAGCAGCGGGTTCCCGTCAGCGTCGAGTTTGTTGAACTGATCCGGCGGGAAACCGTTCAGTTTGACGATCAAGGGCGCCAGTAGCGCCACCGCGATGATCAGCAGGATCACCACCGCGCTGATGATCGCGATCTTGTCCCGGCGCAGTCGCGCGAAGGCGATCTTGCCGAGCGACCGCCCTTCGATCTGTTTGGCCTCCGCGGTCTCCGCGAGATGTTCGGCCGGCAGCCCGTCGTCCGGCGACGGTGCCTCGGATACCCCCAGCGTCATTCCTCACCCATCCTCGTGGAGATTGCAGCCCCCAGCCGTGAATTCGTCCACCTGAGTTTCGGGGAACCTTATGTATCTCGCACTGTGGGACGCCATGGGTAAAGAAGGTAGTAGCCGAATCGTGATTCTTCCGTGAAACCGTTTCAGCGCAACCGTGACGGACCGCGTTTGTCACGCTGCGTTACGTAGGCAAGTTTCGATGCTGATGTCAAGGTTTGTCAGGACGACGGCGCAGTGCGAACTGCTCCGGGAACGTCCACCGGAACCGGACGGCGGCCACCCGCAGGACCGTCGTCACCACGACGCAGACCAGCCCCGCGACCGGGACGGCGACCCCGAGCCCGGCGAGCAGGATGAACGCCCCGGCGCCCGCTCCGGCGGCGACGGCGTACAGGGTGCCGACGTGCAGGAACGAGAACGGCAGCCCGAGCATGACGTCGCGCAGCATGCCGCCGCCGATGGCGCCGATCACGCCGACCACCAGCGCGCCGGCCACCCCGACGCCCAGTGAGAGCGCTTTCGAGGCGCCGATGGCGCCGAACAGGCCCATGACGACGGCGTCCAGCCCGGTGATCAGCCAGGTGCCGCGGGCCACCAGCGGGGCGAGCGCCATGCCGAGGGCGGCCGAGCCCCCGGCGACGAGCAGGTACCAGTTGCTCCAGATCACCACCGGCGGCCGGTTGAGGACGACGTCGCGCAGCAGGCTGCCGCCGAGTGCGACGGCCAGGCCGATCGCGATGACGCCGAGGATGTCGATGCGGCGGCTGCGCAGCCCGGCGGCGAAGAGCGCGCCTTGCAGGCCGCCGAGGCCGGCGGCGAGGAGTTCGATCCAGAGTGTGACCTGGAACGGCGTGATCGGCATGTCGTCCTCGGGGAGCGTGGCTGGGCCGACCGTCGGGGGTCAGCGCGCGGCGGTCAGGGCGGCTTCGTCGATGGTGTCGGCGACGACGGCGGCCTGGGTCAGGAACAGGGCGTGGCTGGCGGAGACGTTGGTGATCTTGGCGCCGGCCCGGGCGGCCATGTGCTGCAGCATCGCCTGGTCGAAGGCCCGGTCCTCGGTCGCGATCACGGCCCAGGACGGCTTCTCGCGCCACGCGGCGTGCTTCACCGGCGTCGCGAACACCGACATGTTGATCGGCACCTGGCTGTCGCGCAGGAAGGCGGCGTCCGCGTCGGTCGCGTCGTGGGCGAAGCCGGCCTTGAACTTGTCGTGGTTGAGGAAGCCGTAGCCGTCTTCGGTGACGTCGATGACGAAGTCCGGGGTGGCGGCGAAGCCCTCGTACTGCTGGCTCGTGGTCTCGCCGGCGTCGGGTGCGAGGGCCGAGACGTAGACGAGTCCGGCGACGTTCGGGTGGACGCCGGCTTCGGTGATGACGGTGCCGCCCCAGGAGTGTCCGACCAGGATGGTCGGGCCGTTCTGCTGGTCCAGGATCCGCGTCGTCGCGGCGACGTCGTCGTCCAGTGAGGTGAGCGGGTTCTGGACGATCGTCACCCGGTAGCCGCGCGCCGTCAGCCGCTCGTGGACCCCGCGCCAGCCGGACCCGTCGGCGAACGCGCCGTGCACCAGGACGACGTTCTTGATCTCTGCGTTGCTCATGACGGGCTCCTTCTCGGCGGGTTCTTGGAGCAGCAGAATGCAATATATTGCAGACGCTGTCAAAGCTGGCGGAGATTTGCCATCGGCAGGTTCGGCGCGTCAATATATTGCATGCCCATCCCACGCGAGTCTCCTTCGATCGACCGGCGCTTGCTGCGGGACGACGTCTACCGGCGGCTCCGCGACGCGATCGTCGACGGGAGCCTGACGCCGGGGGAGCAACTGCGCGACGTCGAGCTGGCCGAGTGGCTCGGGGTGAGCCGGACGCCCGTCCGGGAGGCGCTGCTGCGGCTCGGCGAGGCGGGGCTGGTTCATGCCCAGCCGGGCCGGTCGACGACGGTCAGCGCGCTCAACGCGCGGGACCTGCGCGAGGCCTGCGAGGTCGTGGCCTCGATGCACCAACTGGCCGTCCGGGCCGCGGTCGGCAATCTCACCGAGGTCGACCTGGCGGCCATGCGTCAGGCCAACGACCGCTTTCGCGCGGCGCTCGACGCAGGCGACATCGAAGCCGCGCTGCGCGCCGACGAAGACCTGCACGACGTGCCGGTTCGAGTGGCGGGCAACCGGGCGTTGCGGACCGTCCTCGAGCAGTTCTCGCCCGTAGTCCGCCGGGCCGAGCGCCTGCGCTTCTCCTCCCAGGGCGGACGCGCCTCCATCGCCCGCCACGACGAGCTGATCCGCCTGTGCGCCGAAGGCGACGCCGACCGCGCCGCCGAAGTCGCCTTCGGTACCTGGCGCACGCTGTCGCTGTTCGGCAACGACTAAAACTCGCAAGTCAGGCCAGAAGCCGCCGGAAGTAACCGGCGTACAAGCCCTGCAGGTCCACGTCCGGATCGAGCCGCCACAGGACGAGCGCGCCTTCCTGGAAGGCGAGGATCTCGGCGGCGACGGCCTCGGGATCGGGGCAACTGAGCTCACCGGCCGCGTCCGCCGTCCGGAAGATGTCCGCGATCGCCTTACGCAGCAGGCGATTGCGGTCCAGGAACCGCTGCCGGACCGGGTGGTCGGCGGCGGCCTCCAGATGCTCGGCCTGCAGCGTGGTGTGCAAGGTCGCGAGATGGACGTTGTGCGTCATGTGCCCGGCGTTGTCGAGCATCGCGTCGAGCAGGCCGCCCACGCCCTGGCCGACGTACTGACCCAGGCGGGCCGCAGCGCGCTCGTCGTAATCGTCGAGGACGGCCTGCAGCAGGCCCTCCTTGCTGCCGAAGTGGTGGACGACGGCCGACGCGGTAATACCAGCGTCCGCGGCGATCGCGGCCAGCCCGGTCCCGCGGTACCCCTGGCGGCCGAACAGCTCGCCGGCGGCGTCCAGGATCGCGCGGCGCCGATCGACGCCGCGTTGCTGCACCTGCCCCTTGACTCCAGCGATGGCGGTCAGCCTAACTGCTGCCGCTCGGCGAACTCCTTCAGCGCCAATCCGACCTGCCGGTACTCGTGCTCCAGCGCGGCGCGATTCTCCTCGATCACCGCCCCGGCCATCGAGCCCGTGAAGCGCTCGGTATCCACGAGCTGCACCCCACCGGCCAGCTCGGTCAGCTCGAACGAGTGCGCTCCGAAGAACACCTCCGGCGTACCCCCTTCCCACGCCAGCAGCCGCTCGGGCTCCAGCTGCGTGACCTCGACCGAGAACTGCTGCTCGCCGGCCGCGCCGCCACTGAGCCGCAACGACAGCACGGCCCCAGCGCGCAACTCCACCGGCTGATCGACGGACAAGGTCGGATGCCACTCGGTGAACCGGTCCATCTCGGTCAGCACCCGCCACACCGCCGCGGCGGGGGCGGAGATGGCGGTGACCACGCGAACTTCCGGGTTATTTTCCTGCATAGTCGTTCAGCATAATGTCGTCCCGCATTGTGAGCAGCGGGCTGGGAGGGGGTGGTGGGGGCTTAATCTCTAGCAATCGCATTGAAATACAGGTCTTGGCCCGCATCCCGGTGAACTGGTGGCTCTCATGCGCAAACTGCTCCTTCTCGCCCTGGTCGGTCTGGGCGCTCAGCTGGTCGACGGGAGCCTGGGCATGGCCTACGGCGTCACGTCGACGACGCTGCTGCTGGCGATCGGCACGAACCCGGCGGCGGCGTCCGCTACGGTCCACCTCGCGGAGATCGGCACGACGCTGGTGTCCGGCGCTTCGCACTGGCGGTTCGGGAACGTCGACTGGAAGGTGGTCGCGAAGATCGGCATCCCGGGGGCGGTCGGGGCCTTCGCGGGCGCGACGTTCCTGTCGAATCTGTCGACCGACACGGCCGCGCCGCTGATGTCGATCATCCTGCTCGCGCTCGGCCTGTACGTGCTGATCCGGTTCACCACCTTCGGCCTGCCGAAGGGCCGGCTCGGCAAGCCGCTGCGCAAGCGGTTCCTCGGTCCGCTCGGGCTGGTCGCCGGTTTCGTCGACTCCACCGGCGGCGGTGGCTGGGGGCCGGTCGGGACGCCGGCGATCCTGGCCAGCGGGCGGCTCGAACCGCGGAAGACGATCGGCTCGATCGACACCAGCGAGTTCCTGGTCGCGGTCGCCGCGAGTGTCGGCTTCATCATCGGTATCGGCTCCGAGGGCGTGAACTACGCCTGGGTGCTCGCGCTGCTGCTCGGCGGCATCATCGCGGCGCCGATCGCGGCCTGGCTGGTCCGGCACATCCCGCCGCGGGTGCTCGGCTCGGCCGTCGGCGGCGTCATCATCCTGACCAACACCCGCACCCTGCTGCGCAGCGACTGGATCGACGCGCCGGACGGCGTCCGCTACGCCTTCTACGCCGTGATCTACCTGGTCTGGGCAGCCGCGATCGGGTACTCCGTGCAGCAGTACCGCAAGCACCGCGACGAGGACCAGCAGCTCATCGCGGAGGCCGAGCCGGCTCGCTGACCGCTCGGAGACCTCCGCCGGAGGTTGAATACGGGCCATCATGATCGACGGCCTGGAGTTCCGGATCCTCGGCCCGCTCGAGATTCTGCGAGCGGGCCGGCCGGTCGTGGTGCCCGCGGCCAAACAGCGCGTGGTGCTGGCGACGTTGCTGCTGCGCGCCAACCAGGTGGTCGCCGTCGAGGAGCTGATCGACCGGCTCTGGCAGTCCGACATGCCGCCGAACGCGCGCGGGACGGCGCAGGCGTACGTGATGCGGTTGCGTCGCATCCTCGGCGACGACGGCCACATCAGCACCGAGTCAGGCGGCTACCGGCTGACGGTGGCTCCGGAGCAGCTCGACCTCCTCCGCTTCCACGAGGCGCTAAGCAAGGCGGAAGAAGTCGGACGCCGGCAGGACCCGGCGACCGAAGCGGCCCGACTGCAGGAGGCTCTGGCCATGTGGCGCGGCCGTCCGCTGGCCGACGTCCCGTCCGACCTCCTGCATCGTGACGAGCTGCCGCGGCTGGAGGAGCTGCGCTTCCAGGCGTTGGAGCGTCGCCTGCAGCTGGACCTCGATCTAGGCCGGCACCAGCAGGTCATCCCCGAGCTCCGCTCGCTCACGTCGGAGCACCCGTTCCGGGAGGCGTTCTGGGGCCAGCTGATGCTCGCGCTGCACCGAGCGAACCGGCCGCTCGACGCGCTCGATGCCTACGACCGATTGACCGCCGTCCTCTCCACAGAGCTCGGATCGGTGCCGAGCCGGGACCTGCACCGTCTGCAGCTGGCCATCCAGAGCGACGACCCTGTACTGCGGCCGCTCAGCTCAGTCGGCCGGACGCCGCGGTCGTTGCCGGCCGGCATTCTGGACTTCGTCGGCCGTGACGACGAGACCACCGAGCTGACCAGGCTCCTTGCCCGGCGCTCCGGCAGCCGTGGCCTCCGCCTCGTCGTCATCTCCGGACCGCCCGGCGTCGGCAAAACCGCGCTGGCAGTCCACGTCGCGCATCGGCTCGCCGACGACTTCCCCGACGGCCAGCTGTACGTCGACCTCCGCGGCTACGCGACTGGCGCACCAGCCGCCCCTGGTCGGACGCTCACCCAACTGCTCCGCGCGCTCGGGACGCAGCCCGCCCAGCTACCGGCGCATCCGGATGAGCAGGTCGACCTCTATCAGTCCCTACTCGCCAACCGTCGGCTCCTCGTCGTCCTGGACAACGCGGCCAGCGCTGAGCAGGTCCGCCAGATCCTCCCCGCTGAGCCCGGTTGCGCGGTGCTCGTCACCAGCCGGAACGAGCTGCGCGGTCTGATCGCCCTGCAAGGCGCCCGACGCGTCGCACTCGAGCCGCTCTCGGACGCCGACGCCCGCGCACTGCTGACCGAGATCGCCGGTGACGAGCTGCTCGCGACCGACCCCGAAGCCGGTGCCGAGTTGCTGCGCCTCTGCGGCCGGCTGCCGCTCGCCGTCCGGATCGCTGCGGCCAATCTGTTCAGCCGCCGGGGCACACGGCTGACGGAGTACGTCGAGGAGCTCCGGGACGCGAATCGCCTGTCTGCGCTGGCGATCGAGGACGACGACCAGGCCGCCGTCCGGACGGCGTTCAGCCTGTCGTACGAACCGCTCGAAGCTGACGCGGCCCGCTTCTTCCGCCTGCTCGGGCTCGTCCCCGGGCCGGACTTCTCCGTCGAGGCCGCCGCCGCACTGGCCGATCTGGACCAGGTGCAGGCGTTCGCGCTGTTGGACCGGCTGACCGCCGCGAGCCTCGTGCAGCAGCACGACCGCGGTCGGTACCAGTTCCACGACCTGCTGCGGCTCTACGCCCGCGACCGGGCCCAGACCGAGGACAGCGCAGCAGAACGGACGGCCGCGCTCACCAGGCTCTACAGCTTCTACCTGAGCGCTGCGGACGCCGCTGCGGATCGGCTGGACGCAACGCTGCCAAGACTCCCCAGACCGGAGTGGCTGTCGGCCAGAACGCCGATCGACCACCAGGCCGCCGTCGAGTGGCTGGGCCGCGAACGCGCCGGTCTGGTGGCCGCAGTGGAGACGGCGGCGTCGGACCCGGAGCTCGCGCCGATGAGCTGGTACCTGGCCGACGCGCTGGCCGGATACCTGCACACCAACCGGCACGACCACGATTTGTTGACAACGGCAACCATCGCTCTGGCGACGGCACGCGCGTACGGCGAACGGCAGGCCGAGGCGACGCTACGCAACGCGCTCGGCGTCCTGCGCTGGAGTGCCGCCGAGTACGACGACGCCGTCGTCCAGCTGGAGCAGGCCCTGGAGCTGTTCGAGGATGCGGCCGGACGCGCGGTCGCGATGATCAACCTCGGCGTCGTCCACCTGGAACGTGGGCAAACGGCGTCCGCCATTCAGAGCTTCACTGAAGCGCTAGAGGGCAGCCCGGAGCTTCCGGCGGCGGTCGCGTCCGTTCGGCTCGGAATGGCGCTCCTGGAGGCCGGTCGGCTCGCTCCCGCGAAGCTGCAGCTCGAAGCCGCTCTGGCGACCAGCCGGCGGTTGGGCCTGCTCCACACCGAGGCGACCGCGCTGAACACGCTCGGCGCGCTGCACCTCAGGCTGGGGGAGTACGACGCGGCCGCGCGCCGGCACCAGGAGGCGCTGGACCGCTACCAGCGCCTGGGATCTCGCCACGACGAGGCCGAGGTGTTGCAGAACCTGGCGGCCCTGCACCGCGACAACGGTCAGCTCGCGGCCGCCGTCGACTACGCGACCGACGCACTCGACCTGGCACGGCAGACCCGCAACCGGCGGTTCGAGGTCGACTCGCTCAACACGCTGGCGACGGCGCACTCCGGCGTCGACGAGCGTTCGAAAGCAGTCGAGGAACACACCGCCGCACTGTCGCTGGCCCGGAGTATCGGCTACCCCCAGGGCGAGATCACCGCGCTGATCGGCCTGTCCCGCAGCCGAGCGAAGGGCGCGAGTACGGCGGCGCGCGCGGCGACCGAGCTCGCCCGCGCCACCGGGCTGCGGTTGCGCGAAGCCCAGGCCCTGGCTGCGCTCGCAGCGGCGGAGCAGAGTGCCGGACGACGTGCTGCCGCCGCGGCGGCCGCCGAACAGGCAAGGGTGCTGCAGGAGGAGATCCGGGCACCCCTGCCCGTCGGCGTCCAGCTACCGCAGGATGGCTTCGCAGGCCGCCAGTAGCGTGGCCTGCGTGCTGCCGGGCGCAGCTGGGACGGTCCCGGTCGGCGACGACTTGAGTGGCGCCGGCCAGGCGTAAGCCAGCATGCTCGAGCCGTAGCCCGCGACGAGCGGATCGCCTTCGCGCCAGCTGGATTCGTACCCCGGATGCCAAGCGGTCTCATCGGTCGGCACGTAGCACTGGGTCTCGTTCGCGTAAGCCATGATCCACAGGCGGCCGATCCCGAGCCGGGTGGCGACAGCGCGGATCAGGGCGTCGTACCCGGCCAGCACCTCGTGCGACAGCGCGAGGATCGTCAGCCCGCCGAGCTTCCAGCACTGGACCGGCATCGGGATCGAGCGGGCGAGGGTTCCGGTCCGGAGCTGGTCGAGCATCAGCCGCGCGTGCCGCACCTCGGCCGGGCCGAGGTGACCGTTGAGCCGGCCCTCGAACGTACGCCGCAGCCCGGCCTGGACCGCCGCGTTCCCGGTGTCGACCGCGAACGGCAGCTGGATCTCGGTCAGTCGCGTCAGGATCGGCCCCGCCACCGGCGTGAACTCGTCCCGCGCGATGACGTCGACGACGGCGTCCGCGAGCTTCTCTCCGACCACCAGCGGGCCGCCCGCGTTCGGGTTGATGTCACCGGCCGGCCCCTGGAAGAACAGGGCGGGCAGGCCGAGCCGGCGTTCGATCGACTCGATCACCACACCCACGTAGTCGGAGTCGAAGATCGTGTCGTTGCCGCGGCAGACCGGGTGGCACGCGTAACCGAACAGGACGGCCACCGGTTCACTCGTCGTCGCGTTCCGGACCAGCAGGACCGGGACCTGCGGGAGCACCGTCTCGACGACGCCGACCCGGTTGTGCCCGACCCGGACCGAGCCCTCGGCGTACTGCAGCGTCGCCGGGACGCGCGGCGCCTGGACGGTGCGTTTGACCAGGTCGACCATCAGGTCGACGAACAGCGTTGTCGACTGGTCGACCGCCGCGATGTCGGCCGGCTGCAGATTCATCAGGATGTTGGGGTGCGGATGACTCTTACCGATCATCGGCCCGCTGTGGGTGTGGCTGCTCGCGATCAGGAAGTCCGAGTCGGCGACCAGGTTCTCGACCTGGACGACGCGGCGGCGCAGCTCCTGATGGACCTCGCGGGGCAGGCTCACCACATCGATGCGGAGCAGCACGTTGGGCGATCCGTTGTCGTCCAGGACCAGACAGTGCGCGCGGAGCTTGCGGGCGTACGTGCCGTCGCCGCCGCGCGGGTCCCAGCCGTAGCCGCCCATCCACAGGCTCGGCCACGGCGGGTGTTTCGGAGTCATGTTCAGCGTGTTCACGGCCACCGACAGCTGGCCTGCGTTCTTCCGGAAGCGGGGCATCTCGGCTCCTTCGGGTCAGACCGGGTCGGCGGCCAGTTCGGCGGCGATCTGGGCGGCGACGGTGTACGGGTCCGCGGACGGCGTCGTCCGGTGCAGCTCGGTCTGCTGACTCCAGGCGTCGCCGCGAGCGAGCCAATCGCCGTACTGGGGTTGCTGGCCGCTGGCCATTGTTCCGGGCAGATCGGCGAGGAAGCGCTGCCAGCGTGGCTTGTAATAGGAGCTGAGCAGGCCGTGCCACTCGCGGTTCGCGTACTCGCGCAGGGTGCCGAACGCCTCTTCGGTCCAGATCGTGATCATCGAGCGGGCGTTCCACTCGATCAGCTGCTTCTCGTCGGCAGTCGTCCCCCAGGCTTTCGCCTGCTCCAGCCAGGGCCCGAGCATCCACTGCGGATGCGTCCCGAGGATCCGCTCGGTCTGGTCGATGGTCTTCAGGAAGCGGTCGCTGTGCCGCCGCAGCCCGGCGCCGTCCTTCGCTTCGTACGCCTCGCGGATCTTGTCGAGTAACAGCCGGCCCCGGTTGGCCAGCACCTGCCTGGTCACGTCGACGACGTCGTACTTGTACGTCGCCTTGCCGCGCAGCGCCGGCGCGACGGCCAGCAGCGCGGCCAACGCCGGCTCGAACTCCTCCGGGAGGTAGCGGAACTCGTCCGGCCCGAACATCGAGACACTGCGCAGGTTCAGGTCCGGCATCGCGCCGAAGGCGGATTCGAACGGTCCCTCGCCGGTGGTGTGGTTGGTCGAGACGTACGAGTACGCCGTCCGCCGCAAGATGTCCCACGCCCGGACGGCGTTCGCGTCGTCGCTGCCGTACCGGCGGACGGCGAAGTCCCGGACCCAGGTGGACAGGTCGACCGCCGTCCGGCGCCACATCATCTCGCCGAGCAGATCGGGGACGATCGGGTTCTGGTGCAGGCCCTCCTGGACCCAGGCACAGCCGACCAGCCGCTTGCGGTCCGCCCGGGTGCGGACCCGGGGGAAGGTCTGGCCCGGCTCACCGAGGTTGCCGAACATGCCGAGCCGGCCGCCGAAGTTCTGGATGCTGCCCCAGCACCACGGCACGCCCCAGTACGCCTCGGTGTCCTCCCACTTGCGGTCGTCGTCGGAGTCCAGGTCGAGGACGATGATCCGGTTCTCGTCGACCGCGTTCAGGATCTCCAGCCGCGGGTTCGACTGCCAGCCCTGGATCAGCCAGATCGCGCCGGGGGAGGCCTCCTCCAACGCGTCCTGGACGGCGACCGCGGCGTCGCCGAGGTTCGCGCCGTCCAGATAGTCCGGCAGGTCGTCGCCGACCTCGTGGAACAGGTCGTTCGAGTAGTGGGTGGTCTTGCCGAAGTGCTCCTCCTGCGCGGCGTAGAAGCGGCGGGCGACCTCGGGGTAGAGCGCCTCGGTGGTGTCGAGCCAGTACGGGCGCGGGTGGCCGGCGTAGTCCTTCTGGGCCGGGATGTGCGTCCCGGGGTGGCGCGACGCGAACACGTCGTCCGGTACGTGGCCGACGAACGCCGGGAAGACCGGCGTGATCCCGAGCTCCCGCATCCGGTCCACGATCCGCCGGCCCAGGTCCCGGCGTTTGTGCAGGAACCCGACCGAGACCGGCCCGCTGTACCCGGACGCGTCCAGGTCGTATCCGGTCGTCTCGCCGTACCACTGCCACGGCTGATGCGCAGGCATCGAGATCCACTGGCGTACTTCGAGCTCGGTCATCCCGAAGTCCTGGAACGTGTCGTACCAGACGATCTCCTGCCCGATCAGCGCCAGCGCCCGGTTGGTCCCGTTGATCGCCAGGAAGTCAAGCTCGCGCTCCCATTCCGCCCACTGCCAGTACGGGCTGGTGTAACCGAAGAACGTGAAGTTATACGCGTACCGCTCAGCCAGCTCGGTGCTCATCCGGATCGGCGCGGCCGGCGTCGGCAGCGCCGTCGGCACCTGGTCGCCGTTCGCGGACAGATGCCCGCGCGCGACGTACTTCAGCCACCAGTTGAACCCCGACAACAGTGCGACCGTGCTACTGCCCGCCAGCCCCACCTGATCCCCGGCCCGGCTGATCTGGAACGCATCCGTCTCCCCGGCCCCCGCCGTCAGCCCGCTCAACGCGAACCGCCCCGGATCCACCCCGCTCAACCGCCGGATCGCATTCCGCACCGCCGCATAGTCAGGCGCGGCAGCCCGCGCTGGGCTCGCATTCGCGCGCCCCGCGGCCCCTCCGCTCAACACAACAGCCACAGCACCCCCAACAAACGTCCGGCGACTGACAGAAGTCATCTCATCTCCCCATGGGCGTCAGGAAATTTGGTCCACCGCAGTTTCCAGCGCCCCCTTGACTTCCCACCGACGTCCCGCTGACGCCGCTCGGGTCAGCGGTGGCGGTCGAAGCCGGCAGCCCGGAGGAGTGGGTCGACGGCGTCGATCGGTACGACGTGGGCGCCGTCCTCGGTCACTGCGGTGATGACGCCGATCACCTCGTCGAGGTCGTTGCTCACGGGCCGTCCGAGCGCGGTGGGCGGCACGCGCAAGCTGGTCACGAAGGACGTCGTCCCGAAGCGCTCGATCAGGCCGACGGCGTCGCCGGCCCGGATCGGGTCGCCGATGCTGACCAGACCGGCGTAGCCGAGGCGCACCGGTACGGCGTCCATCGGCTCGGCCAGCTCGAGGACGGTGAGGATGCCGTCGGTTTGGATCGGGACTGCCTGGCGGGTTTCGCCCGCCAGTTCCACGACCGCCTCACCCTGGTGGGCGGTGGTGACCAGCAGGCGTGGGTGGACCAGAAAGCCGGAGACGTCGAGCACCCGCGCCACTGTGATCGGCGGCGCCGGTGTCGCCCGCCGAAGCGCGCGGTAGCGCTCCTGGTCGCCGGTCTCGGCCAAGCAGTGGGCGTAGCGGCGAAGGTCGGCGGGGAGTCCGGCGGTTCCGGGTGGGCGGCGAGCGCTTGGCGGTGGTCGCCGGCGTCGTAGTGGATGCGGAACCGTTGCAGCGGGTCTGGTTCGTTCAGGGCTTCGCGCACCAGCAGCGCGTTCCAGCGGGCGACTTTCGTGACCAGCGCGCGGAGGTCGGCCGTGCGAGCCGCCAGCTCATCGGTCAGGCGCGTCGTCGTCGAGAGGTCGGCCGCAAGGTCGGTGCCGGGCCGCTCGACGTGGTCGAGGGCGGCGAGAGCTGACGTGCGGACGGCGTGCCGGGCGCGCTCGAGGTCGAGCTCGGTCCGGCCGGAGTCGCTGAAGAGCTCGACGAGCAGCCGCTGGGTCTCGGCGTCCTGCGGGCCGGTCGCGGTGCGATGGGTCTCGCGGCGGTGCTGGAACTCCTGCCAGGCGGCGCTGCTGTCGTCGTCCATGGTGGCCTCGGCTGCCGACCGCAGCCGCTCGCGGGCCGTCGTCGCGCCGAGCTGGCGCTGCTCGGTCGCGCACTGCCGGTCGTAGCGGCGGGTCAGGTCGGCGATCTCGGCGGGGGACAGCAGCGTCGTGTCGGCGATCCGGATCGAGCTGGACTGCCCGGTGCCCTGATCGCGTGCGGTGACGGCGAGCACGCAGTCGCTGTCGATCTCGAACGTCACCTCGATCTGCGGCACCCCGGCCTCGGCCGGCGGGATGCCGGTCAGCAGGAACTGGCCGATCTTGGACTGCCGATCGAGCGCGCCGTTGAAGATCTCGACCCGGACGACGGTCTGCCGGTCGGAGTGCGTGCTGAAGATCTTCGTCGCTTTCATCGGGATGGTCGTGTTCCGGGCGATCAGCTCGGACAGGTGTTCCTGGTCGTGCTCGTCGTGCGTCCGGATCCCGAGCGACAGCGGAGTGACGTCGATGAGCAGGACGTCGTCCAGCGATCCGGCGCGCATCGCCGCCAGCAGGGCGGCGCCGCTGGCCACCGCGGTCCGCGGATCGGAGACCACCGTTCGGGTCATCCCGAACGCGGATTCCACGGTCTCCCGGATCAGCGGCGACAGCATCGGCCGTCCGATCAGCACCAGGTGCTTGGGCGTCGTCCGGGCCGCTGCGCGGAAGTCGGCGCAGACGGTGTGCAGTCTGGTCAGCTGCTCGGCCAGGATGGTCGCGAGCTCGGTCCGGCTGAGCTCGAGCCGCAGGTCGGCGCCGCGTAGCTCGTACGTCGCGTGCTCTTGTGTGGACAGGTCGATCTTGAGGCTCTCCGCGGCGATCTCGATCCGGCGCCGCATCGTGCCGCGCGCGGGCACGTCGATACCCAGCCGCGCCACCAGCGCTTTGGTGATGGCCGCGTCCAGATCCTTGCCGCCGAACTGCGCGTCGCCGCTGACCTGCTGTGCCTCGTACACGTTGTCGCCGACGTCCACCAGGCTGATGTCGAGCGTGCCCGCGCCCAGGTCGACGACCGCGATCGCATCGGTCAGCCGGCGCTCGCGGGCGGCGGTGATACAGGCGGCGGTGGGCTCGTGGACGAGCCGGACGAGCGTGACCTCGGCGATCCGGCAGGCCGACCGCGTGGCCGCCTTCTGGTTGTTCGTGAAGTACGCCGGGATCGTCACAACGACCCGCGGCCGCGGGATCCGCAGGTCGTGCTCCGGGCCGAGCCACTCGTCCCGGACCACTCCCAGCTCGCCCCGAGCCAGCTCAATGATGCGGTCGCGGACCTGCGCCGCCAGGAAGCTCTCGACCAGCCCGCGCGCATGCCGGATCAACCGCGCAGCCACCTCCTCAGGCCGGTAGTCGTGGTCGCGGATCTTGTAGACCGTGCCGCGCCCCATCCGCCGCTTCGTCGCACCGATGTGCCCAACCAGCCAGGGCATCAGCGTCTCCTCGCCGCTCAGCCCGACCAACTCGTTGCCGTCCCGGTCCAGGCTCATGGTCGACGCGAAGTGCACCTGTCCTTTCCACGGGCAGAACACCGGCTGCCGCGTCCGAGTGTCGTAGATGGCCGCTGCGCACGTCGTCGTCCCCAGATCGAAACCCCAGATGTCGCTGAACCGCCGGTCCACCTCGGCGCGCGCCCGCGCCACCCACGCCTGCGCCCGCTCGTCGAACTGCCGACGCTCCAGCGCGTCCAGCTGGCCCAGTGCGCCGTCAACCTCAGCTGCGCGGTCCAGCGGGACCAGTCCGTCCGCAGCCAACTGCCGCAAGCTTTCCACCGCCCGGGACGCCGAACCGTGCGCAGCCATCGCGGCCAGACACCGATTCACCAGCTGGTCGTAGTCGCCAGTGCGGCGCAGACACTCAGCCAGCCGCACGTCGTCCGCCGCCGCCCCACCCAACCACCGGACCAGGCAGTCAGCTGCCGCGGCGTAGTGACCAGCCTCCAGGTACGACGTGACGGCGTCCTCCAGCCGATCGATCCGTTCGTAGAGCCGGGCCGCACCGGCGTGGTCGCCTCCCGCCGCCGAAGCCGCCGCCCGAGCCGCAAGCGCCTGGGGAGTGTCGTCGTCCCGCAGGACTCGAACCGACTCACCGAACTGCCCCGCCTCTCGAAACAGCTGATGCGCCCGAAGCGCCTCCCCGCCCTCCTCAGCCAGCCGAGCCGCTTCCACCAGCCTCCGCCGCGCCGCCGCCTCGTCAGTCCGAGGACGCAGCCCAACCCTCGCCGCCAGCCGTCGAATCGCCACACCCCATCGCCCGGACCGCTGCTCTCCACCCACCTCAGCACGCTAACCACCCGCCGCCCCGCTCATGGCTCACCGGCAGCTTGCTGCCACCCGAGTCACCAATGTGGAGTGCAGGAGCATTGAGGCAGCCGAGCGCGAGATACCTGCGACGCGGACGTCTGTTCTGGCGGCACGGCGGTCTGCACAGAGTGTGGTGTAGTTGTGCGATGGACTGGGGGACGCTGCTTTCCACGCTGGTTGGTGCTGTGATCGGTGTCGCGTCGACCTTGCTTGCCGACCGGGTCCGCTGGCGCCGCGAGACCCGGAGGCAGGTCAAGGAAGGCAGGCGGCTGCTGTATGCGCAGTTCCTGACTGCGCTCAACGAAGCAACCGAGTCGCTGTGGGTTGTCGGTCTGGGCGACCGCCAGGACGGCCGACGTCTTGAGGAGGTCGTACGCAGCGAGATCCACCGCTCGGGCCTCTACTCGTACCGCGAGCAAGTCATGATCCTGGCGCCCGTCGAGGTGATTTCGACGGCTGACCTGGCGGTCGACAGGGTCCGTGAGTACCGCGACTGCTTGATCGCTGGTGTTGCTACCGGGTCTGCCGAGGAGCAGGCGGCTATGGATGCCTACAAAGCGGCCATGCGGTCGCTTCGGAACGCGATCAGGGCGGACGTGGCCGGCTGACTGCGACAGGAGCAACCTTGCCAGCAGCCTTACGTCAAGTGTTGAGCCGGCCAATGGACTTTCTGATGCGCTCCACCATGTCTATTGGGCTGATGGCGCTGAGTATGTCGGCGAGCCGGAGGACGACTTCGAGTCGGAGCGGCGGGAGTGGGTTCCGCTCAAGCTCGTGCCCGACCTGATCCGTCGGGGCGAGATCAGGTCGGCCGATACCGTTGCTGCGTTGTTGCTTCTTGATCAAATGCGTGAGGTCTGAGTCTGACTCGTGTGCTGCGATCGGGTGGGGGGTTTCGGGCGGCGGAGGGTTATGTAGATGAGCAGGGTGGTGGTGAGGGCTGCGCCTACCCAGAGGGCTTGTTGCCAGCCGGTGATGAAGGAGTGGCGGGCGGCTTCGATGATTTGGGGGGCGTAGGGGCCGGTGGTTTCGAGGGCGGTGGCGATGCCTTCGCGGGCGGGGCGGGCGGCTGATTCGGGGAGGTTGTGGAGGCGGTCGGCGATGGTGGCGCGGTAGCCGGCCGAGACGAGCGCGCCGAGGAGGGCGACGCCGAGCGCGGTGCCGAACTCGCGGGTGATGTCGTTGAGGGCGGAGGCGACGCCTTGTTTCGCGGGTGGCAGGGAGCTGGTGATGGCTTCGGTGGACGGCGTCATGCTCAGGCCCATGCCGATGCCCATGGCAACCATGCCGGGGAGGATGGTCAGGTAGCCGCCGTCGACCGAGACGAACAGGGCCATCAGGGCGAGGCCGGCGGCGGTCAGTGCGATGCCGATGGACATGGTGGGCCGGGCGCCGGTGCGTGCGGCCAGCTGCGGGGCGAGGGGGGAGGCGACCATCATCGTGATGGCCATCGGCATCAGCGCGACGGTGGAGAGCAGGCCCGACCAGCCGAGGACGCCTTGGAAGAAGGGGAACAGGACGACCGCGATACCTGCCTGGACGCCGAAGACGACCAGCAGTGTGATCGAGCCGCCGCTCAGGCCGCGCTCGGCGAACAACCGTACGTCGAGTAGGGCGGCCTCGCGGCGGCGGCGCTCCCAGGCGACGAAGGCGGCCGCGGCGGCGAGCCCGATTCCGAGGCTGATCAGGGCGACCGCCGACGTCCAGCCGCGCTCGGGGCCTTCTTGCAGCGCGAAGATGAGGCCGGTCACGCTGACGATCGACAACAGCGCGCCGATGGTGTCGAAGGGGTGCGTCGCGCGCTCGCGCGAGTTCGGCACCCAAGCGAGCGTCGTCGCCAGGCCCGCCACGGTCAGCACCACCGGCAGCGCGAACAGCCAGCGCCAATCCGCGACGTCGACGAGGAGCGCGGACAGGAACATCCCCAGGATGCCGCCACCGCCGGCGATGCCGGTCCAGACGCCGATCGCCTTACCGCGTTGCGCCTCGGGGAAAGTGGAGGTGATGACGGCGAGCGTGATCGGCATGATCATCGCGGCCCCGATCCCACCCGCGACCCGGGCCCCGATCATCACCTCCGCGTTCGGCGCGAGCGCCGCGGCGGCGTTCGCCACCCCGAAGATCGCCAGCCCAGCCGCGAGCATCGGCCGTCGTCCCAGCCGGTCGCCGATCGCGCCGAGCGGCAGCAGTAGCGCGGCCAGCGTCAGCGTGTAGACGTTGATGATCCACAGGACCGTGTTCTGGGACGCCGCGAACTCGACGGCCAGATGCGTCTGGGCGACATTCAGGCCGGTCACGGACGCGATCACGGCCATCAACGCGACCGACACCGCGATCAGGATGTTGCGCAACCGGCGCGCGTCCGGTGCGTTCGTCGTACTCATGGAACCCTCTCTCGACGTTGTCTCTCCCTTTCGACAGTAGGATTCTCTGGCGTGAATGGCATAGACTCTTGCGTATGACGCAAGAAGATGGCGCGCTGGACAGCCTGGTACGCAAGCGCATCAAAGCCCTCCGCGTAGCCCAGGGCCTCTCCCTCGAAGAGCTGGCCGGCCGCGCCCACGTCAGCCAGTCCACCCTCAGCCGCATCGAAAACGGCCAACGCCGCCTAGCCCTAGATCAACTAGTCACCCTGGCCCGCGCCTTAGACACCACCCTCGACCAGCTAGTCGAGAACGCCGCCGAAGACGTAGTCATCAGCCCCATGACCCACGGCCCCCACCGCCTCAGCTGGCCCATGAAAGCCGACCCCACCATCACCGTCATGCGCCGCCGCCTCACCGACCGCCTCACCGACGACCCCACGACCCTCCGCGCCCACCCCGGCCGCGAATGGTTCGTAGTCCTCTCCGGCACCGCCATCCTCCACCTGGCCCACCGCCGCTACCGCATCGAAAAAAACCACGCCGCCGAATTCCCCACCATGCTCCCCCACGCCATAGGCGCCACCTCAACCCCCTGCGACCTCCTCCTGATCTTCGACCGAGACGCCCGCCGAAACCACCCCGACCCCGAAGCCTAAAACGAACGACAAGAACGACAAGAACAGCTTCCTGGCGAGGAGCTACGGCTGTGTTGAAAACTAGGCGGGCCAGAAGGCGTGGAAGGGCGTTGCCGGAGTCCGTCGGCCGGCGCTCGGCGGTGTGCTGGTCAGGGCAATCGGGGGAGGGCCCACTCGACTCCGTGCTCGGCAAGCCGGATGTGCTGGGCCTCGGGAGTGATGGAGATGCTGAACTGGTCCCGGGGTGGTCGGCCGAGGTCGTTCCACTGCGCGTGTGCCGCTTCGACGGCGTTCCAGAGCTGCTGTGGTCCGGCTTGTGCGACTGCGCCGTTGTCGAGCCTGGCCCACGAGCCGTCCAGGTGGGTGAAGATCGCGACGCCAGTGTCCAGCCTGCTGAGGAATCGCAGGCCCGGTAGGCACGCTGCCAGCATGAAACGGAAGTCGCCGTCGAACCAGATCTTCTCGTCGAGATCGGTAGGCCTCGTCGGTGCGGTGGCCGCCGTGATGTCGGCGATCTGGCTTCCGGCGTGGACGGGCTGTGCGGTCGGCCGCAACGGCATGAAGAAGGCCGCTCCGGGCAAGAACCGGCCCTGCCCACTCCGGTTCGGCTGTACGTCAACTACGGCTACGCCGGTCGCGATCGGCGTCACGATCCGGCCTCCGGGCCGGGTCTGGTCAAGCCAGGCGTCCGGGATGCGGTTTGGTGCGCAGGTAGCGATGATTTCGTCGTACGGCGCCGCTTCCGCCCAGCCGTCCGCGCCGTCCCCGACACCCAGAGTCGGCCGGTAGCCGATCGATGTCAGGCGCTGATTCGCCGCGGTGATCAGATCGCCCGCGATGTCGACGCTCACCACGTTGCGGTCGCCCAGTCGATGGCAGAGGAGGGCCGCGTTGTAGCCGCTTCCGGTACCGATCTCGAGGACCCGGTCTCCATCCGACGGGGCGAGTGCTTCCAGCATCGTCGCCATCAGGCTCGGGACTGTGCTGGACGACTTCACATCGGCCGAGATGACCAGCAACTGATCACTGTAGACACTTTCCAGCCATTCGTCGGGTGAGGCTTCGTCCACGACCGGTGGGCTGGTAGGTCCTTGGCGGTAGAAGACCGGAACGAAGACGTGGCGAGGTACGGCGTTGAAGGCTGCCCGCCAGGGCTCGTCGGTGACGGCACCGTCCGACACCAACTGGTCGACCAGCCGGCTGCGGAGCTTCGCCGCTGTCGGCTCCCACAGATCCCCGGTCACCCAATCGCACCTTTCTCCAGAATGTCTGCCAGCGCTGCACTGATCGGCAGGCCGGTCGCTTGCTCGATCCAGGCCCATTGGCCGTTGGGGTTGACTTCGATGAACACCCAGGTCCCGTCCGGCTTGACGATGAAGTCGAATGCGCCGAACAGCAACCCGAGCTGCTTCATCATCTCGTTCACTGCCTTCTGGACCTCGTCGGGCACGCGTGTCTCCCGGTAGGTGACAGCGCGCTTGTGTGCCCGGATGTCCACCGCGCCATCCGGGTCGTCCGGCGTGATCGCCGCGGCGAAGCACTGCCCGTCGACGTAGGTCAGGCGCACTTCGTAGTCCCGGTCGATGACCTCTTGGAACAGGTGGGCTGTGGCCGCGATGCCAGGGTGCCCCCAGTCAGCTTCGGCAACCTCGGACGTGTAGAGCAGCCCAGTACCTTCGGCCGCGTCCTCATAGATGATCGTCGAAAGTGACTTGGTGACGATGCGGCCCACCTTGTTGCCGAACGACACCACATGGTCAGGCTGGTTCGTCAACAGCGTCTTGGGCACCGTGAGTCCGACCCGAGCAGCGACCGCCAGCTGGTACGGCTTGACCCGAGCGTCTGCCATCCGGCCGGGGTTGTTCAGCCAGGTCACGTCCGGCAGTCCGGCCAGGGTGCCGAACAGCGCGTGCCGGGCCTGTGAACGGACGAACTTGGCTTCGGAATCAGGCGTCCCTTCCGGGACCTTGAAGCCGGACGGCCGGCGGTAGTAGATCGCTCGTATTTCGGCCAGCTCGACAAAGCGCAGCGGCCCGAGCACTTCCCCGAACCACGACCGGTCAAATAGGGCAGCCAGATCGATGGAGTCCGGGAAGTCGCCGGGGTCCAGACGCCAGAACCCGACGCCTCGCTGATTCAGGTGCTCCAGCACGAAGTCTGCTGTCGGGTCGCAGGTCTCGGTCAGCACCAAGACGCGCGGGCTCGGACCGCTGCGTGGCCTCACTTGTCGTCCGTTACCCAGTCGACGGCCAGGACGTCCTTGCCGTCACTTTCGATTGAGCACGACGTCGCCGCCGTCACCAGTTCCTTGAGCGGCTGGTCACCGACGTACCCGATCTGGGTATCCGGGTCGAGGGTGACCGCGTCGCGGTCGTGGCGGAAGTGCGCTTGCCAGCGGGCAGCCAAGATCCCGAACGCCGTGACTGCCTCTCCTTTACCGGCACCGATCGCCGGTCCCATCGGGACTCGCTCGGTGTCCAGGTCAATGGTCATGGTCATGTTGATTCCTCTTCACTTTCTGACGCGGTTGCGTCGTCGTTTCACCTGGTCGCCCGTTCAGGGCACTGGACCAGCGGCGGGCGACCGCCTCGTGGCAGGGCGCCCGCCCGCTGGTCTTTGAAGGCCGGCCGGATGGTGATGGGTGCGTATGGGGGTAGCGCAGACGGAGGACATCGGTGTATGCCGACGCGTGATCCGTGGGAGCATCCCGCCAGTCAACGGTTCGGTTGCCTCGGACGACCATCACGCGCCACCACTGTTGCTCGATCACTGCTTGCGCTGGGTGCTCGGTGCGACGGTCACATGCAGTTTGGCGAAGCGGGACCAGTAGTGCAGCACCAGTCTGAGCGCCATATCCCGCTCCACGGTTGAGTCCGCGATTGCGTACCCGTTGAACCAAAGCCTGACTCGCCATTCAGATGCCCTCTCAGTCGTCGTCCCCGTCACCGCTGTCTCCCGTATCGATCAGCTCGCCGTCCAGGTGGTGCGTGCCGCGAAGCCAGCCTTCAAAGAGCTGTTGCTGAGCTGCTGGGCAGCGAGCCACCAGCTGAGCTATCTCGTGTTCAGTCATTTCCCGTGGCTGCTCTGGTGGGCCGTGGTGCGATGCCGAAGGTTCTGGCTCATTGATCTCCCCATCCAGGGTCAGTTCTTGATAGATGCCAGAACGCTCACCGGATCTGACACATTGAGCGAACCATCCGCTACGGTGAGTTGGCATCGGGTCGAATGGGTGGGTGTGGTGAAAGTGGTGAACACGGGGCCGGTTCTGCAGGGGAGGGCGGACGAGTGAAAGAGCGAGAGCGCGACCTGAAGCTGGCCGCGCTGATGCAGGAGGCGAACTGGACACACGCCCAAGCCGCGATCGCCTTCGGCCGGGTCGCTCAGGAGCGGGGCGCGACAGAGTTCGGCAGTATCGGACGATCCCACGTCTCGAAGTGGGTCGCCGGCTACGCACCGTCGGGGACGGCTCCCGGCATCCTCGCCGAGATGTTTACGCGCCAGCTTCGTAGAACCGTCACGCCTGATGAGATTGGGCTCACAGCGGTGTCTTCACCGCAAGGAATCGACTGGAATGCCGATACGCTGTCGGCGCTGGTCGATCTCGGGAGAGGCACCTTGGACGTGGAGCGCAGGTCGCTTCTTCGAGCCGCCGGCTATTCGGTCGCCGCACTCGCACTGCCCGACCTGGCATGGTGGGAGAAGGCGGCCCATCGGCCAATCCCCGGCGCCGGTACACGGCTGGTAGGCGCCGGAGATCTGGAAGCCGTTCGTGAGACGGTCCAACTGTTTACGCGAATCGACCAGCGGCGGGGTGGCGGTCACGCGAGAGCCGCTGTCGTGCAATACCTGACGTCGGACGTCACCGGCTACCTGAGCGGAACCTATAGTGACGAGGCCACCCGGCGCGCGATGTTCTCCACGGCCGGTGAGCTTGCCTATCTGGTCGGCTGGATGGCATTCGACAACAGCGAGCATGCGATCGCGCAGCGGTACTTCACTGTGGGGGTGAAGCTTGCCGCCGAGGCCTCGGACCCTGCCTTGGCCGGGCACATCCTCCGAGCCATGGCGCATCAGGCGGTCGACCTTGGTCACCATCGGCAAGCTGTTGACCTAGCTGAGGCCTCCATAGCCGGCAGCCGATACGCACAGGCGAGCCCACGAGAGCGGTCACTCCTAGGGGTCGTACACGCGCGAGCCCTTGCGGTCGACGGGCAGAAGACTGAGGCGGCAAAGGCCCTCATCCTCGCTGAGGACGATCTCCGCTCAGCCTCACCTGCTGACGACGAACCCGGCAGGGTGTTCTTTTTCGGCGAGGCGAGCCTTGCACACGAAACGGCGTGCACCCTGAGGGATCTCGGCGACGCTCAGGGATCGATCAAGCAGTTCACTCGCAGTGTCAGGACCCGGAAGGCCTCAACATTCACCAGAACCCATGCCGTCACGCTCGGCTACATGGGTACCGTTCAGGCGCGCTCCGGCGCGATAGAGGAAGCGTGCTCGACGTGGTCCAACGCGCTGGACGTGATGGACGGAATAAATTCGGGCCGAACGCTCCAGACGGTGCGTGACATGCGCTCCGGACTCTCCAGCTACCGCGCCAAGGGCCTCCGCGCAGTGAACGAACTTGACCAGCGGGCCGCCAGATACCTCGCCAACCTCGCTCGATAGCCCTAGTAAGGAACCGAGATGACATCCGAGCAGATAACCGTCGTACCCGTAGCAACGGTCATCGGAGGCCGCAAGGAGCCTACGGACGACTTCTGGGGCGGCACGCAAGCGATCATCCGGATTGACGGCCAGCGGTTCACTCCCGCCGCGGTCGAGGGCCTTGAGGACTTCTCGCACCTGGAGATCGTTTTTCATTTCCACCTGACCGACCAATCCGATCTGAACCTTGGCTCACGTCGGGCGCGAGACAACCCCGAGTGGCCGTCCGTGGGCACCTTTGGTCATCGCAACATGCGACGAGTCAACTGGCTTGGCGTCTCGCGGTGCAAGTTGTTGAAGGTCGACGGCCTCGACCTGCACGTTGAGGATCTGGACGCGGTTGATGGAACACCCGTCCTCGACATCAAGCCATGGTTTGCCGAGTTCGGCCCTCGCGGCGACGTACGTCAGGGCGCGTGGTCGACGGAGATGCTGGGCGACTACTTCGCCCCGCGGGTCGACTGACAAAGCGCGCGACGCCAACCTCGAAACTCCGAAACCGCCCGCTTGCAGTCGGCGGGCGGTCGGTGCGTGAGGCCTAGCTGGTGTTCCACTGGTGGAGGCTATGGCTGACGCCCTGCAAGGAAAGGACCAGTAGGCGTGACCGACTGGACTGATGCCGCTCGCAAGCTCGCTGCGCAGGTCACCTCGGAGGCCCCGGAGTGGCGAGATGCGGTGTGCGCTACGCCTCGTCATGAGCTGGTGCCCAAGTGGTGGGATCGCCTCAGGAACAGTCCGACCTTTGAGTGGGAGCTGATCACGCCGGACGAGGCCGACCCGTGGGGTAAGACTTACTCGGACGAGACTCTCGTTACCCGGGTTGGTGCGCTGCACGCCGATCGGGCCAAACCGGATGAGCGCGCGTTCGGTGCGCCTACCTCGTCGTCGACCCTGCCGGGGTTGATTGTCCAGATGCTTCATCTGCTCGACCCCGCGCCGGGGCAACGTGTTCTGGATGTCGGCACGGGCTCGGGGTACTCGGCGGCGCTGCTTGGACATCGGCTCGGGGATGACCTCGTGACGAGTATCGACGTGGATCCCTAGTTGGTCGAGGTCGCTCGGGAACGCTTGGAGGGCTTTGGACGCCGTCCGCGGATCGAGGTTGCCGACGCTACTGGTGAGCTGCCCGATGGTGAATACGACCGGATGATCGCCACCGTTTCTGTGCGACCGATCCCGCGGTCGTGGCTCGCCGCGTTGCGGCCCGGAGGGGAGATCGTTACCACGATCGCGCAGACTTCCCTGCTGATCTCTGCGAAGTTGGAGCGCGGTCTGGTCGCGCGGGGAAAGGTCCAACCCGATCCGGCGAGTTTCATGAGGACCCGCAGTGGCGCCAATTATCCGGCCAGACTGGATGCCGTCTACGCGGCCGCACGGGACGCCGATGGGGAGGACGTGCGGAGTCTGCGCGGACCGGTTCCGAACCTCTGGACCGACTGGGAGTTGCGGGCGCTCTACGAGCTGGACAGCGCCGACATCGAGAACCGATCGGCGACTGATGAGGACGGCAAGCAGATTGTCTGGTTGCTGGCAGCCGACGGCTCGTGGGCGCGCGCCGAGAAGACTACGGGTCGGGTCCACCAAACCGGGCCGCGCCGGCTGTGGGACGACCTGGAGAAGGTGAGGACCAGGTGGGAGGCCGCTGGCAGGTTCCCTCTCCACGAACTGGCGGTTGAGTTCACCCCGGAGACAACCAGCGTCACCAGCCCGGACGGTCGCTGGACGATCGACCTGTAGTTGAGGGCCGTCAACCAGGGTGGCTTACGCCGTCAGCCTGGTATCTCACCTGCCGTACTTGATCAGGCATGTTCGGTGGCCCGCCGAGCGCTGGAACGAGCTGAAGGAAAGACATTCGATGGAGTGGAAGAATCTCGGCGAAGACGACGTGTACGAGAACCCTTGGTTCCGCGTGAATCTCGCTGATGTCGAGCTGCCCGACGGGCGTCACCTCGACCACTTTGTGATTCGCCAGCGCCCGGTGGCGTTGACTGCGGCGGTCAATGAGAAGAATGAGGTTCTTCTGCTGTGGCGGCACCGGTTCATCACTGGGACGTGGGGGTGGGAGCTGCCGGCCGGTGTTGTTGACGACGGGGAGAGTCTGGTCGAGGCGGCGGCGCGCGAGATGTTGGAGGAGACCGGATGGCGGGCCGGGCCGCTCGAGCTTCTGATTACCGTTGAACCGGCTAACGGGCTGTCCGATGCTCTGCATCACATCTTCTGGGCCGATGGGGCCGAGTACGTGAGTCACCCGGTGGATGATTTCGAGTCGTCTCGCCGGGAGTGGGTTCCGCTCAAGCTGGTGCCTGATCTGGTTCGTCGAGGCGAGATCAAGGCGGCCAACACTGTCTCTGCGCTGATGCTTCTCCACCACCTGCGCGAGGTGTGAGCGCCGGCGTACCGGCAACCCGCGGGATGAGGGGGAAGGGGTGGCCTGGGCGGGGGTCTTTGGGGTAGCGGGGGAGTAGGTGGGTGTGGAGGTGCGGGCTGGTGTTGCCCAGGGTTTCGTAGTTCATTTTCAGGGGTTGGTAGTAGGTGATGAGGGCTCGGGCTACGTGCATGGTTTCGAGCCAGAAGCCGGCTGATTCGTCGGGGGCGAGTTCGGTTGGTTCGACGGTGTGCCGGCCTTTCCAGATCACCAGGGTGTAGCCCGGCTGGATGTCTGCGCTCTGCAGGTAGGCGTCGGTGTACTGGCCGCGGTGGATGCGGGCTCCCCAGCGGTTGCGGTCCTGGCCCATGTTCTTGCAGAAGTCGCAGTCTGCTCCTGAGATCAGGCGGTCCCAGTTGTCGGGCCATTGGTAGGTCATGGCAGAGCTGGTCCTTTCGCTGTGGTCTGTCAGGGGCAGTGGGGTGGGGCTAGGCCGGTTATGGCTAGGGCGAGGAGGCGGTGGGGGGTGGGGTGGGGGGAATGGGGGTGGTGGTCGGCTAGGAGGGAGATGGCGTTGACGAGGGCTAGGAGTTCGTGGGTGGTTAGGTCGGGGCGGACGTCGCCGGAGGATTGGGCGGCGGTGAGGAGGGGGGTGGCGGCGGTGGTTAGGGCGGGGTAGCAGCCGGGGTTTTGGGGGTCTTGGGTGGGGGTGGGGAGGAGGGTTAGGGCCAGGCCGCGGTTGGTTACGGCGTGGGTGAGGACGGCTTGGAGCCAGTGGTAGAGGGCTGGGCCGGGGGGCTGGGTGGCGGCCAGGTGGGTGGCTTCGGCGCAGAGGGCTCTGGTGCGTTCGGCGAAGACGGCGTCGAGGAGCTGGCGGCGGGAGCGGAAGTGGCGGTGGAGGGTGGCGGAGCCGACGCCGGCGTCCTTGGCGATGGCTTCGAGGGAGGCGTCGGGGCCGTGTTCGGCGAAGGCGGCGGTGGCGGCGCGGACGATCTGGTCGCGGCTGCGTTGCGCGTCGGCGCGCAGGGTCTTCACTCAGGCTCCCGCTGGTGAAATGGGGTGACACCCCGTATCTTAGCAAGCAGGAAGTGGGGTGAGGCCCCATTTAATGAGTGTGGAGGTTCGGGATGTCGGATGTCGTGCTGGTGACGGGAGCGACCGGGCAGCAGGGGGGTGCGGTGGCCAGGGCGTTGCTGGGGGCCGGGGTGCCGGTTCGAGCATTGGTGCGGACGCCGGAGTCCGCCAAAGCGCAGGCGATCGCGGACGCCGGGGCTGAGCTGGTGGCAGGGGATCTGACCGACTTCCGGTCGCTGTTGCCCGCGGTTGAGGGAGTGCGGGCGGTGTTCTCGGTGCAGACGCCGGAGCTGGCCGATCTGGGGTCGGACACCGAGCGGATCCAGGGCCTGACGCTGGTCGAGGCGGCGCGGCGCGCCGGGGTCGCGCAGTTCGTGCACTCGTCGGTGGCCGGGATCGACCCGATGCTGGCGAAGTTCGCGGCGGGGGAGGCCGAGCTGGCTCGGCATTACTGGGTGAGCAAGGCCGCGGTCGGGCAGCGGCTGCCGGACGCGGGTTTCGAGTCCTGGACCGAGCTGCGGCCCGAGTTCTTCATGGAGAACCTGCGCCGCCCGTCGATCTGGTTCGAGGGCGGGACCGGCGAGACGATCCTGACCGCGCTCGATCCGGCGCTGCGGTTGCCGATGATCGCCGTCCAGGACGTCGGGACGGCGGCGCTGGCCGCGTTCCAGGATCCGGCGCGGTTCCACGAGATCCGGCTGGAGCTGGCCGGCGACGTCCGCAGCCTGTCGGAGATGGCCGCGGCGCTAACCGCCGCCGGGCAGGCCGCGCGGGTCGAGTTCGTCGGCGCCGCCGAAGCCAAGGCCCGCGGCATGATCGCCGAGCTCGTCGACAATCAGGTGCTCATGAACGATCGGGTCGCGACGACGGATCCGGCGGATGCCATTGCCTTGGGCATCGAGCTGACCAGCTTCGCCGAGTGGGCCCAGCAGGAAGCCGAAGGCCATGGCGCGCGCTGACGTCGGCGGGCTGCACCTGGAGTACGAATCGTTCGGTCCGGACGGCGCCGACGTCATCCTGCTGATCATGGGCACGGCCGGTCAGCTGACCATGTGGCCACTCGGCCTGATCGACCTCCTGGTCGGCCAGGGCTTCCGAGTGATCCGGTACGACGCTCGCGACGTCGGCCTCTCCGACAAGCTGGACGACGCGCCCGTCCCGGATCTGACCGCACTCGAGGACGCCGACGTCCCGTACAGCCTCGACGACATGGCGGCCGACGCCGCGGGCCTGCTCGGCGCGCTCGACATCCCCGCGGCCCACCTCATCGGCGGCTCGATGGGCGGCATGGTCGCGCAACTCGTCGCCGCACAGCACCCCGAGCGCGTCCGCACGCTGACCTCGATCATGTCGACCACCGGCAACCCGCAGCTGCCCGGCCCAGACCCGGCGTTGATCAGCGCCATGCTGAAACCGGCCCCCGACCCCACCAAAGATCCCGACGCCTACTTCGACCATCTCACCGCGCAGTCACGGCTGACCCAGTCACCGGCGTACCCGCAGCCGGACGCCGCCCTGCGCCAACAGTTCGTCGCCGACCATCGCCGCAGCTACTACCCGGCCGGCTTCACGCGCCACGTCGCCGCCGTCCTGACCGCCCCGGACCGCCGCCCGCTGCTGGCCCAGATCACCGTGCCGACCTTGGTCATTCACGGCCAGGACGACCCGCTGATGCCCGTCGCGGGCGGACGTGACACCGCAGCCAGCATCCCCGGCGCCGAACTCCTCGTCGTCCCCGGTATGGCGCACGACCTGCCGCCGCAGCTGTTCGCCTACCTGGCCGACGCCATCACACAGTTCATCCGTACTACGCGGTGAGGCGGTCGGCTTCGGTGAGGAGGAGGCGAGCGAAAGGCTGGAAGTCGACGATGTGGGCATGAAGGCCGCTGACCACTCGGTGGATGGTTCCCCATTCCCAGATGGCCGTCGGGTCGACGCCGGTCCGGGCGGCGAGGCGGTTGGCGCGGGCGTGGAGGTCGTCGCCGAGGGACGGCGTACAGCGGACGATGGTGCCGAGGTCGCAGGCGGGCTCGGCCCGGAGGCCGACAGGGTCGATGAGTTTGTAGCTGCCATCGGCCGCTTGCAGGGCATTGAGCTCGTGGACGTCGCCGTGCACCAGGACCGCGGTCCGGTCGTCGTGGGCGCGGCGGCGCCGGTCCATACAGTCCAGCGCGTCGGCGATGGTGGCCGACGAGCAGGGCCGCCCGGCCTCCTCCCACAGCTGCGGCAGGCGCTCGGCGTACTGCTCGGCCAGCTGCGCGCCAGTTGGCAGCTCGACGTCAGGATCGATCGGGCGCCACAGCCGAGCAGCAACGTCGCACAACAGGTCGAACCGCCTGACAGGATCGGGGACGACGTCACTCATCGGAGCCCCAAGACGCTCCAGCAGAAGAGCCTGTCGACTCAGGTCCGCGGCCAACAGCTTGGCGCACCCTCGCCCGTCCGCGAGGCGCAGCGCCGTAGCCTCCGCCGCAACCTCATGCCCCGGCAGCCCGAGCTTGAGGACCGCCCGACTGCCGTCAACCCGCCGTACCTCAACAACCAGCGCGACATGCCCGCCCGCCAGGCCGGCCCCAATCGTCAGCCCCCACTCCCGCGCCAGCGCCGCGACGATCGCTGGCACCTCGCGCAGCCACCCCTCGTTCCCCTCGGCCGCCAGCGTCCGGCGAACCTGATCAGGGATCTCCAAGCTCACTGGACCTCGCGGACGTCGGTGCCGTGCTCGGCGAAGGCCTTGAAATCCTCCATGTGCCGCTGGGACTGCTTGCGGAACATGCCCGGGAAGAGCAGACCGACCAGGCGCATCGAAACGGTGGTGAAGCGGAACTCGCTGTCGCTCTCCCAGAGCGTGGTCTGCGGGGTGCGTTCGGTCAGGCGGTCGCGCGCGGCGCTCCACATGCCGGGGGCGGTGATCTCGCGCTCGAAGTGGACGACGGCGCCGCTGGGTATGTCGTCGAGGTCTGCCGGCTCGCGGCGGGTGATGACCTCGGTACATTCCATCTGCCGCTTGCCCGACTGGAACACGACGCGGGACTTGGACCCCGGCTCGCCGTGGACCCCTTCGAGTGGCTCGTGCAGAACCAGGTCGCGCAGCCAGCTCCGAACGTGCTCCGGGTCGGCCAGCATCTGGGCCACCTGCTGGCGGGGGAGGGCGATCTCGATCGAGTTCGTGTACTTCACGGCGGGATCCTTCAGGTTGGGTCGGGTGCGTAAAAGGCGGTGGTGGCTCGGACGGCGGCCGCGACGTCAGGCGGTTCGCCGCCGGCGGCCAAATGAGCTTGGCCCCAGGCTGCGGCGCTCCGACGGATGAACTCGCGGAGCTCATGGTCGTCGCTCTCGATGCCGGCGAGTAGTTGAGCGAGGGCCAGCAGAGCCAGATCCCAGCCGACACCGCCGGCGCCCGGGCCGTATGTCGGGAAGAGCGGCTCATCGACGACAGCCGCGTGGATCAGCTCGAACTCGGTGTCATCGGTCGGCCCAGGCGCCAGCCGTACCTCGACTTCGCTCGTGCCGGGCCGCGCGTCCGCACCGTAAAGCCACGACACCTTGAGCAGCCGCGGCGGCTCGCAGTGCAGGATCTCGCCGCGCTCGCCGCTGTCGAGCTCGAACCGTCCGCCGGGGCGCAGCTCGCCGGTGACCGGCCGCAGCCAGCGCCGCAGCCGATCGGGCACGGTCAAGGCGTCCCAAACATCCTCGATCGGCGCCCGATAACGCCGCCGTATCTCGATGGTGTACGCCTCGCCGGCGCTCAGCTCGCCCTTGCCCATCGCCCGGCGCGCGGCCGCGAGCTCGTCCAGGACGTCGTTCACGTCAGGTCCCCTCGGCAGCCGGCCACGGGCAGAGCGTATCTGTCGTCACTTATATAAAGCAACCCTGATATCCACCCCGCCGCTACGCTCTGGGCCTGCCGTCGCACCCCCCGGGAGGGTTGATGAACGAACTGCCGTTGGATGGCGAGGTCCGGATCGAGCGGGACTTCGTCGCGTACGCCGTTGGCGGTGGTGACTACGAGTACGTGACGTGCCTGAACCTACTGGTGGACGGCGTCGTCGTCCGCTCGGCGACCGGGCTGGGTAGCGAGACTCCGGTGCCAGGCAGCTGGGATGTCACCGAGTTCCGCGGCCGGACGGCGCGGCTGCAAGCTCTCGAGGTGGACGTCGAATACGCCGTCCAGACCGATGCGCCCGAAGTGCGGCCGGTGCGGGAGGTGACGCCGTACGGGGAGCGGTGGCGGCCCCAGTTCCATTTCACCGCGCGGCAGTTCGCGATGCAGCGGCTGAATCCGGGGATGCGCCAGGAGGGCTGGCTGAACGACCTGAACGGCCTCGTCTATTACCAGGGCGAGTACCACCTGTTCGCGCAGCGCTGGAACAAGTGCTGGATCCATGCCGTCAGCAACGATCTGGTGCACTGGGAGGAGCTGCCCCCGGCGTTCTTCGAGGAGGCGCTGGACGTCGGCGTCCAGTCCGGCTCGGTCGTCATCGACTACGGCAACACCTCCGGCCTGTCCGACGATCCGGCCAATCCCGCGATGGTCGCCTTCTGGTCCCGCAACGACAACCAGAGCCAATGCCTGTCGTACAGCCTCGACCGCGGCCGCAGCTGGCAGCACTACCCAGGCAACCCGATCATGGTCAAACCAGAGCGCGACCCGAAGGTCTTCCGCTACCACCCGGGCGACCACTGGGTGATGTTCCTGTACGGCGACCAGCAGTACTACATCCTGACGTCGACCGATCTGCTGCACTGGACCGACACCGGCAACGTCATCCCGAACAGCTTCGAATGCCCCGACTTCTTCGAGCTCCCATCGGCCGACGGCGCGAAGTGGGTGCTGGTCCGCGGCGACGGCCGCTACTCCATCGGGACCTTCGACGGCCGGCAGTTCACCGAGGAGACCGAACAGCTGCTGTCCGACTCCGGCGCCAACTTCTACGCGACCCAGACCTGGAACAACACCGAGACCGGTGACGGTCGCCGCATCCAGGCGGCCTGGATGCGGGACGGCGTCTACCCGGACATGCCCTTCAACCAGCAGGTCACCTTCCCCTGCGAGCTCACCCTACGCCCGGTGGACGGCGTCCCGCGCCTGTTCCGGAACCCGATCGCCGAGCTGACGTCGTTGCGATCGAAGACCACCCACTGGTCCGGCCAGGTCGCCGAGTCGCGCTCGCTCACCACGGCCCCCGCCGAGCTCGACCTCGAACTGGAGACCGACCTCCCCGCCGGAGTTGCCCTGACCGTCGACGTCTCCGGCGCCCCGATCCAACTCACACGGACAACAGTTGCCGCGGGCAATGAGCCGCAACGGCTGTCCGGCCCGCTCCGCAATCTCCGGGTCCTGATCGACCGCACCTCGCTCGAGGTCTTCGCCAATGACGGCGAGCTCTCGATCTCCCGCTGCTACCTGCCCACCGACCGCGGCATCACCCTGACAGCGACCGCACCGGCGCAGGTCGCCGTGAAGCTGCACGACCTGCGCTCGATCTGGCCGGCCGCTGCCGGGCGCTGAGCCCGGCAGCGGCGTTGGTCAGGGGGTGGTGGGGATGTTGGTGAGGCCGGTCTGGGCGTTCTGGACGGTGTTGGAGCTGTGGACGACGTTCGGGTCGGCGGTGCACTTGGAGGTGGAGGAGATGAAGATGGCGTACTTGCCGGCGCCGCCGAGGTTCGACGAGTTGTTGCGCCAGACGTTGCCGCAGCCGTTCAGGAAGGACGGCGTGGTGGACGGGTTGTGCGTCTCGTAGCCGTTGGCGAAGGTGCCGGGGGAGGAGAAGGTCCCGGTGTTGTTCTCGATCAGGTAGTCGAACCCCTTGACGTCGACCCAGGAGTCGGCCGAGTTGTCGCCGGAGATCCCGCGGCCGTCGAAGGTGTTGCCGCGGATGACGCCGCCGGTCGTGCCCTCCTTGACGTCGATGGCCTCGGCCGCGATGTTCGGGCCCAGCCGGTTGTCGAGCACCTGCACCCGGTCGGACTTGTCGACCCCGCCGGAGTTGCCGTGGCAGCCCCAGTTGGAGCCGGCCGAGCCGATGTAGACGCCCTCGCCGTAACCCTTCTGCACCAGGCCGGCGTCGGTGATAACGGAGTTCTTGATGACCCCGTCGGCCGAAGACCGGCGGAAGTGCACACCCTCCTCATCGGTGTGATGGACCGAGACGCCGTCGATGGTCACGTGGTGGGAGTTGTCCAGCACGATGCCCTTCTTGGAGTCCTGCACTGTGAACCCGGTCAGCTTCCAGTACGGCGCACCGAACAGCCACAACCCGTACCCGGAGTCCCAGCCGGACGTCGGCGCCGGGCAGGACGGCGCCGTCCCGGTCGGGCCATCGTTGATCAGGACGGCGGACCGCGGCCCGGTCAGCGTGATTGGCGCGGACGCCGTGCCGGCCCGCTGGGTCAGGAAGGCGCCGCGGTACTGCCCGGCCGCGAGCCGGATGGTCTGCCCAGGCTGCGCGTTGGCCAGCGCCGTCTGCAGCTGCGCAGCCGTTGACACGTCGACCGTCGTCCCGCCGCCACCGCTAGAGGTGGTCACGTTGAGCGTGCCGCTCGGCCCCGACTGGTTGCCAGCGGCATCACGAGCGTGGACGGCGTACGAGTAGCTCGTCGACGGCGAGAGTCCGCTGTCGGTGTGGCTCGTGCCGGTGACAGTACTGACCGGCTCTCCATTCCGATGGATCACGTAGCCGGTAACCCCGACGTTGTCCGTAGACGCGTTCCAGGCAAGAGACGCGCTGGACGACGTCGTCCCAGTGCTGCGCAACCCACCCGGCACGCTCGGCGCACTGGTGTCACCACCACCGCCGCTCGTCCCCCAGACCTCGAAGTCGAACAGCGAGTACCCGTACGCCGTCCCGCGCGCTGTCCCGTTGATCCGGACGTACCGCGCCGTCCCGGTCACCGGGATCTCGTCAGTGCCGCCGTCCCCAGAAGTCGTCGAGTAGGCGTTGGTCCACGACGTCCCGTTGGTCGAGAGCTGGACCTGGTACGACTTCCCGTACGCCGCCTCCCAGTTCAGCTTCACCCGAGTCAGGTTCGCGGCCGAGCCGAGGTCGACCTGGATCCACTCCGGGTCGGTGCCCTCCCGCGAGGCCCAGCGCGTCGTCGCGCTCGCGTCGACGGCGAGCCCGGCCTCGAAACCGGCGCCCTCGGTGGACGACGCCGTCGCCGGCTTGCCGCGGGACAGCAGCGTCTCCGACGTACCGCCGCCGGGCTGAGTCGTGGCGGTCGCCGCGTTGCTCGCGGCCGACTGGTTGCCAGCGGCATCCTTCGCCCGAACGGTGTAGCTGTACGTCGTCGCCGCACTCAGCCCGTTGTCGGTATAACTCGCGCCGGAGCTGCTGCCGACCACGGTCCCATTCCGGAGGACGTCGTACCCGGTCACGCCGACGTTGTCCGTCGACGCGTTCCAGGCCAGTGTCGCGCTGCTGGACGTCGTCGCGGTCGCGCGCAGGTTTCCCGGCGTGCTAGGTGCGGTGCCGTCCTCGGTGCCGCCGCCGGTGCTGCGGAGGAACAACGAGCCCGAGGCGTCCGTCCGCGACGCGTTCACGCCGCCGTTCGGCACGGTGTAGTCGACGGTCTCGCGGCTGGCCCAGTCCGGGATCGGCGCACCGTTCGCCGCGAGGTGCTGGAACTTCGTCGCGTCGGCCGAGCTGCTGCCGAACTGGTAGACGCGCTGCCGGTCCGGGTAGTAGCTCTGGTACGCGCCGTTCTCGGTGGTCTGCTTGCTGAGCGCGTTGTTGTAGACGACGTTCTGCGGTCCGCTGGATCCGGACCACTTGACCGCCTTCGGTCCGGCGGCCCACCAGATCGGCCACCAGGTCGAGTCGTCCGGGCCGCCGCCGCCCTCGTCGCCGCAGTTGCTCTGGCAGTTCTTCGACGCGTGCTCGAACGGGATCCGGACGGTGTTGTTCTCGAACAGGTTGCGCCGCTCCCAGCCGCCGTGCACGTTCAGGTCGGAGTCGAAGTCGTTGCCGATGGCCACGTTGTTCGAGGCCGACCACTGGAAGGTGAAGTGCCGCAGGTTCCGGGTCGTGTTGTAGGCGTAGAGCGAGTCCCAGACCCGGGAGCCGCGCAGGTAGCCGTTGCCGCCCTTGCCCTTGTTCCAGGAGCCGTCCAGGGACGACTCCTGGACCTGGATGTTCTTGGCGCTCTCGGTGACGATCGGGTGCGAGCCGGTCATCTCTGTGCCGACCCGGCGGACCCAGCTGTTCACGGCCCACTTCAGCACGATGCCGTGCATCTCGTACTCCGGCGCCATGTTGCCGTAGTTGTGGACGGCGTCGGCCTTGTTCAGGTTGTAGGTGCCGCCGGCCAGCTTCGGCATCCCGGTCATGTCCTGGGTGATGCTCAGGTCCTCGATGCCGACGCCGACGACCGGCTTCAGCGGTGTCACCCGGCTCGGGTACACGGTGCCGCCGATCGCGGCCGAACCGTCCGACGTGGAGTTCAGCGGCAGGTCGTACTCGAGCGGTTTGTCGATGGTCAGGTTGCGCCCGGCGGTGTCGACCGCGCTGATCTGGAAGATCTGCTGGCGCATGTGCAGGTTCTGGTACTTCGTCGCGTCGTTGACGGTCTGCTGCTGGTAGAACTTCGCCGTGTTCGCCGCGCCGACCCACAGGTAGTTGCCGGCCTTGAACAGCGCCATGTTCGCGTTGGCGGCCAGCTTGATCTGCGTCGTCCCGATCGCCGATGCCTCGCGCAGCGGGACGCCGCTGGCCCAGTGCTGGTTGATGCTGCCCTCGAAGATGTCCTTGCGGTTCGCGGGCGCCGAGGCGTAGTCGGCGGCGTACCGCGGCGCGACCTCACGGGTCTGCACCCGGAGCAACCCGCGCCCGGGCCACGTCCAGCCGCCCTTGCCGGACGCGCCGTGCGTCATCCCGTCCTCGTCCCAGTCGCTGCCGTCCGGGGTCAGCTTGTCGTACCGGGTGTTGACGTCCGGCCGGAAGACCAGCGTCGTCCGGCCCTGCCCGGCGCCCTTGATCAGCAGGTAGCTGGCGTCGAGCCCGAGCTGCCGGGTGACCGTGATCCGGCCTTCGGGCAAGGTGATCTGGGACAGCTTGTTGTACCCGGCGGACGGCGTGCACTGCGTCCGGATCGCGTCGATCGCCGCCTGCAACCCATTCGTCGCGTCGCTGCCGTCCGCACGGACGCCGTACTGCGACGCCAGCTCGGCCGCGGTCACCTGACAGGTCGCGTCGGGATTGATGTCGGCCGGCCCGGGCAGCGCCGCGCCGCCCCGGTAACCCGCCTTGCTCCAGTCCGGCAGGCCCGCGACCGGCGCTCGCCGATTCGCACTCGTCAGATCCGGGATCGCGGCCGCGGCCTCCGGACCGGCCGGTAGGGCCTGCGCCGGACCGGCCGCTGTCACGCTGGTCAGCAGCCCGCCGACCAGCGCGACCGCGCCGATCGCGGCGAGCCGCCGTCGATAGTCGATGAACACCATTACAGGGGCCTCCTGAGGTTGGGGCGGGGGGAGAGAAGCGCTTTCCCGAACATCAGAGCGAACTGTTAGTAAAGTTTCTTAACGGATGGACAGCGAGGTTAGACCGCACTTCGCGCCCCGGCAAGAGCTCGGAACCACCGGTCGGCAGTGCGCTGCGGTGAGCAGTGACTGATGCCTGGGAGCGGGGTGCGGGGAACTCCGGTTGAGCCCTTGACTGGTGGGGATATTTACAGAAACTTGCTTTCTAATATCTGAACAGCTGCTCGGAGGCATCCATGATCCGCCCCAGATCACGTGTTCTGCTCGCCGTTCTCGCCCTCCTCACCCTGCTGGTCCCGTTCGCGTCCCCGGCGTCCGCGGCCGGATCGGTGACCGCGACCTACGCCCTGGTCGGCGAATGGGACGGCAACTTCCAGGCCGCCTACACCGTCACCAACGGGACGTCGGCGACCATCAGCAGCTGGCGAGTCGAATTCGATCTCGCGGCCGGGACGAACCTGACCAGCTCCTGGGACGCCGTCGTCACCCGGACCGGGAATCGTGTCGTCGCGGCGAACGCGAGCTGGAACGCGCCGCTGGCCGCCGGGCAGTCGGTGACGTTCGGGTTCATCGCGCGCGGCCCGGCGAGGCCGGCGAACTGCCGCGTCAACGGCGGGCTGTGCGAAGGGGGAGCGGGCGACACCAGCGCGCCGACCGCGCCCGGCAATCTACGCGTCACCGCGACCAGTACGAGCACGGTTTCGCTGGCCTGGAACGCGTCGTCCGACAACATCGGCGTCACCGGGTACGACGTGTACTCCGGCGGAACCCAAGTGATCACGACGGACGCGACCACCGGAACGGTCGGCGGTCTGACCCCTGGAACCACCTACTCCTTCACGGTTCGCGCGCGGGACGCCGCCGGCAACTCGTCGCCGGCCGGCAACGCCGTCACGGCGACGACCGTCTCCGGTCCGGCCGGCTCACTGGTCCCAGTGGCGCCGTACGTCGACATGGGCGCGTGGCCGACGCCGTCGCTGACCGCGATGGCGAGCGCCGGCAATCTGCGGTCGTTCACCCTCGGTTTCATCACCGGCTCCGGCGGCTGCAAGGCGAGCTGGTTCGGCGCCTACGATCCGCGGACGGCGTGGGGCAAGGACCAGATCGACGCGATCCGGGCCCGCGGCGGCGACGTCAAGATCTCCTTCGGCGGCGCGGCCGGTAGCGAGCTGGCACAGGTCTGCCCGTCGGCGCAGGCGACCGCGGCGGAGTACCAGGCGGTCGTCGACGCGTACCAGCTGCGCTACCTCGACCTGGACATCGAGGGCGGAGCGGTGGCGGATCCGGTCTCGATCGCCCGCCGCTCCGAGGCGTTGTCGATCCTGCAGCGCAACCGGCCCGCGCTGAGGATCTCGCTGACGCTGCCGGTGCTGCCCGAAGGCCTGGACCCGAACGGGTTCGCCGTCCTGAAGTCCGCGCGCGACCACGGGATCGCCCTCGATGTCGTGAACGTCATGGCGATGGACTACAACCGGGCCGCCGGCAACTACGGCGACTTCGCCGTCCAGGCCGCGCAGAGCACCTTCGGCCAGATCAAGTCGCTGTGGCCGGCCCTCACCGACGCCCAGGCCTGGCTCAAGGTCGGTGTGACGCCGATGCTCGGGCGCAACGACGACGGCGGGACCTTCAGCCAGGCGCACTCCGCCCAGCTGGTGAACTTTGCCCGCGGCAAGCATCTCGGCATGTTGTCGTTCTGGGAGATGACCCGGGATCGCAATGCCTGTAACGGAACGCTCGTCAACTGCACCAACGTTCCGCAGGCGCCGTACGAGTTCAGCAAGATCTTCGCCGGTTACACCGGTTGATCACTCGCTGACCTTGAGCGTCGCTGACGTGACCAGCTCGGCCAGCTGCTTGCTGGTGAAGACCGGTTGCGTCAGCGGCGGCTTCGGCTGCCGGTCGAACTTCTTGGCCTGCGCCAGAATCACGACCGTGCCGTCGTCGTGGCGGTAGCTCGCCCACTGATCGTAGGAGCCCTGACCCTTCGTCGTCACCACACCGACCTTCTTGCCGCCGACATCCACCACGGCACAGCTGCCGGCGCCGCCCCAGAACTGCTTGGCCAGCTTGCACGGCTCGATCGCTGCCTTGCCGTTGGGCGTCGTCGACTGTGCGCGGAGCTCGCCCACCTTGCCGTCGCGCTCGACCGGGATGGTCGCGGCGTACTCCCAGTAGTGCGGCTCGCCGTCCTGGGATGCGTACTGCGCTTGCGGGTGGCGCAGCGGATCGCCGTCCGAGCCCTTCAGGTCAGGCGTGCTGAAACCCGCGGGCACCGACGCGCTCAGGTCGTCCATCAGCTTCGTCACCCGAACCACCCGCGGCCCGGCGGACGCCGTCCGATCCGTCTGCCCTTCCGGCCACGGATCCTGCGACTTCCGCGCACCCGGCGGCGTCGAGGGCTTGACGGACGCCGGACCCTTGGACGTCGCCGTCGACGGGCTGGCCGTCGGGGTCGAGACGCTCCCGGCCGCGGGCAGCTCGCCGGCCGGGCCGCCGCCGGTCAGGTTCGAGATCACCAGGGGAGCGGCGGCGATACCGGCCACCGCCGGTACGACGGCGAACGCGGACCAGGTCAGCCGACGTCGCCGCCGCGCCGCGCGGGCGAGCCCGAGCGCGTGCGAAGAGTCCATCGACGGCGGTGGCGTGCTGCGAGCCATCGTTTCGCGCAGTGCGCGGTTGAGATCGTCTTCGGTCATCGAACCTTCTCCTCCTGGAGCAGACCGCGCAGCGTCTGGAGCCCACGCGCGGCCTGGCTTTTGATATTTCCGGTCGAACAATCGAGGACCTCGGCCGTCTGCTCGACGGACGCGTCCTCCCAGTACCGCAGGACCAGTACGGCGCGTTGCCGCGGTGGAACCTGCTGGAGCGCGTCGAGCAGGACCAGCCGGTCTTCGGCGAGCCCGGACGCCGGAGCCGGCCGATCCGACGGCGAGGCGCCGACCGACTCGAACCGGAACCACCCCCGCCGCCGTTCGGACAGGAACGTCCGTACGAGCGTCTGCCGGGTGTAGCTGTCCATAGACTCGTGCCGCTGGATCCGGTGCCACGCCAGAAAGATCTTCGTGAACGTCTGCTGCACCAGATCCTCAGCGCGATGCCAGTCGCCGCACAGTAAGTACGCCGTCCCGCGCATGGCATCGGAACGCGCTGCGAAGTACGCCTCGAACGCGGCGTCCTCTGAACTCATCTGTCCTCCCCGATCCTTGGTACCGGGTTAGACACGCCTGCGGGCGTTTGGTTGGTTGCATGGTTGTCGGAGCGGTCCGTTAGCGTCGGGGTGTGTTGCTGCCTGATTCATCGGCGCCGGGCGCGGATCTGCCGGTTCGCGCGGTGCTGCCCGCCACCGTCGACGCGGTGCGTTCCAGCGGTACGGCGGTGCTCGTCGCGCCGCCCGGCTCGGGGAAGACGTCGCTGCTGCCGCTGGCCCTGGCCGACGCGCTCGAGGGCACGATCGTCGTCGCTGAGCCGCGCCGGATGGCGACCCGCGCGGCTGCGGCCCGGCTGGCGACGCTCGTCGGCGAGCCGCTCGGTCAGCGGATCGGGTACGCGATGCGTGGCGAGCGCAGCGGCGGCGAGGGCGTTCGCGTCGAGGTGGTGACGACCGGGCTCCTGGTCCGGCGTCTGCAGCAGGATCCGGAGCTGCCGGGTGTTGCCGCGATCGTGATCGACGAGTGCCACGAGCGGCATCTGGACGCCGATCTGCTGCTCGCCTTCGGCATCGACGTCCGGGCGAATCTGCGCCCGGAGCTGGCGCTCGTCGCGACTTCGGCGACCCCGGACACGGCCCGGCTGAGCCGCGCTCTGGAGGCCGAGGTGATCACCGCGTCGGCGGCGCTGTTCGACGTCGGCGTCGAGTGGGCGCCGCCGCCGGTCCCGGTGCCGCTGCTGCCCGGCGGCCGGGTCGATCCGCGGCTGCTCGATCATGTCGCGGACGTCGTCCGGCGGGCGCTCGCCGAGAACGAGGGCGACATCCTTGTGTTCGTTCCGGGGGAGGCCGAGATCAACGGCGTCACCCGCCGGCTGGCCGGGCAGAACGTGCTGGCGCTGTTCGGCCGGCAGTCCAGGGCTGAGCAGGATCGCGCGCTGACGGCGTCCGGTACGCGCCGGATCGTCGTCACGACGTCGGTCGCGGAGAGCTCGTTGACCGTGCCCGGCGTCCGCGTCGTGGTCGACTCGGGGCTGGCCCGGGAGCCGCGGACCGATCAGTCCCGCGGCCTCGGCGCGCTGGTCACCTGCCGGGTCTCGAAGTCGTCGGCCGAGCAGCGCGCCGGCCGGGCCGGCCGCGAGGCCCCGGGCCGCGTCTACCGATGCTGGTCGGCGACCGACCACGCCCACCTCGAAGACCACCCGGCGCCGGAGATCGCGATCGCCGACCTGGCCGGCTTCGCGCTCGACCTCGCGGCCTGGGGCGCGCCGTCCGGCGACGGCCTGACCCTGCTCGATCCGCCGCCGGCGGTCGCGATGACCGCGGCGACCGAGCTGCTGCACCGCCTCGACGCGCTGGACGGCGACGGCCGGATCACCGAGCGCGGACGCCGGATGGCCGCGATCGGCGCGCACCCCCGGCTGGCTCGGGCGCTGCTCGACGGCACACCGCGGGTCGGCGCCGAGCGAGCCCGGGAGATCGTCGCCATGCTCTCGGACGACGCCGGGCGCGACTTCGGCGATGACCTCCCGGCTCGCTGGCGAGCCCTCCGCCGAGGGACTGACCGCGCCGCGACCGCCCGCTGGCGCGAGGAGACCAAGCGGCTCGGCCGCGGGTCCGGTCGGGCCGATCACGTCCCGGACGACCTGGCCGCCGGCATCGTCGTCGGCCTCGCCTATCCGGACCGGATCGCGCGCGCCCGGGCCGCCGACTCGACGACGTACCAGATGTCCGGCGGCACCGGCGCCGCGCTGGAGCCGCAATCACCACTGCGGACGACGCCCTGGCTGGCGATCGCCGTCGCCGACCGGGCCCCCGGCCGCGCCGACGCCCGGATCCGCTCCGCGGCCCCGATCGACGAGCCCACCGCCCGCGATCTCGCAGGCGACCTCCTCGCGACCACCGACCAGATCCGCTGGGACGACGGCCGGATCGTCACCCGCCGCGTCGAGACGCTCGGCGCGATCGTCCTCAACGACAGCCCGTTGGCCAACCCCGACCCGATCCGCGTCCAGGCCGCCGTCCGCGACGGGATCCGGCGCAGCGGCCTCGCCGTACTGCACTGGTCGGAGTCCGCCCGCGCGCTCCGCGAACGGCTCGCCTTCTGCCACGCCCACCTCGGCGATCCCTGGCCCGCCATGGACGACGACGCCCTCCTGGCCGCTCTCGACGACTGGCTCGGCCCCGACCTCACCTCGATCCGCGCCAGCCGCGACCTGGCCCGCCTCGACCTGACCTCAGCGCTCCGCCGCCTCCTGCCCTGGCCCGCCGCGACCCGCTTCAACGAGCTCGCCCCCGAGCGGCTCCAGGTCCCCTCCGGCTCCGAAGTCCGCCTCACCTACAACGGCACCGAACCGCCAATCCTCGCCGTGAAGCTCCAGGAGACCTTCGGCTGGACGACGACTCCGACCGTCGCCGACGGCCGGGTTCCCGTCGTCCTGCATCTCCTCTCGCCGGCCCGGCGTCCAGTAGCCATCACCAGCGATCTGACCTCCTTCTGGCGCCAGGGATATCCCCAAGTCCGCTCGGACCTCCGGGCCCGCTACCCCCGCCACCCCTGGCCCGAAGACCCTCTGACCGCGACCCCGACCAAGCGCGTCAAACCCCGCGGCTGATCGGCCCGGCTGTATTACCGGTGGCTCGCCGGACTCCGACAGCTATGGAGAATCTGTTTCGCTTGATGCTCCTGCGGCCTGCGATCGAGCAGGCTCCGGAGCAACTGTCGATCGGGCTCGAGCAGGAGTCCGGGTATCAAGATGCCTTGCGGGCCGCCGTGGTTTCGGGTGGCGGCCGGCCGGGGATCGAGGCGGCGTCGGCCGAGTACGCGGCGTCCGCGGAGTTCGTGTCCGGAGTGCTGGACACTCCGCTGGGAGCTGAGCTGGACGAAGTGGCGGACAGCGTTGACACCCTCGAGGCGGCCGGGGAGGTGCCGTGGTCGGAGGTGGCCAACGCGGTCGAGGAGGTGTTCGGTAGTCCCGCGGGCGATGTCGTCGGCGGTGACGCCTATCAGGAGACGGTACGGCGGCTGCGCGACAGCCTGATCGCGATCAAGGTCCTGCAACAGCTGCACAGCTTGCCGATCGAACGCTTGACCCGCCAGCTCCGCACCGCCGAGCTGATCGCGGACGTCGCCGCCGGCCACTCCGCGGGCGACACCGGACGCCGGCGCCGCCGCTCGCTCGAATTGCCGGTCGAGCTCGAACTGAAGTCCCGGCTGTCCACCCGGGACGCGCGCGCGGAGCTGGAGGCGCAGCGGCAGAAGCTGCTCGACGAACGCCGGAAGCGCGTCGACGCGTTGCTGGCCGAGCACGACGTCCTGCGCAGCGCGATCACCGAGCTGGCCGGGGTCGAGTCCATCCATTTCCGCGCCACCGAGCTGGTCGCCAGCGAGCCGACCAGAGCGCCCGACGTGACAGTGCTGACGCATGCGATCAGCAGCGCGGCCAGTTACACCGAGATCCTCCGCGAGCAGCACATCAAGGGCGTGCCGCGTCGTGAGGACGAAGAACGCGCCGAGGCGCTCCAGCTCAGCTCGCCGTACGCCGAACTCGCGCAGACGCTCGTCCAGGCGCCCGATGTGGTGCTGCCGGTCCGCGCCGGGTTCACGCCGGTCGCCTTGGCCGAGGTCGGGTTCGTCCTGAAGGCCGGCATCACCGATCGGCTGTCCCAGAAGACGCAAACCGTCCTGAAACAACGCGGTATCGATCTCGGGACTACGCCGCTCGACAAGGTGACCCAACGGCTCCAAACCGATCTGGCCACGACGGTCGAGCAGCTGGAGGTCGTCGCGGGGCATCCGGAGAAGCACTCGTTCGTCCGGTTCGGCGACGCGCTGATCTCGGTGAAGACGCCGCTGACCACCGGTTGGGGCGCTCTGGGGACCGGCGGTCTCCTCGGCGTCCCGTACATCCCGATGCCGGGCAGCGTGCCGGAGACGAAGGGGAGCGTCGCGCCGGCCGGGATCGCCGACCTGCTGCTGGTCAAGCAGCAGCTGACCGGCTACGAGGCCGTCGACGTCGCGCATATCGAGAACGTGCTCAAGGGGGAGCTGAAGTCGCGCGAGCACACGCGGCGCGAGGAGAGCGAGACGATCACCTTCGTCGAGACCGAGACCAGCTCGTCGGAGGAGCACGAGCTGGAGTCGACCGACCGGTTCGAGATGAGCCGGGAGGCGAGCGAGACGATCAAGGAGGACGTCGCGCTGAAGGCCGGCCTGACGATCTCCGGCAGCTACGGCCCGACGGTCGAGTTCGCGGCGAGCGCCGAAGGATCGTTCAGCCGCTCGAAGACCGAGGCGACCAAGTCCGCGTCGACGTTCTCCCAGGATGTCACCGAACGGACGTCGCGCAAGATCTCCGAGCGGGTGCTGCAGCGGACGACGACCCGCGTGCTGACCGAGACGATCGAGAAGAACGTCCACGCGCTCGACAACACCACCGGCTCCGGGCACATCTCCGGCGTGTACCAGTGGGTGAACAAGGTCTACCGGGCCCAGATGTACAACTACGGCCTGCGGATGATGTTCGACTTCATGATCCCCGAGCCCGCGGCGTTCCTGGTGGCCGCCATGAACCAGGCCCGCAACAGCGCGCTCACGCTGACCAAGCCGCCGGACTTCACACTGACGCCCGCGCAGCTCAGCGAGAGCAACTACGCCTACTGGGTGAAGATCTGCGGGGCCACGGACGTCGCGCCGCCGCCCGAGCTGTTCCGGACCAAGTCTGCCGACTTCAAAGGCGGCGGCGGGGACAGCAAGACCAACTACAACCACTCCGCGCAGATCACCATCGACGACGGCTACCGCGCGGTGTTCGGCAGCGTCGGCCGGGTCTGGAACGTCTGGGAGACCGACGCGAGCGTGGACGTCGTCCTCGGCCGCCGCACACAGCGGATGACGGGCAGCCAGTGGTTGTGGACGACGACGCTGGACGACGAGCGCGACTCGATCCCGTTCGCGCTCGACACCTGGCACGCCTCCCAGGTCGCGATCGCGATCGAGGTGAAATGCCAGCGGACCGACCGCGCGCTGGACAAGTGGCGGCTCGAGACCCACGCCAAGCTGCTGGCCGCGCACAAGGCGCAGGTCGCCGACTACGAGGAGAAGCTGGCCCAGCTCAAACTGCAGGCCGGTGTCGCGATCCGCGGCCGCAACCCGGGCGCGAACCAGATCACGATCCGCCGGGAGCTGCAGAAGAACTGCCTGAGCATCCTGACCGATCAGCACTTCGACCTGTTCGACGCCGTCGTCACGTCGCCCGCCAACGGGCTGCCGCAGATCGACGTCCGGGAGGCGGCCGCGGAGGGCGCGTACGTCCGCTTCTTCGAGCAGGCCTTCGAGTGGGAGCACATGTCCTGGGTCACCTATCCGTACTTCTGGGGCAGTAAGGACCAGTGGGACGAGCGCCTCGGGTACGACGATCCGGACCCGGCGTTCGTGGACTTCCTGCAGGCCGGCTACTGCCGGACGACGGTGCCGGTCCGGCCGGGGTTCGAGGGCGCGGTCGACCACTTCCTGACCTTCGGCGAGATCTGGAACGGCGGGCCGCTGCCGACCATCGCCAGCCCGCTCTACCTGCCGATCGCGGACGAGCTGGCTGAGCGGCTCGATCGTCCGGGCGCCGAAGTACCGCAGGGGGAGCCGTGGACCGTCCGCGTTCCGACCAGCCTGGTGAAACTGCGCGCCGACGACGCGCTGCCGGTCTGGGCGCAGAACGAGGACGGCGAGTGGGTCGAGGCGTGAGCTGATGGGCGACATCTCCAGGCACCGGGACATCTTCCTGTTCACCAGGGAGACCGTCCCGGTCGCCTTCCTCGACAACGCCAAGCTGACGGCCGGCGATCTGACCTACCTCGAGCTCGGCAACTACTTGACCGACGTCTCGCAGTTCCGCGACCCGGTCACCTACATCTTCGCCAAACAACGGATCTGGCGGGAGTTCGTCATCCCGAAGGTGCAGGACAAGACGCAGCTGTTGCGCGGCCTGTCCGCGCTCGGAGCGGGCGCTGCCCTGGCGGCGTCGCAGTACCTGAAGACCTTGACCTCGGGGACGGCGGCCGACGTCATCGAAGGCTCCGGCGCCGGGCTGGCCGCGATCGGCGGCATCCTCGCCGTCCTGCCGTCGGACACGTACGCCGATCTGAGCGGCGCCGACAACTGGATCGACGCGCTGCTCGGGACGCCGATCGAGCGCACGCCCGGCGCGGCCCGCAACGATCTGCTGCACTACGGCCACCTGGGGGAGTTCTTCCGGCTGTTCATCGAAGGAACCACCCACCTGCTGTTCGCGCAGGACGTGCCGAAGCGGCTTGACGGCCCGTGGGGATCGCTGACCCCGATCCCCGCGAACCGGGTCGAGGAGCTGTACGGCGACTTCTTCACGCAGTACTTCCCGCATGAGCACACCGACCAGCCGCCGTACGTGTGGGACGCGAGCAAGCGGCCCGCGAACAAGCTGTACCAGCCCAGCCGGCGGCAGACGAGCCTGGCGGACGGCGAAGTCGGCGTGATGAACGCGGTGGACGCGCACTACATCTCCTACCTGGCCGAGGGGCTCGCCGGGATCGAGGACGAGTGGTGGGCGCTGAAACGCGAGGACCGGGCCGGTCGGCAACGGCTGCTGGTCCGGGCCGGCAAGCTGCTGCACGGCGTCGAGGACTGGTTCTTCCACTCGAACGTGGTCGAGTTGCTGGAGCTGCGCGGCTTCCGGCCGGCGCAGGTCGAGGGGGAGAGTGACGACGCGTTCCTGCAGCGGTTCGTGAACGACGTCGCGAAACGGCGTCCGGAATTCGTCGCGGCGCAGCCGGCTGAGCTGAATCGCCTTAAACGTAAGCTGTTCCGGCGGTTGCGGTACCCGGCGTACGACGCGGGTGGCAAGACGCAGAGCGCCGGCGTACTGAGTAAGAGCCGGATGTCGACGCCGAGTCTGCGACATGCCTATCCGGCGTTCCCCTCGGCTCAAGACACCGCGCACACGCTGCTGCACGCGCTGGAGAATCTCGAGCACAAACTGACCGGCGAGCCCGGGGGAGTGCCGCCCTGGGCGGCGGACGCGCTCGCGCAGTACAACCTGGAAGCCCTTGGCCCATTGGCCGGACCGATCGCCGCCGCGGCCGCGACGCCGAAGCTGCGGGAGTCGATTCCGCTCGTGCTCACGCTGCTGAGCGCGGACGAACGCCAGCGCCTGGCGGCGAATGTCGCACCGGAGCATTGGCCGCTGCAACCTGGTGCGACGGTGCCGAAGCGCACGACCGAGGCGACCGAACTCGACCTACAACTCAAACGGCATGCCGCGGCGCTCGAACCGCGATTGCAACGCGACGGCCGGACCGAAAGCAACTATGACCATTTCGTTCGCTACCTGGCCGACAGCGGCCGTCTGAACGACAAGGGCCGCGTTGCGCTGCTGGCCGCCTTCGCGATCGATCGCAAGGCCGAGCAGCTTCCGACCGAGGCGCCCGGAGCGGGCGGCTTCCTGATGCAGTTCGCGGTCGCGGATCTGCAGAAGCTGCTCAACGAGGGCACAGCGAAATCGGCCGCGCTGGATCAGGACGCCGGATCGGTGTTCAAGGTCGACTCCGACAACGGCGCCTTCAGCGAGATCGTCGGATCGCACTCGCTGATGTCGAAGGACACCCTCACGTCGGTGCCGTTCTTCGACGACGCGCGGGTGCTGGCCAGTGTGGCGTCGTCCGCTGTCTTCACGATCCTGCTCGAGCAGGTCGCCGTACCGAAGACCGATCGCCGGCTGGCGTGGGAGGACGTGCTGCATCACCTCATCCGCTTCCCACCGTCGAACGGCGGGTGGGAGCGCCGGGCGCTGGCGATGTTCGCGACCTCGCAACAGATCCCGCGCTTCGGTGATCTGCCTGAGCTCGCCCGGCTGGCCGAGCGGTCGATCCGGCCGATCGCCAAGCAGCCGGCGCGGTCCCAGTCGAAGCGTGCCGATCTGGAAGAGCGCTACCGCCGCCTGGAAGGCGAACTCGCCCGGTATCGCTACCCCTGACGGACGGCTGGACTCGGTGGGAAGTAGGCGCTAGCCTTCTGTTAATCGATTAACAGAAGGAGGCGTGATGGCAGGGCGGCCCACCTTGAAATCCGTTGCGGCGGCAGCCGGGGTTTCGACCGCGGCGGTGTCGTACGCGTTCAACCGGCCTGGTCGCCTATCCGACTCGCTGCGTGAGCACATCCTCGGCGTGGCGCTGGAGCTGGGCTACGCCGGGCCGGACGCCGCCGGCCGGACGTTGCGCACCCGGCGGGCGGGCGCGATCGGGGTGATCTTCACGGTCGGCCTGCGGTATGCCTTCTCGGATCCGTACGCGTTGGCGATGCTCGGCGGCGTCACCGAGGTGGCCGAGCCGGCCCGGACGAGTCTGGTGCTGATCCCGTTCGATCTCGGCGACGGGCTCGACGAGGACGCCCTCCGCGAGGGGCTGGCGGCTGTGCATCAGGCGGTGATCGACGGAGCGATCGCGGATGGTCTGGCCGACGACCACCCCGCCGTCCAGGCGCTTGCCGCCCGCAACATCCCGCTGGTGCGCTCGACTCCGGACTCCTCGGGGCTGAGTGTTCGCGTCGACGACCATGCGGCTGGGGTGGCGGTGGGTGCGCATCTGGCCGGCCTCGGCCACCGAGAGGTCGCTGTCGTGGTCGCGACGCCGCAGCCGATCGGAGTGCTCGCTGCGTCTGTCGACGAGGCGACGCTGTACTCGTACTCCAGGCAGCGGCTGGCCGGGATCCGCGAAGGGCTCGGCCGCGGCGCCAGGGTCCGGGTGGTCACCGGCGGCCGGAACGCCCACGAGTCGGGGCGGGTCGCCGTCGCCCGGGTGCTCGCCGGGGATCGGCGTCCGACGGCGATCGCTGCCGACAGCGACGTCCTCGCGGGCGGTGTACTGGAGGCACTGCGCGAGCGCGGCCTCGAACCGGGCGCCGGCATCTCCGTCACCGGTTTCGACGACGCGCCGTTCGCGGAGTCCGCTGGTCTGACCACTGTCCGGCAGCCCGTGCGCGAGCGCGGGCGGCTGATGGCGCGCATGTTGATCGACCCTGACTTCACCGAACGCCAGGTGATCCTGCCGACCGAGTTGGTCCTGCGGTCGAGCACGGGCCCGGCGTCCGTCCGCTGATTCGAACCTCTGGGAGGAACTCTGATGCTTGACGACCAATGGCAGCTCGACCGGCTCGACCTCGACGCCTACCTGCGCCGGATCGGGCACACCGCTCCGGTCGCGCCCGACCTCGCGACGCTACAGGCCTTGCACCGCGCTCATGTGGCTGCGATCCCATTCGAGAACCTGGACGTGATCCTCGGTCGGGGGATCTCGGTGGAGCTGACCGACGTCCAGGCCAAGCTCGTGACGCGCGGGCGGGGTGGCTACTGCTACGAGCACGGCACGCTGTTCGGCGCCGTCCTCGATCGGATCGGCTTCCAGGTCGACCGGCTGCTGGCCCGGGTCGGTGACCCGGACGAGCACCCGCGGCCGCGCTCGCACATGGTGCTCAGCGTCGGCGTCGGTGCGGATCGCTGGCTGGCCGACGTCGGCTTCGGCTCCGGTCTGCTGGCACCGCTGCCGTTCGGCGGCGCCGAGCCGCACCCGCAGGGCGCGTGGGTGTATCGGGTCGTCAAGGGCGGTATGGAGATGTGGCGGCTGCAGGAGCAGGACGGCGCGGACTGGTCGACCCGGATGGCGTTCACCGACGAGCCGCAGTTCTTCGTGGACGTCGAGGCCGCGAACTACAACACCGCGACCAATCCGAAGTCGCCGTTCACGCAGCGATTGATCGTCGTCCAGAAGAGCGAGACCGACATCCGCAGCCTGATCGGCCGCACCTACAGCGTCGAGCGGCCCGGCGAGCCGAAGCAGGAGCGGCTGATCGCCGACGCCGAGCTGGCCGACGTCCTCGTCGGTGAGTTCGGGCTGGCGCTGACGCCGGACGAGCTCAGCACGCTCGCGGGCGCGCTGCCGGCCCTGGCAACTGCGGGAGCGGACCGATGAGCGCCTTGCGTCTCGCCGTCGTGGTCGCGAGTGTTCGCAAGGACCGGATCGGCCCGCAGGTCGCCGACTGGTTCCTGGGCGCCGTCCAGGGCAGCGCGTTCGGCGAGGTCGACGTCATCGACCTCACGGAGCTCGACCTGCCCGACGACCTCGGCGGCGGCGGTGACACCGAGCTGTTCACGAAGCGCCTCGACTGGGCGGACGCCGTCTGCGTCGTGACACCCGAATACAACCGCGGCTACCCGGGCGCGCTGAAGACCGCGATCGACACGGCCAAGCGGGAGTGGCGCGCGACGCCGGTCGGCTTCGTGTCGTACGGCGGCCTGTCCGGCGGTCTACGCGCCGTCGAACAGCTCCGCAGCGTCTTCGCCGAGCTGCACGCGGTCACGATGCAGGCGCAGGTCAGCCTGCAGTACGTCTGGGACCAGTTCGACGACGACGGCAACCTCCGCGAGCCGGCCCGCCCGAACTCCGCCGCCGCGACCCTCCTGCGGCAACTCACCTGGTGGGGGAGCGCCCTGCGGACCGCCCGCGCCACCACGCCGTACGACGGCTGAACCCGCTCTTCGTGGCACAGTTGCCCGACGATGACCATCTTCACGTTCCACCTCGCCGAGCTGCCTCCGGCCACCACGGCCCGGGCCTTGTGGAAGGCGCCGTCCAGCCCCGGGCTGCGGTACGCCGAGTGCCTGGCGCTGATGCAACTCGGCGCCCCGACCATCTCGCCGTCCCGGATGCAGCTGCGCCGAATGGCGATGTTCGCGCGCTGGGACGACGAAACGGCCCTCGACACCTTCCTGGCCGATCACCCCCTCGGCGCCGGCCTCGCCACCGGCTGGCACGTCCGCATGCAATTCCTCCGCCGCTGGTCCCGCCTAGCCGCCCTCCCCGCCCGAGCCGACGACTGGGACCCCACCGAACCCGTCGTCGCCGTCACCCTCGCCCGCATGCGCCTCCCCGAAGTCCCCCGCTTCCTCAAATGGGGCAAACCCGTCGAACGCCTCGTCCGCGACCACCCCGCCACCACCCTCGCCCTCGCCGCGATGCGCCCACCCCGAACCATCTCGACCTTCTCCATCTGGACCTCCGTCCAACAAATGGAAGCCATGGTCCACGGCCACAGCCCCGTCCCCGACCCCACCCGCCACGCCACCGCCATGACCGAGCGCCGCCGCCGCGACTTCCACCACGAATTCGCCACCCTCCGCTTCCGCCCCCTCGCCGAACACGGCACCTGGCAATCCCGCACCACCTACCTCCCCGGCTAGCCGGCCGCGCCGAAATCCCCGGCAGCCAAGGATTTCCGAACACCGAAGTCGCCGATTCCTGCGTTTGTTTCAGCGATTGCCCGGGGACGTTCTCAAACCTGTCAACTTCATCCACGGTCGGCTAACCTCGATAGTCTGCTCGGCTACCGGCCTGGAGGTTGAATGGATTCCAGAAAGGCACTCGAGGTTGCAATAGAGTCGACGCCGATTCCGGGTTCACCACCGCGAATGTCTTCGGACGAAGCCGCCATCGGGCTGGGGTTCCTGGATATGGCGCTCCGGCAGAATCATGTCCGGCGGATCACCGAGCGGCTCCAGCTCACCGAACATCTCGCCCCGGTCTGCACCGCGGAGATCGAGATCAGCCTGAATCTCCTGAATCAGGAGCAGCGCAAGGTCTGCCGGGATTTCGAGCAGACCCGGCAGCGCAGCGTCATCGGCGCGGCTGCTCCGCAGGGCGCGGACCTCGGTCCGGACAATGTCATCTGGACACCGGTGGCCAGGCTTCCGCGGCGGGCCGTCGCGCCGATCGACGTACGCGACTCGACCGGTGCGCGGCTGCCGCGGCTCACCCAGCTCGAGGTGGCGATGCCGCTGGCGAGCGGTCTCTACCATCTGCTCCGCGGGACGCTCGGCAGCATCCCGGACGCGCAGAGCACGAACCGTCTGGGGAAGTTCCTGCACCGCGTCGACAACTCGCGCTGGCTGCTGCAGTCCGCGTTACAGGCCTTGTTCATCAGCCGATCCGAGCCCTCGGAGTTCGCCTCCGCGCCGAGCACTCCGGGGACGAGGCACGGCAGCAGCTACCGCTACCGCGAATTCCTCGCCGAGGTGCTGGACGCCTACGACGACGCGCTCGTCCCGTTCTACAACCTCCTGGACGTCGCCCTGAACGACTATCTGCTGATCGTCGGCCTGTCGCAGCCGCGCGAGCACCATCTCCTCACCTACGAGATGCCGCTGCTCGCCGAGGCGCCGAAACATCGCGGGAGAGTGGCGCAGGCGTTCCGGCAGCGGGTCCGCGGACGGTACGAGGTCGAGTACGAGACGCACGTGCCGTCGAGTCTGCGGTCGTATCACCTGGTCGCCGAGACCGACCCGACGCTCAAGATCGACAGCATGCACATCACCTCGGACGCCGACGCGCGCTTGAGCGACTCGGTGGCCGAGGACCTCGGCTTCCTGGCCCGCTTCGTCTCCGACGAGCTGGGCTCCGCGCGGGACCGGGCGATGGGAAAGATCGTCGAGCTCGAGCTGCGCACCGTCATCGGCGATCTGAGCGAGCTCGTCCTGCGGCGGCAGTGGGAGGCGGAGGAGGCCGGCGCGATCTGGATGGGCGGGGACGAGACCGCCGTCGGCACCCTGACCAGAGCCAGTCTGTCCGGCGAGGTCCCGGCCGAGCAGCAGCTGTCCGCGACCACCTTGCTGAATCATCCGAGTGTCAGCGGCGCGAGTCTGGAGACCGCCGCGCGCGAGGTGCGCGCGCTCGATCTCGGCCGGGACTTCTTCCGTAAGCGCGCCGAGGACGCGCCCACGCACCGGGCCCACGTGTACTGGCGGCGGTACGCGCCGACGCAGTCCCCGTCGCCGCGGATCGTCGTCCGCGCGGCGATCTCGATCAGCGATGCCACCCGGACCGGGATCCGCACCGTGATGCTGTACGTCGCCGCGGTGCTCGTCATCTCCTACCTGGCGGCCGCGCTGCTCGCCGGGTCGCCGTTGCCGTTCGGGGCGACGTCGTCGTTCGGGCTCGGCGGACGCAGCGACGCGGTCGTCGTCGTGCTGCTGCTCGTTCCGGGGTTTCTCTATGCCCGGCTGGATCTACCGCCGCGGAACTCGGTGGCTGCCCGCGTCCGGAGGAGCGTCCGCTGGGCCGCCCATGTCACGATGGCGGTGATCGTCGTCCAGGCCGTCGTGGTCGCCGCCGCCTCCTCGGACGCCGTTCTGAGCCTGGGGTTCGGCGTGGGGCAGGCGCTCCTGCTCACGCTGCTCGCCTTCTTGTGGCTCTTCGGGATCCGGTCCGGCGACCACGAGTTCGGGCACCGGCACATCCCGCGCTGGGCGGTCCGGGCCCGGGCGCGTGCGGACATCGGGCTCGCTCCGGTCGACGCGTCGCTGACTGTTTCCGGGGCCGAACATGAATTCTGAGGATTTCAGCGACCGTTCCGTGCGCTCGCTGGCGGATCTGGCCAGGGGAGCAGGTGTCATCGCCGATCAGCCCGGCGTCCAGGTGAATTTCCATGTGCACCACGTCCCGGACCGGCCGGGCTACATCAAGTCGCAACTCGGCGGCGCGCCGACATTGTTGCGGAATTCCACCGAGGTGCTGATCTCGAACCTGAACGGCGTGATCCTGGCGGTCGGTTCGAATCGCGGCGCACTGGCCCAGGACATGCGCGTTCGTCAGCAGGGCAGTTCGACGCCGGTCCGCGCGAAAATCGACGCGGAACCCGACCGGTTGCAGGTCGTCGGCGCGGCGATGCCCAATCCGAGCTTCATCTACGAGGCGGCGGCGCGTTTCGAGGCGCTGATCGCGCTGGAAGTCGACGAGTGCGCGCTGCGGCAGTCGCATGCCCGGGCGCTGCTGCGGCTCGTCGCCGAGGTCGCGCGCTGTGCCGCGGACGAGGGCTCGGCGCCGATCATGTCGTTGCAGTGCCCGGTCCAGCTACCGACGGATCGCTCGAACGGGACGAGGGTCGAGGACCGGAAGGACATCTGGAAGCCCCCGACCGCGATCGCGGTGCGGGTGGCGTTCGCCTTGCAGAACCCGACCAGCCGGCGCCGGACGAAGATGGCGAACCGGCTGTCCGACTTCTGCGGTGAGCGTGGCTACGGCTTGTGGCTCGGCGACCTCAGACCGGGGCATGCCCAGGGGAACTGGTTTCGCGTCCTGGCCCACGACGCGCGGGCCGCCCGGCAGTTCGTCGACCGGCAGCCGGAGTTGCGCCGGTCCGGCAGTGCGATCGGGCACGTCATGCCGGTGACTCTGGTCGGTCCGGCCAGAGTCGGGTCCACCGACGCGATCTTGTCGGTGCTCCGCGGCTGCCCGCAGCTCGGCATCGCCGGCTGCGCGATCACCGCGCTGGACGACATGGCGTTCGTGCATCTGCAGCTGACCTCCGACAAGGTCTCCGATCCGACCGAGGCGCTGGGTGACCCGGATCGGTACGACGGCGGCATCTTCGATCGGCTGCAGCGCGTCGTCCGCGCGATGGGCGACGACCTGCGTGCGGCCGACAGTCCGGACGGCGATCCGGCGAACCCGGCCACGACGCCGCACAGCCGGCTCATCGAGCGGGCCGGGGACTATCAGGTGTTCGCCGGGCCTGTCATGGAGATCGCGACGAGCGGCGGCCGGAACCGGCGGCCGCTCTGGTTCTCCTGGCGGCAGTCGAGCCCCGACGGGGGATGGCTCCTGCCCTTCGAGGCGCTCCAGGGCGCGCTCGAGGACTGCGGCCTGTGGAGCGAATCCGCGCCGACGCCGCTCGATCGCGCGAACTTCGAGTACATGGTCTGCCGCCGCCTCGACGGCAGCACCTACATGGTCAAGGGCAAGCTGACGGTCCCGGTGAGCCTGATCCCGGAGGGCAACGCGATCGAGTACGACGCGACGCGCTTGTGCGTCAACGTCGAGACGGCCTGGCGGGCCCGGCTGGACGAGCAGCCGGTGACCGGCTTGCACTGGCTCACCTTCGCCTGGCGCGAGAACTTCCTCGGCAACGGCCGCACCAGGTGAGTCAGCGGGGTTGGGATGCGTGGAGGGCGGCTGTGATGACTTCGTCGAGGATGGTGCGGGAGGTGGTGAGGTCGGTGATGAGTTGGTTGATGCGGGCGCGTTCGGCGATCAGTTCGCGGGTGAGGGTGGGGGTGGCGAGTTCGTTGGGGGTGCCGTCGGGGGCGCGCATGCAGGGGAGGAGTTCGGCGATCTTCTTGGTGTGCAGGCCGGCGGCGAGGAGCTCCTGGATGAGGATGACGCGGTCGACGGCGGTGTCGGGGTACTCGCGGTGACCGCCGGGGGTGCGGTCGGAGGCGAGGAGGCCTTGTTGTTCGTAGTAGCGCAGGGAGCGCTCGCTGACGCTCGTTCGCCGGGCGAGCTCGCCGATGCGCATTGCGACCTCCGGGCTTGATTCTGACACTGATGTCAGATTTTACCCTCCAGGTATGGACCTGTTCAGCTACAGCCCGATCACCGAACGCCCGCCGCTCGTCTGGCCCGGCGGTAAACGCGTCGCCTGCTATGTCGGCCTGAATGTCGAGACCTTTCTGCCCGGCGTGCCGTCGACGAGCATCTGGCCGCTCGACCTGGACCCTGACCCGCTGAACCACGGCTGGCGGGACTACGGCGCCCGGGTCGGCATCTGGCGCGTGATCGACATCCTCGACCGGCACGGCGTCCGGGCCAGCGCGCTGGTCAACTCACTGGTCGCCGAGCACAACCCGCAGATCATCGCCGCCGGCGTCGAGCGCGACTGGGCCTGGCTGGCCCACGGCCGCACGAACTCCGCCCTGCACACGAACCTCGCTCCGGACGACGAACGCCGTGAGCTCGCCGAGATCGTCGGCGCCATCGAGCGTGCGACCGGACGGCGTCCGCGCGGCTGGATGGGCCCCGGCCTCACCGAGACCGCCAGCACTCCGGCGCTCCTGGCCGAGCTGGGAGTGAGCTACGTCCTCGACTGGACCAACGACGACCAGCCTTACCCGCTGAACGTCCCCGGCATGCTCAGCGTGCCTTACTCGGTCGAGCTCAACGACCTCATCCTGTTCCCGCGCGGCATCACCGGCCCCGAGTTCCTCCAGATCGTCAAGGACCAGTACGAGGTACTCCGCGCCGAAGGCGGACGGGTCCTGCCGCTGGCCCTGCACCCGTTCGTGATCGGCCAGGCGTTCCGCGCCAAGTATCTCGACCTGGCGCTGGAGTACCTCGCCGCTCAGCCCGACGTCTGGCTGACCACCGCCGACGACATCGCGGCGCACGTCAGCTCGGGGTCAGGGTTTGCGGGCGCGGGTGGCGTAGTAGCCGGGTAGCCAGCCCGCGGTGGCGTCGGCGTGGTGCGGGGCCTCGTCGAAGCCGGTGATGACGAAGCCGGCGGCGAGCTGGCCGCCGAGCTGCTCGGCCATCGAGTGGCTGTACTCCAGCGGCGCGTCGGCTCCCCAGAGCCGCTCGCGCTCCTCGGCCGGGACGTGCGTCAGATCGCTGTACGGCAGGCGATGCCGGACGACGAGCTCGCCGCGCGACTCCATGGCCTCGGCGTCGAACAGGTACACGTCCGGGTTGAGGAAGCCGCACAGCAGTGAGCCGCCCGGCCGCAGGACGCGGAAGCACTCGCGCCAGACGGGCGCGAGCTCGGGGACGAACAAGTTCGAGACCGGATTGAGGACGACGTCGAACGAGGCGTCGCCGAACACCGAGAGGTCCCGCATGTCGCCGAGCTCCGTCCGCAGCTCCAGACCGTCGCGCTCCGCGACCATCCGGTCCTGCGCGAGCTGCCCCGGCGAGTTGTCGAAGACCGTGACCCGGGCCCCGGCCGCGGCGAGTGTCGGCCCTTGCTGCCCACCACCCGAGGCGAGGCAGAGAATGTCCACGCCGGTCAGCTCCGCGGGGAACCAGGCCCGGTCGACCGGCTCGTACCCGATCAGGACGACGGACCAGTCACCGGCCCGCGCCCGGGCAACGGCCTCGGCGTCCACCGGTCGCGACCACTCGTTCCCCCTCTCGACCATCCGATCCCACGCCGCACGGTTGTGTCCCACCGGATCCACGTCCACGAGCACAAGCTACCGCCCGAGCCCGTCGTTCGCCTGCCGATAAACGGCTGTGCTCTTCCGGCCACCACCGGAACCTGCTTACCCTGCGGGCCACGGTTGCCCAGATCCCGTTGACTACTTCGCGGCGCGGGACGTCCAAGGCGGCCGTTGGGGAGGAGTACTCCTATGTCGTTGACCGATAGTTATCTCGCGGCCGCAGCCGGCCACGGGCCCAAACCGAGTGAACTGCGCGCGGCCGCCGAGCCCCGCCTGGACGCCACCGGGTACGGCGGGCGCTGCCTGACCCGGCCCGTCTTCCTGGAAGCCGCCGAACACCGGCGGCTCACCGAGGACCTGGGGCTGGTCCACCAGGCGCTGACCAGCATCCCGGACCGTCTCTTCGACGGCGACATCGTCCGGTTCGCCCAGGCCGCCGGCCTGGCCGAGGCCCAGGCGGTCGCGGTCAGCCGGGGGCGCGGCCCGGCGCCGAGCCGCTTCGGGCGCGCCGACCTGTACCGCGACGAACACGGCTTCTGGCTGCTCGAGCTCAACCTCGGCAGCACCGCCGGCGGCGTCGACAACGCCGTCCTGAACGAGGCGATGCTCGAGCACCCGTTCATCGCGGACTTCGTCCGGGACAACGAGCTGACCTACACCGAGACGATGGCCCAGGTGGTGCGGACCATCCTGATCGAGGCCAAGATCCCGACCGGCGTCCGGCCGGTGATGGCGATCGCCGACTTCCCGGACAGCTATCCGGACCTCGCTCCGCAGCTGCATCGCAGCGCGGCCGCGCTGGCCCCGCTCGGCATCGATGCGCTGGCCTGCCCGGTCGACGAGCTCGAGTACCGCGACGACCGGATCTGGCACGGCGATCGCGCGATCGACATCGTGTTCCGGCTGTTCATGATCGAAGACCTGCTGAAACCCGGCGCGGTCGAGCTGCTGGAGCCGGTCCTGCGGGCCAGCGAGCGCGGGCACGTGGCGATCTTCACCCCGCTGGACGCCGAGCTCTACGGCAGCAAGAGCGCGCTCGCGATCTTGTCGGACGACGCCAACCGCTCCCACTTCCGTCCCGAGGAACAAGCGGCGATCGACCGCCTGGTGCCGTGGACCCGGATGGTCCGCGCCGACCTGGTCGGCTACGCCACCGAGAACCAGTCCGAGCTGGTCCTCAAACCGGCCGCGCTCCACGGCGGCGAAGGCGTCCTCCTGGGCTGGCAGACCGACCCCGAAACCTGGACCACTCAGCTCACCGCGGCCGTGGACCAGCCCTGGGTCCTGCAACGCCGCATCCAACCCCTCCCGGAAACCTTCCCCACCGACGACGGCACCGAGAACTGGCTACTCACCTGGGGCGCCTTCCTGGCCCACGACGGCCTCGGCGGCTACTACGTCCGCGGCACCGAGAACCCCGACGGCGCCGTCATCAACCTCAACACCGGCGCCACCGGCACCTGCTGCTTCTACCAGCAGTAAGGACGGCGTCCCTCCGGCCAGGAGGCACCAACCTCCTGGCCGGTCACCGCCCAACGCCGCTACCTGTCGTCAGCGGTGAGCGGGCGCCCGTCGAGCCTGGTGCCGGTGGGCCGGAGTGACAGCCGTCCGGTGATCGTGTCGGTCGCCCGCGGCGCCGGTGAACGTCTGAGCTCGAAAAGGGTCGGCCCGACCCGGCGCCGGCCCTGCACCAGGTCGCCGATCGGCCTGGTGTCCAGCCCTTCGAGAAGCCAGCCGAACAGCCCCTGGACGTCGCTGTCACGCCAGTCGTCCAGGGCGGCAGCCTGCACGCCCTGGGTGAGTCGCTCGGCCAGGTACGGCGGATCCGCCCAGCACTGGATCTCGATGTCGAGTTGCCGGAAGGCGTGGCCGGGACCGAACTGCCAGTGGCCGCCGACGCGGCTCACGCCGGTCCCCGCTGTCGGAACGGCCTCCAGAAGCCATTCGTAGTTCACCAGGCTCGGGGCCTGGCGGTCGATCCATCGCTGCTGCTCGCGAGGGTGGACGACCCACGGCAGCGGAATCTCCCGAAACGCGGGCCAGCTGACTTCGGGGCAGTGCCAGCGCGCCGTCCAGTCGCGGACGCGCTCCCGGTTCGCGATGAATCGGCGGACGCCGGCGTCCCGATGACCTGGCATCGCCTCAGCCTCCCCAGCCTGCGTCGAAGCACCCTCATTCTCCCACGAAGCAGCCGGCGGGGGCGGATTTCGGGGCGTGGCTGTGATCTTGCCGGGACATCGAGCGGCCTATCCTGGAGCGTGTCATTCAGTGTTCTGGAGGTCGTTGTCGCCGACAACGACCTGGGTGTGCCCGCGGTCGTCGACTGGGCTGCTGTCCGAGCCGCGGAGGAGCTGATGCTGGCCTCCGCGCTGCGGCGCGGCGACTGGCTGTCGCAGGGCTATTGCCATCTCGCTCTGGGGCTTGCCGCCCGTGCGCTCGGCGATCACAAACGAGCGCGCCAGCAGCTCGCCGAAGGCGCCTACATCCTGAAGGCCCTCGGCCTCGACCCTCCAACCGCGCAAGAAGCGCTAGCCGCGCAGCTGGCCGCCGACGGGTCCATGGACCACGAGATCGGCAGCCAGCTGTTCACGCCGCGCAGGCAGCCCGGTACGAGCCTGATCGACGCTGCCGTCTGACTACTAGACGTCGCCCCGGCGGGTGTGGTCGGGCAGGTAGGCGTCCCAGAACCAGGCCATTCCGTTGGCGGTCAGGAACGGGCCGTCGGCGAACTCGCGGTAGCTGTCGGTGTTCTGCGCGGCGTCGGTGACCGGGTAGTACAGCGACTGGTGCACGAAGGCGACGTCCCCGCGCTGCTTGCCCAGGATCGGCGCCGCCTGGATGTCGTCCAGGACCTTGCGGGCGTCCTCCTTCGACAGCTGGTAGAGGTACGGCGGCTGTGCGGTCGCGTCCGCGATGCCCTGTGCGGCCTGTTCCAGAACGTGCTTGCTCATGGTGCTTGTCCTTCCAGCTCAGCCGCGGGCGGCGCGCTCGATCACGCGGCTGACGGTCCTCGGGTCGGACAGCAGGCCGAGGTGACCCGCGCCGTACTCCGTGACGACGGCGCCGGCCCGCTTCGACATAGCCCGCTGCGCGGCGGCCGGGATGATCTTGTCGGTGGTGCCGATCGCGCTCCACGACTTGATCGTCTTCCAGGCCGGCGCCGCAGACGGCTCGTTGAGCGCGCCCAGCGTGCCCGGCCGCTGGGTCGCGAACACGAGATCCTTGTCGTGCCCGTTCAGCCCGGTCGCGAACGAGTTGAAGACCGTCGAGCGCTTCAGGAACACATCCGTCGCCGGGGACGGCGGCAGTGTCGGTGGCACCAGGTCGAACACGGTCGCGGGATCGACCGCCAGCGCCGAGTCCGGCCCGACGAGCTGGAACGGCGTCTCCCCGGCGTCCGGGGCGAACGCGTTGATGTAGACGAGCGCCTTGACGTTGGTCAGCCCGGTCGCCGCGTTGGTGATCACGAAACCGCCGTACGAATGCCCGACCAGTACCACCGGCCCCGGCACCGACTGCACGAAGGCCCGCACCGACGCCGCGTCACCGGCAACCGATCGCAGGTTGTTCGGAATCGCACGCACCGTGTAGCCGTCGTCCTGCAGTCGCTCGGTGACCCGGTTCCAGCTCGACGCATCCGCCCAGGCCCCGTGCACGAGCACGATGGTCGGCTTCGGCGTCCGCTGCTGGCCCGCCACACTCTGTGCCGGGTTGAACGCAGCCAGCGCCAGCGCCGCGCCGGTCACCAGCAGCGCGAGTACCCGCCCCGGACGCCGGCGCCCTTCTCTGTCCAGCCAAATCCTCATCGATCTACCCACTTCTGTGCGGTGGACGGTCAGCCGCCTGCCGACCGCCTCACCCCCTACGTCCACGCACAGGCCAGAAATGTGACACGCCAAGGTCTAACTAACTGGTTAATCGCCGGGAAGGGGTACGCCGCGCTGGTCCGGATCTGAGGGCCGGCCCGCTCAGGCCGGTGCGCCTGCGTGCGTCAGCTGCTCGACGGCCTGGACGACCGCTCGCCGGCGCGCGGCGACGGCCGAGCGGCTTGCGGTGGTCGCGGGCTCGGGCGTGCCTTCGGACCAGGCGGTCGCCATCGAGACAACCAAAGTGATCAGCAGGCCGGGTGGTACGGCGTTCGCGGGCAAGAGCGGGGTCAGCGCTTTGACCTTCGCCGTGTTGGCTTTGGCGATCGCGGCGATATCCGCGTTGGCGACGCCGCGTTCGAGACTGTGCCAGCGGGCGAGCCGCATCAGCTGCGGGTGCCGGTGGTGGAAGTCGAAGAGCGCGCCCGCGTAGCCCGGGAGGTCGTCGGCGGTGAACGGGACCGCGTCGACGATCTCGGCCACCGCGGCCTCGAACACCGTGTCGAACAAGGCGTCCTTGTTGCCGAAGTACACGTACAGCATGTTCTTGTTGTAGCCCGCCGCGGCCGCGATCCGGTCCACTCGCGCGCCGGCGATCCCGTGCTGCGCGAACTCGTCGGTGGCCGCCGTCAGCAAGGCGGCGCGGGTGGCCTTCGCATCGCGGTTCATGACCCGATCCTAGACGGCCCCAGCTGGTCAGCGCAGTGCGGCTGCCGAACACGGTGGGGACGTTGCCGACGGCAAATTAGTTGGCATTGCGGGCGGTGAGAATTCCCACCGGCTGCGGAGGGGGCCGGGCGGCTATCCTCGACGTACGGCCTGCCCTGGCTGACACTGGAGGAAAGAGATGGTGGTACGGAAGATCCAACGGCTGCTGTTGATGTTCGGGTTGATTCTGCTGAGCTTCGTCATCCTGTTGCAGGGGACGTCCGCCGGGGCGAGCACGTCGCATCGGACGCGCGTCGTGACGCTGAATCTGTCGGACGGCCAGCACGGCCAGAATCGGATCGCGTACTCGACATTCCTGGCGCAGTTGCGGGAGGCGGCCTCGGTCCGATCGCGGGACGGCGGCCAGCAGACTCAGACGGACGACGACAACGGGCTGATCGAGGCCCGGCTGGTGTTCGATCCGTCGGGGGCGGGTGAGGGCGGCGGAATCGGTGTCCGGGTGTGGATCGAGCCGCGGAATCTCTACATCATCGGGTTCTCGCCCGAGGACTCGTCGGCGGTGTTCCACTTCAACGACGTGAACTTCCCCCGGCTGCCGACGGACAGCGCGGGCCGGGCGCTGCCCCAGCGCACGTTGCCGTTCGGCGGCAACTACGACTCGCTGTCGCGTCTGGCCGGCCGTGGCCGCGGGGAGACGCCGATCTCGCATGACGCCGTGATCGGCGCCATCGTTCAGCTGAGCCGCATCAACGGGCACCGTCCGCTTCCGGGCGCGGAGAACCGCAACACCGCGCGGTCGATGATGACAATGATCCAGATGCTCGCCGAGGCCGCGCGGTTCAACGGAGTCGAGGGCGTCTACCGCGACGCGCTCGGCCCGGACCACGTCGTCCGCACCGGATTGCCGCGGGATCTGGAGGAGCTGGAGAACAGCTGGGGCCGCCTGTCGAGCTTCTTCCACGCCTACGAGGCTGGCCGGCGACCGGCGGCGGTGAACGTCCGCGGGATCGGCCCGGTGCGTAACTCCACCCAGGTTCGCTATCACGTGCGCGTCCTGCTGGGGCACCCCGACGGCAGCTACGCCCCGGGTCGCGAGCAGCTCTGACCTGAACGGGCATCGGGCCCCGGCTATCCGAGCCGGGGCCCTATGACCTGCCCTTGTGGTCATTCCTTCCACGGTCGCCAAGATCTCCGCCCAGAGCCCAGGTCAATCGCGGCCCAATCCCCGCTCACCGACGGTGAGGTCCTTCATCCAGGTCGATCGGGGGTAGAGGTCCACGAAACCGGCGCTGTGGAAGTTGCGGTGCGACGTGCCCGGGATGCCGGACTGCGGCGTACTCACGGCGGTGAAGAGCCAGCGGACGCCGGCGTCCCGCGCGTGCTCGATGCGGGCGGCGATCAGCGCGCGGTGAATGCCTTGGTCGCGGTAGTCCGGGTGGACGGCGTCGACGGCGAGTTGGGCGGATTCTCCGTCGAGCCGGATGATCCCGGTCCCCACGAGGGCGTCGTCCGCGAAAACGCCGTACGCGGCCATTCCGGGGGCTGCCAACGTTGCCGCGAGCAGGTCGCTGATGGCGGGTTTCAGGCCGAAGGACTGCTGGACGAGCGTCGACCAGCTGCTCAGGTGCTCGGAATTCAGCCGGCGGGCCCGATGGGTCGCGGTGGAGGTCAGTGGCCGGGCGGTCTCGCGGACGAGGGCGGTGTACGTCGGCTTGCGGACCAGCGCGAACTTCGTAGCGATCTCGTCCCAGTCGTCCGGCAGGGCTTGTGGCGCGAAAGTGAAGCTGGCGCCGGGGCTGCCGGCCGCGCGGTAGAAGTCCAGAAGGTCCGCGATGAGCCCGGCGTCGACCGGCCGATCGAAGCCGATCCCGATGACGGCCGAACCCATGCCGACGGGATCCTCGGCGATCGACAGCGCGACGCCGCGATCGATGCGGCGACCGGTGATGCCGAGCGCCTGCCGTAACGACGGCGGCACGGACAGGACCGACGCCGTCAGGCCGGCCTGAGCCTCTTCGGCGAGCTGGGCAAGGGAGCGACTCGTCATAGCGACGATGCTGAGGACGCCGCCGTCCGGCCGCCAGGTCATTCGCCGCTCGATCGCCGCTCACCGAGTGATCTTGATGCGTGACATATCATGTATCTGATGGTGACGCCGCCGTCGCTGCCAGCAAAGGACCTCATGAACACATCGAACGACCGCACGCGAGTATCGCTGCAGAGCCGCCTCGAAACCTCCCGGCGCCGGCATTTCGCCGGTCGGGCGGCCGAGCTGGAGCTGTTCACCGGAGCCCTTCGGGCCGCGCCCGGGCACGGGCTCGCGCTGGTATGGCTGCACGGCCCGCCAGGTATCGGCAAGACCGCGCTGCTCGAACAGTTCGCTGATCTGGCGCGCGGCGAGGCCCGTGCGGTGATCACCGTGGACGGCCGTGGGCAGGCGCCGATGCCGTCCCTGTTCGATCGCGCCGGGCGGGAAGTCAACGCCCAGGGGCGGTCGGTGCTGCTGATCGACAACGTCGAGTGGACCGGGGGACTGGAGAGCTGGCTCCGGCAGGAGTTCCTGCCCGGCCTACCGGACGACGTCCTGGTCGTCGCGACCGGGCAGCGCGCGCCGGATGCCGCCTGGCGCGCCGATCCGGCCTGGGTGGACCTCCTCAAGGTCATTGCCGTGAGCAACTTGTCGTCCGACGAGGCCGCGACGCTGCTGAAGGCGCGCGGTCTGCGGGACGGCGTCGTCCCACAGGTGCTCGAATTCGCCAGCGGCCACCCGCTCGCGCTCGCCCTGGCCGTCGATGTCGTCGGCGATTCGGAGCAGGTCGGCGCCTGGTCCCCGGGGCAGGACGTCGTCCAGACACTGCTGAGCGCGATCGTCGGCACGATCAGCTCGGCAACGCACCGGCTGACCCTGCAGATCGCGGCGCATGCGTACGACACGACCGAGGAGCTGTTGCGCGCCGTCCTCGATCCCGGTGCGGACGCCGAGGCCGCCTTCGACTGGTTGCGGCGGCAGCCCTACATCGCCTCCGGGCCGGGCGGCGTCTTCCCGCACGACGTCGTCCGTGATGCCTTGGAGGCCGATCTGCGCTGGCGTGACCCGAAGGGGTATGAGTCGGTCCACCGCCGCGTCAACGATTACTTGCTCGGAAAGACCCGCGCGCTTCATGGGACGGCCGCGCTCGAGAGCCTCCGGGCGCTGACCTTCTTGCACCGGCGCTCCTCGGCCTCGCCGCGGTTCTTCAGCTGGGAAAGGGGCGGCGCGATCGTCGAGGAGCGGGTCACGCCCGCGGATCGGCAAGTGATCCGCGACCTGGCCGCGCGCGAGCTGGGCGACGAATCCGGCCGGCTGGTCGACTTCTGGCTGGAGCGGCAGCCGGGCGCTTTCCGCGTGTACAGGGTGCCCGGTAGCGCTGAGCCGATTGGATTCACGACCTGGCTCCAGCTGACTGAGCCGCGCGCCGACGAGATCGCGACCGATCCCGTCGTCGATGCGGTCTGGCAGCACAGTCGTGCCGTCGGCCCGGTCCGTGGGGGAGAGCATCTGGCGATCGCCCGGTTCGTCGTCAGCGCCGGCGGGCGGCCGCCGTCACCGGCGTACGACCTGCTTCAGCTGCGCGTGCTGCTGGAGTGGGTGCAGGCGAGCCAGCTGGCCTGGTCCTACTTCGTCGCGGACGACTCGGCCTTCTGGAGCCCGCAGATGGAGTACTTCGACCACATCCGGGTCAGCGAGTGCGCACGGTCGGCGGAAATGTCGTTCGGGCTGTTCGCGCACGACTGGCGATCCGCGCCGGTCGAGAGCTGGCTCGACCAGTTCGTCAGCCGGGAGCTCCTCGGTGCGGAGTCCGAAACCAAGGAGGTGGGCGCGTTGGCTGTCTTGTCCCGCGACGAGTTCGACAAGTCGGTCCGCAAGGTACTGCGAGCGTGGCGCCGGACCGACCACCTCGCAGCCAACCCACTCACCCGCAGCCGCCTCGCCGCCGACCAGGCCGGAACCGACCCCGTTGCCGCCGTCCGGCAGGCCGTCAGCGAAGCGGTGAAGACCCTCGAGCGCGACGCGCGAACCGAACACCTGCACCGCGCCGTCGCCACCACCTACCTGCGCGGCGTCCCCAGCCAGGAGCTCGCGGCGCAACGGTTGCACCTGCCCATGAGCACCTACCGCCGCCACCTCTCCCGCGGTATCGACGAGATCACCGAGATCCTCTGGAGCCGCGAGCTCTACGGCGCGACCACCCCCTGAGCACCCGGTGAGCACTGATTGGCCTGGAGCCTGAACATCGTCGTCCCGCACTCTTCTCGGCGTGACACGTCAACCCGCTGCCGAAGCCCGGGCGGGGAGAGGTAGCGGGTGTCACGAGCCCGGCCGGGGTAGCTGTAGTGGACCCCGAGTGCCCCGGCCGGGCCTGCCCACAGTGCATCGAGAGAACGGACACCCCTATGCGGAAGCTCGTCAGCCGTAGCGCGCTCGTCCTTGCCGCGTTGCTGGTCCCGGCCCTGGCCGGGATGAACACCGCCTCGGCCGGTAAGAACGGCCAGCACGTCGAGGTCTGCGTCATCAAGGACTCCGAAGGCGTCAAATACCTCAACGCGGAGGTCATGGGTTACAACCATCAAGGTCGTTACGTCCGCACGGGCTCCTTCTCGGTCCGGCAGCAGGATTTCGGACTCTTCTGGTGCGGCCGGCCCAGTCGCGACATCTGGTACAAGGGCGGCGTCGATGTCTTCTTCGCCGGCGCCGATCTGAAGGCGATTGCGGTCAAGGGCGCCAACGTGCCGACGTCCCAGCCGGGGGACTGGTACCGGATCGACTCCACCGGCGCCCGCAAGCCTCCGGCGAGCGCCTCCGGTCCGAAGGTGCTCGCCGTGCGCTGACTCGGCGTCCAGCTATGGAACGGGGCCCGGCTGATCGGCCGGGCCCCGTCGTTCGTGTCAGAAGGTGCCCGGGACCAGGGAATCCTGCGGGAAGTTGTAGAGGCCGTTGCGGTTCTTCGCCGCGGACGCCGGTCCGGCCAGCGGGAGGATCTCCCAGTGTTCGATGACCTTGCCCGCTTTGAATCGGATCAGGTTGAACGCGGACGCCGGCTGTCCGTTGAGCTCGAGCTCGCCGATCGTCAGGACGAAGTTCCCTTCGCCGAGGATCTTCACCACCTTCGTGTAGTTCATCGCTCCTGACTCGAATGCCTGCCGGAAAGCTTCCCGGCTGGCGGCTGCGCCGTCCTCGTCGACGAGGTGGCTGTGCTGCACGTATTCGCGGGCGTTCCACAGTGGCTCGTCGAGCAGTGTGAAGTCGCCGTCCCGGAAGACCTTCGTGAGGACCGTCCAAGCTTGTGCTTTGTTCTGTTGGGTCAGGTGTCGATCCTCGACGGTGGTCGGTCCGTCGAACTGCGTGTGGCCGGCCCCGTTCGGCGGAGTGTCACGCTGCTGCGCGTGCCACTGCTCGACGATCTGTCGATTCTCGAACCGGAACACATCCCACGCCGCGTAGTCGCCGTCGGGCAGCTTGGTCAGCGAATGCACCATCACATACGGCCCGTCGCTCAGAACCCGCACCGGCGTCACCGAGATCTTCCCCGCCGGAATCGCAGCGAGCCACGCCTTGAGCCCACTCACTCCATCGGCGATCTCAGGATGATGCTGCACGAACCGCTGCGGATTGATGGCATTGAACGCCGCCGGATCGTTCGACCCGTAAGCCGCCAGCAACCGCACGACAGCACTCTTCTGCTGCGCCGCGGTCAACTCCTGCCCCTGCTCCGCAACCGCCGGCGCCAATCCCGGCGGCTGTGCCTGCGCCGCAGGCGCCACCACGGCCCCAAACGCACCGACAATCGCAACAGCTGCCATCAAAGCCTTCTTCATCATCAAGTACCTCACTGTCTAGGCGGCTTCCTGAACTGCACCCCCAGTCTCGACAGCGAGACGTGCTAGTTGAAAACTCAATCTCTTGCCAAATTCCGCTCACTCCGTCCTCAGTGCACTGGCGCGGATCGGGCGGCGAGCATCTCGAGGTAGTGCGGGTTCTGGTAGATGCCGAGGACGTTGCCGAACGGGTCGACGACCGAGGCGGTGAGATAGCCCGAGCCGGCGCCGCCTTGCTCGGTGATCGGCTCGTGCTCAGTCGCACCCATCGCGACCAGCCGCGTCATCGCAGTACTCACATCGTCAACATGCCAGGCGACGGCACTGGTGCTCGCGTATGGGGTCGGCGCGTAACGCCGGTCCAGGAAGCCGAGCTCCACCTGATCGTCGCCGACATGGAACTCGATGTAAGCCAGCTCCATGGCAACACCGCAGGTCGGGCAGCGGTCGTCGCCGAAACCACGCTGCTGGCAGACCTCGCACAAGTACGCACGGAAGTACGGCGCGACACCCAGCAACTCGCCGTACCAGCTCGCAGCGCCCTTCAGATCGTCAGCGAAGAACCCGACAGTGCAAACCCCTCGCAACATGGCCGTTCCCTTCCTCGAGAGCCGATACGACCATCCTCCGACCAATAGCGGCCACCTTCCGGCCGCTACTCGACGAGCCGGCCGTGCGTTCAGGCGGTCGGACGGAGTTGATCGAGTCGGGAGCGAGCCTGCGCGGCGTCCGGGTGCTGAAGGCGCTCGAAGATGGCGAGGGCCGCCCGCCACTCGGCTTCAGCGGACTCGTCGGCTCCGAGCGCGTGGTGGGTGTCGCCCAGGTTCAGCCTGGTCTCGGCCTCGAACCGCAGGCCGCCGGCCGCGCACAGCTCGATGGAGCGCTGGAAGCACTCGAGAGCCTGGGGGTAGTCGCCGAGCTGGTGGTGGACGACGCCGAGGCTGTCCCAGGTGAATGACTGTCCTTGCCGGTCGCCGATCTTCTCGAACATGGCCAGCGATTCTTCGCAGTAGCTGCGGGCTTCCACGTACTCGCCGAGCTTGGTGTGGTACCAGCCCAGCGCGTTGAGCGCGGCTGCCTCGCCATCGGGCTGACCGGCTGCTCGGTAGGCCGCGAGCGCGTTCCGCGCGTGCTGCAGCGCTTCGGCGTCCTGACCGAGGCGCCCGGCGAAACTGGCGAGAACGTAGTGGGTGTGGGCCTGACCGGCGGTGTCGCCGACACTGCGACATAGTTCGAGAGCGTGTAAGAGCTGCCGCTCCGCCTCCGTTGGCTGATCGCTGAGGAAGAGCGCGCGTGACAGCGACCGGTGGCTAGCGGCTTGTACGGACGCGTCCGCCAGCTCTTGGCCGGCAGCCACGGCGGCGCGCGAAACGCCGACCCAGTCCTGCCAGTAGCACCGGCGATCCTGGTAACCGAGAAGAGTCCAGGCGAGTTGCCAGGTATGAGCGTGTTGCCCCGCCGTGTGGGCTGCCGAGACAGCTGACATGAGGACGGCGTACTCGGCGTCGAACCAGCTCAGCGCTTGCTCAAGATCGGGGACGGTTTCTGGTACGACGCCTGGCTGCATCGTGCCGATCGCGATCACAGGCATCTGCAGGGGATACACCAATCGCGCGCAGCTGAAGGCAGTGTGGAGATAGTGGTCGAGCGTCCTGGTGAGAGCCGCGCGACGATCGTCCGGTGTGTCGAGCTGCTGTGCGAGCTCGGCGGCGTACGCGCGAAGCAGGTCGTGGAGCAGATATCGGCCAGGTCGGTGCTCGCTGATCAGGTTGGCGCGGGTCAGCTCGCGCAGCATGGCCTGGACATCGGGCAGCGAATCACCGGCGAGGCTGGCCGCGGCCGGCGCTGAAATATCAGGGCCAGGATGCAGGCCGAGTAGCCGGAACAGACGACCGATCCGCGGCGGCAGGCCTCGATATGACCACGAGAATGCCGCCTGCAGATCCGTTACCGCATCCTCACCTGACAGCGCCTCCAGGCGCCCGTGAGCTCCGTGCAGTTCCCCGGCCAGATCTTCCAGTGCGAAGTCCGGGTAGATGGCGGCGCGAGCCGCGACGATGCTCAGCGCGAGCGGGAGCCGGGCGCACCTCGCGATGATGCTTGCCGCGGCGACGGGTTCGGCCGCGACCCGCTCCGTACCGAGGCGGCTCGCTAGCAACTGCCGCGCCTCCGCCGAGCTCATCAGGTCGACGGAGATCGCCTGCGCAGCGTGGGCGGCAATGAGGCCGGAGAGCTGTTTGCGGCTCGTGACGAGCACCATGCATCCAGGTGCGCCAGGAAGCAACGGACGAACCTGCTCGGCGTCGCGAGCGTTGTCCAGTAGTACCAGCATTCGCTTGCCGGCAAGCAGACTGCGATACATCCCCGCCTGGGCCTCCACGCCGGCAGGGATGCGCTGGGGTGGTACGTCCAGGGCATCGAGGAAACTCCGGAGCGCTTCCGTCGGTTCCAGCACCTGTTCGTTCGGATCGAAGCCACGGAGGTTGACGTACAACTGGCCGTCCGGAAACCGGTCGGCCGTGCGGTGTGCCCAGTGCAGAGCCAATGTGGTCTTGCCAATACCGGCGGAGCCGACGACCGCCACAACCGTTGGCGCTTCGGCTGCGCCGGTTGGTGTCAAGGCATCGAGACGGGCGAGCTCCGAAGCTCGTCCAACGAACCCGCCGACGGCGCCCGGAAGCTGCCGGGGTACCTGCACGACAACGGACGCCGTATCCGGGCGGAGCGCCGGATCGGATTCGAGGATGCGCTGGTGCAGCGTCCTGGCGGCGGATCCCGGCTCGATCCCGAGCTCGTCAGCGAGCAATCGACGTAACTGCCGATAGGTATCGAGAGCGTCTGCCTGGCGATCCGACCAGTACAGGGCGAGCATCAGCTGGCACCAGAACGCCTCGCGCAATCCGTGCTGCGTCGTGAGCTGCCGGAGCTCCCCGACCAGCTCGTTGCCCAACCCAGCCCGAAGATCCAGCTCTATCCGGTCCTCGATGGCACTCAGCCGACGCTCGACCAACCGCGGCGCCTCCACCTCGTCCAGCCAGGTCGACGAAATGCCCTCGAACGGCGAACCCCGCCACAGCGCCAGCGCCGCCGCGAGCTGCTTTCGACGTGCAGACTCCTCAGGTATGGCGGCGGCCTCGTCGAGCAGCCGCTCGAACCGGAGCGAGTCGACGGCGTCCAGCGAGATGTTCAGCCCGTAACCGGCAACCTCGGTCCGCACCAGGTCGGCGCCCAGCGCGCGGCGCAACCGGGTCAGAAGGACCTGGACGGCGCCGCGAGTGTTCTCCGGCGGATCGTCACCCCAGATCGCCAGCCCCAGCCGCTCGACGCCGACCGGCCGTCCGCCCGAGATCGCCAGCACCGCCGCGACCGTCCGCAGCCGCCCCGACAACGCGACCGACCGCCCGTCCACTCTCACCATCACCGGTCCCAGAACCTCGACCGTCAACGCCCCCACACCCTGAACGCGCGTCTCCACAACCACGATCCGCCCCCAGCCGATTCGTCAGTCCCTCATCATCCCACCAAGCCGGCCCAGCCGCCCCCGTCGTTCAGCTGCGGCGGTGGGCGGCGAGGGTGCCGAGGAGGAGGGCGACGGCCAGGAGGAGGAGGAGGCCGCGTGTCCAGACTTGCGGGTCGATTTGGGTGAAGAGGAGTAGGCAGGAGGCGATGCCGAGGATCGGGACGGCGGTTGGTGCGCGGAAGTGGTCTTTGGGGGTGTGGTCGCGGCGCAGGACGAGGACGGCGAGGTTGACGGCGGTGAAGACGATGAGGAGCAGGAGGACGAGGGTTGCGGCGAGTTCGGCGGTTTCGCCGGTCAGGGCCAGGATGAGCGATAGGGCGCTGGTGACGGCGATCGCGACCCAGGGGGTGCCGCGGTTCGGCAGTAGGCGGGTGAAGACGGAGGGGAGTAGGCCGTCGCGTGCCATGCCGTAGGTGAGGCGTGAGGACATGATGCCGGTCAGCAGGGCGCCGTTGGCGACCGCGACCAGGGCGACCAGGCTGAAGATCCATTCCGGTACGCCGCCGGCCGCGCGTACCACTTCGAGTAGGGGGCCGGAGGAGGCCGCGAGCTGATCGGTCGGTACGACGGCGCTCGCAACCAGCCCGACCAGCAGGTAGACCACGGCCGCGGTGGCGAGGGCGCCGAACAGTGCGCGCGGATACGAACGGCGGGGGTTCTTCGTCTCTTCGGCGATGTTGACCGAGGTCTCGAAGCCGACGAACGAGTAGAAGGCCAGGACTGCGCCGCCGAGTGCTGCGGAGACGGCTCCGGTGTCCGGGCGGCCGACGTCCGACAGCCGTGACAGGTCGCCGTCGCCGCGGGACACCACCCAGATGCCGAGACCGACGATGAGCAGCAGGCCGGAGACCTCGATCAGCGTCGCGACGACATTCGCGCGGAGCGAGTCCTTGATGCCGTAGGCGTTGAGTGCGGCCAGCGCCGCCAGGAAGACGAACGCCACGAGCACGACCGGCGCGGTGACGAACTCGGTCAGATACTCACCGCCGAAGGCGCGGGCCAGCGCGCCGACCGACACGATCCCAGCCGCCAGCATGCAGAACCCGATCACGAACCCGGCGAACGGGCCGAACGCCTGATGCACGTAATGCGCCGACCCGCCGGCCCGCGGGTACTTCGTCGCAAGCTCGGCGTACGACGTCGCCGTCAACACAGCCAAGCACAACGCAACGACCAATGGCAGCCAAACCGCGCCACCCGACTCCGCAGCCACCTGCCCAACCAGTACGTACACACCGGCGCCCAGCGTGTCGCCGAGGATGAACAAATACAACAGCCCAGTCGTCACATCCCGCTTCAACCCGCCGTCCGCCCGACTCATACCCGCGCGGTACCCAAACCCGAACCCGTCGATCGTGGTTTCCAGCGGTTCGGCCCGGGTACCGCGCGGTAGTCCGGTTTCTCGCCAGGAGGTCCCAGTGGCTCGAACATCTGCCCTGGAGAAGCTCAATCGTCAGCCGGCGGACCGAGCCGCGTTGCTTGCGGCCGCCGGGAGCGGCGATCCGGCGGCCGTCGGTCAGTTGTGTGACCGGCACGGTGCGGCCTTGGTCGAGCTGGCCCGTGCTGTCCTCGGCCACCCAGCGGCCGCGGAGGAGGTGGTGGTCGAAGTCGTTGCACGAGCCTGTCAGGACTCCACCGGTACGGCGGCCGCGCCCGGAAGCCTTCGCCGCGAGCTGGCCCGACTCACCTACCTGACCGCCATGCGCCGGTTCGACGTGGCTGAACCGGCGACAGCCGGTACGGCGACTGCGCGCATGGCCGACCTGTTCGCGTCGGCGCGCCGTCAGCGATCCGCGATCGCGCTGGTTCGATGCGGCGACCACACACTGGGCGACGTCGCCGACCTGTTCCGTCTGCCGGTGCCCACGGTCGCACTGCTCATGGCCGCAGGCCTCAAAGACCTGGCGACCCCGCACCCCTAGTCAGTCCGGCGGCTCCACCGGACGGCCCTCGCTGCCCGAGGTGACGTCCTCGTCCCGCGGCGGACGGCGTCCCTCGTGCGGCACCGGGCCGGGGCCGCGCTCGCCCTCGTCGTGATCGACCTTGTCGAAGTCGACCGTGCCCTTCTCCAACTCGCCACGGAGATCGCCGCATTCTCGAACTGCTGCCACAGCCTGAGACACCAGCGGGGTGTTGACGACCGGGTCAGCCTTCGGGGTCGGGCAGGGGAGCGGTGGCGGGGCCGTCGAGGACCGTGCCGTCGGGGGTGAAGCGGGAGCCATGGCAGTTGCAGTCCCAGGTGGTGTCGCTCTGGTTCCAGCGAAGTGGGCAACCGAGGTGGGTGCAGATCGGGACGACGGTGTGGAGGTGGCCGTCCTGGTCCCGGTAGGCGCCGACGGTTTTTCCGTGGACGTCGTACCGGCCGCCCTCACCTGGTTCGAGGTGGTCCAGGCCGCTGCCGAGCAGGCGGCGGAGGTGGCCGGTGGCGAACTCCTTGCCGACCTTCAGGTTGTCTTTCACCAGGCCGGCCACGGCCCGTGCGTCGCCGATCCGGCCGGCGTCGTACAGGGTGCTGTGCGGATTGGCGACGTCGAGTGTCAGGTCACGCAAGATGCCTGCGGCAACTGTTCCGTTGCTGAGCCCCCATTTGTGCATGCCGGTGGCAACCAATGCGGGAGAGCCGGGCGCCTTGCCGACATAGGGAAGCTGGTCGGGCGTGCTGTAGTCGTGGGCAGACCAGCGGTACTCGGGTTCGAGGCGATGGTTCCACAGCGAGCCGACCCAGTCGGCCAGCTTGTCGTATGCCGCGTCGTCCGGCTCGCCGACCTCGTGGTCACTGCCCACGACGATCAGCCCGTTCGGACCGCCACCTGGCCAGGGCCGCGTGGATCTGGTCGGACCGCCGGCCGAGATCGCCATCCCAGCCGGTGCCGAGCAGGGCAGACGGACGGCGATGCCGTGGGACTGTACGGGCCGCGTCCGGGCGAAATACCCGCCCAGTACGCCGAACGGCAGCAGCGTCGCCACGACGATCTGCCCGGCGCTGACGACGTGGCCTGGCTCGGTCTCCGCGCCCGACCCATCGGCCGTCAGCGCGGTGACGCGGGATCGCTCGAAGATTCGCCCGCCGGCCGCGGTGAAGGCCTGTGCTAGCCCCGCCAGATAGCGCGCCGGATGCAGCTGCACCTGATCGTCGAACCGCACCACACCAGTGGCCCCGACCGGCAGCCCCAGCTCAGCAGGATCGGCGTACGACGAAGGCAGGCCAAGCGCAGCCGCGACCTCCGCCTCACGCCGCAGATCGGTGTCGTCGGTCGTGTACAGGAACGCCGGCGTCCGGATGAACTCGCAATCGATGGCGAACCGATCGATCAGCTCCGCGACGCGTTCCACCCCAGCCTGGTTCGCGGCGGCGTACCGGCTCGCGGTCTCAGTGCCATGCCTGTCGACCAGGTCGGCGTAGATCGCGCCGTGCTGCGAGGTCACCTTGCCGGTCGTGTTGCCGCTGGTCCGGCCGCCGATGCGACCGGCCTCCAGGAGGACGACGTCCGCGCCGGCCAGTTGCAGCTCCAGAGCCGTCGTCAACCCGATCACCCCACCGCCCACGACGGCGACCTCGGCCCGGACGTCCGAACCGAGCCGCTCGTAGGACGGCATTTCTGCGGTCATCAGCCACACAGACTTCGTCATACCCCTGCGGTACCCCGGTGGTCACCTGTGCATCATCGGGGCGGGCCTGGGCACCGGGCCGAAAAGATGGAAGGAAGAAGTGGGATCGATGGCAGTGCAGCAGTCCGTCCGGAACGCGAACGAGCCCTGGGCCGACGCCGAGGTCGCCAAGCTCCAGAAGCTGGCCGCCGACAACCTCCCGATCTGTGTGATCGGCCTGCGGCTCGGCCGCCCCGAAGCCGCGATCGAGGCGAAGGCGGCAGCCGCCCGCATCACCCTGCTACCCCGCAACCGCCCGCCGTACGGCACCTAGGCGCCGACACCGTCTGGGCGCTGGAGCTCGGGTGGGAGTTGGCTCATGGCCGCGTGGAGTCGGTGTCCGGGGTGTCTGGGACGCCGGAGCGCTTTTCGGCGCCGGTGATGCCGGTGTCGGATTCGTCGCCGGCGACTCGTCCGACGAACTCGCCGCTCTCGCCGGTTCCGGTGGTGGCTGGGGTGTTGCCTGCGGGATCGCCGCCTTCGGCTCGGGTCATTGCGGTCGTCGGGTCGGCGGGAGCGTCGGCTTCGTTCAGCTTGTGCGACTCGCGCCAGCGCTTGAACCGCTCGAGTACGGACATGGCGATCACTCCTCTCGTCGGCAATGCCGACCGGTGCCCGCGCGCGTCCGGCCGAAACTTGGGGGACGGCGAACGGCAGGCGTTGGGCGAAGACCCATCCGGATGGCGGGCGGTGCCGAAGTGGTGGCTGAGGGCAACGGTTGCTCTCGTCGCCGATCACGACTCTCGAGTCCAGACCCGCCAAGCGGACCCGATGGCGATTCACTTCCTTGAAGGAGAACCATCATGGACTACCACTCGGGCCTGAACATCGTCATCGGTCTGTACGTCGAGGTCAGCTCGCGCTGGAGCGGCCACGGGCACTGGGGCCACAGCCTGCTGAACATCTTCAACTGAGCCGGACGCCATCCGGAGGGCGAGCTGCTCCGAAGGTAGGGCTGGAGCGAGAACACCGGACGGGCCAGGTGCAAGACGCTCCGGTGGTCTCGTGTCCGGCGGCGGCCGCGGGTTCGACACGAGCCCGCGGTCGCCGCGCCGACGGCGTCCGGCATGGATCGGTCCGGACGCTCCGGCGGTTAGTTGACGACTTCGAGATTACTGACGGGTGTGACCCATCCGCCCGGAGGTTCGCGCCGAACGATCCGAGAACCGCTGGCATGGGCCGGCCCGCCGGTCGGTGGTTCACGGATGGCCATGCCCGAGTGCGCGTGACGGCGTGGCCGGCAGCAACCGGCGTGGCCGGACGGTCGCGCCGGACCTCTCATTGATGGAGTAGGTAAGCATGTTCGACAAATTGTTCATCCGGAACGCGATCGATCGCAGTGCCGAGAACAACGTTGACCGGCGCAAGTTCTTGCGGGCGGCCGGCGCGGTCGGCGCCGGGGCGGGCCTGGCCGGTGCGGGAGTGCTGGCCGGTGGTGCTCTCAGTCCGGCCGCTGCCGACAGCAACGGGATCGGGCTGGACCTCGAGCTGGGCGGTCACGGCAAGGAGCAGGGCAAGCCGAGTGACGGCGCGGTGCTGAACTTCGCGCTCAACCTGGAGTACCTGGAGGCGGAGTTCTACCTGCGCGCGGTGCGCGGCCACGGCCTGCCGGTGACCGATGTCCTGGGCAAGGGCAAGCCGGGCGGGGTGCGCGGCGGGCGCAAGGTGAAGTTCCAGTCGAAGGTGGTGCGGGCGTACGCCGAGGAGATCGCGGCCGACGAGCTGGCGCACGTGAAGTTCCTGCGCAAGGCGCTGGGCAAGGCGGCGGTCGCGCGCCCGGCGATCGACATCGACGCGGCGTTCACCGCGGCGGCGATCGCGGCCGGGCTGATCAAGCCGGGCCAGAAGTTCGACGCCTACGCCAACGAGAACAACTTCCTGCTCGCCGCCTACGTCTTCGAGGACGTCGGCGTCACGGCCTACAAGGGCGCCGCGCCGCTGGTCTCCAACAAGACCTACCTGGAGGCGGCCGCGGGCATCCTCGCGGTCGAGGCGTACCACGCGGCGAACATCCGGACGACGCTCGTCTCGCGCGGGCTCGAGGCGCCGTCGGTCGCGATCTCCGACGCCCGGGACAGCCTGGACGGCAAGACCGACCTCGACCAGGGCACGAAGTACCGCGGCCGGACCAACATCGTCCCGGCCGACCCCAACGGCATCGCGTACAGCCGCGGCGCCGACCAGGTCCTCAACGTCGTCTACCTGACGCCGAAGAAGGCCACCAAGGGCGGCTTCTTCCCCGCCGGCGTGAACGGCGAGATCAACACCAGCCGCGCCAACTGACCGCCGGTCCGGCGCGCGACACACCCCTCGCGCGCCGGGCCTGCGCCCTCGCTGGGTTAGCGCTGGATGGTGAGGTTGCTGAAGGTGGCGGGGGCGGTTGCGATGAGACCGGTGTTGCCGTTGGGGAAGGAGGAGTCGTGGGCGCGGACGGAGGCCAGGACTCGCTCTGAGGTGGCCGGGCGGAGGTCTGCGGTGAGGTGGGGGCCGCGGGCGGTGATTGTCAGGCGGTACTTGGTGCCGACGCTTACTCCGCCGCGGACGGCGGCGGTGGCGAGTGTGACGGGGGAGCCTTGGTGGGTGTTGCGTCCGAGGGTGAGCTTGCCGTCGGCACCGATGGCGGCGAAGTAGCCGTCGTGCGAGGTCGGAGCGAGGTCTGGGTCGGTGACGCGGAACAGCAAGCCTGCGGACGTCGTCGCGGCGTTTACTGTGACGTCGGTGGTCGCGCGGTAGTCACGCCAGCCGGTCGAGCCGACGAGGCTCTTGCCGCCTTCATCGGATGATTGGACGTACGTCTTTCCGGCGTTCACCGACCAGGTTCCGCTGTAGCGGGCCCATCCGGGATCGTCGCCGGCGCTGAAGTCGGCACGGTATGGCAGCGTTCCTACGTTGGCCTGGCCGGCGAACACGCCGCAGTGGGTGCTTCCCGGGCGACCGGCGGGTGAGTCGAGACGGAGCTGGCGGCCGTCTTTCGAAGGTAGGAGTGACGCACCCCAGAGCGTGCCGTCGCATGCCTTCGGTTTGAAGGGTAGGTGCATCCGGAACCAGGTCTTGCCGAGGTCGTAGCTCACCAGGGCGGACTGCAGCTGCTCGGGAGTCTGCTTCGGTTCGCGGCCGTCGATGCTGTATCCGGCGCTGAGGATCAGCTGTCCGCGCGGCCCGCCGCCGGGGGACCAGACGATGTACGGGTAGCTCGCCAGGTAGCGGTGATCGGCCGTCTGCGGTCGTCGGCCGAGGTCGGCCGGGTCGCCCCAGTTGATGCCGTCGGTGGATTCCTTGATCATCGCGTCGGCGGCGATCGGCGCGCCGACGAGTTCGTAGCTGAGCACGAAGTGACCGTTGGGCAGCCTGGTCACGATCGGCATCCCTGGTCGCAGGTGCTGCGGCGGCGCTGCGACGACCTCGGTCACCGGGCCCCAGCTGTCGCCGCCATTCGGCGAGACGATCTGGCTGAGCTTCTGGGAGTGCGCGGGATCCCGCTCGTCGGAGAATTGCATCACCACCTTGCCGTTGGCCGCGACGTACAGGAACGGCTCCCAGATCGGCCGCTTGTCCGCGCTGCTCTGCTGTGCCACGCCTGCGTACTTCCAGGTCCGGCCGTGATCGAGGCTGCGCCAGACCTGAACCTCGGCCAGCGCCTTGGCAGGGTTCCAGACCAGCCCGGCCAGCAGGATGGTGCCGGCCGGGTACTTGCCGATTCGCTGGGGGAGTTCGAGCAGGGATGGCGTCCACTTCACCGGTGACGGACGGCCCTCGCCGGTCTCGCCGTCCTCGACCGTTGCGATGGTCTTCCAGCTGCGGCCGTCATTCGTGCTCCGCTTGATCAGGTAGGGCACCGATTCAGCGGAATCGGGCTTCCAATGTTCGAAGGTGCTGATCAGGGTTCCATTTTCGCGGCCGGCGTGCTGGAGCCGGATCGTGCGGATCGCCAGCCCCTTCTCGTCCGGGCCGGCGAACTCGTGGGTGGGCCGCCCGTCGCCGTTGGCCGCGTCTCGATGACATGGTCACCGTTCACCTCAATCTTCGAATTATCGGAAATAGAATCCTTATTCAGAATATGAACCCGAAATCTCGATGACAATCCCTTGCCGCCTCCAGGGGGATTCTCCTACGCTTCGGCTTACGGGGTTCACCTTCGAAATATCGAATAAATGTGTCCGCCATGCCCGCGCTCGCAGGAGGAGAACCAGCCATGCGTCTGCCCCAGTGGTCGCGCCGATTACTCGTCGGCGTCCTCGCCATCGTCCTTTCGCTGTCGACCTCGGTGGTCGCGCAGGCCAACGATCCCGGCTACCAGCTGCACACGTTCGCCAATCCGGACGAACGCGGTCTCGCGGCGCGCGTGATCCGGCTCCAGCACGCCGGTGCGCAGAACGGCACGCTGATCTCCACCTTCGAGCACTGGATCCCGAACGGCTTCCCGACGGTTCCCTACCTGATCAAACGCAGTACCGACGACGGTGCGACCTGGTCGACGATCGCGACCCTCGAGGACGGCGAGACCGGCGCCGGGCGGCCATGGCCGGTGAAATGGACGCCGACGTTGCTGGAGCTGCCCGCGGCCGCCGGCGGCTATCCCGCCGGAACGCTGCTGATGGTTGGGCTGGTCTGGAACCCCTTCACCGGGCAGGCCGAGTTGCAGCTGTGGCGCAGCACGAACCAGGGCGTGAACTGGACGTACGGCGGCGTGATCCAGAACGGCGGCAAGTTCTACGAGCCGTTCCTCTACATCGACGGCACCGGCAAGGTCGTGGTCGTCTTCGCGGACGAGCGTCAGCATCCGACCTTCAACCAGAAGGTCGTCCGGATCACCAGCGCGGACGGCGGTACGACCTGGTCCGCGGCGCAGAACGTCCTGGCCAACGGCAACGGCGTCGACCGGCCGGGGATGGCGGTCGTCACCAAGCTTCCCGACAACAGCTATCGCATGGTCTTCGAGGTGTGTGGGGTCGGTACGCCGGGGTGCCAGGTGCGCATCAAGTCGTCAGCCGATGGCGTGAACTGGGGATCACCCACCGACTACGGGACCCGGCCCGAGGCCGACGGCCGCTTTCTGACGAGTGGTCCGTACGTCACCTGGGCGCCCGGTGACACACCGCAGGGCCAGCTCATCGTGTCCGGAGCCGGTACCTGGCGCACGGTGGACAACCAGATCTTCGGGCCGGAGAACTACCAGACCTTGTTCGTCAGCTACGACCTCGGCGCGACCTGGCACCGGATGCCGACGCCGTTCCGGCCGGCGGGCACCTATCCCATCAAGGGCCCCTGCGCCGAACCGGACGGGACGAACTGGAGCGGAACACTGCTGCCCTCGGCCGACGGTTCCTCGATCCGCTGGATGACGTCGGGGCCGCGTGCCGGAAGTATGCAGTGCAACGCCTGGACGCAGGCCGCGAATGTCGGGACCATCCCGCGCTCGGACACGTTCGGATCCGGTAACGGGCCCGGCTGGATCAACTACGGCGGGACGTGGGGTGTCTCGTCCGGTGCCTACCGGGAGACCTCGGGTGGCGGCAGCGGGACCAAGTCGCTGACCGGATCCACCGGGTGGACTAACTACACGGTCGCGGCCGACGTCACGCAGTCCAGCTCAGGTGGGGATGCGGGCGTCCTGTTCCGGGTCACGAACCCGAACATCGGTACCGACGCGCACCGCGGGTACTACGCCGGGATCGGGGTCGGCGGCACGCTCTTCATCGGCAAGCAGGACTACAACTACACGACGTTGGGCACGACGCCCGTGACCGGCGGCGTGACGACCGGTACGCCGTACCGGGTCACGGTGACCGCGAAGGGCTCGCAGCTCACGGCGACGGTCCGCCCGGCCGGGGCGGCGACTCCGGTCACCACGCTGACCGTCAACGACTCGTCCTTCCTCACCGGCCAGGTGGGGATCCGCAACCTCGACACCGCGGCCGCGTTCGACAACTTCACGGTCGATGCGATCGCCGCGCCGAACCTGCCCGCGAGTGCCACCTTCGGTACTGACGAGGCCGGCTGGATCCCGTACGGCGGGAGCTGGCAGGTCTCCGGCGGCACCTACCGGCAGTCGAGCGCCACCGGCGAAGCGAAGTCGGTGATCGGCCGGACCACCTGGTCGAACTACACCACCCGCGCCGACGTCTCGGTCGGCGGCGCCACCGGTGACGCCGGAGTGCTCTTCCGGGCCTCGGATCTCGGGGTCGGAACGGACGCCGTCCGCGGGTACTACGCCGGGATCTCCGCCGGCGGAAATCTGTTCATCGGCAGGCAGAACCACAACTACACCACGCTGGGCATCACGCCCATCTCCGGCGGGGTCACCGCCAACACCTTCTATCGGGTCTCCCTCGGCGGTTCGGGTTCGTCGCTCACGGCAACGGTCACGCCACCTGGCGGCGGTGCGGCACTGGCGACGCTGACCGTCACCGATGCGACCTTCGCCACCGGTCTGGCCGGCGTCCGCACCTTCGACGAGTCCGCCCAGTTCGACAACGTGCCGGTCAGCTGACCTCGGACAGGCCAGGAGAGAGGCGATGAGTGACTCGTTCGAGCTGCCTGAGGACGCCGAGGCAATGCGTGCGATGCGGTGGCTGGATATCGATCCCGCTGACCGCGCCGACGTCCTGAGCGCACGGCCGAGCCCGGACGACGAAGCGGTCTGGTCGATCGTCGAACGGTGCAGCCGGCAACTGCGGGAGACGATGGGCAGTACGGGTCCGCTCAGCGACTGGCCTGACCTGTCCGGGTACGGTCCGGTCGGCCGATTCGCCTACGTGTGGGTGTTCCTCACGGCTCTACCCGCAGTACGGGCCTACCACGAGGAACGCGGGATCTCCCCGGAGGCCTCGCGGGAGATCCTCCGCGTCATCGCCGATCAGATGGCCAACCGCCGTGCCCTCTTCGGCGCCGGCGGCCTGCACACCCAGAACTGGGTGACGCACCATTTCCGGGGCGCCATCTACTCGCTCGGGCGCTTGCACTTCGAGCGTCTGGTGATCCCACCTGGATCGGTCGCCGGCGATGGCGGCCCCAACACCGGTGACGCGGTGCTGGGGCTCCACATTCCGGAGGGCCGCCTCACGCCGGAGTCGGTGGACGCCGCGTTGTCGGCGGCAACGAGCTTCTTCGGCACGCATTTCCCCGAGGAGGCGTACCGGTACGCCGTCTGCACCTCCTGGGTGCTCGATCCGCAACTCGACGGCTATCTCGGCGCCGACACGAACATCATGCGCTTCCAGCGCCGCTTCACGCTGCGCCCGGCCGGTTCGACCGACGATGCCGCGACCGTCGTCGAGTTCCTCTTCAAACGCCCCTTGGCGCAACTGCGGGACCTGCCTCGGTCGACGACCCTCCAACGCGCCGTCGCCGACCACATCGAATCCGGCCGGCCCTGGCACTTCCGTACCGGATGGCTACGGCTCCACCCCTGAAGGAGATCGACATGACCAGCACCACCTCGAGCACCGGTCCGATCAGCCGCCGGACGCTGCTCCGGCTGACGGCCGCGACCAGCGCCCTCGCTCTGGCCGGCTGCAGTGACAGCGGTTCGAAGTCCGGAGCTTCGACGGTGCCGACGTACTGGACGCAGCCGAACGCCGAGCAGAAGGCGATGGCGGCGTTCCTGAGCGACATCGAGAAGGGTTTCGCGAAGGCCAATCCGGACCGGACGGCCAAGACGCTCCTGGTGCCGTGGGAGGACTCGCTGACGAAGTACACGGCGGCCTTCTCCGGCGGCAACCCGCCGGACGTGACCTACCAGATCATTCCCTGGATGAACAAGTGGCGGCAGACGAACGTCCTTGCCGACTTCAACAAAATCGCGCCGAAAGAGGATCTTGACGCGATGCTCGCGGGGGTGAATCCGCGGCACGTCGACGTCGCCAAGGGCCCGAACGGCGAGCTGTTCGCGGTCCCGTACGTCACCGACACCGGCCACAACCTCACGGTGAACGCCGAGATCTGGGAGAAGGCCGGTAAGCCGAAACTGCCCACGACGTACGCCGAGATGCTCGAGTTCGCGAAAGCGACCACGATGGACACCAGCGGCCGGCGGCTCGGCGAAGCCGGGTTCGACAAGAGCAAGGTCGCCCACTACGGGATGACCTGGCCGCTGGTGCCCTCCATCCAGGAGAACTACATCTGGCACTACTTCTGGTCGTTCGGGACGGAGTACATCTCGGCCGACGGCAAGGACGTCGGTTTCGACAACGAGCCGGGCCGCGCGGCGCTGGAGAACATGAAGGCGATGGTCGACTCCGGGGCCGCCACCCCCGCGGGCCTGTACACCGACGAGTCGAAGTGGACCAACGCGCTGGTGTCGGGGAAGTCGGCGATGCAGTGGACGCACGCCCTGACGGCGGATCAGGCCAAGGCGTTCCCGAAGGCCCGGCTGCTGGTCCTGCAGCCGCCGAAGGGCCCGCAAGGCGACCAGTTCCTGGTCGGCGGGTGCGGTTTCATCGCCGTCTCGGCGAAGAGCAAGAACGTCGACAACGCGTACCAGCTCGCGAAGTACATCTTGTCGGCGGCGCCCAAGGAGCAGTACACCCGGATGATCCTCGGGGTGCCGATCCAGGGCAGCAAGGGGGCGTTCTACACCGATCTGCCGGATCCGCGGATGAACGAGTTCATGAACGAGGCCGCCAAGTCGACGCAGTTCCAGCGCATCCCGCCGGCGTTGAAGTACCAGCCCAACGAGTACCTGCTGGGCAAGATCAACGACTTCCTGACCGGGCGCCAGTCGCTGGACGCGATGATCAAGGACGCCAGCAAGCAGATCAAGCAGATGGCCGCCGCGGCCGCATGATCAGTCGCCGTCTCCGGGAGACAGCTGTCGCCGGGCCCTTCCTGACCGCGAAGGGCCTGGTCTTCGGCCTGTTCATCCTGGTTCCCTTCGTCTACACGTTCGTCCTGACCTTCCAGCGCGGCAGCCTGCTCACGGGGATGCGCTGGGGCGGCCTGAGCAACTACCGAACGGTCGTCACCGACACGCTGTTCCGGGACGCACTGAAGAACACGCTGCTGTTCATGCTCGTCTGCACTCCGGTGACGCTGGTCGTCTCGGCGGCAGTCGGCCTGTTGCTGTCGTCGAGTCTGCGTGGCATGGCCGTGCATCGTGCGTTGATCTATCTGCCGTCGCTGCTGTCCGTCGTGGCGACAGGGCTGATCTGGAAGGTGCTCCTGGATCCCGAACAGGGGCCGCTGCACCTGTTGATGTTGCGCGGCTTCGGGCTCGACATCCCCTGGCTCACCAACGGGACCGTCGCCATCGTCCTGCTCGCCTTCATCACCGCCTGGAGCACCTGCGGCTTCTACGGCCTGGTCTTCATGGCCGCGTTCAACGGGATCGACGGCGAACTGCTCGAAGCCGCGCGGATCGACGGCGCCGGGCCGTGGCAGATCCTGACCCGGATCAAGCTGCCGCTGATCCAGCCGGTGGCGCAGGTCGTTCTGGCGCTGCTGACCATCAACTGCGTCCAGGTCTTCGACCTCGTCTTCGTGCTCACCAACGGCGGTCCGGGAACCGCTACGTACACAGCGATGTGGTACGTCTACCAGAACGCGTTCAACGGCGGTTCGGTGGCTTACGCCGCGACCATGAGCGTCATGCTCCTGATTCTGACGGCGCTTATCTCCGCGCTGTTCCTGGCACGCCGGACGGGAGCGGATGCCGATGCCTAGCCGTCGATGGCCCGTGAGTGTGGCCATGCACGCCACTGCGGTGATCACCAGCCTGCTGTTCGCGGCGCCGGTGATCGTCGTCGTCGTGGCGTCCCTGAAGTCCTCGACCTTCCTCGACTTCTCCTGGGCGCCACAGGACTGGACGCTGCGCAACTACCGCGAGGTCCTCGGCGACCCCTTGTTCCCGCGGTACGTCGCCAACAGCTTCATCGTCGGCGGTGCGGTGACGGCGCTGACGGTGCTGGTCGACCTGCTGGCTGCTTACGCGTTCGCGAAGTTGCGCTTCGCCGGCCGGGACAAAATCTTCGCACTGCTGCTCGCGACGATGATGCTGCCGTTCTCGGCCACGCTCGTCCCCGTCTATCTGATCGTGGCGAAACTCGGCATGGTCGACACCTATCAGGGCATGGTCGTTCCGGCGCTGGCGGCGCCGTTCGGGGTCTTCTTGTTACGGCAGTTCATACGCGGCATCCCGGACTCGCTGCTCGAATCGGCCCGGATCGACGGCGCGTCGGAGCTGCGGATCTTCGCGAACGTCATCCTGCCGCTGTGCCGGCAGCCGATGGCGGTCCTCGCGATCTTCACCTTCGTGGGGAGCTGGAACGGGTTCCTGTGGCCGCTGCTGATCGCCCAGTCGCCCGAGATGCGCACGATCACGGTGGGGATCGCGACGACGAACACCCAGTTCACCCAGAACATCGGCGGGACGACGGCGGTCGCCGTCCTGAGTCTGCTGCCGATGGCGGTGTTGTTCCTGGCCTTCCAGCGGTACTTCATCCGGGGAGTTCTCGCCGGCGCACTGAAAGCGTGATGAGTGTTGTGTCTTCGTGTACCGAATCTTCTAGGAGTTGGTTCTGAATGGCTTCCCGTGGTCCGTCACCCTTCCCGCCCGGCGGTCTCAAGGCCGTCCTGGTCGGCGGCAACACCGTCGGCGCGGCGGTGCGCGAACGCGAGCCGCGCCCGGACGACTACCGGCACCTCGACACGCCGGCGCTGATCCGCAAGCTGCGTGAGCTGTCGGTCAATACCTACCTGTACGGGATCTGGGACTCGCCGACCGATTTCGACGATCTGCGGCTGGAGTTCCTGCCGGCGGCCGAAGCGGCCGGGATCGCCGTCGTCCCGTATCTCGTGCCCCCCAGCGAGACCAGCGAGAACGGCCGTGCGTCCCGCCCCTTCCTCCTCGATTTCGTCACCTGGGCGAAGGAGCTCGCCGAGCTCTCCACCCAGTACAAGAACCTGGTCGCCTGGGCCATCGACGACTTCGAGTTCGAGCTCAACGCCGAGCTGTTCACCCCGCAGTACATGCAGGCCATCGTGGACGCCGCGGCCGCGGTGAATCCCGAGCTCCGCTTCTACACCTGTGCGTACTACGGCGCGGCCACGAGTGAGCGCTTCCTCGACAAGTACGGCCCGTACGTCGACGGGCTCATCTATCCGTTCCTCGACGGTCACCACGAGAACACGACGGTCGCCGGATCGCTCGCCCAGTGTCTCGATACCGTCCTCGAATACACCCGGCCGCGAAACCTGGAGTTGATTCCGCTCATCTACGCCGGTCGCTTCCTCGATGCTCCACTCGCACCCACCGAGGACTACGTCGCAGCGACGCTGGACGTCGCGGCGCAGTACGCAGCTGATGGGCGGACGGGCGGCACCATCGCGTACGGAACTCAGCTGGACGACGCACCGACACCGGCGTCCGACAACAAGGCCATGTACGGGACCGGGCGACTGGCCCTGATCGCGCCGCGCGTGCCGGTCCCCGCCGGCGCGACGGCAACGGCGAGCCAAGTGGTCGCTGTCGATCCGGCCACAGCGCGCCAGGAGATTTCCTTTTGGTACCACCGCTGGTTCCACGCCCGAGGTGTTCAGCCGGACACTTACAGGCTCGAGCTGTTGATCGACGATGAGGTGTTCTGGGGGATCGACATCGCCGAACAACCGTGGGCGGTGTGGACGCAAGGCGACGGCCTGATGGGCCCGGTCGACGTCACCCGCGCAACGCGCGGACGAGACCGGGTGCAGGTCAGCTTCCGGCTCCGCGCGCTGCGCGACACCTCGCTGTCGTACGTCGACGTCGGCGTGGACAACGTGGAGACAATCGGTCTCGCCCTGCGCAACGGCGGATTCGACGACCCGCAGGATTGGACGCTGGTAACGCAGGGCCCGCTGCTCGCAGTCACCGATCTGTTCGTCCCGGACCGCCCGGCGCGGATCCGTCGCGCAGTCTCCCGCTCGTTCGCCGTCGACTAGCCGGCTCCGCACTCCCAGGCTCCAGACCATGCGGTATGGTCTGGAGCCTGGAGAGGGGAGCGGTCGTGGTTCGGGTGCTGACGTGGAATGTCTGGTGGCGGTTCGGTGCGTGGGGGAGGCGCCGGGAGGCGATTCGGGAGGTGGTTGAACAGGCCGATCCGGATGTTTGCGGCTTGCAGGAGGTGTGGGACGACGGTGCCGAGAATCTGGCCGCGTGGCTGGCGGGGGAGCTTGGGTACCACTGGACTTATGCGCCATGCCCGGCGCCGGAGGCGTGGCAGCGGCGGATCGGCGACCGGACGATCGGTATCGGCAACGCGATCCTCAGCCGGTGGCCGCTTGTCGAGAGTGCGGCTGTCGGGCTCCCGGGCGACGATGGACGGACGGCGCTGCTGGCGCGGGTCAGATCTCCGCGCGGTGACATTCCCTTCTTCACCACCCAGCTCACCTCGACGGTGGGAGCGTCGGCGGCACGCTGCGGTCAGGTCGCGGAGTTGTGCCGGCTGATCGCCGATCGTTCGGCCGGCTACGACTTCCCGGCGGTCCTCACGGGTGATCTGAACGCCGAGCCGCAGTCCGATGAGATCCGCTTGCTGGGTGGGCATCACACGGCGCCGACCGTCCCAGGGCTCGTGCTGGTCGATGCCTGGCGGTACGCCGACGATACTCAGACTGGAATCACGTGGCAGCGGAAGAACCCCCATGTGGCGGCGAGTCTGGAGCCGGACGCCCGGATTGACTACGTGCATGTCGGGTTGCCGACGGCAACTGGAGCGGGCGCAGTCCAAGCAGTGCGTGTACTGGCCGACGATCCGGTGAACGGCGTCTGGGCGTCCGATCACGCCGCCGTGCTTGCCGAACTCGCCGACCCTCGGAGCCTGTCCTCATGAGGCGCCGCCTCACGCGCTGGTTGCCGATGCTCACCACGGCGCTGGGCGTCGTCCACCTGATCTGGGTGGTCGCTGATCTGCCTGATGAGGTCGTCGGGATGCTCGAGGACGGCGTCGTCGGCGCGTCGAACACCGACTCGCGCGACTTCGCGACCTGGTTCTTCATCGGCGGTCTGGTGCTGCTGATGATCGGATCGGTCATGCGCTGGTTCGTCCGGCACATCGGACGCATTCCCGCGCACGTTGGCTGGTGGATGCTGGCGCTCGGTGTCTTCGACACCCTGCTGGAGCCCGACGGCGGCGGCTACGCCCAGATCCTTCTCGGCGGCCTGATCCTGTTCGCCTTGCCGGTCGAGCCGGTCAGGGAGTCTTCGGCGACCGGGCGGGGATCTCGTTCATCGCGAACTCGAACAGCTGGCGCAGGGCCCGTCCCTTGATCGGCGGCACCACGTGGAAGGCGCCGATGAGGGACAGGTAGAGCAGCTGGCTCATCAGCTTGGCCTCGGCCGCGTCTCCGGTGTGCTGCTGCCATTGATCCCGCAGGTACTTCATGCGGGTGTTGTCGATCCGGCGCTGGACCTCGCCGGCCTCGGCGTCCTGCATGGCCCAGGCGCGGACGGCGACCTCGGGATCGGTTCTGCGATCGTTCAGGACCAGGGCCACCAGGGCGTCCAGCCGGGCCCGCGGGGTGGCCTGGGCGTCGTCCACCGCCTCGACGAAACGGCTGGTGAACTCCTGCTCGTACAGATCCAGCAGCGCCGTCTTGTAGCCCGGCATGCTGCCGAAGTGATGGTAGAAGGACCCCTTGCTCAGGCCGAGCATGCCGACGAGACGCTCGATCGTCAGCGCCGGCGCGCCCTCCTCGGCGAGGATCGTCAATCCCGCGTCCAGCCAGTCCCGCTTGCTCGCCATCGCTCCTCGATCGATCAGGGCCCGTCACGGACGGGACCACAGGGTAGGCCGGCCGTTGCGGCCGCACGACAGACCATACCGCGTGGTACGGAGTGGCCGGTGTCACGCGGGCGAGGGGCTTGTGGTCGGGCCGGGGGAGCGGGCATGATGCGGAACTAGTGGTACTGAAACTAGAAGTTCCGAAACAGAGTGTGACCCCAGAGCGAGGTGGACGACGATGCGTATCCCGAAGTCCGCTCATACCGAGCAGCCGTGGCGGATCCACGAATTCGCGGGCGACTTCCGGATCGAGGATGTGTGGTCGTTTCGCGCTCCAGGCGCCGGGCCCGGCGACTTTCCCGTGATGATCGACGCGCTGAAGGCGGCGTACGACAACCGGACGGATCCCATGGCGGTCAGGTTCCTGTTCGCCGTCCGCTGGAAGCTCGGGGCGCTGCTCGGCTGGGATGACGCCGAGGCCGGGCTCGATCAGCGAGTCGGCTCGCTGCGTGACCGCCTCCCGTCCGACCTGGCGCGGACGGTCGCCAGGGCCACGCCCTGCTCCGACCCGTTCGCCGAGGTCTACCAGCTCGAAACCGAAGCTGCTCGCGAGCTGGCCAACAAGACGGTTCACGACATCATGCATCTGGGCTGGGTTGCGACGGACGATGGCGGATACGAGCTGCGGATGGCAGCCCTTGTCAGGCCGAACGGTGTTTTCGGTCGCGTCTACATGGCCGCCATCGCGCCGTTCCGGTACTTGATCATCTATCCGTCGTTGACTCGCCAGTGGGAACAAGCCTGGCTCGGAGCTGTCGGCAGCCGGCCGTGACGAGTGGGGAAGCGGCGTCCAGACTATACTGTTTGGTATGGTGATCGGGACGGAGCCGCCGCGGGCGGCGGGGGTGTGGGTGACGCGGTGCGCGTGGGCGGTGCCGTGGATGATCCTGCCGACGGCGTTGTGGCGGTTGCCGTTCGCTTTCGGGTTCGGGATGGGCATGGTCGATCCGCATGCGCCGCCGTGGGTGTGGTGGGCGGTGCCGTACACGCTGGGTCTGATCGTCCTGGTCGAGGTGCTCGCGTTCCTCACTGTCGGGCTGGTCGAGCCCTGGGGGGAGCGGTTGCCGCGGTGGGTGCCGTTGGTCGGCGGACGCCCGGTTCGGCCGCGGGTGGTGTCCGCCGTCGCCGCGGCAGGCGGTACGGCGTTGTCGGTGCTCTGGATCAGCGACGGCGTCCGTTGGCTGCGCGGGGACCACGTGCAGTTCACCTCTCCGTGGTGGGAGGGTCTGGCGGCGGTGGGTCTGCTGACGCATGTGCTCTGGGGGCCGTTGCTGCTGGTGGTGACGGTTGACTACTGGCGTCGGCACCGGGACATCGGCCGGCCGTTGGCCGAGGTGCGCGGATGAGCCGGCCCGGTGAGCGACCGGGGCTGGACAAGCAGCCCGGTGACGTCACCGCGATGTTCGACCGAGTGGCGCGGCGCTACGACCTGCTCAACCTGCTGATGACCGGTGGCTATGTGGCCCGGTGGCGCCAGGCGACGACCAGAGCGATCGCGCCCCGACCAGGCGAGCGCATCCTGGACGTCGCCGCCGGCACCGGCGCGTCCGCAGCACCACTACTGGTCGCTGGCGCAGAGGTGGTGGCCGTGGACCCGTCGTCCGGGATGGTCGCCGAGGGCAGACGCCGTCATCCGGGCCTGACGTTCGTCGAGGCCGGCGCCCACGACCTGCCATTCCCGGACGCGCACTTCGACGCCGTGACGATCACCTTCGGCCTACGCAACATCGGCGCCACCGAACTAGCCCTCACCGAGCTGCGCCGAGTCTGCCGCCCGGGAGGTCGCCTGGTGGTCGCCGAGTTCTCGACCCCGACCTCGCGCGTACTGCGCGCCGGCCACCAAGGCGTCGTCCGCTTCGCACTCCCGCTCCTAGGGCGGGTCGCCTCCTCCGACCCGGCGGCATACGGTTACCTGGCGGAGTCGGTCCTCGACTGGCCGGACCAAGTCCGCCTCGCGCAGTTGATCACGCGAAGCGGCTGGTCCGATGTGCAGTACCGCAACCTCAGCAGCGGGATCGTCGCGCTGCACCGCGGACGACGTCCAGCCCGAGAGGACATCGAGTGACAAACATTCTCGTGACCGGCGGTACCGGTGCACTCGGGCGGCCCACCGTCGAGCACCTGCGCGCCGCCGGTCACTCGGTCCGCGTCCTCAGCCGCACGACCGGCGCCGGAGTGGTCACCGGCGATCTGATGACCGGTGCGGGTGTCAGAAAGGCCGTCGCCGGCGCCGAGCTGATCTTCCACCTTGCGACCGGCCTCGGACGCCGAGACCTCCAGCAGGCGCGGACCTTGCTGGACGCCGCGCCGGCGACGCACATCGTCTTCATGTCGATCGTCGGCATTGACCGGATCCCGTTGTCGTACTACCGGACGAAGCTCGAGGTCGAGCGGCTGCTCGCCGCGCGCGAGGCGCCGTCCACGATCCTGCGGGCGACGCAGTTCCACACTCTGCTCGACCGGATCTTCGGCCTGAAGTTCCCGGCGATCCTCGCGCCCGCGGTCACCTTGCAGCCGATCGCCGTCCAGGACGTTGCCCGGCGCCTGACCGAGCTTGCTGCCCATCCGGTCGACGGGCGGGTGCCGGACGTCGGCGGTCCGGAGCAGAAGGCCGTCGCGGACCTCGCGCGGGAATGGGCGGCCGCCCGGGGATCGCGGCGTCCGGTTCTGCGGCTGCGCCTGGCTGGGCGCAGCTTCAACGCCTACCGGGGCGGCGCGGCGCTGGTCGACGGCCCGCCCTGGGGATCAACCACCTTCGCGGACTACCTCGGATAAAGCCGGCGCTTTCAGCTTGGGGGGCGGGTGAGAGTTAGGGCTGTTTCCAGGAGGGTTGAGGTGAGGGTGGGGAGCTGGTCGGGGGCTTCGGAGAGCAGGAAGAGCCAGGCGAAGATGGGGCCGACGAGGACGGCGTTGAGGGCGGCGGTGTCGGGGCGGACGGCGAGTTCGCCGCGGGCCTCGGCGCGGTCCAGGATCTCGTCGAGGGTCTGGCGCTGAGACGGGAGGTAGTTGCCGTCGAACCGCTCCAGGAGGGCCGCGTCGGCATGGATATCGGCCAGTAGCCCGGCGATGGCGCCAGGCGGCGGAGCGGTCATACCGGCGACGACTTCGCTCAGTACCGCGGCCAGATCGGCCCGTAGTGACCCGTGGTCCGGTGCCTCGGCGAGGAACTGGTTCGGCAGCAGGACGTCGAAGATCATCTCCTGTTTGCTGGCATGCCGCCGGTAGATCGCGGCCTTCCCAACCCCGGCCCTCGCCGCCACCTGATCCACCGACAGCCGCGCGTATCCGACCTCGGCCAACAGCTCCTGGACCGCCGTCCGGATGGCGTCGTCCACCCGCCCGTCCCGCGGTCGACCGCCTTGTTTCCGTTCCTGGTTGCGAGCCCGCATGCGCCGATCATACGAGACTCGCAGTACTGAAACCCCGCCGAACCACGGGTCGGGGGGGGGGGGGGGGGGTGGGGGGGGGGGGGGGGGGGGGGGGGGGGGTGGGGGGGGGGGGGGGGGGGGGGGGGCGT